>NZ_JHVJ01000047.1 GCF_000620085.1 Marinobacterium jannaschii DSM 6295 | reverse complement strand
ATGGCGGGTTCTGACATGGGCGACGACCACAAAGAATACTTTGCGGGCGAAAATGCACTGAAAGCTGGCGGTGCGAAAAACACCTCTAACCAGTTCGGCTAAAGCTGGACTAACTGGAGGCAAGCACCCAAGTTGAACTAGGTATGCCCTCCTGACAAAAAAGGCGACCCCTTGTTTAAGGCGTCGCCTTTTTTGCACCCGGGCAACCATTACCGGGGAAATCTGCGAAAGAACCGCAGGATTTTTTGCGATAGAATTCCAAGCAGCTCTCTACTGCAACTGAATTAAGTGATTTAGATATGACTAACACACCTGCTTTTCTAAAAGATGCTAACGATCTGTTAACCGAAAAAGGCTTTACTACCGGCAACACCTGGTACCACGGCACTTCATCTGCACTGGTTGACTCCATCAAAGAGCAGGGCTTGAAGCGCTCCGGTGATAAAGCACTAAAAGCGGCTGCCAAAAAGACCATGGCGACAATCGGAAACAGCTACACCGAAACAACTGAACCCGTGTTTCTGACGCAGAGTAAAGAGCTAGCGCATTACTGGGCGCAACAGACTGTAAGAAACCGCAGCGTGCGCATTGAAGGCGAAGAGGAAGCCGTTGTTTTTGAAGTAAAGCTCCCAGAAGGGTTAAACACCCAGGTGAAACCGGATGTCGGCGCAGCCAGCTTGCTCCTGGTACAGGAAGGCGAAATTTTTATGGCACATCTGGCTGAAATCTATCAGGCAAATGGTTTTACCGCACCTGAAATTGATCTGCGAAATGCCGACCGTATGGAGTACCTGGATAAACTGGGCATGGCGTATTTTGATGCGGATATTGAAGCATCCCATGTAGAGCTACTAACCAACTAATTTGAACGTTTTCTGGTAAGGGGTGCCAAGGCACCCTTTTTTTGTACCTGAACTTTCACATCAAGCCTGAGATATTAAGAGCACTTTTCACAATACCCTGGGTGAATACCGTCCAAGCCAAGGCTTTTATGCCCCATCTTTCTTAACTAACCCACTGTAACTCCACCCTACCTCAATAGATCGGCTAAAAGTCATTGCCAGATCACTTCCCTCCTCTTCAGCGTGTTAATTTTTCTTAGTATGAATAATGTCGATCGAATGAAAGCCCACTCAATCAAAGACAATCGCCAGCCCAGTTGAAGCAAGCAATTGGCACCAATCAAACACAATTTTTGTGCACATGCGTAAAGAATAAGACTTTGCCAAGTGCGACATCATATACACGTTAGATCCGCTATAAATTCCTGAAATTATGTAACGATTCGTTTAGGTTTACATAACAACATAGATATTGAACCGGTTATAACACCACCTCCATCACCGAAGGCCAGCCCAAGGCGCCTGACACAGATCGAAATCAAACCATAACCTATTGAATTAGCTTGCTTTTAGTCGAAATGTAGCAAGAAAACAACAAGATCATTTTGATATATAAAATCATATTTATATAACTATTTTTCTTGTAAACACGACAAAATACAGCCTAGACCAAAGTATGTTCTACTTATGACCCACCCTCTTCAAAGCTAGTATTCATGGGCTTTTTCGCTGTTTTCTACAACCAAAAGTTTGTAGTGAATTTACATAGCATTCAACAGTTGAAATGTAGTCAAACTACAATTTTGCTGCTTCGCACAAATGAGCATTGACGCTCCGTTTCAGGACACGCATTATTCACCTCAACAAAGCCACATCACCTATTTTACTAAATAGTCGTACTGGCAAAGAAATTCGTTTTAAGACGGGTTTCTTATAAGAACTGAGTCAAGGGAACTGGAAGGGGTTTCGGCCCCGACCCTATAACTATAATCACCACCTAGCAGGTCAAACTGTAGAGGATTTACCATGTCTACGTTGAACAAAGATATCGATAGCATCGCTACCCTGAAAGAGAACGCTGGTAGCCCATGGGATGCAATCAACCCAGAGTCTGCTGCACGTATGCGTGCTCAGAACAAATTCAAAACCGGCCTGGATATCGCTAAGTACACTGCCGGTATCATGCGCCGTGACATGGCTGAATTCGACAAAGACAAAACCAAGTACACCCAGTCCCTGGGCTGCTGGCACGGTTTTGTAGGTCAGCAGAAACT
>NZ_JHVJ01000046.1 GCF_000620085.1 Marinobacterium jannaschii DSM 6295 | reverse complement strand
GGAAACTTACCGCCGGTATCTCGAATACCTAAACTTTGTGAACAACGTGCTTAGCATCCGCAGCTAGCTCAGCACCGGGCAATGCATATTCCGGCCCAACGTGAACACTTTTACCGATTTTTCGGAATCGCTGTTCACCATCCCGGAATCAGTGTTCACGTTCGTCCAGAATTCTTCTTAACGCATTGATATTTAAACTTACTTGGTAACCTCTACCTATTTAAGGGAGAGGCTGTGCCGGCTAAGAGGATCACAATGCGAAAAATTCGAGATGTTCTCCGGTTACGGCTAGCCTGTCGATCCGGCAGATCATGGACAGCACTAAAATCAGCGTTGGGGCCATTCAGAAGCTGCTCATCAAAGCTGATGAACTGGGCCTCTCCCCTATGTGTCAGCGTAGTTGTCACCTGAACATTTCAGAGGACAACAACCATGCCCCATTACTCAGAAGAACGTAAAGCCGCTATTCTCCAAAAGGAGGCCCCCCGCACAGCTTGACCGTTGCTGAGCTGGCGCGTCAGGAAGGTATCAGCAGCGCAACCTTGTACAATTGGCGTAAAGCCGCCAGAAAACGAGATGTTGTGTTGCCTTCCAATTCCGCGTCCTCAGATAAATGGACAAGCGAAGACAAGTTTCGCATGGTGCTTGAAACTGCGCCGATGAGCGAAGCAGAGCTCAGCGAATATTGCCGTAAACACGGTGTCTACCCAGAACAGATCGAAGCTTGAAAAGCCGCTTGTATGGGGGCTAATGCCCAGGCCGATGAGCAGGCCAGGCACCACCGCCAAAGCACCAAGGCCGAGCGCAAACGGATCAAGCAGCTTGAAGCAGATCTGCGCCGAAAGGACAAGGCACTGACTGAAACCGCCGCATTGTTGATCCTGTCAAAAAAAGCCGAGGCGATCTGGGGCTCCAAAAACGAGGACGAATGACCAGCCACCCTGATCGCCAGCATGCCGTTAACCTGATCCAGGAAGCTCAGCTTAACGGTGTCCCGCTGGTTAAGGCCTGCGTCTCGCTGAATCTAAGTGTGCGTACCTATCAAAGCTGGACGACGAATCAATCGTCCACGCCGATCAGCGGCCAGTCGTATCCAGGCCTGTACCGCACAATAAACTGTCAGAGGAGGAGCGCGAAGCCGTGATATCGCTCTGCAATCAGCCTCAGTATCGCAGCCGCCCACCGGCGTTTATCGTCGCGGATCAGCTGGACCAAGGCCACTATCTGGCCTCGGAATCCACCTTCTACCGGATCTTGCATAAACATGATCAGCTGCATGCCCGTGGGCGGCAGAAGCCGGTCATCGATGAGAGGGCTTGGCTGGTGACATTGACCACAAGGAGAAGTGAATTCAGGGCAAGGCTCTAACTGAATAATCAGCGACTGATCGTCAGGAGCCTGGCAGGTGCTGAGCTGAAAACCTGGCCAGAATGAGTCAAACAGAATAGGATGCATGGTGGCAGCAGAGTCGAGGGCTTGGTTTGTTTGGCGACTACCAATTTACCTTCTTTTCTGTCTGTCCACCTCTTCTTCCCCAAAATATCGCGATGAACCTTATTTTAGTCTATTAAACATTGTTATAAATCGCCAAACGTGCCTGATAGCATACTGGTACGTAAAAAATATCATTAAAAATGCTACTAGCATTACAGGTTCTGGCACAGTGTATATTTCGCCAGCGATACCTATACCGACCAAGACTATCGAGAATATCGATATCAGACCCAGGGCTTGCCGGGGTGAGCAGCCTGCCCGCATGAAAATATGGTGCAGGTGGTCGCGGTCGGGTTTGAAGGGTGATTGGCCTTTTTTGATTCGTCGGAACATGATGGCAGCCATATCCATGAGTGGAATAGCGATCAGCCACAGTGCAGTAACGGGCCTGAAGGCTTGCTGGGTTCCCTGGGTGCCTTCGATCAACAGCCATATCACCGTAAAGCCAATAAGCATACTTCCGGCATCGCCCATAAATATCTTATTTTTAAATGGCCCTATCGTGAGGTTTGTCAAAAGATAAGGGATCAGGCCGGCTGAAAATATGATTGCAAGTTGTAAAGGGCTTGCCATGCCACTGACCCAGAAAAGAACAGCCATTCCAAGAAACGTATTTAACGCCAGGCTGCCCGCCAGGTCATCAATACCGTCTATCATGTTAAAAGCGTTGATAGCGGCGATAACTGCAATCGTAGTAAAAGCGGGGGCAAACCAGCCGAGTTCAATATTTCCGGTGCCTATAAGGCTTCCTAGGGAAGACAGCTCATAATCACCCAGCAGGCACATGCTTAAGGCAACACTTGTCTGAATGAACAGTCTGGACTTAACAGACAGGTCTCGGGCATCATCCAGTACACCGGTTATAACAATAAGTGTTGCGCAGCTCAGATAAAAGACGCTCTCTCCCGCGTATCCTAGTGAAGTGAGAAGCCCGATGAATAGGGCGATCCCTCCAGTCAGGGGAATCGATCCACTATGTAGCTTACGATGATCGGGTGTATCGACAAGGCCAAATTTCGGAGCAATTGGGTACAAGGTCTTTATAGCGCCAAGCGTAGCAATTGTTGCTAACAATACAGGTGCGAGGTAGCTGATCAGGCTAATAGAGTTCCAGTCCATGATAGGGGTCTTGTTTTATCTGTTACTGATTGTATAGGGGCACCGGTTTTCAGCATTGCGACAGAATAGATACCACATACTACAGGGGCGTTACTGTCAGAAAGTCTATGAAGCTTACCTCTGCTGGGGGATGCCTTCGAGTCCATGGACATCATTCTACAGTTTACAGATGTTTTTGATAGCTTTTCTAGGTGCGGATGCTAAGCACGTTGTTCACAAAGTTTAGGTATTCGAGATACCGGCGGTAAGTTTCC
>NZ_JHVJ01000045.1 GCF_000620085.1 Marinobacterium jannaschii DSM 6295 | reverse complement strand
ATTAAAGAGCACCCATGAGGAAAGCCTCAGGGGTTACTTCGCCTATTGACGCGGGGACGGCTCATATGTGTTATAAGCTTTCATCCGCGACCTCGATACTAAAGTGCTTAACTTGATAGCCGTAGTTTTTGAAATCGTTTGCTTTTACTAAGGCGCGGTCTTGTGATTTCCCTTTGGTCCAGTCTAATCCAACTACGACAGTGCTAGATCTTCTGGCCTCAGAGAACATCATTAGTAACTTGAAACTATCAGCATGGTCACAGTTCCCAGACTTGCATTGCTTGACGTATTCGTCAATCGTAATGCAAAACGAGTGTGGCTTAAATATAAGCTCATCTCCTTGTGGAAGCGTAATATTGTGCGATATAGATTGATCTCCGTACCACACTTGAAACCACGCTCCGCCACCACACATGCTTCCTTGATATTCGCATACGGCTGTTTCGGAAAAACTTACTTCGCTCGTTTCATATGAGATTGTGAGAGAAAGGTCAATTTTCTTTATTGCACCCTCAGGGGGGAAAGACTGCTCTTTTTCACTTGAGTTGCAAGCAGAACTACCAGCAATAACTGATGTGGTTGCATTCAGTGCTTGGCAACTCACCAATATAGGAACCAGTAGTAAAATTAGGATATTTCTCATATGTTCGACTGCTTATAACGCCCACAACTGCGGCGGCAAAGCCGTAGCGACGAAGGAGCGAAGGTTTTGACGTCCGACAGCCTGTGCTTGTTAACTGTGTTTACCAGAATTTCCACCATGGCTTTTTTACCCCTGGGTGGCTGACCTTCAAAAACTGAGGCTCGCTTTCACCTCCGTCTTTTGATACAGCAACTATTCTAATAACAATATCTATCGGCTCTTGTTCGACTGAGTAACCATCAAGCCATATGAAAGAGTACTCACCAACTTCGGTGTATTTTTTTACTCGAACGATTGGCTTTTCACCAAATAGCTGGTCTTCAAATTCACCCTGCGAAATGGAAAATACATAGCCAGTATCTTGCTCTGGTTCGGGGTTCACTGTGAGCTTGATTGATCCAGCATCATTGCAAGAGCCAATATTGCCCTTTGTCCCTCTATGTATCGAAGTCAGCGTGAAATTTGGCTGCTCCGGAATTATCGATTCTTGATTTGTAGTAACGAATTCTTCCGTAACTCGAGCAAATGAGCATGCTAGAGAACCTACTGGAAATAGTAGTAGCAAAATAAATGCAATTCTGTTCATAGCTCCTCTACAGTGTCGTGGTAGGACGGCCAGTTACCTGTACCGCCCCCACACAGATCCGGACGTGCGGAACTACCGCATCCGGCTCTTCGATTATATGTTCGCCCGCGTAATGCCGGCCCCTAACTGTAACTTACCCGCCTGATACGCGGCACCCGCACATCAAACCAACGCAGTAACTGACTAAACTCCCTCCAGTTATAACTGCGCCTTTGACTGCGGCGATTCAACCACTTAAACAGCGCTCTGACCATCTGATAATGCAAACGGGACAAGCTTTTACTATTCCCCGGTATCCCGAAGTAATTGCCAAAACCTTGGAGTTTTCGCTTTACCGTTGCGATCAGAGTCTGGATCGGTTGGGATCGGTTGTATTTGATCCAGCGCACCATTTCCTTAATGCTTTCCCGTTGCTTCAGTCTGGCCGTTTTCAGATAAACTACGCATTTACCGGCGGGGCTTAAACCCCAGTAAATCTCAAAACCCAGAAAGACGATAAAGCGTTGCCGCCCCGGCTCAAATCGACTGAAACGAAGGAGTCGCGTTTTATCGCTTGCTAGTGTCAGGCCGAATTTGCTCAACCGTTTCGCCAGCAGATTCCGGAATAACCGGGCATCACGTTGATACTGGAAGGCCACGACGAAGTCGTCCGCGTAACGTACCAGCATGGCATTGCCATCCAGGCGACAACGGATAACCTTTTCAAACCACAGATCAAGCGCGTAGTGGAGGTAGATGTTGGCCAACACCGGGGAGATGATGCCACCTTGCGGCGATCCCTTCTCCGGCTTGCGCTGGCAACCATCCGGTTCGATCACGCGTGCTCTCAGCCATTGTTTGATCAGGTTAATCAGTGCTTTGTCATCGATACGCTGTTCTAGCATCCGGATCAGCCAACGATGATCCATGTTGTCGAAGAAGCCTTGAATATCAGCCTCTACGACATAGCCATAGTTCCCTCGCTGTAACCCTGAGCGGATCTGTTCCAGCGCATCATGAGCACTCTTCCGCGGACGATATCCGTAACTGTACGGCAGGAAGTCAGCTTCCCAGATGCTTTGCAGTATCTGGGAAGTAGCTTGTTGCACCAGTTTGTCCTCGAGTGTAGGCAAACCCAGCGGGCGGGTTTTGCCGTTACTCTTGGGGATGTAGACACGCTTAACCACCGATGCACGGTATGCCTTGTCTACCAGCTGCTGCTGTAGCTGTTTCAGGTTGTGGTTAAGCTTCTGGCCGTAATCATCGGCGGTAATTCCGTCGATGCCCGGCGTAGAAGCCTTGTTCAGTGCTCCCCAGCTTACAGCCAGCAGGCGTTTATCCAATAGCCTGTACAGGTTCTGAAAGCGATGTTTGGGGTGGGTACGTGCTTTACATGCGATAGCCAGAAGTGCGGTTGTCATGCCTTCTCCGACCCTACTTTGTTCGGGGCATGTATCTGCTTCTGGCTGATATAACCGTCAGCCCCTTCGCCAATCATGACTACTATGAGCTGATCCGACTCCCGGACGACCTTCGTTCGTTTCGTCTCTCGACTAGACATCCCTACCTGCTCCTTCAGGGGCCTGTCCGGGCCTCCCAAGTTCCTGATGCGTCTCTCTGCACATGCCACGGTTTGAAAACCCCGCCGACTCGCCACCCTCTCATCAAAACGAAGGCTTTGTTCTGGCTTCGCTAATGTTACACACCTCGCCAGTCGGGAATTTATTTTCGGGGCGATGCCAACGCTTCAGGAATGCGGTCATTCCCTGTGGCCTATGCAGTACTCTGTGTACGCTTCACCTGATTTGTTCGCGTGGTTGCTGGCCATCTCTGGGCAACAGGAAAGTGTATGCGATCCCCACGCTCCGCCTCCGGCGCAACACTCGATACCGGCTGCTGATTAGGCTTTACCGGGTGAGGACTTCCACCTCACTAGACGCACCAAGCTTCGCTTGGCGCTCTAACACTTAGTTCACGACGCGAGCTTGCGCTGTTTGCAAGCACGCCTCGTGTAACGGATTGTTGGATTGGGCCGCCGTGACCAAGTAGCAGTTA
>NZ_JHVJ01000044.1 GCF_000620085.1 Marinobacterium jannaschii DSM 6295 | reverse complement strand
TAACTGCTACTTGGTCACGGCGGCCCAATCCAACAATCCGTTACACGAGGCGTGCTTGCAAACAGCGCAAGCTCGCGTCGTGAACTAAGTGTTAGGGTAAAGGGAACTTATGCGTAAAATATTAACTATTGTATTACTATCAATGTTTTCAAACATTGCTTTATGTCAAAGCGTTCTCGATACAGGGGAGTTTGCAGTTGTACATGTGGACGGTCACGTAACAAATAAGGTTTTTCGTGTCATCAATCAAGATGATAAATGGCGAGTAGAAGATAAAAAAGATAACGGAAAATGGGAAGATGTTACGTGTGAGGTGGATTGTATTTTGTCAAAATCTAAGCCTGAACACATTGCTGAATTTTTTCATAATCAATTTCCTCAAAATACTGAAATAGAGTGTGTTCACAATCAAGCTTTCGCATTTTGTTCACTATTAAAAAATTCAGCAAAAACAAGTGTTCTAGTTGCATTTACTCCACAAGCACCTATTCACGTAAAACTTAAAAAAATAAGTATGGAGTAGCTTTACCCTAACAAGTTGCTCAAAAGGACACAAAACGCTTGGCTTGTGCTCCTTCGTCGCCAAGTATAGCCAAGCATTTTTTGCCTCTTAGCAAGGCGTTAGAGGTTTTCATTTGAAACGTATACGCATCGAAGAAGTAGAGCCGGTGGGTACTAGTTATCGTGTGGCTGCGGGATTCTTTTTCGTTTGCGGTCTACTAGCCTCCATTGGAGTTTTAGCGTTCTCTTCACTCAGCGAGTGGATTGAGGCCGGTGTAATATCTTTATGGTTTCTTTTTCTGGTTGTGGCCGGTCTTCATGTCAGTGGCTCTTTAGTATTTACAGGTTATGCTCCATGGTATTTGTTATCAGCGCACAAACCAAAATCCAAAGATTCATAGAGGTGCAAGTAGCACCTCTAACAAGTAAAGGCAGCATCGCCCTGCGGGCTGGACGCGCTAACGCGCGCCGCTGCTTTGGGCGTTATGTTTCACAGTAGAAAAGTAGAGCCAACCAAAAGGGAACGAAATGCTAATTTACGTAAATCAGTTTGAAATATTAGGGCACGATAGTTTTTCTGTCGCTCTTAGAACAATCGCTGGCTGGCTTAAAACCGTTACAAAACATCACTTTACAAGCGACATGTTGCTGAATGGAGAAGAATTCTCTTTTGAAAAAACCAAAGTGAGGACATTTGCAGCTAGTGAACTAGCGCCTGCAATTTACTCCATCTTACTTAGCCATCCAGATCGAACTGTAAGAGGAAGGCAATGGATTACTGAGCTAGGTATTAAATATGAAGGAGATATTACAACTGTTTCAGTCCTTCTCGAAACCAGCGACATCAGTACTTTGGTTAAGGATATACCGAGCACTACTAGACCAAAACTGGTCAGTTTCTTGCTAAAAAATGCCAACCTCAACCCTAAAACCACAGTTGGGCTTCGTGTTCAAAAGCTCAAAAATAATCTTGATGATTTCAAAGCACTTAGTTTTGAAGTTGAACGTTCAGAACGCAACTATCCGCTTGTTTTTGTTAGTAATTGCAAAAAGGATAATCAGCCACTAGTTGATCCAAATAGATTGCAAGAGCAGTTAGTTGGCTTAGCTCAAGTTGTCTACTCTGAAGAGGAGATTGATAGTTGGGAGTTAGAGGGGGTTCTTACCCGTCAATACTCAGCTTGGGATGGTGCTATAAACATTATCTATCCCTCTTTTGGTCGAGGTTATTGCTACAGTCGATTATTACTGCGAGATACCCTAACAGATGTCATTCAGTCCAATGAAAATTTAATACAGCATGTCCTTTCATATATCACCCATACGACTAACGGTTACAACAAGAAACGGCATTTTAGTCCAACAGATGTCAGAGCTAAGAGGCAAAAGGACTCCAGGATTCAGCTAAAGAAACGTTTTGTAGAGCTCAGTAATGATAGTGAATATCAAGCTCTCGCAGAAGAAGCTTTTTCACAGCTTGAAGAACAAGAAAACGTTATAGAACAACTTAAGGAAAAGTACGAATACGAAATTAATGAGCAAATGCTTGCAACAATCGAAGCTCAAGAGCAGCTAGACAAATCTAAATCTGATTACCATGTATTGAAGCTTAGATTCGATGATCTTCAAGGTAACTCATCAAAGAAAGGCAACCCTATTCTGATTTTTGGCAATGAAAAAGAAAAGTTTAAAGGGGAAATAACTGATTTAGTCCTTGATGCTCTAAATGAATATGCTAAATCACAACAGGCGAATTCTAGGAAGCAACAACTGCTAAATGATGTTTTAGAAAACAACTCGATGGATGGCACTAGGGAACGAATTATAGAAGAGCTAAAGCAAGTTTTTAATAATTATAACGGGATGACATCTAGTATGAAAAGCTCTCTCAAAGCCATGGGGCTAGAAGTAGTTGAAGATGGAAATCATAACCACCTACGGTTTATTGATGACAATCGTTATAAGGTTGCTTTTGCGAAGACCCCTAGCGATAGAAGAGTTGGGGCTAATATCATTAGAGATATCAAGGCAGCGATCATTTAGAAACATAACAATTCAATCCAGCCGACCACTATCGCGGCGGCTGATTGAGGCGTTAGCCATAAAGAGAGCATATGAGAATATTAAACATATTACGCACTTTAACCCTTTTTATTGCTAGTGCGGCGTTAACAGGCAATGTATCAGGCAGCGAAGAAAGGAGTGGCGAAATTGTGCTTAAAAAAGGCGATATCGTAGCCCAGCAAGTAGAAGGTGGTGACTGGAATGTCGTTAAAGTATTAGAAGTCGATAAATGGCCAGATGGAACATTCACAGCACATTGTCTGACTTATAATCGAACATCAAAGAAGCCATCTTTAGATACTGTGACGTCCTTAGATATATACGCATATCACGCGCCTATCGATGCATCGAGTTTCGCCTCTGGATGGGATCTTATCGGAAATTCGACGCCTAAAAAAAGTGAGCTTGTTGGGTTTATCGAATATCTCAAGTTAACTGATTTCCAGAGATATGCAGATACTACTGATCAAGATGTGAAGCAGCTAATAGCAGAAGCAAATAGAAACTATAAAAGTGCAATTGCTGCGGGAGAAAAAGGCGAGCATAAGCGAGCTATTTCATTATATTCAACCGCGATTGAATTATTTCCACTTTTTTATGAGGCTATTGATAATCGTGGCTTCACGTTTATGGATTTAGGTCAATATGACAAAGCCCTAAATGATTTTCAGCAATCGCTCCAGGTGAATCCGAATGGATTAACAGCTTATTTTTCGGCAGGCGAATGCCTTTTAAAACTGGGTAAATATGAGGATGCCATGAAGGTTTTTGCGGCCGGCGTTGATAAATTCCCAGAAAGAGCAGAGCTATTTAAAGATTTCTATAGTAAAGCATTGGCGCTGTCGAAAAATGGCTAACAAAGTGCTGCTAGGTGTGGGTACTGAGGAGGTTGTTCACATCGGC
>NZ_JHVJ01000043.1 GCF_000620085.1 Marinobacterium jannaschii DSM 6295 | reverse complement strand
TGAAGGTCTGGCGATAGAGTCGGATGCATTCGATCCAGCTATCAGGCAATTGGTAAGGGCTGCTATGGGGGCGACTGGACGCTGAATGCAGTCCTGCGTATCCGTGCTCCTCAAAGCGGGCCAACCATTTATAGACGGTACGTGCACTGATACCGAAATCAGCTGCCACAGAGTGGACTGATCGGCCTTCATTCAGGACACGATCAATGATTAGGACTCGATTATGGTAAGTCGTTCGGGCATTCTTGTGGGGGTTGTTCATGTCGGCTATCGGATGTTGTTTGTTTGGCGATAACCAGCATCTCGAATTTCGCCGATGTGAACAACCTCCTCAGTACCCACAACTAGGTAGACGAAGCGGATAGGGCGATTTCTAGTATTAATCACCACCCTCCCGTGAGATTTCGAAAAAACTCTAAGGTTCTTCTGAAATAAATGAGTGATCGATCTGAATTTGTATAGATCTACAGTGTATTTTGAATTGGATAATTACCCGAAGGTGATAACGCGCAACTGGTCTGGCGAAACTGCAATGGCTATCAAGAATTTTACTTTACTATCAGCTGCTTAGCAGATAGCTTTCAATACCATGGAATGCGCGTTACCTCAAATACACGCGCATGCGCGTTTTTGCCTGAACGAAATTGATAGTGGCGTCGTAAGTGGTTGATTTGTGACGTGAAAATGTGATTTTTATGGATTGGTAAATGCAGGAAAAACGAGCATGCGCAGTATTAAGAATGTTATGAGTACTAGCATGGGAAAACGACTCAAGTACACAGTTATGCTCTTTATTCTGAGCATTTTGTTAACTGGTTGTCCTCGAATGGCGAAAGTTGATTTATATAACAACACCGGAGTCGATGTTTCAGTGAATGTCGGAGGTAGCGTTACTCATATTCCTTCAAAGACTAGTCAAACGATGTTGTTTAGTTCGGAAAGTTTGATCGTAAAATCTAAGTTAGGCGAATGGGTATATGGACGTAACCTCATACCTTATGGCGGCGAAAGTGGGCCGTACTTTGATGGTACGTTACGTGTTCAACTAAATAGCGATGGGCAAGTATTCGTCACAAAGGAGAAGGACCAGAGGCCAATGCTTGAGTTTCCTCATCAGCCTAAGGGGTTCCCAATTGAACCAAACTCATAACAAGTCAATAAACTTCGCGCCTTCGTCGCCGGACAGCCTAGTGGCTGCCGGTTATTGAGGCGTTATATTCATGAGGAGGTTATAATTGAATAGGTATTTGTACAAATATATGCCTTTACGGAAGCAGTTCTTTGAAGAACCAATGCTAAGGGCAACCCCATTCTACAATCTAAATGATCCTTTTGAAGGTCAGTACTCAGAGCAACAAGTTAGAAATGTAAATAGACATGAGAATGAACATTTGATATCTGATGGTGTTGATATTGATCCTGAACACAACGAGTACCATATTCAAGCTGTAATGGAAAATTTACAAGATGACTTATTTGAGTATGGTGTTGTTTCTTTTACTGAAGACTATTCAAATTTGTTGATGTGGTCGCACTATGCTGATGAACATAGAGGGTTTGTTGTAGAAATAGAAAATAGACCATGGCTTACAGATTCACACGTAAACAGAGATGGTGATCAATATAGGTATGAGAAGAGGCCTCTATGTAATGCTGAAGAAAAGCCTGTTCAAGTTGTTTATAGAGACTCGCAACCAAAATTTGAACTTAAAAATAATGCACTACCTGATGATGACTGGGATGTGCACTATCAAAAATTAATAAAAACAGTCTTTCTGACGAAAGGGGATAGATGGTTATATGAAAAGGAGCATAGATCACTCCTTAAATTGTCTTATGCAGACAAAGTAATTACAAAATACGACTCTTATGTTGAAGATATTTGCAAAGATGAACTTGAAATAACGAAATTGGATAATGGTTTTTGCGAGCTTAACTTTGAGTTTGATCATGACACTGGGGATAATGAAGATGTGAATGGGGATGGGATTCGAACAGGCATCGATGTTATATCAAAAAATAATTCTGATACTATTCATCTTTACCACATAGATCCGAAGTGTATAACAGGAATATACTTTGGATGTAATGTCAAAGATAGCGATGTTTATGAAATTATGGAAACAGTAATAAATCAAAATAAATTTTCAGATAATATTGAATTCAAAAGGGCTTCAGTTTCTGACGAAAGGTATGAGTTGAAATTTAGCAAGGTAGAATATAATCGGGTAGCCGGAGGTATCTAGCCTCCAGCCCCCACAACACCCTGCATGCGGGTCCGCACAGGGCGTTTCACTCAGGATAGTGAAGCTTGATCCAACCATCACGCAGCGCGTACAACCCTTCGGATTTTAAATACGCATCAGACAAAGCCTGATTAATCCCCGGAGTTTTCGAGCTGCGCCATGGTCCTTTGCTGGTAATGCCACATGCCACTGCGGCTTGTACTCTGACGCCACGGGCCATTAAGTTCCTTACCTTGGTGCGTGGCTTTCGCCACTGTCGCCAATAGGCCATCCGCACCCGACGCCTGATCCAGTGGTCCAGTTCGACGCAGAGCTGATAGCAATTGGCGATACCAAAGTAATTAATCCAGCCGCGTATAAACTGGCTGATCTTAAAGAGCTGGTAGCGCATTGACACACCCCAGTTGCGATTCGTCAAACGACGAAGTCGCTGTTTAAACTGTTCCAGTTTCCTGGGCTGTACCTGCAAGCGTCCGTACCTGAAGGTAAACCCTAAAAACTGACAGTGCGCCGTTTTCACGACATGGCTTTTGGTCGTATTAACGACCAGCTTTAAACGGTTTTGCAGGTAGCAGCTGATACTGTGCAGCACACGCTCGCCAGCACGCTGACTCTTTACCAGTATCGTAAAGTCATCGGCGTAGCGGGCAAATTTGTGACCGCGCCTCTCCAGCTCTTTATCCAGAGGGTCGAGCATGATATTCGCCAACAGCGGTGATAATGGCCCACCCTGAGGAACACCTTCCCGGCTCTCAATTAACTGCTGACCCTCCATGATGCCAGCGCGTAGATACCGGGCGATCAAGCGAAGCAGACGTTTATCTTCGACCTTGCGGGCGAGGAGAGTCATCAGCAGATCATGATCGAGCCGGTCAAAGAATTTGGAGAGATCAACATCAACGGCGAATCGTCGCCCGCCTTTGATAATGGTTTGCACCTGTTTAACCGCCTGATGCCCACTGCGACCCGGCCTGAACCCGAAACTGTTGTCCGAGAAACCGGGATCGAAGATTGGCATCAATACCTGGGCTATTGCTTGCTGGATAACCCGGTCTTTCACTGTTGGTATGCCAAGTAAGCGCACACCGCCATCGGGTTTATCAATCTCAACGCGACGAACCGGAGCAGGACAGTAACGCCCGGCTTTCAGTTCATCAACGACAGATTGCCAGCGGCCTGTTCTGGCCCAGGCGGGGAATTCGTCGATGCTCATGCCATCGACGCCAGCGGCCCCTTTGTTGGCTCGAACGCGCCGCCATGCCTCCTGCAGGTTCGCACGGGAGAGCGTTCGTTCGAGTAGATCAAAGCTAAAGGCTGGCTGCACATCAGTACGCTGAATCGCATCACTGCCGGACGGCATTTGCGTGTTCAGGTCTGTCATGGCTCCTCCTTTCATTCTAAGTGTTCAGGCCTTCACCGTGTCCTGCCCATTACGGCAGGCGTTTGGCTACTATGCCGTCTGCTGACTTCTGCTTAATCACCATTGGAGTTGCCCCCGACAGCGCTATCGGTTTGTATCTGATTCGCTCTCCACTGGCGATACACTCAATGGAGCCAAGGCACTTATAGACCAGAGCCTTACTGGTTATCTGACCGATCGCCCGTTAAGCAGATCTCCCCAGATAAGAGCATGAACTGTCCCTGCACTGCTGCATCATTTACGGTGGCCGTTAGGTCACATGGCTTCGTCGTCTTGTGCCAACTCGCCTCCAGCCTACGCCTCATATGATGTTCTTGTTCATCAGCTCGCAGTTTTGCGTCCGGCTTCCTCCAGACCAAACCTCGCGGTCAGGCCCTTGCCATTCGCTAGTAGTTAGCATCTAATTCCGATATATATCGCTATGGATGGTGACCTTCCTACAGAGGACTTTCACCTCATTAGTTCATGCCCATGCTGGGCGTACACAAGGCGTTGCACCGGACAAGCCGGTGAACGCGGCGTTAAGAGTCCACGAGAATCCGAGATGAATGCTGAGATAGAAGCTACGAAAAAGGATGTTTTGTATTGGATGCTTGAATTCATCGAAGACGATGACGAGCCCCCATATAGCAAATCCGACGTGGAGGAATGCGGAGCAATTCTTAGCAGCTTCATTGAAGCTGTTGAGCGCTCGGATGAAAAGGCAGATTTCCAATGGGTCAAGTCTAAGGTCAAAGAACTGGTGTTGGTTCTAAATGACTTCAATGAGAAGCATGACCACACGATCATTGAAACAGATCAGCGCGAAAGTATCTGTGATCTAATCAGCCAAGTTATCGTCAATGCTGGCCATCAAGTAGCCGAAGACATCACTGAAGAGTGGCGAGAATGGTAAGACACTTAACACATATGAGCCGTCCCCGCGTCAATAGGCGAAGTAACCCCTGAGGCTTTCCTCATGGGTGCTCTTTAATAATTCGATCGACATACTTCGCCTTTCGGTTGATTACCTGCTGTGCGGTAACAAACACATATAGAGGGTCTCTTACGCACCAATAGTGCTGCCATATAGGAGGTCCTGCTCCGGATGGGCCACTAGAAATTACTCGGTAACTCTGGCTGTCCTATTCAAGGAAGATTGGATCACCTGGGTGTACCCGTTAGTGGCGGGATCAGTCAGAGCGTACACAGTCGAATCATTAAGTTTAGGTGCGGAGGCTGTCCATCTAATCAAGGCCCCGGGCTGTC
>NZ_JHVJ01000042.1 GCF_000620085.1 Marinobacterium jannaschii DSM 6295 | reverse complement strand
CAGATATTGAGACGCCGGGCAACATCACCGATGGGTTCATCACGAAAGAGTGCCATACCCAAGACCATCCATAGAACCTGATCAGACGGTAGACGTCGTCGGCGAATACTCGCCTTGTCAGTCAGGGTCAGCGCTGACTCTATCCATTCAATCGGGATGTTCTGAGTGAAGGTGCTTTGATCTGAGAACTGGTGCAGCTCATCAATCTCAAGCAAGGTTTGGTGTAGGGGCATAAAAAAAAATCCAGCAACCGACAGGGATGCTGGATTTTATTCAATTATGCCGTTTTTGGCTTAAGTGAACAGCATTGCTGCTAAGTAGTGGCTTTTGGGTTTATTGGCTAGCAGGATATCAGCCGATATCGGGATGCCGGGCCAGTGTATCGACCAGAAGCTTCATCTCTTCCAGGGTTCCGATGGTGATACGCAGGTAGTTCTCTATGCCCGGTTTGCCGAAGTGGCGTACCAGGATTTTCTTTGCCCGCAGATAGCCCATCAGCTCGGCACCTTCAATGTGACGGTGCTGGGTGAACAGGAAGTTGGTCTTTGAGGGCAGGCTGACAAACCCCAGCTGTTCCAGCTGTTTGGCTGTCCACTCCCGGGTTTCGATGATCTTCTGAGTGGTCTCTTCAAACCAGTCCTGATCTTCAATGGCTGCCACTGCTGACTCGATTGCCAGCATATCCAGCGGATAGGAGTTAAAGCTGTTCTTTACCATCTCCAGGCCGCTGATCAGGTCTTCATGGCCGATCGCGAAGCCAACCCGCATCCCCGCCAGAGAGCGTGATTTGGAAAAGGTCTGAATCACAAGCACATTATCGTATTTGCGCGTTAGCTCGATCGCAGAGCTGGCACCAAAATCGACATAGGCTTCGTCTACTACCACAACTGATTCGGTATTACGCTGTAGCAGGGCTTCGATCTCCCCCAGCTCCACTGCGCGACTGGTGGGCGCATTCGGGTTGGCGAAGATGATCCCGGCATTAGGCTCGTTATAGTCGTCCAGGTCGAGGCGGAACTGATCCTGCAGCGGAATCATCTTGTAATCGATACCGAACAGGTTGCAGTAGACGTCATAGAAGCTGTAAGTGAATTCAGGCAGCAGCAGCGGGCGAGGGTGGCGGAAAAATGCACTGAAGGTGTGGGCCAGCACCTCGTCCGATCCGTTACCGACGAAAACATTCTTACGCTCCACCGCATAATAGCTGGCGATAGCATCTTTCAGACGACTGCAGTCGGGGTCTGAGTACAGGCGCAGCCGGCCTGTATCAAAGCCGTTAATGACTTCAGCGGCTTTAGCTGACGGCGGGTAAGGGTTTTCGTTGGTATTAAGTTTGGTAATGCCGGTTTCTTTCGGCTGTTCGCCCGGAACATAGGGCGTCAGGCGCTTGATCGCGTCGCTCCAGTACTTGCTCATTGCTACTGACTCGATATCCAATTAAGAAGGCCGCCAACAGTGGCGGCCATAGAAGGGGGACAGAATAGCAGTTTCGCTATTCTGCCGGTAGAGCTTTAGAGTCCCGGTAAGCCCTGTTACGGGCTTGGGTTCATTGCTTATCGCAGACTGGCAACCAGCTGTTGTACGGCCGGGATGCCGCCCTGATTAAATGCGTTAAGCAGGGCTGAGCCGAGAATCGCAATATCAGCCTGACCGGTCAGGTCAGCGACATCCTGCGGGCTCTGAATACCAAAGCCCACACCCAGCGGCACATCCACATGGGCTTTAACGCGCTGCAGGTAACTGCTCAGATCGTTAAGCTGATCTGTATGCTGGCCAGTGACACCGCGCCGACTGACGCAGTAAAGCATGCCGTACGCCGCCTTGCCGACGACCTTCAGGCGCTCTTCGTCTGTGTCAGGTGTTGCCAGCCAGATCGGCGCGATATCGGCATTGATACACTCATCGGCAAACTGCTGTCCCATTTCCAGAGGCAGGTCGGGAATAATAAATCCGCTAATGACGCCGCGTGCCAGGCAGACAACCCGATCCAGTCCAAAACGATACAGCGGGTTAAGGTAGCTCATCATCAGAATCCGACTATCCGGATAGGCGGTTTTCAGCTTCGCCATATCTACCAGGTACTGGGCCAGTTCCGGCTTGTTCTCCACCGCAGCGTGGCAGGCGGCGGTAATCGCCGGGCCATCGGCGACCGGGTCAGAGAAGGGGAACTGTACTTCCAGAAACTCAACCCCCTGTTCCAGCAAGGACGCCATCAACTGCAGGCTGTCGGCCACGGTCGGGTAGCCGTAAACCACATGGGTCATCAGCAGGATCGGCTTGGATTCGCGCTGATCGATAATATATTTCTGTAAGCTGCTCATGCCTGCGTCTCCCTTTCCAGATAGCCAGCGAGGAATTCATTGAACTGTGTGTCTTTAACCGCCTTGGCGATATTAAAGATATCCTTATCGCCACGTCCGGATATATTAATCACAATTTTCTGTGATGGGTCCAGTGCGGCCGCTTCTCGCAGTGCACCGGCCACGGCATGGGAAGATTCCAGCGCCGGAATGATGCCCTCGTTGCTGGCCAGTGTACGGAAAGCCTGCAGCACTTCATCGTCCCGGGCAGAGGTCATACGGACTTTTCCTTGCGCTTCAAGGTCAGCCAGAATAGGCGATACGCTGACATAGTCCAGGCCGGCAGAGATCGACTGGGTCTCCATCAGCTGCCCCTGATCATCCTGTAGAAACAGGCTGGCAAAGCCCTGCGCAATACCTGGTTTAGAATCTGCTACATGAAAGCGCTTGGCGTGCTCACCCGGCGCATCGCCAATTCCGCCGGCTTCCACCCCAACCAGCTCAGTATCGGTATCCAGAAATGGCAGGAAGATACCGCAGGCATTGCTGCCGCCACCGACACAGGCATAGATCTTGTCCGGCAGGGCGCCAAACTGCTCTGCAGCCTGTTTTTTTACCTCATTGCCTATCACTGACTGGAATCCCGCCACCATCTCCGGATAAGGCTCACATCCGCAGGCTGTGCCGATCAGGTAGTGGGTATCCTGATAGTTCTGTGCCCAGTCGCGCATCGCTTCATCCAGTGCATCACGCAGAGTACGGGAGCCAGACTCAACAGAGACCACTGTGGCTCCGAGTTGCTTCATCCAGAAAACGTTGGGGTATTGCCGTTCGATATCATGGGCACCCATATACACCGTACATTCCAGCCCCAGGCGGGCCGCAATTAGTGCCGAAGCCACGCCGTGCTGACCCGCACCGGTTTCAGCGATGATGCGCTTTTTACCCATGCGTTTGGTCAAAAGGCCCTGGCCGATCACATTGGTCATCTTATGCGCGCCGCTGTGATTGAGATCTTCCCGTTTCAGGTAGATCTGGGCACCGCCCAGGGTTTTACTCAGGTTGGGGCAGAAAGTGAGCGGAGTGGGCCGGCCGGAGAAATGCTGTAACTGCCACTCCAGTTCGGCCACGAAGGTCTCGTCAGCCATCGCGCTGCGATAGGCTGCTATCAGTTGTTGCTGGCTGTTGTGCAGGATTTCCGGGATATAGCTACCGCCATATTGACCGAAGCGACCTTCATGACTCATTATCGGCACCACTTACTTGGAATTTATTAACTAAACGGTTCAGTAAAAATAATACGAATTTTTGCTGCCGTCAATGGATACTTTATGGCCAGAGGCAGACCTTCTAAAAAGCAGCAAATACTTGATACGGCGAGATCCCTGTTCGCAGACTTCGGCTATCAGGGCACATCGATCGATCTGGTGGTGCAAAGGGCCGGGGTCTCGAAGCCGACGGTGTATAACAATTTTTCGACCAAGCAGGCGATGTTGCTGGAGCTATTGCCTCAGATGCTCGGGGAGATCAGTGCCGCCCGGCAGCAGATTGACAATGATACCGAGATGGTGGCGGGTATTATCGAGTCCTTCCGCCAGCTGGTGCAGCGCAATGACTGGCTGGCGATCTACCGTATTGCCTGGGGTGAGCGGCATAAGATGGAGCCTGAGGTCTATGCTCAGCTTGGCCTGCTGGAGCAACAGCAGGAGCAGTGGATCGGTCAGTGGCTCGAAGAAAAGCAGGGCTGCCGGCCTGATAGCGCACGACTGTTTATGATTCGGGCGTTGTGTAGAGAAGCGGTGATAGTCACGACACTGTCGGCTCAGCTACCGGATTATCCGGCGCTTGAACGACAGCTGGCATCGGTTTTGATCGTTTGAATATACCGTTATATTGCAGCGCGTGTTGATGTGTAAACAGCCAGGTAATCAGGATATGGGGAAGGCCCGGCAGGCGGCTGTCTGCCGGGAGAGAAACTTACTTTTTCTTGCCGCGGCTGGCGGTTTTCTGGATTTTCTTCGCGACGCGCTCTTTGGTTGACTTGTTCATCCGTGGCGCCGGCTTCTTTTTCACGATTCGTTTACGCAGGCCATCCCGGTCACTGACTTCGTAGCCACGCATGAACTTACGTTTGATGGTGCTGCCGATCAGTTTCTCGATAACCAGCAGGGAGCGCTCCTCTTCACGGCTGACAAAGGAGATCGCGTAACCTTTCTTACCGGCACGACCGGCGCGTCCGATACGATGCACATAGTCTTCCGCCAGGAACGGCAGGTTGTAGTTCACCACATACTCCAGACCTTCGATATCCAGACCGCGTGCAGCGACTTCAGTGGCAATCAGTACCTGTGCCTTGCCGTCCTTGAACTGCTCGATAGCGCGGCGGCGGGAACCCTGGGATTTATCACCGTGGCAGACCATCGCTTTGATGCCGTCAAACTTCAGCTCCTGTACCAGGTCGTCAGCCTGTGCCTTGGTCTTGGTGAAGACCAGTACCTGGAACCAGTTGTGCTTCTCCAACAGCTCGGCAAACAGCTCCGGCTTGCGTGATTCTTCTACCGGGTAGACCACATGCTCAACGGTATCGGCGGTGGAGTTACGGCGGTTAACCATAATTTCGACCGGGTTTTTCAGCATCTTGGCCGACAGTTCGTTCAGCATTCCGGAAGCGGTGGCGGAGAACAGCAGGGTCTGAGGCTTGGCGGTCAGCTTCTGACGGATATTCATCACATCCTTTACAAAGCCCATATCCAGCATACGGTCGGCTTCATCCAGCACCAGAAACTCAACCTGAGACAGGTTAATATTACAGGCGGTGATATGTTCGATCAGGCGCGCAGGCGTAGCAACCAGAATGTCAGCGCCACGCTGAATCTTCTTCGCCTGGCCTTCAAGGCTGGAACCGCCGTAAGCCGAAATCACAGTAAACGGCAGATACTGCGCATAGTTGCTGATCGTTTCGGTCAGCTGCATTGCCAGTTCACGTGTGGGCGTCAGTACCAGAGTACGTACCGCGCCGGGCTTAACCTCGGCAGGACGATCGGCCATCTGTTGCAATACCGGCAGGGTAAACGCAGCAGTCTTACCTGTGCCGGTCTGGGCATTGGCCAGCACATCGCGTCCACGACGTACCGCAACGATTGCTTTCTGCTGAATCGGCGTCAGTGAGCTGTAACCACACGCTTTAACGGCGCGCATGATTTCCGGTGCGAGGTCGAGTGCTTCAAACTTCATGCTGTATTCCTGCCGGGATCTGTCCGGGCTGGTTGATCTTTGGGGCGCGCATTGTACGCGATTCCGAATGGTAACGAAAATTGGTAATCGCTGTAAGGCATTATATTGGATATAGACTGTCAGGATTCAGTCCAGAGGCTTTAAGGTTGACGTGATGGACTGCTGGCCACGGACACACACGCAATAGGCTTTATCGTCTTTTCCATCGACGGTAATTGATAAAATCCTCTCAACACTCTCCCTGAGTGTCGGCAGCATTTCCGTGTTCGGGATGATCATTGGCCTACTATTAGCTCGCCAGATCGCCCGCTTGGTACAGGCACTGCAGCGACAGATTCGAGCAACCGATCCCAATGATATTGCCTATGAGCCGCCGCATCGGGCTGATGAGTTTGGGGAAGTCAGTCAAGCCTACAGCGAAACCCTGGAACGTATTCGCAGTGCATTCGAACGTGAAAAACGCTTCTCCGGCTACGCCAGCCATGAGCTGCGTACTCCGGTTGCAATCATCAAGTCATCGCTGAATCTGTGGCAGAACTGTCAGGTGGTCGATAATTCAGACCTGGTGAAGCAAAAAAGGCACGCAGCAGTGCAACGGATTGCGATTGCATTTGTGCAGATGGAAGAGGTGATTGAGACCTTCCTGCTGCTATCTCGCAGCCGTCCAGAAGATCAGGATTTAGCGCTGATTGATCTGCATTGATTAATAGAAGCAGAGCTTGATAAGTTTCAGGGCCTGGAAAGCTACCGGTCAATTCAAGTTGATACCAATCTGAATCAATCCGTAACCCTGTCGGCAAACGCTGTTGTGGCGAATGTAATCGTCACGACCTTATTCAGAAACAGCTTTGAATACTGTGCGGGTCAAATCCAGATCGACTTAACCTTCGACCACCTGCGCATACGCAACGATATCGATCAGCTGCGGATTGACCAGGCCGAGCACTTTGGGTTCGGTTTGGATATTGTCCGTCAACTCTGCGAGCGCATGGGTTGGAGTCATCGAATCGACCAGACGGACAATAACACCTACCAGATAGAGATCCATTTTAAACCTGTCGACCTGGCAGAGCCCTCCACAGACTAAATCAAGCATTGGTTGGTAGCATGGCCAAAAATCTGTGCTGCTTTCTAAGCCGTCAAGACAGTGTTCAGATACACATCTTAGTATTTCCACTTAAGTAGCTGCTTGTCTGTTGGAAGGGAAAAGAGTAGAAAGGACTGTAAATCAATGACATCAGTGAGCTGATATCGTTGCCAGAGGCTCGGGGATGGGCTTTCGACGGCA
Source organism: Marinobacterium jannaschii DSM 6295 (assembly GCF_000620085.1). Classification (GTDB taxonomy): domain Bacteria; phylum Pseudomonadota; class Gammaproteobacteria; order Pseudomonadales; family Balneatricaceae; genus Pontibacterium; species Pontibacterium jannaschii. The sequence continues at coordinate 430 of NZ_JHVJ01000042.1, read as the reverse complement.
CCGGTCCCGCATAGCTGTTCACAGGGAGATCTGAGTTCACGGGTTAGTATTTCTAAAGCATACCTTCGGGTAGGCCCTGGTAGAGCCACTGTAGTGGTCAACTAATTCCGGACAGTAAGATAGGATCTTCCTCTGCCTTTGCAGGAGGTAATCCATTGTTATATTGATGTGGCCGTTGCCAGTTGTATCGCTCCATCAGATAGAAGCTGATGTCTCGTTGGGCTTCTCTTGCTGATTGATAACCCGTAATAGGCATCCACTCGGACTTGTAACTGCGAAAGAGTCTTTCCATTGGCGAGTTGTCCCAACAATTGCCCCTTCGGCTCATGCTCTGCATGATTCGATAACGCCACAGCCGCTGACAGAAGGCACGACTGGCATACTGGCTGCCCTGATCAGAATGAAACATCAGTCCAGTTGGCCGTCCTCG
>NZ_JHVJ01000041.1 GCF_000620085.1 Marinobacterium jannaschii DSM 6295 | reverse complement strand
GTAGTAGTAGTAGTAGTAGTAGTAGTTAACTCCGATACTCCGATATGTGTCGGGTTCGGGAAATTTGGTGTGTCGGCTACTGTGTCGGCTTTACCTGCATCAATCTCGAAAACCCCTTTATTTTCAGTCCCTTGAGTTGATTGCAGATGTGTCGGCTTTTGTTCGGCTTGGTGTGTCGGCTTAGTGTCGGCTTTTTTCTGGGCGTCAGAATTCAGGCGAGCCAGGTGGCATTTAAATATCAACTGCAACCCCTTGCTGCACTCGCTAATCAGGCCTCGCTTGACCAGGTGCTGAGCTGCACGACGAACCTGCTGCTTGCTGGGCAGCTCTTCTTTAATCCCGGGGGCGGCCTCTACTCGCACTTCACGAGCCAGGCCATGCCAACTGATAGAGGATTCCACACCAACCATTCCTGTCCCGAACGACATAGAGGGGCGGATACCAAAGACATAAAGACGCTGAACCAGCGCCGGAGCGCCGATCAGTGCCTTCATCTCTTCATCCGATAGGTAAATGCCAGCCATTTCCTGCCGTTCTCCTTGTCGCTATACTTCGTCCCGAGCACCTGTCCGGTGCTCATCGTCCGCCCGGATTCGTCCCCGGGCATCGTTACCCCTTCCGTCCAGTTGGGGTAGCACATCCGGATTCGTCCCCGGATGGTCGGTCATGAGATTTGTCCGATCCCATGACCAGCCCTGGCCCTTCTGTCCCGTCGGGCCGGGGTTTTAATTCAAATGCCCTACTCCCTTCATCGCTTTCGCCAATCCAGTTTCAGGCTACCCATATCCCCGGGCCAGGCAGGCAACAAGCACCACAGCCATGGTTACTTGCTATGTTGCGGCCCATCCGCAACCCGTAACGCACTGCTATGAATGCGCTATGGCGTTACGTTACAGCCCTTTTCATTAGCCCGCTTCAACACAAAATTAATGTTGAAATTCTCAAAAAGGCCCGGGCCGAAGGGGTGGCCCGGGCAAGTCGTTGCCAGGGTTAATTACGATGCGTGTAATTCGGGTACGTCTTCTCCAGGTCCTGGGCGGCCAGCTGATGCACAGCAGCCGCTTCAAGGTGCTCACGGTGAGCATCCTGTACCTGGGTCATTGTTGGGTTTTTAGGCAACTGCAGGCAGGCGACAACCGATTCAGCGCCCTCCTTGGTCATGCTGGCCGCCAGATCGTGAGCAGAACGCTCAGCATCAAGCTGACGCTGGCAGACAGAGGTAACGCCAGCGCAACCGTAGATATCGTTCAGATATGACACACGCAGTTCAGCAGGCATGGCCGCCACAATCACCGGCTCAACTTCCCACAGACGTTCGCGGTTAGCAGGCTGCTCTGCCATTTCCAACCAGCGAAACAGCTTCACCGCGTTGTTATGGCGCGCCTTATACGGATCGCCACCGGTCTGAAAGTTGATATCCAGATGAACCAGGCGGTCACGAAAGCCCAGCTCTACGAACTTGTCGCAGACCGTCGCAGCGATCGCTTCACGGTTTACGCCGGTGCCCAGCCAGCGGTGCATGTACATCTGCAGAGCCTGCAGGCGGTCTTGTGATTGCGGTGACATAGTATGTCGCTCTCCCTGAGCTATGCTGCATGTTGGGACTGGATGGAATCGGATACAGGCTCTAACGCACCGCCTGTAATCTCTTTGAGCTCAAGCGCTCTAAGCTGCGGAACGAATGGACCCCACTGGTAAATTGCGTTCGTGGTTACGCCAAGCGCCTCGGCCATTTTTTTCACGCCGCCATTGTCACGGCCGCCGAAGTGCTTGATAGCGTCATCAGTTTTAAGTCTTTTTTTCATGGCTAACTCCGTGAGGTGAAACTGTGAATTCAATAGTAAGCCCACTTACCACCAAATTGCAAACCCCAGTTACCAATAATCAAGGTAAGATTGCTTACATGGGAATAGGTGAAAACGTTAAGAAGCTCCGTACCGAGCGCGGCTTGAGCCAAGGCGAACTGGCAAAAAGGACAGGGGTTAGCCGTGTCCGCATTACGCAGATCGAGGGCAACCCGAATGCTCAGGTCAAAGACGATACGCTGCTAGGCCTGGCAAAGGCTTTGGGCTGCTCTGCTGACCAGCTGCGTAACGGCTGGGGCAGTAATCCGCTTACACCTGCCCCGCAGTTTGTGAATATACCGGTGCTAGATGTGGAGTTGGCAGCAGGGATGGGAACACATATAGACCTGGAGCAGGTCGACGACTGGGTGCCAATTTCTCAGGATTGGGTTTACCAGAATCACCTGGATGAACGCAGTCTGGTTGTCGTAAAAGTACGCGGCGACAGCATGGTCCCAACGCTCAGCAATGGCGATACGATCCTTGTTGATACCTCAGATAAGCGCCCTGTGAGCGAGAAAATCTACGCCATAGCTTTTGATGGAGAGCTGCGCGTTAAGCGACTAAAGAAGGCGTTTAACGGCATGTGGAAAATCACTTCAGATAACACCAGCAACCCCGCTTATGCTGATGAAACGGTAGCTCCGGCCAATATGGATCAGCTTAGAATTATCGGGCGAGTGGTTACATTGCTGATGCGAAACCTATAAAAATCAAAGGTAAAGGGATGATTACCAGATTAGTTTCCTATGCTTTTTCAATTTTCCTAATTGGCTTGGCAGCTTATATCTTCACCAAGAACCAAAGAATAGACGGCCCTGAGTTGGCAATGATATTAACTCTCGGAGCCTCTGGGGTATGGATGGCATTCCTATGCTGGGCCAATGTGCCAACAAACACCCCCTCTCTCTCAAACTTAATTCAGCTTAAGATTGAAAGAGCTATCGAAGAAGAGAATCTGCGACTATCCGACGCGCTTGCCGAGCGAAAGCGCAGGGTCGACGAAAGCTGAATAAGCATCAATCAAGATCCACGATTGACTGCTTACACCAGCCCTGCCTCTTCCCGCCGTCGTAAGGTCGAGCAAGGACTTCTCCAATTAATTTTTCGGCTAAACTCTCCCCGTCAGTATAAACATCAGCCAGCAACCTGAAATACTTGCCGCGCTCGATGCTTCGAAGCTCTACTACTTCCGCCGACTCCAGTAGCTGCCGCGTATAATTTCGCGCCTCCCTGGCTCGTCGCTTCTCATCTTCGCATTTTCCGCGGATCTCGGGCGCATCAATGCCTTTCACTCGAACCGGCATATTCTCACCAATGACCAGCGGCCAACCCTCAATCGTTACGCGAAACGTATCGGCATCATAAACGCTGACGATCTCACTCACCCTGGCAGCCCCGAAATCACCAGCAGTGCAACTACTGCACGCCAGCAACCCCAGCAATAACCCACGCATACCTACTCATCCCTGAAATTAAGCCTGCCGAGAGTTTTGCACTTTTTTCGGTAAGCAGGGTTGACATGGCATGGTAAGCCGACTTACCTTAAATAACACGTAAGCGCACTTACACATATTTCGGGACGAACGACTATGGACAACCGCGCACATGAAGTCAGGGAAACAGCTTACGGATTGTTAGCAGCCCTGGTCTTCACCGGGATAGTCACTTTTGCAGTGTGGCAGATCGGAAACGGACAGATTTAGGGGACGACGGACGATGAGCATTACTTGCTACGTAGATCAGCTACTTCGCTACCATGCGGACGACTTGGGTGCCCGGACAGCATTCGAGATGGCGGCGGAAGATAAGGCTGAGTGGATTGAAGACGAACTGAAAGCCGGCCGCCGGGTGTTTGATGGCGCCAAATGGCATGACGGGAACGATGTGGTTTCCGGCTTCCTTGCGACAAAGATGGGCTCTTCTCTGGCAGATGCTTACGAAGATGCCACTACGGACGACCAGCGCCAGCTGATCAATGCGAAATATGTTGCCGCACTGGACGAGTATTACGGCACTTACGCCTACCAGATCGCTCCTGCAGTGATTGGTGCTGACGCAGCATAGGGGACGGACTATGCGACGGGACACCCATAAAGCGCTGATGCAGCTGACGATGGGTCAGCTGTACAGCCTCCGGGGAGGTCGCCCATTTAAGGCGGTTTTCCACAGGAAAGAATCTTCAGTGATCGAGGCCAAGCGTGCCGGGACAGCCGCAAAAGCCTCCGCTAGCTACCGGACAGTAGCAGCTCACTGAACCTGAACTGGGGATCCACAACCACGGTTCAAAACAAAGAGGACGGGATGATGGGAATTAGAAATGCAGAAATGCCTGCAATGCCTTTTGAGGGAGGTGAAAACAACGGTGAAGCACCCGCTAAGGGTCTGACCAAGCGTGAGCACGCATGTATTCACCTGCGCATACCAGATACCGGCGACAAAGAGCTTGATGCGCTAATCGCCAAGGCGCAAAGACTTGATACAGCTAAAGCGCTCTATTCTGGAATGCTGGCCTGTCACGACCAGGACGGAACTTGGTCATCAGACAACTGCTGGGATCAAGCGATCCAGCAAGCTGATGGTCTCATTGCTGACCTTAAGAGGACGGGATGATGCAGACCACCCAGGACATTAAAACCGAAGCAGTAAGCGGCTCTCGCGGGCAGCCCACGCTTCACATCAACGCGGTTTCTCAGCGCTTCGGTAACAACCTTGGCGTTGAAACCGAAGTGCACGTGCCCTCTTTCACTATCGCCAGTGAAGAGCGGGAAGAGTTTCTGCAGAAGCAGGCCGAGCTGATCAAGGCTTACAGGATTTAAAGGACGGGACGATGAACGCTATTACAACACGCCAGAGCGCAGGCTTTGCCCTGCAGCCTGGCAATCTGACCGAAGCGATGCAGATGGCAGAAATGCTATCTCACTCGCAGATGGTGCCAAAGAGTTATCAGAACAAGCCCCAGGATACCCTGGTTGCAATGATGATGGGGGCGGAGCTTGGACTAAATCCGATCCAGTCACTGCAAAACATCGCGGTCGTGAATGGCCGCCCTTCCATCTACGGTGATGCTCTTCTGGCGCTGGTAATGAATCACCCAGCCTTTGGCGGACATGAAGAGTCGTTTGACCAGAACACCATGACAGCCACTTGCACAGTTTGGCGTAAAGGCGATCAGGGCAAGCACAGCGTTAGCTACAGCATGGAAGATGCAAAGCAGGCAGGTCTTTGGGAAAAACAGGGCCCTTGGAAGCAGTACCCCAAACGAATGCTGATGTGGCGAGCTCGCGGCTACGCACTTCGCGACAAATTTGCAGATGCTTTGGGCGGCCTTATCACCGTAGAGGAGGCTCAAGATATGCCAACTGAGCGAGAGATTAATCCTCGATCTGTTCAAGCAGCAGAATCGCAGCCTTCGCTTCAGCACTACCCTGTCGAGGACTTTGAAACCAACTTCCCCAAGTGGCAACAGCTGATCGAAGCCGGCAGACGGACACCTGAGCAGATCATCAGCATGGTCAGCACCAAAGGCGTTCTTACTGATGAGCAGAAAATGATGATTGAAGGAGCAGCGGCATGAAAATTCTAGATCTACAGCAGGGTTCCCAGGAGTGGTTGCAGGCTCGCGCTTCTCACTTCACTGCCAGCGAAGCACCGGCAATGATGGGCGCTTCCAAATATCAGACCCGCAATGAGCTGCTGCAGCTAAAGGCAACGGGCATCGCACCAGAGGTTACCGAAGCGCAGCAGTACATCTTCGATAAAGGCCATGCCGCAGAAGCGGGTGCCCGCCCTACTACCGAATTTGAACTGGGTGAAGAGCTGTTCCCTGCTACCGGTGTGCTGGAAGACTCTAAACTGCTGGCCTCTCTCGATGGCATGACAATGGCGGGCGATATCGTTTGGGAGCACAAGCTTTGGAATGAAGGCCTTGCAGTCACGGTTCGCGAAGAAAACCTTGATCCTCATTACTACTGGCAGCTGGAACAGCAGCTGCTGGTATCCGGTGCAGATCGCGCGCTCTTCACCTGCTCTGATGGCACAACAGACAAGCGCGTTAGCTGCTGGTACGAATCGTATCCAAGCCGTCGTGAACAGCTACTGGCAGGCTGGGCTCAGTTCGAGCGGGATTTGGCGAACTACAAGCCCGAAGAGGTTAAAGCTGAAGTCGTTGCAGAGAAGCCTGCCGACCTCCCTGCCCTGATTGTTGATCTCGTTGGCGAAGTTCGCAGCTCTAACCTGGCATCGTTCAAAGATGTGGTACTGGCACGCATCGACGCGGTGAAAACCGATCTGGCTTCAGACCAGGATTTTGCCGACGCTGAAGCTACCGTGAAGTTCTTCAGCAAAGGTGAAAAGCAGCTTGATGAGGTTAAATCACAAGCCTTGGCTCAGACCTCTTCAATCGATGAGCTGTTCAAGACTGTCGATCACCTGAAGGATGCTATGCGTACTAAGCGCCTGGCCCTCAACAAGCTTGTCAAAGACAAGAAGGAACAGATCCGGACCAACATCGTTCTGACTGCAAAACAGGCCCTGGCTGAACATATTGCAGACATTGAAGCCGATCTGGGCGGCTATCGATTGCCAACGATCACCGCTGACTTTGCTGCAGCCATCAAGGGTAAGAAGTCTGTTGCTGGCCTCCAGTCTGCAGCCGATGACGAACTGGCCCGCGCCAAGATCGAAGCCAATCAGGCCACCGAGAAGATCCAGAGCAACCTAGCAATCTTCGCTGAGCTGATCGGTGAATATGGCTTCCTCTTTGCTGATAAGCAGCAGCTGATCCAGCTGGAAGCCGATCACCTCAAAGACAAGATCAAATCCCGCATTGCTGACCACAAAGAGCAGGAGCGCATCAAGGCCGAACAGGAGCGCGAGCGTATCCGTGCCGAGGAAGAGGCTCGCATTCGTCGTGAGCAGGAGGCGCAAGCTCAGGCTCAGGCACCGAAAGTAGAACAGCAACGCCAGGCCACCCCGCTTAACAACCACGAACTGATCGACGTAGCAGCAGAAGACGATATCACCATCAGCCGCAAAGAGTATGAGCAGCTGAAGCGTGATAGCGCCATGCTCGCAGCCCTCCAGGGCGCTGGCGTCGATAGCTGGGACGGCTACGACCATGCTATGGCGATGCTGGAAAGCGCCGCTTAATTCAACTCAGGCGGTCTGACTGGCCGCCCCTCTCAATTGGACGAAGCAATGAAGCTGACCATCAAGAACAAAGAAGCGGCCGCAAAAGCCATGACGCTCAAGGTCTTTAAGCCGAAGCTTGAAAAACACATTCGTGAGTGCGTCGACTTTGCTGATGAAGCTTACAGCCTGCTGCTGAAGGATCGGGCAGACAAAGCCGTGAAGACAGGTGTGGATAAGGCCTTTCTGAAAACATCCGCCACATTCCTGGTGCGGGCTCATGTTCCGGCCCCTGTAGAAGGCAATCTTTCCAGAACCCTCACACACACCCTGCAGTGGCCACTTACCGACTACCTGAGTGTGCAAGATATAGATTTTGCTAAATACACTGGCTATGGCGATGAATTCAGGCCGCTGGTTGCAATATTTCCAGAGCCGAAAGTAGTGCCTGCTGTATTCCACGGTGATCTAGTCATCGACTTTGTGGATGACAAGTCCGTCGAAGCATACGCCGAGCGTCTGATCGCCCTGAACCGGGCTGGCGCACAACTGGCTAAAGAAGCGAAAGCCTACCGCCTCGACGTAATCGGCTGCCTTCTCCCTATCAAAACAGCGAAGCAGCTGGAAGAGGTCTTTCCTGCAGCTGTTGAGTACTTTCCAAAACCAGAAACAAAGGTCTCGCTGCCGGTACCGGTTGAGCTTATCAACAACCTGACCACCCGGCTCTACGAAGACGCCGAGCAGCCAGCTGCTTAACAACCACCCCTTGGACGAATAGGACGGGACAATCCTAATGAATGCACAGCACGACTTTGTAGACGTACACGACGAGGTATTCGATACCTCCGCTAAGACCATGCACGCTGACCTGATGGGCATCATCCGCGAAGCCTGCAAGGCAATGCCTGATGTTTGGCAGCGTCTCTCGAAAGAGAAGCAGCAGGACTTCCTTGATTCCTGGGATGCTCAGCTCGAAACAGTGGTTGAAAGCTGCATCATGCACATCGCATCCGATAACCGACCTCACGTCATTGCCACCGTGGACCAGGTGGTATTCAAAGGCGGCATCGAAGCCAAGCTGAAGATCGAAAAAGGCATGAGTGAAGACGGTGCACCGTCTGGCGCCCATGACCTTGCTGACGCTACCGGCGAAAAGGTCATGATCATCCTACCTGGCGCAGATGAATACGAGCCAAGCGAAGGCGACAAGCCGACAGCCGAAGACGATCAACCGGACCTGCTGGATAGCGCCAGCGATCCGCTCTACGACGAAGCCGTGGCCTTTGTTCGTGAATCCGGCAAGACCTCCATTTCAGCTCTGCAGCGCGACCTCAAGATCGGCTACAACCGCGCCGCACGTTTGATCGACATGATGGAACAGGTAGGCATCGTTGGACCACGAGACGATAAAGGTCAGCGCGAAGTAATCGGCTAACTCACCCGGGGAGGTAATCCCTCCCCTCTTTCTGAACGCAAATGAACAAGCAGTATTGGGACTGGCGCTGGTATTCGCGCCATGTGAACCGCAAGAAGCGGTAATAGGACGAAGGGACGGGACAATGAAAATTCAGTTTATTGAGGTTGGTCCAAATAATAGTAGCTGGACTGCAGAGGTAAGCGAACTCGAATATGAAGCGCTTTATCGGGAAGTAAAGGATAAAGCAATGCTAATGAGCAGAACTATTGACTTTAGCTATGACGGCGAAAGCAAGTCGGGTGAAGTAATCGTTGGCGGATTCCGCACTGTGGGCAAATTCAAGGTTCTGGAAACGGTTCATTGATTCGGGTTTTCTAACCAATAAGCCGGAGATGCGGAGTGATAGAGATGGACGAACCAGTCGATATTAAGGATCAGTACGAAAAGATAGGATGCCCAGATTGCGGAGCTTTGCATAAATTTATACCAAGTGATTATGGAGTAATTACCTGCTATCGATGCTCATTTGACTTTACTCCGCTAGAGGCAAGAAAAGATCAAGCCCACAAGAAGCCCAAATAACCCGAAGCTAATACGCCAGCGCCTAAGCGCTGGTCTGAATTGAGCGCCTTGTTATGGCGCGGGAGGGAGATTAATGGAACGTGCAAACCCTGTACACATGCGACAAGCCCTTGAAGTCGTAGATGGACTAAAAAAATCGGGCGTCCAATTTGTAGCTTTGCCTGTACTGAATGATGCGGATCACGCAGCCCTGATAGCGCAGTTGCAGGAAAGGCTGGAGAAGATCGCCGCCGATACCCAGGCGCAATAACCCGGCCATCAGCGGCCCATGTGGAGTGAGCCAGCGAGCGGAACGCGAGTCCGCTGGATGGCATTGTTATATTTCGAGGTGAGATGTGAACAAGATTGCAGATATAAAACTTAAGGTGGCTATCGGGCTAGGTGGCGGCGGCTGCATCGTGGAGGCCGTTGATATTAATGTTATTTAGGCCACATATGAAAATCACTACAGAGTACACGCGCTACAGAAACTCACTTAGGTCATTCCCTGCCAGCGTGGCGATATGTATGCCCACCGAATCTGTGCCGCCGAGGTTTAAACAATTTCGGATCGGGTTGTGGGTCTGGTGCTGGCGTTGGGACGTGGTGCTTACGTGGCCTATATAACAAAGATGATACCCGGCGCGAAGCGTCCGGGTTATCGAGGTGTTATAGATGGGACGCAAAAAGAAAATTGAACCTTCAACCCATGTCGGGCACTACGTCGTTGAAGGCGTTGGGCTGACAGAGTTGCGCGGCGCTATTAAGTGGGCTGAAAAGAAAGACTACAGTTCGGGCCATACATTCACTTACAAGGGTAAGAAAGTTCGAGCTTGGTTAGCGGGACATTACTTGCGGTATTTTAAATAAGCGGCCGGGGCAACCGCGAAATTGGACGATGAGGACATAGGACGATGAGCGATAAACTACTGAAACTGACCGATGTTATTGAAAAGACCGGCTTTCAAAAGTCATTTATCTATAAGCAGATAAGCGACGGTTGTTTTCCGGCGCCTAAAAAAATAGGACGATCCAGCCGCTGGAAAGAAAGCGAGGTCAACAGCTGGATTAGCAATCAGGCTTCGGCGGCTTGAGCATCCAGATAATCAGACCAGGCTTGCATCATCTCGCGGCGTTCATCCATATATTCCGCATGGTTGTACGCCTTTCTCTCCCCTTTCTGCTCTACGTGAGATAGCTGACGCTCAATAACGTCAGCTCTCCAGCCCATCTCATTTAATAGCGTTGAGGCCGTGGATCTAAAACCGTGGCCCGAGAGGCGCTTAGCGTACCCCATTCTTTCCAAAGCCCGGTTAACTGTCGTTGCCGTCATAACATCATCTGGACGCCTAAGGTTAGGAAATAGCTGGGGTCGATTGCCTGTATATTTCTGCAGTTCTGTAAGCAGCTCGATCACTTGATCACTCAGCGGCACCAGATGCTTTTTCCGCTTTTTCATTCTCTCCGGCGGTATTACCCACAGAGCACCGTCTAAATCGAACTCAGACCATTGAGCCTGTCGCAACTCCCCTGTTCTGACAAATGTATGTGCCAGGATCGTGATAGCTATAACGGTCGGCCTGTACCCGCCATACTCTGCCAGCTTTTCCATAAAGACAGGGATCTCTGCTTTTTCCAGGGGCGGATTGTGCCGGACCGGTTTTTTCACAATCGCGTCTTTCAGGATAAAAGTAGGATCTGCATCAACAAGCAGCTTAGAAGCGCCGTAGCGAAAGATCTGGCTTAACCACTGGCGAGCCAATACCGCAATGCTTGGCGCCCCCCGCCCCTCGATATTCTCGATGATCTTCAGACAGTCCGATGGCGCCACATCGCTTATCCGCATATCACCAATGACCGGGTAAACATCCTCTTTCATTACCCGGTTGAACTGCTTCAGGTAATAGGCGTTCCAACTGGGCGCCTTCCTGGCAGCGAAATCCGTCGCCACGTTCCGGAACAGCCCCTTGTCATCGACACTCGCTTTAGCCTGCTCCGCCTTCCTGACCTCGTTAGGGTTGTTTCCCTGCCTGGCCTGACTGCGCGCCCAATCGCGTTCCTTGCGAGCGTCAGCAAGCGATACGGCAGGGTATTCGCCAACAGTGAACATCCCTTCCTTCTTGCCGATATTGAATCTATACCTCCAGTACTTTTTACCGGTCGGGCGAACCTCTAAATAGAGGCCTTCAGCATCAAGTAGTTTGTAGGGTTTGTCTTTCGGCTTGGCCGTCCTGGCCTTGGTATCTGAGATAGGCACCGGGTAACACCTTGAGTCGGGTAATCTTACCCGGAATCTTACCCGGTTTATGCGTGGATGAACACGGAATAGCGTGGACTACTGCGGAAGTCGACTATGCTTAAAGTACTGATCTGGCGGGGCTTACTGGAAAGATGTGGATAACTGCGGAAGTCGATGCCTGTTATCGATCATTAACA
>NZ_JHVJ01000040.1 GCF_000620085.1 Marinobacterium jannaschii DSM 6295 | reverse complement strand
AAGCTTTAAGCTGAACGCCTGAAGCTTTCAGTGTTCCAATACAAAGTATTGGAGCGGGAAACGAGACTCGAACTCGCGACCCCAACCTTGGCAAGGTTGTGCTCTACCAACTGAGCTATTCCCGCGGATGGCGTCCCATAGGGGGTTCGAACCCCTGTTACTGCCGTGAAAGGGCAGTGTCCTAGGCCACTAGACGAATGGGACGCTACACACCTCTTCGGTGTTCCTCATCAGAGGAGGCGCGTATATTAAGCACACTCCCCTTTGCGGTCAACCGTTTTTGATTAATTTTTTAGATTTATTTCTATTAGTCAAAGGGTTAGCCAAAAAACATACAGTTCGGTTATTTAATAATCAACGCCCCAGAAATGGCACCCTATTAGTAGTATCCACAGCGAATACATCACATTAACCGCCCCTGCAGCCAACAAACTTGTTCTGCCAATACTTTATGAATAAGCTGCACTGGAGATCATCGAATCAGTTAAACCGGAGTAGCAATGGGGCCAACAGAAACGGGGCTGCTGATATTGCTGGGTATTGGCCTGATGGCCGCCATAGCACTTTTCATTCAGGCGCAGGAATCCCGCAGACGGGAACGATCCCTGCTGATCATGCATCTGCGAACCTCTATCCGCCGGGCCGAGCATCTGCTGGACAATACGCCGGCAATTTTTCTCACACCGGAGATTCGCAAACTACTGCTGGCCTACCTTGAATCAAAAGTCACCCAACTGATTGAAACGAATGAGACATCCGAGAGTAAGGATAAGCTGAGCCGGATACAGGAGCTTTCGGCACTGGGCCCTGAGCCCACACCTCATCCGGCCGGCTCGATGACCGTATTCAGAGATCAGCCAGAAGCCCAGCAAGCCAGAGCACTGCTGAGAGAGCTGGCAAAGTTCATCGATGATGTTCAGAAAAAAGGCGAGTTAAACAGCAGTATCGCCAGCAAACTGACCGATGAGGTAAAACGTAACTACCAGCGTGTTAACCACGACCTGGAGCTGATGGCAGCGATTGAAGCCGAAGAAACACGCGGCGCTAAGGTTGCAGCCCATTACTACCGCCATTGCTACAGCAATCTGCAAAAGCTGAATATTAATCAGATCTTAGACCGGCAACTGTTTGAGATCCGTCGGCATATAAACGAACTCAGTGAAAAGATCGCTCAGGATGCCGAAAATACGGATACGGATACCCCAGCCTCAAAATAGGCAATTAGTCTAATAATCACTCAGTGTCATAAAACCTTAGTTGAAGAGCCGCAATCAGGCTGCTACCGTTCGCGCACAGTGTCAGGGATTCGAATGAGGTGCATTATGCAGGCGCACGAAATCACGGAGCGAATTTTCCCCTTGCCGTCTCGTCATCATATCGAGGCGGAGCAGGAAGGCTGGAGCTATTGCGCCAGCCTGTTTGGCCGTGACGCCGAATATGGAGATGAGGTCACGACACACCTCAAAGCCCGCTTTGAGGCGGCCTATCCAGGCCTGTCGGTAAAAGTTACGGGAAAAGAGTCACGGGATTTCCATTACGACATTATCGTCGAGATTGAAAATCCCGCGCACAGGACAAATAGATATAAAAATTAACAGCCTGTTAGCACCACACCATCTGCCTCAGGCAACACTTCCGGATGAAATGGTAACGCTACGTTAGCTAAACCACCGGATCATCGTTCAGAACCTCCTGCTCCAAAGCTATAAGGGTCCACAGTAACGCTTCGTGGCGTTCTTCCGGTGAGAAACCGAAGTCGGTTTCACTCTCCAATATTACTTCTTCCTTAGACATCTCTATTGCCAGTTCCATGACGCTCCCTCTTCTCTACCCCACCAGAATCAAACTCAGTTTCGGAATGTGATTTTAAAACCACGGCAATAACCAGCTCATCTGAATTGTAAACCCCGTAGCCGACTACAGGGTCAAGCTCCTCATGGACCTTTCCGACAGACAGTCATTCAACTGCCGAACTTCAGATTCTGAGCCTTTACACTTAAAAATACCTTCGACCAATCTACCTATTCGGTGAAATTTTGCGCCTATCTCTACGTACCATTGCACAGTTTCCGCGGCTTATGGCGGCTCGCTGACGTAACAACAAAGGCGACCTTTTCTCAAAGCAACCAATACCCGGAGCTCCGACAACAGGAAATACCAGACAATAAACGCCGCCGAGCACCTCTATACGGTCTAGCCACTACAACGCCTAAGCGCAAGCAATTTCACGTTTTGGCCAGCTAAACAGCCCCTATGCTTGCGCTAAAGCAGGCGCTCTGAGATGCTGATTGCCTTAGCCCGAAGCCCACTGAATTGCCGATGCAGCCGCCAGCTCCCGCGTCCCTAGACTCCCCTTTTTACTACCTGGAGAATTTTCTCACCGCCCTGCAATGGGTCATGCGACAGCATGCTGCCCTGCTCTCCCCGGGTGAGTTAAGCCGGCTAGCAGAGTTCCAGCAGTTGCCCCAAGAAGCCCAGGCTTTGCTGGTACGCCTGCTGATGCGCAAAGGAAATCTGTTTCGTGGTGATAAGCTTCGCTATGGCGAAATTGACACGCTGTCGGCCATCAGACACCTGAAAGCACAGAACTGGCTGGAGCAGATTACGGCGATTGAAGTAGAGGCGTACTTTGCACTCTTTACCAAAGCCGAGGCCCAGCAGCACCTGGCACAGAAGTTCCGCGCTAGCGGCCTGAAATGCTCCGCAACCAAACGGGAATTGAAGGAGGCTCTGCAGAACCTTTGCGGTGAAACGCCCCTTCCTTCCCCTAAACCAGTGATTGCTATCAGCTCCCCGCAACTATTCCTGAAAGTGCGCCTTCTGTTCTTTGGCAACCTGCATCAGGATTGGTCGGAGTTCGTACTAACCGAACTTGGACATCTGCGTTATGAATCAGTCAGTATGCCTGAAGGCCAGTCAGTCTTTGGAGACGCTAAAACGGTTGAGCGCTTTCTGCAACTCAGTCAGCTGGAAGAGGAGCTGCTGACAACCGGGGCCCCGGAAAAGCTGACCGCTAAACTACCACGCTGCTGCGAAGCGCACTTTTTAACCGAGCGCCTTCGCAACAAAATACTGTTTCTGATCGGACAGCAGGCACAGCGGCTGGAACAGCATGAGCTGGCCCTCGACTGTTATAGTCATTGCAACTTAACCGAAGCTAAACTTCGGCAATTTCGCCTGAAAGAAAGGTTTGGACCCGACCCCGCCCTGTTTCAGCAACTCTCAGCCGCACTCGGCAGCACGCCTTCGCGTGCCGAAGCGGAGGGATACCGGCGCATCCTGAAACGCCTTGCCAAAAAGCTGAACCTTAAGCCGCCACAGACAGCGCCGTCCCGACAGATACCTGTGTTTGAAGCGCCCCTGCATAGCCATGACAGCCCAACGATCGAAGGATACGCGGCAGACTATCTGGCTACGCCTGAAACGCCGGTCTTTTACGTTGAAAACACCCTGTTTAACGGGCTTTTCGCCCTATTGTTCTGGCCGGCCCTCTTTGCCCCCGTGCCAGGCGCCTTCTTTCACCCCTTCCAGAGCCGCCCGGCAGACCTCTACCAGAAAGAGTTTGTATGCAAACGCAGGAATATCATAGACAACTGCCTGGCATTGCTGGAGAGCAATGGGTATCGCCAGACTATGTTGCAGCGCTGGGAACAGAAAAGGGGTATCAGTTGCCACCTGATCAACTGGCAACGCCTGGACGGAAAACGGCTCAGCCTGGCGCTGCAATGTATCAGCCCGGAGGCACTGCGCGCTATATTCGAGCGCATGCTGGAAAACATATCAGACCACTGCAAAGGATTTCCCGATCTGATCCAGTTTTACCCGCAGCAAGGCCGCTTCCGGTTAATTGAAGTAAAAGGCCCGGGCGACAGGCTGCAACCGCACCAACGTTACTGGCTTGAATATCTACTAGATCATGACATAGATGTCAGTGTACTCAACCTGAAAGCAGCGGATCAGGCCGATTCTTTCAGCGCCGGATAAGCCGCCAGGATATCTGCGATCGGCTTGGGCCTTGCGTAATAGAACCCCTGAAAGAAGTCACAGCCCAGCTGTTGCAGAATCTGCTCCTGCTGTACTTGCTCCACTCCTTCCGCCACCACAGAAAGCCCCAGACGTCTGGACATTTCTACGATCGAACGCAGCACTTCCGCCTCAGCTCCCTCCTCAAGAGCCTGAACAAAGGAACGGTCTATCTTAAGCGTATCAAGGCTCAGCTCTTTCAGGTGGGATAATGAAGAGTATCCGGTACCGAAGTCATCCAGGGCGATCCTGACACCCAACTGCTTAAGCTCGCACAGCAGGGCCTTACAGTGCTCCAGATACTCTCCCTCCATCAGTATACTTTCGGTAATTTCCAGCTCGACCAGATCTGCTGGTACCTGATAGCCAGCGAGCAATTCGGCCAGGCGGGACGCAAACACCTCATCAGCCAGCTGGCCTACTGATACATTGATGGAAACCGCCAGCAACCTTTCGCGGTCCCGGTTCCAGTGTGCCAGGTCAGCAATTGCTCTTTCGAGCACCCAATAGCCAATACCCCGGATCATGCCGCAATCTTCAGCAATCGGTATAAAAACAGCAGGAGACACGACCCCGAACTCGGCAGAATTCCAGCGCAGCAGGGCTTCAAGTTTACTGACACGGCCATCGACATCGACGATCGGCTGGTAGTGCAACTCCAGCTCGCCGGCGTCGACAGCCCCTTTCAATCCGCGCTCATAGCGCGCCACTCTGACCACCTTCTCAGTATCGCGGGCATCATACTTAATACAGGTATTGGTGCCGTACTGGCGGGCTCTCTGCACCGCCGTTTCTGCACTGTTGATCAGACGAGAAATAGATACCCCATCCTCTGGGAAAGTTGAGATACCGAAGTTAGCCGTCAGCCCGATCTCCTTATCCAGAACCCGCACAGGCCGGTCCAGGCAGCTTATAATCCGTTCGACCTGTTGCTGCCCCCGACGCAATGAATCGGTACGAATAAGGAAAGCAAACTTGTCCCAGTCAATACGATGAATCAGCAATTCAGCGCCCATCTCGGCACTGATTCGCTGCGCCATCATCTCCACCGCCTGGTCCGCGCTATCAGCTCCCAGAGTTTCCTTCAGCAGCAGGTAACGCTGCAGGTCGATCAATACCAGGTCGGCTTCATAGCCCCCGGCAGAGACAGACGCCAGCATCACTTCCAGATCCTTAATAGCAGGAAGAAACTTCAGGTTGCGGGATACTTCCAGCAGGCTGGCGTCACGACCGATCAGCTTCGAGTCACTAACATCACTGCACAGCCCAAGATAATGACTCACCTCGCCCCGGGCATCGACCACCTCACTGATCGCCAGCTGTTCCAGGTAGGTCTCTCCCCGTCGGTTGCGGTTCCATACCTGGCCACTCCATTGCCCCACGGCCTGCAGCTGCTGCCACATCTCGTGGTAAAACCCTGAGTTGTGGTAACCCGAACCGATGATGGAAATATGCTGCCCCAGCAACTCTGATTTACGATAGCCAGATACACGCTCAAATTCGGGATTAACAGCTTTTATGTTAAGCGCAAGGTCTGTGACTACGGCAGACTCAGACACCCCGCTAAGAGCGTTTTTCAGCCGCTGATAACGAGGATTGCTATCCAGCTCAGCAACAGATCTGAGCGTGATATCGAAAGCCATGACGTTACCAAACTGGCTGTAACGGCCAACCAGCATAAGGGCAGAGGCGTGTCCTTTTAAGCGGCAGCTGAGACGAAAGTCGCGATATCCGGACAGCGCCCTCAACACCGCTTCCCGGTCGATCGCTTCCACTGCCTCAGCAAATATAGCGTTGGTTTTGAGGCCATAGCCACGCCTTGAGGTATGACTCGCCTCGACAATCACTCCATTGCGTAAATGCAGGGTGGCTTCAGGGCTGCTGCGAGTGTTTTCTCTGGCGGTAGCTGAAAAAAACGCTAAGCCTGAAGTTCTGCCAGGTCGTAACCAGTACAGCGCGCCCAGCAGGGCCGCACCCAGCCATATCCAAAGGACAAACGGAGATACATACTCCAGCATCCATGCCACGAGATCCATGTAGAAAAACCTTAAGCAGCCGCTTTTTAAGAGAAGGATTTAATCGAAGAGTTCAGTTCGAGCACCAGACCATCGAGATCAGCAACGGTGCTATTGGTCTGCTCTGATGCCACCTGATTGCTGACCGCAATATCACGGATATTGACGATATTCTTGCTGATCTCATCGGCCACAGCACTCTGCTCTTCCGATGCACTGGCCATATGGATACATCGGTCAGAAATCTGCTGCATCGTAGTCACCACCTCATCGAAGGTATCTTCAACGCTGCGGGCCTGTTCAATGCCACCTTCGGCTTTCTGCCGGCTGCGGTTCATTGCTTCCACGGTGCCTTCGACATGCCGTTCGATCGTAGTGATCTTATCGCGGATCTCAGTGGTAGAGATCTGGGTTCGCTGCGCCAGGCTTCTGACCTCATCTGCAACAACTGCAAAACCACGCCCTTTCTCTCCGGCACGGGCCGCTTCAATCGCTGCATTCAGTGCCAGCAGATTAGTCTGGTCGGCTATCTCGTTGATCATGGTAACGATGTCACCGATCGAATCCGTCTCAGCTTTCAGGGAAACCGATGCTTGTGCCGCCTGGCGGACTTCATCGACCAGCTCAGTAATCGCCGATGACATATCTGCCACTGTTGTTTTACCGCTATTGGCGTGATCAGTTGCTGTCTGAGCGGCTTCTGAAGTCTGTACCGTATTCGTTGCCACTTCGTGAGCCGCCGTCGACATCTCGGTTGCTGCCGATGCCAGCAGATCGGTCTCCTTCATCTGCCGGACAATCCCCCTGGAGGTCTCAGACAGCGCTATATTGGTATTGCTCATTACGTCGGCCAGTGTCTCGACACTGTCCTCAACCCGGCCAACCAAGGTCCTTAGGCGCGCCCTCATCACCTTCAGTGCCAGATGAGCACTGCCTGCTTCATCCATACGCTCAGCAATAACAAACTGCGCCAGCGGATTATTGTAGGTCCGCAGACTCTCATCTGAAACCTGCCGAAGTATGCCACTGAGGCGCGCAACCGGAAAAGCCAGTAGTAGTGTCCAGGCAAACAGGAACCCTAGTGTCATGACGACCGAAGCGTTGCTCCAGGCCGCCGCAAGGGCGATAGAGGCATATCCCGCGACAGCAATAGCAGCGCCGGCCTGAAGTAATGAGGCGCTGTTGCCCAGGCGTTGCGGTGCCTTCAGCTTTCCCCTGTTCAGGCCCTGGTAGACGGCTTCTGCACGGGCTATCTCTTCTTCTGCGGGACGGGTACGCACGGACTGATAGCCTGTTTTAATACCGTGGCTATCAAACATCGGCATCACGTAGGCCTGCACCCAGTAGTAATCACCGTTTTTACAGCGGTTCTTTACCATGCCGATCCAGGGCCGATCCTGATTAAGGTGCTGCCACATATCGGCAAATGCTGCGGCAGGCAGATCCGGATGGCGAACGATATTATGAGGCTGCCCCAGTAATTCCTCTTCGCTGTAGCCTGCAACCTCACAAAATTCCCGATTGGCATAGGTAATATTACCTTTCAGGTCAGTCGTCGATATCAACCGCACATCAGCAGGATATTTACGTTCGGCTCCAGCCATCAAAAAGCACCTCAATACAGAAGAAAGCAGCCCGAAATAACGGCCGTCCCAGCATCAGAATATTGTAATCAGAACAAGATCCGGCCTCCGCCAGACAGCCGATTCCTTGTAGGCAGCAACGGCCCGAATACGGCCGGAACCTGAACCGAGCCGGAGAAACCGACTATTCCGTCGCCAACCCGGCCGTCTGCACGCGACGTTAGCCACAAAAATCCAAGGGGCTTTTTAAAGGTTTACTCCGACTCTTGCAAGCATCTTTTGGTTGATGTCGCACTCAGATATAAGCATGATTTGATTTAACCCGAGAGTATCAACTGGCTCCAGCTGGATCATCTGCCACGCCAATCCCAGAAATACGCCTTGGCGATACCTACTGTTGGAAAAGGTGCGGTGGAGCCGAAAGAGTTTATCGGCAACGGAGTACCGGGCTGGTGCAGGAACCCTGTGTCAGCATACTGCGGACATGAAAAAGGCCAGTGATTGCTCAACTGGCCTAAGTCATCAATATTCTGGTCGGGATGAGAGGATTTGAACCTCCGACCCCTTGCACCCCATACAGGTAAATAACAATCCAAATAGATCTATTAGCATCTATCAGAAGGACATTTAACCCTTAAATATCAATAACGTACCATAAACCACACCTATTTTAATTCCAATACCGTCCACCAGCGTCTATCATAATCCGAACACAATCGGGCACGAAACGGGCACGAGCAAGGATTAGCTATGAGCAAAATTACTGATCGAGAGATTAATACCAAACCTGAGAGCAAAGATAAGTGGCTAAATGAAACCACTATCTGGGGGCACGGCGGCCTATCTGTGCGCATTACGCCCAAGGGTGACCGACTATTCTACTTCCGCTATACCGACAGCAATAGCAAACGAATACGCCTACCCATCGGCCCATACAGTAAAGCAAGTAGACCGGGCTACCTGACGCTTAAGGAAGCAAGATTAAGAGCCTCAGAACTTGCCTCTCTGCACGAAGCAGGAATCAAGGATGTCAAAGAACATCTTATAGCCCAAGAGCGGACTCGAAAAGCAAAGGAAGAAGCCGAGCTTGCACGCATTGCTAGAGAGAAAGCAGCACTTGAAGAGGAGGCTGCTAGAATCGCCTCTCGCAAAACAGTCACCGATCTTTTTGAACACTGGGCATCTGTAGACCTTATCCGCCAAAGATGGCGGCAAAGAAATAGAACGATCATTCAACAAAGATGTACTTCCGAGAATCGGACAATTATATGTAGAAGACGTTACCAAGTCCGATATCACCGAAGTCACAGATGCATTGCTCAGTAGAGGTGTTGTAAGGCTTGCTAAACTGACCTTCTCTCAAATGCGCCAGATGTTCAGGTTTGCAGTAGATCGCGATCTTATATCAGTTGATCCAACTGCGAATATCAGAAAGGTAAACATCGGTGGAAAAGATACTGAGCGAGACCGAATCCTCGCCTACGATGAAATCCAGCTTCTTGAAACTCAGATCCCGAGCGCGAACCTACGAACTTCCACCGAAGTCGCTGTATGGATCACGTTATCTACATGCTGTCGAATTGGAGAACTCCTGAACGCCCAATGGAAACATATTGATCCGATAAAGAGGGAATGGCTCATACCTGCTGAGAACAGCAAAAATGGCAAAGCTCACACTGTCTATCTTTCAGACTTTACTGCAAACCAATTCGATATTCTGCATTCTATAAACAGCGATAGTCCGTGGTGTTACCCCAACCGTTCCAAGACAGGCCCCGTTAGCACCAAAACTATTACAAAACAGCTGACCGACAGACAAAGATCGCCTGAATCCGGTGTCATGAGTAATCGAAGTGCTGCCGCTCAAGCTCTTTTATTACCTGGGGGTAAATGGACACCCCATGATCTGCGCCGAACTGGAGCTTCTATGATGGTTGCTTTGGGCGTCCTTCCCGAAGTTGCTGAAAGATGCCTGAACCATACAGAGGAAAATAAGGTGAAGCGTATTTATCAGCGTTATAGTTACGCAGCAGAAATGGCAGAAGCGTGGGAAGTGCTTGGCGATAAACTATCAGGAATTCTGCTTACGAGCCAGTCACTTAGAACGACCACACAAGCGGATACAGCTTAAGAAGCATAGAGTGAAGGTATGCCGCTACGGCGGCATACCTTCACTCTTTTTGACAATATTCCTAATTCCTTCACAGCGTCAAATGTAGTGAAGAAATCAAAAACCAGAAAGCAGCCTTTCAGTCGCTTAAGCTTTGAATGACTGCTCCCTATTTCAAGAAGACAACTCATAAAGGGAGATATCTGTTGGCCAGTCACCACCATTGACCATATTTAAACCGTTCCAGCCATCCAGCATCTGCTTCACTTGTTCCTCAACACTCTGACTGAAGTCGAAACGTTTCAGCCCATAAGCCAGCGATGTGCACTGCCAATACCCCATCCCTTGATCGAACGCCAGCTTGAGCTTAGTACCCGATTCAAGTTCAAGTGTCAGTACACGACGATGGCTCACATCACTAAGTGCGTCATGAACGTGGATCTCAGGAAAAGTACCTGATACAGCCGACAACCAGTGCGTCAACACTTCGGCAGCATCCTGACTATCCCTCCAATTATCCCAAATACGTTGCCCTTCCAGGTTATTTGGAGCCGCGACAGTGTGTACTGATATAGAACTGAGACCATCTGTAGGTATAACCTGCATAAATCCGGCCAGTAACAAGACGGTCCACGGTGTACGTAAATAGCGATCTTCATACTGGATCGCCACAACAGTTTCGCTTTGCAAACGCGCTATGAAACTAGGCGCTCTCTCTTCTAGTAGTTCTCGGAATCGCGCTGCAAGCTCCAACACACTTCCATTTAGCTCTTGAGTTACTTCAAGCACGGTTGCACTGTGGTTAGCTGCTAACCAGGAATCCGTTTCAACTTTCTTAGTCGGCCACTGTGGCAGCTCTTCTGTTGTTACCCAAATACAGGCATCCCGAGCTTGTAACCACAATGGACCAGGCGCAGCAGATTCAGTGCTATCGGTAAGCATAGAGACAGGATTTCCACCCTCGGTAATAACCTGAATGGGGGCATGTACCCCAGCAGCAACCTCACTGTCATTCAGTTGCACGATCTGAATCCCAAATCTAGCCAACAACGCGAGTTCTTCTTTTATCACAATAGGAAGGTTTTCAGCCTCCAGTGCAATACACACATCACGCCCATCTACAATCTTCCATGCAATTAGCTGCCTCCGGAACTCAGGACTTCCTAAGTCCCAGTCGCTAGTATCACCGCCCACACGAACAATAATGGTCTTTGCAGACTTGTTAATCCAATGGCGAACAAAGCGACTCGGCTCGAAGGGCCAGTACTTTGCACCTGGTATATCGTTAAACGGTTCTTGTAACCGCAGGTGCTCTTCAAACCTACCTTGTCTTACCCAATCAAGAGTAAGCCGCCGATCTAATTGCTCAAATTCAACCCTACTATCCTTGCTAGCCAGGCAAGAAGAACAAGCCGTTTCACAGTTGGCAGAACATTCTAGTTTCTTTATGGCTGCACTAAGAAGAGGAACCATTTCCTGGAGTGCTGTCAGTACAAAACCAGCGCCACCTGCAACATTGTCGTAAACCTGTACAACATATCTCTTTTCGCCAGTGTTCAAATCTCGATCAGGGCGGATCCCAAATCCCATCTCGCTACTCGCTATGCCAAGGTGATCAGATACTGCATCTCTAAGTGCAACCGCAAGCGTAGTCGCAATCACTCGCCCCTTATCATCTTCTGGAATCCATGCGCGAGTTATCGGACTTCTGAAGGCCCATTCGACAACATGTGTCCGAGCCTGATAACCGAGATAAACGTCACGCATCACCCTCTCGCCAGAACATTCTGGCTTGCTTTTACTACCCGTAGCGCCGCCAATTGGACGATGGCTCTTGTCCGGCTCCATTCCACTAGGTAGATCACCGTTTGATGTCATCGAGTCCGCCCGGCCACAACTCATACATACAGCGAATCCGTTACTGTGCTCTCCCCCTGAACGAACTACGATTTGCCCATCTTCTCCAAAGCGAACAAAACCACATGCAGGATCTGGGAGCGCCAATACTGAACCACCAACGTGAACTAGCGGCCGCTCCAGAGGCATAAATTTTTGCGATGAAACATCATTTGTCGTTGCTTCATAGAAGTCAGTAACAAATCCCAAAGGCCGCAGAACCTTTTTGACTTGAGAGTCCGGTATCTCTGCATCACATTGAGGACAATGCAGGTTATCTCCATGGGAGTAAGCATATTCCCTATAGCCTGGGACACCGCAATTTACGCACTGCCAGGAAAGATCAAACTTTTGACCAGCTGCACCGGCCCCATCTTGGTAAGACTGCATTTTGATACCCGCTGAGCGATAAACACGACCATCAATGACAATCTGAGCACCAGGAGCATACTCCCTCACTGCAATATCCAATCCTCGGGACGGCTGCTCTTTGTAAGTGAAGATATTGTCTTCTCGTTCTGCTTTTTTCTTATCAGCTTGACCTTTCTTATTCTTAAAGTCTTCAATGTTGTATGTATTGAGCGCAACAACATTAGTCGGAAACCCATACCCAGGCAGGAATGCCTTAGCAGCGAGCTCTTTTAGTAGATATTCACCTTCGTGACGGGCTTTCTCCAACTCCAGAGCTTTTTTGTAATTTGTGTCAGTTGCAGCATTGAAGCGAAGGTTGATCTGCCTGTACTCCTCCTGCCAGTTTTCAGCCAACAGACGAATCACCTCTGCACAGTTAGCTGCCAGAACCTCAATACCGGACAGCTCCAAAGCGGTACGCTTTACGATTCGCTTAACCCCATCAGAGAGGGACGATGCTTCACTCCCCAGCCAATCGATGAAACGATCAACAACACCATCTTTGGCATGGAAAAACCACAGTACCGTTAGTCGAGTTCGGTCGCCATCAGATACAGTCTGTGTCTTAAGGAATGCAGCCAAGAGGTAAGAGTTCACATGCCGCTGCACCAGCGGCTCCGCCTCCAAAGTGATCACTGGAGCCGGAATTGCTGTACTGAAGGCCCATTTAGGATTATTAAACACTCGGGTATTGTGTGGATCTGATTTGCAGAGCGTATACGCAACAGCTCTTGCCTCACTACGACGACCTGCACGACCTGCCCGCTGCAAGTAGTTGGCTGGATGAGGCGGAACGTTATTCATTACCACGGCGGAAATACCACCGATATCGACCCCCATCTCCATAGTTGTCGAGCAGTTCAGAACATTAACCTTGCCTGCCTTGAACCAGTCTTCGTAGTTTTCTAGACGCTTGGAAGATTGCTGAGCCGAATGCTCAGCCGTACGATAATAAAAACCGCCTTCCACTGTTCGGTCAGAGATGTCGCTCCATAAGTTCACCTCACGCATCTGCTCGATAGTTGTATTCTGAGCAACTTTGCTTCGAATAGCGGCTAAAGCCCCCTCAAGCTCTCCCTGAGGTGCCAAAACGGTGAAATCAGGGACTGCAATCTCCTGGCATACCAACTGAACATGGTCGGGTTTTCTCGGGATGTAAGGAGTGAGTCCCCTGAATGTTGTATCCAACAGACGATGGCTGATCGGACACACCCAAGCCTTCTGAGGTAAAGCAAAACTAAGTGCATGCCTCGCGAGCGTGTAGCCTCCACCACTTTGGCTTTGCAGAATCTGCAAACGGGTCAGCTCCAACCATGCAGCCTTCAGCCACTCATTAATTTTGTCCCGATCAATGGTAGAGGTTGGATCCAGACCAACACCATGAGTGAGCAGTTTTATTAATCGTGAGGGTTGTCGACCAGGCTTGAACTGCGGCCAAGATTTAACGCGACTGGTATCCTGATAGTCAATTTTAGGAGCAACAAGCTCTTTGGGGGCAAACTTAGCCCCAAGCCAATGGCGTTCATTCTCGTTCATAATAATGAACGTGTTTTCACGCACATAGAAATCAAGCACAACTTTTAGGAAATCCTTCCAGTCCTGCAAAGTCAAAGCTTCTCGCGCCTGAGGATCACCCACCTTAGGCGCCAAAGTCTCAGCCCAAAAGCGAGGCACAGCTTCAACCCTATCCAGTCCCTGATAACCCACCTGAACAAGCGCCAAGGTTTCAGTGCTATTCTGGTTTTTCGGACGACGGGCAAACTCTCGAAGTAATAACAAATTAGCCAACGTCAGGCTATTGTCATGACCACCAAAGAACTCGGGATTGGCGTATCGGTTGTAATCCAAGATCGAATGCTTGAGATCATTGGCGGCAGCCAAGTCAGAAACCAAATCCTGCCAATTTACCCATACTTGTTTCGCCTTGGTCGCATTCTTCTGCTTTTGCTGAATTTGCAGGCGAATAGATTGCGCCTGATTCAACATACCTGCGGCTTCCAAACTATCAGCGGCTTCCAAGAGCATCCGTTCTTCTTCGCTCAGCCCCCCGCCCGCAGCGCTAATATTTATTGATGCCTGCCTGTTACGCAGGATTTGAAATACCAGCCCCCTCAACCGAGACCGTTCAGCTTCCTGCTGCATCCTGACGGCCATACGCGCAGTCCCCTGCCGGCTATCAGTAAACGTAATCAGTTTGCGACCGCGTCCGGGGAGACTTTCCGGATTCCCATCTTCAGGATCTGGACAAAATTCAAGTACGGTAGGAACTGCATTACTTACATAGAAAGGAGCTCCCAGATAACACTTTCTCAGGAATCCAGCTGGTTTGCGTCCTGCATCTCCACATTGAGAACAGGACGAATCGGTATCAGTAGCAAAATTTAACTTGATCACTGAGTCTGCGTTCAATGCCCCCAGCTCAGCGGACTCTGTATTAAAAGCTATCTCCTGATAAACATCCCCCGCGCTGTGCGCCAAAACCAAAGCTTGTTTGCTACGATGCTGACTCCCTTCTGCTTCTGGGATTGCCTCGTCATGGGTATCATCAAGCAACGCAAACTCGTCGCCAGAATATGGGCTTGACTGCCTGAGCGTTCCACCAGCATCTTCTGCTACCAAGTGCGGCGTTTTACAGTCACCACAGAATGCCAATTCATAGACTGGGGCACTGCATTCACAGCGAGCACGCTGAGTTACGTAAACATTACCAAATGGCCACTGCTTTAGATGACCTGATTTAGCGTCGCAGTTTGGATCAACGCAACTCCAGAGCCCATGCAACATACGCTGATGCAGGTGACCTCGCAGCTTAAGGAAGGGCGGCTCATCCTGTGATAGAAGAGTGTCACTCATGAGATCAATCCACCGCAACAACTCCTTTTGCTGAGCTTCTCTCCGCTCGCCCACTAACATAGGCCCTACCGCTTCAATGAGCTCATTGAGGTCGAGCGGCTTTTCACTACCAACAAGAGTCTGGCGCACGCGATATGCAAGTGGATGGTTGCACAACGCGGCGTAGCGATCTCTGGATACTAACTCCCCTCGATCAATCTGACTGAGCTCCTCATATGTGCGAATCGGCTCCGGTTCATGTTCGACCTGTGGAACCTGTCGTGAACCAGTTATAACGACAACCTGATCATCAGGCACACCCGCAAGAGACGCCAGGTAGGACTGTAGCTTTTGTGTAGCATCATCCCCTGCAATGGTTGCAGATGTAGCAACAAATCGGACTTCATGTGCCTTCTTGCCGAAGGCTTCCACCACGCGTCGAAGTAGTAGAGAAAGCTCAGCGGCTTGCGAGCCGACATAAGTATGAGCCTCATCCAGTACAACCCAACGCAGCGACTGATTCTCCCTAGAGATTCGGAGGATTGGATCATCCACCTGTCGCACCAGCATGTATTCAAGCATGGTCGCATTGGTCATCAGGATTGCTGCAGGCTCTTTACGCAACCGTTCTCGTGACAATATTTCGTTGGGGTGCTCCCTTTGAGTCTTACGAACGGCACTTTCATTTTCTTCAGTATTACCGTTGTAGAGACAGAAACGAATATTGTCGTTGAAAGGAGAGGTCCAAGCATCAAGGCGTTCACGCTGGGAGTTAATCAGTGCGTTAAGCGGGTAAAGAAATAGGGCCCGAACGCCTAACCTGGGGTACTGAGGAGGTTGTTCACATCGGCGAAATTCGAGATGCTGGTTATCGCCAAACAAACAACATCCGATAGCCGACATGAACAACCCCCACAAGAATGCCCGAACGACTTACCATAATCGAGTCCTAATCATTGATCGTGTCCTGAATGAAGGCCGATCAGTCCACTCTGTGGCAGCTGATTTCGGTATCAGTGCACGTACCGTCTATAAATGGTTGGCCCGCTTTGAGGAGCACGGATACGCAGGACTGCATTCAGCGTCCAGTCGCCCCCATAGCAGCCCTTACCAATTGCCTGATAGCTGGATCGAATGCATCCG
>NZ_JHVJ01000039.1 GCF_000620085.1 Marinobacterium jannaschii DSM 6295 | reverse complement strand
CGAGTCAGTGCTGCAGTCAGAGTAGTTTTACCGTGGTCAACGTGGCCGATAGTACCAACGTTAACGTGCGGTTTTGAACGCTCAAAAGCTTCTTTAGCCACGATCAATACCTCTTAAACGAATTAGGCAATATTAGTTCAGTTTGATAACAGCTTCAGCGATGTTTGCAGGCGCTTCAGCGTAATCATTAAATTCCATTGAGTAGGTCGCACGACCCTGTGTAGCGGAACGCAGATCGGTCGCATAACCGAACATTTCGCCCAGAGGAACCTGTGCATCAATGACCTTACCGGAAGAGCTATCTTCCATACCCTGAACAAGCCCACGACGACGATTCAGGTCACCCATCACGTCTCCCATGTACTCTTCAGGAGTAACAACTTCAACTTTCATCATTGGCTCAAGCAAGCAAGGACTAGCTTCCTGTGCATACTTCTTCAGAGCCTGAGATGCAGCGATTTTAAACGCCATCTCATTGGAGTCAACCTCGTGGAAAGAACCGTCGTACAGACGCGCTTTCAGACCAATCAGAGGGTAACCAGCGATAACACCGTTCTGCATCTGCTCGGTGATACCTTTTTCGATAGCAGGGATGTATTCCTTCGGAATCGCACCACCTACGATCTCGTTGACGAACTCCAACCCTTCTTCATCAGACGGGCTGAACTCCACAACGACGTGACCATACTGACCACGACCACCAGACTGACGGGCAAACTTATGGTTTGCAACGACTGGCTGACGGATCTTCTCTCGGTAAGCAACCTGAGGCTTACCGATGTTTGCTTCCACCTTAAACTCCCGACGCATACGGTCGACGAGAATATCGAGATGCAGCTCACCCATACCGGAGATGATAGTCTGACCAGACTCCTGATCAGTCTCCACACGGAAAGATGGATCTTCCTGAGCCAGTTTGCCCAGTGCGATACCCATTTTTTCCTGATCCGCTTTGGATCTCGGCTCAACAGCTACAGAGATAACCGGCTCCGGAAACTCCATGCGCTCCAGAACGATGCGATTATCCGAGTCACACAGGGTGTCACCGGTCGTCACATCTTTCATACCAATCAGAGCCGCGATATCGCCTGCGCGAACCTCTTTGATCTCTTCACGGTTATTGGAGTGCATCTGAACCATACGGCCCACGCGCTCTTTCTTGCCTTTAACAGAGTTAATTACACTGTCGCCGGAAGACAGAACACCGGAGTAGACGCGAACAAATGTCAGCGTGCCTACGAACGGGTCAGTCGCGATCTTGAATGCCAGAGCTGCAAAAGGCGCGTCGTCGTCGGCAGGACGAGAGGCAACCGTTTCATCAGCGTTATCCAGAGTACCTTCAATCGCTTTAACGTCCAGCGGAGAAGGCATGTACTCGATAACAGCATCCAGCATTGCCTGAACGCCCTTGTTCTTGAATGCAGAACCACACTGCATCAGAACAACGTCGTTCGCCAAAGTGCGGGAACGCAGGCCAGCTTTGATCTCTTCATTGGACAGCTCACCTTCTTCAAGGTACTTGTCCATCAGTTCGTCATCAGCTTCGGCCGCAGCTTCCATCATCTGCTCGCGCAGTTCGTCAGCTTTGTCCTGCAGTTCGGCCGGGATATCTTCCAGTTCGTAAGACATACCCTGGTCGGCTTCATTCCACATGATGGCTTTCATGCGGATCAGATCAACAACGCCCTTGAATTCGTCTTCAGCACCGATCGGGAAGTTGATCGGCACGGCAGCTGCACCCAGACGGTCTTTCAACTGCTCAACAACCATGAAGAAGTCAGCGCCGGCTCTGTCCATCTTGTTGACGAACACCATACGCGGGACTTCATACTTGTTAGCCTGACGCCAAACAGTCTCAGTCTGCGGCTGAACACCGGAAGATGCACAAAGAACGACAACAGCACCATCCAGCACACGCAGTGAACGCTCTACTTCGATCGTAAAGTCAACGTGCCCCGGCGTATCGATGATATTTACACGATGATCATCGAACTGCTGATTCATGCCCTTCCAGAAACAGGTAGTAGCAGCGGAGGTGATTGTGATACCACGCTCCTGCTCCTGCTCCATCCAGTCCATTGTAGCGGCACCGTCGTGTACTTCACCGATCTTGTGAGAAAGACCGGTATAGAAAAGCACACGCTCAGTAGTAGTGGTCTTACCCGCATCTACGTGTGCACAGATACCGATATTACGGTAGCGTGCGATAGGAGTTTTACGAGCCACAACTCTATCCTCTAAGGTTTAGAAGCGGTAGTGGGCGAACGCTTTGTTCGCTTCAGCCATGCGGTGCACGTCTTCACGTTTCTTAACTGCAGCACCACGGCCTTCAGCAGCGTCAACCATCTCACCAGCCAGGCGCAGCGCCATGGATTTTTCACCACGCTTACGAGCTGCGTCTACCAGCCAGCGCATGGACAGAGCCATACGACGGGATGGACGAACTTCAACAGGAACCTGGTAAGTCGCACCACCTACACGGCGGGACTTAACTTCGACCATTGGCTGTACGCTTTCCAGCGCTTTTTCGAACAGCTCCAGCGGATCCTGGTCTGTGCGCTCCTGAACTTTGTCCAGGGCACCGTATACGATACGTTCAGCAACGGATTTTTTACCGCTAACCATAACGTGGTTGATGAATTTTGCCAGGATAGTGTTACCAAATTTTGGATCTGGCAGAATTTCTCGCTTCGCAGCGACGCGTCTTCTAGGCATTGATAAGCCCTCTATAGTTAAAAGGTCTTCAGGTAAATCAGGCGAGTAAAACACCTGACCTTACTCTTATCGTGTCCGGTCTAGTCTAGCTTTCTTGCTCGTGAAACGTTAATACGCAGCACTGATTAAGATGCAAGCTTCGCCGAAGGTACGACGATTAAGACTTAGGACGTTTAGTACCGTACTTAGAACGGCCCTGTTTACGATCATTTACACCAGAGCAATCCAGCGCACCACGAACAGTGTGGTAACGAACACCTGGAAGGTCTTTTACACGACCACCACGGATCAGAACAACAGAGTGTTCCTGCAGGTTGTGACCTTCACCACCGATGTAGGAAGTCACTTCAAATCCGTTAGTCAGACGAACACGGCATACTTTACGCAGTGCAGAGTTCGGTTTCTTAGGAGTGGTAGTGTATACGCGAGTACACACGCCGCGACGCTGAGGACAAGCCTGCAGTGCAGGTACGTCACTTTTCTGTACCTTGCGCTTACGCGGCTTGCGCACCAACTGGTTGATAGTTGCCATTAAGCAAACTCCAATTTGATGAGCACCAATTACACAAAAGACCGGACAGTATTGCCCAGCCACGGAAGGGCCGGAATTTTAATCAATTCCGGCCCCATACGTCAAATTCTGAATACTTTTTATTCAGAGTCTGGCAGCGAGGCATTCAGCGCTTCAGTCAGCGCCTGTTGTACTTCTTCTGCACTTACAGTGACGGAGCCAGTTTCCTGAGCACGCTTACGCTTACGCTCAGTGTGGTAGGCCAGGCCGGAACCAGCCGGGATCAGACGACCCACGACTACGTTTTCTTTCAGACCACGCAGGAAGTCGCGCTTACCGGTAACCGCACCTTCTGTCAGTACGCGGGTAGTCTCCTGGAAGGAGGCCGCAGAGATGAAGGATTCGGTTGCCAGGGATGCCTTGGTGATACCCAGCAGCACACGGTCGAACTTCGCAGGAATCTTACCATCGGCTTCCAGCTGCTGGTTTTCAGCAACAACGGCCTGGTATTCAACCTGGTCACCCGGGATAAAGGTGGAATCACCGGAGGAGACGATCTCCACCTTACGCAGCATCTGACGCACAATAACTTCAATGTGCTTATCGTTGATGCCTACACCCTGCAGACGGTAAACGTCCTGGATCTCAGAGGTGATGTAGCGAGCCAGCTCGACAACACCCAGTACGCGCAGGATGTCATGCGGGTTGGAAGGACCATCGGAGATCACCTCACCCTTCTCTACATGCTCACCCTCGAAGACGTTCAGGTTACGCCACTTCTGAATCATGATCTCGATCGGATCACCATCAGCCGGCGTAATCACCAGACGCTTCTTACCCTTGGTTTCTTTACCAAAGGTAACAACACCGGAGATCTCAGCCAGAATAGCGGATTCTTTCGGCTTACGCGCTTCAAACAGGTCGGCAACTCGTGGCAGACCACCGGTGATATCTTTGTTCACCGCACCTTCTTGAGGAATACGTGCAAGAACATCACCGACCGCAACTTCGCCGCCATCGCTCAGGTTAAGGATCGCTTTCGCCGGCAGCAGGTACTGGATCGGTGCTTCTGTACCCGGTGTCTTGATGTCGTTACCGTTAGCATCGACCAGCTTCAGCATCGGACGGATGTCCTTACCTGATTGTGGACGATCTTTCGGATCCAGAACTTCAATTGTGGACAGGCCGGTCAGTTCATCTGTCTGGCGCTTAACGGTAATACCGTCTTCCATGCCCGCGAAGGATACACGGCCAGCCATCTCGGAGATGATCGGATGCGTATGCGGGTCCCAGTTAGCGACGATATCGCCTGCATTAACTGTAGCACCGTCCTGGGTCTTGATCACAGAGCCATATGGCAGCTTGTAGCGTTCACGCTCACGACCGTGCTCGTCAGTTACACCCAGTTCACCGGAACGGGAGGTCGCAACCAGCGCGCCGTCAGGACGGGTAACGAACTTCAGGTTGTGCAGACGGACTTCACCGCCATTTTTCACCTGAATGCTGTCCACTGCCGCCGCTCGGGATGCCGCACCACCGATGTGGAAGGTACGCATGGTCAGCTGTGTACCCGGCTCACCGATAGACTGAGCGGCGATAACGCCGACCGCTTCGCCCGGGTTAACCTGATGACCACGACCGAGGTCACGACCGTAACATTTGGCACAGATACCGAAACGGGTGTTACAGGAGATCGCTGTACGAACGGTGATCTCATCGATAGATGAGTAACGCTCGACGTTCTCCAGCTCATGCACCCAGGCTTCATCAATCAGGGTACCGGCGGCGATCAGCGTTTCGCTGCCCGTAGGATCCAGTACATCCTTAGCCACGACACGACCCAGTACGCGCTCACCCAGGCCGACAACAACGTCGCCGCCTTCGATCAATGGCTGCATTACCAGACCTTCGTCTGTGCCACAGTCATCTTCGGTGATAACCACGTCCTGCGCTACGTCTACCAGACGACGCGTCAGGTAACCGGAGTTCGCCGTTTTCAGTGCGGTATCAGCCAGACCCTTACGGGCACCGTGGGTCGAGATGAAGTACTGCAGTACGTTCAGACCTTCACGGAAGTTCGCCACGATCGGCGTCTCGATGATGGAACCGTCCGGCTTGGCCATCAGACCACGCATACCGGCCAGCTGACGAATCTGCGCCGCGCTGCCTCGTGCGCCGGAGTCGGCCATCATGTAAACCGAGTTGAAGGACTCCTGCTCGGTCTCTTCACCTTCTTTGGTGACAACCGGCTCAGTCTTCAGGTTATCCATCATCTTCTTGGCCAGCAGCTCGTTAGCGCGGGACCAGATATCGATAACCTTGTTGTATTTCTCGCCCTGGGTTACCAGACCGTCGGAGAACTGACGCTCGATCTCTTTTACTTCGGCTTCAGCTTCACCCACGATGGTGACTTTCTCATCAGGGATGACGAAGTCGTTCACACCGATGGAAGAACCGGACATGGTTGCCTGACGGAAACCCATGTACATCAGCTGGTCGGCAAAGATTACGGAATCTTTCAGGCCACAGCGACGGTAGGCTTCGTTCAGCAGCTTGGAGATCGCCTTCTTCTTCATGTTCTGGTTAACCAGCGCATAAGGAAGACCCGCCGGTACGATAGCGAACAGCATCGCACGACCGACTGTCGTTTCTTTCAGCTCGGTACGGGTCTCTGAAGAACCATCAATCTCGTTGATAGTTTCAGTGATACGTACACGCACCTTAGCCTGAATATCGACCTGACCGGCGCCGTGGGCACGCTGTACTTCGTCGATATCGGCGAAGACCATACCTTCACCCTTGGCGTTCACACGCTCACGGGTCATGTAGTACAGACCCAGTACCACGTCCTGGGACGGTACGATGATTGGCTCACCGTTGGCAGGTGACAGGATGTTGTTGGTGGACATCATCAGCGCGCGCGCTTCAAGCTGCGCTTCGATTGTCAGCGGTACGTGTACCGCCATCTGGTCACCATCGAAGTCAGCGTTGTATGCCGCACAAACCAGCGGATGCAACTGAATCGCTTTACCTTCAATCAGTACTGGCTCAAACGCCTGGATACCCAGACGGTGCAGTGTTGGTGCACGGTTCAGCAGCACCGGGTGTTCGCGGATGACTTCATCCAGGATATCCCATACCAGCGGCTCTTCGCGCTCAACCATCTTCTTGGCAGCTTTGATAGTGGTGGCGTGGCCACGCAGCTCCAGCTTGGAGAAGATAAACGGCTTGAACAGCTCCAGTGCCATTTTCTTCGGCAGACCACACTGGTGCAGGCGCAGGTAAGGACCTACTACGATTACGGAACGACCGGAGTAGTCAACACGCTTACCCAGCAGGTTCTGACGGAAACGACCCTGCTTACCCTTGATCATGTCAGCCAGGGATTTCAGAGGACGCTTGTTAGAACCGGTGATAGCGCGACCGCGACGACCGTTATCCAGCAGGGCGTCTACAGACTCCTGCAGCATACGCTTCTCGTTACGCACGATGATATCCGGTGCGTTCAGGTCGAGCAGGCGCTTCAGACGGTTGTTACGGTTGATAACGCGACGGTACAGGTCGTTCAGGTCGGAGGTCGCAAAGCGGCCGCCATCCAGAGGAACCAGTGGACGCAGATCAGGCGGCAGTACCGGCAGCACTTCCAGAATCATCCACTCCGGGTTGTTTCCGGACTTGTGGAAGGATTCCAGCAGCTTCAGACGTTTGGACAGCTTCTTGATCTTGGTTTCGGAGTTGGTCTGAGGCAGTTCCTCGCGGATCACCTCGATCTCTTCAGCCAGGTCGATGGAAGCCAGCAGCTCTTTAACGGCTTCGGCACCCATGCGGGCATCGAAGTCATCGCCGTACTCTTCCAGCTTCTCGAAGTACTGTTCGTCATTCAGCATCTGACCGCGTTCCAGGTCAGTCATGCCCGGATCGATCACCACGAAGGACTCGAAGTACAGTACACGCTCGATATCACGCAGCGTCATATCCAGCATCAGACCGATACGGGACGGCAGAGACTTCAGGAACCAGATGTGTGCAACAGGGGACGCCAGTTCGATGTGGCCCATGCGCTCACGACGCACTTTAGCCAGCGTAACTTCAACGCCGCACTTCTCACAGATCACACCACGGTGCTTCATGCGCTTGTACTTACCGCACAGGCACTCGTAATCCTTTACTGGACCAAAGATCTTGGCACAGAAAAGACCTTCACGCTCAGGCTTGAAGGTTCGGTAGTTAATGGTCTCCGGCTTCTTAACTTCACCAAACGACCAGGAGCGGATCATCTCCGGCGAAGCCAGGGAGATTCGAATCGAATCGAACTCTTCTGACTGGCCCTGAGATTTCAGCAGATTTAGCAAATCTTTCATTATCTAAAGCTCCTCACGGAGTTTCTGGCGTGGGGCCCGCAGGCCCCTTCCCGGTAATAAACGGTTACGTCCTTATTCGTTCTCGAGCTCGATATCGATACCCAGGGAACGAATCTCCTTGATCAGTACGTTGAAGGACTCAGGCATGCCTGGCTCCATACGGTGATCGCCGTCAACAATGTTCTTATACATCTTGGTACGGCCGTTAACGTCATCAGACTTAACAGTGAGCATTTCCTGCAGAGTGTATGCCGCACCGTATGCTTCCAGTGCCCACACCTCCATCTCACCGAATCGCTGACCACCGAACTGAGCCTTACCACCCAGCGGCTGCTGGGTAACCAGGCTGTAGGAGCCGGTAGAACGGGCATGCATCTTGTCGTCTACCAGGTGGTTCAGTTTCAGCATGTACATGTAACCAACGGTTACAGGACGGTCGAATTTATCGCCGGTACGGCCATCGTACAGAGTGGACTGTCCGGTATCGCTCAGGTCTGCCAGGCGCAGCAGCTCCTTCACTTCGGACTCGCGGGCACCGTCGAATACCGGTGTCGCAATTGGCACGCCCTTACGCAGGTTGCGCGCCATCTCCAGCACCTGCTCGTCGCTGAAGCTGTCCAGATCTTCCTTACGTGCAGATACGTGACCCGCAATCGGCTGGTTGTAGATGCGATCCAGGAACTCGCGTACGTCGGCAGCTTTCTCAGCCTTGGCGCGTTCAGTTTCCAGCATAGCGTTGATCTTACGGCCCAGACCGGTCGCCGCCATACCCAGATGAGTCTCAAGGATCTGACCTACGTTCATTCGAGACGGTACACCCAGCGGGTTAAGCACGATATCTACCGGCTCGCCGTTATCGTCGTAAGGCATATCTTCGACAGGCATGATTACGGAGATAACACCCTTGTTACCGTGACGGCCCGCCATCTTGTCACCTGGCTGCACACGACGCTTGGTCGCTACATATACCTTGACAATTTTCAGGACGCCCGGCGCCAGGTCATCACCAACCTGCAGCTTGCGTTTCTTGTCTTCGAACTTTTTGTCCAGCTCTTCGCGACGCTCTTCCAGCTGTTTCTGAGCCAGCTCCAGCTGTTCAGCAACGGCTTCTTCAGCGACGCGGATCTTGAACCAGTCAGCCTTCTTCAGATCAGCCAGGAAGTCTTCAGTGATGGTCTGGCCTTTACCAAGACCGGCACCACCTTCGGCAGACAGACCTACCAGGACTTTTTCCAGACGCTCAAAGGTCGCAGATTCAACGATACGGAATTCGTCGTTCAGATCCTTGCGGATCGAATCGAGTTCGGACTTCTCGATCGCCAGCGCACGCTCATCTTTCTGCACGCCATCGCGGGTAAAGACCTGAACGTCGATAACCTTACCAACAGTACCGGTCTTAACGCGCAGGGAGGTATCCTTAACGTCGGACGCTTTCTCACCGAAGATCGCACGCAGCAGCTTCTCTTCCGGTGTCAGCTGGGTCTCGCCCTTAGGCGTGACCTTACCTACCAGAATGTCGCCCGGACCGACTTCAGCACCGATATGCACGATACCGGCCTCATCCAGCTTCGCCAGTGCAGACTCACCCACGTTAGGGATATCAGAGGTGATCTCTTCAGGCCCCAGCTTGGTGTCACGCGCCACACAGGTCAGTTCCTGAATGTGGATAGTGGTGAAACGGTCTTCCTGAACTACGCGTTCGGAGATGAGGATGGAATCCTCGAAGTTGTAACCGTTCCAAGGCATGAATGCGATACGCATGTTCTGGCCCAGTGCCAGCTCACCCATATCCACAGACGGGCCATCCGCCATGATATCGCCTACATTTACCTCGTCACCCGGGAATACGATCGGGCGCTGGTTAATGCAGGTGTTCTGGTTGGAGCGGGTGTACTTGGTCAGGTTGTAGATATCTACACCTGCATCACCGGCATCGACCTCTTCATCACGTACCTTAACCACGATACGACCGGCGTCTACCGACTCGATCACACCGCCACGACGGGCAACCACACAGACACCGGAGTCACGTGCTACGTTGCGTTCGATGCCGGTACCTACCAGCGGCTTGTCAGCACGCAGTGTCGGTACAGCCTGACGCTGCATGTTCGATCCCATCAGGGCTCGGTTAGCATCATCGTGTTCAAGGAACGGGATCAGGGATGCTGCAACGGATACCACCTGACGTGGAGATACATCCATATACTGGACTTTCTCCGGCGGCATAACGGTGAATTCGTTGAGGTGACGCACCGCGACCAGCTCATCGGTCAGCTGCTTGTCAGCATCCATACCGGCGGAAGCCTGGGCGATAACGTACTTGTTCTCTTCGATCGCAGACAGATAATCGATCTCGTCGGTTACCACGCCGTCGTTAACGCGACGATAAGCGGTTTCCAGGAAACCGTAGTCGTTGGTACGGGCGAATACGGCCAGAGAGTTGATCAGACCGATGTTCGGACCTTCCGGCGTTTCGATAGGACATACACGACCATAGTGAGTCGGGTGTACGTCTCGCACCTCAAAGCCGGCACGCTCACGGGTCAGGCCGCCCGGGCCCAGAGCAGAGACACGACGCTTGTGAGTCACCTCAGACAGCGGGTTGTTCTGGTCCATAAACTGGGACAGCTGGGAAGAACCGAAGAACTCCTTGATCGCAGCGGCAACCGGCTTGGCATTGATCAGATCCTGAGGCATCAGGTTATCCGACTCAGCCATGCTCAGACGCTCACGTACAGCACGCTCTACACGCACCAGGCCTACGCGGAACTGGTTTTCAGCCATCTCGCCAACAGAACGGATACGACGGTTACCCAGGTGGTCGATATCATCGACGGTGCCGCTACCGTTACGGATGTCGATCAGGACCTTCATCACTTCGAGGATGTCGTCCTTATCCAGAACGCCACTGCCTGTAATCTCATCGCGACCGATACGACGGTTGAACTTCATACGACCTACCGCAGACAGGTCATAACGGTCTTCGGAGAAGAACAGGTTCTCGAACAGCGCCTCTGCAGACTCTTTCGTTGGCGGCTCACCCGGACGCATCATTCGGTAGATTTCTACCAGAGCTTCCAGCTGGTTGCGGGTCGGGTCGATACGCAGGGTATCGGAGATAAAGGAGCCGCAATCCAGATCGTTGGTGTAGAGGGTCTCGATACGGCTGACGCCGATATTGACCAGCTTCTCAACCAGATCTTCAGTGATCTCAGTGTTACAGATACAGATCAGTTCACCGGTGGTCGGATCGATCACGTCTTTTGCGATCGGCTTGCCACACAGGTACTCCATCGGCACCTCAAGCTCAGTCATATCCGCTTTCTGCATCTGGCGGATATGGCGTGGCGTAATACGACGACCAGCTTCAACGATTACATTGCCTTCCGGATCTTTGATCTCGAAAGACATGGTCTCACCACGCAGGCGGTCTGCGACCAGATCCATGCGGATAGAGCCATCAGTCACGGTCCAGTTGGTGTTATCAAAGAAGATATCCAGTACTTCTTCAGCGGTATAACCCAGCGCGCGCAACAGGATAGTTGCCGGCAGCTTACGGCGACGGTCGATACGAACAAACAGATTGTCCTTAGGATCGAACTCGAAGTCCAGCCATGAGCCGCGGTAAGGGATCACGCGTGCGGAGTACAACAATTTACCGGAGGAGTGTGTCTTACCCTTATCGTGGTCGAAGAATACACCAGGAGAACGGTGCAGCTGAGATACGATTACACGCTCAGTACCGTTTACGACAAAGGTGCCGTTCTCGGTCATCAGCGGCATTTCGCCCATGTAAACTTCTTGTTCCTTGATGTCCTTAACCGCTTTCGTACTGGAGTCACGGTCGTAGATCACCAGGCGTACTTTGACGCGCAGTGGTGCAGCGTAGGTGATACCACGCACCTGACACTCTTTCACGTCGAAAACGGGTTCACCGAGGCGATAACCAACGTATTCCAGAGATGCATTTCCGGAATAGGAGACAATCGGGAAAACGGAACCGAATGCAGCATGCAGACCTTCGTCTTTGCGCTCTGCTACATTGTTGTTACCCGATTGAAGGAATTTTTTATAAGAGTCGAGCTGGATCGCCAGCAGGTACGGCACATCCATAACCTGCGGCAGTTTGCCGAAGTCCTTACGAATGCGTTTCTTTTCTGTGTATGAGTAAGCCATCAGTGTTCCCCAGCAAGTGCACCTAAAAGAGAAACAGTCCAGACAGGGTGTTCCGGTCTGTATAACCGCTATTTAATTGCTGTCTATAAATAACGGAAAAAGGCCGGTGGCAAAATTGCCACCAGCCATAAGCACTTCGAGCAATCAGAGACTGCCCGGAAAAGCATAGAAGCTATTACTTGATCTCAACAGATGCGCCTGCTTCTTCCAGGGCTTTCTTGAGTTCTTCAGCTTCTTCTTTGGAAACGCCTTCTTTAACAGCGGCTGGAGCGCCGTCAACCATACCTTTGGCTTCTTTCAGACCAAGGCCGGTAGCGCCACGTACTGCTTTGATTACGTTAACTTTCTTATCGCCAGCAGCGGTAAGGATAACGTCAAATTCAGTCTGCTCTTCAGCAGCAGCAGCGCCTTCAGCAGCACCGCCAGCCACTACAGCTGCAGCAGCAGTAACGCCGAATTTTTCTTCCATTGCTTCGATCAGTGCAACAACGTCCTTAACAGACATTTCAGCGATAGCGTTAAGGATATCTTCGTGAGTCAGAGACATGATTCAATTCCTGAAAATCGAGAGCCAAGAGGCTCATTAAAACTTTTATGAAAACAGTTGCGTAGTAACTTACGCAGCCTGCTCTTCTTTCTGGTCGCGAACAGCTGCGATAGTACGGCAAAGTTTGCCGGCAGCAGCTTCTTTCATGCACATCATCAGCTTCGCAATCGCTTCGTCGTATGTTGGCAGGCTTGCCAGCATAGCAACATCTACGATTTCGCCTTCGAATGCAGCCGCTTTCAGTTCAAACTTGTCATTGCCTTTAGCAAAGTCTTTCAGAATACGAGCGCCAGCGCCCGGATGTTCTGTAGAGAAAGCAATGATGCTTGGACCTTTAAAAGTATCCTGCAAGCATGCATAGTCAGTGCCTTCGACTGCGCGCTTAGCCAGTGTGTTACGTACGACTTTCAGCCATACGCCTGCTTCACGGGCTTCTTTACGCAGTGCAGTCATGTCGCCTACTTCTACGCCGCGGGAATCCGCAACTACAGCAGACAAAGCACCCTTTGCAGCTTCCTGGACTTCAGCGACGATCGCTTTTTTGTCTTCGAGTCCTAATGCCACGGTATACTCCTGGATTTAGTCTTTCGACTGATTACCAACCCCCCGGAAACCGGGGTTTGAGCACGGTGGTTTGATTCTTGTGAATCTCACCGTCTGCGCAGGCTGGTTGCCCCATTAAGATGCGCTCAGTCAAACTGCCGCATCACCTGCGGTCTTTGACGGCCTTCGTCTCTGTAAAACAGGTCACGAAGACCCTCAAAAAACCTTTAAGGATCACGCTTCCAGAGAAGCCTGATCTACAGCCAGACCTGGACCCATGGTAGTGGACAGGGTGACTTTCTTCACATACACGCCTTTAGCAGAAGCTGGTTTCAGCTTCTTCAGGTCAGCCAGCAGTGCTTCGATGTTCTGCTTGATAGCAGCCGCGTCGAAGTCAACTTTGCCAACACCCGCGTGGATGATGCCGTTCTTGTCAGTACGGAAACGTACCTGACCGGCTTTAGCATTTTTCACTGCAGTTTCAACGTCCGGAGTCACGGTACCCACTTTAGGGTTAGGCATCAGACCACGTGGACCCAGAATCTGACCCAGCTGACCAACGATACGCATTGCGTCCGGAGTGGCGATAACTACGCCAAAGTCCAGGTCGCCGCCTTTGATCTGCTCTGCCAGGTCTTCGAAACCTACAACATCAGCACCTGCTGCTTTTGCTTTCTCAGCGTTTTCGCCCTGAGTGAAGACAGCAACACGCACATCTTTACCAGTACCGTTAGGCAGTACAGTAGAACCACGAACAACCTGATCGGATTTACGTGGATCTACGCCCAGGTTTACAGCTACATCTACAGACTCTTTGAACTTCACAGCGGACAGTTCAGACAGCAGTGCAACCGCTTCTTCTACCTGGTAAGCCTTACCAGCTTCAACTTTCTCGTTGATCGCCTTCTGGCGCTTAGTCAGCTTAGCCATTACTCATCACCCTCCACCAACAGACCCATGCTGCGAGCAGAACCCGCGATGGTGCGACAAGCTGCATCCATATCAGCAGCAGTCAGATCCGCCATTTTAGCGGTAGCAATCTCTTCCAGCTGAGCGCGGGTAACAGTACCGACTTTCTCAGTGTTTGGACGACCGGAACCACTCTTCAGGCCTGCTGCTTTTTTCAGCAGAACAGAAGCTGGTGGGGTTTTAGTGATGAACGTAAAGCTACGGTCAGCATATACAGTGATAACAACAGGAACTGGCATACCAGCTTCCATACCCTGCGTAGACGCGTTGAACGCCTTACAGAATTCCATGATGTTAACGCCGTGCTGGCCCAGTGCCGGACCTACTGGTGGAGACGGGTTCGCCTGACCAGCGGCTACCTGCAGCTTGATATAAGCTTCAATCTTCTTAGCCATTAAAAAACTCCTATGGGTTCAAACGCCTTTCGGCTCCCCGTGGTTTCAACATAGAAAAACCCCGATACAAAGATCGAGGTGATTTCAGATCCATCTTTACTCAGGCTTTTTCGACCTGGGTAAACTCCAACTCTACCGGAGTAGAGCGACCGAAGATCAGAACTGCAACCTGCAGCTTGTTCTTCTCGTAGTTAACTTCTTCAACCACACCATTAAAGTCAGCGAATGGGCCATCGATAACACGCACCATTTCGCCCGGCTCAAAGACCGTTTTAGGCCGTGGCTTATCCACACCGCTTTCAACGCGCTGCAGAATTTCATTTGCTTCTTTTTCTGTGATAGGCGCCGGCTTATCTGCAGTACCACCAATAAAACCAAGAACCTGAGGCGTATCTTTCACCAGGTGCCAGGTCTCATCGTTCATTTCCATATTCACCAGCACGTAACCCGGATAGAACTTACGCTCGGACTTACGCTTTTTCCCACCACGAATTTCAACCACTTCTTCGGTAGGCACCAGCACATCACCAAAGAAATCTTGCATCTGAAGGCGTTCGATACGCTCTTTCAGGGAGTTCATCACGCGCTTTTCAAAGCCGGAATACGCATGAACCACATACCAACGATTTGCCATGCTTACACCTTAATTAGCCGATAACGCCTGACACGAGCCAACTCAACAGTGAGTCCAGCCCCCAAAGAAATAAACCAATCACCAGAACCGCAACAACAACCATTAAGGTTGTCTGAGTCGTTTCCTGACGAGTTGGCCATACAACCTTGCGGATTTCCGCTTTCGCTTCTTTAAACAGCGAGAAGAAACCCTTACCTTTTTCGGTCTGCAGCGCGACGAAACCTGCCACCGCCATCAACACCAGAAGCACAACCACCCGATAAAACAGGGACTGGTCCGCATAGATGGAATTACCGACAACACCAGCGGCAACCAATGAAATGACCAGAAGCCACTTCAGGCCGTCAAACTTTGAACCTTCGGAAGTCACTTTAGAGTTCACGCTAGGAGCCTCAGCTTTATAGACAAGCTTGCGCTTTATTTAGACACCAATCCTGAAGAGGATTGGCAGGCCAGGAGGGACTCGAACCCCCAACCTGCGGTTTTGGAGACCGCTGCTCTGCCAATTGAGCCACTGGCCTGTCGCTTAACAGGGAGGCACATTATATGCCCCTCCCCTGGGCTTTGCAATACCTAATTATCGGATTTTACGCGATAATTTTGGATACTACGCCGGCACCGACAGTACGACCACCTTCACGGATGGCGAAACGCAGACCGTCTTCCATCGCGATTGGGTTGATCAGGGTAACAGACATCTGGATGTTGTCACCTGGCATTACCATTTCAACACCCTCTGGCAGCTCACAAGCGCCAGTGATGTCAGTCGTACGGAAGTAGAACTGTGGACGGTAGCCTTTAAAGAATGGCGTGTGACGACCACCCTCTTCTTTAGACAGTACGTATACTTCACCTTCGAACTGAGTGTGAGGAGTGATAGTACCTGGCTTAGCCAGTACCTGACCACGCTCAACTTCGTCACGCTTAGTACCACGCAGCAGCGCACCGATGTTCTCACCTGCACGACCTTCGTCCAGCAGCTTACGGAACATCTCTACACCAGTACAGGTCGTCTTGGTAGTTTCTTTAATACCAACGATTTCGATCTCTTCGCCAGTCTTAACGATACCACGCTCTACACGGCCAGTTACTACAGTACCACGACCGGAGATAGAGAATACGTCCTCGATAGGCATCAGGAATGGCTGATCGATTGCACGCTCTGGCTCTGGGATGTAAGTATCCAGTGCTTCTACCAGTTTCTTAACCGCAGTCGTACCCAGTTCGTTGTCGTCCTGGCCGTTCAGGGCCATCAGCGCGGAACCTGCGATGATTGGAGTGTCGTCGCCCGGGAAGTCGTAAGTATCCAGCAGCTCACGCAGTTCCATTTCGACCAGTTCCAGCATCTCTGCGTATTCTTCAGAGTCAACGCCGCCGCAATCTTCAGCCAGCAGGTCAGCTTTGTTCAGGAATACTACGATGTAAGGTACACCTACCTGACGGGACAGCAGGATGTGCTCACGAGTTTGAGGCATAGGGCCGTCAGTCGCACCACATACCAGGATAGCGCCGTCCATCTGAGCCGCACCGGTGATCATGTTTTTCACATAATCCGCGTGCCCTGGGCAGTCAACGTGCGCGTAGTGACGGATTGTAGAGTCATACTCTACGTGAGAGGTCGCGATGGTGAT
>NZ_JHVJ01000038.1 GCF_000620085.1 Marinobacterium jannaschii DSM 6295 | reverse complement strand
CTGCTATGGGGGCGACTGGACGCTGAATGCAGTCCTGCGTATCCGTGCTCCTCAAAGCGGGCCAACCATTTATAGACGGTACGTGCACTGATACCGAAATCGGCTGCCACAGAGTGGACTGATCGGCCTTCATTCAGGACACGATCAATGATTAGGACTCG
This sequence comes from Marinobacterium jannaschii DSM 6295, assembly GCF_000620085.1. GTDB lineage: Bacteria > Pseudomonadota > Gammaproteobacteria > Pseudomonadales > Balneatricaceae > Pontibacterium > Pontibacterium jannaschii. The sequence goes on along the minus strand of NZ_JHVJ01000038.1, from coordinate 18,883 downwards.
ATTATGGTAAGTCGTTCGGGCATTCTTGTGGGGGTTGTTCATGTCGGCTATCGGATGTTGTTTGTTTGGCGATAACCAGCATCTCGAATTTAGCCGATGTGAACAACCTCCTCAGTACCCACATCTAGCCAACTCCTCCGCATTCGCAATAGGAGTGATTATTGCAAAGACTGCTAATAGAATCTGCTTCATATTTCACTCACTTAACAGCTAAATATACGTCAAATTGACGTGTTTAAACGCGTCAATTTGACGTATATCTCCAGAACGAATGTTCAATAAAAGCGGGTAAGTGTATGATTTTTCTCTCATCCTTAAGTGTTGCTCCAGAGTCCTTCTGTGAAAAAACGTCAAAGTGGTGTCTATCCTTGCACAACCCTCAATCACATGAAATACTGTATAAAAACACAGCACAAGGATTTGCTATGTCTTCGCCATTTATACAGGCACTGCGCGACCACATGCGTGCGCGGCATTACAGTAAGCGGACGGAAAAGACGTATATTTACTGGACTATTTTCTATATCAGGTTCAATAACCTCTCGCACCCAAATGACCTTAGTTCGCGGGATATTGTACGGTTCCTTGAGTATCTGGTAGTTGAGCGCAATGTTACTGCCAGCACCCAGAAAACAGCCTTAAACGCTCTGATCTATCTCCATCGCCAGTTTCTGGGTTGGGACGAGGCTCAGTTACAGCTCGGCGCCTTCCGGCGGGCAAGTAAACCAAAAAACTCCCCGTTGTACTGTCCCGTGATGAAATCAAAACAATATTTCGCCATTTACAGGGAGAGCACCTGCTATGCGCACACTTAATGTACGGCTCAGGCTTGCGAGTAATGGAAGTATGCAGGTTACGAATTAAGGATATAGATCTGGATAGATTATCCATCTTCGTGTTCCATGGTAAAGGACGTAAACAGAGGATTACTACCCTTTCAGAGAGTTGCGCCACCCACCTTAGACACCAGATTGAGCGTGCGCGATTGGCTTGGCATGAAGATCGGGAGTCGTGTGAGTGGACCGGTGTCTATATGCCTGGCGCACTGAATAGGAAGTATCCGTCGGCGCCTTTTGAATTCGGCTGGCAATACCTGTTTCCGGCGTCACGTCGCACAACCGATCCGCGCTACCCTGGAAAAATCAGACGGCATCATATTTACGAACAAACTTTACAGCGTGCGGTCAAGAAAGCGGTTAGGGCCTCAGGAATTAATAAACCTGCGACCAGCCATAGCTTCCGGCATAGCTTTGCAACTCATTTACTTGAGCGCGGTGCTGACATCCGCACCGTGCAAGAGCAACTCGGACATAGCGATGTAAGAACCACTGAAATTTACACCCATGTATTAAACAGGGGAGGTCACGCCGTTCGCAGCCCGCTGGCAGATCTCTAATCGGCACGGCGCAGGCTTTGCATTGCACCTATACACCCACCGCAATATCGATTACCGAAAGTGAGTCCCCCTAATCTCAGCATGAACAGCCTTCAGGGCCGAGACGTTGCCCGCGCGGTATCTGCACGTTAAGATCGCAGCATTCTTTTTATACGTAAAATCATAGGGTTAGCAATAGCATCCAGGGCCACCAACTGCAGTGTTGCGCCAGCTGTTGTATGCTCTGCCCTGATATCCACCACCGGCCAGGTAATGATGACCCCGGACTCTAAACCCCTGTTTCCCTTTAGTGCCGTAATCGGCCAGGCACAGCTGAAGCTGGCGCTGATTCTGAATGCGATAGATCCCCATATTGGCGGTGTGCTGATCTCCGGCCCGCGCGGCTGTGCCAAGTCGACGCTGGCACGCAGTATGGCGGACCTGATGTGTGGCGAAGAGCAGCATTTTGTCACCCTGCCACTGGGTGCCAGTGAAGAGCAGCTGATCGGCACGCTGAATCTGCAGCAGGCGATGGCCGGTCAGGTGCAGTTTAATCCCGGCCTGTTGCACCGCGCCCATCAGGGGGTGCTTTATGTAGATGAGGTGAACCTGCTGCCGGATATGCTGGTCGATCAGTTGCTGGATGTCGCCGCTTCCGGAGTGAACTATGTCGAGCGTGACGGTATCAGCCATCATCATGCGGCGGAGTTTCTGCTGGTCGGCACCATGAACCCGGATGAAGGCGAGCTGCGGCCTCAGTTAGTGGATCGCTTTGGTCTGGCAGTGGAGCTCAGCGGTCAGTTTAGTCCGCAGGAGCGGGTAGCGATTGTGCAGCAGCGCTTGGCGTTTGATGCTGATCCGGTCGCCTACTGCGCTAACTTTTCAGAGCAACAGCAGGCGCTGTCGGATCAGATTCATCAGGCCCAGCAGCAGCTGGATCAGGTTAAGCTGAATGATGGCCTGCAGCTGCTGATCGCCGAGCGTTGCGCTGAGGCACAGGTAGAGGGTTTGCGGGCCGATCTCTGCTGGCACCGTGCAGCTAAGGCCCATGCCGCCTTTAACCTGCGCAAGGATGTCAGCGCAGAGGATATCGATGCGACCGAGGCACTGGTATTGCAGCACCGCCGCAATGCCCCTGGCACCCCGCCCTCTGCGCCACAGCCTCCTTCAGATACCCCTGATCCCAACACTCAGGGCGATCACGGCTTTAAGCGTCCCGAAAACAGTCGCTCCGATCAGCAAACAGCGACCGAGCAGGGCTCTGGCGATGACTGGGGGGCGATGCCGCCTCAGCAAAGCACAACCGGGACCAAGCGTAATATCCAGCTAAATGACAGCAGCCATAGCCAGACTGCGAACAAGACCGGTCAGGCCAGCCAGCAAAGTCCTTTTAGTGCTCTGCAGGATCAGCAAGCGGGCAACCGGATTGTCACCGAGAAGGTCGATTGGTTCCGAACCTTCGCCGACCCACACAATCTCCAGACCGGGCAGATCGAGAGCCTGCAGTACAAGCAACGTAGCAGTGGCTACCAACCCCTGCACCTGATCCTACTGGATACCAGCGCCTCGACCTTGCGCGGTGAAGCCCTGGCCCAGGCCAAGGGCCTGTTACAGGGCGTGGCTGAACGTGCCTACCACCAGCGCGAGCAGATCGCGGTACTGGGCTTTGGTAACCAGCAAACCGACTGGCTGCTGAAACTGAGCCGCGCACCTAAACAGCTGGCAGGACTACTGGATAGCATCAGCGCCGGTGGCGGCACACCCCTGCGCCAGGCACTGAGTACCGCTCAGGACGCCTTGGCCAAGTGGCAGAAACGCTTTCCCGGCCTCACCACCTTCACCTACCTGATCACCGATGGTCGCAGCCGCGACCGGGTCGCCGATATCGAGCTGGGCAACCAATGCTGGCTGATCGATACCGAACAGAGCAACGTAAAACGCGGCCGGGGCCGACAGATCGCCACTGAACTAAACGCACACTACCTGACGCTGGCCGATTGCCAGCTCAGCGCCTGAAACCCTATTTAACGGAGTAATACAGCGATGAGCGAACAACAGGATAAAGACCAGCGCCATAAAGAGCGCATGGCGCGTAAGAAAGAGATTGTCGATCAGCGCATCGCGGCCGCCCAGGAAGAGCGTGGTGTACTGATTCTGCTGAAAGGCAATGGCAAGGGCAAAAGCAGCTCTGCCTTCGGCACCATGGCCCGCGCCATCGGCCACGGCCATAAGTGCGGCGTGATCCAGTTTATCAAGGGCCGCCTGCAGACCGGCGAGTTCCTGTTCTTTAAGGATCATCCACAGGTTGAGTTTCATGTCATGGGCCACGGATTTACCTGGGAAACCCAGGACCGTAATCAGGATATCGAAGCCGCCAAACAGGCCTGGGAAGTGGCCAAGCGGATGCTGGCCGATGACAGCTACCGGATGCTGGTGTTTGATGAGATGAGCTATATGTTCAAGTATGGCTACCTGGACGTGAACGAAGTGGCCGAGGTGATCAGCCAGCGCCCGCTGATGCAGAACGTGATGATCAGTGGCCGCACCATGCCGGAAGAGCTGGAAGCGATCGCCGATACCATCAGTAAGATCCTGGATGAGAAGCACGCCTTCCGTCAGGGCGTTAAGGCACAAGCAGGAATCGAATTCTGATGTCACAGGCTGAAACCGTTCTCTGCCCGGCACTGATGCTGTCGGGTATCGCCTCGGGTCAGGGCAAGACCACTATCACCGCCGCGCTGGCACGCTACCACCGCAATCAGGGCCGTGATGTACGGGTGTTTAAGTTTGGCCCCGACTATCTCGACCCGCAGATCCTCTCGGCCGCCTCCGGCAAGCCGGTGGAGCAGCTGGATATGTGGATGGGCGGCGAAGCCTACTGCCGCCAGAAGCTGTATGAAGCCGCCTGCGAAGCCGATCTTATTCTTATTGAAGGCGCTATGGGCCTGCTCGATGGCGTGCCGTCCACGGCTGACCTGGCGGTGACCTTCGGCATCCCGGTGGCCGTGGTACTGAATGCCAAAGGGATGGCCCAAACCACCGCTGCCCTTGCCTACGGTATCGCCCACTACCGTACCGACTTCCAGTTTCACGGCCTGATCGCCAACGCACTCGGCAGTCAACGTCATGCCGAGCTGATCGAAGAGGCGATGCCCGAAGATGTGAAACTGCTGGCGGCGCTGCGTCGCGATGATGAGGTGGTATTACCTGAACGGCATCTGGGCCTGGTGCAGCCGGGTGAGCAGTTTGATCTCAATGGCCGCCTCGAAGCCGGAGCCCGCTGGATTGCCGAAAGCCCACTCACCGAGCTGCCACCTGCCGTAGCCTTCAGTGACCAGCATATCCCTGCCCCGCCAAAGTTACTGGAAGGCAAACGGATCGCAATCGCAAAAGATGAAGCCTTCAGCTTTGTCTATGCGGCCAACCTGCGCCTGCTTGAAGCGATGGGTGCTGAGCTTAGTTTCTTCTCACCGCTGGCTGATCAACCCGTGCCGGAATCTGATGCGATCTGGTTGCCGGGAGGTTATCCGGAACTGCATGCCGACAAATTAGGCAGCTGCAAGACCACACAGGCCGGTCTCCATCTCGCCTTTGAGGCCAATACGCCGATTCTGGCCGAATGCGGCGGCATGTTGTTTGTGCAGCAGACCCTGACCGATCTGGAGGGCAACTGCTATACGATGGCTGGTTTGATTCCGGGCCATGGCGCCATGCGTGGCCGTCGCGGCTGCCAGGGCATGCAAAGCGCTATGCTGCCGGAAGGCGAAGTCCGCGCCCATGCCCACCACCGCTCACGCAGCCACGATACGCTGGAACCGATCAGCCACGGTAAGCGCCAACGTCATCCGGCACCGGGAGAGGCGATCTATCGCAGCCGCGCACTCACCGCCAGCTACCTGCACCTGTTTTTCCCTGCCAATCCTGAGGCTATTGCCCAGTTATTGAGCGATCCGCAGCAAAACTAACGCCGTATATCCGATTAACCGCCACCACAATTGAAACCGGTGGCGGAATCGGTACACTGGCCCCGCCTAAACCATTACCCTATTGGGCCATAAAGCCGCGTTTGTTGGGATTCGCAGGCTCATCCCAACCTACAATAGAACCATAACGTGAGTTGCAATGCAGAGCGACATCCCTGCAAAACACCTTCATGTAGGTTGGGAAGCGGAGCGCAGCGACAAATCCCAACAATGCAGAGCCCCCTTACAACCCAGCAGCAGGATTTGAAGCTATGTGGCCGGAAAGCGAAGAGCATCCACGCCCATTGCGCACCGGCCTTACTACGGGCTGCTGTGCCACTGCCTGCTGCGTGGCTGCCGCTCGACTGGCCCTTACCCAACAACATTGTCAGCGGGTGAGCGTGACCCTGCCCCGAGGTCAGGTCGTCGAGCTGGATATCATCGATCTTACGTGCGAATCGCCACTATTCCATGCAGCCACTATTAAGGATGCCGGGGATGACCCGGATGTCACTCATGGCGCTAAGGTATTTGTACGGCTACAGCTGAGCGACCAGCCCGGTGTGCAATTTAAGGCCGGTGATGGTGTGGGCACCGTAACCAAACCCGGCTTAATGCTTGAGGTGGGCGAAGCGGCGATCAACCCGGTGCCGCGTCAGATGATCAGCCAGCACCTGGAACAGATCGCCAATGAATCCGGCTTTAAGGGTGGTTTTATCATCGAGGTCGGCGTTGAGCACGGGGCCGAACTGGCGCTGAAAACCATGAATCCCCGCCTTGGTATTCTTGGCGGTCTGTCGATTCTGGGTACAACCGGTATTGTGCGGCCCTTCTCCTGCGCCGCCTATATCGCCTCCATTCGTCAGGGTGTCGATGTGGCCCGCACCAATGGCCAACAACATATTGCCGCCACGACTGGCAACACCAGCGAAGATTTTATCCGCGCCAATTACCAACTCCCTGAGATGGCACTGATCGAGATGGGCGACTTTGTCGGCGCCCTGCTCAAACATCTGAAGCGTAATCCGGTCGAGCGCCTGACCCTTGGCGGCGGTTTCGGCAAGCTGAGTAAACTGGCACAGGGGCACCTGGACCTGCACAGCAGTAAATCCAGCATCAGTCTCGAATACCTGCGCGACTGCGCCGCCGACCTGGGGGCAGATCAGCCCCTGCAACAGGCGATCCTTGACGCCAATACCAGTGTCGCCGCACTCAAGCTGTGCCAGCAAGCGGATATCGCCCTGGGAGACCGGATTTGCGCGGAGGCTGCCAGACACTGCCGACAATGGCTGGCAACAGGCACCCGGCTCGATGTTCATGCGCTGGATCGCAAAGGCAATGCGGTGGGCTATCACTCGGAGGTGATCAGCCAATGAACAGCCGAGTCCTGCTATTAGGGGGTACCGGCGAGGCACGTAAGCTCGCCCTGCGCCTGCATCAGGCCGGTATCGAACTGATCTACAGTATCGCCGGTATAGTGCGTCAGCCTGATCTGCCCTGCGAAGTCGTCAGTGGCGGTTTCAGCCAGTTTGCGCAGTCGGATAAAAATGACGAACCCGTCGTAGCGACCTGCGGTCGTGTCCAGATATCTCAGGAACAAGCGGATCAAAGCTTCAACGGTATGATCCGTTTTATCGCCCAGCGACGTATCTCTCTGGTTCTGGATCTGACCCATCCCTATGCCGGGACTGTATCGGATACAACCGTTAAAGCGGCACGGACTTGTGGCATACCCTGCTGGCGATACCAGCGCAGCAGCTGGCAGCCCCAGGAGGGTGATCACTGGTCCAATTGGTCGGACTGGGATGATCTGATCACCCAGCTAATGCCGTTTAAAAGGCCCTTTATGGCGCTGGGGCGCTCAGCCCTTAACCAGATTGATCAAATTCCAGCCGGGCAGCACTGGATACTGCGCACAACCCCAACGGATTTCATCTTAAATCAAAAAAATCTCACCCTTATTCAGGACACAGGCCCGTATAATGGCGAGCATGAAAAAGCACTGCTGAAACAACAACATATCGATGTAATCGTCTGCAAGAACAGTGGCAGCGATGCCACCGCCGGAAAACTGGTCGCCGCGCGCACGCTGGGGATACCGGTTCTGATGCAGCAAAGGCCCGCCACGGCGGCCGCCGATGCCCTGTTCAGCGATATCGATAGCCTGTACCTTAAGCTGGTCGAACGGCTTCAATAGCCCCGTCCCTGCGGGTTTCAGCACGCACCTTAATCATTCAGGAAGCAACAATGACAGAGCACACCAAACCGGCCATCCTCGTTGTCGGTCATGGTTCCCGCGACGTAGAAGCGGTCGAAGAGTTCCACCAGCTGGCCAAGCACCTGCAGATGCGCTATCCCGAGCGCCTGTGTGAAACCGGTTTTCTTGAGTTTGCCCGTCCGGTGATCGCCGATGGCCTCGACAAACTGGTTGCAGCTGGCGCTAAGAACATTCTGGCGGTACCGGGCATGCTGATGGCAGCCGGCCACGCCAAAAACGATATCCCAAGCGAACTCAACACCCTGCAGGCGGAGCTGGGCGGTGTTTCTATCACCTACGGTGCCGAACTGGGCGTCCATCCGAAGATGCTCCAGGCCGCTCAGGCGCGTATCGAAGAGGGTGAAGCGCAGTTTGGTGACAGCTACAACCCGGCTGAAGACCGCAAGGACACCCTGCTGGTTGTCGTGGGTCGCGGTGCCTCCGACTCCGATGCCAATTCCAATATCTGCAAGATCACCCGGATGCTGGAAGAAGGCATGGGCTTTGGCTGGGCGATGACCTGCTACAGCGGCGTAACTACCCCGCTGGTGCCGGAAGCACTGCAGCGTGCCCACGGTCTGGGCTTCAAGCGCGTACTGATCTTCCCGTACTTCCTGTTTACCGGTCGTCTGGTGAAGAAGATCTACAGCTGGGCTGATGATTACCAGGCGGCCCACCCTGACATTCAGGTGGTGAAAGCCCCTTACCTCAACGATCACCCTAAAGTGATCGAAGCCTTTATCGAGAAGCTGGAAGAGACCGAACAGGGCGAGGCTAAGATGAACTGCCAGCTGTGCCAGTACCGGGTTCAGATTATCGGTGCCGAGCATAAGGTGGGCCTGCCACAGGAAGGTCATCACCATCATGTACGGGGTGCGGGTACCGATGCGGATCACCATCACCACCATCATGACCACAGCCATCACCATCATCATCACGATCACAGCCATGGCGATCACGATCACTGATGAGCACTTTCAGCTACGAAGCCGATCCGGTTGCCATTGAGCAGGAAAGCTTTCGCCAGATCCGCCAGCTGACCGACCTCTCCCCTTTCGCTGCCGATGAGCAGCAGGTGGTGATGAGGCTGGTACACAGCATCGGCGATCCGGCGATTGCCGATGCTGTGCGTTTCAGTGCTAACGCCACAGCGGCAGGCCTGGAAGCGCTGGCGGCCGATGCCCCCATCCTCTGCGATGTGGAGATGGTGCGCCACGGCCTGACCAAGCGGATGCTGGCGCGCCAGCCGCTGTGTTTCCTGAATGATCCGCAGGTACCACCGCTGGCCAAAGCCGCTGGCGAGACCCGCACCATGGCTGCGCTGGAGCTATGGCAAGAGCATCAGGCAGGCAGCGTGGTGATTATCGGCAATGCCCCTACAGCCCTGTTCCGCCTGCTGGAGATGATTCAGGCGGGTGCACCGAAACCGGCGCTGATTATCGGCATGCCGGTCGGTTTTGTCGGTGCCGCAGAATCCAAGCAGGCGCTGTGGGATATCCACCAGCAACTGGGTATTGAGTGCATTACCCTGCTGGGCCGTGCCGGTGGCAGCGCCCTGGCTGCGTCCGCCTGTAACGCTCTGCTGCGGATTATTCGCGGGGAACGCTACTGATGGCAGGGATCGCCGTAATCGGCATTGGTGTCGGTGATCAGGCGCTGCTGAACGCAGAGGCTGAGGCGGCGATCGCCCAGGCGGATTATTTGATCGGCTCTGCACGTCAGCTGGAAACTGTGGCAGCGATTAAGAGCGGTGCCAAAGCGATCGAACTGCCGCCGCTCAAAGCGCTCAAAGCCTGGCTGGGCCAACATCAGCACAGCCAGATCGCCCTGCTCGCCTCCGGCGATCCTTTGTTTTATGGCATTGGCCGCTGGCTGGCGAACAACGCAGATGCCTTTCAGCTAAGCTACTTCCCGAATATCTCCAGCATCCAGGCCGCTGTGCATGCGGTCGGCCGCAGCTGGCAGGATACCGAGGTGATCAGCCTGCATGGCCGGCCACTGCAGCGCATCCGTGCCCGGCTTGCCAACAACCGCCACTATGCGGTGCTGACCGATTCCCAGAGCATGCCGCAGCATCTCGCGCTGGAGCTGCAACTGGCCGGATTCAGGGACTCACAACTGACCGTCTGCGAACGGCTCGGTTATCCCGATCAGCAGATTCGCGGTTTCAGCGTCACTGAGCTGCTCAACAGCACGCTTGAGTTCGATCCACTGCACGTCACCCTGATCGACACGGCAGGCCCCGGCGGCGCACTGGCGGAATTCCCAGGCATCGCCGATGGCGCTTACAGCACCGACGGCGAAAAGGGCCGTGGCTTACTGACCAAGCGCGAAGTCCGGATTCAGGTGCTGTCACAGCTGCAAACCGAAGCCAGCGACATCTGTTGGGATATTGGTGCCGGTTGCGGCGGCGTGGCGATCGAATGGGCGCGCTGGCATCGCTTCAGCACCGTCTATGCCATCGAACATCACCCTGACCGCCTGCAACACCTGCATGACAACCGCCTGCAGTTTGGCGTCGATGCCAATCTCAAGGTGGTGGCGGGACGCGCACCGGATAGTCTGCAAGAGCTGCCTGAGCCAAAACGGGTCTTTATCGGCGGCAGCGATGGTGCGCTGGAATCGATTCTGCAGACTTGCTGGCAACGGCTGCAGCCCGGTGGGGTGATCGTTGTCAGTGCGGTGACGGAATCCAGCAAGGCGCGATTGTTATTGGCGGCGGAAACATTACCGGGGGCAGTCAGCAGTCGCTGGCTTGAGATCGCCATCAGCCGTGGCGACCGACTGGCGGGCCAGCTACTGATGCGCCCTGCCCTGCCGGTCACCCTGCTGACTTTAAAGAAAGCCCCTAAAGAGGCCACTGGCGATAGCCGGGAAGCGGAGCAACACCCTTGATTATCGATGATGAAATCCTTGAGATCGGCCAGTGCGGCACTTTCTATGGCGTCGGCGTTGGCCCCGGTGATCCGGAGCTGCTTACCCTGAAAGCATTCCGCCTGATTGTCAGTGCCGACTGCTGCGCTTATCTGGTGAATGACAAAGGTGAGTCGCTGGGCGCCACGATCGCGGCCGCTCCGCTGAGTGCCCGCAGTGAAGACCAGCCAGAGAGTCGGCTGGCGATCTATATGCCGATGAAGCGCGACCGTCGCGAGGCCAACCAACAGTACGATCAGGCCGCAGAGCAGATTGCCGGGGTACTGGATCGCGGTGGCGATGTGGTGTTTCTCTGTGAAGGCGATCCGTTGCTGTTCGGCTCCTTTGCCTACCTGCTGGAGCGCCTTGATGGCCGCTACCCCTGTGAAGTAGTGCCGGGCATCAGCTCGATTAACGCTGCCGCCGCTGAACTGCGCACACCGCTGGCCCAGCTGAGCGGCAACCTCGCAGTGATTAATGCCCGTCATAGCGACCAACAGATCCTCGACACCCTGGCACAGTTCGATAATGTTGCGATCCTAAAGGCGGGCCAGAACCGGCCGCGTTTGCTGGCATTGCTGCAACAGAGCGGACGCAAAGCCGAGGCCAGCTATATCGAATATGCCACCCGTACCGAACAGAAAATCGTGCGCGATCTGGACAGCCTGGCGTCCGAATCCGGCCCCTACTTCTCGCTGTTTCTGATCAACAGACCGGGTGAAGACAGTTGAACCCGCCGGTCACTATCATCAGCCTCACTGAAGCCGGTGCCCTGCTGGGGCGCCGCCTGCAGCAGTTATTAGCCGAAGATGGCGGCCAACCGGAGCTGCTCTGTAACCCCAAGCCCTTTGCCGCCACAGTGCAGCAGCGCTTCCAGGCCGGTCATCGTCTGTTGCTGGTCTGTGCCAGCGGGATTGCCATGCGCACCCTGGCGCCGGTGTTACAGGATAAATACAACGACCCTGCGGTATTACTGCTGGATGAGCAGGGCCGCTTTGTGGTGCCGTTGCTTTCCGGTCATGAGGGCGGCGCCAACCACTGGGGTTCAGAAGTAGCGGCCAAGCTAGGCGCCGAGCTGGTAATCACCACGGCCAGGCCCTATCTCAATCCTCACTATGTCGCCGGGATGGGCTGCGAGCGTCATTGCCCGGAAACCGTCTTACGCGGCCTGCTGGAACAATGCCTGACACAGGCGGGCCTTGAGCTGAACCAGCTCAGCGCCATCAGCAGCATCGATATCAAGGCCGATGAGGTCGGACTGATTACTCTGGCTCAGTCGCTGGGACTGCCCTACCTCACCTGGCGCGCCGACCAGCTACACCCGGTGGAGGACCAGCTCAGCACCAAGTCCGACTACGTTTTCAAAACCGTCGGCGTCTACGGTGTGGCGGAGTCTGCAGCACTGGTCAGTGCCGGGCATATCACCGGATCACCGGCCGAGCTGATGCTGCCGAAACAGAAGAACAAACAGGCCACCTGTGCCATCGCGCGCAGTTATGGCGAAGAACACTCTGAAAAGAAGTAACCGATTAAATGAGCAAATTATTTGTGCTGGGTACCGGCCCGGGCGATCTGGATTTCCTGGCCCCTAAAACCCGCGCCGCGATTGAAGCCAGTGATGAGCTGGTCGCCTACGGCCTCTATCTCGACCTGTTGGGCGACCTCTGCAACGGCAAGACCCGCCACGACCGCCCGCTGGGCGCCGAGATTGAACGTGCCCGTCTGGCACTGGATCTGGCCGCCGCCGGTAAGAACACCGCACTGATATCCAGTGGCGATATCGGTATCTTCGCCATGGCGACACTGGTGTTTGAGCTATTGGATCGCCAGTTGCAGGGACTGGAAGATCACCCGGAATGGCTTGATGTCGATATCGAGGTAATGCCGGGTATCAGCGCTATGCAGGCAGCTGCAGCGTCCTCCGGTGCGGCCCTGGGCCATGACTTCTGTGCCATCTCGCTGTCTGACCTGCTGACCCCCTGGGAAGTGATTGAGCAGCGTATCACCGCTGCCGCCGGTGCTGACTTTGTGATCTCGTTCTACAACCCGGTATCGCTGAAGCGCCGCTGGCAACTGGAGAAAGCCCGCGACATCCTGCTTGAGAGCCGTCCGGCCAGCACCCCGGTGATCCTGGGTCGTAACCTGACCCGTGACGAGGAGAATATCCGCGTCATTACCCTGGGTGAGCTGACCGCCGATCAGGTCGATATGCTGACCCTGGTGCAGGTCGGCAGCAGCCAGACTCGCCATATCAATGTCGGCGGCCGGGAGTGGGTTTACACCCCGCGCGGCTACCAGAAGAAGATGGTGAACTGAGATGAGCGTCTACTTTATCGGCGCCGGTCCCGGTGATCCGGAGCTGATCACCGTGAAGGGCCAGCGCCTGATCCGCCAGGCCCCGGTGATTCTGTACGCCGGCTCTCTGGTGCCCGAGGCAATTCTGGCCGAGCGCCAGCCCGATGCCGAAGTGCACAATACCGCCGAGATGCATCTGGATGAGATTATCCAGCGTATCGAAGCCGCCCATGCCGAAGGTAAGGATGTGGCAAGGGTTCACTCCGGCGACCCCGGCCTCTACGGCGCTATCGGCGAGCAGATCCGCCGCCTCGAAGCCCTGGGAATTCCCTATGAGGTGATTCCGGGCGTCACCGCCACCGCAGCCTCTGCTGCGGTATTGGGCAAGGAGTTGACCCTGCCCGGCTACAGCCAGACGGTGATCCTGACCCGCTATGCGGGTAAGACCCCGATGCCCGAGGGCGAAGACCTGCCGTCACTGGCCGCGCACCGCGCCACACTGGCGATCCACCTGGGTATTACCCGGATTCATAAGATCGTCGATGACCTGATTCCGCACTATGGCGAAGATTGTCCGGTGGCGGTTTGTTACCGCACCGGCTGGCCCGACGCGGCACAGATCAGCGGCACCCTGAAAGATATCGTCGCCAAGGTACGCGCCGCGGGCCTGAGTCGCACCGCGCTGATTCTGGTCGGCGATGTGATGGGCCGTGACGACTTCGATACTTCGTTCCTGTACGACAAAGACCAACCCCATATTTACCGTCCACGCCACGGCAAGAAAGGCCGTAATGCGCAGACCGAGAAGGATTCCAGCGATGCAACTGAATAAGATCCCGACTACCGTTGTTACCGGCTTCCTGGGTAGCGGCAAGACCACCCTGCTCTCCAACGTATTGCGCCAGGCCAACGGCAAGCGCATCGCCGTGATCGTCAACGAGTTTGGTGCCGTTGATATCGACGCTGAGTTGCTGCGTAACTGCCCGCTGGAGTGCCCGGAAGAGGAAGCAGCGACTGAGTCTGCCGAGAATGGCATCTACGAGCTGGCCAACGGTTGCATCTGCTGCACCGTACAGGAGGAGTTCCTGCCGGTGATGGAGGAGCTGGTAAAACGCCGCGACGAGATCGACCATATCCTGATCGAGACCTCCGGTCTGGCCCTGCCAAAGCCGCTGGTACAGGCCTTCAACTGGCCCAATATCAAGCAGCACTGCACCGTGGATGCGGTGATCACCGTGATCGACGGTCCGGCGGTTGCTGCAGGCCGTTTCGCCAGCAACCCGGAACAGGTTCAGGCCCAGCGCCTGGCTGATGAGAGCCTGGATCACGATCCAACCCTGCAGGAGCTGCTGGAAGACCAGCTCAGCGCAGCGGATCTGGTGGTGGTGAGCAAGAACGATATGCTGGATGAAGCCGAACGCGCTCTGGTCAGCGAACGTGTTGCCACAGAAGTGCCACAGTCGGTGAAGACACTGTATATCGATAACGGTGAAGTGGACATCCAGCTGCTGACCGGTATCGATGCCGCCACTGAAGAGCGTATCGAAGCGATCCACACCCACCATGATCACCATCACCACCACGACGAAGAGCACGATCACGCCCATGATCACTTCAGCTCCTTTGTGCTGGAATTTGGTGCCGTCGATGGCGACAAACTGCAACATCAGCTGCAAACCCTGATCGCTGAATTTGAGATCTACCGCGTTAAGGGCTTTGTCGATCTCGGCACCAAACCGATGCGTCAGGTGGTTCAGGGTGTCGGCAAGCGTATCGACAGCTACTTCGACCGCCCATGGCAAGCAGATGAGAAGCGTGCCACCCAGTTGGTGGTAATCGGGCGCGAGCTGAACGAAGCGGCCCTACGCGACATTCTGGGTCAGGCGGAGCTGTAACACCGATGCATCTTCTGGCAGCACAACCCGGCGGCTTCGTCGATGAAGAGGGAATTATCGACCTGCAGCAGGACCCGGCGGATCTGGTGCTGCTGGCCGCCGCCGACTCGGTACTCGGCGCCCTCAGCGAAGGTGCCGAACGGCTGCCAGAGGATTTTCCGGAACTGCGTATCGCCAACTGGATGCACCTGACCCAGCCTGCCGCAGCCGATCTCTACTTCCATAAGGTGGTAGAGCAAAGCAAAGTGGTGGTGCTGTCGCTGTTGGGCGGTGCCTCCTACTGGCAGTATGGCCTGGAACAGCTGCAACAACTGGCGCAGGTACGTGGCTTTGAACTGATCGTAGTACCAGGAGACGATACCCCCGACGCGCAGCTACTGGCCGCGGGCAGCGTATCCAGCGAGGTGAGTTACCGGGTCTGGCGCTACCTGCGCGAGGGTGGCCCGCGCAATATCGACCAGCTGTATCGCTACATCGGTGCCGAGCTGTTTCAGCGCCCAGAGCACTGGCAGGAACCGCGTGCGCTGCCACTGGCGTTGATCTACCAGTCGGGACAGGAACAAGGCTCGCTGGCAGAGTGGAAACGCCAGTGGCAACCGGGCCAGCCGGTGGTGGGCTTGCTGTTCTATCGCAGCCACCTGCAGAGCGGCAACCTTGAGCTGTTCGACCAGCTGATCACACTGATGCAGCAACAGGGGCTTAATCCGTTGCCGCTGGCGGTGACCTCCCTGAAAGAGGCGGAGTGTCTCGATACCCTCAACCAGTTGATCGACAGCAGCGATATGCAGCTGCTGCTTAACACCACCGGCTTTGCCGTCAATGCTCGCAGTCCAGCACAGCTGGCAGCCCTGCCGTCTGAGTCTGAAGCCCTGCTGGCACGGGATATCTGCGTCTTGCAGCTGATCATCTCCGGTAGTAACCGGGATGACTGGGAGGCCCAGACCCAGGGACTGCGCAGCCGCGATATCGCGATGCAGATCGCCCTGCCGGAGATGGATGGCCGCATCATCAGCCGGGCCATCGGCTTTAAGGGCTTAAGCCACTACTCAAAGCGAAGCCAGCTAGATGTGATCCGCTATCAGCTGCACGACGAACGCGCCCGTTGGGTGCTGGAACTGGCTGCGCGTTGGTGTCGTCTGCGCCACAAACCCAATGGCGAAAAGCGGATAGCGATCATCCTCGCCAACTATCCCACCAAAGATGGCCGTATCGGCAACGGGGTCGGCCTGGATACGCCGGATTCCGCCCACCATATACTGCAGGCACTGCAGAATGCCGGTTATCCGGTCTCCGCGATCCCCGCCGGTGGTGATGAGCTGATCCGCGAACTGCTGGGTGCCGTCACCAACAATCCGGAGAGCCTGTTCCATCGCCCCTGCTGGCAGAGCCTGGCGCTGGATCAGTACCGACAGTTCTTCGGCCAACTACCGGAGGAGTCAAAACGGGCGGTGCTTGATCGCTGGGGCGCGCCGGAATCCGATCCCAAATGCCGTAATGGCCGGCTGATGCTGGCGGGTATCCGCCTCGGAGAAACCTTCGTCGGTATCCAGCCCGCGCGCGGTTTTAACATCGATCTGGCGGCCAACTACCATGATCCGGACCTGATCCCTCCGCACAGCTACCTGGCGTTCTACTTCTGGCTGCGCCACTGCTATCAGGTGGAAGCGGTGATTCATGTTGGTAAGCACGGCAACCTTGAGTGGCTGCCGGGTAAAGGCACCGCCTTGTCAGAGCAGTGCTGGCCTGATATTGCCCTCGGCCCGATGCCTCACCTCTACCCTTTTATCGTTAACGATCCGGGTGAGGGCTCCCAGGCCAAGCGCCGTACCCAGGCGGTAATTATCGACCACCTGATGCCACCGATGACCCGCGCCGAAACCTACGGCGCACTGGCTGAATTAGAACAGCTGGTTGATGAGTACTATCAGGCGATGGGGCTGGACCCACGCCGTGAAGCACTGCTGCGCGGCCAGATTATGCAATTAGCCCAGGAGAGTCATCTGCTGGAAGAGCTGGGGGTTAAAGATCCGGACAGCGAAGATGAGGTACTGAACCAGCTCGATGGCTATCTTTGTGAGATCAAGGAAGCGCAGATCCGTGATGGCCTGCACCGCCTCGGTAAACTGCCCGAAGGTGACTCCCTGCGCGATACCCTGATCGCCCTGATTCGCCTCCCCCGGGGTGAGGCCGACAGCGAGAACGGTATCCTGCATACGCTGGTAAAAGACCTCAAACTGCGTTGCGGTGACGAAGAGAATAGCCTTTATGATCCATTTCAGGCCGATGGTGAGGCCTGGCTGGGCAATCGCCCGGACGCGCTGCTACAGGTCGGTGATGATCTGTGGCGCAGCCGGGCCGATACCCGCGAGCGACTGGAACTGCTGGCGGCGGCTCTGATCGAAAAACACCTGCTGGACGAGACGGTCATACCGATCTGTAAGCTGACCTGGCCTGCGACCCACGCCCTGTTCGACACCGTGAGTAGCGAGATCTATCCGGCCCTGCAACGCAGCGCCCGCAATGAGATCAATGCGGTGATCACCGGTCTGCAGGGTGGTTTTATCCCCGCCGGCCCCAGCGGCGCACCGACGCGCGGCCGGCTGGATACCCTGCCCACAGGGCGTAACTTCTATTCACTGGATAGCCGCTCTATCCCCTCCAAGGGGGCCTGGCAGCTGGGACAAGCGTCCGCCGAGCAGCTGATTATGCGGCACCTGCAGGAGCAGGGTGATTATCCGAAACAGATCGGCTTATCGGTCTGGGGCACTGCCACCATGCGTACCGGCGGCGATGATATCGCTCAGGCCTTTGCCCTGATGGGCATCCGCCCGATCTGGGCACCCGGCTCTCAGCGGGTAGTCGATTTCGAGATCATCCCGGCGTTTCAGCTTGGACGCCCCCGGGTCGATGTCACCTTGCGGGTTTCCGGTTTCTTCCGCGATGCCTTCCCGAATGTGATGAAGCTCTATGACAGCGCGGTACAGGCACTGGCAGAACTGGATGAACCGGGCAGCAGCAACCTGATCCGCCAACATGTGGAACAGCGTCAGGCAGAACTTGAAGCGACCGGGGTGTCTGCTGAACAGGCACGCAGGGAAGCCAGTTATCGGGTCTTTGGTTCTAAACCCGGAGCCTACGGCGCTGGCTTGCAGGGCCTGATCGACGAACGCTGCTGGGAGAACGCTTCAGACCTGGCCGATGCCTACCTTAACTGGGGTGGCTTCGCCTACGGCCAGAACCTGCAGGGTGAAGTGGCGCGGGATGCCTTCAGCCACCGCCTCAGCCAGCTGGAAGCCGTGGTACAGAACCAGGATAACCGCGAGCACGACCTGCTCGATTCTGACGACTATTACCAGTTCCAGGGCGGTATGGCCAACGCAGTACGGGTACTCAAAGGCGAAACACCGGAGATCTACCACAGCGACCACAGTAATCCCTCAGCACCGAAGATCCGTACGCTGAAGGAAGAGTTGAACCGGGTAATCCGCAGCCGGGTGCTGAACCCTAAATGGATCAACGCCATGCAGCGTCACGGCTACAAAGGCGCCTTCGAGATGGCCGCCAGCGT
Organism: Marinobacterium jannaschii DSM 6295; assembly: GCF_000620085.1. Taxonomy (GTDB): domain Bacteria; phylum Pseudomonadota; class Gammaproteobacteria; order Pseudomonadales; family Balneatricaceae; genus Pontibacterium; species Pontibacterium jannaschii. Next base: position 618 of record NZ_JHVJ01000038.1, on the reverse strand, counting down.
CGACTATATGTTCGCCTATGACGCCACCACCGACCTGATCGACGACTACCAGTATCAGCAAGTCAGCGACGCCCTGCTGTTTGAGCCGCAGAACCGCGAATTCCTCGAAAACCATAACCCGGATGCCCTGGAAGAGATGGCAGAGAGAATGCTGGAAGCGATGCAACGCGGCCTGTGGCAGGAACCCGGAGAATATCAGGACAAAGTCTCAGACCTGCTGCTGGAGCTGGATGAGGGCCGCGAAGGGGCTGGCTAGCTCACAGCCCCGGCATTGTGGGTTGGGACACAGTATGCAGCAACATCCCAACACCAGATTCCCGGTTTAACTCTTCTTGCCCCAGACCTGCTCCAGAGGCTGATCCCAGGGTAGGATTCATATTTGGACGCGGTACGTCGTAGGTTGGGATAAGGAGCGTAGCGACGCATCCCAACAATTGAGCCAGCCGATACAATACAGCCAGATCTTGTTGGGATTCGTTCCTCATCCTGTAGCAGTCTAATGATCCCGACCGCAAGCCACTCAGGTCGGGAATGGTTGATCACTACAGCAGGATTTATATTCGGACGCGGTACGTCGTAGGTTGGGATAAGGAGCGTAGCGACGCATCCCAACAATTG
>NZ_JHVJ01000037.1 GCF_000620085.1 Marinobacterium jannaschii DSM 6295 | reverse complement strand
TGATGACCGATAACGGGCCTGCGTACCGCTCTGGGCTGTTTAATCGCATCCTGACGGCGAAAGGCATTAAGCATGTCTACACCCGCCCTTATACACCTCGAACCAATGGCAAGGCAGAACGCTTTATTCAGACAATGTTGCGAGAGTGGGCATAGGCCGTGCCCTATGCCAACTCCGTGACACGTCACTGGGCATTAGCAAATTGGGTCAATCACTATAACCGGGAGCGCCGTCATGGCAGTATTGGAAACTTACCGCCGGTATCTCGAATACCTAAACTTTGTGAACAACGTGCTTAGCATCCACACCTACCAAGGCATTGTCGGTATGCTCATACTCACTAATCAGATCCTGCAGGATTGGGATCATAAAACACTCAGTCTTACCTGAACCCGTTCCTGTTGTAATGATCGCTGACTTTGGACGTTCAGAAAGAAGTGTGTTCCAGCTTTGTATCTGGTGTTTGTAAGGGCGAATATCAGCCTTGAAGCTGTAATTTTGAGCTGTAGTCAAAGCCTTTATCGTAGACTCGGACAGTAGCCGACCCTGTAGGTCCAAAAAGGTCTGATCTCCAGCCTCCCAACCAAATGTATGCTCGAATACAGGGGGCGCAAGAAAACATCCCTCCTCTCCTAAACAGTCATGCATCTGCTCTGTAAGATGAGCCCTGAGTCCTTGATCATTGATGCCTAAAATTGACAGTGTCGCCTCTCGGGTACGACTCAGTGACTGATTAACCAAATCCTTAAAATAGCCGCTCATTAGTGACTCCTAGTCTTTATTGGCTAAATTAGATAATGCCGCAGAATAGACTGGCTGATACCAACCATCCCTATCGAACTCAGACAAAACCCTTATGCCAAATATCAAAGCTTCATGATCAGCAGTTAACTCTTCAAAGCTTGCTGCCCCTGCAGATACTGCCGCTGCAAATATTGGAATAAAACACACTGATCGCATGTAACCCGGCATAGTTAAGTCAGCTAGCCATGAAAAATCTTTCTGATGTCTTATCCAATCGGTCAATTCCTCACTCAGATTTGTTGGCCAGTTCGCATCTTCCTGCCTCCCACGAAGCTGCTGCAACCATTGAGAAAAAACAGCCTGTAAAGGCGGACCTGGCAAATTCAGCTCTTTCCTCACAGCCTCTGCGATCTGCTTTGCAAAGCTTACAAATAGAGGGACTTGATTCGACAAAGATTCCATTTTCTCAAGGGCTTGCCGCTGCACCAGTTCAGCAGGTACAGAAAACTGTGCTGAAACTCCGTCCACATAGACTTTCACAGCATTTACCCACTGCGATACATGAATCTTTTCCCAGACAACCGCAAGCTCCTGAACCAAGCGAGTGACGAATCCACTATCCATCTCCAGCCTGAACACAGCCAACGCCATCGCTTGTGGATGATGCGCGAGGTGCTTCCACGCCTCCAATGAGGAAAGAGGCATGTGGCCATAGTTTTTTTTGAGTTCCGCCAGGTATAGCCAGCTACTGTGCATGAAATCTTCAGACATCTTATCCAGAACAGCATCAAAGGGATCTGGACTAGCATGGGGGTGGAAGTAACGGGCTGCGCTATGCAACGTCTTAACGTTGGCTTGGTCATACTCACCGAGAGATTCACAGGAAGAAATATAAAGCGAAGGTCGAAAAAAGACTGATGAGTCAGAACCAGGGTACAACAACCAAGGTCCGTTCGTTCTCATAAACTCTGGCAACTCAAAAACACCGGTACAGATACCCGGTACTATCGACTGTGGATACAAATCAACGGGCGTAGTCTCAGGCGCATGAACTTGCATTGCCTTAACCTTCGCTTTTTGCGCATCCATACCTAAAGGCTGATTAGAGTGATTCAGGAACTCAAAGTGGCTCCGCATCTCGTTGGTAAATCTTACAAAAGCATCATATCGACGGATATAAAACTGCTTCAGTAAACGTGTCGTTTCTATCCGCACGCGTATTTCGGCATCCTGTTCTAATCGAACGCTTAAAAGAGATTGAACATCCTCATAGAGAGAAAACAGACTAATCTGCGCGGACTGATTCTCTAAGTCATAGGTATAGCGGCGGGTCAGAGCACCTTCAGGCCGCAGAAAATCTAACGATACGTAAAAGCACTGCCGACTTTCTGGAGGCGGCGTTAGAACAAGCGTCATGCCTAAAATCTGTTCAAGATTTACTCCTGCCTCTTCAAATACACCACCCTCTGAATCCAAGAGTTGCGCACCTTCCTCTGGGTAAGGTAAGCGAATCAAAACGGCTTCTGACTCAGAATGCGGGTCTCGAACATTAAGCAAAACTCGTTCAGGCTTCGGGTGATTTACCTTAGGCTGAAAGTATACGGTGGTATTTATCCCTTCCTTTAGAATGTCTACATTCAAAGAGTCATTGGCGAGACTGATATCAAGATCATAAACCGTTTTGATAGCGATACGCGCCGAAGTTTGCGACGTAGCAGGCATAGCAGCGATAGAAAAATCAGGAGGCAGAACACCTATTTTTCTTCGGGTAAGAACTTCTCCTTCGTCTCCGAGAATATCAACACGACACGCTCCAACGGTGGTTGGAGCATTGATCTGTCTAGTTGGTTTGTTGTTTACCAACAACGCATCAGGCTGTTTTTCCTCTCCGGAAGAATCCCTCAATACACAGCGCGGCCACCCTAACCAAGTAGTTACCGGTAAAGTATCGTACCCCGAAAGCGCGCCTCTTAATTCGATTTTCGTATTACCTGACGCACTTCCAGGCTCAATCACATACCGACTATTTCGGTCTTTAATCACCGTAAGGCTATCAATGCAATACCAAGAGCTGCCATTCACGTCTGTCGCTATAGGCGTAATAACAGAGCCATTCAGGTCAAGGGCTGGCGGTACGCGTACCAATACACCTGCACTGGAGGTTTTCACCGATGCAGTGCCTAGCAGACGAACATCATCTCCATCCTTGATGAAAGCCGCTGGCAGCTTGTGCCAGTCAACTTCGCTCGACTGAATCGTAACCGTATGTAACTTTTCACCCGCACACCAACATGTAAGAAGCAAAGGCTTTTCCGGGTATTTACGCCGATACTCCAATGCGGTTACTGGCATCTTGATATCCAGACCATCATCGTCCAAACGCCCATAAGCGGCACCTACCTTCAAAGCCGCCTCTTCGCCTTCATACAAGACCAGTTCAACTCTTGTCGAACTAACTTTTCGCCCATTTAGCTTCAGCTTTAAGCTCGGAGCTAAAGTCACTTGAGCCGAAAGATACCCTCGCTCCATCTCTCCATATAGACGATGCTCACAGGTAAAGTAGCTAGCGATCTCTCTTTCACGATTACGCTCCTCTAATCGAATGCCTGCATCTACCAACCACTCATTAACTAACGCGTATCCGTTCTTCTCTTCCAAGGGCAACGGAAACTCATCACGCCATTGTGGGTAATTGTTATTAAGATATTCAGCAGGATTTTTCTGCTTGTCGAGATCTTGAGATTCAGCCAAAGCCATTAAGGTCTCTACAACATTGGCAAGCAGTTCATACTTCTCTTCGGTCTGAAAAGTTTTCGGAAAGTAAATACCGTATTCCTTTATCAACTGCTTTATGTTGCGGCCTTCACTTTTGTACTGGAGGTAACGCCTTAGACCTGCTTTCACAGCTCGTCCAAAGCCATGACTCTCGTTCTGAATAAGTTTCCATGGAAGCCCCCCTTCGGCAAAGAGAGAGCCTAGATAATCTGCACCATGTTCTCGATAACGTACAGGTCTCGACCAGTACCCAAGACCCTCTTGAACAGCCTCCTTTCTTTCATTCTGAGATAACTCCACACCTAATGACTTTTCAAAGGCCTTCCAAGACCAGCTTGCGTCATAGTTTCGGCGAAACTTTTCAGCAACAAAAAGACAAAAGCAAGCACTCCAATATCTACTATATAATGCATTGCTTTTCTCCATAAAACTAACACGAATTAAATCACTTAGTGATCTAAATTCATCCTCAGTAATACAATACTTATAAATAGGTATCGCTTTCGGAGACAAAATCCCCCGTGTGAACAAAAACTCACTTAACCAAGCCTTAGCCCTACTTTTTATTATAGCCATATAATCCCTTAGACAAGACTTCAATCACGTGCTATGTACGAGATAGTAATTTGTTCAACTTTAATATCACATTAAAAACACTCACAGACCACCATGAGAGCTCTCAAAAAATCAAAAAAATACTTTTAACTACGTTCCATTATCCAAAGAAACATCAGTAACCTCTACCAGCTGTTTAAAAAAGTTAACACACTTCCTCATTTCATCCCGACCAACTAAATGACTGGACTGCTTATCCGTTATAGAGCGATGAACTGCATCCCCTCTCTTTTTAATCCAATCGTTAAGCCTTCCGCGCACATCGTCACATTCCAGGTCCCCCCAAGCCCACTTCTGAGTTACATCAACACCTACAAAATCCTGAAATATATGCTTGGTTTTCTGAGAGTTTGGGTTATGGAAAAACTTCAAATCTTTCTCTAGGTTTTTACGCATATATTCAGCAATCTGGCTACCATCTAGCGCTCGTAAACGGGAGTCCACCTCTTCTGTCACACGGTCTTCAACATAGGTTTCCCACGCGGTCAGGGTCATAATTAGCGCAGCCCGCTTAAGCTCCTCTGGTTCACGGCCACCAACTCTCTCCTTATTTAAGAGGTCATACGCTTCTAAGATACGTTCAGAATCCAAAATCGAGATTTTGAAGTTTTCGTACGCTACAGACATATTAAAAAGATCCTTTTCAGTTAGCTCCCGTTAGGGAGCTAATTCCAGCCAATCAGTAAAAATATATAGGGGATCACATAGCGTCTCCATCGCCCAGCTATTGCTGCCAATGAGAATTCCATGCATTCCAAGAGCATAGTCTTGCTTGCGACTCTTAACGTTAGATATGAGACTGTCGGGGCAACCAAACTCACCATCGGTTACAAGCAATATATCCGCACGCTCCCACTCTGTTTGTTTGCATTTTTCAAGAGCCATCTGCAATGGGCCTTCTACATCAGTCCCGCCACCGAATGACATTGAAAGAAAGCTTATCAAGCGTTCGAGTCCTTGCTCGTTCGGGCTGAGCTCCAGCTCTTTGACTTCATTTCGGCTACCAAACAGATAGACATAGCAGTCTCGCTTTTCTTGGGCAGAGACACTTAAGCACTCAAGCACGAGAGCTTTCGCAATATTCTCTGGTGTGCCGCGCATAGAACCGGAGGTATCCAGACAGATAATCATCGGCCCGCGCTCTTCATTACGCTTCTTTCCTGCTCGCTGTACTTCCGATAACTCTTCTCGTTCTTCCTCAAAGGTTTCGAGTTCAGTACCTTCCACCGCATAACTCAAAAGCGCATGTTCAGCTCTTCTCGCATGCCATAGTCCCTTTAAGACTGGATGCCCCAAGTACGCAGCTTCCTGGGGCAGCATCCGACTTATGGAATCTGAACGGGTGACACCACGTGTTTCCATGGGGATAAGGGGGCTTTTTACCTCTCGGTCCCGTATTTGGCTTACACGTATTGACTGCAGGATTGATTCGACGATGAGGGCTCCCTCGGCACTTTTCATTCTCCCAATCGTACGAATAACATCTTGCAGCTGAGGTAGTGTTTTGAGGACTTCTCTTAGCTTCACCAGATTGAGCCAGCCATGACTTTGGAAAAGCCCCTTTGACAAATCAAAGCCCAGGCTCGTCACCAACTGCAGGTCACGAAAGACGGCTTCCAGCTCACACCAAATGCTTAAGCGCTCCTGCCAAATATAAGGGATGGTAAATCCATCAGCAGGCAAGGCACAGATCCAGCCGTTTACTTCGGCTAGAGCATCCAACTCCGCGAGCTTCTCGGCGGATATTTTGAAGTTTGGTTGCTTACGACGTTTACGCTTCCGGGAAGACAGCTCTTCCTTCAGACGATTGAGTTCTGCTTTTTGGTACTCCAGTGCAAGCGCTGCCTTCGTCTTGAGAAATGATGGCTGATACCCTTCTATCGCCAAAAGAACATCAGCCAGCAAGGCATCAACAACTACTTCGTTATCTCGACAAAACCTTGGTAGGTCTAGCTGGTGTAACGTTTTATTCAGCTGCTGCTGAATAGGCATTGCAGGCCAAGTTAATGACTCAGCAGGTAAATCCCCTTGCAATAACGCTTCTCTAAGCTGAAGAACACCTTCGATACGATTCTGAAGCTCTCCGTGAGAGTGGGTGATTACTGCTGAGATAAGGGAATTAGGCACTAGATCTAAACGAGCATAAGGATCATCCAGCTGAGACAGACGCAATAGATCCTTGGTATTTTGGTCTCTTGGGAGCCCTCTATTCACAAAGCTCTCCTACGATCGCCTCTGTGCGGCCCAAATCTTTAAACGACACAGGCTCTTCATCTTCAGAAGGTAGCTCCCTAAAGCCTTTGATTAGCTTATTTATACGGGAAGCCAATCCCTCGGTTTGTCTAATCGCACTATCAAGGCTTTGCGATAGCTCCGGTAGGATGGACTCATCTGCCCAAAGATGATCTACAAGAATACCTTGAGCTTCTGCTCTTTTTTTTCTTAGCTGGCTAAGAAAGTCAGCAACCCTTCCTTCCAGCTCAGACAACTGGCTTATCCTTCCCTGAATATGTGCGGGAGAGTGCAGTATTCTCTCCATCACGGGTTTATTCGCGATAGACTTCATAAACGGTTTGTTATTCCAAGCGTCGGTTGTTTGCTTACCTTGCCTGTTCAAATAAAGTTCGTTTCCATGTTTATCCACTGCTTGTCGTTCTACAGTCGCCTCAGTGACTTCCTCTTCTGAAAGCAAGTCAATAAATAATGGCTCTCCTTCATCATTAGTTCTTTGCTTCTCAAGGTTACTATCCTTTGCGAACACCCCTTCCCAGCTAGTAACTATTTGAGTTAGCTTGTGCGGCTGAAAATCACCATCTATCGCAATATTGGTCTTATAGAGTTTAATCAGCCCTTCCAGCTGATCTGGCGTTCCCCACAAGCAGTGCGGTAGAAGCCAGGCGTCATACACAGATACTTCTGTCTGATTATTGGTAAATGCAGACACCTGCAGCAGCTTGATGATCTTGCGCCAGCGGCGGTCTGAGACATAAATACTCTCTTGGATAAGATATTTCCGGAACACCTCACACAATGCCAACACACTGGAGGACAGCTTCACTTTTGCAGAAAGAGTCTGAACTTCACTGAGATCATCCACTCTCAAACGAGATGCTAAATCAGGATCACATCCATCATTTTCCAAGCAGAGCAGTGATCTAAATGCATTGTCAGAAACCGGTTCCACAAAGCTACGCAACATGAAGCGATCATAGAGAGCAGTTAGCTCCTCCCCTTCGGGCAGTTCATTACTAGCAGCAATAACGGAGATCAACGGCACCTCGTGCCGTCGATTTCCGTTATCAAATTGGCGTTCATTCAAAAGCGTCAAAAGGCTGTTGAGGATGGCGCTGTTGGCTTTAAAGATTTCATCAATAAACGCCACCGATGCTTCGGGAAGATAACCACTGGTAAGACGGTTATAGCGGTCCTCCTCTAACGCTCGTATTGATAGCGGGCCAAACAACTCTTCAGGTACCGAAAAGCGTGTCAGCAACCGCTCAAAATAATTCGCTTCAACAAAGATGTTTTTCAGGCGTTTGGCCAGCTCACTTTTGGCAGTTCCGGGAGGTCCAAGAAGCAACACATGCTCACCTGCCAGAGCCGCCAACAAAATCAGTTTGGTTTGAGTTTCTCGCTCCAACAGACCTTGCTGCATCTCCAACAACAGCTGCTGCAATTTAGACTTCCGATCCGGAGTAGTTACGAGCGTGTTTTCCATGGTTTATACCCTCCTTAGCATGAGCTCGAAGAAACAACTTCTACATTCAAACGTTCAGCCATTGCCGTAGTGACAATCCGCTTCCCGCAGTTGTGGGCAGCAAGACCAAACAACACAACCTCAACCCAAACAATGGTGACAAAAGCACCGTTTATCTGAGTAAGATCGATCGCTAGCCCTCCTCCCCAATGGTACAAACCCGACAGCACCAAGCTCGTGATTAACATTGAAGCCATCGCGTCACGGTATAGAAGAAACGATTTGTGCACAGCCTTTACAACATCTGTGTCACGTACTGGCAGGTACACCCTGTGATACCAGAATGCATTTTGCTCTGCGCCCTGTACAAGCGCTTCATCCAGCTCAGGAAACACATCCAGGAACTTGGTTTTAGAGATTCGTGCATCACGATTAAGGAGCGTCAAAAAGCGATGTGCAGGAAGAGAATGCTTCAACCGCAAATACACCAGACTATGCTTCCATTCCGCAGGCAAAAGATAAGCAAACCAAACACACACGATGGAGAGCACCGCAGCGCCCGCCAGATCGGTCAACAAGTTGTTGAAGTTCAGTAACGACTCAACACCGTTTGACAACGCGTACGCGATAAACAACGCAGCCATAATGAGGCCCCCTAGCTGAGGCGCGTTTTGGGATTTAAGAGTTTTCAACATTGTGCTTACTCCTCTTCCCAAGTGTAGTGATAGGGTTCCGGATCCACTGGGCTCCAACCACTTCGCTGAGGCGCTTCAAAGCTACTACGAATCCCGTTTCCTCGTGTTACGAGCACGCGTGCACCGCGATGAGTAAAGGCATTCAGCACAGCTTTACGTGGATGCTTAGGCTCACCCTGCTTAGCCGTAGACGCAACCGCAAGCAACTCCCGATCTTCACCTTCACTTAGTGGCTCTCCAAGCAAACGGTTGAGCACCGTTGGGCCTACATTGCGACGACTGCCATGATGAGGAATTTGCACAATACGGAGGGGGGCAGAATTCACACATTGTTCGAATTGATCTGCCGCATGGCTCAGCGCTTCAATACCCGCATCACCGGTAAAGATCATACGCTTACCATCAACGATCAACTGAGTAATAACACTGGAATTGTTTTTGGGTGAGGTGACACCGTCGTCGTAGATCTTGTCTTCTCCCCAGAAGGCAAAGATCTGCTTGAGCTGGCTGGCGACCTTGTCCAAAAAACTCGCTTCAACCTGCTCCTTAGCGGCGGGCATGCCATCAAACTGCGGGATCAGCTCTTCGTAATAGGATTCGGAAGGCCCTAAAATGCGAATTTGACCAGAGGTATGAGACAGTCCGGTGAACGGTTCATACACGGGAATGCTTTTCTCTTCTGCCAAACAGAATAGAAACCAGGCTTTTTCAAGGCTCTCTTTCAGGCGCTCACCGATACTGTTATCAGTAATACGTCCGTCCGTAAACTTATCTGCCAAGCCCTGATTGTGCGTCCAGGGGAGATGCATCCATAACTCGTTTACCGTAAGTTCCATCAAAACGGTTTCCAATCCATTGATATGGTCCTGATCAGGGTGTGTGCTGATAACCAGGTCTACCCGATCTGTCCCAAAGTGCTGCTTGATGTGCGAAACCATCTCAGCACCAACATCCTTAAAACCACCGTCGATCACGACAACGGTTTGCTCATCTCGGCCACCGTAAAGGTTGCCAAAGCGGATAGCAATCGCGTCACCGCTTTTTGATTCTTTTCCTACACCAATAAAATCAACTTCGTAGCCCATCTGGATCTCCAACAGAGTGAATAACACTTCTGTTAGTGCAGGGTCTGTACCAATTCTATAAATCTATTATTTTTCAAATAGTTACAAACTCACCCAAAGACAGAAACACCCACAAGCAGAACAAAAACTTATATTAAAGTAAATTTTTTTACTGACTCAGAGAAGTTTTCCAAACCTCTTTCAACCGCTCAACGGTATAGTCCCACTTAGATGTTTTCGGCTGAGCAACAGAGTGCTGGTTTCCGAACAAACCAACTTCGTTCATAGCTTCGCTCTCACCCACCGCATGAAGCCACTCAACCGGCACAAAGTATTCTGCGTTATCCTCTCCATGTTCCGCCTCAGTACCATAGCTACCCACAAGTTGCATGTCGTCCTGAATAAACTCATCTGCGACCAACGCTGTACCAGCCACTTTGGCAACGCCTACATAACCTGTCTTTGGAATGTTCACCCAAACACGATCACCAGGTGCAAGCTTGAAAAGAGTTTTGCTGTACCAGCGCCCACCACCCGCAGAGATAAACCCGTAGCGCTGAGCGTCCTGCCAGCTGCGGCTGTCATGAGCGACACCAAAAGAAGCATAGTACTCACCGTTCCACTCCCCTTTACTACTATCACTGACGGCTTTATCTTCGGTTTCAACCGGATCGATCATCCATGCACGACTGAGGTACTGACTTTCGCCATCCTGGAATACAGTAAAGAACACGGCATTAACCGCGATACCAGCCTTACTGTTGAGATAATTGATAATCCGTTCGGTACTTGCATCAAGCTCAGCAGCAACAATCACCATTTGGTGTGAACTGTTAACCTCATCTTCAGATGGTTTCACACCAAACTTAGCCTTAAACGCATCATCAAAATTGGTGACTTCCAAGCCATAGCTGATGGCGAATTTGTGGTAGATCTGACTGGTTCGCTCGGTAGGCAGCGCTTCCACCCAGGATGCGTAATCGATGGTTTGCGCCACCACATCCCGAGGGGTTTTATGTTTCTTCAGTTCGATGACGATTACCGAGCCAAAGGCATCAATCGCTAACAGGTCGATGTATTTTCCGAAATCAGTATAGACCTGGCGACCAATCAGCAGCCAGTTACTGTTTAGAATGGATATATCCTGAAAGATCTGTTCTTCCAACAGCTCTTCAGTATCCAGTTTGACAGGAGCAAGCGCTTTGGGGCGCTCACCGATTTTCCACATTCCGTGTTGGACAGCCATACATATCCTTTTCTAACCCAAATCACCTTACTCTATCTAAGGCACACATTGAAATCCCCTGATTGCCAGTAGAACAGCACTATAGCAATAGAGCATCAAATGACGAGAAACTCCAATAAAGCAAAAATCACCTTAAATAACAAAAGGTTGCAAAACCTCTACATCAAAAACATCAGATACCATTCTATCCTATCAAATGACCATCAAATGAACTCATCTCTTCACGCCCAGTAAGGCACATATTTCCATGCACGCCGGTTGGCCTTTGGATCATAGAGGCGGATTAGCCCCTCGTCGACGGCAAGCTTTATGATTCTGCTAGCAGTGGCGCTGTTCGCGGAGTCTATGTTGAAACGCGTTCTAAGGGAGCTATTGTTCATAGCTTCATGGTTTACGTAGCGTAAACAGCAATGTAGATAACAGGCCCTGATCTTCTCCTCAGTATCCATTTCCTTGTAGTCCTTATGCGCGAATAGAGACACCTTAGTGTGCTGTTCCGTTTGTTCGAAAATAGGTGCAGGTAGCTGATAAAGCTCAGTCTGGGAAACAACTTTATCAATTCCGGTTCCACGTTCCTCACAAATATTGATACGTCGCATAAAGGACGCCAACGCTTCGTTGCGGCTTTGTGGCGGAGAGTCTAAAAACCGTTGCGTATCAACCAACGGTAAACCTGGGTTGGTTATCTCCATGCGGCTATCAAAGAGCTCAATCATGGGTCCTGTACCCGTTAACGAGAAATCCTGATGGATAATTGCATTCGCAACCAGCTCGCGTATCGCCAACTCAGGATACATCGGTACCTCCTTACGAAAAGCACGCCCAATCTCTTCGTTTGAAGGCAATAGGGTTTTGAGGTAATCAATTAATCCCTCATAACCCACTGCATAGCCCTTGGCCCCTTCCAGCTCTCTGATGGTCTGAATACGGCTATTGCCTCTGTACAAAATCAAGCGAACGGCCTTACGACCCAGATGTTTGAATTCCTGTAACTTTTTCGCAAACAGGATAGCGCCAAGGTTCGTAATATCCCACAAACCCGCGTCATTCCGCTGAATCAGGTCATCCGCTGCAAGGGCTTCCAGAATTCGTTCCCTGTTTTCCGGTAACGGTTGATTGGTTAGGTCGAAATAGGCGGGATAATCCAGCAGGCGTAAAACATCTTCAGCAGGCAGGCTTTCTTCTGCCATTTGACGTTCAAAAGGCGTTTTATCGAAAACACGCCATAGCCCTCGCTCTTTCTGAGGGAAGTCTCTTAGCTTTTTCTTATAGGAACCGACACGGATAAATTCGGTGCCATCAAACTGAACCGGTGTATGGCTTGCCGCCTGAACCTCAAGAATCACCACGTTAAGATCGTTTACTTCAAACTCGTAAAAGTAGAACTCAATCTTGGGTGTGATTTTTTGCAACAGCCAGCTTTCCAGCTCTTGTGACTTATGCTTGGTTTGCGAGGGTCTAAATTCGGTCCCCACAACCTCGTGCTCTCCGTCACTTACCCCCCAAACCAGATAGGCGGACTGCTTACCCTGTAGCGCGGCAGAGTTGGCCAATGCCGAGATATACTCGCCGATCAGTTCGGGCTTATCATTGTTACGCTTGAACTCAACCCATTCTGTCTCATTCGGGAGTTTACAGAGCTCGCGCAATAAGCTGATCAGCTGTTCGAAGCTTTTCTCAATCGGCATAGCAAGATCCTGTGAGCTTAAATCTGTCTGTCGTAGTAAAGCCGCCGGTGAATTTTTTCATTAGAGTTGGCCGGAGAAGGCTTGCTGGCTTAGCGAAGCAAAGAAATCATCTATATCGAACGCTTTCATCGAAGGTACTACCGAAGCCCTTACTTTATAAACAATTGATTGAAATTCCCTCTGCAATTCATAGTCAGGAAAAGGCAATTTAAGATCAAAGAAGTCATCCTTTCTAATATGAATCTGTGTACTTCCCACCCACACTTTTGCAAGCTCTCTTCTAAAGCCACGTTGATTTGTCAAAGCTACAAGATATTCAGGAGCGACAGCTTTTCTATCAACCTTAAACCCATATGCTCCATAAGCTAGCAAGTAATTTTTGTCTCCATAACATGACAAATCAGCCATTAGACCGATGCTCGGTCCTGTAGGTACTAAATCCCTTAAATTTACCGCTATATAATCACTACCTATGACTGCCTTGATATTTGATTCAGCAAATTCTTTTGACGTATGAGTTTTCTTTTTTGAATCAAACGCAATCCGACCGTTTTTTAAAACAGCTCCTTTATGAAAGACGGAAAACCCATCTTCTGTAAACTTATCAGGCTGAATTGTCACACCCGGTTTCCAGTCTGTTATTAAGCTCCTTAAAGAAACTAACTTCCACCCCTTCGGATTGGTAGCTGGATCACCAAACATATCCAAAAACACGCTGCGCAGGAATTGGTCGGCGAGGTCGATGGCTTGCTGGCGTTTGCGGCGCAGGGCATCAGCCTTGTCGAGGAGGGCGGCGATGCGCTGTTGCTCGGCCTGGGGAGGGAGGGGGATTTCAAACTCCTCGACCACCTTTTTAGACACTTCCTTGAAAGTTGCACCGTTGCCAAGCGCATCCAAACGCTGCGCACTGAACTTCATGCAGTGATACAGATATGAGCCATCAACTTGCTCGCCCGGCACCAAGCTCTTAAAGCCTTGGTTCGTGCACATATCACGGCCAGCTATCGCAACATTACCAATAGGTGCACGGGACGTTAGCAAGACAGAGCCTTTGGGTAGCATGTAGGTAGCACAACTCTCATAGCCTTTTTGAGAGATGTACTCAGGTGCATCTTCAAGAATAGGGTGATTGAGCTGCGATATATCCTTGGGCGTGATCCAAGGAACATCGTCACCCCAATATTCCTCAACATTGCGCTTTGGCGTAGCACCTCCGACAACAGTGCAACAGTCTTTCAGTTTGACCTGAGGAAAAGCCATTAAAGCATCCCCTCCAACTCAACCAAATCCCGCTGAATCTCCGCTTCCAGCGCTTTCAGTCGCGCCAGAATCTCCTTCGGCGGATCGTACTGCTCCGCTTCGTACTTCTGCTCCTTGTAACGGTTCAGCGAGAGGTCGTACTTGTTGTTGGCGATCTCGTCGCGGGCTACCCAAAACGCCTGCGCGGTACGGTCATTGGCGTCGGTCTCGGCTACGGCCTTATCACGCGCCTTAAACTGCTGGACCAGATCCGGCAGATCGTTTGCATCAACCTTCTGGCGCTTGTCGTCCAGCGAGTAACCATCGGCCAGCGCATCGTAAAACCAGACATGGTCGGTTACGCCACCTTTGGTAAAGATCAGGATGGCGGTGGAGACACCGGCGTAGGGTTTGAACACGCCACTAGGCAGGCTGATAACCGCTTCGAGCTGATTATCGTCTACCAGATGTTTGCGTAGCTGCTGATGCGCCTTACTGGAGCCGAACAGCACGCCGTCCGGTACGATGGTGGCGCTACGACCGCCCAGCTTGAGCATACGCATGATCAGGGCGACAAACAGCAACTCGGTCTTTTTAGTTTTAACTACCCGCAACAGTGCCGGGTCAACATCCTCTTCATCCAGGCTACCTTTGAACGGTGGATTAGCTAGGATCAGGTCAAATCCTTCATCCGCAGCCTCAGGGAAACGCTCGGAGAAACGCTGGCTCAGGGTGTCCTGATAGTGGATATCCGGCTCGGCTACTCCATGCATCACCAGATTCATTGCAGCAATACGCAACATAGTGGCGTCAAAATCAAAGCCGTGGAACATATCCGTGTCTACATGCTTACGGAGGTCATACAGCAGATCACCAGTGAAGATTTTATTCTCTACCTGTTCGCCCTTTTCATTGGTTACCATCTCTGTAACCACACCCTCGGGCGAGCTGTATTTCTCCAACAGGTATTCGTAGCAGACGGAGAGAAAACCTGCCGTACCACAGGCCGGATCAGCAATGCGATGATTCGCTTCTGGCTCCAACATTTCGACAATAGCGCGGATCACATGGCGCGGCGTACGAAACTGACCGTTGATACCTGCCGTGGTGAGTTTGGAGAGCAGGTATTCGTACAGATCACCCTTGGTATCGCTGTTCTCCAACGGCAGGTCGTTGACCATCGTCACCGCTTTTACCAGCAGGTTGGGTTTCTGAATCATCAGCTGGGCATCGCGCATAAACTCAGCGAACAGCGTGCCTTCACCCGCGAGGTCCTTAAAGTGCGGAAACACGTCATCCCTCATCAGCTCAAACATCTGCTCGGCAGGTAAGTGACGGAACGCTTCCCAACGCAGATGCTGCTCAGGTGGCGTGAAGCGGCGATTGAAGGTCTTACCGGTACGCTCCGCACGTTTTTCATCGCGACGCTCGTTCATATCCAGCATACGGGCGTACATCAGGAAAGTGATCTGTTCAATCACGGTCAGCGGATTGGTAATCCCCCCCGTCCAGAACTCTTCCCAAAGTTTATCGATCTTGCTTTTCAATTCGCCTGTGATCATTTGGTGTTCTCAATACTTCTTCTATTCTGCGATTAACGGTCAATGGTACGCGTGGTTGATTCCCGACGCTGCCCCAGCTCAACACCAAACTGTTTTACAAGGGCCACCAGCGCATCTGCCTGCTCTTCACGGTTGAAGATACCATCCAGGCCATCGTGGTGAACGGCAGTAAATGGGGGATCGTAAAGCTGGGCAACGTTGATTGTGCCGTATTTGCAGAGATGGTTTTTTAGCAGTGCAATAAAACGCTGTTGCTGAGCGTTCAAGTTGATGTGGTGCGATTGTACAAATTCGGTAAAGGCAGCCTCAACCGCTTTTGCATCCATTCCGATCAGGGTGCGCAACATCTGATCAAGGCTGGCACCAGACTCCGGAAAAAACTCCGTGAGCGTATCTAGGTCCAGGTTAGGATTCTGTACGTGCACCAGCGCATTCAACTGTTGCAGCTCGGCATCAGACACTTGCTCTCCGTTGCGGATCTTCTGCAAAACAGGATCAGTATCAAACAGTGGAGCCAAGGTCTGCTCTACTTCCTGACGGAATATCTGGTAATCCACGGTGACAATAGTCGTCGGACGCTCGGCGATATGATAACCACCTCGGTCCTCCTTTATATCGATCACCGGCAATGGTTCTGCTGGTGGCAGGGAACCCTTATCCCGTAGGTGGATAATGCCGCGCAGTGCCATGCGCTTCTGCTCTAACGCATCAAAGGTAAGGCTTTGCCAGAAAGCATCCTGCTGAATCTCTTTGATATCCTCTGCTTTAGCCCGTACCGGATTGAGATGCATAGAAAGCTGAGCGACCTTGGTCAACACCGCTAATTTAGCCACATCCATTTGCGAAGGCTTTTTCAGCAAGATCTGCTGAAGCTCGGTTATCTGCTGATCCCAACGAAGCGCTTCTGCTTCTCCCCGAATATCACGCCATTGCATCAGCGGTGTCATTTCTGCGCGCAATAAGTGCCGTGTATCCGGCGCAAACTGATCGAGCTCTTTCGCATCAGATAATCGTGCTTTAAGTTGCCAGTTATCACGCACGGCAATACAACGATCATCCAGTGCGTCAATATCCTCTTTAATCAGAGCTATGGTTTGCTTAAACAGCTCCATTTCCGCTCTTTTAAGGGCGGTTTCTGCCAACTCAATCCGCGTTTCAAATAGCTTTTCACAGAGTGATTTACCGGTGCGACCATCATCTTCTGGGGGATCCATCTCGAAGTAGTCGAAGTTGGCCCAATGGTCGAAGATCAGGAAGTGAGTTTTATGATTTCCTGTGCCATAGAGATGCTCGCACAGACGGGTGCCACGCCCCACCATCTGCCAAAACTTCACTTTGGATTTAACCGGTTTGGCGAATACCAGATTAACCACTTCCGGCACATCAATCCCTGTATCCAACATATCGACAGATACGGCGATGGTTATTTGATCCGCTGAGCCATCGGTTTTCTTAAAGTCATCAATCAGCTCTTCGGCGCGCTCGTATTTGGAGTGAATCACTCGACAGAAGTTGCCGCCATGCTGGGGATACATTTGGCCAAACAGTTCAGCTAATAGCTCAGCATGCTGAATACTACGCGCAAAGATAATACTCTTCCCTGGTAGCTGCCCATCCACATCGCGCAGCCCCCGCTCCATCAAGTTACGCAAGATGGCGCGGTTGGTATCTTTGTTAAATACCGCTTTATCCACGTCCGGTACATCGAAATCCATCTCGTTCGGATCGAAGCCTTGATCTTCTAACTCTGCGATTTGCTCATCAGACAGCGTGTGGCCTTTGATACCTTCACGCAAGAATTGTGTGGTGTGGGTTACAACCTTAAAAGGTACCAGGTTGCCCTCTTCAACAGCCTGTTCTAGCGGGTAGTTGGCTGTAGGCATTTTGTAGTCACAACCAAACAGCTTACAGGTAGATCGACTCACCATCTCAACCGGCGTTGCAGTCAAGCCCACCTGGCGAGCGTCAAAGTACTTAAACAGATCGCCAAAGACGTTGTAGACCGAACGATGAGATTCATCAGCAATGATCAGATCAAAGTAACCCACATCAAACTGCTCATAGATCCCCATCATTCCCGGATAGGTCGCAATATAAATACGTGCGTTGTGCTGATCTTCCTTTTTGCTTCGTCCCACTACGTAAAGCGGCTCTTTAACAAATTCGCTATAGGCGTTTTTTGCTTGCTTACGCAGCTCCTTACGGTCGCACAAGAAAAGTACGCGCTTAGCCCACCCTGCATCCAGCAGGCGTTTGGTCAATGCGATGGAAACTCGGGTTTTACCGGTACCCGTCGCCTGAACAATCAGCGCTTTACGATGACCATCGCTGAAGCGCTCACTGACGCGAGTGATCGACTCCATCTGGTAGAGACGACCGGCAATATTCGTATCGATAGGTGTACTGTTCACGTCTTTACGAAGCTGACGCTGGCCAATAAGGTACTGCAGACTGTCTTTGCTGTAATAGCCGTACAACTTGCGCGGCACGGTATCCAGCACATCGTCCCAGAGCCAGATATCATATCCGTTGGTGTAGAAGATCACTGGACGCTGCTGATGTTTTTTCTCCAGCGCGTCAGCATATAGCTTGGCCTGCTGGCGTCCCTTCTCCGGGTTTTCACGTGCACGCTTAGCTTCAACCACCGCTAACGGTTTGCCGTTATCATCCCAGAGAACATAATCGCAATATCCGATACCAGACTTTGTAGGCTGGCCGTCGACTTCGTGCTCTAGCGTGACTTGTTCGGTATCGCCACCATCCGCCGCGACATCCCACCCAGCCAAACGCAGTTCGCTATCGACTAAGCGACGACGAGTCTCTGCTTCGTTAAAGTTAAGCGTCTGGGTTGCTTTCTTGCTGCCCTCGCTAAACTTCTGAGCCTTGGCTTCATCAATCTGTGCTTTCAGCTTTGTAGCTTGCTGCTGCGCTTCGAGCTCAGACTGCTTGGCTTCCTCCAGCTCATTCAGTGCAGTTTTTAGCTGAGCAGATTGGCTGGCTAGTTGCTCCTGAAGCGCTTTGTTCTTCTTCTTGAACTCAGCTTTTGCACCTCCTGATGAATCAAGCTTCGGAGCCTGATAATCCGGACAGGTTTCGCGACTACCTTCTCCTTGCGCTACAAATAACCAGCACCCAAGGTAGTAAGCTTCCTCAACCAGCCACACTGCAGTCGATACAGAAACATCACCTTCATGGGCTGCTTTGTTCCCATGGATACGAACCGCGTGAAGCTTGTCGAGAATGACGCGAGGAACAACAGAGGTAAAACCGTTGTTGTTCAGTCGATCCATGAACGTGGAGTTCGGCTGAATAGGAAGCTTCAGATCCTTGTAAATCTCGCCCACCAGCTTCTCGACGAAGCAACGTAACTTAACAAGTGCGCTTTGTGGGTCTGAGCAGGCATAGGTTTCAGCATATGCCCCTAAATCTGCAAGTGCTGGCCAGTTGTTTCGGAGATGTTCAAAATTCATGGACTTCATGTCATGTAGCCTTTAGTTACTTCCTGTACTTCAGATATCGTGCCAATTTGGCGAGATGCACTTTCTATTGATCAGGTATTTCTAACTGTTTAATCCAGTTCGCTAGCGTCTGATGGTTACTGAGGCCAATCAGTCTAGCAGCTTTTCCTTTTTGCCCAGCTGTTATTTTTAGTGCTTGCTCAACTGCGTATCTCTTTGTTTTTTCTAACACTTCATTGATATCAATGCCACTGGCAACATCCAGCTCTAAGCCTTCTTGAGCTCCTTTTTTAGACCGCTGGATAAGCGCTCTCTCCAGATGCTCTACATCTAATATCTCTCCATCACTCCATATGGACGCTCGAACTAGCGTATTCCAAAGCTCTCGAATATTCCCTGGCCATCTTTGGGATTTGATAAATTCCATTCCTTCTTTGGAAAGTTTTTTACCAACATATCCCGGCTGACTTTTTGCTTCATCGTTCAGATTATCAATCAATACCGAAACAAGAGGCTCAATATCCTCTTTTCGCTCTCGCAATGGAGGCAAGCTAATCACTCCCACTGCCAACCGGTAAAACAGATCCTCACGAAACGAACCATCGTCGATCATCGTTAAGAGATTTCGGTGTGTCGCAGCAACAATGCGAACATCCACCTTTACTGGCTTACTACCACCTACAGGCATTATCTCCTGCTGCTGCAGTGCTCTAAGTAGCTTGGCCTGAGCGTCCAGGGGCAGCTCCCCAACTTCATCAAGAAACAACGTACCTCCGTTTGCCGCTTCAAAGTAACCTTGGCTATCGGCAACCGCCCCCGTAAAAGCGCCTTTTTTATGGCCAAACAGATGAGAATCTAAGAGGCTTTCAGGAATTGCCCCACAGTTCACAGCCACAAATGGCTTTTCAGCCCGCAACGAGCTCCTATGAATTGCGTTTGCCATCACCTCTTTACCAGAGCCAGTTTCACCATGAATGATGACCGGGATGTCCCGCTGAGCAATGCGTTGTCCCAAAGAGACACATTCGTTCATTGCATTAGAGCTTGCCTGGATATGGGAAAAGTCACTGTTGATGGAGGGCGCTGCTGAAGCAATTGAGCCAAGCCTAGCATCCTGATGCTGTTGATAAGCAACAGAGACATCAAAAGGAAGCTCAACCTTTGAAGCACCTTCCTGTCGTGAAGTTTGAGCTAACTGACAATCAAACACTCCTTTACCCAGCAATACCCAAATCGCGGTCATCGCTGGCGTCCCTGAGGTTAGATTCAGTGTTACTCTAAAGTCACCACTCATTAGAGCGCTCAGCTGGTTATGAGCAATCCCATAGATAGCCTCGTAATCAATAGGACTACTGAGCTCAACGGGCTTGAGAACTATTCTTGTATTTCGGGATTGTTTTCGAAGTACCTGCTTCAACCAAGATTCATACTGGTGGGCCCGCTCCTTCCAGTTCTGAACCAGGATATGCACTTCATCAAATGGAAACGGTGTTTCCATCAGGATCGACCCGATGGCACCGAGTTCTTGATTACTCTCGGCATCCAGATCATGCTTGCCAAGCCATGTGAGGAGCAACTGCTTCTTCATATCACCACAAATCCTTATGCAGATTTGTAAAATAAATTACCACACTGGTATCAGTCCAGCTATGCGATGTGTTGAAGGCTAGAACTCCCTCCCACCAGCTTTTTCTATAACTGGTGGGGACATAAGAGCTGGTACTACTTAACTCGCTAGATCACGCTTCTCGATCTTGTCGAGAATCCAGTCACTTATCTCGCTTTCCACCCATGCAACGGCCCTCTCCCCCAGAGAAACAGGCTTTGGAAAGGTTCCTTCCGAAATGTATTTGTAGATGGTAGATCGTGCCAGTCCTGTGGAATTCATTACTTCGTTCAGTTTGATCAGCCTCATGACTCGTTCCTCTTGAATTAGGTCATGAGATAAGTGGCTTGAGTAAAAAATTACTCGGAGCCCAAAGCGGATTCAGAAAAATTTCAGATAGATATTACCTATCTGGATCAATCCAAATAGTCGGTAGATAGCCGACGTTTATACATTTCAAAAAGCAAGAAAGGAGAGACCTATGCCATTCGCTTTCGTTGCTGGTTTTATCACCGGCGTTAGCATCTATTGCATTCTAAAGGAGGATAACGATGTTCGCTATTTTGACCGCTAAGCCGGTTGCAGAGCTCTTTGTCATCGGTGTTGTTGCCGGTTACAACTGGGCAGCATCCAATGACCTTTAACCCCCGCTACTAACGCATATAGAAAAACGGGAGGGCCAATAGGCCCTCCCGTTTTTTACATTGAGCTTTTCAAAACTATGTCACTCATGTGCATAAACCACCAGCAACAAGACAGGAGATGCAACTATGCACAGCACAGAAGATAGCACTTACTCTTTTAACGGCCCTTTAACGAAGCACCAAATCCTGGAAAGAGCGTCTGAGATCCTTGCTCAGCAACTGATAGAATCAGACGTCTATAGCGTCCCAGAAGAAGCAATAGCCTTCTTAGAGTTCAAGTTGAGTCATTACGAGCGCGAGGTTTTCGGGGTAATGCTATTGGACAATCGACACAGGCTTCTGGAATTCAAAGAACTATTTTTTGGTACGATTGATTCCGCAAGCATTTATCCGAGAGAAGTAGTCAAAGCTGTTTTGGCAGACAATGCCGCCGCTGTCATCTTCGCCCACAACCACCCCTCGGGTATCGCGGAGCCATCCCGCGCTGATATATCAATCACTCAACGACTTGTTGATGCATTGGCCTTGATTGATGTTCGCGTTTTGGACCACATCATCGTGGGACACCACAGCGTTTCTTTTGCTGAACGAGGCCTGTTATGAGAAAGACAAGTAAGCAGTCGACCTAACGTCGGCTGCAACCAAACCAACGATTCCCGTCATCATAGTACTTGGTTTCTTTTTTAGCTAAGTAGCTCGCTCGGTAGATCAGAGACTTGTACACTTCATTGAAGCGAACAGGATCATTAACATTCAAGAGATAACAAGGATACGCAGGAAAGTGCACTAGACCACCAAACAACTTGAGCTCTTCCTCGGTTTTCATACCCAAAGCACTCATCCAAGCCTTACGGATCCGAGAAGCTAAGTTAACCTTAGAAGAGCGGTAATTCCCCAATGTGTGGTAAGTATCTTTATTCAGCAGAATCAGAACATGGTAATGGTCCTTATGCTGTTTATTTTTTTCTCTTGCCCATACATACCTGAGAGTGCATGGGTAATCCTCCCATTTTTAGCTGATGCCAAAAGTAGAGGTTAAGCTGCCTTCAGTGGTGGTTTACCGCCGTTGGCTTTGTGTGGTCGTTCATGATTGTAAAACCATAACCATCGCGTTGCATAATCCTGGACATCGTCCAGCCTCTCGAACAGATGCTTACTGACCCAGCTATATCGTGCGGTGCGGTTAAATCGCTCGATATAAGCGTTCTGTTGAGGCTGACCCGGCTGGATATACTCAATTCTAATCGCGCGCTTACGTGCCCATCCAATGAATTCATGGCTGATGAACTCTGGGCCGTTGTCACATCGAATGATTGTGGGCTT
>NZ_JHVJ01000036.1 GCF_000620085.1 Marinobacterium jannaschii DSM 6295 | reverse complement strand
TCATAACCCTTAAACTCTCCGGACTCATTCAGTAGTGGCCAGGCTACCCACGTCTCGTTGTTGTGAGAGTCTTTGCCTACCCGCAGCTCGGTAAACTGATGAGCGTTTGCAATGCCCTTGCGCTGCAGGTAAAGGGATTCCGTACCGGTATAGAGGGGCAGATTGCGGAAACGGAGCTCAACACGTTTCAGTTCGTGAGCAGCTTCTTTCTCTGCTGCCTGAGCTCGCTGAGCGGCATCTTTCCGGCGTTGCTCGGCCTGCTTCTTGATCTCGGTTCTTTCTTCAGCAGAAAGCTCTCGGCTGTCCTTACTGCTCCAGCCTCGGCTTTTCGCTTCCATGATCAGCGTGCCGATTGAGTAGCTGTGACTCTTGAGGAATTCTTTCCACTGCTCCAGGAGGCGAGTCTTTTCTTTCTCGCCAGCGGGACTGTTCCAGGTAATGAAGGCGTCGCGAGCGCTGTCGCCAAATTCAGAAGCAAGAGATCGGCCTAGCTTGGCCCAACTCTCGTAGTCGAGTGAGTCAGAATCGATATGGCCGAGCATTTCCTCGGCATCGGCGAGAGTGATCTCTCGGTTGTATCCCTGTGAGCTTCCAGCCACTGGTCCTATCCTCTATAAGCACAAACGTACAAATGTGTGTTTGTGCAAAACCACAAATTTAATTGCAGATCAGGGATTAGTGCCTTAGACTCATCGAACAGTTATTGGTTGAGTTCTAAGGGCTAAAACGGTTGCACCCGTTTTTTTTCCCCGATCCTTCCTTCGAAAAAGCCAGGTTGCCGCCTGGCTTTTTTCGTATCTGGCCTAAGCTAACACGCTTCGGACCCCTGTTACAGAACTGATACACAAAAAGCAGGCGGTGGCACGTTCCCATCGCCTGCTGATCATAACGCTTAATTCTCGTATTCACAAATCCCGTCACGGGATCTTTATGAATAATTATTCATTTCTAGATTTGTGAAATTATGAAGGTCACGACTCCGCAGAACCTAGTGTCGCCATTTATCTGAATCAGTGGGTATTGTTGATTCAGTGGCTTTAAGTATCTTGTTCCGCCTTCAATGGCTAGTTGTTTGAAGGTTGCTTCGTCTGAGCCTTCCTGCCTTGCAACAACAAAACTCTTGTTCTCAGGCTGTTTGGTGGGGTCAACAATGATAATGCAGCCATCAGGGAACGATGGGCCGTATGGTGCGGTCATGCTGTCGCCTACTACGCGCAATGCATAGCAGTTCTTTGGGAGTTTCTTAGGGGCTATCACCCAGTCATCACAGCTGAGAGGGTCTGCCGCCGGTGGGGAGTCGGTCCAGGATCCTGCTTGGACCCATGAGACTATTGGTAGGTAAGGGATGGGTTCTGTGGTTGATACTTTTACAGGCCTTTTACCTTCAACCTCTTCCATTATCGCGTCTATAGAAACGCCAAGCGCTTTGGAAATGATATTTACAAAGTGTATGGATGGAATTCCCTCGCCCCGCTCAATACGGGAGAGGTGTCCTGGTTGAATTTGGAAGTCCACTTCTTCGCAAGTCCGCTGTAGCGTCCATTGTTTGGCGTGGCGTATCCGTCTGATTACTTGCCCTAAAGTCATGTGCATATTGTCTTTACAAATTTACTTATATGAAAACCGTTTTATTGAAAAATCTCTTTAAAGTGAAAAACCGTATATGTA
The DNA here is from genome assembly GCF_000620085.1 of Marinobacterium jannaschii DSM 6295. Lineage (GTDB taxonomy): Bacteria > Pseudomonadota > Gammaproteobacteria > Pseudomonadales > Balneatricaceae > Pontibacterium > Pontibacterium jannaschii. The sequence goes on along the minus strand of NZ_JHVJ01000036.1, from coordinate 25,151 downwards.
ATATGCATATCTATCGACACCAACTGACAGGACGTCAGAATAATGAAAAGAACAGAAGATCAGATAATTCTGGAATATACGAATAGTCTGCTCAGAGAGACTCGGTGGACTATCGAGGATTTCGGCACTGATCGCCTTACCCCCGCCTTACGTGAAGGCCTGATTGATGTAGATCCGGCAGATCCTTACAGCATTCATAGCGAAGCCGCCGCTTATCTCCGTTGGAAGAATAAGATTGGCGTTCAGCTTGGCCGCATTATGCGCGGTACCACAAAGTTTCCCCTTTCTTGGAAATGGGCCTGGGTAACCAGCTTACCCGAACCCTATCAAACCCAATGCCGCCAGGAGCTGCTTGCTCTGGCTGGCGTAATGGATATCCCTCTCCCTGTTATTGAGATCGCTGAGCGCAGGCCTGCCCGGGCGCGGATCGCGGATTTTATGCGCGAATCTGCCGACCTGTTGGCCGCTGCAGCGCCAGCTGATGACGGCTTTTATGACGAGTCCGACGATCCTGAGGCGGTTGATCGTATGGCGGATGAAATGATTGACGTGATTGAGGTGCTGGAGCGTGAGCTCCAGGCAATCGGCCGTGGTACTGGCCGCACTGGTCGCCGCCGCACTGTGATTGAGAAGACCGTGATAGTCAGGAGTGAAATCGATGGCTGATGATTGCGACCGCGCTCAGGTTCGGATCGATCTGGAATCAGCGGCGATGGTTGCCGCGATCACTGCACAGGCTAAGGCTTCAGGGCCAAGCGCTGAGTTTTGTGAGGAGTGCGGCGTAGAGATTCCGCAGCTACGCCGGGAGAAGGTTCCAGGCGTTCGGCTGTGCGTTGACTGTCAGTCATATCTGGAACAGCGGCGAGTTTAGCGGGGGATAGGATGCAGGAGCAGGCGCGAGAGTGGGTCCGACGCGAAGTTTTTTGTTCATTTATGGTTGAGCCCATGTGTAGAAGTCATGACGACGATGGAGTGCAGTACATCATTCCGTCCAGTCACAAGAAGAAGGCGACAGAGCCAGCGCTCCGGGTAGAGCAGGAGATCCGACGCGGTTTCTATCAGGTGCATGGCGTCGCTACTCGTGCCCCGGCTAAATCCTCCTGTCCGCTGAGCCCGTTCGCGTTCGAAGATGCGAAGGTGGTCCGGGCAGTGAATGCGCTGCCTGATGATCAGCGTCACTGGATCAAGTATGCCTATTGCCCTGAAGAGGTTTCAGGCTGGGAAGATGAGTCAGGTGCCGTTGTGGCGTTGTGGAAGGAGTACGAGCCGCAGGCCGGGAATGTCCGCAGTTCGACACGCAAGACGCTCCAGGGCTTGGCTCATCTCTGTATCCAGGACATGAAAGCGCAGGTTAATCGGGGCAAGGGGGCTCACTCCCCTGCCCGTATCCGTGAGCTGTTGGGGGTGCCTGAAGCGAATTGGCGCCGGGATTGGTCACCTCGCTGGCGAGCGATGCAGGAGATTGTTCGTCGCCTGGATCGTGACGGCCTGGAGCAGGTCGCTACTCAGCTGGGGCCGGGTGAGCATGTTGCGTAATGCTGCTGACTGCTCTCAGTGTGGTACCGCACCGGAAATGCGCCGCGAAGATGATCGCGGCCTTTTTATGCCTGCTTGCCCCAAATGCAAGCACCATGCGTCGCCTTACCCGAGTGAGTCCGGGGCGATCGCGCTTTGGAACCGGGCCAATGCGCCGCAACGTCCCTGCCTCGGCTGTGGTGGCAAGCCTCGCTTACGGAACAGCCGTCTGCGCGGCCTCTGGGCTTTCCAGTGCCGGGGCTGTGGGCATAGTACTACAGGCAGTCATACCGTCATGGGTGCGGTAACTGCCTGGCACAGACATAACACGCCAGGCAACGGTCATTACTGGATGCTCTGGCAACAACGACACCAAGAGCTGCAGGCGCAGCACCAAGGATGATGATATGGCTTTTGCAAAGGTTTTCGAAAACACCGAGTTCGGCCAGCTGCTGGTCAAGATTGATTCTGATGAGGGTTTTCCGGAGGTTCGGGTCTACTTCGAGCCGCCGAACCTGGGCGTTTGCTCTGTAGCGATGAAGTTCAAAGATACGGATTCCGGCTGGGATTCGGCGGAGAAGGCCTTTGAGGATATCGATGAGGCTGCTTGCGTGGCTATGGTCAAGGAAACCGGAGCACTGGCTCTCGGGGAGGCGCTGTAATGGCTGGGGAGATAGCTGACCTGCCTCAGGTCTCCAGTGGTGACCTTAAAAACTGTCTGCCTGATATCACTGAGCCGACTGTTGTTGTTACCTGGCGTAATCCTCGCTTCGTGATTATGCCGGTCGGTGACTACGAACAAATGATCAAACGCACAAACGAACAAATGTACAAAGGTGGCGCTGATGGCTATGAAGATATCCGATAAAGAGTTGCTTGATGCTGTTTGGGAGAATCAGCTTCGTTTGTTGTCTCGGACCGTGCTGCATAAGTACATGGGCGGTTCTTATGGTCTGGCTTGCGGTGATGATTTTTGGTTTTACGCATCAAGCTCGGAGCATATTGTATCTCGCCAGCGAGTCACTGACTTGATTAGCAAGAAGCACTTGCGGAGCCGAATCGTGTCCTTGATTAATGAGGGTAAGATTCACTCGCCTAATGGGGATCGGGTTCTGGGGTTCTGTATTGATTCGGATTTAGCTCGGGAGGCATTTAGTGCGGCACGTGAGTTTTGGCTGTCTAAAGGGGTTCCTGAGGGCCATTCGGAGGGTCGTGCGAACACCGTCAGGGGGATCGACTTTGATGCGATCGCAGCTGAGTGTGAGGGCATGTTGCTTAAACGTTTTTACGGTTCGGAGGCTTAAGCGTGGACGTATTAGCAGCAGCGCTTTTGGCGCTAATGGTTGGGATGGTTGTCGGCGCTTTGTGGGCCAGGAAAGTCACGGCCGCTGAGATCTGGGAGGAGGTGCGTCGTTGCTACATCTCTCGGGCTGAGGTCGATGAGTATTTCAAGTGGATGAGCAGAGACTTTCCTGTATTCATGGATGCACATTGTTGGCTTTTCTGGCTAGACGAGAACCTTGATCCAGTGGCGACAAAGGATCTGATTGGTGCTCATAGGGAGCGGATGAAGACGAAGTATATAGGTGAGCAGTCCTCGTTATGTGGTGGCTGGATGCCTATAGAAACGGCTCCAAAAGACCGTGAATTGATCTTGTCGCCTGGAGGGGTGGAAGAGTCCTCCTTTATAGATGCCGTCAAGATAGGCGGCTGGGTTGGTGAGGGAGGCTCATCTTCAAGTGGTCAATGGGATACGTGGGGTGCCAGCTGGGAGCCAAAATATTGGATGCCAAAGCCTGGTGCACCGGACACATAGAGGCGCAATACGGAGCCCGAAGCGAGTGAGCCTCCCTGTCATTAAGCTGTTATGAGTCTTCAAAGATAGGTGTTGACTTAATGACACGGTTTAAGATACAGTTTTGCTATCTTGCGATAAATGCGTGAAAGCTGCTCTTTGAGCGGCTTTTTTATTGCCTGTTTGAAAGAGCGCGCAATGTGACAAACACACAAATGAACAAATGTACGAAAGCCCGCTAAGTTAGCGGGCTTTTTCGTTTGGGGGTTGGGATGGATTCTAATTTGCTGATCGCCTTGCTGACTCTGCTTGCGGTGGTCGGTGGGGGTTTGCTGGGTATCTTGTGGAGTAAGGTAAACGAACTTGGCCAAGCGCTGACTGAGGAGCGGGTCAAGATGGCTGAGAAGTTTATTACTTCAGAGGATCTGGAGCGCCGGTTGAGCCAGTCTCTGGAGCCGCTTGAGAAGCAGATGAAGCGGGTTGAGGAGCAGAGCGATGAGCTTATTCGGATGCTGCACAATCATTACAGGGAGACGGCTTGATGGATGTTCAATATCTGGTTGTTCATTGCTCTGATACGCCGAACGATCGCGAGGTATCAGCGGCTGAGATCCACTCATGGCATAAGAATAACGGCTGGGATGGCATTGGCTATCACGCGGTTATTCGTCGTGATGGGAAGTTGGAGGGCGGTCGGCCTTCTTACTGGCCTGGTGCTCATGTTCGCGGCCATAACAGTAAGAGCTTGGGTGTCTGTTTGGTTGGTCGTGATCAGTTTACTGAAGATCAGATGCTCATGCTGAGCCAGGTGCTGGCAGCATGGGAAAGGCGGTATCCGAATGCTGAAGTAGTCGGTCATCGGGATCTGGATAGTCGTAAGACCTGTCCTAACTTTGACGTTCGGGCATGGTGGAAGGGGTAGTTATGGAACCAATTTCTATTGCGTTGGGTCTGGCCAGTCTTACCGGCCTGGACAAGAAGATCGGTCGCTGGTTGGGCGGCAGTAATGGTGAGCAGGTTGCTGCTCAGGTGGTTGAGATCGCTCAGGCGGTTACGGGTGCTAAGCAGCCTGAGCAGGTTAAGCAGGTGTTGGAGACTGATCCTCAGGCGCTGCTGGCGTTTGAAGAGAAGCTGCACGAGCGAGAGCATGAGCTTGAGCGGCTGGCTTATCGGGATCGCGCAGATGCTCGGCAGATGTACCGCGAGACGGAGCATGAGCAGGCGGACAGTATCGCGCAGTCCATCATCCGCAATAACCTCTGGTTCGTTCTGCTGCTGGCGATTGGTAACGCGGCTGCAGTGATCTTCCTGAAGGAGCACGCTGCAGTGTTGGCGACGGTCAGCAACCTGATTGGCATCGTCATTAAGTCGCTGCTGGATGAACGTAAAGAGGTCACCGGCTTCTACTTCGGCGGGTCGATGGATGGCCGCAACATGGTTGCGGATAGGATCGGTGGCTCGCCTGGTGTTTTGGGTCCTTCCAGGCAGGTAGGCCCTTAACGGGTATCTGAACCGCCGGGTTTGCGTCAATTTTGGTGTCGATTTCCAGTCCTTACTTCTCACCTGGGTAAGTAAGGACCGGGAATCTTTTGGCCAGTAACCGTGAGGGCTGGCTCTTTTCTTTTGCGTCTGTGTACGGGCTCAAAAGAAAGGACAATCGCACAAACGTACAAATTCACAAAAGTCCTTTCTGTCATGGGTATTACCGTCTCAAAGAAAACGCTGGCCGATATGATCGGCAAAAGTCCTCGTTGGGTGACCAAGTTGATCGAGGATGGTCTGCCTGTGCGGGGTGGCGGCGGTAGAGGTAAGGCTGTCGAGCTTGATACCGAAGAGGTTATTAATTGGCTGATCCGCCAGGAGGTAATGAGGCGGTTTGGTGACGGTGAAGAGATCGAGGAGGGCTCGACTGCTGATGAGGATCGTCAGCTGAAGCGGGTTCGCCGGGAGAAGATTGAGCTTGAGATCGATCGGGAGCGCGGGAAGGTTTTGCCGCTCGATGCGGTTGAGCCCATTTTGTTTCGTATTGCGACGGTTTTAGGGACTCAGATAGACGCTCTTGCTAGTCGTAATGCTAGTGAACTGGCAGTAATTAATGACCCTGCAGAGATTAGACAAGTGTTGTTCTCCGAAGGTCGTCGAATCCGCGCCGTCACTTCCGATAGACTCCTGTCTGAAGTACGGGCGCTCGCTGAAGAGATTGATGGCATCCTTGCGGCTGATGGCGGGGATGGTGAAGGCTCCGCCAGCGAGGACGGCTGACGAGTGGGCGCGAGAGAATCGCGTTATGCCTCCTACGTCTCCGATTCCGGGGCCGTTCAATCCAGATTTTAACCCTTACATGAAGCCGGTCGTGGCAGCGTTTGCTGATCCGCAATACAACCGGGTGACCTTTGTAATGGGTACCCAAATGGGTAAGTCGGTCTCGATGGAGAATCTGGTCGGCTGGCGTCTGGATGATGATCCGACGCCGATCATGTATGTGGCTCCGACCAGTAACCTGATCGACTCGACGGTTGAGCCGAAGTTCATGGATATGTTTGAGCAGGCTGAGAGCCTGTCTCGTAAATATGACTGGAAGCGGTCAACCAAATATACCAAATGGGTGGGCGGGACTAAGTTTCGCTTCGCCTGGGCGGGCTCGCCTACTGAGCTCGCTGCCGACTCGGCGGGCCTGGTGCTGGTCGATGAGGTGGATCGCATCGTCAATACTGGCGAGGGTGATACCACCGAGATTATCGAAGCGCGAGGCGATGCCTACGTCGATTCAAAGATTGGCTATACCGCAACGCCGACCGATGGGAAGGTAGATCGATATACGCATCCGGATACTGGCTGGAGTCATTGGTCTCCAGGTAAGGCTGAGGCGATCGGTTCGGCTATCTGGAAGCTCTGGCAGTCGGGTACTCGGCACGAGTGGGCGGTTCCTTGTCCGCATTGTGGCGAATACTTCATACCTCACAGCGATTTGCTGTGGTGGCCGGGTCGCGGATCAGCTGATGAGTGTACGCCGGATCAGGCCGAAAAACAGGCGATGCTGACTTGTCCATCAAGTGGTTGCTTGATAGAGGATCGTCATCGTCCCGGCATGAATCAGCGGGCGGTGCCTGTAGCGCCTGGTCAGCATGTTACGCCGGATGGTGTCGTTGTGGGTGATGCTGACACTGCTGGTAGTTCTCATTTCTCTCTGTGGGTCTCTGGGCTCTGCTCCTTCGCGGCGAAGAAGTCGTATGGCTTCTTGGCCAAGAAGCTGCTGGGTGCTATTCGCTCAGGCGATCCCGCCAAGCTGCAGGCCGTTTATAACACTGGTTTTGGTGAGTGCTATGCGGTGACTGGTGAAGCTCCGGCCTGGGAAGAGGTTTACCAGCTGCGTGATGCGTATAGCTCCGGTGAGCTTCCGGATCCGCGAGTCCATACCCTGATTTGTACCGTTGATGTTCAGAAAAATCGCCTGGTGTATGCCGTGCGCGGTTGGATGGATGGTATGGGTTCGCGCCTGATTGAGGCGGATGAGCTCTGGGGTGATACCGATAAGCCGGAAGTCTGGACGCTGCTCGATGAGCTGATGGATAGGCGCTGGGGCGGTAAGCAGCTCAAGTTGTGCGGCGTTGACTGTGGTTACCGCACTGATGAAGTGCTGGCATGGGTGCGTCGGCACAGGGGCCGGGCTCGGGCGTTGATGGGGTTTGAGCGACTGCCGAAGCCGTTGCGGATGATGCGTCTGGAGATCGGCCAGCAGGGCAAGGTTCGCAAGCGTGGTGATAAACGCTGGGACTTTGATGCCAGCTTGGCTAAGGCCTGGGTGCATGGTCGTATCCGTTGGGCTCGGGGGCAGGCGGGTGATTGGCTGTTGCCGGCAGATGTGTCTGAGGATTACTGCCGTCAGATCGTGGCGGAAGAGTTCAACGACGAGACCGGGAAGTGGTCGAGGGTCTCGAAAGACAATCACTTTCTCGACTGTGAGGGGATGCAGTACATGTGTGCGCGAATGCTCCGGTTGGATCGCCGCAAGCAGCAGGAGCAGTCCGCTCCAGATGAATCTCAGTCTGATGAAGTGGTGGAGCCTGTAGAGGTCGAAGCCGAAGAAAACCAACCTAAGAAAACCCGCAAGACGGTGCGTCGTAAGCGTCGTAAGCCGAAAGCCGGGTTTGTGAGTCGTTACCGATGAATGAGCCGAAGAAGGTCGCTGCCGGGACGTCTGTTCGCTGGTCGTTTGATCATGTTCAGGCGTCCGGCAGCGGTCAGTTTTCCTATGCGCTGCGGGGTCCGGGTGCGATCGATATTGCTGCGACTGCGGCTGATGGCGTTGTCAGTGTTGATGTTGCGCCAGGCGATACGGCTGGGTGGGCGCCTGGTTTGTATGAGTGGCGTTTATTCCTGGTCGTGGGTGTCGATCGCGAAGAGATTGGTTCGGGTTCGCTTGAGATCGAGCCAGATTTTGCCGGCCTGGGGGCTGGCCATGATCCGCGCAGTCATGATCAGCGTGTGCTGGATTCGATTAAGAAGGTGCTGGAGGGGCGTGTCCTCTCTGATCACGAGCGTTACGCCATCGATGGCCGGTCGTTGGACCGTATTCCGATCATGGAGCTGGAGCGGCTAAAGAGTCTGTATCAGCGCCGGGTTCGTCGTGCGAGCCGTAGTGGTTCTGCTCGCCTCGGTGTGCGTAGGGTATTGACGAGGTTACCTGGATGAGTGAGCAGCAGGAGGCGCGAAAGACGCGCCGGGGTGTGCCAGGCAGGGTTCGTTTTGCTGTCGCTCAGCAAGGGCGGCACGGGCCTCAGTTGGGCGGTGTTCCGCTCAGTGTCAATGAGGAGCTTCGTCGGGATCTGGGTGCGATTAAGCAGCAGTCGCGGCGGGCGGGTAACGATGATGGCTACGTTACTAAGTTCTTGTCGATGTGTCAGACGCATATCGTCGGGCCTGAAGGCTTTGGCTTTCAGTCGGCGGCCATGCTGTCCGATGGCCGGAAGGATAAGCGGGCCAATGGGCTTATTGAGCAGGCGTTTAAGCGCTGGGGTCGTCGCGGTGTCTGTGATGTGACCGGCCAGTACAGCTGGCGCGGCATTCAGGAGATGGTCGTTAAGTCGGTGGCGGAAGATGGCGAGGTGCTGATACGCCTGGTGCGCGGGGCTGATAACGGCTTTGGTTTTGCGGTTCAGCTGCTTGACTCGGCTCACCTGGATATCAATTACAACCGCGAGCTGAAAAACGGCAACCGGGTCCGGATGGGTGTTGAGTTTGACGACTGGGGGCGTCCGGTCGCTTATCACATTTTGACCAATCATCCGGGGGATAGGGCCTACTTCTACGGAAATACTCGTTATGAGCGGATCCCGGCTAGTGACATGTTGCTGGTTTATCTGCCGTACCGGGTCGGCCAGGCTCGCGGTGTTCCGTGGGCGCATGCGGCGTTGCTTGAGATGCATCATCTTTACGGCTACCGGGAAGCGGAGCTGACTGGCGCTCGGGTTGCTGCGTCAAAGATGTTTGCTTATGAGCCTGATTCTGATGTGGAGCCGGAGGAAGACGACGAATCTGAGGAGGACTTCGTTGAGGAGGTCGAGCCCGGTATGGGTATCGTCGTTCCATACGGCTACAGCATTAAAGAGATGAATTTCCAGCATCCGGGCGGCAATTTCGGTGCCTTCATGAAAGAGGGTAAGCGCGGCGCGGCGAGTGGCCTGGATGTGAATTACAACACGCTGGCGAATGATCTGGAGGGGGTTAACTTCTCCAGCTTGCGCCAGGCGGTGCTTGAAGATCGTGATGGCTGGAAGCGCCGGCAGAGTTGGTTGCGAGAGTGGGTGCTTGAGCCTGTGTTTGTCGCCTGGCTTGAGATGGCGCTGCTATCCGGTGCGATCGGTGACCTCCGTTTCAGTCATTACGAGCGCCTGAATGCTCCGGTGTTTCAGGGGCGTCGTTGGGAGTGGGTCGATCCGCTGAAAGATGAGAAGGCGAACACTGAAGCGATCAATAACCTGACGAAATCGCCGCTCAAGATCATTCGTGAGCGGGGAGAGGATCCGGAGACGGTGATCAACGAGATCCTGGAATTTGAAGAGATGGTGGCGAGCATCCGTAAGCTCAGGGGCTCGGTTAAGTCAGAAGGCAGGGGAAGCAATGGCAAAGAAGAAGACGAGCCAGAAGCAGCTGAAGCTGGGTAATCAGTTTCGCACACTGACGGTGGTGCGTGAGGCGATTGATGAAGAGGCTCGGACGGTTGAGCTCAGCTTCTCCAGCGAGGCGCCGGTCGAACGCTGGTTCGGGATGGAGGTGCTGGGGCATAAATCGGGCGAGTGTGATCTCTCTCGGTTGAATAATTCCGGGGCGTTCCTGATGGATCACAGTGTTCGTGATCAGCGTGGTGCAATTGAGTCGGCACGGATCGATAAAAAGGTCGGTCGGGCCATTATCAAGCTGTCGAAAAGCGAGCGCGGCGAAGAGTTATGGAACGATATCCGCGATGGTATCCGGCCTCATATCAGTGTCGGTTATCGGATTCTGGAGATCGTGCACACCAAGCGAGACGAGAACGGGCTCGACTGGTACCGCGCCACCAAGTGGCAGCCCTATGAAATTTCATCCGTTTCCGTGCCCGCAGATGCCACCGTTGGGGTGGGGCGCAGCGAGGACGAAGGCGACGAAGCAACAACCTTTAGCATTGAATTGCGTGAGGAATTTATGGACGACGAAAAAGAAAACACTCCGGAGCAGACTCCGGAAAAGACTCCGGCTCAGACGCGCTCTGCTCCGGCTCCTGCTGCGCCAGTTACTGCTCCTGTCGGTGATGGCGATGCGATCGCTGTTGAGCGTCAGCGCTGCCAGGAGATCCAGGCGCTGGGTCGTCAGTTTGGCCTGGAAAAAGAAGCGGCGGCGGCAGTTGAGAGCGGCACAACTGAGGATCAGTTTCGTGCTCAGGTGTTGAAGGCTGTTCGCGAGAGCTCTGCCAGTCCGGCGGGTACCGATATGGAGTTGGGCTTGACTGATAACGATGTGCGTCAGTACAGCCTGATCAATGCGGTTCGCGCCAGCATTACTGGCAACTGGAAGAAGGCCGGTTTTGAGCGTGAAGTTAGCGTGGCGCTGGCTGACAAGATGGGCAAAGACGCTCGCGGCTTTTACGTCAACTACGAGCTTCTGGGTCGCCTGGGTCGTGCGCAGTCTACCGCGGCTAATCAGGGTGGTGAGCTGGTAGCGACTGAGCTGTGGAGCTCTCAGTTCATCGATCTGCTCCGTCCGGCATCTGTGGCGGCGGGGCTGGGTGTTCGTTTCGCGACGGGTCTTGTCGGTAACGTGGACATTCCGAAGATGACTTCTGGTGCTCAGTTCTACTGGATCGATGAGGATGCGGACGGTACTGATTCCGGCGCTACTTTCGGTGTTGTGAAGATGTCGCCTAAGACCATCTCGGGTGCGGTGCCTATTACTCGTCGCCTGATGCAGCAGTCTACGCCGGATATCGATCTGCTGATCCGTGACGATATGTTGCGTGGTCTGGGTCTGGCGGTCGATAAGGCGATTCTGCTGGGGTCTGGTGTGGGTGCTGAGCCAAAAGGTATCAAGAATCATACCGGCGTTCATGCTGTTCCTGTTTCTGCCTGGGATTGGCCGACCATCGTCAAGTTCGAGACTGAGGTGGCGGAGGCTAACGCTGATGCGGCCAGCATGGCTTACGTCATGCGTCCGACGCTGCGCGGCACGTTGAAGACCACTGAAAAGGCTGCGGGTACCGCTAAGTATCTGTGGGGTGATGACAACCGCGTTAACGGCTACGGCTCGGCGGTAACGACTCAGATGATTGCTGATGCGCTGTTGTTTGGTGATTTTAGTCAGGCTCTGGTCGGTATGTGGGGTGCGCTGGATCTGACTGTGGACAAGGCCACTAAGGCGGCGTCTGGCGGTACTGTCTTGCGTGTGTTCCAGGATGCTGACGTTGCTCTGCGCCACGGTGCGGCCTTCGCTTACGGCGAGAAGGTCTAATGGGTGCCGGCTTAGCCGGCGCTCTCTCCTTTCTGTTTATCAAGGGTTAGAAGCTGATGAAGGTTCAGGTAATTAAGGGTGTGATGATCCAGGGCGTGGCCGTGTTTCCGGAGATGAAAGTTGACGGTAAGCCGGTTAAGCAAGTGATTGTCGATGTGCCGAAAAGCGAAGCGCTGGAAATGCATCGTGCAGGCCAGGTTAAGCCGGCGCCGAAGGGTGCGAAGGTCACTTTCGAGGTGAAGCGGGTGGATCCCGAAGGGGATGAGCTAGATGCCTTCTTCGGTGAAGAAGCCGAAGAAGAGGAAGGTTGATCGGTGATGCCGACTTTGACGTCTTTTACAGCACGAGTGATTTCGGGGTAGCTGCTCGGTTCGAAATTGATGGTGTTGTTAGTGATCAGGTTGTGATCATTGATGGCGTTGAGGGGTCGGCTGTAGTTGGTAAAGGCCGTCGCCGGGTTGGTGTTCTTGAGAGCGTACTTTCTCTTCCGGCTTCTCGTGTTCCTGATGGTTGGGAGCGGGCAAAGGTTACTGTTTCGGGTGTTGCGTATCGCCTGATCGGGCCGCCAGATGTGCGGAGCGGTCGGGCGTTTTTCGTTTTGCAGCACTATGTTTCTGATGCCAGTCAGGGCAGTTCTGGGTCCAAGTATATGCAGGTCTAAATCATGAGCGAATGGCGGCGGGTGGCTGTTGCTGAGGGGCATCATCGTAATCGGTCGGGTATTGATATTTCGGTTGATATTGGTGAGATCAATCAGCAGTTAACAGTTGGGCTGCAGGATCTGAGGGCTCAGGTTGAGAAGGCGATTGGCCGTGCGATAACTAAGGTCGGGCGGTGGCTGCGGACTCATTCCGTTCGCGAGATCGGGAGGGTGCTGCAGATTAAGCAGTCTGTGCTGCGCCGGCGCTTTCGCTTTCATGAGACTGGTAAGGGTTCGGCTAAGCAGCTGAGCATCTGGGTCGGTCTGCTCACGGTGGCCGCGCATGATGCGGGTCGAGCGGTGCAGAATGCGGCGGGTGTGGCGGTGCGTGGTCGGCAGTTTGATAGTGCGTTTATCCAGCGGATTTATAGCAGTGATGAGCGGGTGTTCATTCGTGCCAGTCGTAACCGCAAGTTGCAGCATGCTACGGCGGGTGGTCGTGATAGTTGGAAGTACCGGCCTAAGTCACCGTCATTTCTCGCTCAGTACGGTGATCGCTTTCCTGTTCAGGTGGTCGGGGTCGAGATCGAGTCTGTAGCGCGTCCGATCCTAGAGCGCTATGAGCAGCGGGTAAATGCCCGTTATCGCGAAATTCTGGAGCAGGAGTTGGAATATGCAATCAAGCATGAAACCTGAGATTCATCAGCCGTCTGAGCTGCATGATGCGATCGTTGAGCATCTGCGGGCTAAGGTCGCGGCGGGGGATTCGCCGGATCTTGTCGTATCAGGCTATGAGGACTGGTCGCCTGCTGATGCGGTGGATCGCCAGATCTTGATTGAGCTATCCGCGGCGGATGAGGGCGAGAGGCAGGCTGACGGGCGGCATGCTCAGCTGTTTGAGGTGGTGCTTTATGCTGTGGTCTCCCGTGGTTGCAGGCAGTCAGCGCTGCAGGCGATGAATCTGGCGTCTGTTCTGATGCGCGTGGCTGCTGTTCAGCGCTGGGGTTGGAGTGGTCGGGCGGTCGGATTTCCTCAGAAAATGGCAATGGAGGCTTCGTTTCTGCTGGATGGTGACAGCCAGCACCAAGGCTTTGAGGCCTGGGAAATTCGCTGGCGTCAGCAGCTGAATCTGGGCGCGCCTGGTTATGAGGATGATCCGGTGGTAACCGGTGTGTTCTTTTCTGTGAATCCAGACGATTCGGCGGATGAGTCGCAGTATCAGCAGGTGCCTGAAAGTGCTTGAACGGATTGCGGGGCTGATTCAACAGGCGCTGCGGCCGTATGACGACAAGATTGCGGAGCTGGTCTCTGATCTCGAAGAGCTGCAGCGGCGACTTGATAACATCATCCGGCCAGGTGTTGTGGATGATGTGCATCCTGGTGGAAAGCTGGTTCGTGTGAAATCGGGTCGTAATAGAACGCCTTGGATCAAATGGATGGCGCCGGCGGCGGGTGCGGTGCGCGAGTATCGTTGTCCCTCAGTGGGTGAGCAGGTTGCTTTGCTTAATTACGGGGGCGGTGATAACAGTACGCAGACGTGGGCACTCTGTGGTGTCTGGTCCGATCAGTTCAACTCGCCTGCAGGCAACCCGAATCATCATCTGATTGATTGGGGTGATGGCATGTCGATGCTGATTGATATGGAAGCTCAGCGCGTTGTATGGAACGTGCCGGGCGGTATGGAATTGGATATTCCTGACATTCACAGTACCGGCAGTATTCGCACGGATGGTGATCAGATTGCCGATACGGTGAGTCAGATAGGGCATAAGCATGGTGGTGTTGTAGCTGGTCCTGCTTCTACTGAGGAGCCGATTAAATGACGGGGATTTGTCGTAAGACTGGTCGGGCTGTAAGCGGCTGGGAGCACTTCAAGGGGCTGGCTGAGGATGTGTTGACTACTCAGGTGGTTTCACGCCAGAGGCGGCGTGCCTACGGTTCGCGGCTGCCTGAGCTGTTGGGCAAGCTGAACAGTGATGGTGTGTTAATGCAGGCGCAGGCTTACGCGGCTCAGGCATTTGCTGATCCGGTTAATAAGCTGGTCGATCAGTTCGCGCTTAAGCGGGTTGTGGTGAGTCGAACTGAGGTTGGATTGCGGCTGCGGCTGGCGGGTGACTGGCAGGGGCAGTCGGTGAGCTTTGAGGTAGATATCAATGCTAACGAATCGAAATGAGCTGCCCGCTCCTGAAGCGGTAGCGCGGCCTGATTTTGAAGAATATGTTGCCCGGTTTAAGGCGGTGTACGTTGGTCTGGTCCGGGCGGAGGATCCTGAGCTGGCAGCTTCGGTAGAGAAGGTGCTGGATAACGAGGGTGAGCTGCTGACGAAAATGGCGGAAACGTTCACGATCATGCTCACCAATGAGGTTCAGCGGCGGAATCAGCAGGTGTTGGCCGTGTTGCCTGGGTTCTCCAAAGGGGCGGATCTGGATAACGTCGTGTCGAATCACGGCATTAAGCGACAGGTGCTGGATGAGGGTGATCCTGCGGCGTTTCCGCCGGTACCGCCAGTTAAAGAATCAGATGATGATCTGTTGTTGCGCTACTGGTTGGCACCGCATGCGCCGGCGGCTGGGAGTCGTCTGTTTTACAAGTTTCAGTGCCTCACGCTGGATGCGAAACCGCGTATCACGCTCGATAAGCCGGCACCGAATCAGGTTCGGTTGACCTACACCTTTAATGAGGGTGGTCAGGCGGCGCGTATTCGTGATGGTGACGGTGTGCGTCGGGCGATCGGTACCGGTGAGATTGATGTACCAGTATTGTCGCGGGATGGTGACGGGACACCGGATTCTGAGTTACTGGATGCGGTGCGGTTGCATTTCGGGCGGGATGATACCGGTGTTGAGACTGATGTGGTGTCGGTGATTCCGGCTGAGATCGTCAGCTATCAGCAGCATGTGCGGGTCTGGATCGGTAACGGGCCGGATGCGGGAATCAGTCAGGCGGAGTTTGAGGAGCGTCTGCAGGCGTATGCGGATGAGTCGCATCGCCTGGGTGCGGTGGTTGAGCCTGGCTATATCTCTCACTTGATGTATGGCGCGGGCGGTAAGCGGGTTGAGGTGGTTGAGCCTGCTACTTCGGTTGAGTGTACGCGGCTGCAGGCGCCGCATTGTTCCGGCATTACGGTTGAGGTGCTTACGCTATGAGCACTCAGTCTTTATTGCCAGATAACCGGACGCTGATCGAAACGGCGTTAGAGCAAACGCTGAATCAGTTTCTGCAAGATATCCCGGCTCCGTTGCCGGGTTTTTTAAATGCAGAGGTGGTGCCGGTTGAGTCGTTGCCGTATCTGGCTGCGGCTAAATCGGTGCCGCATTGGAGTCTGCATAAAACAGAGCAGGAAAAGCGGCAGGCAACGGCTGATCAGTGGATTATTCAGCGGCAATCGGGAATGCGATCGGCGCTGCTGGGAGTGCTCAAAACACTCGGTTACGAGGGTGAGATCGTCTATGGAAATAGTCCGTATCAGATTGAGGTGCAGGCTTGGCGAAGCAATTCGCCGGTGGTGCCGGATGATGTGAATCGCCTGGTTGTCGCGCTTGATGAGGTGAAGGCTGAGCGTGATGAGGCGGTAGTTAGCCTGGTGCTTGGCTTTGAGACCGGCTGGCGATGTTCGGGCGCGATCTCTGCACCGCTGCAGCTATTTGATCAGAGTGTTGAGGCTGCCCTGGTCAGTGCTCCGGCCTTGGTGGGCGGGTTTTCGATGGCGGGGGGCTGCAGGGCTGTTGCGATCGATGATCGGGCGTTGGAGGGGCGGGGTGTTTCTGTGGAGCCATTGGCGCCGGTCGCATTGGCGGGCGGTACGCGATGGGTGGTGATTAATGATATGGAGCTGGGTGCATGAGTAATCCGGTGGTGACGTATACAAAGGCGGCGCTGGTTGAGGCGCTGTCGAAAAAGCATCAGGGGCTGAAGCTTGAGATCACTCATATTTCGTACGGTGATCAGGCATTTACGCCTAGTGATAGTCTGGTATCGATACCGGGGCAGCGTGAAAAGGAGCCGATCGCAAGCTTTGAAGATATCAGTGCGACCCAGCTGCGCATGGGGGCGGTGTTCGGTTCTACTGCGGAATATCCTGTATACGGCGTGGGTTTCTGGTCGGGCGATCTTTTGGTGGCTACGTTCAGCACTGGGGAGTTGTTGACCTATAAGAGTCAGCATAGCCAGGTGGTCCAGAAATACACGGTGGATATTAGCCCGATGCCAACGGGCAGCGTCACTGTGGCGGTGGGCGTTGAAAACCTCAACCTAATGATGGCTGAGGAGTTTATGCGCTCTACCATTGCGATGGTTCGAATGGCTACGGTGCAAACTAAGGCGGCGCACAAGCAGATGCAGCTGAGCGAGCGCCTGCGAAAACTTGAGGGGTAACAGATGAGTCTTGAAACGGAAATGGCTGCGCTGCAGCAGGCGATTGCAGGGAATACGGCAGCCAATCAGGCGCTGGCGGATCAGGTGGCCGGTTGGTTGGGTGCTGCTGATCAGAAGATAAGTGAGGCTACGCAGGCGGTGCCTGCGGCGGTTTCAGGGCTGTCTGAAATATATCGCTATGTCAGTCTTGCGGGGAATGATTCGGGCGCTGGCACGGCAAGCGAACCGCATCGCACTATCAAGCATGCGATTGAGTCGTGTCCTTTGACATCGCGGGTCATTGTCGTGCTTGTGGACGGTGATGAAACCAACAAGCACGTTATTGGTGAAACAATTCAGGTGTCGTCGCGCATTATAGAAATACGCCCAAATGGAGCGCACCTGCATCTGGCCGATGCGCTGGCTGTGGTTTTTCAGACTAAACCTGGCGGGGTGGTGTACTTTTCGGATCATGGCGGAGATGCTGGCACTATCCACTTAGGTACCGACAAGCTTTTTGTTAGTGCAGGTGGCCCGACGACTGTTCATCTTGGCGGTTATGATGCGACCACATTTCGAATTAATGATGCTGCGACGCTTAAGGTGTTGCAGACGAATTATGCGGGCTCGGCGCGTGGCTTGTCCGTACTGACGATGAGTCGCGTGAATTGCAAAAATGCAGACGGCAGCGCCGCCGCCGTGGGGGCGGTCGTGGGTTGGAATCCGTCGCTAGCGGGCTCGGCGTTGATCGATCTGTGGCAGTGCGATATGGGGACGGATTATAAGGATGCGGTAGATCCGGCAATGGTGGCAACTCTTGTGGGTGCCCTGAAAGTGGCTTCGGTTTAAGGTGAGGAAATGGATTTACTAATTGATGGGCGGCATTTGTCGGGGTTTGGCTGTAGCGACGATGACAGGCAGCAGTTGCGGTCAATGGGTTTTGCTGAAGTTAAGATCGATGCGGCATTCGCTGGGGCGAGGCTGGCGCAAGTGCTGGAAAAGCGGAAGGCTGCTTACAGAGAGGAGAGCGACCCTCTCTTTATTGAGTGGCAATATGAAAATGATTCGGCCTCAGAGCAGGCCTGGCGAGATAAAGTGGCAGAGATCAAGGCCCGCTATCCATTGCCCGAATAGCAAACCGTCACTAAGGCGGTTTTTTTACACCTAAATAAAGCCTCGCATCTGCGGGGCTTTTTAGTATCTGGAGAAAACCAGTGAAGAAAAAACCATATCAGGTGGTTGCGCAGCATCGTGTTGGCCAGCGTTGGCTTGAGCCCGGTGGGGATCCGGTCTGGCTGGCAGATGCTGAGGCAGGCTATCCGTTGTCACGGGGTTGGCTGAAGCAGCTGGAAGAGGCTGGTCAGGATGTAACTGAAGAGCAGGAGGCTGGCGATGCCGCTGAATAATGCATTTGAGAAGAACGGTATTTCCATTATCACCAGTGAGCCGCCGCCGCCGATGGGGCCGCCAGGTGAAGATGTTATTTGTATCGTGGGTGTGGCGCCGGATAAGGATGCGTCGGTGCAGTATCAGAACCCGGTGCGCATTTCTAATCAGGGGCATTGGCCGCTGATCGATAGTGTGGGCGATGAGCGTGGCAGTCTGATTCAGCCGATCATGAAAACCCATCAGAAAACGGCGGTAACGATCTATACAATCGTTGTGCCTGAGGGTGCTGATGCTGCAGAGACGTTGGCAAATGTGGTCGGCGGTATTGATCCGGGTACAAAGAAGAAAGAGGGTATTGCGGCAATGGTTGAGTGCCTGGAGCGTCCAACCATTATCGCGGCACCTGGTTTCAGTCATGAGAAAGCGGTGATTGATGCGCTGGCGGCGATGGGTGATAAGCTGCGGGCGCGTGTTGTGGTGGATGGTCCGAGTACAACCACTGATGCGGCTATTGCGCTGTCTGCTCAGCTGGGTGGTGAGGGTACCGGTCACGAGCGCGTGTACATGGTTGATCCGGCAGTATCGGTCTATAGCCGTGCGGCCAAGGGTGATGTTCTGGTGCCGGGTTCAGCTGTGGCGATCGGTGCATTGGCCGCTGTTAAGCAGTGGGAGTCGCCGGGGAATCAGGGTGTGCTGATCAGTGGTACAGACCGTACGATTGAGTACAACATTCTTGATAGCACCAGTGAGGCCAATCTGCTCAATAAGAACGGTATCGCGGCGATCTGTCATACCAGTATGGGTGGTTGGTCGCTGATCGGTAACCGTACGGTGACGGGTAAGTTCATCAGTTTTGTTGGGCTCGAGGATGAGATCTGTCGCAAGCTGGAAGGTTCTTCTCAGCGTGCGATGGCGGACAACCTCACTAAGACGTTTATGGATCAGGAAGTGCGAAAGCTCAATAACTTCCTGCAGGATCTGGTGCGGGCGGAAGTCATTCCCGGCGGTGAAGTGTATCTTCATCCAACACTGAACACGGTGTCGCGCTACAAAAATGGTTCTTGGTACATCGTGCTGGATTACGGTCGTTACAGCCCGAATGAGCACATGATCTTCCACGTAAATGCGGTAGACCGCATTGTTGAGACATTCATTGAGGGTGTTTTAAATGGCTGATACACGAGTAACGCGCCTTACGCGGGCGATCATCAATGGTAACCCGGTCATGGGTGAGCTGGAGGGCTACACGCCGCCGCCGGTTGAGAAAGAGATGGAAGACGCTAAGGGCGGTCGTTTCTTTGCTGAGAAGATTATGACCGGCCTGAAAGTTGGCGATGCATCGTTCAAGCTTTCCGGTGTGCCGGTTGAAGTGTTGCAGGCGATGGGTGTTACCCGTGGTGAGTCCTGTGAGATTACGGTCTTGGGCGTAACGATCGATGAGGATGGTGTTGAGTTGCCTCAGCGCTGGGAGCATTCCGGCGAGATCATCAGCATCAAGCAGGATGAGGTTAAGCCTGGCAAAGAGTCTCGCACTCTGGAATACAGCTGTAAGGCTTATAAGCACATGGATGGCGGTAAGGTGATCTATGACCTAAATACGCGCACGCAGAAGTGCGTTGTAGGTGGTAAGGATCTGCTTGAGAACGCCCGCAAGCTGGTTGAAATGGCGTAAGCCTCTTTCCTGAAATCCTTCTGTAGCCGGGTTCTGCCCGGCTTCTTTTTGTCTGAGAGAAATTCCCATGTCTGATATTAAAACGCGCTGGATTGAGCCAGTGATCGCGTTGCTCGTTGAGCTGGTGCGTACCTCTACCGAAACCGTAAAGAGCCTGGTCCTGGTGAATATGCTCACTCATGAGCAGCACGTAGCTCTGATCGATGAATTCGCGTCTGACGCGGATGGTAACCGCAAGCTCTACCGTGAGCTGATCAAGGCGGCGTTTGGTCTCGATGAGGTCGAGGTTAAGAAGATGGCAGTGCCGGACTATAACTCGTTGCTTGAGAAGGTTGAGGAGGTCTTTGGTAAGGACTCGTTTTACTGGTTTGAGAAGCTGGGCGTAAAGGTTGCTGTGGATAATGTAGGGGTGTTGCCGCTGTTGGTGCCGCTGAAAACGTCCGGTGGTCTGGTCGATCAGATTGAGCTGCAGTATCCGAGTGTTGAGGCGGTGGATATGATGCATGCGCATCCGAGTGAGAAGCAGCAGGCGTTCATTCTCAGCAGCTGTACGGGGTTGGCGCCTGAGGAGCTGCGTCAGTTGTCGCCGCCCGATTGGCGTTCCCTGGACAAGCGGGTAACTGATTTTTTGTATCAAACCGGCAGTTACTTCTCTCCCGCGACGATATCGAAGAGCTGACGGATCAGATCATGTTGGCCGTGCACGCCTCAGAGCATGAGGTGCGTGCCTGGTCAGTCCCCAAAGCGATACGGCGCTATAAGCTCGCCGTAAAGAAAAACCGTAGGCCGTATCTATGAGTGCAGCGAGTTATAGCCTCACGCTGAATGCGTCGGACAATATCTCTCCCGCGTTCAAGGGGGCTGCCGCGTCTGCGGATGGTTTCACGGATGCGCTAAAGCAGCAGCAGGGGGAGCTGCGCCAGCTGAAGAAAGCGCAGCGGGAGCTGGGTCGTTTTTCGGATATGAAGGACGGTCTGGCGGCGCTGAAAGGCGAGCTGGCAACAACTCAGGATCGCGTGAAGCAGTTGTCTGCTGAGAAGCAGGAAGCGCGTTCGGTGGTTCGTGGGTTGGGTAAGGATTACCGATCGTCAGAGAAGCGACTAAGTGCTTTAGCTGAGCAGATGGAGGCTGCAGAGGAGCCGTCTGAGCAGCTGAAAATTGAGTTTAAGCAGGCTCAGCAGCAGGCTAGTGAGCTGGCATCTCAGTTGGAAAAAGCGCGTTCTCGGGTGCGTGGTATTGATCGCTCGTTTGGAGCTGCCAGTAAGAGATCTGCAGCGCTCTCTGATGAGTTGTCGCGTGGTCGTAGAGCGCTAGGAGATCTCGGTCGTAGCCTGGGTGATGCTGGCGTAAAGACTGATCAGCTTGCTGATGAGCAGAAGCGGCTGGAGCAGGCTGTTGAGGGTGCTAATGCTGCGATCGATACGCAGAAAGATCGCCTGGCACAGCTGGACAAGGCGCGTTCCCGTGTGAGTGCAGCTGATGCTCGGATGGGTGAGTTGCAGGGTCGCGTTATGGGTGCGGCTGCTACGGCGGCGTCTGTAGCGCTACCGGTTCACCGGTCGATCAAGATGGAAGCGGCGATGGCTGACGTTTCCAAGGTGGTCGATTTTGAGGGTAGTGAGCAGGCTGAGTTTAAATCCAGTCTGCAGCAACTGGCTGTTCAGGTGAATATGAGCGCTGAGGATCTTACGCAGATCTCGGCGGCAGCTGGTCAATCTGGTGTGGCCAAGGATGAGCTGTTTGATTTCACTCAGTCGGCGGCGCGGATGGGCGTGGCGTTTGATATGGCGGCAGCGGATGCCGGTGAAACGATGGCTGCGTGGCGAGCTGGCATGGGGCTCACCCAGCAGCAGGCGGTTGAGTTGGCGGATGCGGTAAACCACGTATCAAATAACATGAATGCTACTGCACGTGATATTTCTGGCGTGCTGCAGCGGCAGGGTGCTGTTGCTACAGCGTCCGGCATGAGTGAGACGCAGGCGGCCTCGCTGGCCGGTGCGTTGCTCTCCGGCGGTGCTTCGGAAGAAGTGGCTGCTACTACTATGAAAAACCTGCTGGGCTCTCTGACGAAGGGTGAGGCGGCAACGTCTGGCCAGAAGTCTGCGCTTAGCGGGCTTGGTCTGGATGCTGGTCAGCTTGCGGCGGGGATGCAGATCGATGCGCTTGGCACTATCCAGGAGGTGTTTGAAGCATTGGCGGATGCGCCGGTTGAGGAGCAGTCTGCGCTGATCTCTCAGTTGTTTGGTGAAGAGTCTAAGGGCGGTATCATGCCGTTGCTCAAGAACCAGCAGCTGCTGCAGAAAGCGTTCGGGCTCACGGCCGATCGCACCGCGTATCTTAACTCTGCACAGGAAGAGTTCGCGAACCGTACCGGTACCAGTGAGCATCGCTTAGGGGCTGCGGCTAAGTCGCTGGATCGTTTGATGATCGTCCTGGGTGATCGCTTGTTGCCTGCTGTTGGTCCGTTGGCTGACGGTGTGGCTTGGGCTGCGAACGGTGTGGCTGATCTGGCTGAGCAGTTCCCTGAGCTGGCGTCTGCTGCAACGGTTACTGTGGCGGGCCTGACTGCGGTGAAGGTCGGTATGCTGGGATGGCAGTTGGCGCAGGCGAAGTTGGAGCAGATTCGGTCTCGTGGCGCGCTAAAACAGGCTGAATTGGCGGCGCGTACCGGTGATACCGCTGCGCGGGCGGGATTGGCTGCGCGAGCTGTCGATCGCTTTAATCGGTCGTTGGCGCGTACTGGCTCAATGCAGCCGGGTGGTGTTGGTGGTGAGGCTACACGGAAGGATTCCGGGAAGCCTGCTAAAGAGAAGCGCCGCCGTCGCGCTGGTAAGGTGGGTCGGCTGGGTCGCCTGGTTTCTGGTGGTATAGATGCTGCTAAGGGGGTGTTCGCCAATCATGGGGGCGCCGCTGCCAAGGTTGGCTTAGGTGCTGGGGCTATGTTGCTGCCTGGCATGGCGAGTGCGGATGTTCTGGGTACGGCGGGTGATGTGTCTGGCGGCCTGAGTGATCTGCTCGGTGGTCTGGGTGATCTCGGTGGTCTGGGCGGATTGGCCGCGAAGGCGATCAAGCCGGTCGATTGGCTGTTGCAGGCGGGGAATCTTGCTGGCGCGGTTGGTTCTGGTGATGCGGTCGATATCGGTGGTTCGTTGGGCGATATCATCGGCGGTACTGGCGGGATGATGGGGGGTGCTGCTGCAGGTGCTGCGATTGGCTCAGTGGTGCCCGTAGTGGGTACGGCCATTGGTGGCGCGATCGGTGCGGCGCTGGGTGGCTTGGCTGGCGGTGAAGGCGGGTCAATGCTGGGTGAGTTTATCGGCGGCTGGTTCAAGGATGATAAGCAGGAGTCGCCGCTGCAGCAGGCTCAGGAGCAGGTTGCTGAGCAGTCTAAGCAGGCGCAGCCGGTGCAGGATAACCGGCAGATATCGTTTAGTCCGGTTATCCACGTAACGCCTCAGCCTGGTGCTGATACTCAGGCGATCGCTCAGGCTGTAATGCAGCAGCTCAAGGATGAGTTTGTGCCGATTATGGAGGGTTCGCTCTCTGGTCGGCTGGAAGATAGCCTGGAGGTAACTGCATGAATCAGATGTTGGCGATCGGGGACCTGGTGCTCAGTGTCTATCAAGACTCTGAGTATGAGAAGTTGGTGCGTACCTCGCACGGCGGTTTTGTGACGCTGGATCGCGGTGGTCAGTCGCCCGCTTCTCAGCAGGTCGGGCCGGCGCTGGATACGATTCAGATCACTGGTACGTTGTTGGGCGGTACCGGTGGTGAAGTGTTGGCGCGTTGGCGTGAGTTGCAGGCTGAGCGGAAGCCTCAGCCTGTGGTGCGTGGTAGCGGTGAGGTTCTGGGTCTATGGATGATTCAGAAAATCGTTGAGACGGAATCACGTCTGATCGATAACGGCGTTGCGCTCAAGACTCAGTATTCAGTCGATCTGGAGCAGTACAGATGAATTACAGAACGGTTCACGGCGATACAGTAGACGGTGTGCTTTGGCGGGAGCTGGGGCGCAATGATGAGCAGGTAGTTGCTGCGTTCTGGGAGTTGAATCCTGATGCAGCTGAGCATGGGCCGATATTTCCGGCGGGCATCGCGCTCACGCTGCCTGAGAAGCCGTCTCGCCCTGTGGCGGAGGTAGTGCGCGTATGGGATTAGTTCAGCGCTTAACGCCTGTGTGCGAGATCACCGGTGGTAGCAATACCGCTAAAACGATTCAGGAGCGGTTGATCTCCTGTTCTGTGGTGGATGCGTCTGGATCTGAGTCGGATAGCATTCGTATTGAGATCGATGCTCAGGGGCTGATGGAGTGGCCGAGTAGTGGTCAGGTAATCGGGTGTCGTATGGGGTATCTGGAGGATGATTCGGTAACGGATCTGGGTCAGTTCAAGCTGGCGCGGATCTCCGAGAGCCTGCTGCCTAATACGCTCACCCTAACCGGTACCGCTGCGCCGTTTCAGGCTAAGGATGAGTCTGAGTTCAAGCGCCGGCATTCCCGCTCATGGGAAGCGACGACGCTGGGCGATATCGTTAAGGAAGTCGCTGATCGTCATGGATTCAGTCCGCGTGTTCCTGCTGATCTGGCGGCGGTGGCTGTTGAACACCTGGATCAGAATGAGGAGACCGATGTTCGGTTCTTGCATCGCCTGGCGAAAAAGCATGATGCTGTGTGTAAGCCAGTGGGGAGTTTACTGATCTTCTGTCGTCGCGGGCAGGTGAAATCGCTCAGCGGTCGTGCGCCGACTACGGTTGAGATCCCGTATCCTGAGAACAATGTTCCGACCTCTGTTGATTTCGTAACAGCTTCTGTTAGTTCTGCAGACAAGGCGAAGTTCTCCGGCGTGACTGCTGAGTGGTACGACGCGGAAGCCGCTCAGGAGCATCGGGTAGATGAAGGCGATAGGCCGCGCAAGCGGTTGCGTGAAACCTTTGAGGGTGAGCAGGCAGCCAAGGATGCGATCGCTGCTGAGCTGCGCAAGATCGCTCGGGAGGGTGATTCGCTGTCGCTGGAGTGTCCGGGGAATCCGAGTCTCGCAGCTGAGGGGTTACTAGGCCTGGTTGGTTTTCCGAGTGGGCGAATGGCGGGGCGCTGGTCTGCTGATCGCGTCACACACACTTACAATTCGCGTGGGTATCGTTGCTCAGCATCGGCAACGCGGCCTGTTGAATCATAGCCCGGCCATCTGGCCGGGCTTTTGCTGTTTGTAGTGGTTAACTTTTAGGCTGTTGCCTGGAGAGTTGGCCAGTATAAAGCGTTTGTTCTGGCTGATCTCTAGGGGGGAAATCGGCGCCAGCCCTTGGGTTGCGCGGGGTGCGTCGGATCAGGGGCTTCTGTATCTTTTGCTAAATCATGACGGGTTAATTTACCTGTCAGTTGGTTCCGGTAGCTCTGCCGATTGTGAGGCTGGCATCAACAAAACGTCAGTCTTCCTGAACTCAATGATCTGCCAGTAAAGCGGGTCGTCTTTGTCCGGTACGATATCCTCGCGCCCATACACGCCGACTTCATCAAAAATAGGCGTCCACCATGTTGAGGTGTCTCTATCAAAGACGGCGGGCTGGTCCAGATAGTTGGTTATCACAAACAGCTCGGCAGGAGGGTATGTGCACGGATCGTCAATGTTGAATAGTGTGCCGTTTTCTTTTGTGTTCATATTTTTGTCCTTAAACTCGTTAGCTTTTCCTGAATTCTTGAGTGGTTTATCGTCTACTTATGGTAGCGATCGGAGTAGCTGCAGGAGGAGTCGTCGGGTTCTCTTGTTTTTGTTGAGGCTGGCGTAGCGCTGCGCCAAGTCTCGGTTGGCGGG
>NZ_JHVJ01000035.1 GCF_000620085.1 Marinobacterium jannaschii DSM 6295 | reverse complement strand
AAAAAAGTTGCGTTGGTTTATCAAGAACTCTGGGGCATGTTGCTCGCTTACAATGTGATCCGCCGGGAGGCCGCGCTGGCAGCCATCGCTTATCAGAGAGCGCCAAGCGAGATAAGTTTTAAAGCGGCCTATTGTTACATTGCCAGCCAACTAATCGTGATGGCTCAGGCTCAGCCTGTATCCAAAACAGGGCAGCGATTAGCGAACTTAAGATCCGGGATAGGTGAGTTGTGCATCCACTACCGTCCCAGGCCTTCAAGACCCAGGACGGTGAAAATGAGCAAGACCCGCTATCCGGTTGATCGCAGTGCTGCCCCGCTTAAGTGAACGGCATTGGGCTTCTCAGCCTGCTTTTTTTGTTTCCGCACCGGGTTAACCGTACACCAGCTCCGGTAACCAGGTGGCCAGCGAAGGCCAGTATGCCAGCAGGGTCAGGGCGCCCAGCTGGATCAGGATAAACGGAATCACGCCGCGGTAGATCTGCATGGTGCTGATAGTGTCGGGTGCTACGCCGCGCAGGTAGAACAGGGCGAAGCCGAACGGCGGTGTCAGGAAGGAAGTCTGCAGGTTGATGGCGATCATAATGCCCAGCCAGACCGGATCCAGGCCCATGCTGAGCAGGATCGGCGCCACAATCGGTACCACCACGAAGGTGATCTCGATAAAGTCGAGGAAGAAGCCGAGCAGAAACATCACCAGCATCACCACGACCATAGCCCCGACAACACCACCCGGCAGGTCTTCGAGGAACTCCCGTACCAGATCGTCGCCGCCGTAGCCACGGAACACCAGCGAGAAGATCGAAGCACCGACCAGGATAATAAACACCATCGAGCTGACCTGGGTGGTGGAGTGCATCACTTCGCGCAGGATCTGCAGGTTAAAGCTGCGGCGGAACATCGCCAGTATCATGGCACCGACAGCACCAACAGATGCGGCCTCCGTCGGAGTCGCCAGGCCGCCAAGAATCGAGCCCAGTACCAGACCGACCAGCAGCACCGGTGGCAACAGCGCTTTCAGCACGCGGCTTCCCATATTATCGATCGCATCCCGCTCTTCCTGCGGAATGGCAGGCACGGTCGCGGGGTGAACGATCGCCTTAAAGACCAGGTAAAGGGTATAGGCGACCACCAGCATCAGGCCCGGTATCAGCGCTCCGAGGAACAGGTCGCCCACGGTCACGGTCTCCGGGGAGAAAATGCCCTGATCGAGCTGTGACTGCTGGTAGGCAGAAGAGATCACATCGCCCAGCAGGACCAGGACAATCGACGGTGGAATGATCTGTCCCAGGGTACCTGAGGCGCAGATAATGCCGGTGGCGACTTTCGGATCGTAGCCGCGCCGCAACATGGTGGGCAGCGACAGCAGGCCCATGGTGACCACCGTGGCGCCGACAATACCGGTACTGGCCGCCAGCAGCATGCCTACCACGGTAACCGAGATGCCGAGACCGCCACGCATCGGGCCGAACAGAGCGGCCATGGTATCGAGCAGTTCTTCGGCAATCCGGGATTTCTCCAGCATAACCCCCATAAAGACAAACAGCGGTACGGCGATCAGCACCTCGTTATTCATGATGCCGAACAAGCGGTTTGGAATGGCCTCCAGAAACACCGAATCAAAATGACCGGTATAGGCGCCGATTGCGGCAAACAGCAATCCGGTACCCGCCAGCGAGAAGGCGACCGAGTAGCCCAGCAACAGGACGACGATAGCGCCCAGGAACAGGAACAGCGGCAGATATTCGATCACAGGGCGTGCTCCTCTTCTTCATGCAGCAGATGGCCACGGCCGGTCAGCACCAGATAGTTGCGCAGCAGTTCGGCAATTCCCTGCAGGATCATCAGCATTGGCATCGCCAGCAGGGCACTTTTCAGCAGGTAGCGGAAGTCCAGTCCTCCGGCTTCCTGCGAGCCTTCCATCAGTGACCAAGAGGTCGCCACGTACTCCCAGGAGATATAGAAGATAAAACCGGTGACCGGGAACAGCAGGAACAGGGTGCCGAAGATATTGATCAGTGCCTTGCGCTTTTCAGCCATCGGGCGGTAGAAAATATCGACCCGCACATGACCGTCATGCTTCAGGGTATAGCCGGCCGCGAGCAGGAAAACGAAGCTGTGCATATAGATCACAGACTCCTGCAGGGCGATATTGCCGGTTTCAAACAGGTAACGCATTACAACGATCGCGAAGGTGACCAGCACCATCAGCAACGTTAGCCAGGCGATACAGCGCCCTGTCCACTCACTGAGCAGATCCAGTGCTCTGACCACCCGGGAAAGAGAGTTATTCTTCTTCATGGGGTCTATGGCCTATATAAACCAGAGGGTTAGGGGGGAAAAGTATAACAGTATAAACAGCGAGCATAACCACTGAGCAGGCCAGGGCCGGGGGCGTGCGCGCATATTGACGGGAATCCGACCCTAAATCGGCGATATCGCTGCAATATTGCTGAAATAAATAGTGTAGAAACTCTGCAAATAGCCCTAAAAGCCGTACAATAGCCCCTTTAAAAGACAGCTCCGGTGGAGATGATTGATGCCTGATCAGCACGTTGAAAAGCAGTTAAATGACCTGCAGGACTGGCAGCTGGTTGCCCTGAGCGCAGCCATGACTGAACGTATGTTTCCTAACTTTGCCCTGTTCTCCAGGCTGGTGGAGTTTGGCGATGCGGGTCAGCTACGCCAGATACTCAACGCTATCTGGGATCATCTCGGCAACAGTAAGGTCAAGATGAACTTCGAGGTTCAGCTGGACAATGTCGAAGCCAATATGCCTGACCTGGAAGAGTACAGCATGTATGGCGCCTACCCGGCCCTGGATGCAGTGGTCGCGCTGTATTCAACCCTCAACAGTGTGATTGCGACTGATGCGACAGAAGTGGCTAATGTCATAAACCTGTCCCGCGAGTGCGTCGCTTCCTATATCGAGGTCAGCGAAGCCAATGACCAGATGTCCGATGAGGAGGTGGTCAGAATGATCAACACTCACGACATGATGGAACAGGAAGAAGCCTTTGTGGAAGAGGTGCTGGCTCGCATCACCCAGGCTGAGCCATCGGCCAGCCTGGTCAATGAGCTGCGCTTGCTGGCTGAGAATGAAGGCGTCAGCAACATCGGTATCAGTGACGAAGACTGATGCTGAGAATAGGATTAGTTCTGCTGGTGTTACCCTGCCTGCTGTTGATGGGGATCTACCTGAGCGAGTTATCTGAGGTTGAAAGCTGCCTCGATAGCGGTGGTTCCTTCGATTACAGCCAGTCCGTTTGCGATATGAATACCGAACATCCCTTCCAGCCCTTTATCCAGCGTCATATGGCGCTGGTCAATGGCAGTATGCTGCTGGCGGTGGTGGGATTGTTTGGTTGTCTGGGCGGACTCTATACCCGTGCCCGCTAAGCGCTATTAGGAAAGGTTTAAGGATGAAAAAATTCTGGTGGTTGCTGCTGATCCTGCTGGCACTGGGCAGTTATGCCTGGATAGAGTTCCGTGGCGCGCAGTGGCTGGATGAGTACAATCAGGAGATGGGTGCCCAGGCAGAAGAGTTTCGTCAACGCGGAGCGGCACTGGGTGCGACCACCGATCAGCAGGGCTGTCTGGATCAGACGCTGGAGCAGTTTAATGAATGCTTTGGCTATGAATGTACCGTGAATCATGGCCAGTACCTTAAGGCTTGCTGGAGCAAATCCGCGCCGACTGAAGGTTTCTGTGACGATACCCCGGCGTTTCGTGACAAGCCGACTGAGGACGATAAGAGCTGGGCCAAGTTCTACTGTATCGACCGTAATATCCGCGATGCCGGTTGTCGCCTGCTGATGAGGCAGAAACAGTACCTGTGCTCTAATCCCTGAGCCGAAACCGCGTCGCCTATAAAGAAAGCCTGCATCTGCAGGCTTTTTTGCGTTTAACGCTGTGCTTCTGTTGTGGCGCCTTAAAGCGTGATCACGATCTTTCCCTGAACATGGCCCGAGGCACTTTCGGCAAAGGCCTCTGCCGTACGGCTGATCGGATAGCTGTTGGCCAATTGCAGTTTCAGCGCGCCGGCGGCACAGCGTTGTGCCAGTTCGCTCAGCTGGACGGCATTCGGCTCTACCCGTATCGGCTCGACCTTCAGTCCCAGCGCCTCTCCGGCGGCGATAACGGCATCCTTGGTCACGGAGGGCAGGGTGACCAGTGTGCCGCCGGGCGTCAGTGTCTGCAGGGCCGCAATGCCGCTGTCACCACCGATGCCGTCCAGCACCAGGTCGATAGCGCTCACCGTACTGCTGATATCGACGCTGTTGTAATCGAGGGTCTCATCAGCACCCAGTTGCTGCAGGAAGCGATGGTTTTTCTCCGACGCTGTGGCGATCACATAAGCTCCGGCCTGTTTTGCCAGCTGCACGGCCAGGTGGCCGACTCCGCCGGCGGCGGCAAGAATCAGCACCCGCTGTCCTGCCTGCAAGTTGCCTTTGTCGAACAGCGCCTGCCATGCCGTCAGGCCGGCGAGCGGCAGTGCGGCAGCTGTTTTCGCATCCAGTGCCGCAGGGCAGGGCGCGATTTCGGCCGCGGGCGCGGCGATCTTCTCGGCAAAACAACCAGCAGCCTGGGGAAAGCGGATAAATCCCAGTACCCGGTCACCCGGTTTGAAGGCGGATTCGGCGTCGGCCTGCTCTATTTCACCAGCAAACTCCCAGCCGGGAATAAACGGCAGCTCGCCGATAAAGGGCGCCGCGCCACCGCCGCTGCAAGTTTTCCAGTCAATCGGATTGATGCCGGCGGCGCGGTTACGAATCAGGACTTCGCCGCTGTTCAGTTGCGGTTCTGCTACATCGCCGTACTGTGGCTCGGCCGGGCTTTTAAACTGATGGATCTGAATCGCTTTCATGGTTGTTCGCGCTCCTCTACTGCCTTTGACGGGCAGTCGGTGTCTTCAATTTCTGATAGTCTTGCTGACTTTATGAGTTGCAACAAGGGAAGGCGATGATGAATTTTCTGGCAATGATTGAACCTCTGTTGTTCTGGGGTGGCTTGTTAGTCTTGCTGGTGTCTCTGGCGATGTATGCCGGGCGCACTAAAGATTACAAATCGCTGTTGGTGTTCTGGCAGCCGACGATTGTGTTTACGCCGAAGGAGTTCACGATCAACCGTGCGGGCCTGTCTCTGATGATTCTGGCCGTGGTGATCAAGCTATTCCTGTTCTTCTATCTGGGTTAATGGGACCACTATGAAAGGAAATCCGTTTCGCGGAGCCGGCTACCTGGTGCGTGGCATTAAGATGCTGCCACAGCCCGGTATCCGCCAGTTTGTTATCGTACCGCTGATGGTCAATATTCTGCTGTTTGTCGGTGCTATCTGGCTGTTGATCAACCAGTTCGATCAATGGGTCGACTACTGGCTGGCTAAGATGCCCGAGTGGCTCTCCTTCCTCGACTTCCTGCTCTGGCCGTTGTTCGCGGTGCTGGTGCTGGTGCTGGTCTATTACAGCTTCAATATCGTCGCGAACCTGATAGCGGCGCCTTTTAATGGCTTCCTGGCAGAGAAGGTTGAGCGTAGCCTGCGTGGCGAGGTGCTGACCGATGAGGGCTGGGGGGCTGTGCTGGCGCTGGTGCCGCGCGCGATTGGCCGCGAGCTGTCCAAGCTGGCCTATTACCTGCCCCGGTTTCTGCTGGTGTTACTGGTGACCTTTATTCCGCTGCTGAATATTGTCTCTCCGCTACTGTGGTTTCTGTTCGGCGCCTGGATGATGGCGATCCAGTATTGCGATTATCCGATGGATAACAACAAGGTCAGCTTTAAGGATATGAAGCTGATGCTGAAACAGCAGCGAATGACATCGGTGGGGTTCGGTGGTCTGGTGCAGCTGGGGATGATGATTCCGGTGGTGAACCTGGTACTGATGCCCTCGGCCGTGATCGGTGCCACCCTGTACTGGGTTGAAGAGCATTCCAGCCAACGCTAGAGGCCGGGCTTTGGGCTGACAGAATGAAAACGGCAGCCCTTGGGCTGCCGTTTTTTCTCTGTCCGGTGTTCAGGCCGGCATCGACTCGGTGTGGTCGTCGTCATCTTCGGTCGCCCGGGCCCGCACCACCATATCGTTGGGGAAGTGACAGGCAAAGGTGCTGCCGTGACCGACCTTGCTCTTGATGGATAGCTGACCGCTGTGGCGCGCCAGCACATGCTTGACGATTGCCAACCCCAGCCCGGTACCGCCGCTGGCTGAGGAGCGGCTTTCATCCACCCGGTAAAAGCGTTCGGTCAGGCGCGGGATATGGATCGAATCGATACCCAGGCCATTATCGGTGACGGCAAAGTGCCCCCCGGCAGCATCCACCCACCAGCGTAGCTTGATATGACCGTTTGCGGGGGTGTAGCGAACGGCGTTGTACACCAGGTTGGAGAATGCACTGTGCAGCTCGATCTCCTGGCCCAGCAGGTCAAACTCCTGGTCCAGTTCCAGTTCGAAACTGTGGCCTTTCTCCCGTGCCAGCTCTGCCGCTGATTCATGGATCTGGCTGATCAGGTTCTGAATCTGTACCGACTGTTCGTCGGAGATCTGGTTACTGGCTTCCAGGCGGGATAGCAATAGCAGGTCAGATACCAGGCTTTCCATCCGCTTGGCCTGTTGCTGCATCTGGGTCAGCCCGCGCACCAGTGGCCTTGGCAGCTCCTGATCGAGGAAGGTTTCGAGATAACCCCGGATCACGGTGAGCGGTGTACGCAGTTCATGGGAGGCGTTGGCAACAAAGTCCTGTCGGGTCTGTTCCAGGCGCATCAGGCGGGTAATGTCGCGGGCCACCAGCAGGTGATCCCCCTGACCAAACTTGGTGATCTGGTATTGCAGCTGAACCTCCGGATCGACCGGAGAGATTAACTGCAGTGGCTCGGCATAGTTGTCTTTCTTGAAATAGCGGATGAAGCGCGGATCGCGCAGCAGGTTCATAACCGGTTTTCCACGGTCAGAGGACGCTTTCAGTCCCAATAACCGGTCAGCGGCCTTGTTCCACCACTCCAGGTTGTTATGCCGGTCGATGATGACAATCGCATCATGCAATGCCGCAGACGACTGCTGGAAGCGGGTGATGACACTGCGCAGATATTTCTCACGCGACTTGTGCCGCTTTTGTAAGCGCGACAGTTCATCGAATAACTCGCCCCAGTGACTGCCGGCTTCCGGCGGTTCCTTCTCGCTTTCAAACTGCAGCCAGTCGGTCAGGCGACCAAACTGGTGTGACTGATAGATGCCCCAGATCAGTATGGCCAGGCCCAGTATCCAACCAGGGTGCCCCACCATAAAACCGATCAGCAATCCCGGAATGGCGGCCATAAACAGGCTGCTGAGCATGGAGTGACGGAGCTTATGCATCAGTTATCTCAGGCTACTTTAGAGGAAAAACGATATCCGGTACCGCGTACTGTTTGTACCAGATAATCGTGACGCTCTCCAAGTGCTTTACGCAGGCGACGAATATGTACATCCACTGTACGCTCTTCCACATAGACATTACCACCCCAGACCATGTCGAGCAGCTGACTGCGGGAGTAAGCCCTGTCCTGATGGGTCATAAAGAACTGCAGCAGGCGGAATTCGGTCGGACCCAGCTCAATCGGGCTGGCATCAGAGGTGACGCGGTGCGAAATAGGGTCCAGTGTCAGGCCATCCACGGATACCGGTTCTTCGATGCCTTTCGGTGTGGTGCGGCGCAGGACTGTTTTCAGGCGGGCAACCAGCTCCCGGGGTGAAAACGGCTTGGTGATGTAGTCGTCGACACCGCACTCCAGTCCCTTAATCTTATTATCTTCCTCACCTTTGGCGGTGAGCATGATAATCGGCAGGTCGGAGGTCAGTTCATCTTTGCGCAGGCGACGGGCGAAGTCGACACCGCTGGTGCCCGGCATCATCCAGTCCAGCAATACCATATCGGGTTTATCATCGACGATGATGGCGTGAGCGGCATTGGCGCTGTCCGCTTCGAGGCATTCATAGCCAGCCATCTCGAGTGCCACTGCGATCATTTCGCGAATCGGCGCTTCGTCATCGACGATCAGCACCTTTTTCGGGGAAGACATGTAAAAAGCCTCTCTGACGTGGGTTCAGGACGGCACTATTACAAGACAATATTGTTACACAAATATGACGCCCGCCCTGTGCAAGCGCAAGCTGCGGCTGAAATACCGTCCATAGTATAAGAATTTACAGCGATCAGGCCGCTGAATACTGTAGCAGTATCCCGGCGAATATGGCCAGTCCGACCCGGTTGTTATTGAGAAAGGCCCTAAAGCAGAGGTCGCGGTCGCGGTCGCGAATCAGCCACTGCTGGTGGACAAACAAAGCGCCGGCGGCCAGCAGCCCCAGGTAGTACCAGGTGGTCAGCTGCAGCATCAGGCCCAGCCCCAGCAGTGTCAGCAATGTCAGCCCCTGCAGCAGGCCAACCATCAGCCGGTCATGCTGTCCAAACAGGATGGCGGTGGATTTAATGCCGATCTTCAGATCGTCATCCCGGTCCACCATCGCATACTTGGTATCGTAGGCGACCGTCCAGAGCAGGGTGGCCAGATAGATCAGCCAGGCTTCGGCCGGTACTTCACCGCGTACCGCGCTGAAGGCCATCGGTACCGCCCAGGCAAAGGCCGCCCCGAGGACCAGCTGAGGCAGATGGGTGTAACGTTTCATAAAGGGGTAGCTGAATGCCAGCAGCAAGCCTCCGACCGAGAGCAGAATGGTCTGAGGATCGGTAAACAGAACCAGGATAAACGCCAGCAGCATCAGGCCGATAAACAGGCTGATCGCTTCGCGGCTGCTGACCCTGCCGGAGGGCATGGGCCGGTTCTGGGTGCGCTTTACATGGCCGTCTACCTTGCGGTCGGCAAAATCATTGATCACACAACCGGCTGCCCGGGTCAGGCAGACCCCGAGGGTGAAAATCAGCAGCAGCTTCAGGTCTGGTAAACCACCCGCCGCAACCCACAGCGCCCAGTAGGTTGGCCACAGCAGCAGCAGGGTACCAATGGGACGATCGATCCGCATCAGCTGGCCATAGGCGCCGAGTTTCTCTTTCCAGGACAAGGACGGGTTGAGCTGTGCGGTCATAGTGGAGTCTTTATCGGTTGTTTTCTGCAGCACATTCTACCTGTTGTAGCGCTGGCAGAAAAACCTCGCAGACCAGCAACGGCTTGTCGGAAAGATAGAACAGCGAGCGCCGCGCCCAGACTGCCTGCCGGTCTTTCAGTTGCAGGCGGCTGACCTGCAACGGGCCGCGGCGCATGGTCGGGTCCCGAAACAGGATGGTACCCAGCGAACGGGTGCCGATCAGCTTCAGCTGGCGCTGGCTGCCGGTCAGGGTTGTGGCGGGAAACACCGAGCGGGCATAGACCCAGGCCTGGTCCCGGCCGATCAGCTGGACTTCGCGAATCAGGGCGCGCTGCCGGGTACGCATATTCAGGGCCTTGGCTTCAGAGCGGGTC
Organism: Marinobacterium jannaschii DSM 6295; assembly: GCF_000620085.1. Taxonomy (GTDB): domain Bacteria; phylum Pseudomonadota; class Gammaproteobacteria; order Pseudomonadales; family Balneatricaceae; genus Pontibacterium; species Pontibacterium jannaschii. Next base: position 25,813 of record NZ_JHVJ01000035.1, on the reverse strand, counting down.
GGCCGGCTCCAGCCCTGCCAGACCACCTCGACCCGGAAGTCACCCTGGCTGAGGCGCACCAGACGCTGTGTCAGCGAGCCCCTGTCTGTCAGCCAGCTGCGCCAGTAGCGTGGCACCTGCTGCTCTGTAGGGCGTCTGAGGGAGGTCCAGCGGGTATCAAAACTGGCTTTAGTCAAAGCACTGGGGATCGGCACGTGGCATACTTCCTGATTACGGGTGCGCGTATATTATCACTGCCACCTGCAAAAGAAATCTGAGTCGGGACAACAGTCCGCTGTTGCCGCCTTCAGGGCTTAACCTCATATAGTTGCGGATGGGATTGAAACATTGAAGCAGTATTCGATTGATGAAGTTGAGGCCCTGTGCCGCCGCTGGGTGGAAACCCTGGTGGTAGGCCAGAACCTTTGTCCCTTTGCGGCGCCGGTGGTTAAAAATGCCACCTTGCGTTATGCCGTCTGCGCCGAGACTGAGCCGCAGCAGATCGCCGAAGGTTTTCTGCAGGAACTGGAACTGATCCACCAGAGTGGCGAAGACGAGATCGCTACCACGCTCTTTATCACGCCCTATGCGCTGGCTGACTTCTACGACTATCTCGATATGCTGGCGCTGCTGGAAGACCTGCTGAAGCAGTCTGGCCTGGCGGGGACCTTTCAGCTGGCCAGCTTTCATCCGGCCTACCTGTTCGGCGGTGTTCCGGCCGATGACCTCAGTCACTGGACCAACCGGATGCCGTTTCCCTGCTTCCATATTATCCGCGAAGGCCAGATGAGCCGGGTACTGATGAACTATCCGGATCCGGATGCGATTCCAGAGCGCAATATGGAACTGATGCGTTCACTGGGGCGCGATGGGCTGATCGAACTGTTTCCGCCGTTCGCCGACTACTGCTAGCCCACGTCTGTCAGGCCGGCTCAGTCGGCACTGACCACCCGGTTACGGCCATCGGCCTTGGCCTGGTACATCGCCTGGTCGGCGGCTTCGATCAGCAGGTGAGGGCTGTCAACGTCTGCCGGGTTCATGCAGGCGATGCCGATACTGATGGTGAGCGTGGCCCCCGGCTTCAGGCCGTCGTGCTTTATCTGCAGCTCCGCGATCTGGCGGCGGATCTTCTCCCCCAGCTGCGAGGCGCCATAGATATCGGTTTCCGGCAGAATCACCGCAAACTCTTCGCCGCCATAACGGCAGGCCATATCCTGCACCCGGCGGACAGATGACTTAATCGTCTGGGCAACGGTTCTCAGACAGCCATCTCCGGTCAGGTGGCCATAATGGTCGTTGTATTGTTTAAAGTGGTCAATATCGAGCAGGATCAGCGACAGGCTGCGCTTTGAGCGCTGACCTCGTCGCCATTCGACTTCCAGGGTGCGTTCGAACTCGCGGCGGTTATAGACCTGGGTCAGGCCATCGATCCGCGCAGCGCGCTCCAGCAGGTCATGCGAGCGTTTCAGCTGCAGCAGGGTTCTTACCCGGGCGCGCAGTACCGCCGGGGCTCGATGGGTGGTGAAGTAGTCAGCTGCACCGGCATCATAGACGGCCACTTCCTGGCTTTCGCTGATATCTTCACCCACCAGCGCCAGCGGCGTGTTGTGATCCAGCTGCTGCTGGCTCAGATCGTGGCACAGCTCAAGTGTCGTCTGCCACTGTTCGCTGCTATCCAGCAACACCAGGTCCGGGGCTTCGCTGCCGTTTAGCAACTGCTTAAGCTCCATTGCCGAGGCGGGCAGCAGTATATTGAAGTCATCCCGCAGGGCCGCGATCAGTGGCCAGACCTTGTCGGTATCACGGCCGGTCAGCAGGCAGATGGTCTGGCGGTCGATATGGCGACAGCTGTCCATGCTTTCCGGGCTGGCTTCGACTTCGGCCCCGCCAAAGAATGATAGCAGCTGTTCTGGCGGCGCCAGTCCCAGCATACGCCGGCCGTCGGGTGCCGCCACTACCGGAATCCTCAGGGCGAAATCGCCATGCTCCCACTCTGATTGCCAGTGTGCGAGCATCTCTTCATGGCGTTCCTCAATGTTGAGTTCGCCCGGCAGCCCGGCGTCGGTTATACAGTCATAAATCACCGCGGTATTGGCGATATCCAGGCCTTCAATCCAGAGTGAGCGATAGAGGTTATGGCGCAGTTGCCGGGCTTTGGCGTCGTCCAGCTCCATCGCGGCAATGATGCAGAGGATAGCGAAGCGGCTGTCGCTGCGGATCGGGGGCAGTGCCAGTTGTACCTGGGGGGCCCGGCTGCGAACGATGAATACCTCACCGGCCAGCTCGGCCTGACTCTCGGCGTTACGGCCGTAAACGCCGATGTCGGGGGCGTGCTCGATCAGCCGCCAGTCTACCTGATTCAGCAGATCACATTTCGCCAGTTGTTCCTGCAGGGCATAGCAGAATGGGCAGTTGAGATCTCCGTAGACAATGTATTTATCCATAGTAATACCGGTGTGGATAGCGTTGGGCGACTGCAAGCGACCCGATAGGCTAATGTATCTGTACAAGCTTAGACTATCGGCCAAATGCCGGATTACTTTTGCGAGTATTGGCGTAGCGGCAATAAAAAAGGGCAGCCGGTCGGGCTGCCCTTTGGTGAATTGCTGAGTGTGTGGCTTTAATCAGCTGTCACTATCTGCCTGAACGGCCTGTTTAATCTGTTTCAGGCTGCTGTGGCGTACATCGGTGCCGCTGACCAGGTAGATCAGGTGCTCGGCCATATTGCGGGCGTGGTCGCCGATACGCTCCAGGCTACGCAACACCCAGGTCACATTGAGGACGCTGGAGATGGCACGTGGGTCTTCCATCATGTAGGTCACCAGCGAGCGCATGGCGGAGCGGTATTCCTGATCGACCTCTTTGTCCTTCTTGGCAACACGATACGCCAGTTCGGTATCGTTACGGGCGAAGGCGGTCAATACATCCTTCACCATCGCGCGTACCAGGTTACCTATATGACGTACTTCCTGATAGCCGCGCTGGGAGTCACCGGCATCTGCCAGCTCGATGGCATGACGGCAGATTCGGCTGGCTTCATCGCCCATCCGTTCCAGGTCGCTGACGGCCTTGGAGACCGAGATAATCAGGCGGAGGTCGCTGGCCGCTGGCTGGCGGCGGGCGATGATCATGGTGCACTGTTCGTCGATCATCAGTTCCATATCATTGGTCTGCTTATCGACACGACGACTCTGCTCTGCCAGTTCGGTATCACCGGTGAGCAGGGATTCCACGGCGTCATGCACCTGACGCTCGACGATGCCACCCATGGTCAGCAGCTGGGTACGAATCTGTTCCAGTTCGTCATTAAACTGCTGGGAAATATGTGATGAATAATTGTCTTCAAACTGCACGGCTTCACTCTCCGTTGCTGTGTTTTCGGGCCCGGGTTTAAAGCGGGAGGTGATTTACCTCCCGCGGCACGGGGCTTATTCGCAGATCTCTTAGCCGTAACGACCGGTAATGTAGTCTTCGGTCTGCTTCTTGGATGGGTTGGTGAACAGGGTGTCGGTGACACCAAATTCGATCAGGTCGCCCATATACATGAATGCAGTGTAGTCAGATACACGCGCTGCCTGCTGCATATTGTGGGTTACGATCACGATGGTGAAGTCGTTCTTCAGCTCGTGGATCAGTTCCTCGATTTTCAGGGTGGAGATCGGGTCCAGTGCGGAGGCCGGCTCATCCAGCAGCAGGACTTCCGGCTTAACCGCGATGGTGCGGGCAATAACCAGACGCTGCTGCTGACCACCGGACATACCCAGTGCACTTTCGTGCAGGCGGTCCTTAACTTCATCCCACAGGGCGGCAGAGCGCAGCGCCCATTCAACCGTTTCATCGATGACGCGCTTCTTGGTCACACCCTGAATACGCAGGCCGTAAGCCACGTTCTCGTAGATGGACTTCGGAAACGGGTTTGGCTTCTGGAATACCATGCCGACACGACGGCGCAGCTCGGCGACGTCGACACTGCGGTCGTAGATGTTGGCATCATCCAGCAGGATCTGACCGTCGATACGGCAGCTGTCCACCAGGTCGTTCATACGGTTGAAGCAGCGCAGCAGGGTCGACTTACCGCAACCGGAAGGGCCGATAAAGGCCGTGACGCGGTTTTTCGGGATCATCATATCGATGCCGTGCAGGGCTTCGTTATCACCGTAGTAAAGTTTCAGGTTTTTCACTTCGAGGGCGGTGGTTTCGTCCTCAAGGTTCAGGGTTCTGTTTTCACGCTGCATGGCGGAAATATCAATCGCGTGTGTTTTGGCTTCGCTAGTCATGACTGACACCTTCTCACTAAAGTCTGCTATACAGCGTTACATTTCAAGTGCTTTGTATTTTTCACGCAGGTGGTTTCGGATTGCGATGGCTGACAGGTTCAGCATGGCAATCACGGCCACCAGCAACAGGGCGGTGGCGTAAACCAGTGGCCGCGCTGCTTCGACGTTAGGGCTCTGGAAGCCAACGTCGTAGATATGGAAGCCCAGATGCATGAACTTCTGATCCAGATGCAGGAACGGGTAGTTCATATCCAGCGGCAGGCTGGGTGCCAGCTTGACCACACCCACCAGCATCAGCGGTGCTACCTCACCGGCAGCACGGGCGATCGCCAGAATCACACCGGTCATCATTGCCGGGCTGGCCATTGGCAGTACGACCTTCCACAGGGTTTCTGCCTTGGTTGCACCCAGCGCCAGGGAACCTTCACGCACAGCCCGCGGGATACGGGACAGGCCCTCTTCGGTCGCCACAATCACCACCGGTACAGTCAGCAGTGCCAGCGTCAGAGATGCCCACAACAGGCCTGGAGTACCGAAGGTCGGAGCCGGTTTGGCTTCCGGGAACAGCGCATCATCGATATGGCCGCCCAGGAAGTAAACAAAGAAGCCGAGGCCGAAGACACCATAAACGATGGAGGGTACCCCCGCCAGGTTGTTCACTGCGATACGGATCAGGCGGGTGACAAAACCCTGCTTGGCATATTCGCGCAGGTAGACTGCGGCAACGACACCAAAAGGCGTCACCATCACGGACATCAGCAGTACCATCATCACCGTACCGAAGATAGCCGGGAAGATACCACCTTCGGTATTGGCTTCACGCGGATCATCGGTCATAAACTCGACGATCTTCTCCGCATAGTGCGCGATCTTGGCGCCCAGTCCCATATCGTTAGGCAGGAAAGCCCGAACAATCTTGGAGATCTCGATCTCGACGATACGGCCGTCGGCCACCTCAGCGGTGATGCTGTCACGGTTAAAGGCGGTATAGAGATCGGTCAGATCCTTCTGCAGCACTTCATAGTCCGCATTCAGCTCGGCACGGCGGGCATCCAGCTCCTGGTAGCGTGCCTGATCGGTGATCTCTTTCAGCTGCAGCGCCCGCTCTTTCAGGCGGATGCGCTCCAGTTCATAGTTGATCGAACCGATATCGCCTTTCTCGATATCCTTGATCTGTTCGTGCAGAACCAGGGCCCGTTCGATACGGCTCTGGAAGTCCTGCCACAGGACTTCGTATTCAGCCGTTTTCTCATAGCCATCATAGCTGGCAACCAGTTCGCCATCCTGCTTCACTGAACGCAGGTAGCCGTAGAAGTTACCCCACTCACGGCGTTCTGCCGCGAACAGCATCTCCGGCTTGCTACTCTGGGAGATAAAGTCATCCAGCACCCAGATAAAGTCGCTGCCACCGACATCGCGGTTACCGACCTTGATCAGGTTGCGCTGCATAAACTCAGCACCTTCAGGTACATCTACACCGCTGTCGCGTAGCTGATCAGCCGGTACATCCTCGGAGTTGACCAGTTCACCGACCAGCTTCATCTGCTGGCCGTTCTCGCTGTAGGTCGCCTGTACAAGGTCAGCCGGCCAGAAGTGACCCAGACCGCGCACCGCGATCAGGATCAGCAGGCCAACCACCATAATCATGCTGATGGCTACTGCACCTGCGTTCAACCAGACCCAGGGTGCGCCGGATTTAGTCCATTCTTTAAAAGAAATTCGCATCGTTATGCCTCTATCACACCCGGATTACAGGGAGCCGTATTTTTTGCGAAGGTGCTGACGGATGGTTTCCGCCAGGGTGTTCACCACGAAGGTAAACATGAACAGCACAAAGGCAGCCAGGAACAGGATACGGTAGTGTGTGCTGCCGACCTCGGATTCCGGCATCTCCACGGCGATATTGGCCGCCAGGGTACGCATACCCTCGAAGATGTTGACGTCCATGATGGGCGTGTTACCGGTTGCCATCAGTACGATCATGGTTTCGCCCACCGCACGGCCCATACCAATCATCACGGCGGAGAAGATACCCGGGCTGGCAGTCGGCATGACTACGCGGACCAGGGTCTGCCATGGTGTTGCGCCCAGCGCCAGAGAGCCGTAGCTCAGGTGCTTAGGGACGGCGAAGATGGCGTCCTCGGTGATTGAGAAGATGGTCGGGATAATGGCGAAGCCCATCGCGATGCCCACCACCAGAGCGTTACGCTGGTCGAACGGGATACCCACCTCATTGGCCACCCAGTAGCGCATATCGCCGCCGAAGATCAGCTGCTCAAACAGGGGGGCTATCTCGAAACTGAACAGGGTGGAACAGACAACCACCGGAATCAGCAGAATAGCGTCCCAGCCTTCCGGAATCAGGTAGCGAACTTTATTCGGTAGCTGGGCCCAGATGAAGGCGAAGGTGACGATCGAGACCGGAACCAACAGCAGGGTAAGGAAAATACCCGCCAGATTGGTTTCCATAAAGGGGGCCAGCCAGAGACCGGCGAGGAAGCCCAGGATAACCGTTGGCAGTGCTTCCATCAGCTCGATAAACGGCTTCACCTTACGGCGCAGTGACGGCACCATGAAGTAAGCAGTGTAGATCGCGCCGCAGATTGCCAACGGGGTCGCCAGCAGCATGGCATAAAAGGCCGCTTTCAGGGTACCGAATGCCAGTGGCATCAGGCTGTATTTGGGCTCGAAATCATTGGTTGATGCAGAAGACTGCCAGATGAACTCTGGCTCCTCATAACCTTCGTACCAGACCTTGCTCCAGAGTGCGCTCCAGGAGATCTCCGGATGTTCGTTGTCGATCTTCCACAGTGCCAGTTGGCCGTCCTTTTCCACCAGCAAGGCGTTGGAGCGGGGCGACAGCACGGCATTGTCCACGGCACCGGAAGCGATGCTATGGCTGAGAGAGTTACGGTTGGCGGTAGTGCTGTACATGCGCAGCATACCGCTGTCATCGACAGTGACAAAGCCTTTGCGGCGGTGTTCTGTGGACAGGCTGTTGATCGGGTTCGATCCGCTGGCAAAGCTGCGAATCTTGGACAGCTGCCAGTTCTGGTTTTCATCGCGTACCAGGAACCACTGTGACATCTGACCTTTATTATCGCCGACCAGCACCGAGTTTCCGCCCAGCAACAGGTTAAAGCTGGTGATCTCGCCACTGCTGCCTTTAATCAGCTGGGTTGCTTTCGGACCGCCTTCAGCCTGCATATCCACCACGGCAATCTTGCCTTCGGCGCCGCTGATCATCATCCAGCGGTTATCAGGCATCAGCAGGATCTTGCGGGCATTGATATTCAGGTATGGCAGTTCTGAACGTTCTGCCTCCGCTTCAACCTCGCCGCTGAACAGGTTCTCTGTCAGGGAGATTGAGGTCTGCTTCAGGTGCTGGTTGTCACCGCCGATCAGGCTCCAGTTCTCTTCATCACCGTTAATCGCCAGCAGGGTCAGCGGCGTGTCGGAAACCTGAATAGGTTCCTCTCCCATCGGCCAGGCCAGCTCCGGGGAGATAACCCGCTTACCGTCAGGGTAAGTGGACTTGTAGTTATGCTTTATGACCAGTGCCTGACCATTGCTCAATCCCAGCGCAAGTATGCGGCTGGCTTCCGATGCCAGTGCAAAACTGGTAACCGTAGCTCCTTCAGGCAGAGCCAGCTTTTCTGATTTGATCACGGCGCCGGAGCGGGTATCAAAGAACGTCAGAATCGCTTCATCAGTTACGCGCAGGCCAATCTCGGCCTGTTCTTCCATGGTCAGGTAAAGCGTATTGCCCTCACCGGGAACAGCATAAGGCTCAACCTGTCGGTCTTGTTCTTGCCAGGGATGGATCTCTGCAGACTGGAACAGCGGAGCAACTTCGTACAACAGATAAAAGAAGATCAGCAGGATGGCGACGATGACGCTGATACCGCCAAAGGCGATTCCAACACCGGCCAGCTTATCTTTAAATGCACGAATCTTGCGTAGACGCTGCGCCGCCGGGGTGTCGAAATCCAGATCGGGATGGATAGGTGTGTTGTCGATACTCATGGCGCAATGGTCCTGGATGTTGAGGCGCGTACATTAATTGAACGTTATGACATTTTTGTTACATAGCGCGCGCCAAAGCAAACGGGGGCAACCATACATGGCCCCCCCGTACTAAGACATAATGTCTAAGTTATTGATCTATAAGATTACAGGCCCAGAGCCGCCATCTGTTTCTCAACAACTTTAGCTGGCAGTGGGATATAGCCGTCTTTCACGACAACTTCCTGACCAACCTTGGACATTACCATCTTAACGAATTCACGCTCCAGTGGGGCGATCGGCTGACCTGGCTTCTTGTTCACGTATACATACAGGGAACGTGCCAGTGGGTATTTGCCGGCGATTGCATTTTCAGGCGTAGCTTCTACGAACTTCTGACCAGGCTTCTTAGCCAGTGGCAGGGCGCGTACGGAAGAAGTCTTGTAGCCGATGCCGGAGTAACCGATGCCGTTCAGGGACGTTGATACGGACTGTACAACGGATGCAGAACCTGGCTGCTCGTTTACATTGTTACGGAAATCGCCTTTACACAGGGCTTTCTTCTTGAAGTAGCCGTAAGTACCGGATACAGAGTTACGGCCGTACAGCTGTACAGTCTTGTCTGCCAGAGTCCCGCTTACGCCAGTCTGACCCCATTTGGTGATATCTGCTTTAGCACCGCACTTGCGGGTAGAGGAGAAGATCGCATCAACCTGAGTGATGTCCATGCCTTTGATCGGGTTGTCTTTGTGTACGAAGACCGCCAGCGCATCGATGGCTACGGCAACCGGAGTCGGTTTGTAGCCGAATTTCTTCTCAAAAGCTTCCAGTTCCTTGTCCTTCATCTTACGGGACATAGGACCCATGTTCGCAGTACCTTCGGTCAGGGCCGGAGGCGCAGTAGAGGAACCCGCAGCCTGAATCTGGATGTTGACGTTAGGGTACAGACGCTTGAATTCCTCAGCCCACAGAGTCATCAGGTTGGCCAGAGTGTCGGAACCTACGCTGGACAGGTTACCGGATACGCCAGATGCTTTCTGGTAAACAGGCAGGTTCTTGTCCAGCAGGTCGGATGCTGAAGCAGTAGTACAAGCTGCAGCCATGGCAACTGCTGCGAACAGCTTAGTCATCGGTTTCATTTGAAGCTCCTGAGAGAGAACAAAAAATTAGAAGTTGTTTTAGACGCTGGGGGCACTATAAAAGCGCCTGATGACAAAAATGTGACAAGTTGTCATCCTGAGCAGATTTCAACCAGGTCAGGGGATGGATCTGCATAGCTGGGGCGTGTTTTCCATCTGTCTGTCATAGCGGCGCGCTATGCTACGGAGGGACTGATGGCATGCTATAGCAGCTTATTAGCGTAATATAGGAAAAATATCTTAATCACCTTGTTGTTATGCCACAGCAGCTTTTAGTATTGTCACATACTCTTTTTGTCTTATACCCAGGAAATACAGTGAGATGGCTACGCTGGAACAGGCTGAAACCCTGACACCTGACGGTGAACTGAGCATACAGCTGCCTGCCGGGAGCGAGGCCGCCAATATGTTTGGCGATGTCTACGGTGGCTGGGTCAGTGCGCAGGTCGTACTGGCCGCTGAGGTGCATGCAGCGCGTGAAGCGCAGGGACGAATTGCGACGGTCTCTATCGGGCCGATGCAGTTTATGTCGCCGGTGCTGGTCGGCACCATTCTGTCCTTTTATACCCAGGTGGTCGAGCGGGGACGGAGTTCGCTCTCGATCTGGGTAGAGGTCTGGGGCCGCTGCCCGGATGGGGCTGAGCTGCGCAAGGTAACCGAAGCCGAATGTGTGCTGGTTGCCATCGATGATAAGGGACATATAAGGCGCCTGCCCGCCGCCTGAATTGACCTCCGTCACCAATGGATTGGATTAGGAGGACTTCAACGTACTTGATCGCTTGTACGGCAAATTCGGCACCGTTAGAGTGTCGTGACAATTTATCCATGAGCTCCACGGAAGGAGTCGTAATTAAGTGCAATGGCAATATTAAACGAACTCGAAGTAGCGACCTACGCTCAGGGCGCAGCCCGGCCTGAGTTTCATCAGTCGCAAAAGCTGGTGCATTGTCTGACCCGCAATCAGAATGATGAGACCCGTTCCCGCCTGGTTGAGCTGGATAGCTTCAAGCTGTGGGAGTACCTGATGAGTACCAAGCATGGTCTGAAGATTGAGCAACCATCACTTTGCCTCTGGCTGCATAAAGATGAATATGAGCGTAAGGAACATATTTATAGCGGTGCGGCTAAGATCGATCCGGTTAACCGGGTGGTGGTGAGTATCTTTGAAGAGCTGTACAGCTTTAGTCAGATTATCAATCGCTTTGCCCATGACGATGATACCGATCACCTGGTTTCAGCCCTTGAGGGGCATATGCAGGGGCGGCTGGATAATGGCGATGACTGCGAACTGATGGTTGTCCCGGGGTATTGTGTTGAACTCTGGCAGCATCAGGACAGCTCTCAACTGAATATCGGCCTGTCCGGCTTCTGAAAAAACCGGGAACCCGTCCCGGTTTTTTCACTATCAGCCCGATCAGCCGATCGGCTGCAGGTTAGCAAAGCCGACCATCAGCCACTTCACCCCTTCATAGTCAAAGTTCACCTGAACCCGTGCCTTAGGGCCGTCCCCTTCAAAGTTCAGCACTGTCCCTTCCCCAAACTTCTGATGCATCACCCGCTGGCCCAGCGCCAGATTGGTTGATGGCACCTCGGCATTTTTCAGTGAGCTGCTTTGTCGCAGGCTGGAGCGGGTATCGCTGCGGGCGGTCAGCGGGCGACTGACACTGGCGTTAAGCCTGACCTCTTCCAGCAGATCGATCGGGATCTCCTGAATAAAGCGCGAGGGCCGGTTATAGTTCTCCTGGCCGTGCATCCGGCGCGACTCGGCATAGGTGATCTGTAACTGCTCCATGGCGCGGGTAATGCCCACATAACAGAGCCGTCGTTCCTCCTCCAGCCGGCCGGGTTCCTCTGCCGACATACTGTGGGGGAACAGGCCTTCTTCCATACCGGCCAGGAAGACCAGTGGGAATTCGAGGCCCTTGGCCGAATGCAGGGTCATCAGCTGTACGCTGTCCTGGTGCTCATCTGCCTGAGCGTCCCCGGCATCCAGCGCCGCCTGGTCCAGGAAGGCGGCCAGCGGTGAACTGAATTCGTCGGCAAATTCTTCGCTCCAGCTATTGGCAAACTGACGTGCCGCATTGACCAGTTCCTGTAAGTTCTCGACCCGCGACTGGCCCTTTTCACCTTTCTCCTTCAGGTGGTGGTCGATCAGCGCAGTACTCTGCAGCACATGGTCGGCCATCTCATGCAGTTCGACGCCCTGAGTGGCACTGTCCATATTGCTGACCAGTTCCAGAAAAGCTGCCAGCGCATTGGTTGCACGGGCGGGCAGGGCGCGGTTAGCAACGATCTCGCTGGCAGCGCGCCACATGGAGATGCCCTGTTCACGGGCTAGCGAGCGGATCTCCTCGATAGTGCGGGTGCCGATGCCCCGGGTCGGGACGTTGATCACCCGCTCCATCGCCGTGTCGTCATCGCGGTTGCTGAGCAGGCGCATATAGGCAAGGGCGTTCTTGATCTCCAGGCGGTCATAGAAGCGCTGGCCACCGTAGATGCGGTAAGGGATGCCGCTGCGGATCAGCGCTTCCTCCAGTACCCGCGACTGGGCGTTGGAACGATAGAGAATGGCGGAATCCGCGCGCTTATTGCCCTTATAGATCCAGCTCTCGATACGGTCGACAATAAAGCGGGCTTCATCCTGCTCATTGAAGGCGGCATAGAGGGCAATTTTATCGCCGTCGCCGGTGTTGGCGTGCAGCTCTTTGCCCAGCCGGCCCTGGTTATTGCGGATCACGTTGTTGGCGGCACGGAGGATATTGCCGGTAGAGCGGTAGTTCTGTTCCAGGCGGATGGTGAGCAGGTCGTCGAAGTGGTGCGACAGGTTCTGGATATTCTCGATCTTGGCACCGCGCCAGCCATAGATCGACTGGTCATCGTCGCCGACTGCCATCAGCTTGCCGCTGTTACCTGCCAGCAGGCGCAACCAGCCGTACTGGATGCTGTTGGTATCCTGAAATTCGTCCACCAGGATGTAGCGGAAGCGCTGCTGGTAATGGGCCAGCAGTTCCGGCTTACGGTCGCGCAGCAGCTCCAGAGAGCGCAACAGCAGCTCGCCGAAGTCGATCATGCCGCCGCGCTCACAGGCCCCTTCATAGGCTTCATACATCTTCAGCATGGTGCCTTCGATCATATCGCCACAGGCATCGATATGGGCGGCGCGCAGTCCCTCATCCTTTTTGGCGTTGATATACCACTGGAACTGCTTCGCCGGCCAGCGCTTGTCATCCAGTCCGGCCTCTTTTGCCAGTCGCTTGATTACCCGCAACTGGTCGTCACTGTCCATGATCTGGAAATTTTCCGGTAAGCCGGCATCCTGCCAGTGCGAACGCAGCAGGCGGTGGGCCAGGCCGTGGAAGGTGCCGACCCACATGCCGCGCGGGTTAAGGTTCAGCAGGTCCTCAATACGGCCGCGCATCTCCTTCGCCGCCTTGTTGGTAAAGGTTACCGCCATAATGGAATAGGGCGACATCCCTTCGGTCTGGATCAGCCAGGCGATACGGTGCACCAGCACCCGGGTCTTACCGGAACCGGCGCCGGCCAGTACCAGCATATTCTGTGCCGGCGCGGTAACAGCCTCACGCTGGGCATCATTGAGGGAATCAATTATGTGGGTTACGTCCATCGCGGCTGACCTGTGATCTAAAAGACTGTATGAATATTCAGTGGTGGGATTATAGCGAGACAGGGCGAAAGCTGCAGCCCCGTCTCAAAGCAGCGGTGTGATCAGGCGGGCAGAGAGGTCGGGAACTGACGGCGGTTGAGCAGAATCTGCTTCAACTCGTCAGGATCTTTCAGCTTCATCTCCGGGGCATCATCGCTGCGCATCTCCTGGGCGATGCCCAGCCATGGGATCAGGCGGGAGAGCCAGAAGCGCATGGCCGCTGTGCGTGCCAGTACCGGCCAGGCTTGCTGCTCGTCCGGGGTAAAGGGACGGACCGCTGCATAGGCTTCCAGCAGTGCCTGTTCGCGGGCCAGATCGATGCTGCCGTCGGCATTGGTGCACCAGTCGTTGGCGACAATGGCCAGGTCATAGAGAAAGTAGGCGGTGGCGGCGTTATAAAGATCCAGCAGGGCGGTGATATCACTGCCTTCAAACAGCGCGTTATCATGGAACAGGTCGCCATGGATCACTCCCATAGGCAGATCACCCGGCTGTTCGCGCAGCTGATCGAAGGCGGACACCTCATCCATCAGTAGCTCAGCGTCTTCCTGCTGCAGGTGGGACTTGATATTGGCACTTTCCCGGCGCCACCAGAAGACACCCCGGTGCGCCTGTCGCTTGAGGTAGAAATCCCTACCGGCATTATGGAACTGCGCCAGTACCTTACCGGCAGATGCGCAGTGGGCAGGGGTCAGATCCTGTTGTGCAACATGGCCGCCTCGCAGGCGGGGTTGCAGCACGGCCGGGCGGTTGTTAAGGCGTTTCAGGCCAATACCGTTACGATCCCGGATCGCGTAGGGGACATCCACCCCACGGTCGGCCTGCCACTGGCACAGCTCGACGAAGAACGGCAACTCTTCCTGGCTCAGTTCTTCAAACAGTGTCAGGACGTACTCAGTGGTTTTGTCGCCCTGTTGCAGGGTCACAAAGTAGTTTGTATTTTCGATGCCGCCATCGATGCCCTGCATCGAAACCAGCGAACCCAGATCATAATCAGCCAGCAGGCCGTTCAGGTCAGCCTCGGTTACTTCAGTATATACAGCCATATTACCAACTAAACAGAATCCATTTGGGAACCAGCAGCTGTGACTCTTCGTGGCGGATAAACTCGCCCTGCGCCGGCACCAGATAATAAGGTTTGCCATTCTCCGGGACGACTTTGATCTCTCGCAGCTCGCCGCCCACCCGGTACTCGTAATAGGTTTTACCCGCATCGTGGCGGATGGTTACCTGAGGTTCGTTTTCATCGTCCGCTGAAATGGCTTCCGCCTGAACCGAAGGTGCTAACAATAGCAGCACCAGCAGCAAGTATTTAAGCATGGTGAGTGTCCTCCTCACTACAATTTTGCATCTTTTCATTGTACCTGAAGCTTTTGGCCTTCAGGCAGTTTATGTCGGCCGGGCTGATCCTTTATGATGGGCCACTAATTGTGGACCTGATAACGGATACTCTGATGACCGAGCAGATTGCACCGCTGATCCTTGTGGACGGCTCTTCCTACCTCTACCGCGCTTTCTTTGCCTCGCAGCAGGCGGACCTGCGTACCTCTGATGGTACGCCCACCGGCGCCGTTCGGGTAATGACGTCGATGCTGCGCAGTCTGATTAATCAGTATCCGCACAGTCCGGTGGTGGTGGTATTCGATGCCAAAGGCAAGACCTTCCGCGACGAGATCTATCCGGAATACAAGGCCCAGCGTCCTTCGATGCCGGATGACCTGCGGCTGCAGGTCGAACCGATCCACGACATTATCCGCGCCATGGGGCTGCCACTGGTGGTTGAGGAGGGCGTTGAGGCGGACGATGTGATCGGTACCCTGGCCCGCGAGGCCAGCGAAAAAGGGCGTGCCACAATCATCTCGACCGGCGATAAGGACATGGCGCAGCTGGTGGACCAGCATGTCAGCCTGATCAATACCATGAACGACAGTCATATGGATGTTGCCGGGGTGGAAGAGAAGTTCGGTATTCCACCGCACCTGATCATCGATTATCTGGCCCTGATGGGCGATAAGGTCGATAACATTCCCGGGGTGCCGGGCGTGGGTGAGAAGACCGCACTGGCTCTGTTGCAGGGGATCGGCGGGATTAAGGATCTGTACGACAATCTGGATAAGATCCCGGCGCTGGGCTTTCGCGGCTCCAAGATCATGCCGAAAAAGCTGCAGGATAATCGCGAAGCCGCGGAGCTTTCCTACCTGCTGGCCACGATTAAGCTGGATGTGCCGTTGCATGAGTCGATCGACGACTTCCAGTTGCCGCAGCCGGATAACGACGCGCTGAAAGCGCTGTTCAGCCGCTTTGAGTTCCGCAGCTGGGTGCAGGCGCTGGAAGCCGGACCGGTTGCCGTGGCTGATGGCAATGACCCCGCCGAACTGGCTGCCGATGAGATCGAAACAGATTATCAGCTGGTGCTCACTGAAGCGGAGCTGGATAGCTGGCTGGAGATACTGACGCAGTCTGAATTGTTTGCCTTCGATACCGAAACCACCAGCCTCAATTATATGGAAGCGGAGCTGGTCGGGGTCTCCTTCGCAGTGGAGCCGGGCCAGGCGGCTTATGTTCCTTGTGGCCATGACTACGTCGGTGCGCCGGAACAGATCAGTCGCGCGCGCCTGCTGGAGAAACTGAAGCCGCTGCTGGAAAGTGATCAACAGCTCAAGGTCGGTCAGCATATCAAGTACGATATGAACGTGCTGGCCCGTTATGGTATCGAGCTGAAAGGCGTCGCCTTCGATACCATGCTGGAATCCTATGTTTTCAACTCCACCGCCAGTCGTCATGATATGGACAGCCTGGCGGACAGATACCTGGGCATGAAGACGATCCACTTTGAGGATATCGCCGGGAAGGGCAAGAAGCAGCTGACCTTCAATCAGATTGATCTGGAACAGGCGGCGCCCTATGCGGCTGAAGATGCCGATATTACCCTGCGTCTGCACCTGACGCTGAATGCCAGCCTGAATAAAGATGAGGCCCTGGCGGCCGTATTCGAGCAGATTGAGAAACCTCTGATCCCGGTATTGTCGCGTATCGAGCGCAATGGAGCCCGGGTCGATGCCCGGCTGCTGGGTGAGCAGAGTGTCGAAATTGCCGCCCGGCTGGTGGAGCTGGAGCGGGAAGCGTTTGATCTGGCGGGTAAAGAGTTCAATCTCAGCTCGCCGAAGCAGCTGCAGCAGATCCTGTTTGAAGAGCAGAAGATACCCGTGCTGAAGAAAACCCCGAAGGGGGCTCCGTCGACTGCAGAAGAGGTGTTGCAGGAGCTGGCACTGGATTATCCGCTGCCGAAGCTGATTCTGGAGCATCGCAGCCTGAGTAAGCTGAAATCCACCTATACCGATAAGCTGCCGCTGATGATCAATCCGGCCACAGGGCGTATCCATACCTCCTATCACCAGGCGGTGACCGCGACCGGGCGCCTCTCCTCTTCCGATCCGAACCTGCAGAATATCCCGGTGCGCAACGCCGAAGGCCGCCGTATCCGTCAGGCCTTTGTGGCACCTGAAGGTTATAAGATCGTCGCTGCAGACTACTCCCAGATTGAGCTGCGCATCATGGCGCACCTGTCGCAGGATCAGGGACTGCTATCGGCGTTTGCCCATGGTGACGACGTTCACCGCGCCACGGCAGCGGAAGTCTTCAAGGTGGGGCTGGATCAGGTCAGCAGCGATCAGCGTCGCAGTGCCAAGGCGATTAACTTCGGCCTGATCTATGGCATGTCCGCCTTTGGTCTGGCGAAACAGCTGGGGATTGGCCGTAACGAGGCCAAGCAGTATATCGATCACTACTTCGAGACCTATCCGGGCGTGCAGAGGTATATGGACGAGATCCGGCTGAAAGCGGCGGAAGAGGGTTATGTCGAGACGCTGTATGGCCGCCGTCTGTACCTGCCGGAGATAAAGTCCCGCAATGCCATGCGCCGACAGGCCGCCGAACGTACCGCGATTAATGCCCCGATGCAGGGAACAGCCGCCGACATTATCAAAAAGGCGATGGTACAGGTCGATCAGTGGCTGAGCGAAAGTGATATGGATGCCCGCATTATTATGCAGGTACACGATGAACTGGTCTTTGAAGTGGCCGAAGCGCAGCTGGACCGCTTTGTTGAGCAGGCGAAACAGATGATGGCAGAGGCCGTCAGCCTGGATGTCCCTCTGGTGGTGGATGCCGGTATCGGTGACAACTGGGAGCAGGCGCATTAATTGAGCCGGGGACGGAACCTTTAACGGGTTCCGTACTCTCACTACTGAGAGTTGCTTACCTATCAGTCTGTGCCAAGCCGGTAGGTAGCTCTTATCATAACAAGCATGCGTTGAAGCCCTGAGAGATTTCTTTGTTCCCCTTCCAAGTCTCCCGGGGCTTCTTTTTGCCTGCTACTGCTTAGTCCTCAGCGAAATCATCGTCCTGATGTGGCAGATCCGCGTCATCCTGCGGTGCTTCAGCGGTCAGCCACTGGTCCAGTTTCTGCTGCAACTGATCGACGCCCTGGCGTTTCAGCGCAGAGAATACCTGTACGCTGACCAGCTCACCCAGTTCAGCTTTCAGTTCTTTCTTCAGCATCAGCAGAGTGCTCTGCGCCGGGCCGCGCTTCAGCTTGTCTGCTTTGGTCAGCAGCACATGCAGCGGCAGCTGGGATGCGGCACACCATTCGACCATCATCTGGTCGAACTCTTTCATCGGGTGGCGAATATCCATCACCAGCACCACACCGCGCAGGCACTGGCGTTTCTCCAGATACTCACCCAGATGTTTCTGCCAGTGCAGTTTCATTTCGACCGGGACTTTGGCAAAGCCGTAGCCAGGCAGGTCAACCAGGCGAACACCTTCGACATTCAGGTCGAAGAAGTTGATCAGCTGGGTGCGTCCGGGCGTTTTGGAGGTCCGGGCCAGCTTATTATTGCCGGTCAGGGTATTAATAGCGCTGGATTTACCGGCATTGGAGCGGCCCGCAAAGGCTACCTCTGCACCAAAGTCGGCTGGACACTGGTGCAGTTTCGCGGCACTAATATTGAACTTGGCGCTGTTATAACGCAGCTGGGAAGGGTTTATTGACATGGGTTCGGGGTCGCTGATTGTTGGAACTCGGTTTGCCGTTCCAGTTTGTAAGGATATTAGGTTATAATTGCGCCAAATTTTACCCGCGATAAGGGATATACACTAGTATCGCAGGGAAAAGGTGAGGATAAAACGGTCATCGCGCGGCAAGTCCGGGTCCAATCTTAAGCGGCGATCGTAAGCAATTTTATAAAAGCAAGAGTCTGGGTTAGTCGATGAATAAACTACTGATCAGCTTAATGTTGACCCTGGGTATCACAGGGGTTGCTCACGCAGCCGGTGATGCTGCAGCGGGTAAGGCGAAAACTGCTGTATGTGCCGCTTGTCACGGTGCCGATGGTAACAGCGCCATTGCCAACTTTCCAAAACTGGCGGGGCAGAACGAAAAATACCTGCTGAAACAGCTGAAAGAGATCAAGGGCGGTACTCGTCCGGTGGTTGAGATGACCGGCCTGCTGGACGGCATGAGCGATCAGGATCTGGCTGATATCGCTGCGTACTTTGCCTCTAAGAAGACAACCATCGGTCACGCTGCCAAAGATCAGGTTGCTGCCGGTCAGTCCATCTACCGTGCAGGCGTAACCAAGAAAGGCATTGCGGCTTGTACCGCTTGCCACAGCCCGACCGGTAACGGTAACGGCCAGGCCGGCTTCCCGGCTCTGAGCGGTCAGCATGCAGCTTACGTAGAGAAGCAGCTGAAAGCATTCCGTGTTGGCGAACGTGCAAACGATCCGAATAAAATGATGCGCGATATTGCTGCTAAAATGAGCGATGTCGAGATCAAAGCGGTCGCAAGCTACATTCAGGGTCTGAACTGATCAGTTCAGTCCCGGTTCGGAAAAGGCAGCTTAGGCTGCCTTTTTTGTCGCTGCCGTTTCTCGGATCAGGGCAACTGTACCGCTGCCCGCTGTTGCAGATACCGGACAGGCGAACTTAGTGGTTTGGTAAAGGTCATATCCAGTCATCAGATTTGAAGACTGTAATGGAGATGAAAGATGCTGAAAAAAATTGGATTGCTGATCGCAACATTACTGTTGCCGGTGGTTGCGCTGGCGGCTGATAAGTATGAGGAAGGGGTTCACTATGAGAAGCTACCTTTCCCTGTTACCACGACAGATAAGAAGCGGGTGGAGGTGGTTGAACTGTTCGGCTACCCATGCCCTCACTGCAACAGCTTCGAGCCGCTGGTACAAAGCTGGCACCATGCTCAGCCGCAGGATGTAAATTTTGTCCGGATACCTGTCGTGTTTGGCCGCAGCTGGGAGCCGCTGGCGCGCGCTTATTACATCAGTGATCTGCTTAAAACCACGGATAAAACCCATCAGGCGACTTTTGATGCGGTGCATATTGAAAAGAAACGTTTCAACAGCCCGGAAAAACTGGCTGAGTTTTATGGCAAGCTGGGTGTAAATGAGAAAAAGTTTAAGAAGCTGTATAACTCCTTTGCAGTCGAAACCAAGCTGAAGCAGGGTGAATCGAAAGCCCGCGGTTATCAGATTACCGGTGTCCCGGCGATGGTGGTGAACGGTAAATACCGTATTACGGCCCAGACAGCCGGCGGTCATCAGGAAATGCTGAAAGTCGTAAACTACCTGGTTGAGCAGGAGCGTCAGAGCGCAAACTGATACTGGTTATAACTGCTCACGGAAAAAACCGCCTTCATGGCGGTTTTTTTGGTTAAAATGTCCGCTATTTTTAGTACCGCTTAACGGGTTAGACTAACATCTTGATGACAACCTTCCCTTCAGGGATCTGACGCTTTACGGATTAGAGGAAGCAGCGTGGCATCGGAGCAAGACGACTGGAAAAAGAAATACCGTGAGCTGGCGCTGGAAACCGAAGGCAATGCCAAAGCCGCGGAGCTGACCATTGAGAGCCTTAAACAGCTCGTATCCGGAATGACCATTGCCCTGCAGGGGGATGATGCCGATCTTGATAATGAACTGCGGGTGCTTAAGCAAACCCTGGTTGATGGCGGTGCCCGTGAGCTTAAGCCGGTCACGCAGCGTCTCGGAAGCCTGATTCGTAGTCGGGATTCGCGCCGTGAGGACAATGCCAAGCGTCTGCTGATCAGTCTGCAGAAGTGGATCGCGGATATGAAAGCGATCGCGACCCAGCAGTCCAGCCTGAGTGATCTGAATGAACTCAGCCAGAGCAGCCAGTCGGCCGTCGACAGCCTCTATGAATTGCCTGACCTGATCGCCCGGTTGGCCGAATGCCAGTCAGGACTGCGTATCAGTCAGGATCAGGTCAGTGACTTTGACCTTCAGCCGGGAAGGCCTTCCCCGGTTGATGGTGATACCCGCATGCTGTTGCAGAATATCGCCAGTGAGCTGCTGGAGCTTATCGCCTGCCTTTATGTCCCGCAGGAAGAGAAACCGCTGGCCCGGAAGCTGGTGCAGGAGGTTGAGAAGGGCTTTGAACTGGCTGATCTTCCCGACCTGATGCGCGAGCTGGTTACGCTGGTCGGCAAGGCCAACAACAATGCCAGTGAAGACTTCGAACGCTACCTGATAAACCTGAGCGAACAGCTGACCGGTGTGCAAAGCTTCCTGTCGGACAGCCAGAAAGAGCAGGCGGCCGTCGGCCAGAGCCAGCGCCTGTTAGATAGCCAGGTGCGCAAGGATGTGCGCGCGCTCAACGAGGCGGTGAAAACCACCAATGAGATTACCGAACTCAAGCAGAATGTGACCCGCCAACTGGTCGGCATTATGCGGGCGATGGACAACTTCAAACGCTCTGAAGAGGCTCGCGAAAGCCGCATGCAGGAGCGTTATGAAGGCCTGATGGGTAAGGTTGAACAGATGGAGCAGGAGACCCGGCAGGTTAAGGCGCACATGGAAGAGGAGCGGATGAAGGCGCGCACCGATCCGCTGACCGGGCTGCCCAACCGGGCGGCCTATGATGATCAGATCTTCTCCGAGAGTGAACGCTGGGCCCGCTACCGGGCGCCGCTATCTGTTGCCGTCTGTGACCTCGACTTCTTCAAGCGAATTAATGACACTTATGGCCATCTGGCGGGCGATAAGGTATTGCGCCTCATTGCCCGCGTATTGACCCGCAGCCTGCGCAGTACTGATTTCGTTGCCCGCTATGGCGGCGAAGAGTTTGTTATCATAATGCCTTCCACAGCACGTAAAGAAGCCGCTACCGCATTGGAGAAACTCCGGGCGGCGGTGGAATCCAGTCCGTTTAACTTTCATGGCAAGCCGGTCACCGTCACCATGTCGTTTGGTGTTACCGAAGCCAAAGAGGGGGATAACGTGGATGCGCTGTTCAGTCGGGCAGATGCTCTGCTATATCAGGCCAAGGAAAATGGCCGTAATCAGGTGTGTAGCGACTAAACAGGCTCGCTGCATACTTCTACTTTAATGTTGTTATATAAGGCCCCCGTCCAGTGAGACGTCTGCTTCGAATCCTCAAAATCACCCGGGTTATCGCCCAATACCGTCTCGATACCTTCCTTGAACACAATGCGATGCCTCTGTCGGTTCGCTTGCTGTTGTGGCTGCTTCCCTGGCGCTACCTGATCAGGGCTGATAAGCCTGAAGCAGAAAGGCTGCGCCTGGCGCTGGAAGAGCTGGGGCCGGTGTTCATCAAGTTTGGTCAGATGCTCTCCACCCGCAGGGACCTGCTGCCGGATGATATCGCCGAAGAGCTGACCCGGTTGCAGGACCGGGTGCCGCCGTTTGATGGCCCTCAGGCACAGAAAATCATTGAGCAGGCATTACAGCAGCCGGTGGATCAGCTGTTCCTGAACTTCCATGTAGAGCCACTGGCATCGGCTTCGGTTGCCCAGGTCCACAGGGCTACATTGCATGATGGCCGTGAAGTGGTGGTGAAGGTGATTCGCCCCGGTATCGCTAAGACCATCCGCAAAGATGTCGCCCTGCTCTATAGCCTCGCCCAGCTGGTTGAGCTGCTTTGGAGTGAGGGGCGCCGGTTGCGCCCAGTGGAAGTGGTGGCTGAGTATGAGCAGACGATCTTTGATGAGCTGGATTTGCGTAAGGAAGCGGCTAACGGCTCACAGCTGCGACGCAATTTCGAAGGCTCAGATATCCTTTATGTACCTGAGATCTACTGGGATTACACCCGCGCTAATGTACTGGTGATGGAGCGGATCCATGGTATCCCGGTGGCCGACGTCAAGCAGCTGCAGGCCCAGAATACCGATATGAGGAAGCTGGCCGAACGCGGTGTGGAGATCTTTTTCACCCAGGTGTTCCGTGACAGCTTCTTTCATGCCGACATGCACCCGGGTAATATCTTTGTTTCCCGGGATAATCCCTCCGAACCACAATATATTGCCGTCGATTTCGGCATTATCGGTTCCCTGTCGCTGGAAGATCAGAGCTATCTGGCTCGTAACTTCCTGGCCTTCTTCCGTCGCGACTACCGTCAGGTTGCCCAGCTCCATGTCGACTCTGGCTGGGTGCCTGCAGATACTAACGTCGATGCTTTTGAAACGGCCATCCGCAGTGTGTGTGAGCCGATCTTTGAAAAGCCACTGAAAGATATCTCCTTTGGGCAGGTATTGCTGGGACTGTTCCAGACTGCTCGCCGTTTCAATATGGAAGTGCAGCCCCAGTTAGTGCTGTTGCAGAAAACCCTGTTGAATGTCGAAGGCCTGGGGCGCCAGCTCTATCCTGAGCTGGATCTGTGGCAGACCGGCAAGCCCTATCTGGAAAACTGGATGAAGGAGCGCATGGGACCGAAAGCGGTCTATCGCAGTATCAAACAGCAGGCTCCGGACTGGCTGGAAAAAGCGCCCCACCTACCACAGTTGGTTTATGATGCGCTGAACCAGTTGCGTCGCCTGGATGACAGTCGTCTGCGAGAACGTCGCGCTCACGCCGGCGCGCGTTATGAGTCAGACCTCAAGCGCAGAGGCAGCCGTTATTTGGGAGCGCTACTGATTTTGCTTGCGCTAGCCAGCGGTAATGAAGAGTTAAAACAACTACTCGACAATATCTCCGCCGGTGGCTGGATGCTGGCAGGCCTTGGTGTCTACCTTTTAGTGAAGCGTTAGCACCCGGGCAGGAAAGGAGTATAGTCGTAGTGACGGTGATCAGTTATGCTCCTCAGCCATAGTCACTGATTGAAGAAGTTGTGAAGTCATGTCGAAACAATGGTTAACGCAGGTTAAGTGGGATGACAACGGTTTGATTCCGGCCATCGCACAAGACTATCAGAGCGGTGAGATCCTGATGGTTGCCTGGATGAATGCAGAGGCGCTCGCACTGACCGCCCAGGAACAGCGTGCTATTTACTGGTCCCGCTCCCGCCAGAAGCTTTGGCGCAAGGGCGAGGAATCGGGCCATGTGCAGAAGCTGCATGAACTGCGTATCGATTGTGATGCCGATGTAATCATGATGAAAGTTGAGCAGCTGGGCGGAATTGCTTGTCATACAGGAAGAAAAAGCTGTTTCTATAGCGTCCTGGAAAACGAAGAGTGGGTGGCGGTCGATCCGGTGCTCAAAGACCCAAAGAAGATCTACGATAAGTAATCTGTGTTATGAGTGACGTACTGAAACAGTTGGGTGCTGTACTGGAAGCGCGCAAAAACGCTTCGGCTGACAGCTCCTACGTAGCAAGCCTGCACCAGAAGGGGCTGAATAAAATTCTGGAGAAAGTCGGCGAAGAGGCAGTCGAGACCGTGTTGGCGGCCAAAGATGCCAAATCCTCCGGTGATAACAGCGATGTGATCTACGAAACCGCCGACCTTTGGTTCCATAGTCTGGTCATGCTGTCGCACCTGGGAGAGGAGCCGCAGGCCGTCCTGGATGAACTGGCACGCCGCTTTGACCTGTCTGGTCTGGAAGAGAAAGCGTCGAGAACCAAATCCTGATCAAGATACGACAAGATATTCCTGTAAAACACTGTGGGTATCAATCTACCTTGTGTACTCTGGCGGGAAGCTTTTAAGTTAGGAGCGTCCGGAAGGCCGGGCGCTGATACTCGCAACAATCAACAGCTTTGATCGCCGGATGAGCGGTCATGTAGTAACGGAGAAACATTATGGGTTTTGGTGGAATCAGCATCTGGCAGTTACTGATCGTCGCTTTGATCATCGTTCTGCTATTCGGTACTAAGAAACTTCGTGGCCTGGGTGGTGATCTGGGCAGTGCGGTCAAAGGTTTTAAAAAAGCCGTGACTGACGAAGAAAACAAAGCGGATGAGCAAAAGAAGATAGAAAAGGATGACGCCAGCTTCACTTCTGCCGAGAAAGCAGAAGTAAAAGACGACAAGAAAGCCGAGAAGTAAGCCTCAGGGCCGCCTTTTATGTTTGATATCGGCTTTGCTGAAATCTTAATCGTTGCCGTCGTCGCACTCATCGTGCTTGGGCCGGATAAACTTCCTACTGCGGCAAAGACCGTAGGCATGTGGGTGGGGCGGATACGCCGGACCCTGGGGGGCATTCAGTCAGAGATCTCTGAAGAGTTGCGCCTGGAGGAGCTAAAGAGAACGACTGCTATCCATAAAGAACAGCTGGATAAAGAGCTGTCTGATATGCAGACGCCATTTAGCGAGTCGCTGAACGAATCTCCGTTTGCGGCGACCGGCAATACATCAAATAAGGTGGAGTCTGGTGATCAGGCTTCAACCTCCAGCCAACCCAAATCTGATAAAGAATGACCGATTCTCAACAGAGCATACCTGAACAGGATCAGGAACAACCTCTGATCTCCCATCTGGTAGAGCTACGCCAGCGTTTGCTGCGGGTGGTTCTTCTGGTATTGGCTCTGTTCGCCTGTCTGTTCTACTTTGCTAATGATCTTTACTCCTACCTGTCGGCACCGTTAACAGCACTGTTGCCAGAAGGCACCAGTATGATCGCGACCGATGTAACTTCGCCGTTCTTCGCTCCGTTTAAGCTGACGCTGGTGCTCTCTATATTCATGGCGATGCCCTTTGTATTACATCAGGTCTGGGGGTTTATAGCCCCAGGCTTGTATAGCAACGAAAAGCGTCTTGCTGTGCCTTTGCTGGTAACGAGTATCATCTTGTTCTACGCAGGTATTGGCTTTGCCTACTTCGTCGTATTTCCGTTGATATTTGGTTTCTTTACCAGTGTTGGTCCGGAAAACGTCGCGGTGATGACAGATATAAGTAGTTATCTTAACTTCGTACTTAAGCTGTTCTTCGCCTTTGGCATCGTTTTTGAGATTCCTATCGCCACTTTGCTACTGATCTGGAGTGGGGCGACGACTGCAGACAGTCTGGCTGACAAGCGGGCCTATGTGCTGGTGGGGTGTTTTGTCTTGGGGATGTTACTGACGCCGCCGGACATAATCTCTCAAAGTCTGTTGGCCGTGCCTATGTGGTTGCTCTTTGAGTGTGGCCTGCTGATGTCGCGGATCGTAGTGAAACGCTCGGACGAAGATCCGGATGACGAACTGGATGATGCTATCCATGAAGATGAGCAGAATAATCAAAACGGTTAATATTTAATCGGATCAATATAAGGCACCTCAGATCAGGTGCCTTTTTTGTTTGTTTTTTGTGCGATTTTGCCCCGGTTTAAACTAATTCCTGTTTATACGACTTTTTATTTAAAAAGCCATTGACGCCCGCTGCAGGATCTATAGAATACGCCTCCACATTGAGACGCGGGGTCGCAAACGGCACCGGACAACGTCGCAGGACAGTCTTCTAACTTGTTGAAAGAAAAGCGATTTTCAATCAGGGTTCAG
>NZ_JHVJ01000034.1:35857-60079 GCF_000620085.1 Marinobacterium jannaschii DSM 6295 | reverse complement strand
AGATTTCTACGCGTTACTCACCCGTCCGCCGCTCGTCAGCAGATAGCAAGCTATCTCTGTTACCGCTCGACTTGCATGTGTTAAGCCTACCGCCAGCGTTCAATCTGAGCCATGATCAAACTCTTCAATTTAAGAAGGTCGACACTCAATAAAGAGTGTCTAAATTTGTCTCAAGACTGTTAAACACTAAATGAATTCACTTAGGTTAGCTTATCTTGATAAAGCTTTTGTGCTTCATCCGGACAAGCGCCCACACGAATTATCTGATCAATTTGTTAAAGAGCGTTGAGCCGTTCAGCTCAAGTGAGGCGCATATTCTATGCGCCCTCACCGGGAGAGTCAAGCGTTTTTCTGAGAAGTTTTTCAAGCTTGTCAGCGCTGGTTTTTCTCCCCGCCTCCTGAACCCTGATTGAAAAATTCTTTTCTTTCAACAAGTTAGAAGACTGTCCTGCGACGTTGTCCGGTGCCGTTTGCGACCCCGCGTCTCAATGTGGAGGCGTATTCTATAGATCCTGCAGCGGGCGTCAATGGCTTTTTGTAAATAAATTACAAAAATATGAAACCAGCGTCTGGAAACAAAAAAGGCGTCCATTTGGACGCCTTTTTTGTTCAAATTCCGGCCACTCAGGCCAGCTTGAACAGGTGGTGCTTCTTTTTACCCAACTTAACCATAAAGAAACGACCAAAGACCGCACGCTCAGCAGCAAAGATCTCAGCCGCTTTCATATTGTCTTCGACACCACAGGCATTCCCATTAACAATGACGGCCTGACGCTGCAGTGCGTCTTTTACCTGCTTACCGTTAGTGGCAACACCGGCATCGCTCAGCAGTGTAGTCATTGGCGTTTCCGCAAGAGCCGCAACATCCAGTTCGGAAGATGGCAGGCCATCCTGACCCAGCTGCTCGTAATCAGTTTCCGACAGGTCAGATAGATCGCCAGAGAACAATGCATCCGTAATACGCTGCGCGGCCAGCAGGCCATCATCACCGTGTACCAAGCGAGTCACTTCCCGCGCCAGCACAGATTGAGCTTCCGGACGCCCCTGACGTTCAGCATCTGCTTTTTCCAGCGCATCGATCTCTTCGACGCTGAGGAAGGTGAAGTACTTCAGGAAACGGTAAACATCCGCATCCGGCGTGTTCAGCCAGAACTGGTAGAAAGCGTATGGCGAGGTCTTCGCCGCATCCAGCCAGACGGCTCCACCTTCGGTCTTACCAAACTTGGTGCCATCAGATTTGGTAATCAGCGGCAGCGTCATACCGTGTGCCTGGGCGCCATTCATACGACGGGTCAGATCAATACCACCTGTAATGTTACCCCACTGATCGGAACCACCGATCTGCAAAGTACAGCCGTAAGCCTTATTCAGCTGCTGGTAATCGAAAGACTGCAGAATCTGGTATGTAAACTCAGTAAATGAGATACCGGAATCTTCACGTTCGATACGCTGTTTTACTGACTCTTTAGCGATCATTTTATTAACAGTGAAGTGTTTACCGATATCACGCAGGAAGGTGAGCGTGTCGATACCGGAAGTCCAGTCGTAGTTGTTCGCCAGGATAGCACCGCTTTCATCATTAAAATCGATAAAGCGACTGATCTGCCCCTTCAGGCAATTACTCCACTCGGCCACGACTTCACCGGAATTCAGCTGACGCTCCTGCGCTTTAAAGCTCGGATCACCGATCAGGCCGGTTGCACCACCAACCAGTGCAATCGGCCGATGACCATAGTCCTGAAAACGCTTCAGCATTAGCAATGGCACCAGATGCCCCAGGTGCAGGCTGTCGGCGGTAGGATCAAAGCCACAATAAAGCGTGACACTGCCTTCAGCCAGATGCTTTTCCAGTTCTTCTTCGCTGGTCATCTGCGCGACCAAGCCGCGGGCTTTCAGATCCTGTAACAGTGTCATTTCGCTCATTTTCTATGTCTCTGAGTAGTCTGATATCGACGTTTAAAAGGGGCTTATTCTAACGACTGGTTAGAGCGTAAACAAATGCCATAACGGCCTGTATCAGGAAATTAATACTCTGGCCGACAACTGTTCAAGAAAGTGGCATAATTTCTTAATGTAGTTAACAAAGATTTACAGGAGCACTCGCGTGGTTTACACCTCCAGGCAGCGTCTCAGAAATTTCCCGAAAGTACATCTTATTGCAGCCAGTCTTTGCGCTGCCATTATCGGGCTGACTCTGGTGCTGCTTCCGTCCGAAGAAGTATCAGCGACACGTAGCACTCAGAATATCCAATTGCCGGTTGAAAGCACTTTATCGTTACCCAAGGCTCAGATTGAGCTGACACCGGTCATCCGTCATATCGAGCCGACACCACCATCGCTGCCGACCGACTCCGCCCCGACACCGGAAGAGTCAGCCGCTGAAGAAGTCGAGCAGACCACCAGCCTGCCGACTGAAATCGTGAGCTCCAACGAGCCCTCCCAGATTCAGCCGGACGAGAGCTGGGAAAGCTTCATCATAGGATCTGGCGACACACTGTCCGGTGTATTTGAGAAAGCAGGCCTGGGAGTAGGCACCGTTTATGCCGTTGCCAACAGTGATAAGACGTTTAATCGCATTTATCCGGGGCAGGAGCTGGCCTTCCTGAAGGATAGCGAAGGCAAACTGCTAAAGCTCAGGTTGATTCACTCCCCACTGAAAAGCACCCTGCTGACACGCACAGACACTGGCTATCGCTCTGAAGCCATCGAGCGCCAGCCCGATATTCAGCATCGCTACGCTCACGGCTCCATCGAAGACTCACTCTTTCTTTCCGCGGCAAATGCTGGCTTATCCAATCGTAAAATCATGGAGCTGGCATCAATCTTCGCATGGGATGTGGATTTCGTACTGGATATCCGTAAAGGCGATTCATTCAACGTAATGTATGAAGAGCTGTACCTGGATGGCGAGAAAATCAGCGAAGGCAGGATCCTTGCGGCTCAGTTTACGAATCAGGGCAAAACCTACACCGCACTGCGCTATACGGACAGCCAGAGCAATACCAGCTACTTCACACCTGAAGGTCGCAGTATGCGCAAGGCCTTCTTACGCTCCCCTGTGGATTTTGCCCGTATCAGCTCACGCTTTAACCTTAAGCGCAAACACCCGGTACTGAACCGCATCAGAGCGCATAAAGGGGTCGACTATGCTGCCCGCACAGGCACACCAATCAAGGCGGCGGGTGACGGTAAGATTATCCATCGCGGTAAAAAAGGTGGCTACGGCAACGTTGTCATTCTGCAGCATGGTGGCAACATCACAACCCTTTATGCCCACATGTCCCGCTTCAAGAAGGGCTTACGCAAGGGCAGCCGGGTCAAGCAGGGTCAGGTGATAGGCTACGTCGGCAGCACAGGCCTGGCCAGCGGCCCGCATCTGCACTACGAGTTCCGTGTAAACGGTGTCCATAAGAATCCGATGACCGTTAAGCTGCCAACAGCGCAACCGGTTGCCAAGTCCGAGCGTAGCCGCTTCAAAGCCAATGCCGGCAAACTGATGGCGCAGCTCGAAACCTTTAGCGCTACCCAGCTGGCACAGGCCGAAAATGAATAAGCCTTATTATATCGGCCTGATGTCCGGTACCAGTCTCGACTCAATCGATGCGGTTATCGTCCGGTTTCAACCGGCATTCGAACTACTGGCGCATACATCGGCACCAATCCCGGACTCACTGCGGGCACAGGTACTGAAGCTGACACAGCCGGGTCATAACGAAATCGATCTGCTGGGCGAAGTTGACCTGGCGCTGGGCCGTTGCTTTGCAACTGCAGCCCGACAGCTTCTTGAACAGTGCGCTATCCCCTCTTCTCAGGTCAGGGCAATTGGCAGCCACGGCCAGACCATCCGCCACCGCCCTGAGTCGGGATTCACCCTACAGATAGGCGACCCCAACACGATTGCCGAACACTGCGGCATCACGACAGTCGCTGATTTTCGTCGCCGGGATATGGCGGCAGGTGGCCAGGGCGCTCCGCTGGTACCGGCTTTTCATCGCGCTTTATTCAGCCAACCGGGCCGCAACCGGATCATCCTGAATATTGGCGGTATGGCCAACCTGACCTGGCTACCGGCCGATACGGAGCAATCCGTTACGGGTTACGATACCGGTCCCGGCAATGTATTGATGGATGCCTGGATAGGGCTGCATGCAGGAAAAGCCTACGACAGGGACGGATGTTGGGCCGCATCAGGACAGGTAGATAACAGCCTGCTGTCAGAGCTACTCTCCCTGCCCTACTTCTCAGCACCAGCTCCTAAAAGCACCGGTCGGGAGCAGTTCAATCTGAAGTGGCTACAACAACAGTTAACAGCCGCTCATTCCGGCCTGAAAGCGGAAGATATCCAGGCGACACTGCTGGAGTTGACTGCTCGAAGTGCTGCGAATGAGATACGCCGAACCTGCCAAGAGCAGGATTCACTGGAGATCTATCTGTGCGGCGGCGGCAGCCATAACAGCCAGTTACTGAGACGCATACGGGCACTACTGCCCGGAACTAAAGTCGCGACCACGTCTGAATTAGGATTGTCACCCGACTGGGTTGAGGCGGCGGCCTTTGCCTGGCTGGCCAGCAGAACGATGCACAGCCTCAGCGGCAATGAACCCGGAGTGACCGGAGCCTGCGATTACCGCATACTCGGTGCCATCTACCCCGCCTGATCTGACAAAGGTAGTACGCGTTCGTTATAGACTGAGTTCAGAAGTACTGGTATCCCTGACGGCGATACCAGCGCTCACGCGCCGGGCCGAAAGGCACCGAATCAATAAAGGCAGGCAGCTCTGAGCGCTGGACATTATTCAGCTTCATCCAGGTTTCACAGATCTGGATATCGATCACCTTGAATGCATCTAGCCGCGCCGCTTTATCGATGATCTCCCGATAGCGGCTGTAGTTCTCAGCACGAAACAGATTCGCTTCCTGTCCATGCAGGACAAAAGCGATCGGCTCGTAGGCATAATTCCCTTTAGCCTCCACCAGCATCTCTATACGGTTGAGCAGATCGGAGATCTCTTGCGGGGAATGAGCCGTAATCTCGGCGACGAACTTGTCGCCGCCACCGAAGACCGGCTGCTGTGGAGCGGCCTGAACCGGGCAACTGGTGGCTGCCGCCGTCAGAATCAGCGTTGATAAACACTTTCGCATTCAAACCCTCCACAGAATCGATCAGGGGCAAGCCCCTGAATCAGATTGAGAAGGAAGAACCGCAACCACAGGTTGTCGTGGCGTTAGGGTTATTGATCACAAACTGTGAACCCTGCAGGCCTTCCTTGTAATCGACTTCAGCACCTTCCAGATACTGGAAACTCATCGGATCAACCACCAGCGTCACGCCATTGCGCTCTACCGCAGTATCATCTTCCGCTATCGCTTCGTCAAAGGTAAAACCGTAGGAGAAACCGGCACAACCACCACCGGTGATGAAAACGCGCAGCTTAAGGCTGTCGTTTTCCTCTTCTTCGATCAGTGTTTTGACCTTATTTGCCGCAGCATCTGTAAAAACCAGTGCCGGGTTATGATCAGCCATTTCGTTCATAGATAGTATCACCCATTAAATCAGGCGCTGATTATCAACTTAACCAAGTAAATTAGTCAAGTAATCCTTACGGCATAAGTCCAACCTGATTCAGACCGGCAGCCTCTTCCAGCCCCATCATTATATTCATATTCTGCACTGCCTGACCGGCGGCCCCCTTCACCAGGTTGTCGATCACCGACAGTACAACTACGGTGTCTTCATTCTGCGGACGGTGCACACTGATACGACAGACATTGGCACCTTTGACGCTGCGGGTCTGAGGATGTGAACCAGCAGGCATCACATCGACAAACGGCTCATCAGCATAGCGCTCTTCAAATAGCTTCTGCAGGTCATGCTCCACCGGATCCTTGAGGATACCGTACAGCGTGGAGTGTATACCCCGGATCATCGGCGTCAGATGCGGCACAAATGTCAGGCCGATCGGGCGTTCAGCCGCATCGGACAATCCCTGACGAATTTCCGGCAGGTGGCGATGCCCCGGCACAGCATAGGCGGTCATGCTCTCACTGGCTTCACACAGCAGCGCACCTACATTAGCACCGCGGCCTGCGCCACTGACACCGGACTTACAATCGGCAATCAGGCGACGGTGATCGATCAGTTTGTTTTCGATCAGCGGCAGGAAACCAAGCTGGGTAGCGGTCGGATAACAGCCCGGACAGGCGATCAGCTGAGCATCCTTGATCTGCTCACGGTAAACCTCAGGCAGACCATACACCGCCTTAGCCGCTGTATCGGCTGCGGTATGTTCCATGCCATACCACTTAGACCAGGTTTCCAGATCACGAATCCGGAAATCAGCCCCCAGATCGATCACTTTAACGCCGCGCTCCAGCAGCTCCGGCGCCATGCTCATCGCCACACCGTGCGGCGTGGCAAAGAACACCACATCACAGGTCGCCAGTCGGTCGACATCCGGTACGGTAAACGCAATGTCGTGGTGACCTCGCAGGTTAGGGTACATGTCCGCGACCTTTACCCCCTCTTCGGATCGGGAGGTAATCACCTCAACCTTTGCCTGTGGGTGGTTTGCAAGAATCCGCAGCAGCTCTACGCCGGTGTAACCTGTACCGCCAACAATACCTACCTTGATCACATCAACCTCTCATCAATGCATGAAAACTGTTACCGTATGATACAAAGCGGTAACCACAATAGCCATTCATCTTCTTATCTAGCTGCAGGGCCAATGATCAAGGATTTTATATCGCTGGAGCAGTTCCGGAACCGACTCACACATATAGACGCACTCCCCCAGCTGGTAATCATCGGCATACTCTCAGGTATCGCCACCGGTCTGGTCATGGTGCTTTTCCGCCTGATTATTGAGCTGCCTCTGTCATGCTGGCTGCCTTCCGGCAACGCTGAAGGCTTCGAATCCCTGCCGGGCTGGGCACGTTTTGCATTGCCGGTCAGCGGCAGCCTGCTGCTGTTTGCCCTGCTGAGCAGGCTTGCGCCCGAAAGCCGGCGAGTCGGTGTGGTCCATGTACTGGACAGGATGAGCTATCACCAGGGCAACCTCCCCGGTCGTAATATCGTGGTGCAGTTCTTCGCGGCCAGTATCGCCTTGCTCAGTGGCCACCCGGTCGGCCGCGAGGGACCGGCCATCCACCTGGGAGCCGGTTGCAGCAGCCTGATCGGCCAGCACCTGCAGCTGCCGAACAATTCCATCCGGATACTGGTCGGTTGCGGTACCGCCGCGGCGATTGCGGCCGCGTTCAACACCCCGCTGGCGGGGATCATCTTCGCCATGGAAGTGGTGATGCTGGAATACACCGTGGTTGGCTTCACCCCGGTGATTGTCGCCGCCGTATCCGCCGATATCACTATGCGTGCAATCGTCGGCCCTCACTTCGCCATCAGCGTCCCGGCGATGCAGCTGCAATCGCTGGCAGAACTTCCCTGGGTGATGCTGCTGGGACTGCTGATCGGTTTCAGCGCCGCAGGCTTCAATCTGCTGGCACGTCAGCCCGCCCGCATAGCACACTGGCCCCTGGGCATACGGCTGCTACTGGCAGGCGTACTCACCGGTGCAGTGGCGCAGTACTATCCACAGGTAATGGGGATTGGCTACGATACGCTGGATCAGGTGCTGAATGGCCAGATCGGGCTCGGCCTGCTATGCGGCCTGTTTATCGCCAAATGGATGCTGACGCCGCTGGTGCTGGGACTGGGCATTCCTGCCGGCCTGATCGGCCCGGCACTGTTTATCGGCGCCATCGCCGGGGCAATTATCGGCCTGATCGGCCACCAGCTGGCACCGGTCTCCGCCGCAGACAGTGGCATGTATGCCATGCTGGGCATGGGGGCAATGATGGGCGCAGTGCTAAACGCCCCGCTGGCGGCTCTTATCGCCCTGTTGGAGCTGACCGGCAATCCCAATATCATCCTGCCGGCGATGCTGGCAATCGTAATCAGCAACCTCACGGTGCGGCAGCTGTTTGGCATGCCCTCCATCTTTATCTCCAACCTGCGCGCCCAGGGACTGGATTATCAGCACGACGCCCTGACTCAGGCCCTCTCCCGCTCCGCCGTCGGCAGTATGATGAGCACCAATATCCTCTGCTGTAATCCGCTGCTGGAGACAAACGTAACCACAACCCTGCTGGCGGAACAGCCGGACTGGATCGTCATCGAAAATGAAGGCCAGCACAGCCTGCTGGAACCGGATGACCTGAAGCTCTTTATCGATCAGACTGAACAGGACAACATCGACCTGCTGGAGATACCGGCCCGCCGCCGCGACCTCAGCCCGATATCCTTCCGCGCCACCCTGAAAGAGGCGCTGGACCAGATGAACGACCACGGCTTCGATGCCGTACTGGTTCTGAGTAATCAAGGGCAGACTATTGGTGTCCTGACCCGCGAGCAGCTGGAACATAACTACTACCGGAAACAAACATCATGAGCCAATTCAGTTTAAGTGGCCTCTACGGCATCACCGACAGCAAACTGATGCCCGACGACCAGCAGATGCTGACTCAGGTGGAATCGGCCCTTCGGGGGGGGATGAAGATCCTGCAGTACCGGGATAAGTCGACGGATAGCGACAAGCGGCTGCGCCAGGCCAGCGCCCTGAAAACCCTGTGCCAGCGCTACGACGCTCTTCTGCTGATCAATGACGATACCGACCTGGCACTGGCCTGCTGTGCCGATGGTGTCCACCTCGGTCAGAGCGACGGTTCGATAGCGCGGGCAAGAAATACACTGGGAGCGCATGCGGTTATCGGCGTCACCTGCCACGACTCACTGGCACTGGCCAGACAGGCCATATCCGAAGGAGCGGACTACGTTGCCTTCGGTGCTTTTTTCCCGTCAAAAACCAAGCCGGATGCCAAACCTGCATCACATTCATTGCTGGCCGAAGCCCGCCGGCAGCTTGATCTGCCAGTGGTGGCGATTGGTGGCATTACCGTGGATAATGCCCACCAGCTAATTGACGCCGGAGCCGATATGGTTGCCGTGATCCACGCGCTGTTTGCCGCAGAGGACATCCCGCAACGCGCCCGGGCGTTCCAACAACTTTTTCCAATCGATTCCATGGAGTGAGAGGTCATCATGTCCCGTTCCGAAACTCTGTTCCAGCAGGCCCAGCAATCAATCCC
Source organism: Marinobacterium jannaschii DSM 6295 (assembly GCF_000620085.1). Classification (GTDB taxonomy): domain Bacteria; phylum Pseudomonadota; class Gammaproteobacteria; order Pseudomonadales; family Balneatricaceae; genus Pontibacterium; species Pontibacterium jannaschii. The sequence goes on along the minus strand of NZ_JHVJ01000034.1, from coordinate 50,935 downwards.
GGGCGGTGTTAACTCACCGGTCCGTGCGTTTAAAGGGGTGGGCGGCACGCCGATCTTCTTCGAGCGTGGCAAGGGCGCTTACATCTATGACGCCGACGGCAAAAGCTACGTGGATTATGTCGGCTCCTGGGGACCGATGATCCTCGGTCATTGCGCGCCAGCCGTCGTCGACGCGGTCAAGAGCTCGCTGGACAACGGTCTGGGCTTTGGCGCGCCGACAGAGATCGAGATCGAGATGGCCAATAAGGTCTGCGAGATCATGCCGTCGATCGAACTGGTGCGGATGGTCAACTCCGGTACTGAAGCGACCATGAGCGCTATCCGCCTGGCCCGTGGTTACACCGGTCGCGACAAGATCGTTAAGTTTGAAGGCTGCTACCACGGTCACTCCGACTCGCTGCTGGTGAAAGCCGGTTCCGGCATGCTGACGCTGGGCGAGCCAAGCTCTCCGGGCGTTCCGGCGGCACTGGCCGAGCACACTATCACCCTGAACTTCAATGATATCGACAATGTCCGTCAGACATTTGCTGAAGTGGGTGACCAGATCGCCTGCATTATCATTGAGCCAGTCGCTGGCAACATGAACTGCATTCCGCCGGTACCGGGTTTCCTGGAAGGCCTGCGCGAGGTCTGCGACGAACACGGCACCGTACTGATCTTTGATGAGGTAATGACCGGTTTCCGTGTTGCCCTGGGTAGCGCCCAGTCGGTGTATAACGTTAAACCTGACCTGACCACTCTGGGTAAGGTGATCGGCGGCGGTCTGCCGGTAGGTGCCTTCGGCGGTAAGCGCGAGATCATGGAGCACATTGCGCCACTGGGTCCTGTGTACCAGGCCGGCACCCTGTCCGGTAACCCGCTGGCGATGGCCGCAGGCCTGACCATGCTGAACGCAATCTCTGAGCCGGGCTTCTACGAGCAACTCTCCGCCAAGGTGGAATTCCTGACCGAAGGCCTGCAGGCCGTCGCAATGGCGCACGGCATCCCGTTCACCACTTCCCGTGTCGGTGGCATGTTCGGCCTGTTCTTCACCGAACAGGAGCAGGTCACCAGCTTCGCCGAAGCCACCCGGTGCGATACAGAACGCTTCGGCCGTTTCTTCCACGGCATGTTGCAGCAGGGTATCTACCTGGCACCGTCCGCCTACGAAGCCAGCTTTATGTCTGCCGCGCATAGCCAGGCTGATATCGAAGCGACCATCGCCGCTGCCGATCAGGTTTTCTCTGAACTGAAATGATGATTCTGGCCACCCAGCTGGTACTGGTTGCCAGCGCCCTGTTTACCGCAGGGCGCCATTACAAGGCAGCTGAGCAGGATAACAGCAATGCTTTTGTCCTCAGTGTTTCGGCCTGCTTTATCGCAGCGGCAGCCGCAACGGGCCTGGTTACGACCGACTCTGTCGATCAGCAGACCCTGCAGCGCATGCTGGATAACCTGGCCTACTTCGCCGCCGTGCCATTACTGGCCGCGGCACTGCTGGCACAGGCATGGCAACAGAACTGGTCCCGCGCAGGCTGGGGCCGTGGCCTGTTGGCGCTGTTCGCATTGTTTGAGCTGTGCCGGCGCAGTGAAGTGGGTGATCGCTATGCCCAGCTGTTGGCAGCAGCAGCCGTGCTGACGATCGTCGTGGCAGCCCTGCGCATGCCGCAGAAGCAGCTGGCAGGCATCGCTGTAGCGGCTTGCCTGGCGGCCTCCAGCTTGCTGTTTGGCAATAACAGCTTAATGCCGGAGATGAGTGCGCCGGCACTGGCCAATATAGCCCTGGCTGGCTGCCTGCTGTTTACACTCCCGCTGTTTCAGCGCAGCTAAAGCAGCTGACAGGCGCTAAAGAAAAGCGGCCTGCCCCGGACGGGGCAGGCCGCTTTTTTATTTCCTGCGCACAGCATCACGACTCAGTAGCGATTCGCCTTCAGCCGCGCTTTTTGCGCTCCCGTCTGATCACCCGCATCCAGCCGGATATCGGCGATCAGCAGCCACAGACGCTTCAGCATTGCACCCTGCCCCTGCGCCAGGGCAACACCGCGCAGGGCCAGTTGCTCCGCCTGTTGCCAGAGGCGTTTCTTCTGCCGGACCTGGGCCATACGGTAATAGACCTCGGGTTCCCGCGGCGCAATACGCTGCGCCCGTCCCAGAGTATTCTCCGCAGACTGGTAGTTACCCCGACGCCGGTCAAGATCAGCATTATCCAGTAACGCCAGTACCGCCGGGCTCATTTTAGAGGGCGCGACAGCCGTCGGCGTGTTACCCCAGCTGCGGGTATTAGCCTGCTGTGGCCTGTCAGGCTGGGTCCTGGCCTCCGGCCGGGTTCGTACCACGGGGGTATCCAGCGGCACGACGGTCACCCCCTCTGCCGGCTCTGCCTGATCGAGTCCCGGAACCGGCAATGTCAGCTGCTGCTCTCTGGCCCGGGTCTCACTGCGGTCTTCAATCGGTACCTTAACGGTATTATTTGCCGCACAGCCGGTGAGTAACAGCAGTCCGGATGCGGCGATAAGCCATTTCACTTTATTCACAATCACTCCTGTCGGAACCAGCGCTTAAACCAGTCCAGTGGCTGACGCAGGGTTTCACCAATATCGGGCTCCTGAGCGCAGGGCAACTGCTCCAGCGGCTCTGAGCCGGTCATAAAGGGTATCTGGCGGGCCCCCTCACAACGTGGGCCGGCCAGATATCCGGAAGCTTCATCGATCCACTGATACTCAATACCGTCGGGCTGAGTGGCAATAAACGGATCCGGCTGTTCACGCACCATAAAATCGGTCCAGGCCCGCAGAGCGCCACCGCTGCCGGTAAAAGGCAGCTTGCCGTTATCGTCCAGTCCCATCCATACCACCGCCATGCGGTTACCGGCAAAGCCGGCAAACCAGCTATCGCGCTGATCATTACTGGTGCCGGTCTTACCCGCCACATTCAGATCTGCCGGCAGGCGCTGGTAAACATACCGTGCGGTGCCCTCACGGACAACTTCCTGCATCGCGTACTGAATCAGGTGCACCGAGCGCGCATCGATACTCTGTGTTACCTGCAGCGGGTAGCGGGATAACTCCTCCCCCTCTGCTGTCGTGACCAGGCGGATGGCCCGCATCGGGATATTAAAACCATTGGCAGCGATGGTCTGGTAGATCGTCGCCACTGAGAACGGAGACAGCGATTCAGCCCCCAGCAACAACGAAGGATAGGGCTTGGGCTTCTCTTTCAGCCCCAGGCGCATCAGGGTATCCACCACACTGTCGACGCCGACGGTCATCCCCAGCCAGGCCGTGCTCTGGTTGTAGGAGTTGGCCAGCGCCCGGTGCAGGGCAATTTCGCCATGGCTCTTACGGTCAAAGTTACGCGGCTGCCACAGCGAGCCATCGTCCAGGGTTACCCGCAATGGCGCATCTTCGATCAGGCTGGCCAGGGTGAAGCCGTTTTCCAGTGCCGCCAGGTAGACTGCCGGTTTCACCAGTGAACCAATCGGCCGCCGGGCATCCAGCGCCCGGTTAAAGCCCTGATAGCGCGAGTTGCGACCTCCCACCAGCGCCAGGATCTCTCCGGTCTGGGGATCGGTTACCACCATGGCACTCTGGAGCTTTTTCTTCGCCAGCTTTGCACCGAAACGCTTCTCCAGCTGAGAGCTGGTTGTCTGTAGTGCGGCCGAAGCCCGGGCCTGTACTACCGGATCGAGACTGGTAAACACCTGCAGGCCTTCGGAACTCAGGGCCTCTTCCGGGTACTCTTCACGCAGCTGGCGCTTCACCAGATCCAGATAGGCGGGATAACCCCCTTTATGCAGGCTGCGCTGCTTCACCACCCCAAGCGGTTGCTTCATCGCCCGGATCATCTGGGCATTGTTGATCGCGCCCTGCTCATGCAACACTTTTAATACCAGATCCCGGCGCTCTTTTGCCCGTTGCGGATGTCTGCGTGGATCATAGAAAGACGGGCCTTTTACCAGCCCGGCCAGCAGCGCCACCTGATGCAGCTTCAACTCGCCGATCGGCTGGGCAAAATAATACTGACTGGCCAGGCCGAAACCGTGTACCGCCCGGCTGCCGGACTGCCCCAGATACACCTCGTTTAGATAGGCCTCAAGGATCTCATCCTTGCCGTAGTGCAGATCCAGCAACACCGCCATTGGAATCTCGGTGAGCTTTCGCGCCAGGGTGCGTTCCGAACTGAGATAGAAATTCTTCACCAGCTGCTGGGTCAGGGTGCTGCCGCCCTGCACAAAGCGTCCGGCCTTCAGGTTTACCACCATGGCACGGGCAATACCACGTGGTGAAACCCCATGATGCTGGTAGAAGTCGCGGTCTTCCACCGCCACCAGCGCTTCGGCCAGGTAATGTGGCGCCTGATCCAGCCGGATCAGGTCACGGTCTTCGTTATCCTTGGGATAGATGCCGCCCACCAGAATCGGCTCCAGCCGCAGAATCGGCACACTTTGCCCCTGATCATCACGAATACTGGCAACCCGGTTACCACTGAACTGCAACAGGATGCGACGTGAAGCTTCAGTGCCGTCCGGAAAGCTGAAGCCGCGGGTATAGAGGCGCGCACGGCTGGAGGCCCACTCCACCGTTCCCGGTTCACTGGCCCGGCGCACGAAACGATAGCCCAGCCCTTTCAGCTCCTGTTTCAACTGATCACGACTGAGCAGCGCTCCCGGATAAAGCTCCAGCGGACGGGCATACACCTTCGCCGGCAGCGCCCAGCGCTTACCTTCAAACTTCAGCCGGATCTGGGCGTCTAAATAAACCAGAACACCGGCAGATAATACGGCCACCACCAGCGTTAACTTAAAAAACAGCACCAGTAACCGACGCGTCCAGCTGCGCTTCACGACTGCCTGCTTTGTGGTTTTTTTCTTGGATGTTGCTCTTTGTTTAGCCATCCGGCCATTATAGAGATTTGCTGTTACAGCTGATACCGGTGGGCAAAAACCTGTCGCAGTGGTCAAATATTATTCTCCACCTGCGCTTTTTATCGCGCTGTGCGTATAATGCCGTCTCCAAACAGGCTAACGCGGGCTCTCTATGACGCTGATTCACTCCTTAACAAACGCCGATTTTTTCCCTCACCCCTGCCAGCAGATAGAGGTGATAGAGACCCATATTTCCTGGCTGCTGTTAACGGGTGATATCGCCTACAAGATCAAAAAGCCGGTGGATTTCGGCTTTCTGGACTTCACCTCGCTGGAAAAGCGTAAACACTTCTGCGAAGAAGAATTACGCCTAAACCAGCGCCTGGCACCGGATATCTATCTCGAAGTCATCCCCATCAGCGGCACAACAGAGACTCCGCTGGTCGGCAGTGATGAAGCGCCGCTTGAATACGCCGTCAAAATGACCCAGTTTGACCCGGCCAGACGCCTGGACCTGCTACTGCAGGCAAAGCGGTTTGAAGAGAGCTGGATTGATACCTTGGCAGAACAGATCGCCGATTTCCATGACCGGATTCCACGGGTTGCGGCCGACAGCGCCTGGGGCGAGCCGGACACCATCTGGGGAGTGATGTGGGATAACTTCCTGCATCTGGAGCAAACCGTCAGCGACGAAGCGGCGCGAGATACCCTGCAGCATCTGGCGGCGCATACCACCGCACAGTTCGACGAGCTGAGAGAGCTGATCATCCAGCGTAAGCGCGATGGCAAAGTCCGCGAGTGCCACGGAGACCTGCATCTGGCGAACATCACGCTTTTCAACGATGAACTGCGACTGTTCGACTGTATCGAGTTTAACCTGCAGTTTCGCTGGATCGACACCATCAGCGATCTGGCCTTCCTACTGATGGACCTGGAAGCCAACGACCAGTTCCGCTGGGCCAACCGCTGCCTCAACCGCTATCTGGAGCTGAGCGGCGATTACGAGTCGCTGCGCCTGCTCAACCTCTACAAGTCCTACCGTTCCATGGTACGGGCTAAAGTAGCGATGCTGGGCGAAGCGCCCGACCATGCCACCTTGCAACGTTACCTGGCGCTGACCAGTCGCTATGCCGAACCGCAACAGCCCACCATCTACCTGATGCACGGCGTTTCCGGCAGCGGAAAGAGCTACCTCAGCCAGCAGATGATCGATGCCACCGGGGCAATCCGCATCCGCTCCGACGTGGAACGCAAACGGATCTACCGGGAACTGAGCCTGAAAGGTGAACAGCTGGACCTGTACGGCCGGGAGATGAACGCCCGCACCTACAACCGCCTCTGTGAGATCGCCCGTATCCTGCTGCATTCCGGCTACTCGGTGGTGATGGACGCCACTTTTATCCGTCAGCGGGCCAGGCAGAGCTATTTCGACCTCAGCCAGGAGTTCGGCCTGCCGATCCGCATTATCAGCTGTGAATGCGAGCAAAAGCTGATTGAGGCACGCCTGCGGCGACGGCTGAATGAAGGGACTGATGCCTCCGACGCCGATGTCGGCATCATGCACCAGCAGCTCGGTCACCTGCAGCCACTGACGGAAGATGAGCTGGATTACACTATTCGCATCAATACCGATGATGATGAAGCGGTACTGCATCTGACTAACCGCTTGCAGCAGGAACAGCTGATCGACTGAGTCCGCCCCCATATCTGATTAACCAAGTAGCTAGAAGTCCCTGAAGGGCAGAGAGATAAACTATGACCCTATTGTGCAGTCTGGATGAGATCACCGACGGCGAAGCCCGGGGTTTCGAAATCAATGAACAGAAACTGGTCGCCGTAAAGCACCGGGGCGAGCTGTATGTGTACCACAACAACTGTCCGCACCGCAGCATCCCGCTGGAGTGGATGCCTGACCAGTTCCTCGATTTCGACAAGAACTTTATCCAGTGTTCGACGCACGGCGCCCTGTTCCGGATCGAGGACGGTGAATGTATCGCCGGGCCTTGTATCGGCGACCGGCTGGATACGATTCCTCACCGCATAGAAGCCGATCAGGTCTATATAGAGCTGCCCGGCGCCATGACTCAGAAGTAGGCCGGAGGCAGCCCTGCCCTGCTCAGGTAGAGAGATCAACCGGCAAACGGTCGCGCAGGTAAACAGCGCCATCTTCAAAGGCTGCCCGGTAAGCGAGTACTTCCACGCCCTCCCTGACAGCCTGACGCAGGGTCTGTCCGTAAAGCGGGTCTATCTCATCCGCAGGCCGTGCCCGGCCAATCCCCTCATGGGGAACACAGAACAGCATCACCGCGCGGTGACCTTCGGCCACCATCGCCATCAGCTCATTCAGGTGCTTGGTACCTCGCGCAGTCACTGCGTCCGGAAAGCTGCCTTCATCGCCCTCGTTCAGCAGGGTCAGGTTCTTGACCTCAATATAAGTGTCCGCTTTCCCTTCGTGCTGCAACAGCAGGTCGATACGGCTGTTTTCTCCGTATTTCACCTCCTGCCGGATACGGTCATAGCCCTGCAGCTCGCTGATCACCCCCTGCTCGATCGCCTCGCGGACCAGCGCATTGGCCCGCCCGGTATTAATACAGCAACGATGGCGACCCTGAATTTCCACCAGCTCCCAGCTGAGTGGGTACTTACGTTTCGGGTTATCTGAGCGGGACAGCCAGACCCGACTGCCCGGCTCGGCACAGTTTTTCATCGAGCCGGTGTTGGGACAGTGAGCCGTCACCAATTCGCCATCTGCCAGCTCCACATCCGCCAGAAAACGCTTGTAACGCCTGACCAGACGCCCCTCAATCAGATCCTGTAACAACATCCGGATTACTGCCTCCTACGGCACGCTGTACAAAACAGACAGACTGAAAAACTCTTTCCTAAGAATGTCTGTCATTGTCACTTTTTTCCCATAAAACGCTGTCAGGATACCGCTTCCCAGCCTTAAAGCCAGTGAGGTGATCAGGTTTACAAGCGCTGACTACTGAACTAGACCTAAGTATTAACAGGTTGTTCACTCGGCATTTAGACAAATCAGGGCTGGTGTAATGTTGGGGCTTCTGGTAACTTCTGCTGCCTTTCAGAACACATGTGCTGATAAAAAGCGGTAGCAGTAAAGCTATCTGTAGCGAATTGGAATGAATGAGTGAGGCAGCGCTTATGCCAAATAACAATACTCAGTTCTCGCATTTTGAGCCTTACCCGATTGTAGAGGGTGAGGAGTACATGAACGAGAAACAGGAAGACCACTTCCGCGCTATTCTGAACGAATGGAAGCGTGAACTGATGGAGGAGGTCGACAGTACCATCCACCATCTGCAGGAGGAGGCGACTAACTTCGCTGATCCCAGCGACCGCGCCAGCCAGGAAGAGGAATTCAGCCTGGAACTGCGTACCCGCGATCGTGAGCGCAAGCTGATCAAAAAGATCAACGAAGCGCTGGAACGTATCGACGAGGAAGATTACGGTTACTGCGATGCCTGCGGCATTGAGATCGGTATCCGTCGTCTGGAGGCCCGTCCTACAGCGACACTGTGCATCGACTGCAAAACGCTCGCTGAGATTAAAGAAAAGCAGACCGGCGGCTGATGTTCTCGGATCGTCGGCTTCCATCAGGCAGCCGACTCCGCTAACCCGCTGAACACTTTTCCGTGCCATACACCGGACGTTTCGCCCCCTCTCCGACAGGTGAGCTGCACTTTGGCTCACTGCTGGCCGCACTGGCCAGCTACCTGGACGCCCGTGCCCATCAGGGTCGCTGGCTGCTTCGTATCGAGGATCTGGATCCGCCGCGCGAACAGCCCGGCGTAAAGCAGCGCTTCCCCGCCATTATGGAAACCTTTGGCCTGCACTGGGATGGCGAAGTCACCTTCCAGAGCCAGCGGCTGAATATTTTCCGCCAGGTACTCGATCAGCTGATCGATCAGGGCGACGCTTACCCCTGCGGATGCTCGCGCAAGCAGCTGCAACTGCGCAGCGGCTCAGCGATATATGACCGCTTCTGTACCCAGCCAGACAACCGGCAGCAGGACAAACCACAGGCCCCCGCAGCCGTACGGGCAGACTGCGGCCCACTCAGCCATATCAGTCGCTTTGATGACCTGATTCAGGGGCCTCAGGCGCTGGCCATGCGTGAAATTGGAGACTTCGTCATCTTCCGCAAGGATGGACTGTTTGCCTATCAGCTGGCGGTTGTGGTGGACGATTACCTGCAGGGGATCAGCCATGTGGTGCGGGGCAGCGACCTGCTGGATGAAACCCATCGTCAGTTACGCCTGCAACACCTTCTCGGCTACCCCCATCCGGCCTACGCCCATATTCCGGTTGCCAGCAACAGCGCAGGCCAGAAGCTTAGCAAGCAAACCTATGCCCACGCCCTGGACTGCAGCAGCCCGATCCCCCAGTTGATTGATGCACTGGACTTCCTCGGTCAGCAGCCCATCCGGGAGCTGACCGACGGCACTGTAGAAGAGGTTATCGACTGGGCGCGCCAGCACTGGCAGCGGGACAAGATCCCCGCGTTAAAACACCAACTCTGGAAAGGCTAGCCTCCGGATGTACTTTCACCGCGTCTTGCTTCTGCTTATTCCCGGGCTCTATATCATCCTGCCGCTGATTATCGATTGGTGGCAGCAGCTGGAAGGGCCCTGGTATAAGCCTTTTCTGGCCTGGATACTGCTGGTGATCGCCGCCTTTGCAGTCGACAGAAGGAGAGGTCGCAATGTTTAGCGTACCCGAACTGTTTATTATCGGGGTCACCTACCTGGCCTTCCTGTTTGGCACCGCCTATCTGACCGAAAAGGGAGCTCTGCCGGCGCGCCTGGTACGACATCCATTGACTCATGTGTTGTCGATCGGGGTTTACGCCAGCGTCTGGACCTTCTACGGCGCCTTTGCCCTGGCTTCTGAATCGGGCTACACCTTCCTCGCCTCCTACCTCGGTGCGGTGGCAACCTTTATTCTCGGCCCGGCCCTGCTGATCCCGATACTGCGAATCGCCCGTACCTACCAGCTGAATTCGCTGGCCGACCTGCTGGCCTTCCGCTTTCGTAGCGCCAGCATCGGGGTCCTGACCACCCTGTTCACGGTACTGGCCACCCTGCCGATGATCTCGATCCAGATCCAGGCGGTGGCGGATGCGGTCCATATCCTCAATGGCCGCTTCAGCGCCGATCAGATTGCGCTGGTGTTCTGCTCGGTGCTGGCCCTGTTTGCCATTCTGTTTGGTGCCCGCCATGCTTCGCCGCGTACCCAGCATTCCGGTCTGGTGGTGGCGATGGCGGTGGAATCTGTCATCAAGCTGGTGGCGCTCAGTGCCATCGGCATCTATGCCTTCTGGTATATCCTCGGCGGCCCTGCCGACCTGAGTTCCTGGCTGGCCTCTAATCCGGCGATTCAACAAACCCTGAATACACCGATGGACAGCGGCACCTGGCGTACCCTGCTGCTGAGTTTCTTCACCGCCGCGATCGTTATGCCGCATATGTTCCACCTGATGTTCACCGAAAACGCCGCCGACGAGACCATCTATAAAGCCACCTGGGCGATGCCGCTCTACCTGCTGATCCTTGCCCTGGCGGTCCCTCCCATCCTGTGGGCCGCCCACAGCCTGGGGGCCGGAGGTGACGCCCAGTTCACCATGCTCTACCTGGGCCTGCAGCTGGATTCCGAGTGGCTCGCCATTCTCGCCTTTATCGGCGGCCTGTCGGCTGCCAGCGGCATCATGATTGTCGCCAGCGTATCGATGGCATCGATGCTGCAGAACCATATTATCCTGCCGCTGATTCCGCGCCCGGGCACCACCCGGTTCTACGCCTGGCTGCTCTGGCTACGTCGTATCCTTATCGTCGCCCTGCTGTTTACCAGCTACCTGTTCTATCGCCTGATTGGCAGCGGCTATGACCTGCACCTGCTGGGGATTATCGCCGTGGTCGCCTTCCTGCAGTTCCTGCCGGCACTGCTGGTGACGCTATTCTGGCCCAGGGCCAATCGCTGGGGCCTGATCACCGGCATGCTGCTGGGCATGGGCGTCTGGCTCGGCACTATGCTGTCACCTCTGCTGCTGGGCATTACTCAGGAACCCTTCCAGCTGGAACAGAGCGACTGGGACCAGACCGCCGTCCTGTCCCTGATGCTGAATGCACTTTCACTGGTCGCCATCTCGCTGCTGGTCGATCAGACGCCCGACGAGGAACGCGCTGCCAGTGCCTGCCTGCTCAATGCCCTGCAACGCCCGGTAACCCAGTCACTGCGTACCAACCGGGTGGAAGACTTCCAGAAACTGCTGCGCCCGCGTCTGGGACGGGAAGCCGCCCAGCGGGAGGTACAGAGTGCGATGGATACCCTCGGTATGGATCAGGCACTGCTGCGTCCCGTCGACCTGCTGCGGCTGCGCAACCAGCTTGAACACAACCTATCAGGTCTGCTGGGACCGATCGAGGCCGCCTCGCTGCTCGAGCCACTGGATCACCCGGTCGATCCTGTCGGCTTCAAGGCCCGTGATGTTCACCTGATGGAGGATCAGCTGGAGACCTATCAGGTACGCATGACCGGCCTGGCCGCCGAACTGGATGAGCTTCGCCGCTACCACCGCCTGACGTTGCAGAAACTCCCGGTAGGCGTCTGTACGCTGGATTCCGATCGCGGCATCCTGCTCTGGAATGCGGAGATGGAGCACTTCACCGGACTCTGTTCAGCCGATGCGACCGGCACTACGCTGGCCGACCTGCCGGAACCCTGGGGCACCCTGCTGGGTGAGTTTGCCGAAGCCAATTATGACCATGAGCCCGGCACCCAGATCACCGTCGCCGGTCAGCCGCGCTGGTTCGGATTGCATAAGGCCCAGCTGACCGAAAAACGGGAGAGTGGCATGGTACTGCTGCTGGAAGACGAGACCGAGCCACTGCTGTTGCAGAACAGGCTGGCGCACAGCGAGCGTCTCGCTTCCATCGGTCGTTTTGCAGCCGGCGTCGCGCACGAAATCGGAAATCCGGTAACCGGCATCGCCTGCCTGGCGCAGAATCTGAAGCTTGAGACGGACAACGAATATATTCTCGAAACCGGTGATCAGATTGTCGACCAGACCAAACGGATCAGCCGTATCGTGCAGTCACTGGTGCGTTTTGCCCGTACCGGAACCGTCGATCTGCAAACGGCTCAGGAACCGGTATCCCTGCATCAGTGTATTGAGGAAGCTGTTCATCTGGTGTCACTGGACAGCCGCGGCAAATATCAGCAGTATCTGAATCGGGTTCAGGAAGACCTGGTGGTTATTGGCGATACTCAGCAACTGCTGCAGGTGTTCGTGAACCTGCTGAATAACGCCTCAGATGCCTCAGAAGAAAGCGGCAGGATCTGGGTCGAAGCATTGAGTAACGGTGAAACGGTGGTTATCAACATCACCGATGAAGGCAGCGGCATCCCGGCAGAACTGCAGGACCGGCTGTTTGAACCGTTCTTCACCACTAAGGATCCAGGCAAGGGAACCGGCCTTGGATTGCCGCTCGTCTACAACATAATCCAGGAACATTATGGTAGTATTGAAATATTCAGCCCCGCCAAAAACAAACAGAATAAAGGCACTCAAGTGGTAATCACCCTACCGAGACTGTCACCCGGTGATGGCAGCGATATGGGTACGCCGGATATAGGTAGAACCGTATGAGCCGAATTCTGATTGTTGAAGATGAAACCATAATACGCTCTGCACTGCGCAGACTGCTGGAGAAGAACGGCTATCAGATAGAAGATGCCGGTTCAGTGGCCGAGGCCACTGAGAACTTCCAGCTGGAAGAGTTTAACCTGATTATCAGCGACCTGCGCCTGCCTGGTGCGCCAGGTACCGACCTGATTACGATGGTTGAATCTGTCCCGGTCCTGATCATGACCAGCTATGCCAGCCTGCGTTCTGCCGTCGATGCGATGAAGCTGGGTGCCGTCGACTATATCGCCAAACCCTTCGACCATGAAGAGATGCTGGCTTCCGTTGATAATATCCTGAATCATCGCCAGACCTCTGCCTCCGTTCAGGAAAGTGCAGATACTTCCGGCCAGACAGAAATTATCGGCTCCTGTACGGCCATGCAGGAGTTGTTCAAGCGTATCAGTAAGGTTGCCCGTACCGATGCCACGGTATTGATTCAGGGTGAGTCGGGAACCGGTAAGGAGCTTGCCGCCCGGGCCATTCACGAACAGAGCCAGCGCGCGAACGCACCGATGATCTCCGTCAACTGTGCCGCCATTCCGGAAACACTGATCGAATCCGAACTGTTTGGTCATGAAAAAGGCGCTTTTACCGGTGCAAGCACCAGCCGCAGTGGGCTGATAGAGGCCGCGGATGGCGGCACTCTGTTCCTCGATGAGATTGGTGAATTGCCGATGGAGGCTCAGGCCCGTCTGCTGCGTTTCCTGCAGGAAGGTGAGATCCGTCGCGTCGGATCGGTGCAACCGAAGCAGGTCGATGTGCGCCTGATTGCAGCCACGCACCGAAACCTCAAGGCGCTGGCAAAGAAAGGCGAATTCCGCGAAGACCTCTATTACCGCCTCTATGTAATGGAACTGAAGATGCCGCCCCTGCGGGATCGCGAAGATGACATTATCGAGATTGCCCAGCGCCTGCTGAAAAAATCCTGCAAGCGCCTCAATGCAGAAGCGCTTGAATTCAGCCAGGCGGCGCTCTACACCATGCGCCACTATCACTGGCCCGGCAATGTCCGCGAACTGGAAAATGCCATCGAGCGCGCAGTCATTCTGGCCGAGGGCAGCCTGATAGAGACCGACCTCCTGGGGCTGGACCTGGAGGTTAGTGAACTGACCCGCATAGAAGAGCGTTACAATGGCCAGGTGACAGAAGGCCGTAACAGCAATGCGCGCCAGACAGGCCTCTCACTCGATGACTACTTCCAGCGCTTCGTGCTGGAAAATCAGGATCAGATGAGCGAAACAGAGCTGGCCCGCAAGCTTGGGGTTAGTCGCAAATGCCTTTGGGAACGCCGCCAGAAGCTGGGTATTCCACGCCAGAAGAAGTAACAGCTCCCCACCTCAGGAAAAACGGGTATCGCCCCCGATATCCGTTTTCTATCCGTTACCCTCCCTCACTGAACTATCAACGCAGGCTCTCGCCAGATAGGCCCAGCCTCCGGATCCTAGCGCTGGCTGCCGTTATGGCTGTGCGCTGCGCCGAACGCTGTAACCGGACGTTACCCCTCTACCCACCCCCTGTGCGAACAGTGTTTATTGAAGTAACAAAAACGCCCCTCACAATGCTATCCGCGCCACCCAAAAATAATTTTTACCTTACTTAACAATAAGTTAAAAAAACTGGCACAAAGTCCGCATTGTATACGGGCAACAACAAGGAAAAAGATGATCGCTCGCAGCTCCATCAATAAAAATAAAAACAGGTTGCAAGCAGAGCAGATCCAGATGCCTCGAACAAAAATAACAATGAGGCTTATAGAAGCTGGTCGTAGACCAGCGTCGACGGTCCTGACAATACTCTTAGAAAAATAAAAATAAGCTAAGTGTAACGTTGAACCTGAGATGCGATCAGCTTACGTCCTTCCCCAACGCCGTATCGATTAGTCACTTCCACCTCGCTTGAATCTCAATATCTCAGCCATGACCGGTCACTGCTCCGGCATCACAGGCTCTTCTGTTGCAACATCACCGATCCACCCGCCCGTATATGCATGCGCACCGTTCAGGTTAGCTAATTTCTGACTATACTTACTCCGATAGGCGAGGCCTGTTAGCCTAACTGCAGAGTTCACGACAGCCATCTGACATCCCACTACCGTTATATAACCTGCACAGGCTGTTACCTTGTTACCCAGGCCGAGCGGCAAAAGTGCGCCTGAGGTAACAAATACGTCATATACAGCGGTCATAAAACCAGCCAAAAATTAAAATATACTTATATATCAACATCTTAACAAAACTGGCACAAATCACGCATTACTCTATGTATAACAAGGAAAAGATAGTCGTCAGTCATTCCGCCAATAAAAATAACAATTGGAAGCGAACTGAGCAGACACCACGCCTCGAACAAAAATAACAATGAGGCTTAAGCTGATCGCTGAACAGCCGCGACGGTCCCATTCAGTGCTCTTAGAACCAATAACAACAAGCTAAGTAATAGCGTTGTTGTCTGAGTGGCGATCAGCAACCATCCTTCCTGCTTCCTGCTTCCTGCTTCCTGCTTCCTGCTTCCTGCTTCCTGCTTCCTGCTT
>NZ_JHVJ01000034.1:0-35847 GCF_000620085.1 Marinobacterium jannaschii DSM 6295 | reverse complement strand
CTTCCTGCTTCCTGCTTCCTGCTTCCTGCTTCCTGCTTCCTGCTTCCTGCTTCCTGCTTTTGACAGTATCGACTTCACCGAACCTGCATCTGCAACCATAACTGGCTGTAATAACCTTAAGGCTCACCTCGATCATATCCAGGATCAACTGGCTCCCGCAGAGCACAATGCCCCCTCACCTACCCCGAATAGTCGCCTGCAGCTATGCAGAAGGCGTTACTGCATTACCCACAAAGAAGTAACCTTTCTGGGAACAGGGGTAACAAAGCCCGCATCGAAGGCTCAGAAAAGAAGCCCATAAAAAACAAAATCAATATAAATCAAATAGTTAATAATCATGGCACAGTTCCCGCTTTATACAACCCACAACAACAAGGAAAACATGCTTAGAAGCGTGCACCATCAATAAAAATAAAAACAGGTAGCGTGTGGAAAAGTCTTCTGCCCGTAATAAAAATAAAAATGAGGCTTAAAAGCTGGTCGTGGAGTCATCCCGTAACTCCCTTCCTATAGCTGGCGGTTATACAACGCGATAACCTGCAGGCGATCAGCTTCCCATCCCTTCCCGCTCCCTAATACGCATTTCATTCGCTGATCAACTTTTGTTCACTGCACTTATACTAAAGAGTCAACAGTGATATGATTCGCGACTTCAATTTTCAGGGTGAATCCAGATTCAAATCCTATGGGAAAAAGCCTGTTCTCTACTATCGGTAACGGTATCCGTTCGATCTTTTCAGCCCGCGCTGAAAATGACTCTGACACTGATATTGTGGCAACTGCCAACAAGGCAGATGCAATGCTAACAACAAAGGAAGCACCGGGTTCCTCCTTACCCCGCCGTCGGATTATTCCTGAAGCGGAACATGGTATTAAGCGCCAGCGCCTTGATGACAATGCGCTTAAGGTTGTCTATCGCCTGGTCGATTCCGGTTACGAAGGCTATCTGGTAGGCGGCTGTATCCGCGACCTGCTTATGGGTAAACGCCCTAAGGATTTTGACGTCACTACCGACGCTGAGCCGGAACAGGCACATGAGTTGTTTCGTCGCTCACGCCTGATAGGCCGACGCTTCAAACTGTTACACGTCCGCTTTGGCCGCGAACTGATCGAGGTTGCCACCTTCCGCGCCGGCCATGACTCCAGCAGCGAGAATAATGACGGTGAGCTGGGACGACAGTCTGAGTCCGGACTGATCCTGCGTGACAACGTTTATGGCTCGATTGAGGAAGACGCACGACGCCGAGACTTCACAGTCAATGCCCTCTACTACTGCATCAAAGATCACAGTGTGCATGACTTCACTGGCGGCTATCAGGATATGCAGCAGCGTATCCTGCGTATGATCGGTGATCCGGACGCCCGCTATCGGGAAGATCCGGTGCGGATGCTGCGCGCCGCGCGTTTTGCCGCCAAACTGGAGTTTGACATCGAGCCGGCTACCGCAGCGCCGATTCGCGAACTGGCCCCTTTGCTGGGTCATATCGCAGCCGCTCGCCTGTTTGATGAAGTTCTTAAGCTGTTCCAGTCCGGACATGCCATGAACTCCTACACTCAGCTGCAGCGATATGATCTGTTCCGCCAGTTGTTTGGCCAGACTCAGGCCACCATCGAGCAGGCTCCGGAGCTTCCGGTAGAAGCACTGATTACGGCGGCTTTCCGCAATACCGACCGGCGTCTCAACCAGCGCAAGAGCGTAACCCCCTCATTCCTGTTCGCCGCACTGCTCTGGTACCCAACCCAGCGCCGCATGCAGCAGCTGATGGATGAACAGGGCATGCCTCCGGTGCCGGCCATGCATGAGGCAGCCAATGAAGTGATTGCCCGGCAGGTTAAGAGCACTGCGATTCCACGCCGCTTCTCCACCCCGATCCGTGAGATCTGGGAACTGCAGTTACGACTGCCACGTCGCCATGGCAAACGTGCCGAGCGTCTGATGGAGCACCCGCGTTTCCGTGCCGCCTATGACCTGCTGCTGTTGCGCGAACAGGCCGGAGAAGAGCTGAATGGACTGGGGCGCTGGTGGACTGACTACCAGAATGCCAATAGCGATCAGCGCAGCTCTCTGGACAACGAAAGCGGCAGTCAGGAAGGCGAGCGCCGGAAGCCACGCCGTCGCCGTCGCTACAACAATAAAGCCCGGACCGGTAACAATGAGTCCTGAGATCCTCTGTTACATCGGCCTGGGCAGCAACCTTGAAGATCCCCGCCAGCAGGTTACGACCGCACTGGCGGAGCTGGACCTGATACCTCAGACAACGCTGTTACAGGCCTCCAGCCTCTACCGCTCCGATCCGGTCGGTCCGCAGGACCAACCGGACTTCATCAATGCCGTAGCGCTGCTAAGGACCACCCTGGAAGCCCACCAGCTGTTGGATCAGCTACAGCAACTGGAACAGAGTCACCGCCGGGTTCGCAAACAGCACTGGGGCCCACGCACCCTCGATCTGGATCTGCTGCTGTATGGCGACGAGCATATCGCGACCGAGCGCCTCAGCGTCCCGCATCCATTTATGCAGGAGCGCAGCTTCGTGCTCTGGCCGCTTTCCGAGATCTCTCCCGGGCTGGTTTTGCCCGATGGCAGCCGCTTATCTGATCTATTAGTTGTAAACCCTCTGGGTACTCTGGAACGGATCTGTATATAATCCGCTCAATACTAATAACAACTAAGCTAATCCGGTCACATGAAAAACATTACCCTACACCATCTTTCCGCCCTTAAACGTCAGGGTGAGAAGTTTGCCGTGCTTACTGCATATGACGCCTGCCTGGCGAACCGCTGTAGCGATGCCGGGGTTGAAGTTCTGCTGGTCGGAGATTCCCTTGGCATGGTATTGCAAGGCAACGACAGCACACTCCCGGTCACCGTCGAAGAAATGGTCTACCACACCCGGGCCGTCGCCCGTGGCGCTAATGGCGCCATGGTCATGGCGGATATGCCATTTATGAGTTATGCCACCCTCGACGTGGCGATGGACAACGCTGCCCGCCTGATGCAGGCGGGCGCTCATATCCTCAAGCTCGAAGGCGGCGCCTGGCTGGCAGAAACAATCACCCTGCTAGCAGAGCGTGGCATTCCGGTATGCGCCCACCTTGGCCTGACGCCACAGGCGGTGAATAAACTGGGAGGCTACCGTATCCAGGGACGGGACGATGAATCCGCCCGGCAGATTCTGCAAGATGCCAAAGCCCTGCAGGATGCCGGTGCCAGCATGCTGTTGCTGGAATGTGTCCCGGCTAAACTGGCCGCCCAGCTGACAGCCGCCGTGGACATTCCTGTCGTCGGTATCGGGGCCGGTAGCCAGACTGATGCCCAGGTCCTGGTTATCCACGATATGCTGGGAATCAGCTCAGGCCGACAGCCTCGCTTTGTGAAGAACTTTATGGCCGGCGCTGGCTCCATTCAGGAAGCAATCAGCGCTTACGCCGGCGCCGTCAAGGACGGCAGCTTTCCGGCTGCCGAGCACGAATTCGAATGATTATGAAAACCATCCACTCTATTACCGAACTGCGCCAGCAACTGGACGCTGAGCGCGCTGCCGGAAAACGTGTTGCACTGGTCCCGACCATGGGGAACCTGCATGAAGGCCACCTGCGCCTGGTTGATCAGGCACGCGACAATGCCGACATTGTTGTCACCAGTATCTTCGTAAACCCGCTGCAGTTTGGCGAAAACGAAGACCTCGATGCCTACCCACGCACGCTGGCAAACGATGAAGCTAAACTTGCTTCCCGCGGCTGCCACTATGTGTTCGCGCCCAGCGATACCGAGATGTACCCGCAGGGCCGGGAGGGGCAATGCCAGGTCTACGTGCCAACGATATCCGCTATGCACTGCGGCGCCAGCAGGCCCGGGCATTTTCAGGGTGTCACCACGGTGGTCTGCAAGCTGTTCGGTATCGTTCAGCCGGATGTGGCGATCTTTGGCGAAAAAGATTTCCAGCAGTTGCTGGTCATTCGCAAGATGGCCGAGGACCTCTACCTTCCGGTAGAGATTCAGGGCGCTCCTATTGCACGGGATGATCGCCAGCTGGCTCTCAGCTCCCGTAATGGCTACCTCACAGCGGAAGAACTGGAGATCGCCCCGGCCCTGAATCGCGCTCTGCGGGAGGCACGAAGCGCCATCCTGCAGGGACGTCGTGACTACGACCAGCTCGCCGAGGATGCACAGCAGTCGCTGGAGCAAGCGGGGTTCAGTCGGGACTACTTCAATATAGTGCGCCGGAATGATCTTCAGAAAGCAACCGCAGCCGATGCAGAGATCGTGATTCTGGCCGCGGCCTACCTGGGTAAGGCCCGCCTGATCGATAACCAGGAAATCGACATTCCTGCAGCCTGAATTTGCAGCCCCGCCTTCCGGGCGGGGCCCGCTCCCGGCACCTGCCAAAACTCTCCTCACTCATTTCTCCCCGATACCACTACTACACAGCCCTTCTATTAGCACGTTAGAGCCGTTATGATCATTAAGCTGATTACTTACTGATCACTTCAATGCAGGGCTATCTGCCTTGACAAGATCCAGCTGCTTAGCGCAGACTCAAGAACTCAATTGCTGCACTGCACAATTGTCCTCATGTTAGCTAAGCCGGCCGGTCTTTCGAGCAAATGAAACATCAGAGTCATCTGGCTTAACTACCATCACTCTAAAAATAACCGTTTGTGTGAGAGAGGGATTTATATGCGTGACGTTGTTATTGTTGCCGCTGGCCGGACTGCCATCGGATCCTTTGGTGGTTCTCTGGCAAGTGTAAAAGCTTCAGATCTGGGCGCGACCGTTATCAAATCCCTGCTGGAAAAGGTCGACCTGAATCCGGCAGAAGTAGACGAAGTTATTCTGGGACAGGTACTGACAACAGGTACCGGCCAGAACCCGGCCCGTCAGGCGCTGATCAACGCGGGCATTCCTCAGGAAGTTCCGGCACTGACGATCAATAAAGTATGCGGCTCTGGCCTGAAGGCATTGCAGCTGGCAACACAGGCGATCCGCTGCGGCGACGCTGATGTGATCATTGCCGGTGGCCAGGAAAACATGAGCGCATCTCCTCATGTAGTCCCTAACTCCCGTAACGGCGCCCGTATGGGTGACTGGAAGATGGTCGATACGATGATTAAAGACGGCCTCTGGGACGCCTTTAACGATTATCATATGGGTATCACCACCGAGAATATCGTTGAAAAGTACGGCTTCTCTCGCGAAGAGCAGGACACTTTTGCCAGCGCTTCCCAGAACAAAGCCGAAGCGGCCGTTACTTCAGGTCGCTTCAAAGATGAGATCATCCCGGTTTCCATCCCGCAGCGTCGGGGTGACCCGGTTGTCTTCGATACCGATGAACAGCCTCGCTTCGGTTGCACTGCAGAAGCCCTGGCGAAACTGCGCCCGGCCTTTAAAAAGGACGGTTCCGTTACCGCCGGTAACGCTTCCACCATCAACGACGGCGCAGCGGCAGTGATTCTCTGCTCTGCTGAAAAAGCGGCTGAGCTGGGACTGCCGGTTCTGGCCCGCATCAAGTCTTACGCCTCTGCCGGTGTCGATCCTGCCATTATGGGCACAGGCCCGATCTGTGCGACCACCAAGGCGCTGGAAAAGGCGGGCTGGTCGATCAATGAGCTGGAACTGGTTGAAGCTAACGAAGCCTTTGCGGCTCAGGCCATGTCTGTGAATCAGGAACTGGGCTGGAACACCGACATCGTCAACGTCAACGGTGGCGCTATCGCCCTGGGCCATCCGATCGGCGCCTCCGGCTGCCGTGTTCTGGTATCTCTGGTACATGAGATGGTGAAACGTGATGCCAAGAAAGGCCTGGCAACACTCTGCATCGGTGGCGGTATGGGTACTGCGCTGGCGGTAGAACGCGACTGATAGTCCATCTTACGGGCATAAAAAACCGCAGTGTGTCTCACTGCGGTTTTTTTGTATCTGACGCTACTGTCATTGTCAGGCTGTGGCGATGGCTCCCTTCGCAACACCTTCAAAAGCACGTACCGTCACCTCATCGTCCGGGAATTCCTGCTTGATCTGTGCAGCCAGATGGCAGGCGATCAGCTCGACCGTCGTCTCGGTATCCATCAGGTAACAGTAGCGCTCCGGCAGACTGAGGCGGAAGTCCCCCTGCGGCGCCTGGTAACGGTAGTGATGCATGCCCTCTTCCCGGGCTATAAGGTGTGACTCGGTACCAATATAGATATCGCGGAAACGCTTTGCCCAGATATCTTCCAGTACCGAATCCCGCTCGCCATCGAGGAATATTTCAATCCGCGAGCGGTGACCGTGAGCGATGCGCTGACAGTTTCCATCATGCTGCTGCAAGCCGTGGCTGTAATGATAGAAAGCCCCGTCGATCGCTTCCGGCTTAAAACTGATCTTCAATCCTTCAACCTGTTGCGGAAACAGCTGCAGCAGTTGTTCATGACACCAGTCCGCCAGCGTTGCCTCTGTAATATCCGGAACCCCTACCAGGGCGATCGCCTGCTCAGGAGCATTGCAGCTCAGCGCCTGACCATCGGGATAAAGCCACTCCACTTCGGTATAACCGCCCGCCTGACGATAACTGAGTCTGGACATGCCGGTCGGTACCACCAGCGTGTGGTCGATATAGGTATCAAACCAGTCCTTGACCGCTTTTTTAACAATACCAAAATCACAAATCATTCCCTGATCGTTCAGTGAGCCATCCAGCTCCAGCTGTACTAACCAGGACTCACCGACCAGTCCCCGCTGCGGGTGCAGGTAGGAGAAATCAACATTTGTGAGGTTATCGACGAACAGTTTCACGTAGCTACCACCAAGGTTGTAATGACCGCGTATGTTACCCCATACAAGTAGGGCATTAACAGTACAGGGCGCCCTATACCCGACAAATTACCTCAGGTTTAAGTCTCGATCATGGGGCCTGGTTCCGGCAAGGCCCGGGCAGCCGAAAATCCTCCTGTTTCGCCGGAATAAGCCACAGCGGGCTGTTATAATGGCGCTTTTCTATCTCTGGTTCCGGTTGAAGATGCGCCTCGACAAATACCTATCCCAAAGCACCGGGTTTTCCCGTAAAGAAGTCAAAAAGATGCTGCACAAAGGCATGATCAGTGTCGACGGTGAAGTGACAAAAGATGCTTCACTGCATGTTGCAGCCGATGCCCATGTGCTGATGGAGGGCTATCCGGTTGAGCCTCCGGGTGACAAATACATCATGCTGTATAAGCCCGAAGGCTTTGTTTGCTCTAATGACGATGGCACCCACCCTACGGTCGTCAGCCTGATTGAGCTACCCCGCGCCGATGAACTGCATATCTGTGGCCGGCTGGATGTGGATACCACCGGACTGGTGCTGCTGACCAGCAACGGAAAATGGGCACACCGCATCACCTCGCCCAAGCACAAAACCGGCAAGGTCTATCGTGTCGAGACAGCAGACCCGATTCCCCAGGAAGCTATTGAGCAGTTCGAAACCGGGCTGATGCTGGCCAGTGAGCGCTTTCGCACCAAGCCCGCAAGACTTGAGATCCTCTCAGAACATGAAGCGCTGGTCACCCTGACCGAAGGTCGCTATCACCAGGTGAAGCGAATGTTTGCTGCGATAGGTAACCGTGTAGTCGGCTTACACCGGGAAAGTGTCGGCGCGATTGAGCTGGATGAAATGCTTGAGCCGGGAGAATACCGCTTCCTCAGCGACGCCGAGGTGGAGAGCGTACAATGAGCGACCGTGCGTTCCAGTTACTGCAGAGCACACTGCAAAGTGGCTGCAAAAGGGGACTCTGGATAGCGGATGAAAACCTGCTGAGCAGCCAGATTGCTGCAAACCCGGATTTCCATGCTATCAGCAATCGCTGGGACCTCCACCAGCATCTGCTGACGCAGGGCTGGCAGAGCGAGTACAGCGACTTTGATTTCAGCCAGATGACAGATTCCAGTCATGACCGGGTGGTTTATCGAGTCTCAAAAGAAAAACCGGTGGTGCATCACGTCATTAACGAGGCCTTTCGCATCCTGCAGCCCGGCGGCCAGCTCTGGCTGGCCGGTGACAAGGGGGAGGGTATCAAAACTTATTTCGATAAAACCCGGAAACTGTTCGGCGATGGCGATATCGAAAAAGCGGATAAAGACACCTGGCTGGGCATCTTCAATCGTACTGACAGTCAGGGTCCTCTGCTGGATACACAGCAGTATCCAAAGCTAAGGGAAACCGTTGCCGATGACAATTACCACTACTGGAGCAAGCCCGGGGTCTTTGGCTGGAATAAGGTCGATAAAGGCAGCGCTTACCTGATCGAACATCTGGACAGTTTTCTGATGATGATGCCCGACACGCCGAAAAACATCCTCGACCTAGGCTGTGGCTATGGCTACCTGTCGCTGAATGCCGCACACCTGAATGTCCCTGTTACTGCTACGGATAACAATGCCGCGGCTGTGGCGGCCTGCCAGCGCAACTTTGAACGTTATCCCGTCAATGGAAAAGTGATCGCCGCTGACTGCGCGGAAGAGATCCAGGAAAAATTCGATCTGATCCTGTGCAATCCACCGTTTCATGCCGGTTTCGGCGTTGAAGGTGACCTGACCGATCGCTTTCTTCAGTCTACCCGTCAGCATCTGAGCGCTAAAGGTACTGCATGCTTTGTCGTGAACCTGCATATTCCGCTGGAGCGCAAAGCCCTGAACTGGTTTCATCAGGTTGAACCGATCGCAGCCAACAGTAACTTTAAGCTGATTCGCCTGAGCCATCCAAAATAGCCCCGCACATCCCCGCAGACAGACGATAATGACTCCCCGGTAGCCGACTATCGGGGATGTTTTCGCAAAGCAGACACCGTTTATAAAAAATAAGAACTACGACTGATGTTTTTATAACCACTAATTGAATTACCATTCGTTTAGTTTATATACTAAAGTCCCATCAGGAGTAGTTTGCATGCCCGCCCAGTGCCCTCATTGTGGTTCCGGCTCTATGCAGCGCGTAAAGCGCCGCCTGGTAACCCGTCTGCTCTGGCCTACCTCAAAGAAATACACTTGCCGTGATTGCGGCAGCGAAAGTCTGCACAAACCTGATCAGAAAGCAGAACCACAACCCCGCTCCCGATAAAAGCTTGCCTTGCAACAGGAAGAAGTTAGGCTAGTAGGCTCAAGAGTCCCGACTTCAAATTGTAATCTGCAAGGAATCGCATGCCTCTGAATTATCTGCGCCAGAGCCTGTTCTTCTTTCGCCAGCACTTGTTGGCAATTATCAAGATCCAGCTACCTTTTCTGCTACTGATCAATCTGGCGACATTGTGGGTCGAATCCACCAGCGCGCCGGACTTACCTGCATCGGGCAACAGCCTGGCGGTATTGATGCTGCTGAACCTCACCCTACTTCCCGTCTATTGGGGAGCGACGATCTTTTACTTCGCTTCCGTGGTAGCAGATCAGCCCATCAGCGTCACGACGGCCCTGATACAGAGCCTGAGTCGCTGGCGCCCTCTGCTCCTGACCTATCTCAGTGTCGCACTGATCACCTTTGGCGGACTGATGCTGTTTATTATCCCGGGGATTTACCTCACCATTCGCCTCAGCTTTGCCGACTACATCTGCGTGTTACAGAAGCAACCGGCTATGGACGCCATCCGCCAAAGCTGAAAGGATACTGCCGATCACTTCCGGACGCTGATTATGGGGCTGGGGATTCTGTTTCTGACCCTGATGGGCACGGAATACCTGCTGGAGCAGCTACTTGAAGCGGCAGGATTACTCTCACCTCTGAGCAATATGCTGATCAATATTACGTTTGGCCTCTTAGCCTGCCTGTATAACATCTTCGGCTTCCGTATCTACTGCATCCAGCAGGCCAAAAGTATCTGACCCGGTCTCAGGCCTGGTTAAACCATTCGATTGATCACTCAGGCAGTGCATAGCTGCCTGTGCTTCCCTCGCCTCATTGGCTTTAAAATTTTGATCTATACTGAGCTTCAGTATGCGTAGAGACAGCCAGGCTGACTAGCTAAGAGCCAGGCTGCGCAGCCGCTTGAAAGCCCGCCCCAAAGCGGTCATTTCGAACCAAAGGAGTCAGGGAATGATATGGAATCTGCGATCCTGGTCCAGCCTTGCGCTGCTGGCGTCACTATATTGCCACGCCTCTATTGCCGATACTGCCGGCCACCCGCAAGGACACATCATTCTCAGCCTGACAGGCGCAGTACAACAAAGTAACCGCACAGATGGCGGTCTGCACTTCGACTTTGAGATGCTGGAGCAATTCCCCCAGCACAGCTTTGTCACCAATACGCCTTATACAAAGCACCCCCACGAGTACCGCGGCCCTCGGCTCCTGACAGTATTAGAACATGCCGGTATCGCTAATAAACAGCTCACCGCCACGGCGCTGAATAAGTACAGCGTGACTCTCAGCGGATCGGAGCTGAAGCAGGCAATTCTGGCGATTCGTCAGGACGGAAAGAAAATGCGCATTCGCAACAAAGGACCTATCTGGCTGATGTTTCCACTGGACACAGTCCCGGGACTGGATAAGCCCGACGTACATCAGCAGATGATCTGGCAACTACGCAGCATCTCTGCGCAGTAGGCTTATGACCCCGGGATATCGCTGGATCCTGAACCGGAAAATGCTGCTACTGATCGCAGCGATCATCCTGTTCACCCTCAGCGCTGCCTTCAGTCTGTATAGCCTGCAGAAAACCTCGAAGCTTGTTTCCCGTAGTCTGCCACTGACTATCTGGGCAGTCGGCCAGCTGGAAAGAGAGTATGCCGACTACTGGCTCAACCTTTCACTTTATAGTGCCGGTACTATTAATCGGGATGACCTGATTGTCTCGTACGAGATCCTCTGGAACCGGCTGGACATTGTCCTTTCTTCGGATGAAGCGATCGAGCTGCGCGAACTGAAAGATACCGAAGAGGTGATCCACAGTCTCTTTTCCGAACTCAAGGCAACCGAGGATATCCACTACAACCTGGCCGCCTATCAGGATCCCGCAGCCAGGAAATTAATGCAGCGGTTTAGCCACTATCAGCAACAGCTGCATAATATCGCGCTGGTTAACTTTATGGACCGCGATCAGTTATATGGACTGGACCTGGTCTCCGAGGCTTTCAGAACCTTCGGGCTCTATATGGCCGGCTTGTTTTTCAGCGGTTCGATTCTGGTATTCCTGCTGGTTCGTGAAGGCCGTCGCAGTCAGCATAACGCCCTCCACGACAGCCTGACGACCCTGCCAAACCGGGCCCACTTCGTGGCCCACCTCAACCGGGTCATTGCCTTAGCCAGAAGAGAAAACCGCTGTGCCGCGGTATTGCTTATCGACCTTAACGATTTCAAAGCGGTCAATGATACCCTTGGCCACAATGCCGGTGATCAGCTACTGCAGGGCATCGCAGACAGGCTCAATACGATCACCCGGGACAGTGACCTGACCGCAAGGCTGGGCGGCGACGAATTTGCGATTGTGCAGTATCCGGTCAATAACCGCGAAGAAGTAGCCGGCTTTGCCAGCCGCCTGTCAGCAACACTCGGCCAGGAGATGATGCTGAGTGATGGCCGCTGCACCCCCTCAGCGAGCATTGGCATCAGCCTTTACCCGGAACACAGTCAGCAAGCACAACAGCTGTTGATCAATGCCGATATGGCGATGTACCAGGCCAAACAGCAGAAGCTGGGCAGCTCCAACTTCTACGACGATGAATTACTATCAATTCAGCAACGCCGCAAGCAGTTGGGTCACGACCTACGCAGCCTGCTCAGCACAGGCCCGGAAAGTCAGCTCAGACTGGCCTATCAACCGGTTGTCGACCTGGCCAGCGAACAGATCGTTGCTACGGAGGCCCTGTTACGCTGGCAACATCCAGAACTGGGTGCGATTCCCCCTCAGGAAGCGATAGAGATTGCCGAACACTATGGGCTGGCAGACAATCTGGGTAAATGGATTCTCCACAGCGCCTGCCGGCAGCTCGCCGAGTGGCATCGTCACTGCGGTGATACGGATTTCAGAATATCGGTCAATATATCCCCCGGCATGTACCGTTGTGGCAATCTGGAAAGCGAGATCTCGAGCCTGCTCGCTGAGCACAATATCCCTGCTTCAAAGCTGATGCTTGAGGTCACCGAAGACACTACCATGCAAGACCTCGGTTACAGTTCACGGATATTGCAGAAACTGGGATCGCTGGGTATCCAGGTGGCCATGGATGACTTCGGTACCGGACACTCCTCGCTGTCACACCTCAGCCAGTTGCCGGTGAACGTACTCAAGATCGACCGCTCCTTTATCCTGGCCTGGAGCCTGCGCCAGGAGGACCTTTCGGTTCTAAGGGCTATCATTCAGCTCGGTAAGACACTGAACCTGGTCATCGTGGCCGAAGGAATCGAGACCGCTGAAGATAAGGAGCTGTTGCGTAAAGAGGGCTGTGAGCTGGGCCAGGGTTTCTACTTTTCCCGCCCGGTATCTGCCGAACAGATTACCGCTCTGCTGGAACAGCAAGCCGGCATACTCGAATCATAACGACGGCACTAAGCAGGATCGGACAGACACAAAAAAGCCCTCGTCAGAGGGCTTTTCAGTTACGGCGTCAGTGTTGCGGATCAGCTAACAGCATCGTCCGCTTCAAGATCGCGCATAGACAGTTTGATACGGCCACGCATATCAACGTCCAGTACCTTAACCTTAACGATATCATCCATGTTCACGTAGTCAGTGACTTTCTCAACACGCTTGTTAGCGATCTGAGAGATGTGAACCAGACCATCCTTACCCGGCAGGATGTTCACGAAAGCACCGAAATCTTCGATACGTACAACCTTACCTTCGTAAACCTGGCCCACTTCTGCTTCTGCAGTGATTGCAGTCACACGATCGATCGCCGCTTTAGCAGCTGCTTTGGTCTCGGCGTAGATACGGACTGTACCGTCATCTTCGATATCGATAGATGCGCCGGTCTCTTCGGTCAGTGCACGGATAGTCGCACCGCCCTTACCGATCAGGTCACGGATCTTCTCAGGGTTGATCTTCAGCTGAGTCATCGCCGGAGCGTTATCAGGCAGCTCAGGACGAGCGTAGCCGATGACTTTCGCCATCTCTTGCAGGATGTGCTTACGGGCATGCAGCGCCTGCTCCAGCGCAATCTCCATGATCTCTTCAGTGATACCGGTGATCTTGATATCCATCTGCAGTGCTGTAACGCCCTGCTCGGTACCGGCTACTTTAAAGTCCATGTCGCCCAAGTGGTCTTCATCACCCAGGATATCCGTCAGAACGGCGAAACGCTCACCTTCCTTAACCAGACCCATTGCGATACCGGCTACCGGCGCTTTCAGCGGTACACCGGCATCCATCATCGCCAGGGAAGCACCACAAACGGAAGCCATGGAGCTGGAACCGTTGGACTCAGTGATCTCAGATACGATACGGATGGTGTAAGGGAACTCTTCCTGTGTTGGCAGTACTGCAGCAACACCGCGGCGTGCCAGACGGCCATGACCGATCTCACGACGACCGGCACCCATCATACGGCCACACTCACCTACAGAGTAAGGAGGGAAGTTGTAGTGCAGCATGAACGGGTCTTTGCGCTCACCTTCGATCGCATCGATGATCTGAGCATCACGCGCCGTACCCAGCGTACAGGTAGCGATTGCCTGAGTTTCACCACGGGTGAACAGGGCAGAACCATGAGTACCAACCAGCTGATCAATCTCAACCTGGATCGGACGTACAGTCTTGTTGTCACGGCCGTCGATACGTGGCTGAGCATCCAGGATACGGATACGTACGGTGGATTTCTCGATAGAGCTGACGATCGCGGAGACTTCCTTAGCGCAAGCCTGGCCTTCTTCATCGCCAGACAGAGCTTCAACGGCTTTGGCACGCAGATCGTTCAGCGCGTTCTGACGCTGCATCTTGTCGGCGATCTGATAGGCTTCGGCGATACCTGCACCCACTTCAGCTTCAACCTTGGCGATCAGCTCAGCATCTTTCTCAGCAGCCTGCCATTCCCACTTATCTTTGCCAGCTTCAGCAGCCAGTTCATTAACAGCGTTAATGACAACCTGCATCTCCTGATGCGCAAACAGTACCGCACCCAGCATTTCGTCTTCGGTCAGCTCTTTTGCTTCAGACTCAACCATCAGCACAGCATCGGAGGTACCGGCGACAACCATGTCCAGCTCAGACGTCGCCAGCTGCTCGTAGCTAGGGTTCAGCACGTAACCCTGCTCTTCGGTAAAGCCGACACGTGCCGCACCGATAGGTCCCTGGAACGGGATACCGGAGATAGCCAGGGCAGCGGAGGTACCGATCATCGCAGCGATATCCGGATCGTTCTGCTTGTCCGCAGACATCACAGTACATACGACCTGAACTTCATTCATGTAACCTTTCGGAAACAGAGGACGGATCGGACGGTCGATCAGACGGGAGGTCAGTGTCTCTTTCTCAGATGGACGTGCTTCACGCTTGAAGAAACCACCCGGGATACGACCGACAGCGTAGTATTTCTCCTGGTAGTGCACGGACAGTGGGAAGAAGCCCTGACCTTCTTTGGCTTCTTTAGCGCCAACAACGGTACACAGCACCTGGTTGCCGCCCATGGTAACCAGTGCGGCACCGGTTGCCTGACGGGCAACCCGGCCTGTTTCGATGGTGACTTCCTGACCACCGAACTGGAAGGTTTTTGTAATTGCATTCAGCATAACAAAATTCCTGATTTCGAATTGATTAGATCCGGCTTCCAGTCAAAGGGTTTAGTAACCTCAGAGGTGATCATGCCATCTTGGGACCAGTACTCAGTTGTGCTCTTACTAAGAGACTTCTGACAAAACACAAGTGAGTACGGGCCGGATGATCTGCTCTCTGTATCTGGAAAGCCCGTTATACCTGAACTGCTTCAGGCAGATAAAACTGAGGCCATACAAGTATGGCCTCAGAGAAAGTCAGCTTAGCGACGCAGACCCAGACGCTTGATCAGGTCCAGGTAACGATCAGCATCTTTGCCTTTCAGGTAGTCCAGCAGCTTACGACGCTGGTTTACCATGCGGATCAGACCGCGGCGAGAATGATGGTCGTGTTTGTTCGCTTTGAAGTGACCCTGCAGGCCTTCAATGTTAGCGGTCAGCAGTGCAACCTGTACTTCCGGGGAACCAGTGTCGCCTTCGCCACGAGCAAAATCTTTAACAATCTCAGCTTTCTTTTCTGCAGACAGAGCCATTTCTCAATCTCCTTAACAATATGCACGCAGCTTTCGCTGCCGGATTAAAAGACGCGTTGAACCGGGCATATTTCCAGAACAACGTCGATGCAACGGATCAGCTCCGCTGCAAACTGTACAGATCAGCCAGCCGGCTGATCTGTAGTATTCATTAACCGCTTCGGTAACAGCCGGCGGTCCTCGGCGATTTCGCCGACACCGAGAAAACGGCCGCTGTTTTCCTCAAAGATCCGCACCAGAGGCTGCGGTTCCTGATCAGTCAGGGCTATTTTCTGGCCGTTGAGTACCCGCTTAGCCAATATTTCAGGCAACTCGATACTTGGCGTTTCGCCCAGTGCGGTCCAGGCTGGCAATAATAACTGATCAAGTCTGGCTTGTATGCTGTTTCTGTCAGCATCTTCACCCAGATCAGCCACAAGCTGCTCAAGTTGATCCAGCTCAATCATCATCGATGCTTTATAGGGACCGGAGTCCAGGCGATGCAACATCTGGACATGTGCACCACAGCCCAGTAGCAGGCCAAGATCCTCAACAATCGAACGGATATAAGTGCCCTTAGAACAGCGGATATCGAGATCGACTTCATCACCGCGAAAGGCGGTCATATGAATCTCGAATACCGTTACCTGCCTTGGCTTCACCTCGACTTCAATTCCCTTACGCGCCAGCTTATACAACGGCTGTCCGTTGAATTTAAGCGCGGAGAACATCGACGGCACCTGCTCGATCTCGCCGGTAAAGTGTTCGCGGATCAGGGCTTCAATGCGTTCGGCAGTCACCTCAGGTCCCACTTCAGCCTCAGCGACCACATCACCGTCCGCATCACTGGTATTGGTACGAATACCCAGTTTAGCGGTGGTCAGATAGCGCTTATCGGCATCCAGCAGAAACTGTGAGAACTTGGTAGCTTCACCAAAACAGAGAGGCAGCATGCCGGTGGCCAGAGGATCCAGCGCACCGGTATGACCCGCCTTGGCTGCACCGAAGAGGCGTTTAACCCTCTGCAGTGCACCATTGGAAGTGATACCGGATGGTTTATTCAGCAACAGAATGCCATCAACCATCCGGCCTTTAGCTCTACGACGACCAGCCACCGTTATTCCTCGTTTTCGTCAGATCCCGGCTTGTCATTTTCAAGCCGCACAGCCTTTTCGATCAAGCCATGAAGGTGACGTCCGCGCTCTACACTCTCATCGAAATGGAAGCGCAGGTGCGGCATCGAACGGATATTGCTCTGGCGAGAAAGTTCTGCACGCAGGAAACCTGCAGCATTGCGCAGGACTTTGAGGGAGGCTTTCACCGTCTCCTGCTCATCCTGTTCGCCCAGAGGCATAACGGTAACAAAGATGTCCGCATATCCCAGATCGCGACTGACGCGCACGTGACTTACCGTCACCATGCCCAGACGCGGATCCTTGATTTCGAACTGGATCAGCTGAGCCAGATCCCTTTGGATCTGGTCAGCTATACGTTGTGTACGACTAAATTCACGTGCCATGATTACAGAGTTCGCTGAACTTCAACGGTGTCGAAGACCTCAATCTGGTCACCGACTTTAACGTCATTGTAGTTCTTCACGCCGATACCGCACTCCATGCCCTGACGCACTTCGTTCACAACATCCTTAAAGCGACGCAGGGATTCCAGCTCACCTTCGTAGATCACGATGTTGTCACGCAGTACACGGATACGCTTGTTACGGTACATAATGCCTTCAGTAACCATACAGCCGGCAACCGCACCGATCTTCGGCGAACGGAAGACGTCACGCACTTCAGCCACACCAACAATCTCTTCACGATATTCTGGAGAGAGCAGACCGCCCATCGCCTGTTTCACATCGTCAATGATGTCGTAGATAACGCTGTAGTAGCGCAACTCGATCTCTTCACGCTCGATAACAACCTTCGCCTGTGAATCAGCACGTACGTTGAAACCGATCATGATGGCAGAAGATGCCAGTGCCAGGTTGGCATCGGTTTCGGCGATACCACCCACACCGGAAGACACGATGTTTACCTTCACTTCTTCGGTAGACAGATCTTCCAGCGCCGTGCTCAGTGCTTCCAGGGAACCACGCACGTCGGCTTTCAGGATGATATTCAGAGACTTCACGTCGCCAGCCTGCATATTGGCGAACAGGTTCTCCAGTTTAGCCTGCTGCTGACGTGCCAGCTTAACTTCACGGTATTTACCCTGACGGAACAGCGCAACTTCACGCGCCTTCTTCTCGTTGGATACCATAGTGAACTCATCACCCGCTGAAGGCGTACCATCCAGACCCAGGATCTCAACAGGAATCGCAGGACCGGCTTCATCAACCGGTTTACCATTCTCGTCCAGCATCGCACGGATACGACCGTAATGCAGACCAGCCAGGACGATATCGCCCTTACGCAGGGTACCGCTCTGTACCAGCAGGGTTGCTACCGGGCCACGACCTTTATCCAGGCGGGACTCAACTACAACACCCTGTCCCGGCGCGTCATTTACGGCCGTCAGTTCAAGGATCTCAGCCTGCAGCAATACCGCTTCCAGCAGCGCATCAACACCTTCACCTGTCTTAGCAGACACATGTACAAACTGAACGTCACCGCCCCACTCTTCAGGGATAACGTCACGCTGAGCCAGTTCGTTTTTCACACGATCCGGATCGGCTTCTTCTTTATCGACTTTGTTGACCGCGATAACCAGAGGAACGCCCGCAGCTTTCGCATGCTGTACCGCTTCCTCAGTCTGAGGCATAACACCATCGTCGGCAGCAACGACCAGGATGACGATATCAGTCAGCTTGGCACCACGTGCACGCATCGCAGTAAAGGCCGCGTGTCCCGGAGTATCCAGGAAGGTAACCATGCCGTTATCAGTCTCTACGTGGTAGGCACCGATATGCTGGGTAATACCACCGGACTCTCCGGCAGCTACACGGGTACGACGAATGTAATCCAGCAGGGAGGTCTTACCGTGGTCAACGTGGCCCATGACGGTCACGATCGGTGCACGGGAGATCTGCTCACCTTCCGCCTGGTGCATAGATTCGATCAGCGCCTCTTCCACTGCATTTTCCTGCAGCGCCTTCGGCTTATGACCCATCTCTTCGACCAGCAGGATAGCGGTGTCCTGATCAATCACCTGGTTGATGGTCGCCATCGCGCCCATCTTAAACATCACCTTGATGACTTCAGCAGCTTTGACGGACATCTTCTTCGCCAGCTCTGCTACGGTGATGCTCTCAGGGATAGAAACTTCATGCACGATTGGTGCAGTAGGCTCTTTAAAGCCATGCTCACCCGTGTGGTGCTGTGGACGTGAGTTACCACGTGCGTTCTTGTTACGGCTCAGCTTACCACCACGACGGTTGCGATCATCACCTGGCTTACCGCCACGGGCGTTACGATCATTGCGACCCTTGTTACCGCGCGCAGGCTGTTTAGGCGCATCACGGAACTGTTTAGGGGCAGCTTCTTTCGCTGGCGCGGCAGCGGCTGGTTTCGGCTGTGGTTTCGCAGCTGCCGGTTTCTTATTGCTGGCTTCCGCCTGTGCAGCTTTAGCCGCTGCATTAGCTTGTTCCTGCTTCCGGCGCTCTTCTTCCTGCTTAGCTTTCTCTTGCTCTGCGGCCAAACGACGCTCCTCTTCGATACGACGTTCCTCCTCTTCACGGCGCTGTTGCTCTTCGCGTTCTGCCTGCAGTTTAGCCTGCTCGGCAGCTTGCTGATCTTCTGCAGCATCGCGTTTCACATAAGTACGTGTCTTACGTACTTCAACGTTCACCGTTTTTTTCTTGCCGGAAGCGCCTGACACTTTCAGCTGGGAGGTTGTTTTACGTTTAAGCGTAATCTTTTTCGGTTCACCTTCGTCGGAAGCTTCACCGTGACTACGCTTCAAAAATGCGAGAAGGGCCTGGCGTTCATTTTCAGAAACACCTGACTCCTCATTTTTACCATTGATACCCGCTTCCTGCATCTGCGTGAGCAAACGCTCAACGGAAACACCAACCACGTCGGCAAGCTGTTTTACTGTGACTTCTGCCATTTTGGTTCTCCTCTCCGTTGGCCCCACTTACACCTGTTCGTCGAACCAAGGTGCCCGCGCGGTCATGATTAGCTGAGCTGCCTTGTCTTCATCCAGCCCTTCAACATCCAGCAGATCGTCTACGGACTGCTCAGCCAGATCTTCCATGGTTACGATGCCCTTCGCCGCTAGCAGGAAGGCAAGATGGCGGTCCATACCATCCATATTCAGCAGGTCATCTGCCGGTTCTGCCTTATCCAACTGCTCTTCACTGGCAATTGCCAGGTTCAGCAGTGCGTCTTTAGCTCGTTTACGCAGCTCTTCTACAATCTCTTCATCGAATCCATCGATTTCGAGCATTTCATCCTGTGGAACGTAAGCCACTTCTTCCAGAGTAGTGAAGCCTTCTTCCAGCAGAACATCGGCAACATCTTCATCAATATCAAGATGTTCAATAAACTTGTCACGTACAGAACCCTGTTCTGAACGCTGTTTCTCGGCAACGTCATCTTCCGTCATAACGTTCAGGTCCCAGCCGGTCAATTCAGTCGCCAGGCGAACATTCTGTCCCCCACGACCAATCGCCATCGCCAGACCTTCTTCGGCAACGGCCACGTCCATCGAATGCGTTTCTTCATCGATGATGATGGCGGCTACTTCTGCCGGAGCCATACCGTTGATCACCAGCTGAGCCGGGTTATCATCCCACAGCACGATATCTACGCGCTCACCGCCCAGTTCATTGGAAACCGCCTGTACGCGTGATCCACGCATACCAACACAGGCACCAACAGGATCGATACGACCATCGTTTGTTTTAACGGCAATCTTGGCACGGGAGCCCGGGTCACGCGCTGCGGCACGGATCTCGATCACCTCTTCGGCAATCTCAGGAACTTCGATGCGGAAAAGCTCGATCAGCATGGCATTACAGGAACGACTCAGTACCAGCTGCGGGCCGCGACCTTCTGCACGCACCTCTTCGAGGATTGCACGTACACGATCACCCATACGGAAGGTTTCGCGCTGGATCAGGCAATCGCGAGGCAGCACGGCTTCAGCGTTGTTACCCAGATCTACGATAATGTTATCGCGTGTCACCTTCTTGACAGTACCGGAGATCAGTTCACCCTGACGGTCACGATACTGCTCAACAACTTTAGCGCGTTCGGCTTCTCGAACCTTCTGTACGATAACCTGTTTCGCAGTCTGTGCGGCGATACGGCCAAACTTTACAGATTCGATCTTTTCTTCCCAGACATCGCCCGGTACAAGCTTCAGATCTTTCTCGTGAGCTTCTTCCAGCGTCAGCTCGGTGCCCAACAGAGGCACAACTTCATTGCTGACAACATCCCAGCTACGATAAGTTTCGTAATCCCCGGTTACGCGGTCAATTTCCACCCGAACTTCAGAGTCTTCGTCGAAACGCTTTTTAGTTGCAGTTGCCAAAGCGACTTCGATCGCTTCGAAGATTACTTCTTTAGGTACTTCTTTTTCGTTAGATACTGCTTCTGCAACCAACAGAATTTCTTTATTCATGCCTTTGCCTCGCCCTATAGCCCGAACCCGCGTTAGAACCGGGGGATCACATTTGCGCGATCGATATAATCAATCGGCAGCAGATATTCTTCGTCACCAACCACCAGCAACACGTCATCATTTTCCATGCCATTCAGCACACCTTTGAACTTACGTTTCCCTTCATAAGGGATGCGCAGACGCAGCTGTACCTGATGACCGGCATATGCCTGAAACTGTTCCGGAGTAAAAAGTGGTCGATCCATGCCCGGAGAAGACACCTCCAGGGTATAGTGCCCTGAGATAGGGTCTTCCACATCAAGCACACCACTGACCTGATGGCTCACTTTGGCGCAATCGTCCACAGTGACACCATTCTCAGAGTCTATATAGATTCGTAAGGTACTGTTTTGACCCTGGGATGCAAACTCAAGACCCCACAACTGATATCCCAACGCCTCAACGCCGGGCTCAATCAACTCTTGCAGCAGCTTCAGCTTTGCCGACACGGAAGACCTCTCTGGTGGTATACAAACAAAAAATGGGTCTAAAGACCCATTTCCAATTCATCATATGCCCGCTGAGGGACACCTACGAAAAAGCCCCATATAGGGGCTCTAACGTACGAATAAGATTGGTAGCGGGGGCTGGATTTGAACCAACGACCTTCGGGTTATGAGCCCGACGAGCTACCAGACTGCTCCACCCCGCATCAGAAACTGGCACGTATATTACACGTACCGCCTTGAAAATTCAAGACATATGGTGCCCAAGGCCGGACTCGAACCGGCACGTCCTAGGGACACTACCCCCTCAAGATAGCGTGTCTACCAATTCCACCACTTGGGCATTTGACATCAGCTTAGTCAGCCGCCGGGATATCTGCATCTGTATTGCTTTCAGCTTCCTTAGAGGCTTCCAGCACAGGCAGTTCCGCTTCAGCTGCTTTGCTTTCAATTACCTCTGCGGCAGGAATACCTGCATCAGAGATAGATCCTGCTTTATCCTTTGCGAATATAGCAAGAAAAAAACTGGTAACGAACAGACCAACCGCAACGATACTGGTCAGACGCACCATAAAAGAGGTACTGCCAGTACTACCGAATACGGTTTGAGAAGCTCCTGCACCAAAAGAGGCGCCCGCTTCCGCACCTTTACCCTGCTGCATCAACACCAGACCAATGATCGCGGCGGCCAGCAGAACATGAATGACGAGAACCAGAGTTTCCATTCGTTAACCGTTTACTTATGCACCTGCCGCTGCGCGGCAGATAGCAATGAAATCGTTTGCTTTCAGAGAAGCACCACCAACAAGACCACCATCGACATCAGGTTGTGCAAACAGCTCTTCAGCGTTAGCAGCATTAACGCTACCACCGTAAAGCAAACGCAAACCTTCGGCAATCTCACTGCTATATTCGGCTACCACTGCACGCACTGCGGCGTGAACTTCCTGAGCCTGCTCGGGGGTTGCAGTTTTACCGGTTCCGATCGCCCATACTGGCTCGTAAGCCACTACCGCATTCAGAAATGATTCAACTCCCGCTTTATCCAGTACAGCTTTTAACTGACGGGACACCACCTCAAGCGTCTTGCCTGCTTCGCGTTCTTCAAGCGTCTCACCGATACACAACACCGGGATAACAGGCGATCCGGATACCGCAACAAACTTCTCTGCAACAGCCTGATCATCTTCCGCGAATAACGCGCGCCTCTCCGAATGCCCCAGGAGTACATAACGACACCCCAGATCACTCAGCATATCCACCGACACCTCACCTGTATAGGCACCAGATACGAACTGACTCACATTCTGTGCACCAAGTGCAATAGCGGAATCAGCAACAGCTTCTGCTGCCTGAGCCAGATACACGGCTGGAGGACATATAAAGACCTCAATGCCTGACTGAGCATCTTTTTCTGCAACAAACTGAGAAATAATCTCAGAAACGAACGCTTTATCGCCGTTCATTTTCCAGTTGCCAGCTACAATCGGTTTACGCATTGTGACCCCCTCTCGAAGAGGCGCAAATAGTAACTGGCTTATTATGCTTTTTCAAGCACTTGTAGTGCTTTTTCTACATCGGCTGCCAGCTGGGTGCAAAGCTGCTTAACCTCAGCGGCATCTTCACCTTCAATCATCACCCTGACAACCGGCTCGGTACCTGATGGACGCAACAATACACGCCCGCGAGAGCCCAGTACGGCTTCTGTCGTTGCCACTGCATCCTGTACTTCCGGCATGGCCGCCACGTCGACCTTTTCGGCCATGCGCACGTTGATCATAGTCTGAGGCATTTTGTTCATCCCCAGTTTCAGCTCGTTCAGGCTTTTACCAGTCTCAATCATGGCGGCAAGCACCTGGAGCGCAGCCACAGTCCCATCCCCCGTTGAAGTTACATCACGACAAACCAGGTGACCTGAGGACTCGCCTCCAAGCAGCCAGTCACGCGCCGCCAGCTGTTCCATCACGTAGCGATCGCCGACTTTGGCCCGGACGAATGGCACTCCATCCCTTTCCAGCGCCTGTTCCAGGCCGAAATTAGACATTAGCGTTCCTACGACGCCACCCTCGAGGTTACCATTCTGGCGTAAGTGCGAAGCGATAATATAAAGCAGCTCATCGCCGTCGACTTCTTCACCTTTGTGATCGACCATAATGACACGATCACCGTCACCATCCAGCGCGATACCCAGATCTGCCTGATCAGCGACTACAACTTTCTGCAGCTTAGCGGTTGCAGTCGCACCGCATTCATCATTGATATTCAGCCCGTCCGGGGAAGATGCAATTTCATGCACGTCTGCCCCCAGCTCGGAAAAGACCTTGGGTGAAACGTGATAGGTCGCACCGTTGGCACAATCCAAAACGATCTTCAGTCCTTGCAGGCCCCGCCCCCCCAGTGTCGCCTTACAGAACTCGATATAACGACCCGGGGCATCATCGATGCGCCTGGCCTTACCCAGTAATTCCGGATCCACGGTCGTCATCGCCAGATCCATCTGAGCTTCAATCGCCTGCTCGACATCGTCCGGCAGCTTGGTACCTTCTGCAGAGAAGAACTTAATGCCATTATCATAATGAGGATTATGGGAAGCGCTGATGACAATACCAGCCGAGGCGCGGAAGGTGCGGGTCAGATAGGCGATGGCCGGAGTTGGCATTGGCCCCGTCAGCAGCACATCAACACCGGCAGCAGACAGCCCCGCCTCCAGGGCTGACTCAAACATATACCCGGAGATGCGCGTATCCTTGCCAATCAGTATTTTTGTGCGGCCTTCCCGGGCGAAAACCTTACCCGCAGCCCAGCCCAGTTTAAGTACAAAGTCAGGAGTGACCGGAAACTGGCCAACTTTTCCCCGAATACCATCAGTCCCAAAATAACGGCGTGTCATTCACTCTCTCCAAAACACTCTTCACGAACAGCTGCAGTCATCCTAACCACATCAGCGGTCGCTGCAACATCATGTACTCTTAAAATCTGTGCGCCCTGCATCACTGCCACTGCGACGGTAGCAAGGCTTCCATATAAACGCTGATCTACTTCTTTGCCCAGCACCTGCCCCACCATGCTCTTGCGTGAGGTACCAATCAACAGCGGCGCCCCGAGACGATGGAAGCGTTCGAGATTGTTCAGCAAACGGAGGTTATGATTCAGTGTTTTACCAAAGCCAAACCCCGGGTCCAGCAGCAATCGGTCTCGACTGATGCCAACCCCCTCACAAGCATCGATCCGCTGTTGCAGAAATTTTGCCACCGCCTCAAGCACATCGTCATATTCAGGGGCATTCTGCATCGTTGCCGGACTGCCCTGCATATGCATGACGCACACAGGCAGCCCGGTGGCAGCCGCAGCATCCAGCGCACCGGGACGTCCCAGGGCCCGGACATCATTAAGGATACCGGCGCCCAGACCCCCGGCCTCTACCATCAGTTCCGGCGAGCTGGTATCCACTGAGATAATAGCATCAACCTCATGACTGATTCGCTCTACCAACGGCAGAACACGATCCATCTCCTGTTGCAATGATACCGGTTCAGCACCCGGACGGGTTGATTCCCCGCCAATATCTATAATGGATGCGCCCTCGGCCACCATTTCAGCGGCACGCCGCACCGCCGCATCAGTACTTAAGCGGCGGTCCTGATACAGTTGCCCGCCATCAGAGAAGGAGTCAGGGGTTACGTTAAGGATCCCCATCACCTGGGGCACGCTCAGGTCCAGCGTACGCGCGCCACATTGCAGGATTCGGTTCATCTCTTTTCTCCAGACATAAAAAAGGCCAACCGAAGTCAGCCTTTCAGATAACTAAATCAATTAATGGATATTCTGATCCGGCGAAGGCGGTACATCAGGATCCACCCCGTCATCAGACGGTTTATCATCCTTTGCGCTCTCTGCACCATCATCAGGTGCATCGCTGTTACGCTGGTCATCATCACTCCAGCCCGCAGGGGCTGAAACAGGCTCACGCTTCATCAGCTGATCTATCTGCCCGGCATCGATAGTTTCATACTTCATCAGCGCCTGGCACATGCTTTCCAGAATATCGCGATTATCTTCCAGCAGCTGCGCTGCTTTAGAGTAGCAATCATTGATAATGCCACGCACCACATCATCGATGCGGCGCTGAGTATCTTCAGACATCGGTTTGGCAGACTGACCATAACCACGGTTAAACGGATCCTGCTCTTCGTCGTCGTAAAGCAGAGGGCCCAGCTCTTCGCTCAGACCCCACTTGGTCACCATATTACGTGCCAGCATCGTCGCCCGCTGAATATCGTTGGATGCACCTGTCGTGACCCCCTCTTTCCCCAACGTCATCTCCTCAGCGATACGACCACCGTATAGCGAGCAGATATTAGAGATGATGGATTCACGGCTATGGCTGTAGCGATCTTCTTCCGGCAGGAACATAGTGACACCCAGCGCACGTCCACGCGGAATAATCGATACCTTATACACCGGATCATGTTTTGGCATCAGGCGACCAACGATCGCATGACCTGCTTCGTGATAAGCCGTATTCAGACGCTCATCGTAAGACATCACCATCGACTTACGCTCAGCGCCCATCATGATTTTATCTTTGGCTTTTTCGAACTGATCCATACCTACGGTACGTTTACTGGCCCGGGCCGCAAACAACGCAGCTTCGTTAACCAGGTTTGCCAGATCAGCACCGGAGAAGCCCGGGGTACCACGCGCAATCAGCTCAGGCTTTACATCTTCACCCAGCGGTACCTTGCGCATATGTACTTTCAGAATCTGTTCACGACCACGAATATCCGGCAGGCCTACATTGACCTGACGGTCAAAACGGCCTGGACGCAACAGTGCGGGATCCAGTACGTCAGGACGGTTAGTCGCTGCGATTACGATGATACCTTCGGTACCTTCAAAGCCGTCCATCTCAACCAGCAGCTGGTTCAGGGTCTGCTCACGCTCATCGTTACCACCACCAAGACCAACACCACGATGACGGCCGACGGCATCAATCTCATCGATAAAGATGATGCAAGGTGCGTTTTTCTTCGCCTGCTCAAACATATCGCGAACACGGGAAGCACCTACGCCGACGAACATCTCTACGAAGTCAGAACCGGAAATA
Organism: Marinobacterium jannaschii DSM 6295; assembly: GCF_000620085.1. Classification (GTDB taxonomy): domain Bacteria; phylum Pseudomonadota; class Gammaproteobacteria; order Pseudomonadales; family Balneatricaceae; genus Pontibacterium; species Pontibacterium jannaschii. The sequence continues at coordinate 9,524 of NZ_JHVJ01000034.1, read as the reverse complement.
CTAAAGAACGGCACTTTGGCCTCACCGGCGATTGCTTTTGCCAGCAGGGTTTTACCGGTACCCGGATTACCGGACATTAGTACGCCGCGCGGGATATGCCCACCCAGGCGCTGGAAACGTCCCGGATCGCGCAGATAATCAACCAGTTCTTTGACTTCTTCTTTGGCCTCTTCACAGCCAGCCACATCGTCAAAGGTGGTTTTGATCTGGTCCTCTCCCATCATCCGTGCTTTGGACTTACCAAAGGACATCGGCCCCTTGCCGCCACCGCCGCCCTGCATCTGACGCATAAACAGCATAAAGACAGCAATAATAACCAGGATAGGGAACGAAGCGACCAGCAGCTGCGACCAGATACTTTGCTGTTCCGGCTGCTTACCCACAATCTGGACGTTATGGCTGATCAGGTCATCAACCAGCTTAGGATCCTGCAATGCAGGACGGACGGTCTTAAACGTCTCCCCATTGGAACGGGTGCCTTCAATGGTATAGCCATCAATCACCACTTTAGAAACGCGGTCAGCCTGTACCTCGGCAACAAAATCAGAATAATTCAGTCCGCGGGGGTCAGTTTCAGCACTGAAGTTGTTGAATACCGTCAACAACACTGCTGCAATCACCAGCCACAGGACAAGGTTTTTAGCCATATCGTTCAATGGATCGTCCTCAACTCAACCATAACGCCTAAATGTGCGTTCACACTATAACAGTTATATCAGCATTATTACGAATTAGCCTCTCCGCAGGCGATCAGACAACCACCACCCGAGAAACTCCCTGACGTTTATACGCCTTTAAATCCTTTCCCAAGAAGATACACTTCACGGGACCGTGCCCGGGATGCGTCCGGTTTCCGGGTAATCACTTTGTCGAAACTGCCTCGCATATCGCGCACATAGTCATCAAAGCCCTCGCCTTGAAACACTTTGGCCAGGAAACTACCTCCAGGTTTAAGCACTTCACGCGCCATATCCAGTGCCAGTTCCACCAGATACATAGCCGCAGGCTGATCTACACCGCTGTTACCACTCATATTGGGGGCCATATCGGAAATTACAAGGTCAGCCGGTTCATCACCCAGCGCCTGAAGCACGCGGTTAAGCACTTCTTCTTCGGTAAAGTCCCCCTGAACAAACTCGACACCGGGCAGCGGATCCATCGGCAGGATATCGGATGCAACCACACGACCGGAATCTCCCACCAGTTCAGCCGCAATTTGCGACCAGCCACCCGGCGCAGCGCCGAGATCGCATACAGTCATCCCCTGACGGAATAACTTATCCTTGTCATTCAGCTCCAGCAGCTTGTAACTCGCACGGGAGCGATAGCCATCTTCTTTGGACCTTTTGACGTACTGATCGTCAAAATGTTCCTTCATCCACCGACCACTGCTTTTTGATTTTGCCACTTTAAAACCTCGGGAACGCGGCGACTATTCGCCGGCTATGACACTGAACGACGTCTACTAAGACGCAGGTAACTCAGGTAAAATCAGCTAATATCTAACTGGAATATTCCACTCCAAACACTGAGGCACCGTATTTTAGTATGAGCTTGACGCCTGAGCAAAAGAAGCACTATCGCACGATCGGCCACAAACTGAACCCGATCCTGATGATCGCCGGTAAAGGGCTGACCGAGAACATCCAGCTGGAAGCTGATCGCATGCTGGAAGATCACGAGCTGATCAAGATCAAGCTGGCTGTTGGCGATCGCGAAGTCAAAAAAGCGATCACCCGTGAACTGTGCGAGATCGTCGAAGCAGAACTGGTGCAGGAAATTGGCAATGTTGCCCTGCTCTATCGCAAGTCAACAAACCCGGATCCGAAACTGTCCAACCTGCTGCGTCAGGCGCACAGCTAAGGTTCTGCCAGACTACTTGTACGCTGGTTTCACTTCAGTCTGAAACCATATACAGACACTAAAAAGGGTGCCCTCGGCACCCTTTTTATTTCCCCGCAAGACAATCAGACGTGCATCACCTGATCAATCTCATATTCAATGATGCCGCCCGGAGCCTGAACACCCACGATATCACCTTCCTCTTTCCCCACTAATGCGCGGGCAATCGGCGAATTGACGGAGATCTTACCGGCTTTGATATCAGCTTCATCGTCACCGACGATCTGGTAGCGCTTCTCTTCATCGGTATCGATGTTAATAATCGCCACTGTAGTACCAAAGATCACCTTACCGGTATGCGGAATGGCAGTGACATCAATCACCTGACAGTTCCCCAGCTTGCCTTCCAGCTCCTGGATACGGCCTTCGATAAAGCCCTGCTGCTCACGTGCAGCATGGTACTCCGCATTCTCCTTCAGGTCGCCGTGCTCGCGCGCGGTGGCAATATCCTGAATTACACGCGGACGATCAACCGTTTTCAGCTGATCCAGTTCAACGCGCAGGGCTTTTTCACCCTGCACGGTCATTGGCACACGATTCATGCTCTTTCACCCTGATGAATATCCTGCAGGCGACGCACTTCACGCTCTTCACCATACTGCAGCGCCATCGTTGTCGCTACGGCACCCGCCAGCGTAGTGGTATAAGGCACTTTGTGCTGCAAGGCACTGCGACGGATCTCCGCAGAGTCAGCCGTTGCTTTACGCCCTTCGGTAGTATTGATCACATAGGCGATCTCGTCGTTCTTAATCATATCAATGATATTCGGACGACCTTCCATCACCTTGTTAACCAGCTCGGTTTCCAGACCATTATCACTCAGCAGTTTTGCCGTACCGCGGGTCGCGATCAGCGTGAAACCAAGCTCGGCCAGATCCTTAGCAACCTGAATAACGCCATCTTTATCCACATCACGTACGGAGATAAAGGCACGACCTGGCTCAGGCATCTTCTCGCCAGCACCGATCTGAGCCTTCATAAAGGCTTCGCCAAAGGTCTCACCGGTTCCCATGACTTCACCGGTAGACTTCATCTCCGGAGACAGGATCGGATCGACGCCCTGGAACTTGTTGAACGGGAATACAGCTTCCTTCACGTTAAACAGCTCAGGCACAATCTCCTCGGTGAAACCCAGCTCTTTCAGGGTCTTCCCTGTCATCACCTGAGCACCGATCTTAGCCAGGGACACGCCGATACACTTGGAGACAAACGGCACGGTTCGGGAGGCGCGCGGGTTAACCTCAATCACGTAGATCTCGCCATCCTGATAGGCCAGCTGCGTGTTCATCAGGCCGACAACACCCAGTTCAAGCGCCATCTTCTTCACCTGCTCACGCATCTCATCCTGCACATCGGCTGGAATGCTATACGGAGGGAATGAACATGCAGAGTCACCGGAGTGTACGCCAGCCTGCTCGATATGCTGCATGATGGCACCGATAACGACAGTCTCGCCGTCAGATACCGCATCAATATCGATCTCTACCGCCGCATTCAGGAAGTGATCCAGCAGAACCGGCGCTTCATTCGACACCTGTACCGCTTCGTTCATATAACGACGCAGCTCATCTTCCTTGTAGACAATCTCCATAGCACGACCACCCAATACATAGGATGGACGTACAACCAGCGGATAGCCGATCTTCTCAGCAGCAATGATCGCTTCTTCCAGAGAACGCACGGTGGCGTTTTCTGGCTGTTTCAGACCCAGGCGCTTCAGCATCTGCTGGAACTGCTCACGGTCTTCGGCACGATCGATGGCTTCCGGTGGCGTACCGATAATAGGCACACCAGCCTGCTCCAGAGCAACTGCCAGTTTCAGTGGGGTCTGGCCGCCATACTGCACGATAACGCCCTTAGGCTGCTCGACATTAACAATCTCCAGCACATCTTCCAGCGTGATCGGCTCAAAGAACAGTCGGTCAGACGTGTCGTAGTCGGTGGAAACCGTTTCCGGGTTACAGTTAACCATGATGGTTTCGTAACCGTCTTCACGTGCCGCCAGTGCCGCATGTACGCAGCAGTAGTCAAACTCGATACCCTGACCGATACGGTTAGGACCGCCGCCGATCACCATGATCTTGTCACGCTCGGTAGTGTTCGCTTCGCACTCTTCCTCGTAGGTGGAGTACATGTAAGCGGTATCGGTGGAGAATTCAGCCGCACAGGTATCAACACGCTTATAAACCGGGCGCACGCCCAGTTTCTGACGCTGTTTGCGGAACTGTTTCTCGCTGACACCCAGCAGGGTCGCCAGACGGGCATCGGAGAAGCCTTTGCGCTTCAGACGATAGATAGCATCCTTATCCAGATCGGACAGCGCCATTTCAGTGATGCGCTGTTCATCTTTGATGATGTCTTCAATCTGAACCAGGAACCACGGATCGATGCCGCTGATCTCATACAGCTCTTCGACGCTCATACCCATGCGGAATGCATCGCCGACATACCAGATACGCTCTGCGCCCGGCTCTTTCATCTCACGGATGATAGTAGAACGGGCATCTTCGCTATCCAGGTCGACAATCGGGTCGAAACCGGTAGAACCCACCTCCAGACCGCGCAGCGCCTTATGCAGGGACTCCTGCTGTGTCCGGCCAATCGCCATCACCTCACCAACAGATTTCATCTGCGTGGTCAGACGGTCGTTTGCCTGCGGGAATTTCTCAAAGGTGAAACGAGGGATCTTGGTTACTACGTAGTCGATTGCTGGCTCGAAGGAAGCCGGAGTCGCGCCGCCGGTAATATCGTTCTGCAGCTCGTCGAGGGTATAGCCAATCGCCAGTTTCGCAGCCACTTTAGCAATCGGGAAGCCGGTTGCTTTGGATGCCAATGCAGAGGAACGGGATACACGCGGGTTCATCTCGATTACTACAACGCGCCCGGTTTCCGGATCTACACCGAACTGCACGTTAGAACCGCCGGTTTCCACACCGATCTCACGCAGTACCGCCAGGGATGCATCACGCATCAGCTGGTATTCTTTATCGGTCAGTGTCTGCGCCGGAGCAACGGTAATGGAATCACCAGTATGGACCCCCATGGCATCGAAGTTTTCGATCGAGCAAACGATGATGCAGTTGTCGTTCTTATCACGCACAACCTCCATCTCGTACTCTTTCCACCCGATCAGAGACTCATCGATCAGCAATTCGTTGGTCGGAGACAGGTCCAGACCACGTTCACAGATCTCCATGAACTCTTCTTTGTTATAAGCGATACCGCCGCCGGTACCCCCCATCGTGAAAGAAGGACGAATAATGCACGGAAAACCCAGCTGAGCCTGAACCTGCAGTGCTTCTTCCATGCTATGAGCGATGGCGGCACGCGGGCACTCCAGACCAATTTTCTTCATCGCTTTATCAAAGCGATCGCGGTCTTCGGCTTTATCGATAGTATCGGCATTCGCGCCAATCATCTCGACATTGAACTTTTCCAGAACGCCTTCGCGCTCCAGATCCAGTGCACAGTTCAGTGCTGTCTGACCACCCATGGTCGGCAGCAGCGCACAAGGGCGTTCTTTCTCAATGATTCGGGCAACCGTCTTCCAGTTGATCGGCTCGATGTAAGTCGCATCAGCCATGGCCGGATCGGTCATAATTGTGGCCGGGTTAGAGTTCACCAGGATAACGCGGTAACCCTCTTCACGCAGCGCTTTACACGCCTGCGCACCGGAATAGTCAAACTCACAGGCCTGGCCGATAACAATCGGGCCAGCGCCTAAAATCAAAATACTTTTTAAATCCGAACGTTTTGGCATCTGTATATACCGGTCGTAGCTGTATCGTTCTGTCTAAAAACCTGTCCGGAGGATCAGGCGTCTTTGTGCGCGGTCATCTGCTCGATAAATTTATCGAACAATGGAGCGACATCGCGCGGACCCGGGCTGGCTTCAGGGTGCCCCTGAAAGCTGAATGCCGCACGATCAGTACGCTCGATCCCCTGCAGGGAGCCATCGAACAGGGATTTATGGGTCGCACGAATATTCTCTGGCAGGGTATCTTCGTCTACCGCAAAGCCATGGTTCTGACTGGTAATCATCACCTGCTTGCCGTCAAGATCCTGAACCGGGTGGTTAGCACCGTGATGACCAAACTTCATCTTCACAGTCTGAGCACCAGAGGCCAGCGCCAGCAGCTGATGACCCAGGCAAATACCAAACACAGGGATATCGGTTTTCAGAATTTCCTGGATCGCATTGATCGCGTAATCACATGGCTCAGGATCACCCGGACCATTTGACAGGAAGACGCCATCAGGATTCAGGGCCAGTACTTCTGCGGCAGGAGTCTGAGCCGGCACAACAGTCAGTCGGCAACCACGCTCTACCAGCATGCGCAGGATGTTACGCTTAACACCGAAATCATAGGCAACGACGTGAAACGGCAATTCAGCCGCCGCCTTCTCGGCATGACCTTCACCCAGTACCCAGGTGCTGGATTTCCATTCGTATGCTGTGCTGACAGTGACTTCTTTCGCCAGATCCATACCTTTCAGGCCCGGGAAAGATTCAGCGGCGGTCAGAGCCTGCGCTTCATCAACATCACCGGCCATAATGCAACCGCTGAGCGACCCTTTCTCACGCAGAATCCGTGTCAGGCGCCGGGTATCGATATCAGCAATACCCACGATATTGTTAGCTTTCAGATACTGATCGAGCGACTGCTCAGAACGGAAGTTACTGGCAATCAATGGAAGATCACGAATAACGAGACCTGAAACCCAGGTCTTGGAGGATTCTTCATCCTCAGAATTGGTGCCAACGTTACCGATATGTGGATATGTCAAAGTAACAATTTGTTGACAGTAAGATGGATCAGTCAGGATTTCCTGATAACCGGTCATGGAAGTGTTAAATACCACTTCACCTGTGGACTGACCGTCTGCGCCAATGGCCACGCCTTTGAAAATACTACCATCTTCAAGGGCCAGAATGGCTGGTCTCGTCAAGTGAACCTCCCCCGCGTTGCGCGCTGCGAACTAGACAGAAATGAATCCGATACGTGTAAAAAAGCGAGGTAAAATCGAAATTTTACCTCGCTTTAAAAAATTCTGATGAGGCCTGCTCCCTTTTCTGCAGGCAAACCGGCGGTATTCTAGACAAATTATTCCTAAAGGTCTACCCCGTCAAAAAACTCACCCTTTTTTCCTAGATGTCATAAAAACGCAACAGAATAATCATTCAATATCGGCCGTCAAAATAGACATAAGAATATCTAACATTCATTCCCCAAGAATTCTATGCATTGCGGGCCGTCATGCTCCTGCAATCAACTAGGTCGATCATCCCACTCATACAGTGAAAGGACACCGTCATGAGAATTGCCCTCCTCACAAGGATCACCTCTCTCTGCCTGCTGGTCATTGTCGCAGTCCTTGCGGGCTCTATTATCTGGTCTCTGAACAAACTGGATCAGGCCTATACAGCTGCAGTGGAATATCAACAATATAAAGAGGAAACCCGGCGCGCGATTGAACTTCCGATCCAGCAGTACTTATTTACCGGCGATGCCACCCTGCTCTCGACAATCACCGAAAATATCGACCTGCAGCTCAGCCAGACCGGTAGCAGCGACATACTTCCGGCCGAGATCAAGCAGCGCGCCTCTGAGCAACTCAGCAATCTGAGAGACAACACCCTGCCGCAGCTACGTTCCGCCGGCAAACTCGCAGACCCTCAGGCCCTGCTGCAGAATAATGAACGGGAACTCATCGGTGATCTGATCGCCGTCCGGCGTTACATCAACAGCGCCACAGAAGGCAGACCATCACTGATCGCAAACTACCACACACTGGCCGAAGAGGTGGAAAGCAGCCTAGTCTACCTGATCCATAGTCGCCAGAGTTACTTCATCAACAATGACAATAGCACACTGAATTCCTTGCATCATTATCTGGAGAAGATGCAGGCAGCCGTCCACTCAATGAAATCACTGCCACCACTGGGTGTATTTCGTGATGAGGAGGAAACAGATAAGGACGATATCGGCAATCTGCTTGGCTGGGATCAGGAAGATGCAGACACTGAGCAGGAGGACATTGGCCCTGAGATAATCGCCAGCCTCCACTCACTGCTTCAGCGCTATCCGAAAGAGCTCAGCAATGCCCAGAAGTTTATCCAGCAAAAGCAGCAGGCAGAAGACAATGCCGAGACGGAAGTCATACAGTTGCAGCAGGCGTTAAGCCTATTGGAAGAAAGACTTGCCCAGCATTACCAACAGATCCAGCAGGGCGTCTATATTTTGCTGGCCATATGCCTCTGCCTGATCATCCTGGTTGCCGGCTTTATGACCCTTATCAAACACCACTTGTCATCCATTCTAGGACGCACCTGTGAATATGTTGACCAGTTGGCCAAGGGAGAGCTTACCTCCGAAATGCGCCTTGAAAGCAGAATTAAGGAAGTCACCAGCCTTAAAGACTCCATCAACAGCCTGCAGGAGTTTTTCTCTCATCTGCTGGAGAATATCGGATCTGAAACAGGCGCCTTGCTGAAGCTACAGGACGAAATGAACAACGGTGCACGCAATCTGCGCAATATTGTCAATGAACAGCAACAGGGAACCGAAGACAGTGCCGTCCGTATGAATCAGCTGACCGCATCCTATGTACAGGTTGCAGACAGCGCCTCATCAGCCAGCAATGCCACCCAGCGAGCGCAGAGCATCGGGCAGGAAGGAGCAGAACTTATGGCCGCCGCCAGCGGCATCGTCAGCAACCTGGCCCAAGATGTGGAGGCAACTTCATCAGCTCTGGAAACCCTTAAAGATGATGCCGCTTCCATTAAGAATGTACTGGCCGTGATTCAGGGCTTTGCTGAACAAACCAACCTGCTAGCGCTTAATGCAGCCATCGAGGCAGCCCGTGCCGGAGAAGCTGGCCGCGGCTTCGCCGTCGTGGCCGATGAAGTCAGAAACCTCGCCAGCAATACTGCTGCCTCAGCCGACCAGATCAAGAGCATCACCGATAAGCTGAACCTGGCGACAAACCAGGCCGTCGAGCGGATGCAGCAACAGAAGCAAACAGCCCACGCCACGGTTGAAACGGCAGAAAAAGCCAAACAGTCGATTGATCAGATCCAGCTTACAATCACCGAGATCCACGAGATGAATACTCTGATCGCCCAGACAACCGAAGAGCAATCTCAGGTCACAGCCGAAATCTCAGAACTGATGGCGAATAATACCAAACTGGCAGCCAGCTCATCCCAGGAAGCCCACAATAATCGGCGCTTTGCCAAAGAACTTGTGACTACCAGCAATAAGCTGGACTCGCTGGTTCAGCAGTTCCGCTAGATAACTCCGAGCAACTAAAAACGCCGCAATCTGCGGCGTTTTTAGTTGCCTTCCCTCCGCACTGTAAACTCCTCAGCCCGGTCACAGACGCAAAACCCATAATCCAATGACTAATGCTTGTACATCACAGGCTACGGGCTACCGAACGGCTGACGGGTGAGTAACGCGTAGAAATCTACCAGATAGTGAGGGATAACCAGTGGAAACGCTGGTTAATACCGCATAGGTCCACGGGAGAATAGGGGCCTCTTCTTGAAGGCTCTCGCTACGGGCTATGGGCTATGGGCTATGGGCTATGGGCTATGGGCTATGGGCTATGGGCTATGG
>NZ_JHVJ01000033.1 GCF_000620085.1 Marinobacterium jannaschii DSM 6295 | reverse complement strand
CTGAACCCTGATTGAAAATCGCTTTTCTTTCAACAAGTTAGAAGACTGTCCTGCGACGTTGTCCGGTGCCGTTTGCGACCCCGCGTCTCAATGTGGAGGCGTATTCTATAGATCCTGCAGCGGGCGTCAATGGCTTTTTAAATAAAAAGTCGTATAAACGGGAATTAGTTTAAACCGGGGCAGAATCGCACAAAAAACAAACAAAAAAAGACGCCCTAAGGCGCCTTTTTCGGACAATAAACAACCAACCCACTCTATTTACTTACGCTTAGCCTTTTTCGACTTTTTCATTTCACGATTAAACTGCTGCTGACGAACCTTCTTCGCCTGCTGCCTTGGCGTCAGAATATTCCGCTTGCCCTCATAAGGGTTATCGCCCGTGCGGAATTCAAAACGCATTGGCGTGCCCATAATACCCAGCACCTTAATAAACTTGTTCTGCAGGTAACGCTTGTAGGACCCAGGCAGTGAGTCCGTCTGATTACCATGCACCACGATAATCGGCGGATTGGAGCCACCCTGATGGGCATAACGAAGCTTAATACGTCGGCCATTCACTGTTGGCGGCTGATGCTCGGCAACAACGTCTTCCAGCAACGTCGTCAAACGATTAGTACTCCACTTGGACATCGCGCAGTCGTAGGCTTCGTTAATCGACTCGTACAGATCACCGACGCCACTGCCATGCAGGGCCGATATATTGTGGAAACGAGCAAACGTTGCAAACTCCATACGACGGTCAATCTGATTCCGCAGCGTCTGCTTCTGATCTTCCGTCATGCCGTCCCACTTGTTAAAACTCACAACAAGGGCGCGACCGGTTTCCAACACGAATCCCAGAATATGCAGATCCTGTTCACTGATACCGTCTTTCGCATCAATCACCAGTACCACTACATTAGCATCCCGCACCGCCTGTAGCGTTTTAACGATGGAAAACTTTTCCACTGACTCAGTGATGTTTTTACGCCGACGCACTCCTGCCGTATCGATCAGGGTGTATGGCTGTTCATCACGGGTGTAGGGGATATAGACACTATCCGTGGTAGTTCCCGCCTGGTCGAACACCACTACCCGGTCTTCACCCAGCAGGCGGTTAACCAGCGTAGACTTACCCACATTGGGACGCCCAACCACTGCAATCCGGATACCGCTATTGTCTTCCTGCTCTTCCTCACCCTCTTCACCTTCTTCCGGCTCAGGTCCGAGTAGCTCTTCGAGCACGTATTCGATCAGTAATCGAACACCACGACCATGAGAGGCCGCAATGGCCAGAGGCTCGCCGGCACCCAACTGATAGAAATCACCGACCACCACATCGGGATCGAGTCCATCAACTTTATTCACGACCAGGTAGTGATGCTTTCCGGTCTTTCTCAGGTGACGCGCAATCATCTCATCAGCAGGATTGAGGCCTGCACGGGCGTCCACCATAAAGAGTACGATATCCGCCTCCTCGATCGCCTGAAGTGACTGCTTCGCCATCTCATGATCGATTCCCTGCTCGTCTCCGGTGATACCTCCTGTATCAACGACAATATAGTCACGATTACCTGTTCTGCCCTCACCGTATTTACGGTCTCGGGTTACACCAGGCATATCTGCGACAAGCGCATCACGGCTGCGAGTCAGGCGATTAAAGAGAGTAGATTTTCCGACATTTGGTCGGCCAACTAAGGCTATTACGGGAAGCATTGCTCACTCCTGCGTCTTAGGCAGGTCCAAAATAAAAGGCGGCTACTTGCCAGGGCAAATAGCCGCCTGGTGATTCAAATAGAGTTACCTGAGTTCGACCGCATAGAGGCGGCTATCGTTACTCAGGGCATAGAGCTGATTGCCCTTAACAAGCAGGTCGCCACGCAAGCCATCCGAGCTGGTATGCACCCGGGCAATAAAGCGACCATCAACCTGGGACATAAAGTGGATATATCCTTCACTGTCACCGACAGCGACAGCATTACCGATACTGACCGGCGCTGTGATCGATCGATTTCCCAGGCTCGCCTGGGTCCAGACACTGGCACTGCTGCGCTGATCGAATGCCTGCACTGCATCAGCTGCATCACTGACGTAGATGTTACCGTAACCGGCGCTCAGGCTATGAAATGTCGACACATCCTGTGACCACAAAATCTGCGCCCGCAGCGGATTCAGGGCAATCAGGCTTCCCTGGAAACTGGCGGCAAACAACGTCCGGTCCTTAATCAGCATACGGCCATCGGCATCCACCATACGCTCCAGCGCCGAGCGCCCCTGAGGCACGGAAATACGCCGCTCCCACAACAGGTCGCCACTGGCATTGTCCAACGCCACCAGTTTACCGGATGAAAAGCTGACAAATGTCACATTCTGGGTGACGATCGGCACACCGGTACCACGCAATGTCAGCTTAGGCACCGGACTCGTGTAGCTCCACCTGCGCGCTCCACTTTCCAGATCAAAAGCGACAACCTTACCATCGATCTGTTGCACCAGAACCAGCTCGGAATTCGCCTGCGCCGGAGCTACCGCTTCGGAGCTCAGTACCGCACGCCAGAGGTCTTCACCCGTATCTGCGTCCAGCACGATCAGCTCTCCGCGCTCGGCGGTTACAAAAAGCTTACCGTAACCAGCACCGACACCCCCAACCATAGAAGTCTCAAGGTCGCGCTCCCACAACTGATCACCGTTGCTACGATCGATCGCATGCAAGGCCCCGGCCTTATCGGTTGTGAAGATAGCATCACCCGATATAGCCGGCTGAAACTGGTTATAGAACTCTCCCAGTTGATCCCCGACCGACACAGACCAGAGCACCTCGGCTTCCTTTTCCGCCTCAAACTCGACCAGCGGATTCGGACCAACTTCCTCCTCACCACTGAACAGACTACAACCGGAGACCGCAACCGTCAGGATAGCAACGGTAAAACCGCGCAGCAGAGCATTCATGCTTAACCTTCTCCAGCAGCAAGGTTATCCAGCTTCATATCAAGTATCGGCCGTCCCTGCCCCGCCTCCACTGCAGCCCTGGCTTTAGCGTATGCCTCCCGCGCAGCGGCCTTATCGCCCTTCAGCAATAGCAGGTCGCCACGGATTTCAGCAACACTGGCACTAAAGCCGGCAGAAGCGGAAGGCAGTACGGCAAGCGCCTTATCAACCTCTCCCTGAGCCGCGAGGATACGCGCCTTGCGCATCAGAGCGATCTCTTTCTGCGCCGCCTCTGGCTCATGGGCAATCACCCAGTCCAGTTCACTCAGGGCCGTCGCATAGTCACCGGACTCTGCCGCTACGCGCGCCATCATCAGCGCCGCAAAGCGGGCATAAGCAGATGACTCATGATCAGACTTCAACTGACCGGCCAGGTGAACGGCTGTACTGCGCTGATTTTCATCCTGTTCAGGACCAATAGCACCGGCAGCTGCGTCCATCATATTCTGGTAAAGCACCGAAGCTGACTCCGCCTCAGCTGCTTGCTTATCCTGCCAGGCATTCCAGCCAAAACCGGCCGCGGCTGCCAGAGCAACACCAAGCATCAGCGATTTTCCGTTTTCCGACCACCACTCTTTGAGCGCTTTAACCTGTTCTTCTTCGGTACGCAGTTCAGCCACCGTAAACTCCTTAACCTATTGCTCGCCCTGTCAGGGCTTCCAGATCTCACTAATGGCCGTTGCCAGCGCAGATTCTTCGATATCAAATACCGGCTCATCATTATGCCAGATGGTGCCGGAAAGTTGCTGATCCTCATTCGCTTTAATCAGCAATACGATCGGTGCTCCCGTCTGACGCGCCTTGGCACTGATATTTTTAAGGCCTGCGCAATGCACCCGTACGCGAAGCCCAGGCAAGCTGTCTCTTAACCGATCAGCCAGCAGAATGATTCGAGGCTGAATCGCCTTGGTTTCGGCAGCTAGATAGACATCGAATGTCTGGGTAACGGCCTGCGGAATAACAGCCAGCGTTTCCAGCATCAGAATCAGACGCTCAACGCCCATCGCGAAGCCAACTGCCGGAGTAGGTCTGCCGCCCAGCTGCTTAACCAGTCCATCGTAACGACCGCCCGCACAGACTGTACCCTGAGCCCCTAACTTATCGGTAACCCATTCAAATACAGTTTTGCAGTAGTAATCCAGACCTCGCACCAGGCGCGGATTCACCTCATAGCTGATACCGGCCGCATCCAGAGTCTCGCACAGCTGAGTAAAGTGCAGGCGGGATTCCTCATCCAGATAGTCTGTCAGCACCGGCGCTGAATCCAGCAATGCCTGAGTCGCAGCGTCCTTACTATCCAGAATACGCAGCGGATTACTTGTCAGGCGACGTTGGCTGTCTTCATCCAGTTCTGACTTACGCTCTGTCAGGTATGCGACCAGCGCATCCTTGTATTCAGCCCGGGCTTCATTGCTGCCCAGAGAGTTAAGCTGCAGCGTCACCGCATCCAGAATACCCAGTTCTTTCCACAACCGGGCACTCAGCAGAATAACTTCGGCATCGATGTCCGCATTGGCCATGCCAAAGGTTTCCACACCGATCTGATGGAACTGGCGATAACGCCCCTTCTGTGGCTTCTCATAGCGAAACATAGGACCGGTATACCAGAGGCGCTGAGCCTGATTAAACAGCAGACCATGCTCTTCACCCGCCCGCACACAGCTGGCGGTGCCTTCAGGACGCAGCGTCAGGCTTTCGCCGTTGCGATCCTCAAAGGTATACATCTCTTTTTCGACAATATCGGTCACTTCACCAATAGAGCGCTTGAACAGATCAGTCTGTTCAACGATCGGCATACGGATCTCGCTGTAGCCATAGGCCGACAGCACAGATTTCACTTTTGATTCGAGATACTGCCAAACCGGCGTCTGATCAGGCAGGATGTCGTTCATCCCGCGAATGGCTTTGATGTTTGCCAATGTTCCAATCCTAAAACTGTAACTATAAATCGTTTGCTTACGGCAGGGTCAGGCGGGCCATATTCTTGCGTCCGCCATCCAGCTTATCCAGCACCTTGCCGTTCACCTCAACACGTTCGACTGCTGAAACAGCGCCAAACAGAACCTTTAACGGAGCAGCTGCGGTAAGATCGATATCGTTACCGGTACTGCGAATACCGGAAATCAGCACCTTACCTGTCGCGTCGCGGACCTCAACCCAGCAGTCAGCGGTAAAACTGACTTTGAGCCGCGCCTGGCCAGCCGGTACCGGCTCAGTGACCTCAGCAGGGGCTGCCGAAACAGCAGCTTCATTCGCTGCGTCAGACGACTGTGAAAGCTCGGCAGCAAGAGCATCAACCTCAGCCTGGCTCAAACCTTGCGGCTCGGCTTCAGACTCTGTGACCTGTATCGGCAGCTCAGGTTCATCCACCGCAATCTCTGCGGCTGGCTCTGCCTGAGGCGCTGCTTGCTCACCGTCGTTCAGTGCAGGCAGTTTCAGCGTGCCATCTGCGGCCAGCTCAGCGGTTTCCGCAACCACTTCAGCAGCAGGGGCCTCCCCGTTGCCATACTGAGTCTGCCACCACCAGATCGTGATCCCCAGAATACCTACCAGAAAAAGCCAGCCAGACCAGCGCACCCGCGGATCACTTAACTTCACATCCTGAGGAACGGTGGTCACCGGCTTCGGCACAGAGGGGGATGTGAATCCGCCAACATGCTGAACCAGCAGAACCTCATCCAATCCCAGCATACGGGCATAGTTACGTACGTAGCCACGCGCAAAGACCAGGCTGGGCAGAGCGTCAAAATCGCCACTCTCTATTGCTTCTATATAGTGCGGCGACAGGTTCATACGGGCAGCAACCTGATTCACACTGAGGCCACCGGCCTCACGCGCGGCGGTCAGCTTATAGCCCGGAAACCCTGTGCCTTCATCCGATGATAAAGTCTGTTCTTCATTACTCAATGGGTCGACTCCTCGTACTCCCGGTACTCCGTTGACTCCGGATAGAGGTTTTTCAGTATCAGGGCATAAGTCGCGGCCTGTACTGCGTCCCCCTGGGATCGGGATAACTGAATACCCAGCCAGAGGCTCTTAGGAAAATGATTAACCCGCTTTTTCTCTACCAGCGTTGAAAATCGCTCGAAGTGGCGTCCTGCCAGCTCGGCCTCTCCACGTGCTAGCAGCAGTTCGCTGAGCTGGATCAGTGCTAACGGACGGTTCGGATTTAGCTGTAGGGATCTTTGTAATGCATGTTCGGCGGCATCTGAACGCTCCAGGTGCAGATAACAGCGCCCAAGGTTTTCGAACGCCTGTCCTCGCTGGCTGTAAAACGGGTCTTCAGTCGCTCTTGCCAGCTGTCGACAGGCATCACTATAACGTTTTTGACTGAACAAAAATGCGCCATAGTTATTATATATCTGGGCTGACTCTGAATCTGCGGCGATCGCTTTCCTGAAATACTGCTCAGAAAGCGCCATCTCCTGCTCCATCTGAAACACCAGGGCCAGACCATTCAGGGCCTGGGCTTCTTCCTGATTCAGGGACAGGGCTTTCTGGAAGGCATTCTTTGCCCCCTGGAGATCCTGGGTCTGCAGATACTTTATACCCAGGCGGGTATACGCAGCGCTGGCATCAGCCCGCTCCTGCGGTGAACGGACATTGTTGCCAGTACAGCCCGAGATCACCATGATCATCAGCAATAACGCAACTTTCCATCCGTTCACTTGTCCATCTCCTACTGTGGTCGCTGCACCTCTGCAGCCGGCTCTTCTTGTACCACAGGAATGTATTTTTGGCTACGTCTGGTACGGTCCTGCACCTGACCTACAAGCTGGCCACAGGCAGCATCCACATCATCACCCCGGGTACGACGTACAGTCGTGATAATCCCCGCCTTCAGCATAATTTCCTTAAAGGCGAGAATAGCGTCGTCACTCGGACGATCATATCCGGAATTCGGGAAGGGATTAAACGGGATCAGATTCAGCTTGGACGGCAGTTTACGCAGCACCTTGACCAACTGGCGCGCATGTTCAGGCTGATCGTTCACGCCTGCCAGCATGGTATATTCAACGGTAATGACGCGCTTATCATTGAGCTTATCGAGGTAACGATTACAGGCCGCAATCAGCTCCTTGATTGGATAGCGCTTGTTAACCGGCACCAGCACATCACGCAGCTCATCATTCGGAGCGTGCAGGGAGATAGCCAGTGATACATCGGTCACTTCACGCAGTTTATCCAGCGCAGGTACTACACCTGCTGTCGACAACGTAACACGGCGCTTGGAGAGACCATAAGCGTTGTCCTCCATCATCAGCTGCACTGCAGCAACCACGTTATCGAAGTTCATCAACGGCTCGCCCATTCCCATCAGTACGACGTTAGTGACACGTCGCTCACCTGAAGGATCGAAAGGCCCGTAAGAACGAATAGCGATACGCACCTGACTGATAATCTCAGCGGCAGTCAGGTTACGGTTAAATCCTTGTTTACCGGTAGAGCAGAAGCTGCAATCCAGAGAGCAACCAATCTGCGATGATACACAGAGGGTCTTGCGGTCTCCGTCCGGTATCAGTACGGCTTCGACACTGGAGCCACCTTCAGTACGGATAACCCACTTACGGGTGCCATCTTTAGAGAATTTCTCAAAGATTACTTCAGGCTCGCGTAGCTCCGCCACCTCACTGAGTTTCTGACGCAGCGCTTTGCTGATATTCGTCATCTCATCAAAGGTGGTAGCACCAAGTTGATGAATCCATTTCATCACCTGAGTGGCGCGGAAGCGTTTCTCGCCAATTGACTCAAAGAAATCTTCAAGCTGGGCAGGTGAATAGCCAACCAGATTAACTTTAGGGGTGGAGGATTCAGTCATTAGATTCAACTCGATGTCTTTTAAAAGCAGGGATACTCCGGCGGAGCATCCCGGATCAGCAATTACTTGCCGAAGAAGTAAGCGATTTCGCGCTCTGCAGATGCAGCAGAGTCGGAACCGTGTACAGCGTTCGCGTCGATGGACTCTGCGAAGTCACGACGGATAGTGCCTTCAGCCGCTTCCTTAGGGTTAGTAGCACCCATCAGGTCACGGTTTGCAGCGATCGCGTTTTCACCTTCCAGAACCTGAACAACAACAGGACCGGAAGTCATGAAAGCAACCAGATCAGCGAAGAAAGGACGCTCTTTGTGCTCAGCGTAGAAACCTTCAGCGTCTGCTTTAGACAGCTGTTTCATCTGCATTTCAACAAGTTTCAGGCCAGCTTTCTCGAAACGGGTTTCGATTTCGCCGATTACGTTTTTCGCAACAGCATCAGGCTTGATGATAGACAGAGTACGTTCGATTGCCATTTTTTTGGAATCCCAGTTATTTTAAAGGACAGTGCTAAAATTAAACGCGCGATTATACGCGAGAGATGATGGAGTGAACAGCGTTGCAACAAAGGAGCTGTTGCCCTCGGCCACACACCGGATGCCGTTCAGCAGACAAAAAGAAGCCCGGCAAACCGGGCTCCCTGTCAGTCCTGTTCTTCGATCCAGGCCATCTGAATCGCTTCAAGGATCTTTTCTCCACACCGATCCGGATCATCATCAAAGCCGGGCAGATCCATGACCTTCTGATAGAGATCCGGGAAACTGATCGTCATTGGATCAGCATCCGGATAGGTCTCAGTCAGTTCAATGGCAATATCCAGCACATCAACCCACTTCAGACTCATAACAGAGCTCCTCAATCAGTGACGTTCTGACACCTGATTAATCGTATATTTCGGAATCTCGACCACCAGATCAGCCTCCGCCACGACGGCCTGACAGCTCAGACGCGATTCCGGCTCCAGCCCCCAGGCCTTATCCAGCATATCGTCTTCCAGCTCATCGGACTCCTCAAGTGTGTCAAAACCCTCGCGCACCACCACATGACAGGTTGTACAGGCGCAGGATTTTTCACAAGCGTGTTCAATCTCAATACCATGCTTAAGTGCGGCATCACAAATGGTAACGCCGGGCTCGGCATCGATTACCTTGCCTTCCGGACACAACTCATCATGAGGCAAAAAGATAATCTGCGGCATCAGTTTTTCTCCTCGATCTGCTCAATAGTCTGCCCCTGCAGGGCACGCTGAATATTCTGATCCATGCGGCGCGCGGCGAACTCATCACTGGCCTTAGCCAGCTTCGCCACACCCTGCTCTATAGCCCGGGTATCTGATCCCGCCGCGGTC
Source organism: Marinobacterium jannaschii DSM 6295 (assembly GCF_000620085.1). GTDB lineage: Bacteria > Pseudomonadota > Gammaproteobacteria > Pseudomonadales > Balneatricaceae > Pontibacterium > Pontibacterium jannaschii. Next base: position 50,941 of record NZ_JHVJ01000033.1, on the reverse strand, counting down.
TGTCGCAACAAAGCGATTTCAGACTCAAGCGCAGCGCGCTCATCAGCGCTCAACAGGGCGTCACCATCGGCGGCCAGTGCCTGCGTCAGGGCCAATACCAAGCGCTCAGCCTCGACCTGCTGTTCACGCAACGCCCGGGCATCCAGGTCTTCCTGAGCATGGCTGTATGAAGCCTTCAGCATTTCAGCAATCTGGTCATCAGCCAGGCCGTATGAAGGCTTCACCTGAATACTGCTTTCGACGCCGGTAGACATCTCTTTCGCCGCAACACTCAGCAGGCCATCAGCATCGACCTGGTAGGTAACACGAATCTTGGCTGCGCCTGCCGCCATTGGCGGGATACCCCGCAGCACAAAACGCGCCAGCGAACGGCAATCTTCGACCAACTCCCTTTCGCCCTGCACTACATGGATCGCCATAGCTGTCTGGCCATCCTGATAGGTGGTAAATTCCTGGGCACGGCCTACCGGGATTGAAGTGTTTCTGTGGATAACTTTTTCCGTCAGGCCACCCATGGTTTCCAAGCCCAGTGATAATGGAATCACATCCAGCAACAGCATCTCACTGTCGGGCTTATTTCCTGCCAGCACATCCGCCTGAATCGCTGCGCCAATGGCCACTACACGATCGGGATCAATATCAATATGCGGCTCACGAGCAAACAGGTGCCCCACTTTTTCCCGTACCAGAGGTACCCGGGTAGAGCCACCGACCATGACCACATCCTGCACTTCATCCACCGTGACGCCGGCGTCTTTCAACGTACGCTTACAGGCGCGCAGGGTACGGGACACAAGTCCGCTGATCAGGTCATCAAACTGTTCACGGGTTACGGACAGATCGTGCTGCTGACCATCGACATTAACAGACAGCTGCGCTGCAGCGTCAGAAGACAACTGTTCTTTCACCTTTTTTGCCAGCTCGGTCAGGTATCGCGCACTGCCAGCATCCAGGGCATCACCAAGGCCGCATTCAGCAGCCAGGTGACGCGCCAGCGCCAGATCAAAGTCATCGCCCCCCAGCGCACTGTCGCCACCGGTAGCCAGCACCTCAAACACACCCTTGTTCAGGCGCAGCACTGAGATATCAAAAGTGCCGCCCCCCAGATCGTAGACCGCAATAACGCCATCATTTTTTTGGTCGAGCCCGTAGGCGACGGCCGCGGCTGTAGGTTCATTCAGCAGCCGCAGGACTTTGACATCTGCCAGCTTTGCCGCATCCTTCGTCGCCTGGCGCTGAGCATCATCAAAGTAGGCTGGAACTGTTATCACTGCGCCTTCCAGATCACCACCCAGCGAGACCGCGGCCCGGTCCAGCAAACTCCGCAGAATATCCGCAGAGACCTCGACCGGACTTTTGTTACCGGCGGCCGTGTCGATGAATGGCATACCACCGTCACCCGGCACAAATTTGTACGGAGCTTCACTCCCCAGCGCCTTCACATCATCGACACCGCGCCCCATGAGACGCTTAACCGATACGATGGTGTTATATGGATCTTCTGCGGCCGCATCCCGTGCCACCTGACCAACCTGCTTTTCCAGCGGGCACAGGTAACGCACGACCGAAGGCAGCAGATGCTGACCTTCGCCATCAGGCAGGGTTACAGCTTCACCGCTCTTAACGGAAGCAACCAGAGAGTTTGTTGTACCAAGATCAATACCCACTGCCAGCTTGTGCTGGTGAGGAGCGGCGCTCTGACCTGGTTCTGCGATCTGTAACAGGGCCATAATTTCTAAACTCAGTCTTCAAGCTGATCTTCGAGATTTTCAATCTCGAGGAGCAACTTTTCCAAAAATTGCATTTTACGCACTACCGCTGCCGCTTCTTCCAGAGCTTTCGACAGATAGCACTGATCAAACTGACGACGCAATCCTGCGAGTTCTGACTGCACCTCTTCCCCCAGCGACTCAAGTTCAGCAAAAGGGTCTGCCGCATCGCGAGCATCTTCCAGCCGTTCTCTGAGCTCCATCTGCTGCATCAGGAACATCGGATCGATTTTCACCGAAGATTCACCGGTGGTATCGATACCCTCTATCAGAAGCAGATACTGGGCACGACGCAACGGCGATTTCAGTGTCGCCATTCCTTCATTGAGATGAGCGGTGTACTGAACAGAAAGACGCTGTTCACGATCAGAAAGGTGAGCATGACGATCGGGATGAAGCTGCTTCTGCAGCTCCCGATAACGCTCAGACAGGAGGGTTTGATCTATCTGGAAGGAAACGGGCAGCCCAAAAAACTCAAAAAAGTTCTTACTAATATCCATGGCACTGCCTGTCGGTTATCAGACGTTGAAGCTTTCGCCGCAACCACATTCGCTACTGACATTAGGGTTATTGAAGCGAAACCCTTCATTCAGGCCTTCTTTGACAAAGTCCAGTTCGGTACCGTCCAGATAAAGCATGCTTTTCGGGTCGACAACGATAGTGATGCCCTGCACAGGCTCGAACACCTGGTCATCATCCTGAACCTCGTCGACAAACTCCAGTACGTATGCCATACCGGAACAACCTGAAGTACGAACCCCTAAGCGGATTCCCATGCCTTTACCGCGGTTTTCCATGTAACGGGTTACATGAGCTGCCGCAGCCTCTGTCATTGTGATTGCCATAAACTAACTACCCACCGACTGCCACCAGAGTCTGGTGGCAGCTTATTGTCTGATGATTAATCCTGCTTGCTCTTGTAATCGTCGATGGCCGCTTTAATCGCGTCCTCGGCCAGCACTGAACAATGGATTTTAACCGGCGGCAACGCCAGCTCTTCTGCAATTGCGGTGTTCTTCAGTTCTGCCGCTTCATCCAGGCTCATACCCTTCACCCACTCGGTGATCAGAGAGCTGGACGCAATTGCAGAGCCACAACCGTAAGTTTTGAACTTAGCATCTTCAATGATGCCTTCATCACTTACCTTAATCTGCAAGCGCATTACATCACCACATGCAGGCGCACCGACCATACCGGTACCTACATTTCCATCTTTATCGTCCATCCGCCCAACATTGCGCGGATTTTCGTAATGGTCAATTACCTGATCACTATAAGCCATGACGACCTCCTCAATTCTGAATCTGTATTAGTGATGAACCCATTCGACCTTGCTCAGGTCGACACCATCCCTATACATATCCCACAGCGGGGACAGCTCACGAAGTTTATCTACAGCCTGACGAATCTGTTCTGCGGCGAAGTCCACCTCTTCCTCGGTCGTGAAACGACCAAAGGAGAAACGAATTGAGCTGTGAGCCAGTTCATCATTCAGTCCCAGTGCTCGCAGCACATAGGACGGCTCCAGGCTTGCCGAAGTACAGGCAGAACCGGAGGATACAGCCAGATCTTTAATGGACATCAGCAGTGATTCACCTTCGACAAAGGCAAAGCTGACATTCAGGTTATGGGGTACTCGCTGCTCGAAAGAGCCATTGACATGCACTTCTTCCATGTCATTGACAGCAGCCCAGAAACGGTCACGCAGCGCGATCGCCTGCTGTTTGGCCATTTCCATCTCTTCTTTGGCGATCCGGAAGGCCTCACCCATACCAACAATCTGATGAGTTGGCAGTGTGCCGGAACGCATACCACGCTCGTGACCACCACCATGCATCTGAGCCTCGATACGGATACGCGGCTTACGACGCACATACATCGCACCGATACCTTTCGGGCCATATACCTTATGGGCGGAGAAGGACATCAGGTCGACCTTGGTAGCAGCCAGGTCAATATCAATTTTTCCGGCGCTCTGAGCGGCGTCGACGTGGAAAATAATCCCTTTGGCGCGGGTGATTTCACCAATCGCAGCGATATCGGTAATGGTGCCGATTTCGTTATTCACGTGCATCAGAGAGACAACGATTGTGTCTTCACGGATTGCGTCTGCAACCGACTCCGGCGTGATAATGCCGTCGCTGTTCGGGTCCAGATAAGTAACTTCAAAGCCCTCACGCTCCAGCTGACGCGTGGTATCCAGCACAGCTTTGTGCTCGATTCTGGAGGTAATAATGTGCTTACCCTTCTTCTGATAGAAGTGTGCAGCACCTTTAATCGCAAGGTTGTCAGACTCAGTCGCACCCGAGGTCCAGACAATTTCACGAGGATCGGCATTCACCAGATCAGCCACCTGACGACGAGCGTTCTCCACCGCCTCTTCTGCTTTCCAGCCGAAAAGATGCGAGCGTGACGCCGGGTTACCAAAGTTACCCTCCAGAGTCAGGCATTCCATCATTTTCTCCGCTACACGCGGATCAACCGGGGTAGTGGCGGAATAGTCCAGATAAATCGGTTTCTTCATTCTAGGTCTCCGAACCTCGTACTTATGCAGTCGCTTTTTCCGCAGCAGACTGCACGGATGCGCTCATGATAATGTTATCCAACTGTCGACGATCCTGACGATCGGCCACCTGACGCACATCTTTGCGCGCCACCAGATCTGCCAGGGAGATACCACTCAGGAAGTTATGGATCTGAGCACTCAGATCACACCAGAGGTGATGGGTCAGACAGGTTTCACCGCCCTGACAATCGCCTACGCCACTGCAGCCTGTCGCATCGACCGATTCATTCACTGCATCGATCACCTCAGCCACATTGATCGCTTCCTGGGTGCGATTGAGCTGATAGCCCCCGCCCGGCCCACGGACACTTCTCACCAGCTCATTCCGTCTCAGCTTTGCAAACAGCTGTTCGAGATAGGACAGTGAGATGCCCTGCCGTTCAGAAATATCAGCCAGGCTTATCGGCCCCTTGCCTTCATGCAGTGCCAGATCCAGCATTGCAGTGACGGCATAGCGCCCTTTTGTTGTCAGTCGCATAATCCGAATTCCTCGTCGTTTGGCGAGTGTGGTTGGGATTATGCTTTACCCGACCAAAACAGTCAAGTATATAACCAACCTATTTTGTCGGGATTATTTCACTGATTTGGCGCGCATTCTAGCACGAAAGATAAAGCAGGCGGCACCCGCCCTGCTTACGCGTTAACGACCCGTCTTTTTCTGAACCGCCCGCAATACGCCCCTCAGAACGTTTACTTCCACCTTATCCGGCACTGCACGCATAAGAAGGCGACGCAAACGGGGCATTAACTGTCGGGGATTATCCGGATCAAGGAACTCTATATCAACCAACGTCTCTTCTAAATGAACAAATAGTCGTTCAATTTCATCATGATCGGCCAGATCTATATCCCAGTCGGTACCCCACTGCGGGCGCTGATTCTTCACCTCGTCCCCCGCCAGAGCAGCCATTCGCAATTCGTAACTGATAACCTGCACTGCGGCCGCAATATTCAGCGAACTAAAACTCTCTATAGCCGGAATATGCACGTGTTTATGGCACAACTGCAATTCCTCATTGGTCAAACCGCGATCTTCCCGGCCAAACAGCACAGCCACCGTCACATCATCCGGTAACGGCGCCACCACAGCTGCCATCTCCCGGGGATCAACCAGCGGCCACGGAATATGCCGCTCCCTGGCACTGGTTCCTACGACCAGCTGACAGTCAGCAATAGCCTCAACAACCGAGCCCACCACACTCGCCTGATCAAGGATATCCGCGGCACCGGACGCACGCGATACCGCCTCTTCACTCGGGAACAACTTAGGGGCAACCAGGCAAAGGTCACTTAGCCCCATGTTTTTCATCGCCCGCGCCACACCACCGATATTGCCCGGATGGGTTGTATTTACCAGCACTATCCGTACGTTAGCCAATCTTCGCCACCTGATTACTGTCGCTAAAAGCGCGATATTTTAGCAGATCCTCCGGAAAGTGTTCAGACAATGACAATACTCAGGTATAATCTCCGCCTTTGCTCTGAACAGCTTTTTAGGTCTCCAAACAGCATGCAACCGATGGTGAATATTGCCCTGCGCGCCGCCCGCGCAGCAGGCGAACAAATCGTCCGCGCCGTAGAGCGCCTGGACCTGATCAAATCTGAACAGTCCGATGTCGCACAGTTCCTGCACAAAACCTGCAAACAGGTCGAGCAGACTGTGGTTGTCACCATCCAGAAGGCCTACCCAAGCCACACGGTAATCGGTGAATACACAGGTCGTCACGAAGCCCTGGAAGAGGGTCCGGAATTTATCTGGCACCTGACTCCGGCTGACAGCGTTTCCAACCTGGCAAATGCCCTGCCTCAGTTCGCACTCTGCCTGGCCGGCGAGCAGAATGGTCGCATCGAACATGCAATCATCCTGAATCCGATGTCCAGCGAAGAGTTTACTGCCAGCCGCGGCAAGGGCGCCCAGCTTAACGGCCGCCGGATTCGCGTCAGCAATAACCGCGCACTGAACAAAACCCTGATCGGCACCGGCTTTATTAACCGCCCAAGCGATAAGCCGTTCCTGAACAACCACCTGGAAATGTTCAAGAACATCGCCCTCAGCGACGCTCAGGTTATCAACAGCAGCTCCCCCGCCCTGAACCTGGCGTATACCGCTGCCGGACGCCTGGACGGCTACTTCCAGATCGGCCTGAACCGCTCTGAGATCGAAGCTGGCCTGATGATCCTGCAAGAGGCCGGCGGCCTGGCTGGCGATTTTACCGGCGGCAACAACTACCGCACGTCCGGCAACCTTGTGGCTGGCAACCCGAAAATGTTCAAGGCACTGCTGCAGGCTATCCGCCCGGCAGTCACACCTGACATGCACTGATTAAGCAGCCCGGCACTCACTGAGTTGCCAGACTGATTCAGAAAACCCGGCCTGCGCCGGGTTTTTTATTGCCCGAAAACAGCCAGGCCCACATCCTGATGCCAAATTACGGATACAAAAAAGCCCGGCGAGCCGGGCTTTTCAGATCAGTACTGCAGAAACTTAAGCGTCGTAAGGGTTACGCACTACAATAGTTTCAACACGATCAGGACCAGTGGAGATGATGTCCACAGGTGCCTCAACCAGTTCTTCCAGGCGCTTAATGTAGTTCAGAGCCGCCTGCGGCAGCTCCTCGACAGTCTTAGCGCCAACAGTCGACTCAGCCCAGCCCGGTACAGTCTCGTAGACAGGCTCAACCGCCTCGTAGTCTTCGCTGCCACTCAGGGAAGAGATCACATTGCCTTCTGCATCTTTGTAACCAACACAGATATTAATCTCTTCCAGACCGTCCAGCACATCCAGTTTAGTCAGACAGATACCGGAGATGGAGTTCACCAGGATAGCGTGTTTCAGTGCCACTGCATCGAACCAGCCACAACGGCGAGCACGCCCTGTCGTTGAACCAAACTCATGGCCTCGCTCAGCCAGACGCTGACCTACTTCGCAACCCAGCTCTGTCGGGAATGGACCACCACCTACACGCGTTGTGTAAGCCTTGGTAATCCCCAGGATGTAATCCAGATACAGAGGACCAAAACCACTACCGGTAGAAGCACCACCCGCAGTCGTATTGGAAGAAGTCACGTACGGATAGGTACCGTGATCGATATCCAGCAGGGAACCCTGGGCACCCTCGAACATGATGCTCTGACCCTGCTTACGCAGGTCGTGCAGCATACCGGTTACATCGGCAACCAGAGGACGCAGCTGCTCAGCCATCTCCAGAGAGTCGGCCAGCACCTTATCAAAATCAACAGCTTCCGCTTTATAGTAGTGCTGCAGCGCGAAGTTATGATATTCCATAACCTCTTTCAGCTTGGTTGCAAAGCGCTCTTTGTCCATCATATCTGCCAGGCGCAGACCACGACGGGCAACCTTATCTTCGTAAGCAGGACCGATACCGCGACCGGTAGTGCCAATTTTAGCCTCACCACGCGCAGACTCGCGCGCCTGATCCAGTGCTACGTGATAAGGAAGGATCAACGGACAGGCCGGGCTCAGACGCAGACGCTCACGAACAGGAACACCCGCTTCTTCCAGACCCTTCATCTCTTTCAGCAATGCTTCGGGAGATAGCACAACTCCGTTACCAATCAGGCACATCACGCTTTCGCGCAAGATACCGGATGGAATCAGGTGCAAGACGGTTTTCTTACCGTCGATTACCAGTGTGTGACCCGCATTGTGACCGCCCTGGAAGCGCGCTACCGCGGCTGCCTGATCAGTCAGCAGATCAACAATCTTACCTTTACCTTCGTCACCCCACTGGGTTCCCAAAACGACTACGTTTCTACCCATTGCTGCCTTCTTGAGCTAGTTCGTTAAATCACTTCAGACTTAAAGGTCGACTACGACCCAAGCCCCATCACGTTGCACCAGTTCTGCGGTGCACCCCGCTGCCGCCTGACTTCCTGGCAGCTTCTGGACCACCCGCAGACCTTGTGCGCGCAGCTCCTCAATCTGTTGCAGCAAAGACTGATCATCCCCCGCAGGGGCCTCAATCAGCTTACCGCTTTCCAATTCTTCATCAGACAAGTCAATCAGTGTTTTCAGATCCGCACTGAAGCCTGTCGCCGGACGTGCCCGGCCAAAATCTTCACCAATTGCATCGTAGCGACCGCCTTTGGCGATCGCCTGGCCACGACCCGGGGTAAACGCCGCAAATACCACGCCGGTATGATAGGCATAACCACGCAGCTCACTCAGGTCGAAGTACAGATCCACTTCCGGGAAACGACGCGCTACGCTATCCGCCAGTAGTGCCAGGTAGTCAATCGCCTCAAGCACCTCTGCCGACGCATCTGAGAAAAGCTCACGCGCCTTATCCAATACAGTACGATCGCCATTCAGGCGCGGCAGGCGGGACAGAATCTCCAGCTGACGCGCATCAGCGTTCAGGGCTACGAGAAACTTATCCAGCTCCGGCAATGCTTTACGTGCCAGAATATCCATGTATTCGGCCTCAGCTTCGGCACCGATTCCGGCCTGCTGCATCAGGCCGCGAAAGATATCCACATGCCCCAGATCCAGTGTCAGCTCACGGGCAACACCGGCACTGCGCAGCGTAGTCAGCATCAGCACGATAACTTCAAGATCGCTTTCCAAGCCTGCATGACCATAAAGCTCTGCACCCAGCTGCAGCGGATTGCGGGAAGCCAGCGGCTCAGCCGTACGCGCATGCAGGACAGAGGCACAGTAACAAAGGCGACTAGGCCCTTCGCTGCGCAAAACATGAGCGTCGATGCGGGCAACCTGCGGTGTAATATCTGCCCGCACACCCAGCATATGACCACTCAGCTGATCGGTGACCTTGAAGGTATTCATCTCCAGATCCCGCCCGACACCTGTCAGCAGGGAGTCCAGATGCTCCATCAGAGGCGGCATGACCTGCTCATAGCCCCAGCTTTCATACAGGTCAATAATGCGGCGACGCAGCGATTCTACCCGACGCGCCTGCGGTGGAAGTAACTCTTTAACCCCTTCCGGCAACAGCCAGCGATCTGCCAATGCCATGCAGTACTCCGTACGATTTTGATGCAATCTCAATTAATCCAGTAGAGCAACGCCGTACCACTCAGCATGCTGATCAGGCCGAACAGCCGTAGCGTACGGTCATCGACCTGCGCCAGTTGCTGCACCAGACTGCGCCAGCGCTGAGGATAAAGAAATGGGATCACCCCTTCCAGCACCAGCATCAGACAGAATCCGATCAATAGCTCATGCAAAAAAGTGGAAGACATGTATCCAGCACAACCTCAAGAGTAGCGTTGCCACACAAAAAAACCGGGTCTTGGCCCGGTTTTGACAATCCTAACAGAAACCAGGGCGCGATGCGCGCCCTGATTGGAGGTTTTTTATACCAATACAGTCAATTGGCTTAGCGAACCTCAGGCTTGGACAGGTACTTGAAGAAGTCACTGTCAGGCTTCAGCACCAGCACATCGTTGCTGCTACCGAAGGACTCACGATAAGCCTTCAGACTGCGGTGGAACGAGTAGAACTCCGCATTACGCGAGAACGCCTCAGAGTAGATCGCAGACGCCTGGGCATCACCATCACCTCGCAACAACTCGGACTCACGATAGGCTTCGGCTACGATAACTGTCTTCTGACGATCTGCATCGGCACGGATACCTTCCGCCAGCTCCTGACCACGGGAACGCAACTCACGCGCTTCTCGCTCACGCTCAGAACGCATACGCTGATAAACCGACTCGGAGACCTGTGGTGGCAGATCAATTTTCTTGATCCGGATATCCACAACCTCGATCCCCCACTCATCCTTCGCAATAGTGCTCAGACTTGTGGTCAGCTCTTTCATCAGCTCTTCACGTTCACCGGACACCACTTCGGTCACGGTACGCTCACCAAACTGGTTACGCAGTCCGGTATCCACACGGTCAGCCAGAATCTGAGCTGCCTTGAACTCATCACCTGACGTTGCGGTGTAGTACTTTTCAACGTTCTCAACACGCCACTTCACGAACGAATCCACCACCAGACGCTTCTTCTCCAGCGTCAGGTAAGACTGTGGACGCGCATCCAGCGTCAGTACACGGGCATCAAACCGGCGCACGGCATTGACGAACGGAACCTTAAAGTGAAAACCAGGCTTAACATCCGCATTTACCACCTCACCAAACTTAAGCAATACCGCACGCTCGGTTTCGTTGATGATATAGACGGATTTGGAACCTACCAGTAGCACCAGCAGGGCTACAATAATTCCAACCAGAGATGAGGATTTCATTAACGCCCCTCCCGACGGCTGCTCGCCTGACGCTGACGCAGCTGATCAATGACCTGATCGGTTACCTGACGCAGGCTCTGATTATCCAGTGAAACCGAAGTATCAGCTGACTGACGAGTCGATACCCCCTGACTCAGCTTATCCAGCGGCAGATACATCATGTTATTACCACCTTCAACATCAACAAGCACTTTAGGGCTGTCAGTCATCACCTGTTCCATCGTATCCAGATAGAGACGTTCGCGAGTGACTTCCGGCGCTTTTTCATACTCTGTCAGCAGAGCCGTGAAACGCTGAGATTCACCCTGAGCCTTAGCGATAACCTCTTCGCGATAAGCGCTGGCTTCTTCCAGCATACGCTGGGCCTGACCACGCGCCTCCGGAACAACACCATTGGAGTATGCTTCAGCTTCGTTCTTCACGCGCTGCTCATCCTCACGGGCCTTGATCACATCATCGAAAGCATCCTGAACCTGTGAAGGTGCTTTGGCTTCCTTGATGTTGACCTGAGAGATCTGCAATCCGGTACGGTAATCGCGCATGTAGCCCTGCAACCGCTCCATCACCTGCACACCGAGGGTTTCACGCCCCTGCGTCAGAATAGAATGCATTTCGGTTGCGCCTACCACATGACGCAAGGCCGATTCGGCCGCATGGGAAAGCGACTCTTCCGGATTACGCACGTTGAGCAGGAAATCCTTGGGATCGGTAATCACGTACTGAACGGTCATTTCGACTTCGACGATATTTTCGTCTTTGGTCAGCATCAGTGAGCGGTGATCACGGGTACGTACCCGGGTTACCACAACTTTAGATACCTGATCGATCAGCGGCGGATTCCAGCGCAGACCCGGGCCTTTGGTTTCAATGAACTCACCGAGGCGCAGCACCACTGCACGCTCCTGCTGGTCGACGGTGTATGCACCCATCCCAGCCCAGAGCAGAACTGCCAGCACAATGATTACAATAAAGAAACCGGAGCCCGACGAGGAACCAGAGCCCCCACCGTCTCCGCCAAAGCCGCTATTGGGCTTTTTGCCGGAGCCTCCGAATATATTGTTGAGTTTATCCTGCAATTTACGCAGAGCTTCATCCAGATCTGGCGGTCCCTGATCTCCACCGCGGTTATTCCCACCGCGATTGTCGCCACCACCACCCCAGGGATCCTGGTTCTTGCCGTTACCACCGGGCTCATTCCAAGCCATAAGTGTCTCCGTTCCAAAAGCTTGATTCGCTGAGGAAAATTGTAGGTAGCCCCCCGGCACTGTGCAACCCCTATCGACAACCCTGTTAAAAGCGATCACTCAGGAACTACATAGCAATACAGAGGACAACCCCGTTAATAGTGGACTTCAGCCGGACAGTATCGTTCCGCCGGGATTCCTGCACGACTAAGAATCTGTAGCAGATCCTTCTTCTGCAAGCGAACCTCAAGCAGCATACAACCCTGTTCGTCTACATCCTCTTTAATCACCGCTCCCTGGGCATAAAGCTGCGCCCGGAAGCCGCCTTCCTGTGGTTTCAGGCTAAGCGTTTCATGAAACACATCTTCAGCCAGTAACTCACTGGCTGCCTGAAACAGCAGATCGATCCCTTCACCGGATACCGCTGAGAGCCAGACCCTGACAGGCTTACCCTCTTCATCCCGGTCGATCCTGGCTTCCTGACCAGGTAACAGATCGATCTTGTTGTAGACCTGCAGCTCAGGCACATCGGCAGCACCGATCTCCTTCAGTACAGACTCTACTTCCCGAATATGTCCGTGGCGCTCGTCATCATGACAGTCGATCACATGCAACAACAGAGTCGCTTCGGTGGTTTCCTGCAGCGTAGCACGGAATGCCTCAACCAGCTTATGTGGCAGATGGCGAATAAAGCCTACCGTATCGGCCAGGATAGCCGGGCCGACATCCGCGATCTCCACTTTACGCAGGGTTGGATCCAGGGTTGCAAACAGCTGATCGGCTGCATACACCTCGGACGCGGTAATACGGTTAAACAGCGTCGACTTACCGGCGTTGGTATATCCCACCAACGACAGCGTTGGCACCTCGGCCCGCTTACGCGAACGCCGCCCCTGGTCCCGTTGTTTTCGTACGCGCTCCAGACGCTTATGGATCGATTTGATGCGCGCACGCAACAGGCGACGGTCAGTCTCTAGCTGGGTTTCCCCCGGACCACGCAGACCGATACCACCTTTCTGACGCTCAAGGTGAGTCCAGCCCCGTATCAGACGGGTAGACATATGCTCAAGCTGAGCCAGCTCAACCTGAAGTTTACCTTCGTGGGTTCGGGCACGCTGCGCAAAGATATCAAGGATCAGACCGGTACGGTCCAGCACACGGCATTTGATCTCTCGCTCTATATTGCGTTCCTGACCGGGAGAGAGGGAATGATTGAAGATGACCAGCTCCACCTGATGCAGTTGCACCAGCTGTTGCAGTTCATCGAGTTTACCGGATCCGATAAAGAATTTCGGGCTGGGCTGGGCGCGAGACCCCATCAGCCAATCGACAGGATCCGCACCCGCGGAGATGGCAAGTTCTTCGAGTTCTTGCGGACTTTCCTGGTCCACCTCATCTGCCATCTCTATATGGACGAGTATGGCGCGTTCGCCAGACTCCGGACGTTCAAAGAACAATGATTACCTCAGCTGCTGGCTTTAGGTTCGTCTGCTGGTGGCAGTTTAACCGGACGCGCAGGTACAACGGTTGAGATCGCGTGCTTGTAAACCATCTGACTGACAGTGTTTTTCAGCAGAATTACGAACTGGTCGAAAGACTCAATCTGTCCCTGCAGCTTGATACCGTTTACCAAAAAGATGGAAACCGGCACCCGTTCCTTGCGCAGCGCGTTGAGATAAGGGTCTTGTAGAGACTGCCCTTTTGACATTTGCAAACTCCTTCCTGAATAAGAGTAATTATTTAATTATTTATAGTTTTCAGCCTGCCCGATTTTCTGCCTACAGCTTAAACATAGCAGCAGGTGCACAAAACAGGCCAGCAGGACATTATATAATGACTGGCTCTATCAATTTCAAGGCTTTAGCAACAATATTCGGGTCATGTGTATCCAACCAGTTCAGATCCTGCCAGCTGCGCAGCCAGGTTAGCTGTCGCTTGGCCAGCTGACGGGTAGCTACCACGCCCTTAAAGCGCATAGTGCCATAGTCCCAGTCACCCTGAAAATACTCCCACATCTGACGATAACCGACGCAGCGCACGGACGGCATCTGCAGATTCAGGTCTCCCCGCTGCCACAGCGCCCGAACCTCTTCCTCAAAGCCCTGCCCCAGCATGATATCGAAGCGCTGCTCAATTCGCTGGTGCAGCTCGCTGCGCTCGGCAGGCATCACCGCCATCGGCACCACCGGATAGGGTAGTTTCTGCTTTTCCTGCTCGGCCCAGAGCTCACTCATCGGCCGGCCGGTGACCTCGTAAACCTCGAGCGCACGCTGCAGGCGCTGCGAATCATTAGGATTCAGGCGCTGCGCTGATGCCGGGTCCACCTCGGCAAGGCGGGCGTGAAGCGCCGCCCAGCCCTCAGCTGAGGCCTGATCCAGCAGGCGCTGCCGAATCAGAGGATTAGCTTCCGGCAACCGGGCCAGGCCATTCTGCAGCGCATGAAAATACATCATGGTGCCGCCGGTCAGGATCGGAATCCGCCCCCCGGCATGGATCTCTGCGATCTCCCGCAAGGCATCCTGACGAAAGTCAGCGGCTGAGTAAGCCTCTGCCGGGTCACGCAGGTCAATCAGACGGTGCGGGTACTGCGCCAGCATCTCGGCATCGGGTTTGGCGGTACCGATATTCATATCACGGTAGATCATCGCCGAATCCACACTGACGATCTCACAGGGCAGCCGATCATAGAGTTTCATCGCCAGGTCAGTCTTGCCTGAGGCGGTTGGCCCCATCAGGAATACCACCGGTAACTGCGTATTAGTCACTTATTTACTGCCCCCGCATAAACAGCTTATCGAGATCATTCATTGTCATCTGGGTCCAGGTGGGACGCCCATGGTTACATTGGCCGCTGCGCTCGGTTTGCTCCATATCCCGCAACAGTGCATTCATCTCCTGCAGACTCAGCTGGCGATTGGCTCGTACAGCACCGTGACAGGCCATGGTGCCCAACAGTTCATTAATATGCTGCCTCACCCGCGAGCTGCTGCCATAGGCCATCATATCGGTCAGCATGCCACGGATCAGCTTTTCCGCATCCGCCTTCGCCAGCGCCACCGGCACCTGGCGGATCACCAGCGTCTCTTCACCCAGGCGGTTAATCTCTATCCCCAGCTGGCTGAAGGTGTCGCGCTGCTCCTCCGCACAGTCCGCCTCACCGCTGCTCACCGCCATACTGACCGGCACCAGTAAGGGCTGACTGCGAATCGCATCATTTTCCCAGGCCGCCTTCATCCGCTCATACACGATACGTTCATGGGCGGCATGCATATCCACCACCACCAGCCCCTTATCATTCTGTGACAGGATGTAGACGCCGTGCAGCTGCGCCACAGCAAAGCCCAGCGGCGGGCACTCCTCAGCGCTGATCTCAGGCATCGGCGGCGCAGCCAGCTGAGGGCGAAAGCCACTCAGACCGCCAGCACCACCTGCAGCCATGCCAGTGGCAGCCTCGGCAGTATGTAAGTTGCCATAGGCACTGATCTGTTCGCGCACTTCACCGGCAGAGTGCTGACTGGTCGCAGGACGCTGCGGATGCAGTGCCATGCGCCCCTGCTCAAAACTATTCTCGCTGGCCAGCTGACCGGGGGCTGAGTTCAGTTGCATCTCGGAATGCCCGGGAGAGACGGTTTCCGGAGTTTCCAGCTGATCTTGTGGTCGCGCATCGGCAATCACCCGATGCAGGGTACGGAACAGGAAATCATGCACCAGCCGGCTCTCGCGAAAACGCACTTCATGCTTGGTCGGGTGTACATTGACATCCACCAGCGCCGGATCCAGCTCCAGATAGAGCACATAGGCCGGGTGACGGCCGTGATAGAGCACGTCCTCATAGGCCTGGCGGATAGCGTGATTAACCACCTTATCGCGGATAATGCGGTTATTGACGAAGAAGTACTGCATATCGGCCTGGCCACGGGAGAAGGTCGGCATCCCCATCCAGCCAGACAGACGCAGGCCCGACGCCTCCGCCGCGACATTCACCCGCAGGGCATTATCAATAAAGGCGGAACCACAGAGCGCTGCGATACGGCGTTCCATCTCCAGCTCACTGCTGGCAACCCTCAGCTGATGGATCATCTTGGCGTTGTGACGCAGACTGAAGGCGACATCAAAGCGGCTCAGCGCCAGTCGCTTAACCACCTCTTCCAGATGCTTGAACTCGGTGCGCTCAGTCTTCATGAACTTGCGTCGTGCCGGGGTGTTGAAGAACAGATCCCGCACTTCGACACTGGTCCCCTGCGGCTGCGACGACGGCGACACTGAAGCCTCCATATCTCGCCCTTCGGTGACCACCTGCCAGCCACTTTCAGCGCCGACCGACCTGGAACTCAGCGTCAGTCGGGAGACAGAACTGATCGACGCCAGCGCCTCCCCCCTGAATCCCAGGCTGCCCACCGCCTCCAGGTCTTCCAGTTCACGGATTTTGAGGTGGCGTGACGGCTCAGGGCCAGTGGCAGGTCATCCTTATCGATACCCGAACCATCATCGCGGATCCGCATCAGCTTCATGCCACCCTGCTCGACTTCGACATCAACCCGTCGCGCGCCGGCATCGATACTGTTTTCCAGCATCTCCTTGATAACGGAGGCGGGCCGCTCTACAACCTCGCCTGCCGCGATCTGGTTAGCCAGTCGCGGCGATAGTAATTGGATTCGGGACATTTAAGATTCCAGATTCAGCTGGCAGGTATACGCAATACCTGCCCGACTCGGATGACATCGTTTCGCAAACGATTCTCTTTGCGTATCGCTTTAACACTAACACCGTTTCGCGCGGCAATCACACCCAGGGTATCGCCGCGGGAGACTTTGTAGCGCACCGGTTTTTTGCGCACCTCAGCCGGGCTCACCTTTGCCAGCTGCACAGGCCCCGGCCGCACTTTAAGCGTCTGGCCGACGCGGATAACATCGCTGCGCAGACCGTTAAGCTTGCGCAGGGACGCAACACTGATGCCGTGCCGGGCAGCAATCCCGCCCAGTGAGTCACCGGACACAACCTTGTAATGCGACAGCTGAACAACCGGAGACGCAACCGGCTTAACTGCGGCGGTTTCAGCTACGTTCAGCACCTGGCCGATGCGGATAACATCCGTCTTCAGGTTATTCAGCTTTCGTAAGGCGGCAATACTCATACCATGCCGGGCCGCAATCCCTCCCAGCGAGTCCCCCCGCACCACTTTGTAACGCGATTTGGTTTCGCCCGCAGACGGGCCGGTATTCGCAATAACAGTCGCCTGTGGCGGTCGGGTTTTAAAATGCGCCTTGATACCGGCGAAGATCGCCTTAGCCATCTTGCGCTGATAACTGCGGCTCTTCAGCTTCCGCGCTTCATCCGGGTTGGAGATAAAGCCGGTTTCAACCAGAATCGAGGGGATATCCGGAGATTTCAGCACTACGAATCCGGCCTGTTCCACAAAGGGCTTATGCATTTTGGCAAAGCGGCTGATATTTTTGTGGATATGCTTGGCAACCACGCGACTGTCTGCACGGCTTGCCGTCATCGACATATCCAGCAGAACACCGGCCAGCACATCATCCTTATCCTCAAGGCTCACGCTACCGACCCCACCAATCAGATCGGTACTGTTTTCCTTGCGCGCCAGCCAGCGACCGACTTCACTGGTCGCACCCCGGGGTGACAACACCCAGACCGAGGCTCCCTTGGCCCGCTTATCCTTGAAGGCATCCGCGTGAATGGACACGAACAGATCGGCATTCGACTGACGGGCCGCCTTAGTGCGCCCCCGCAAGCTGATATAGTAATCGCCGCTGCGGGTCAGCCGGCCTTTATAGCCGGGCTCGGCATCCAGTAGCCGTTTCAGCTCTTTGGCGATAGCCAGTACCACAACTTTTTCCTTGACCCGCCCCGGCCCTAAGGCTCCCGGGTCTTCGCCACCGTGCCCTGCATCGATGGCGATGACAATATCGCGTCGGCCGTTGGCGGCTTTAGGCGTGATCGCTTTTTTCACCGCAGCGCTGCCGGAGCCGCCATTAAACAGATCCAGCACCAGGCGGTGGCCATACTGATCGTTCGGTTTCAGATCGAAGCTCTTGGGCCTTACCCGGCGCTTCATATCCAGCACGATACGCAGGTCTTTACC
The DNA here is from genome assembly GCF_000620085.1 of Marinobacterium jannaschii DSM 6295. Classification (GTDB taxonomy): domain Bacteria; phylum Pseudomonadota; class Gammaproteobacteria; order Pseudomonadales; family Balneatricaceae; genus Pontibacterium; species Pontibacterium jannaschii. The sequence continues at coordinate 33,086 of NZ_JHVJ01000033.1, read as the reverse complement.
CTTGGCAGCACTGCGCAAACCACGGATGGCACTTTTCCCGAGGTTTACCTTAGACAGTGAAGTATTGAGACGGCTGGACTTCAGGTCCAGCACGATCCGGTCAGGATTGGAAAGAGTAAAGATCTTGTGTTTCACCGGTCCGCTGAGATCAAACACCAGGCGGGTGTTGTCCGGCGCCAGCCACATGCGGACATTGCGAACCTCCGCGGCCTGCACCAACGCACTCATCAGCCAGAAGGCCAGTGCAATCCATAGGGAACTTCGTCTTAAAGAACCTGACATCCGGAAAGTTTTTCTCTGTCTCTTCAGCGATTAAGTTCTTCAGCCAGCTGCACACCGTATTCGGTATGCGCCAGCCAGCGAATACTGCGGCCCTGCCCTTCTATATCCAAATAGATTTCCAGATCGGGCTGGGGCAGTACTCCCGCCCCCCGGTCAGGCCATTCAATCAGGCATAATGCCCGTTCATCAAAGTAATCGCGAATACCAAGATATTCCAGCTCTTCCGGATCGGAGAGACGGTAAAGGTCAAAGTGATAGACCTGATGCTCAGCCAGCTCATAGGGTTCCACCAGCGTATAGGTCGGGCTCTTAACCGCACCTTTATGGCCAAAGCCCTGCAGCACGCCACGACAAAGGGTGGTCTTGCCCATCCCCAGATCACCTTGCAGAAACACCACACCACGCCCCAGAGTCACTGCGGCAAGGCGCTTACCAAACGCGATCATTGCAGCCTCATCCGCTGCACTGTACTGAAATTCCGTCACTTCAAACCTTTCTGTTACTTACCCTGGATACCCGATTTATCAGGTCAGTTGCCGTTATGCCCCGTTCGCCCAGCTCATGGGCTGCCAGATCGGCGGCAGAGGCATGAAGATAGCAACCAATACGCGCCGCATCCAGAGCACTCAGTCCCTGGGCAGCCAAAGCACCGATAATACCAGAGAGCACGTCCCCCATGCCGCCGCTCGCCATCCCCGGGTTTCCCCGATCACAGAGGTAGGTCGCATCGCCATCAGAAATCAGCGTGCCGGCCCCCTTGAGCAATACCACTGCGCCCAGTCGCTGCTGCAATGCCAGCACACTGTTGAAGCGATCGCGCTGAATCTGCGTCACGGATTGCTCTGCCAGCCGGGCGGCCTCACCCGGATGAGGCGTCACCACCGAGTACGCTGCAGCCGCGCCCAGATCCCATTCATGTAAGGCGATCAGGTTTAGCGCATCGGCATCCAGCACCATCGACTTGCCGGATGCCAGCACCGCTTTCAGCAGCTGTTCGCCCCAGGCATCAGTCCCCAGCCCGGGTCCGATAACCACCATGCTGGCTTTCTGCAGTAAGGGTTCCAGATCCTGAGCGCCCCGCACTGCCTTGACCATCACCTCCGGACAGCGGATCAGCGAGGCTGCCACATGAGACTCCCGGGTAGCCAGCGACACTAAACCGGCGCCGCTACGTAACGCCGCCTCCGCCGCCATCACCGCCGCGCCTCCCATACCGATATCGCCGCCAACCACCAGCAGGTGGCCAAAATCACCTTTATGCGCCGTGCGGCGGCGCGGCGGCAGGATCTCAGCCAGGTCTTCAGCAGAAAGACGAAAAGCACTGACGGCCACCTGCTCAAAAACCTCATCCGGCACCAGCAGGCCATCGAAAAACAGCTGGCCGGTATAATCCACCGCCTGATAGGTCATCAGCCCCTGCTTAAGCCCGATAAAACTGAGCGTAGCATCCGCCTCAACCGCCTCACCCAGCACGGCACCGCTATCACTGCAGATTCCAGAGGGCGTATCCAGTGCCAGCACCGGTTTTGCCGTGCGGTTAATCTGCCGGATCGCAGCCCTGGCCACACCTCTGACCTCGCCCCCCAGGCCGGTTCCCAGAATCGCATCAACGATAAGTTCGCCCCCGATCTCCGTCTCATCCGAGAACAGCTCTCCGTCGACACCCTGTTCCAGCATCCGTTGCCAGGCCTGCAGCGCCTCGCCCCTGAGCCGGTCGGAAAAATCCTCGCCACCCACCAGTATCAGCTGCACCTCGTAGCCATGCTGGCGCGCCAGCGCCGCAACCACAAAGCCATCGCCACCGTTATTACCGGTGCCACAGAGAATACTGAGACTGCGACATTGCGGGTAATACTGCTGTATTAACTGAAAGGCGGCGCGCCCCGCCCGCTGCATCAGGCGAAAGCCCGGAATACCGGCCAGTTCAATGGCAGTGCGATCCAGCGCACGGGTCTGTTCAGCGGTGTATAATGCCGCGGGAAGTAGAGTTCTATCGACAGACATCAGCTTATCTCCTGAGAATAGCCCCATTATAGAGGAAGCCTGCCGCCATCAGGCAAGCGGAGCCGTATGCCCGAATTGACACCATCTCAACTGCAGCAACTTGCCTGCGATATCAAACAGTGGGCCCGGGAAGCCGGCTTTCAGCAATGCGGCATTACCGAACCGGACCTTTCGGACCAGGAGGCACGACTGCGTGACTGGCTGGCGCGGGGTTATCAGGGAGAGATGGCTTATCTCGGCAACCACTTTGAGAAGCGCATCCACCCGGATCAGTTGCAGCCCGGTACCCAGCGCATTATCTGTGTCCGCATGGATTACATGCCACCGGATATCAGCACCCTCAAAGTACTCAGCTCACCGGACAAGGCCTATATCGCCCGCTATACCCTCGGCCGCGACTACCACAAACTGGTACGCAAGCGTCTGACTCAGCTCGGCAAACGGATACAGCAGCACCTGGACCAGGCGCTGGAGTTTCGCGCCTTTGTCGACAGCGCCCCGATACTGGAAAGGCCGCTGGCGCAAAAGGCAGGCCTGGGCTGGACTGGCAAACACAGCCTGATCCTTAACCGCCAGGCAGGATCCTGGTTCTTTCTCGCCGAACTCTTTATCGACCTGCCACTACCGGTCGATCCACCCGAACAGGAAAACCACTGCGGCCGCTGCAGTGCCTGTATCGATGTCTGTCCGACCAATGCCTTTCCACAACCCGGCGTGCTGGATGCCCGCCGCTGCATCTCCTACCTGACTATCGAGCTGAAAGGCAGCATCCCGGAAGAGCTGCGCCCCCTGATGGGCAACCGGATCTTTGGCTGCGACGACTGCCAGCTGATCTGTCCCTGGAATCGCTTCTCCAACGACACCGCTGAAGCGGACTTCCATCCCCGCCACCGGCTGGACAACCGCCAGCTCACTGAGCTTTTCGCCTGGGATGAGGAAACCTTCCTGAAAAACACCGAAGGTTCGGCGATCCGCCGTACCGGCCACGAAGGCTGGCTGCGCAATATCGCCGTAGCCCTTGGCAACAGTGACGGCGGCGAGGCGGTAACAGAGGCCTTACGCTCCCGCCTGGAGCACCCTTCAGAGATCGTACGCGAACACATTCTCTGGGCACTTGAGCGCCTGGACGCCTCTACTGGCAATACCCCGCCACCGATCCTGAGCCATCAGCGATCTAAAAAAATCAAACAGAAATAGACCCGAAAAACATAGAACCCACTCAAGAGCAAACAACAAATAAATTTAAAATCAACAAGTTAAAACACACATTAAAAACCACAGGAGCAGACACACACAAAAATAAAACAAATCCTGCTTTAACGCGGACTGATTTTGGGTATGCTGGAAGCTGACATCTCACCAGCACCTATGCCGCCTATGAATCTATCTCTACGCCAACTGCTGTTCGCAACTATGACTCTGCTGGTTCTGATTCCAATCGCCATATTTGCCGTATGGACAACGGACACCGCGCTGGATAAAGAGTTTGCCGCAGTCGAAGAGAAGCATCTGCTCATCGCTAAAAACCTTACGGGCGCACTCAACCGCTATGCCATCGATGTGACAGCCGTCTTTGCAGCCGTAACCGACCGGGACAGCGGCACAGCGGAGACCGCTCTCCAGCAGCTACTGCTGCAGTTCAACGTCCACGCCATGAGCGAATACGACCCTCAGGGGCGCCACCTGCGCACACACTTCGGCGATTCCGGGTATTTTCCCGACGACCTGCGCCACTCCCAGATATTCGACTCCGCCTCGGCACAAACCCGCATCAGCAACGTCAGAAGTGAGTCACTGCCGGAACCCACCCTCTATCTGGTACGCCAGAGCCGGAACCGGCATTACTGGATAGCCGCCATGAACACCGGCTATCTGCAGCTGATCCAGCAGGCGGTCACCTTTGGCAAGCTGGGCCATGCCGCCATTGTCGATCGTGCCGGCAATATACTGGCCCACCCGGACAAACGCTGGCAGGAAAGCGCCCGCAATATCGCAGCCATTCCGGCCGTGCAGAGGATGATGCAGGGAGAGACCGGTGTAGCGCGCTTCTATTCACCGGCTGTGGATGCCCATATGATCGCTGGCTTTTCCAGCGTCGAACGCACCGGCTGGGGCGTGATGGTGCCCCAGCCGGTCAGCGAGCTGTACAGCCACGCCCTTAAGGTACGCTACGTCACCCTTATCGTTGCCCTGATCGCGCTGGCTGTATCGCTTGCCACCAGCTGGTGGCTGGCAGGCAGAATTTCACGCCCGGTCAGTCAGCTGGTGACAAAGGCCGCAGCCATTGCCCAGCAGCAGCGGCATCAAGCGATCGCACCCCAGCCCGGGTTCCAGGCATCCGAGATCAACCAGTTACTGACAGCGTTCAACCAGATGTCTCAGCAGGTAGAGCTGGGACGCGATCAGCTGGAACAACGGGTTGAGGCGCGGACCGCCGAGCTGCGAAAGGCCGAACAGCTCAGCCGTCACCTTGCCCGCCATGACGTGGTCACGGGACTGCCAAACCGTCTCGCCATCCGCCAGACCCTCAGCAACCTGCTGCAGCGCCAGAGAGCATTCTCAGTCCTGTTTATCGACCTGGACGGCTTTAAGTCAGTCAACGACCAGTATGGTCATGCGGTCGGTGACCAGCTGCTGCAGGCTGTCGCCCAGCGGATTGCGTCAGGCCTGAAAAGCACCGACGAAGTGGCGCGCTATGGCGGGGATGAGTTTGTAGTGGTGATGCATGATACTACCGAGAGCAACGTCACCGAGCGCGCAGCAGAGGAGACCCTGCAACGGATCTGCTCCCCTTTTATGCTGCAAGAGCATGAGATCCATATTGGCGCCTGTATCGGTATCGCCTGCTCCGAACAACCGGTGACCGATATCGATCAGCTGATCCACCTGGCAGACACCGCAATGTACAGGGTCAAGCACAACGGCAAGAATGGCATCAGCCTGGCGCAGCAACCAGCCGGAACAAGCTGAAGGCAACCACGGCGGATTCAGCCCTGCGCCGGGATTAGTCCAGCTTCAGGAAAGTTTTGCGGTAGTGCTTGAGCTCTTCAACGGATTCGCGGATATCGTCCAGCGCCAGATGCGCCCCTTTCTTGGAAAAGCCATCCATTGCCGAAGGCTTCCAGCGGCTCGCCAGCTCTTTCAGGGTGCTGACATCGATAGTGCGATAGTGGAAAAACGCTTCCAGCTCCGGCATATGACGGTAGAGAAAACGCCGATCCTGACCGACGCTGTTACCGCAGATCGGTGATGCGCCCTTGGCGACATGCTGGGCCAGGAACTCAATAGTACGCTGTTCAGCCTCACGCTCGGTCAGGCTTGACTCCTTCACGCGCTGAGTCAGCCCGGAGTTACCGTGGGTGTTGGTGCACCATTCATCCATCCCCTCCATCACATCATCCGGCTGATGGATCGCCATAACCGGACCTTCGGCAATGACATTGAGATCTTTATCGGTAACAATGGTCGCGATTTCGATAATAAAGTCATTATCCGGATCCAGTCCGGTCATCTCCAGATCGATCCAGATCAGGTTATTCTTAGGGTCCACTGAATTCCTCCCGCGGCAACTGGCACAGAGTGTTGCGATTACAATAGAATAGACCGCCGAGTGTACCTGCTGTCAGATACATTTCCCAAATATATACTCAGAGTTGTGAATGGCGAAACGAAAACTGAACCGCCGCCAGACCTGGCGCGTGCAGAAAATACAGGAAGAGCGCGCAGCGCGGGCCGCGAAGAAAGATGCAGCCATTGATGTCCAGCTTGAAGGAAGTGAACTGGGTCCGGAACAACACGGACTGATTATCTCCCACTTTGGCCGCCAGGTTGACGTGGAGATCAGCGACGGCGAACGTGAAGGCGAGATCATCCGCTGCCATATGCGCACCAACCTGGGACAGCTGGTGACCGGCGACCGGGTTATCTGGCGCGCGGGCGCCGATGCCGGTGTCGTCGTCGCCACCCTGCCGCGTAAGAGTGAGCTGATCCGCCCTAACCCCCACGGCGACCTCAAGCCCGTTGCCGCCAATATCGACTATATTGTGGTAACCGTGGCGGTCGAGCCGACACCTTATGCCAACCTGATCGATCGCTACCTGGTTGCCGCCGAGCTCAGTGAGATTGAGCCGGTGATATTGCTGAATAAGACCGACCTGCTCAATGATGCCAACCGTCAGCCGATAGAAGAGATGATGCAGCGCTATCAGGATATCGGCTACAGGGTTCTGCATGCTTCCAATGCAAGCCAGGAGGGACTGGTGGAGTTGAAGCAGGCACTGGATAACCGAATCAGCGTCTTTGTCGGCCAGTCAGGTGTCGGCAAGTCCTCCCTGATCAACTCCCTGCTGCCGGGAATCGACCTGCGGGTTGGCGAGCTGTCAGAGCAGACGCGCAAAGGACGCCACACCACAACCACGGCACGGTTGTTTCATTTCCCTGATGGGGGTGACCTGATCGACTCCCCCGGCATCCGTGAATTCGGACTCTGGCATATCGATCCGGACCGGCTGATTGATGGCTTTAAGGAGTTCGACGGCGTCAAAGGCTACTGTCGTTTCCGTGACTGCAATCACGAAAAAGAGCCAGGATGCGCGTTTAAAGAAGCACTGGAAAGCGGTCAAATTTCCACCGAACGGTGGTACAGTTATCGACACATACTTACATCTTTGAAAGAACAGTAACAATAACGCTTTCGTTACGAGTCAGTTCAACTATGGAAAAAAGGCAAGGGACAATTGTTGTGTCACCGCAGGGAGCTGAGGCCTGGATCGAATATCTGGTCCGGCGCAAGCTGCCTGTCCGGAACAGCGTACAACAGCGCCTCAAGCGACAGGTTCGTGACAGCAACGTCAACCTCAGGGATCTGGGCAAACTGATTAAGTCAGATCCTGTCCTCTGCCTGTATATGGTCAAAACGGCCTGCCAGCTGCACGCGGCCAAAGGCTCTGAAGTCACCGGCATCGATCACGCAATCAGCTCACTGGGGCTGGATCACATCGAAGATGTGGCGTTCCGGGTGCCCGCGATCAAGCTGAATCCCACCAGCACCGCCCAGAAGATGTTTTTCCGCAGCATCGCCAACAGCCACCATGCCGCTGTCCAGGCGCGCCATTGGACCCAGTCCCGCAACAGCCTGTTTGTCGATGAGAGCTATCTGGCGGCGCTGTTTTACGGTGTCGGCTACTGGATGCTATGGCACTACGCCCCGCTGCATATGAGCGAAGTGCAGCGCAAACAGCGCGAAGAAGGTGTCGACGTAGTACTGGCCGAAAGCGATGTCCTGGGCTGCACCGTGCAGGAGATCTCCAAGGGCCTGATCAGCGACTGGGGACTGTCGGAACTGGCCGTCACCAGCCTGGACCACGACAACTCGCCCAGCCGTCAGATCCTGCAACGCCTGCATATGCGCACCATCAATGATCCGCGCCTCAGCGATCAGGAGTTGCGCGACCTGAATCATCTGGTGCAGGAGAAGTTCTTCCCGGTCAAAATTGCCAACTGGCTCTGCCAGACGACCCAGTATGGCTGGCATACCACCAAGGCGATGAAAATCGTCGATATCATTAACGACTATCTGAAAAGCGCCCTGAGCGAAACCCTGGCCAGCCTGCATCAGAATTGCGCGGCGGCCAGCCGCGAATACCATATTCCCGGCACGATGGCACCGGCCGCGGAGATGCTGTTTATCCGTTCCAATACGCGCCCCAACTACAAGCTCGGGCCGCGCGAGATCAAAGCCCTGCCACGGGATATCCCCCAGCTGGCGGGAAACACCAGCAGCGCACCGGCCGGGCCGGCGCGGGACGAACCGGAAGCGCAGGCAGCAGCGGTGGTTTATGAAAAGCCCAGCCTGCGCGATAAAGTCGTCTTCACCCAGACCGCAGAGCGCCTGCTGAAAGGCTCCGACCTCTATAGCGAACCACGCCATATACTGCAGGGTACCATGCAGGCACTGCATGAAGGCCTGGGCATGGAACGGGCCGCCATGTTCCTGATCCAGCAGAAAGGCAGCAGCATGAAGACCGCCTTTACCAAGGGGGTTGAAAAGCAGGATGCCATCCTGAGTTTCTATCACAGCCTTGAGATCACCAGCCTGTTCAAACGCCTGTCGGAGAAGCCCTCCTGCATCTGGATTACCCCGGACAACCGCGCCAAGATGTTACGGCTGCTGCCGGAGAACTATCACGGCTTCGTACCGGAAAGCGGCGCCCTGATCATGTCGATCTTCATCGATAAAAAACCGATCGCCGTCGTCCATGCCGACCGCGGCAACGCCGGCAAGATCCTCAGCGACTTCCACCACGAGCGCTTCCGTTACGTCTGCTCCGCCGCCTCACTGGCGCTGAAGCGCATGATCACCGGGCAGTAACTTCGCGCCGGTTTGTGACCATCGCAGTAACACTATATGATGCCAGCACATCAATGATGCGATCAGGATACGAACCATGTCACTGCCCCTGGTAATCGAAGCGGCTCAGCTTGCACAGCAGCTGCAGAACCCACAGCTGCTTATCCTCGACCTGTCCAGTCAGGAAAATTACGATAAAGGCCATATCCCCGGTGCCGTCCATGTTGATGCCGCCCGGCTGCTCTGCGGCAGCCAGCCGGTGCCAAACAAGCTGCCATCGCCACTGCAGCTGAATGAACTGTTTTCCGCCATCGGCCTGAGCGACGACACCCAGGTCGTCGTCTATGACGATCAGAAAGGGCCGCTGGCAGGCCGCATGATCTGGACCCTGCATTGTGTCGGCCATCAGAACTGCAGTTTCCTGAACGGTCAGCTTCAGGCCTGGGTCAGCGCCGGACTGGATCTGGAAACCACCGCCAACCAGCCGACCCCGGGATACTTTGAGGCCAGCATCGATACCAGCCTGATCGCCGATGTGGACTACATCCTCAGCCAGCTGGACAACGACCAGTGCGCTATCTGGGATGCCCGCACCGAGGCGGAGTACAAGGGTGAAAAAGTCGTTAACGCCCGAAAAGGCGGCCATATCCCCGGCGCCAGCTGGTATGAGTGGACCGACAGCATGATCTCGGCGGAAGACAGCCGCCTGCGCGATACAGACAGCCTGATCAGCGAACTCGCCGCCCGGGGTATCAGCCGCGATAAAGAGATCATTACCCACTGCCAGACCCACCGCCGCTCCGGCCTGACCTACCTGGTGGCACGCCACCTCGGCTTCGACAAGGTACGCTGCTATGACGGCTCCTGGTTCGAATGGGGCAACCTGCCTGACACGCCGGTAGAGAAATAACCGATTAACCGCCAAGACCGAAGAGCAAGAAGTTTGAAAGATAAACTGTTTATCCTGCTGCAACAGCTGCTGCCACAACACTGCCTGTCCCGACTGGTGGGCCGAATCGCCGAGTGTAAAAACCCTAAGGTTAAAAACACTTTTATCCGCTGGTTTGCCAAACGCTACCAGATCAATATGAGCGAGGCGCTGGTCGAAGAACCCACCGCCTACGAAAACTTCAACGCCTTCTTCACCCGCGCCCTGAAACCGGATGCACGCAGCATCGATATGACAGCGGAAGCGATCGTCAGCCCGGCAGACGGTGCGATCAGTCAGCTGGGCACAATCGCAAATGGCCGTATCTTTCAGGCCAAGGGACGGGGCTATGGCCTCAGCACCCTGCTCGGCGGCGATATGAACCTGGCAAACGAGTTTAAGGATGGTCGCTTCGCCACCATCTACCTGTCACCGCGGGACTATCACCGGGTCCATATGCCGGTCAAAGGCACCCTGCGTCAAACCATCTATGTGCCGGGCGATCTCTACTCCGTCAATCAGACCACGGCCGAAAACGTGGATCAGCTGTTTGCCCGTAACGAGCGCCTGGTCGCGATCTTCGATACCGAATTCGGTCCGATGGCGATGGTGCTGGTCGGCGCCATGATCGTCGCGGGTATCGAAACGGTCTGGTCCGGCCAGGAAGCTCCGGTACTGAAGGCCCCGGTCAGCCGCGACTTCAGCAACCAGCCTCAGCCGGAAATCACGCTGGATAAAGGCGTCGAGATGGGCCGCTTCAAGCTCGGCTCCACCGTGGTCCTGCTGTTCGGAAAGGACGCCATGGAATGGCTGCCAGAGCTACAGGCGGAAAGCCCGCTGTGCCTGGGCCAGCGTATCGGCGTCAGTGAGTAACAACCCGCAGGACGGAATAACCCCATAGTTTACCGGCTGTAGTGAGCACCGCTTTCACCTACACTGTGCACAAAGCCTACAGCCGGATCAGGAGATACACAGACTATGAATAACTGGCTCGAAGGCCTGCGTCAGGCAGGCGCAGAACTTAGCGAAGACAATCAGGCGATCCTGAATCAGAGCAGTGTCAGCACCCTGCTGATTCCGCTGCTGCACCAGGCGGCCATCGATGTCCGCGGTCCGGATGCGGACAAGTTTCTGCAAGGACAGCTCAGTGCCGATATCAGCGAAGCACGCCAGCTGGGCAGCCGCCTGGCCGCGCACTGCAATATCAAGGGCCATATGATTGTGCTCTGGCGCCTGCTGGCGCTGGAAGACGGCTTCCTGCTGCGTACCGATAGCGACAACCTGGACAGCGGCTTCAAGACCCTCAACAAATACATTATGTTCTCCAAGGCTGACGCCAGCGACCGGCGCGACAGCCTGGTGGGCATCGGCCTGCAGGGCGATGACGCAGCTCAGCTGACCGCAGCGCTGCTGGGCGAAGCCCCGGCCGGAGTCGATCAGGTGGTACGCCAGGGCGAGCGCGTGGCGGTTAAGGTACCGGGTGAGCGATTCGAGATCTGGCTGCCCGCCGACGATGCCGCAAGCCTGCTGCCTGAGCTGCTGAGCCAGGCTGAACTGGGCAGCAGCAACGACTGGCGCCTGAGCGAGATCCGCGCCGGCATCCCAACGGTATGCGCCGCCACCAGCGAAGGCTTTATCCCACAGATGACCAACCTCCAGGCCCTCAACGGCGTCAGCTTTACCAAAGGCTGCTACACCGGCCAGGAGATTGTCACCCGCCTGCAGCACCGCGGCATTCTTAAGCGTCCGATGTACCTGGCACGTATCGACAGCGACCAGCTACCACAGCCAGGCGACGCCCTGCTGGGTGAAGCGGGCGTCAAGATCGGTCAGGTGGTACAGGCCGCCAAAGCCGAAAACGGCTGCGAACTGCTGGCGGTGATGATCAAAGAGAAAGCCGACAACGGCAGCGTGACGCTGGAAAGCGATCCGACCCGGACGCTTGAGATCCTGCCCCTGCCATACGAACTGGACCCGCGCCTGTTCGAGTCTAAGCGATAGAACTGCTCAAGCTATAAGCCGCCAACAAGAGCGGCTTATAGCTTGTAACTTATAGCCCTCAGCTTTCAGCTGCTTCCAATGGCAACTGCCAGTTAATCGCCGGTTTCCCCATCTGCTGCAGGTAGTTATTGGCCTGGCTGAAATGGCCGCAGCCGAAGAAGCCGCGATAGGCGGACAGCGGTGACGGATGCGGGGCTTTCAGCACCAGATGGCGCTGCCGGTCGATCCTGGCACCCTTCTTCTGGGCATAGCTGCCCCAGAGCAGGAACACCACGTTCTGGCACTGCTCATTCACCGTGGCGATCACCTTATCGGTAAAGGTTTCCCAGCCCTTACCCTGATGGGCGTTGGCGTTGCTGTTCTCCACCGTCAGTACCGCGTTCAGCAGCAATACCCCCTGCTGCGCCCAGCTTTCCAGATAGCCGTGATCCGGCGTGACACAGCCCTGATCGGTCTCCAGTTCCTTATAGATATTCACCAGCGAAGGCGGCGTGCGGACTCCCGGCATTACCGAGAAACAGAGACCGTGAGCCTGATTAGGCTGGTGGTAGGGGTCCTGTCCCAGAATCACCACCCTGACATCATTCAGCGGCGTCGCTTCCAGGGCATGAAACCAGTTTGAGGAGTGGGGGTAGATCAACTTACCGGCATCTTTCTCCTGACGCAGGAAATCCTTCAGCGCCAGCATATAGGGTTGCTGAAACTCATCCTGCAGAAAGGGTTGCCAGCTGGGGGCGTTATCCAGGGCCATCATGGTTCCTCGGCTCAGTTGAATCAGAACGTATCGTCATCCACAGCTCACGGCTGAGGCGGCAACGATACCAGGGCGAATAATACCGGACATTGCCCGGCGCGTGGGAGATCAGGCCGGAAATCAGGATAATCAGGCCATAGGCCCAGGCCTGCGGCGTACTCCACCAGAGGTGGCTGCAGCCCAGCAACAGCATCTTCAGCAATACCACCTGGCCGCGCAGCTGTAACAGCCAGATACCGTCGACATAGATCTCTTTCAGCAGCATCAGCAGGCCGCTGCCCAGCGCCAGCATCAGCCAGCCATGCCACTGCTGCAGTGGCAGCTGATAGAGATAACCCCCGGCAATACCGGCGATTCCCAACAGGTGCAGGCTGCGCAAGACGATGCTGATCCAGCGCCGCCCCGGCAGTTCTCGTTTATGATCGGCAATCAGCCAGCCCATAACATCCCCCTCAGTCTCTGACAGCGACAAAAAAGCCGCGACAGGCGCGGCTTTTTCAGACTCAGCGAAGGCGGCGTTTAACCGCGCGGACGCATCGCCGGGAACAGGATCACATCACGGATCGAATCGCAGTCGGCGAAGAACATTACCAGACGGTCGATACCGATACCTTCACCCGCTGTCGGCGGCAGGCCGTACTCCAGCGCGTTGATGTAGTCATCGTCGAAGTGCATCGCTTCGTCATCGCCGGCATCTTTCTCAGCCACCTGGGCGCGGAAACGCTCTGCCTGGTCTTCGGAGTCATTCAACTCGGAGAAGCCGTTGGCTACTTCACGGCCACCGATAAAGAACTCGAAACGGTCAGTAATGAACGGATCGTTATCGTTACGGCGCGCCAGCGGCGATACTTCAGCCGGGTACTCAGTGATGAAAGTCGGCTGGGACAGACGGTCTTCTACGGTTTTCTCGAAGATCTCGATCTGCACCTTGCCCAGGCCATAGCTGTCTTTCAGCGGGATGCCCAGCTTATCGGCCACGGCACGCGCTGATTCGATATTATCGATATCGGACGCGGACAGTTCCGGGTTGTAGTGCAGAATAGAGTCGAACACGCTGATGCGGGTAAACGGCGCACCCAGGTCATACTCCTGACCCTGATAGGTCAGCGTAGTGGTACCCAGCACATCTTTTGCCAGGGTACGCAGCATCTCTTCGGTCAGGTCCATCAGATCGTTGAAGTCCGCGTATGCCTGGTAGAACTCCAGCATGGTGAATTCAGGGTTATGACGGGTGGAAAGACCTTCGTTACGGAAGTTACGGTTGATCTCGAACACCCGCTCGACACCGCCGACAACCAGACGCTTGAGGTACAGTTCCGGCGCGATACGCAGGTACATATCGCGGTCCAGCGCATTGTGGTGCGTGATAAACGGACGTGCAGAAGCACCACCTGGAATCACCTGCAGCATCGGTGTTTCGGCTTCAACGAAGCGACGCTCTTCCAGGAACTTACGGATACCGGACACAATCTTAGAACGCACTTCGAAGACGCGACGCGACTCTTCGTTAGTGATCAGATCGACATAACGCTGGCGATAGCGCATTTCGGTATCCTGCAGGCCCTTGTGCTTATCCGGCAGCGGACGCAGGTTCTTGGTCAGCAGCTGGAACTCACCCATATCGACATACAGGTCGCCCTTGCCGGATTTGTGCAGCTCACCGCTGATACCGATGATATCGCCCAGGTCCAGGCTCTTGGCAAACTTGCGCGCTTCCTTGTTAACGTAGAACTGGATACGACCACTCATATCCTGGATAACACCGAAGGCACCGCGGTTCAGCATTACACGACCGGCAATACTTACCTTGATACCTGATTCAGCCAGCTCTTCTTTACTCTTATCGCCGTACTGCTCCTGCAGGTCCTGCGCGTAGCTGTCGCGGCGGAAGCTGTTCGGGAAAGCGTTACCCGCTTCACGCAGGGCCGCCAGTTTTTCACGGCGCTCGGCGATCAGGCGGTTTTCATCTTGTGGCTGAGTGTTGTCAGACATCTTGGTGTTAAACCTTTCTATTCAGTTCTGTTCTATTCGGTATCTTAAGCAGCGGCCTGTGGATTACAGGCCGGCTTTCAGGCTGGCTTCAATAAAGAGATCCAGGTCGCCATCCAGTACTTTGTCACAGTTGCTGGACTGCACATTGGTACGCAGGTCCTTGATGCGCTGGTCATCCAGTACATAGGAGCGGATCTGGCTACCCCAGCCGATATCAGCCTTGGTATCTTCCACTTCCTGCGCAGCTTCACGGCGTTTCAGCATCTCCATCTCGTACAACTTGGCACGCAGCTGCTTCATACAGAAGTCGCGGTTCTGGTGCTGCGAGCGCTGGGACTGACACTGCACGACGATGCCGGATGGCTCGTGGGTAATACGGACCGCGGATTCAGTTCGGTTAACGTGCTGACCACCGGCACCGGAGGCGCGGTAAACGTCGACACGCAGGTCGGCCGGGTTGATATCGATCTCTACGTTATCGTCGATCTCAGGCGAGACGAATACCGAGGAGAAAGAGGTATGACGACGGCCGCCGGAATCGAACGGTGACTTACGTACCAGACGGTGAACGCCGGTCTCAGTGCGCAGCCAGCCAAAGGCGTACTCGCCTTCAAAGCGGATAGTGGCGGACTTGATACCGGCCACATCGCCATCGGAGACTTCGATCAGTTCGGTCTTAAAGCCTTTCGACTCACCCCAGCGCAGGAACATACGCAGCATCATATTGGCCCAGTCCTGGGCCTCAGTACCGCCGGAACCGGCCTGGATATCGAGGAAGGCGTTGTTGATGTCGGCTTCACCGGAGAACATACGACGGAACTCAAGCTTCTCCAGCTTGGCCATCATTTCGGCCACTTCAGCCTCAACCTCGGCCACGGTGTCTGCGTCGTCTTCTTCGACCGCCATATCCAGCAGGTCGCGGGAGTCTTCGACGCCTGAAGTCAGCTCATCGATGGTTTTGACAATCCCCTCCAACGCAGCACGCTCTTTACCCAGCTTCTGGGCATTTTCCGGATCGTTCCACACGGCCGGGTCTTCCAGCTCGCGCTCTACTTCTTCCAGGCGATCTTTGTTGCCATCGTAGTCGAGATAACCACGCAGCTCGGTTGTGCGCTCAACAATATCTTTCAGACTGTTGATGATGGGATTGATTTCCATTGTCCGGCTCAAAACTCGAAGTGTTAAAAAAAGGCAGGCATTTTACCTGAAATCGGGGTCAGTTTGTATCGCTTGCGCCCTGTTGCGCGACAAAATTTCGCCGCCCGGGATCAGGCCGGAAATTCCGCCCGCAGCTGCTCTACCCAACGACTGACCCGTTCGGCGGTCTCGCCATGCTGGCTGTCTTCATCCAGCGCCAGCCCGACAAACTGACTGCCATCGTCCGTCAGCGCCTTAGAGGCTTCAAAATTATAGCCCTGGTTTGGCCAGTAGCCGATCATCTCAGCACCACGTGCCTGCAGCTTGTCATGCAGCAAGCCCATGGCATCAAGGAACCACTCGCCATAACCGATCTGGTCACCCAGGCCAAACAGGGCACAGCGGGTACCACTGAGGTCGAGCTGGTCGATCTCATCCCAGAGGTCACCCCAGTCCTCCTGCAACTCACCGAAATCCCAGGTCGGGATGCCAAAGATCAGCTGCTGGTAGTGAGGTACGGCCGCCAGGCCCTCATCGGCTATATCGTGTTGCGTCAGCTCAGGGCCGAACTGCTCCGCAATCGCCACGGCTACATCTTCGGTGTTACCGGTGGTAGAACCAAAAAACAATCCAATCATCGATAGTGTCGCCCGTTAAAAAATCCAGGGAATTGTCACAGATAACGTTATCCAAACAAAAAAGCAGCTCATCTGAGCTGCTTCGTTCACACCGCGCAGGGCTTTTATTTCTGCGGCGGTGCAAAGGCAGTAAAGGAGTCCTGGGTCAGCTTGCCGATCATCTCCCGCGCCTCATTGAGGGCCGCAATGTTCTGCTCGCCGGCATTACGCAGGGTTTCCTCCAGCTCGGCGGCATAAGCCCGCTGCAGCGCCATCAGGTCTTCCGGTGACTGACACTTGGGCAACTCGCGCGTCTGCTGCATCGTCGCTTCGATACAGGCGCGGGTGCACTCCAGCTGCCGGCGCGAGATATCTTCCAGCATCCGGGTCTGGATATTCACCAGATCTTTAAACGGCTCCATCGATTCAGTCAGTGTCTTACTCATATCCTGAAACATACTCTGTACCTTTCCTTATTATTGTGTCGCGACCTGTCAGCGGCAGTAACAGATGTGCGGTGCCATCGACTAGGGTCGCCCGGTTGTTATGGCAGGCGCCAGGCTCGGCCCTTACTGTAACGGCAATCGCACGGCGGTGCCATATCAGGGCACCTGCGAATAGCATATTCAGCACAGGCTATTCTCGCGGTGCGGCGCACTGAATACCTTGACGACAATCAGCCGGATCACCGTTAAACTTCAGCTACAGATAATAATCAGGGATAACACGATGCGTTTACTTCATACCATGCTGCGGGTGGGCGATCTGGATAAGTCGATCTCCTTCTACACCGATATCCTCGGTATGCGTCTGCTGCGCCGCAAAGATTACCCGGAAGGTAAATTCACCCTGGCCTTTCTCGGCTACGGTGACGAATCCGAAAACACCGTACTGGAGCTGACCCATAACTGGGGTGTCGCCGGCTACGAGCAGGGGAACGCCTTCGGCCATATCGCCATCGAGGTAGAAGATGTCTACAGCGCCTGTGATTCGATTAAGGCCAAGGGAGGTCAGGTGGTGCGCGAAGCCGGCCCGATGAAAGGCAGCAGCACTATCCTCGCCTTCGTTGAAGACCCGGATGGCTATATGATTGAGTTACTGGGCGCCAGATCCGGTAAGGGCTGATGCCTTATTCAGGCCGGGAAACCTCCCGCCCCGGCCCCGCGCATCCCGGCCCGGGGCGCCGATAATCCTTGTCACTGATCAATTATTCAACGCTGGGCACACTTTTTTTCTGGCATCTGCGCCTGCAAACTGTCCGCTGATTGCGCTAGAATGCGCCAACATTAGCGACTTCTAAAGTAAAGTTCTCAGATAACAGCCGCCAGCCGTACCCGATCCTGTACATTTTATCTACAGCTAAGCGTGGTTATAATGGCGGCAATTTTAAGAACCCTAATCAGTTAACAGGCCAGGTTTTCGATGAAAAAACACGCGCTTCTTGCAGCAAGCCTGCTGCTCAGCCTCCAGGCGACATATACCCTTGCCGCCGATCTGGGTAAAGCTACCCGCGCTTTCGATCAGCAGGACTATTCTGTTGCGCTGGATGAACTCAAGCCGCTGGCGAAAGAGGGCAATCACGATGCCTCCAACATGCTGGGACAGATGTATGAAAACGGCTGGGGTGTCGATAAGGACCTGGACCAGGCCAAGCGTCTGTATACCCGTGGCGCCAATATCGGCCACCTGGACAGCGTTAACAGCCTGCGCGGCCTGAAAAACAAGGAATACCAGAAAGAGCTGGTGAAGGTTCGCCAGGATGCCGAGTCCGGCAATGCCGCCGCCCAGAACCGTCTGGGTGTGATGTATGAATTCGGCTACGGCGTGAAACGTTCTCCTGAGATCGCGCTCGACTGGTACCGCAAGGCCGCTGACAAGAACTATGTCGCCGCCCTGCACAATATCGGCCGTTGCTACAACTTCGGAACCGGCGTGGCGCAGAACTTCAGCGAAGCCGAGACCTGGTACCGTAAAGCCGCCGAACAGGGCCATACTGAAGCGATGTTCTTCCTCGGCACCCTGTACTCCAACGATCACGGCCGCGAGCGCGCCTACGACAGCAATATTATCGCCTACGCCTGGATGCATAACGCTTCCGAACTGGGTAATGAAACCGCTGCCGCTATCGAGAAGCGCCTGGTAATGAAGCTCAGCGAAAGCGAACTGAAAACCGCCCAGGCACTGGCGAATGACTACCAGAGCCGTTACGTCGCACCGTACAAGAACTGAAGCCGGGCCTGACGTTCCAGCGACATCGCCGGACTGAACAGCATGCTCAGTCCGGCGACTTCCCTGCCCCAACCGCCCCGCCCTCTGCCTGCCCCGCCCCCGGATTCAGCAAAGCCTCTGTCTTTCTGTCGTACAGCCGATCCCTTTCAGCGCTCTGGAGTGGTATATTTCGCGCCCCGGGATTTTGAATTAATCAGGCAACACTCATGAGCAGCACCTCATCACCTGTCGATACCTTATCTACCGTATCCGCCAGCCAGCGCCTGGCCGCGATCCTGATCAGCATCGCGCTGGCAGCCTCCGCCTGGTGGCTCAGCACGGAGCAACAGGGCCGTGATGGCTGGCTGCTGCTGATTGGCGGCGTGATCGGCCTGGCGCTGTATCAGGCCTCCTTCGGCTTCACTACCGCCTGGCGCAACCTGATCCTGCAACGGCGCGGTAAGGGCCTGAGGGCCCAGATGGTGATGCTGGCGCTGGCCGTGTGCCTGTTTTTTCCGGTACTCAGTGCCGGAGAGCTGTTTGGCGATTCCGTCTTCGCACTGGTGCGACCACTGGGCTGGTCGGTCATCTGCGGCGCCTTTATCTTCGGTGTCGGCATGCAACTGGGCAATGGCTGCGCCTCCGGCAACCTCTACCATGCCGGCGGCGGCCAGATGCGGGCGATTCCCAGCATGATAGGCTTTGCCGCCGGTGGCCTCTGGGCCACCGCAGACTATGAGTGGTGGCAGAACCAGCCACAACTGGAGCCGGTCTCGCTGATCCGGGATTTTGGTGCCGCACCGGCGATCGCCCTGAACCTGATGCTGTTTGCCGCCATCGCCCTGCTGACGATCTGGCTGGAAAAGCGCCGCTACGGCGACTGGGAACGGGATACCGAAGGACAGGGCCTGCCTCTGGCTCGCCGCCTGATGCGTGGCCCCTGGCCGCTGATCTGGGCCGGTATCGTGCTGGCGCTGATGAACTTTGCCACCCTGGCGATGGTGGGACGTCCCTGGACGGTAGCCCTGGCCTACCCTCTTTGGGGTGCCAAGGCCGCCATGCTGCTGGAACTGGATCTGGAGATCGATTTCTGGAGCTACTGGACTCAGCCGGGACGGGAAGATGCCCTCTATGCGCCGCTGCTGGAGGACGCCACCAGCCTGATGAATATCGGCATTATCGCCGGCGCCCTGCTGGCCGCAAACCTGGCGGGCCGTTTCTCGTTTGAATGGCGCCTGCCGCCGCTGCACTGGCTGGCCGCCTCGATTGGCGGTGTTATGCTGGGCTACGGTGCCACTATCGCCTTTGGCTGTAATATCGGTGCCTTCTTCGGCGGTATTGTCTCCGGCAGCCTGCACGGCTGGCTCTGGCTGGTGGCCGCCTTCTTTGGCAGCCTGCTGGGCACCCGCCTGCGGCCACTGTTCAGATTACAGTGACGCTGGCTGCCAGCCGCTGAATTGGTAGAATGCCCCATCACCCAACAGAGCAGAAAGACCATGAGACGCCTTTTTCCCGAGACCTTTGATGAAATCCAGATCGCCAACCCCGTACGCCGCCTCGGCGCCATGGTCTACGATGGCATGGTGATCCTGGCGCTCTGGATGGTGGTCGGCATTATCGCAGTGGTGATCAACGACGGCCAGGCCGTCACCGGCCCCGGCTTCCAGACCTTCCTGTTTGTCCTCACCTACGGCTTCCTCGCCTACTTCTGGACCCGTAACGGCCAGACCCTGGGCATGGCCGCCTGGCGTCTTCGGGTACAGACCACCAACGGCGAATCGATCAGCCTGACCCAGGCCCTGATTCGCTTTATGGTCGGCCTGATTTCGCTGCTACCGGCGTTTGCCGGCTTCCTCTGGGCCTTTATCAACCGCGAAAAGCTCACCTGGCACGATATCGCCAGCGGCACCTGCGTGGTACAGCTGCCCAAGAAGGATAAGAAGAAAGAAAGCGGTAAGCGGTAAACATAAAAAAAGGAGCCACAGGCTCCTTTTTTTATGTTTCGAGCACTATCCCGCCCGCCGCAGCAACAGGATACCTACCAGGTAACAAGCGATAATCGGCACCAGCACCGCCAGCAGCGGCGGGAAGGCAAATACCGCACTGGCTGGCCCCAGTACATCCTGAATCAGCTTAAACACCAGTCCGACGATCACCCCTGCGATCAGGCGCTGCCCCAGCGTCACCGAACGCAGCGGGCCGAAGATAAAGGACACCGCGACCAGTACCAGGCCGAGAATCGCTACCGGCTGCAGCACCTTGGTCCAGAACGCCACATGATACTCCGCCGCCTGCAGCCCCTGGCCGCGCAGGTAGTCGGAGTAGTAGTTGAGACCGCTGATCGACAGGTTGGCCGGCTCCATCACCACCACGTTCAGCAGCGACGGCGTCAGGCCGCTCTGCCAGAGCTCCTCTTTCCGTTTCACCACTTCGGTGCGGTCCGGATAGAAACGGGTATCGCGCAGAAACTTCAGCTTCCAGCCGCCCTCGACATATTCACCCTCGCGGGCAAAGCTGGCCTGTTGCAACTGCCGGTTCTCATCAAACTGGTAACGGGTGACGCCAAACAGGCGGCCATCGGTGGCAACCGCATCGATATGGATAAAGCTCTGCCCCTCCCGGTGCCAGGCCCCCTCGTTCAGCTGCGAACGGCGACCATCCTGTGCCATCATGCGTACCCGGTGAGTCTGGGCGGTCTGCTCGGTTTGCGGCACCACATACTCACCCAGCAACAGCGAGGCAGTAATAATCAGCAACACCGGCTTACAGACGGCGACGATAATGCGCTGGGTGGAGATCCCGGCGGCACGCATCACCGTCAGCTCGGAGCTGGAGGCCAGGGTGCCCAGTCCCACCAGAGCGCCGATCAGGCAGCTCAGCGGCAGATACTCATAGAGGCGGCGTGGGCTGGTCAGGGCGACATACCACATCGCCTGGGTCAGGTCATAATGGCGGCTCAGATCCGGCAGCTGGTCGACCAGCGCGAACATCAGATCCAGCCCGATAATCACCAGTGCCACGATAAAGACTGCGCCGCCCACCTGGCGGGCGATATAGCGATCCAGACGGGTCATCATGCGCGTTTTCTCCTTATCCAGCCAAACGGACTCGGCAGGCGGTCAAACAACCGCTGCCAGTGCCGTCCGAAGAAGATCATATTGGCGGCCAGCAGCAGGAAAGCCGCGTGCAGCAGCCAGAAGGCCTCCACGCCCGTCTCACCATCCTCCACCTTGCTGCGCACCGTGCTCAGCAGGGTCAGGTAGGCCAGGTAGAGCAGGATCGACGGCAGCAGGCGGGCATAGCGGCCCTGACGCGGATTAACCTTACTCAGCGGCACCGCCAGCAGGGAAACGATCAGTACCAGTACCGGGATCGACATCCGCCAGTGCAGCTGGGCCTGTTCGGCCGGTATATCCGACTCCAGCAGGCGCATCGTCGGCAGCGCTTCCAGCTTGGTCACTTCCTGTCGCACCTCCGGGTTATCCATCCGCACCCCGTAGGTCTCGAAGCCGAGGATACGGTAGTCAGCATGGCCCGGCAGGCCCTCATAGCGCTCGCCGTTCTGCAGCACCAGATACTGGTTGCCGCTCTGCGGGTAGAAGGTGCGCTGGCCGGATTCGGCCAGGGTCACCGCCACCCGGTCATCCGGCAGCTGCTGCAGGACGAACACCTGCCCCAGATGGCCCTCTTCATCGATATTGTCGGTATAGGAGACCGAACGGCCTGAGCTGTCGTACTGGAAGCGTCCCACAGTGATCGCCTCCAGCTCGCTGCGGGATTTCTGCTCGTTGAAGACATGAATCATCTTCTCCGCCCCCAGCGGCGACAGGTAGAAACTGAGGAAGCCGACAAACAGCGACACCATCAGGGCCGGCCCCAGCGTCTTGCGCATCAGCTTACGCTCGCTCATGCCGCAGGCGTGCAGCACCGTCATCTCACTTTCGAGATAGAGGCGGCCATAGCCAAGCAGGATGCCGAGAAACAGCCCCAGCGGCAGGATAAGTTCCAGAAAGCCGGGCAGACGGTAGGCCATAATCAGAAACAGCACGCTGGGTGAAAACTCACCGGCCGCGGCATCAGCCAGATATTTGATAAAACGACCGCTCATGATGATCATCAGCAGTACCGTGGTCACAGCCACCATACTCAGCAGGATTTCACGAGCTAAATAACGAAAAACGATCAAAGCGGATACTCTGTCAGGATCGACAAAATGGTTTATAGTGCATGGCAAACGGGAACCGGCCGCAACTTAACGCCTGCGAGCCCTGCCGCTGCCTGAAAAGTATAGGCACCGAAAGGCGGCATTATCCTTCAATCTGTACAGAATGTCTTGTTTTGGAGCCAGCATGGATTTCGAAATCGTCAACGGAAATATCACCTCTCTGGAAACTGAATGTCTGGTCGTCGGCATTCAGGCCGACGCGACCCTGACCCCGTCAGCCCGCGAGATCGATCAGGCTGCATCCGGCTATATCCAGGAGATCCTGAATGCCGGCGATATTCAGGGTAAGAGCGGCGAGACCCTGCTGCTGCAGAAAGTCCCGGGCATCAGCGCCCGTCGCGTACTGCTACTGGGCCTCGGCAAAGCCGACGAGCGCAGCGACCGCGGTTCGCGCAAACAGATCACCGCCGCCATGGCTGTGATCAAATCCACCAGTATCAGTTCCGCCGTATTCGCGCTGGACAAGCAGGTGGGTGCCGATGACGACCTCTACCGTCAGGTGCGTCAGCTGGTCGAGTGGTCCGGCAGCGAGCTGTACAACTACGACGAAACCAAGAGCAAAAAAGCCGATCCGCTGAAGCTGGAACTGCTCGGCATCGTGATCGGGGAAGATGACAACGAGATCGCCGAATTCGCCCTGCTGGATGGCGTAGCCCTGGTTAACGGCATCAGCACCGCGCGTGACCTGGGCAACCTGCCGGGCAACGTCTGCACCCCGACCTACCTGGCGGAACAGGCAGTTGAACTGGCCGAAGAGGTCGATAACCTGACCACCACCATCGTCGACGAAGACGAGATGGCCGAACTGGGCATGCACAGCCTGCTGTCGGTCGGTCACGGCAGCGAACAGCCATCCAAGCTGATCGTGATGGAGTTTAAGGGCGCGCAAGCGGACGAAAAACCCCATGTACTGGTCGGCAAGGGCATCACCTTCGACACCGGCGGCATCAGCCTGAAGCCGGGCGCGGCGATGGACGAAATGAAATTCGATATGTGTGGCGCCGCCAGCGTCTTCGGTGCCGTCACCGCCCTGTGCGAGATGCAGCCGGAGATCAACGTAGTCGCGATTATCGCCGCCGCCGAGAACATGCCAAGCGGTCACGCCACTAAGCCGGGTGATATCGTCACCACTATGTCCGGCCAGACCGTTGAGATCCTCAACACCGACGCCGAAGGCCGTCTGGTACTGTGCGACGCCCTGACCTACGCCGAGCGTTTCGAGCCTCAGACCGTGGTCGATATCGCCACCCTCACCGGTGCCTGCATTATCGCCCTGGGCCACCATGCCACTGGCCTGCTGAGTAACGACGACGACCTGGCTGCCGAGCTGCTGGCTGCCGGTGATCAGGCTGCCGACAAAGCGTGGCGCCTGCCGCTGTGGGATGAGTTCCAGGAACAGCTGGATTCCAACTTCGCCGATATCGCCAACATCGGCGGCCGCGCCGGTGGCACCGTCACGGCGGCTTGCTTCCTGTCCCGCTTTACCAAGAGCTTCCGCTGGGCGCACCTGGATATCGCCGGTACCGCCTGGAACAGCAACGGCAAGGCGAAAGGCGCCACCGGCCGCTGCGTACCACTGCTGACTCAGTACCTGCTGAACCAGTCCGCCGGCGATGCCAGCGACGAAAACGGCGACGACTAAGCATTGATGGCTCAGGCTGACTTCTATGTCCTGCCCGCGGCTGCGCCCGAAGCGCGCAGCCGCTTTCTCTGCCGCCTGGTGGAGAAGATCCAGGGGCTGGGCCATCAGATCTATATCCACTGCCAGGATGAAAGCGATGCCGAAGCGGTGGATCAGCTGCTGTGGGAGTTCCGGCCCGACGCCTTCCTGCCGCACAGCCTGATCGGCCAGCGGCCGGAAGATTCACCGATCCGCCTCGGCTGGGGCAACCACCGTCCCAACCAGCAACAGGTGTTTATTAACCTGGCGCTGGATATCCCCGACGATGCCCTGCAGTTCGAGCGTATCCTCGAAGTGGTGGTGCAGACCCCGGATGTCCTCGACGCCACCCGGCGCAACTACAAGCGCTACCAGGACAACGGCATCGAGATTCGCATGAACGATATGCGCAAGAAACGCTGAAGCCCGGCCCGAGAGCAGCCCGCTGCTCTCTGCTTCCCCTCAGCAAGCCCTCTCGCCCTGCTCCCTATCGGAATTCACCATCAGCCGGTATAATCGGCCGATTACCTGCGCCCGCCGTTTAATCCGTTTTACGGCCGTGCGGGCCGACATGACAAGTAGCCAAGAATTCCTGAGATCAGCATCGCAATGGATACAACCTACCAGCCCCATGAGATAGAGAAATCCTGGTATAAAACCTGGGAAGACAACAACTACTTCGCCCCTTCCGGCGAAGGTGAAGCCTACAGCATCATGATCCCGCCGCCGAACGTCACCGGCAGCCTGCATATGGGTCACGCTTTCCAGCACACCATCATGGACGCGCTTACTCGCTACAAGCGCATGCAGGGTAAAAACACCCTGTGGCAGGTCGGCACCGACCACGCCGGTATCGCCACCCAGATGGTGGTAGAGCGTAAACTGGCCGCTGAAGAGGGTAAGACCCGTCACGACCTGGGCCGTGAAAACTTCATCGACAAAATCTGGGAATGGAAAGAGGAATCCGGCGGCAACATCACCCGCCAGATGCGCCGTCTCGGCGACTCCGTTGACTGGGCAAACGAACGCTTCACCATGGATGAAGGCTTCTACAACTCCGTTCAGGAAGTGTTTATCCGCCTGTATGACGAAGGCCTGATCTACCGTGGCAAGCGCCTGGTTAACTGGGACCCGAAACTGCACACCGCCATATCCGACCTCGAAGTGGAAAACAAAGAGGTTAAGGGCAAGATGTGGTACCTGCGCTACCCGCTGGCCGATGGCGAGAAAACCGCTGCCGGTGAAGACCACATCGTCGTCGGCACCACCCGTCCGGAAACCATGCTGGGCGATACCGGCGTCGCGGTTAACCCGGACGACGAGCGTTACCAGAGCCTGATCGGCAAGTTTGTCGAACTGCCACTGGTCGGCCGCCGTATCCCGATCGTCGCTGACGAACACGCCGATATGGAAAAAGGCACCGGCTGTGTGAAGATCACCCCGGCACACGACTTCAACGATAACGAAGTCGGCAAACGCTGCAACCTGCCGATGATCAACGTCCTCACCTTCAACGCCGATATCCGCGACGAAGGCGAAGGCTTCAACACCGACGGCACTCCGAACAACGACGTCGACGTCACCATCCCGGAAAAATACCGTGGCATGGAGCGCTTCGCCGCCCGTCGCGAAATCGTCGCCGACTTCGAAACCGCCGGCCTGCTGGTAAAAATCGAAGAAAACGATATGACCATCCCGTACGGCGACCGTGGCGGCGTGGTGATCGAGCCGATGCTGACCGACCAGTGGTTTGCCGACGCCAAGACCCTGGCCAAGCCTGCAGTTGAAGCAGTCGAAAACGGCGACATCAAATTCGTACCGAAACAGTACGAAAACATGTTCTTCGCCTGGATGCGCGATATCCAGGACTGGTGTATCTCCCGTCAGCTGTGGTGGGGCCACCGTATCCCGGCCTTCTACGACAATGAAGGCAACGTCTACGTTGCGGGCAGCGCCGATGCCGCGCGCGAGAAGTACAACCTGGCCGCCGACCTCGAACTGAAACAGGACGACGACGTGCTGGACACCTGGTTCAGCTCCGGCCTGTGGACCTTCGGTACCCTGGGCTGGCCGGAACAGACCGAGCGTCTGAACACCTTCCACCCGACCGACGTGCTGGTAACCGGTTTCGACATCATCTTCTTCTGGGTTGCCCGTATGATGATGATGACCATGCATCTGGTGAAGAACGAAGACGGCACGCCACAGGTTCCGTTCAAGACCGTTTACGTTACCGGCCTGATCCGCGACGAAAACGGCGACAAGATGTCCAAGTCCAAGGGTAACGTACTGGACCCGCTGGATATGATCGACGGCATCGAGCTGGACGCCCTGCTGGAAAAACGTACCGGCAACATGATGCAGCCGCAGCTGGCCGAGAAGATCGGCAAGCGTACCCAGAAAGAGTTCCCGGAAGGGATCTCTGCCCACGGCACCGACGCCCTGCGCTTCACCCTGGCAGCACTGGCCTCCACCGGCCGTGATATCAACTGGGATATGAAGCGTCTGGAAGGCTACCGTAACTTCTGTAACAAGATCTGGAACGCCGCCCGCTACGTGCTGATGAACACCGAAGGCGAAGATTGTGGGCAGAACGGTGGCGAGGTAGAACTCTCCCTGGCTGACCGCTGGATCGCCGGTGAGCTGCAGCGCGTTGAAGCCGAAGTCACCAAGCACTTCGACGAATACCGCTTCGACATGGCTTCCTCCACCCTGTACGACTTCATCTGGAACGAGTACTGCGGTTGGTACCTGGAGCTGTCCAAGCCGGTACTCTGGGACGACAACGCTTCTGCCGAAGCCAAGCGCGGCACCCGCCGTACCCTGGTGCGCGTACTGGAAGTACTGCTGCGTCTGGCGCACCCGATCATGCCGTACATCACCGAAGAGATCTGGCAGTCCATCAAGGAACTGGCCGGTGCCGAAGGCGACAGCATCATGCTGCAGCCCTACCCGGTTGCCGACAACAGCAAGATCGACGACAGCGCCGTCGCCGAGATCAACTGGCTGAAAGGCGTGATCACCGGTATCCGTAATATCCGTGGTGAGATGGGCATCTCCCCGGCCAAGGAACTGCACGTGCTGTTCAACAACGGCAGCGAAGCAGACAAGACACGTCTGGCAGCCAACGAAGCCTTCCTGTCCAAGCTGGCCTCCGTTGAGAAGATCACTTGGCTCAACCCGGGCGACGAAGCACCGATGTCCGCCACCCAGCTGGTTGGCAACATGGAAGTGCTGGTACCGATGGCCGGCCTGATCGACAAAGACGCCGAACTGGCCCGCCTGCAGAAGTCCCTGGACAAGCTGCAGAAGGAAGTCAGCCGCTTCGAAGGCAAACTGAGCAACGAACGCTTCGTCTCCAACGCCCCTGCGGACGTAATCGCCAAAGAGCGCGAGAAACTGGAAGAAGCCAAGTCTGCCCATGCCAAGCTGGCTGAGCAGTACGCTAAGATCGAAGCGCTGTAACAACAGAGCTACGCGAAGCGCGCTGCGAGCGGCGCGCTAAAAGCGCAACAGCTTAAAAGCAAAAAGCCCGGTACTGGTATCAGTACCGGGCTTTTTTGTGGGCCTTCGGAGCGGCGCGTGGCGCGCTAAGAACTGCGCGCGGATAGCGTTTACATCGCCCAATCCTTGTATGGTCGTGTCTGTCTGGGTTGATTCATCGTGGCTACTTCGGGCACACAAAAAGGCAGCTGATTAAGCTGCCTAAATTGTTACTGAAGTGGGAGGCGCTGTCAGGTAAATACCATCACTGTTCAGCCTGTCGATCCACAGAGATACGATGCATAAGCTCAAAGTGATGCCTTATTGTAAGCTTCTTCATCGTTGCTAGATTCGTTTGGCAACCACCTTCATAAATAGTCATCAGCTGCTGGCACGCTTCCGACCACTCTAAAATGTCTTGGTTTTCACTCAAGAACTCTTCCAGCTTTCCTAGCGCTTCTTCTAGAAGAATTGGAACCTCTTCCGGCACTTTCCTAGGGTCAGACAGGAAATGTCGAATATTAATTTCGTCCTCTCCTTTATAAGTAATGTGGAGAACAGCAGTGATAGCCTGCCCTCCTCCTTCACTATAGTGGTCACCAATTATTGAAAAGTCACCGAACCCAATATAGCCACTTTCCTTATACGTCAAATAGAGATCTGAGAAAAACTCTTCTAACTTATTAGCATATTCAGCATTAGGGCTCCTTCTATTGAACCCATCTTCAATCAATACGAGCTTACTTCCCTCAAAGCCATCGCGATAAGATGTACTGCAATCATTTTTTATGAAGAAGTGCTTATTTAATCTAGAATTTTCACTGAGAAAATTTTTCAGACCGGCTACATCACCGAATCTTCCATTATGGATAATACTAAAAACTTGATTTGGATATCTCTGCAAAAAGTGCTCCACTTGGCTTAGAGACACATCTTCATTGACAATAAAAGCAAGCTCTGTTTCAGGATAATTTGAGACTACGATATCAATTACAGCCTCAGATTTTGCCTGGCTCTTAGACATATCTCCAACCTGAGGATTAGCTACAACTATATATTGAGCCTTTGCCTTAGAAAGCACATCAATACACTTAATAAGATCTCTAGTTCCTTCCCTTACAGGCTCTATTATCGGAACAGATCCACTTTCATATATTTTAGAAGCTGCCTCCCTTATTGCCAAAAGTTCATACTGCTTTCCTCTCAAATAACAATGATACATTATCGTACTCCTTTACAATTTATAAAGTCATCTCACATGAAGCTTTAAATATAAGCTTTTAAGCAGTCTTTCATTTAGCCTCTCACTCAACAATAAAGATATTATAGAGGCAGGCATTTGACTCAAGATATCTTTCTCAGATTTTGAAATCCCTCTCTTCCTCATTGCATGCACAAATTCACGATGAAGTTGATCCTTACTCATATTCCGAAAAATATTCGCAACTTCCCTCTTTATTTCCGATGGTTTCCCTGATGGGATATAGCCATATTTATTCTTTACAATATTTAGATACTCTCCCCTTCTCAAACACCCCAATATGCTATCACTACAGATATTATCTATGTTTGATTCAGCTTCTCTAACCTGAGATAGTGAGTATCGATCGGTTAGTTCGTAAACGCCTATATGATCCTCAATATGTAGAAATACTTTATCAACCTTTTCTTTAGGAACAACCACGTACACTTTATCAAAAGCACTGGAGTACGATGCAATCTGATCTCTTAATCTTTCAAAAGAGTCAAATGAGCTTTTTATTTCATAGGCCGTTGACGTCCCATTAAAAACCGCTACATCAGCAATAGATCTTCCAACCTTGAATTCTGATATATAGTGGCAGTTCGATAGCTTATGCCGCCCCCTCACTATCTTTGTAGCTATTGCATTCTTAAATACATATTCGTTTCTATAATTAACTTTAAGCTTTTCAAAGCAACCTTCAAAAAAATCTAACAAACTTACACTATCAAGATCAATTTTATCGCGTCCTACTTCGCTCAAAATTCTTTCAAGATCAGCACTACCACCATGCCTAGCTAAGCCTGATATTATACTTCGGCTAAAAACCTTGCTTAGCAGTTGATACTCACGTTGTGTTGATATATTTATGTTCATGAGTAATTCACTCATTAATCAGAGGGATATAGTATTGCAGCAATCTATGAGTATATCAAAGATACATACTCTGATAGACGCTGCGAGCACCTCTGAGCTACATACCACTCTAATGCCTTAGCTGTGTTTACCTGTTTCATTTACACTGACCAATCGGATTCCGATGCACTAAGCTCTCCGCCAATCGAGCCTTTACTTCATTCAACTGGTAGCCTTGCTTGGCTGAGAAACGAATTAAAGGTAATTCCGCATCTTTACAAACGCTCCCCAGGAACTGATCCCGCTGTTGGCGCTTTTTGGCGTTATGACTTTTATCATCCAGCTCAATCACACAGACCGGTGTCAGGTCACCGGCCTTGCAGATCACAAAGTCAAAATGCTTAGAACTGATGGCGTTAAAGGCTCGCTGCCACTGGCTGCGGTTACGGCTGGGTTGGGGTTCGATCAGGTCGGCAACACGCACCTTGCCAAAGACCCGGTAGCGGTTATCCACAACCTGATCTAAAACACCAAGAAAGGAGCGTTCTGCAGGGGTAAAGAGTGCGCCCTTAGGCCGGTAGCCGAGGCTGCTGCTTTGATCGGTGGTGTCGGCGCTGTTTTCGCTGTTAGCCTTTGCTTTCAGCAAAACCATCAGCACGGCGAAAATCACCAGTGGTAGAAGAATCCATTCCATCGCTGTTCCCTGCGTTTAGGCTGGCTTGCTTACTAATGAGTAGCCGCCCGTTAAACAATCCCTGATACGAACTATGCCTGAGTAACCGGCTATTTTACGCCGCTTTCAAACACGTCAGTAGTACACTTTATGGTAGATAGTCGTTTTATTGCTCTGGTGTCGTTGGGTGATTGCAGGTATCTCGTTCCCACAGTCTGAGACTGTGAAAGTATGCGTAGGTTGGTGACGAGGAGTGCAACGACGAATCCCAACATTGCCGTGAAGCAGGTAATTTTGCCGAAACTAGCCCCCTTTTTCTGGGGTTCGCAAGCTCACCGCCAGCCTACACCTATTTCGTTTGGAATAGATTCACAGCCTCGGAGCGCGGGAACCAGGGTCACAAACATATCTGCTATCAGTGCCAACAGCGAGTCCGAACTCCTTTTCATCGCGACCGGAGGTTGCTGCTACAAAAGCCTGCAAGTCCCGGTTAACGGCGAATAAACCAGCACCATCCGTGGATTTCGCTCCTCAACCCACGCTACCCAAATACTTGCCGAAACCTCTACTGGCACGATATCAATCCCATCTGTGCAGCGGAGCACTGCAGTGGCTTTCGGATTCGAAAACGGTTTTGTCTGACGAACGAATGTGAGGAGTTTTAACCGTTTTCCGAAAGGCGCGAAGCGCGTACGGGCTGTCTGCACAGTTGGGCCGCCCGGGAGTCCAGAGGGGGCGGCGGAACGCCCCTTTGGGGCCGAAAGGCCGAAGTAGAAATGAGCGATAGCATGGTTTACCTGAACTGAATTAGCTTATTGGTTCCACTTAGCCTGAGATCAAACAACCGTTATCTGCCCCTCTGCCAATGCTGATTTTGTGGTTGTTCATTTTCTTTACTCGCATAAAGAAAACGAACCAAAAGAAAGTGCGCCCCGCGACTTGTGGGCTACGCCCATACCCTGCGCTTGCCGCCTGCTGCGGGGCGTGCTGTAAACTCCTCGCTACGCTCGTCAGACAATCAGCCCGCTAATCCCGCCTCAGCCGTCAATGCTCGGCTGCGTCGAAGGGGATTGGTCACTTCGTAGAAGGATTATCTGGTACTGATCTAGTTAGGATTAGCCTAACTTATTAGTAACTGCCAAGATTGAACCGGATATCAATTCCAGTGTTACACTCCTGACCAACTTAAACCGCAAAATCATGGATGAATTATGTCGGCTCAGGAAAAGCCACCAGCAAAGCTACGCAGCCTTGTGGAAAACCACAGCTATCTATTAACCACTATCAGTACACTGATCAGTGTTTTAGCTCCAGCCGGGTATATCTCAGGGTATACCTATCACATGACGTATTTACACATGTACGGTGTTAGTAGCGACGTTTTTGAACTAGCCGCAACCGAGGCCTATACGAACTCCTTTTATGTAGTTTTCTTGTATATGGCTGATTGGATGCCTGAAGTTTTCTCCCTAGAAATGGCTAAGCGGTTAAGCATTGGGATCCTGATATTCACGCTTGTAATTTTCATGATATTTAGAGCTGGACGCTGGATAATTGAGAAACAAGATCGCTCCACTACAGATACTAAATACCCTTATCCCTTCAGATACTTACACCCAAAAAACAATGACTTAAGCAAAGTTGCCATCGCCGTGGCACAGCTGATAGTTAGTTTTAAAAGACCAGCCAATGCCGGACTGATTGTTGTCCTGATTTGGATGGCGATTCCCGCCTTTAGCGGCCTGAAAGCTCAAGACTTGGCAAAGGCTAGCATTCAAGGATTCATGGAAAAGGGCTGTGTGCAGGAACAAAAAACACAATTATCCACATGCACTAAGCTCGTCTCGAAAGATAACCGGGTATTGGTAGAGGGGTTGTTGGTCGCCGTATCTGGCAATAAAGCCGCTTTCTTTACCCAGCAAGGCAGCCTGATTCTGACGGTGCCCACTGATGCACATTTGGTTAGAGAACTTATGCCTTCTGCCTTATCAGATAAGACCAACCCTGAAACCACCCTGTCAATCGCGGGCGGAGATTCTGCACAGTAGCGTGATGCTTGCGGCTATCGGAAGAGATAGCCGCCTTGTTCTGACGCGACCGGAGGTTGCTGCTACAAAAACCTGTAATCCTAGGTTAGTTGTGAATAACTCGGCACCATCCGTGGATTTCGTACCTCAACTCACGCTACCCAAAAACTCGCCAAGATATCTACGGGCACGAAATTTATCCCATCGGTGCAGCGGAGCGCTGCAGCGAATAGATAGGCATTCCTACCTTATTATCCATGCATGTAGCCTGGGTTGAGCGAAGCGAAACCCGGGGGAGTTTTAACCGTTTTCCGAAAGGCGCGAAGCGCACACGGGTTGTCTGCACAGTTGGGCCGCCCGTGTAGTGGTCAACTAATTCCGGACAGTAAGATAGGATCTTCCTCTGCCTTTGCAGGAGGTAATCCATTGTTATATTGATGTGGCCGTTGCCAGTTGTATCGCTCCATCAGATAGAAGCTGATGTCTCGTTGGGCTTCTCTTGTTGATTGATAACCCGTAATAGGCATCCACTCGGACTTGTAACTGCGAAAGAGTCTTTCCATTGGCGAGTTGTCCCAACAATTGCCTCTCCGGCTCATGCTCTGCATGATTCGATAACGCCACAGCCGCTGACAGAAGGCACGACTG
>NZ_JHVJ01000032.1 GCF_000620085.1 Marinobacterium jannaschii DSM 6295 | reverse complement strand
GCAAACGCTCATCTTCCAGCTCTCGCTCTAAGCGTTTGATCTTCTGGGCGGGTGTTTCCTTGGCTTTCGGTGAGTGAGGCATCGTGCGTCCTTTCGATTGAGACCAATCAAGCTTACCGTGTTTACGTAACCAGTTAAGTACCGTACTGCGTCCTTGGATGCCGTAGATCCTTTGGGCCTGTTTATAGGTCATATCGCCTTTTTCTACCGCCGCGACAACCTGCAATTTAAAGCCCATTGTGTAGTCACGCTGTGTGCGCTTTTGGCGGGTAGGTCTAGAGGTGTCCATTATAGGTCTCCAATGTGTAAACCTATTTCAGGACGGGACAGTCATGTAGCAGAAAAGGGCATCCGTATGGATGCCCTTTTTGTTTTTGTGGCTTTGCACACCGGATGGCAGCGGATCGGAATGCTGACTAAGGTAAAGTGAAAGTCTGCGGAGAATAACGATGTCAAAAATTCCGGTGAAACAATACCTGAAGCAGCAGCAACGTAACCCGGAACTGTTCAAAGCGCTCGAGCAGTTAGGCGAAAAGACGAAACAGGCGGGGCCGCTGGATGAGCGCCAGGCTCAGTTGATTCAGCTGGCCGCAGCGGCGGCTATTCGCTCAGAGGGCGCGGTGCACAGTCATGCAAGACGGGCGCTGGAAGCTGGCGCAACAGAGGAGGAGCTTTATCACACCCTGTTACTGCTGATCAGTACCATTGGCTTGCCGGCTGTGATGGCTGCAGTCAGCTGGTTGGATGACCTGCAGCAGCGTTAAGACTCAGTCTGGCTCGACCCAGTCCGTTTCGACAGACACTACCCGTACCTGTTCGTTAGCGACCTGCCAGCGGATGTTCAGGTCATAGAGATTGATCCCATACTCCCGGTCATTATTTTCGCGGGCGTATCCGGGACGGGGATCGCATAACAATACTTCTGCTATCTGATCATGAATCGGCTGGCCGTGTTGCTTTTGCCAGGCTTTGAGTTCGATGTCTGCCTGCTCTGAAAAGACAACAGGATAATCAAGTTTCTCGCGGGAGCTGGCGAGCGGATAATGAGCCTCAGGTAAGCAGTCAGAGCCTGGCAGATAAGGCTTAATATCCAGAATCGGCGTGCCATCGAGCAGGTCGGCGCCGCTGACTTCCAGTGTCACCTTTCCACCCGATGTATGTACGGCTTCCAGTTTGACCGGAGATAAGCCTATCGGGTTTGGCCGGTGAGGGGTACGGGTGGCAAATACCCCCAGCCGTGTTTTCCCGCCCATACGGGGCGGCCGTACAGTCGGCTTCCAGCCTTCGTCCATTGTGGCGCTGAAGACAAAAACCAGCCATATATGGCTGCATTGTTCCAGCCCCCTGACTGCTTCGGCTGAGGCTATATCTGGCATAAACTCAATGAAAGAACGCAGACTTCCGGTCATACCGGGCTGGTGCGGAATACCAAATTTCTGGACGTAGGCGCTACGCACCACGGCGATGGGAGAGAGGGTCAGGGAATCGGTCACAGTTTCAACACGTGAGGCTATAAAATTCCGGCGAGTATAACACTATTTTTAAGGGAAGCCGCTTCCGGATGGAGGCCTGACAAGCGCCTCTGAAGAGACCTTTGTAATCAATCGGTATCGTGGTGGCAGTAGTCAGCCTCTCCTATACTTAGCAGCGTTGTGGGCACAACCATGAGGATAGGGTATGAACATCATTGTCAGACGCTGTTTTGTGCTGATACTCGTGTTTTCCATGGCATTTCTGCCACTGTCACCGGCCGTGGCAGCACTTGTCTCCACCCCGGAGCTGGTTCAGTTACAGTCAGATGAGGCTGATCGATCTCGACTGATCGAGAGATTACAGAGCCAGGCCCTGGCCAGCCAGCTTGAGGCCTATGGTATTGATCCGCAACTGGCGCAGGATCGGGTTCGGTTTATGACCAGTGCTGAAGTGGCTATGCTGAATCAGAAACTCGATCAGTTGCCAGCTGGGCAGGGAATCGGCGGACTGATTGTTTTTCTCTTCTTGGTGTTTGTGATCACTGATGCCATAGGTGCAACAGATGTATTTACCTTTGTAAGGCCTGTTCGCTAAATGCAGCGAGCACCTCTGTCTCAGGTCCGACGGGTATTCGCCATAGCCTTTATCGTATTCTCAGGCGGCTGCGGGTCGCTCGATCCGAAAGGGCTCGAATCCTTTAAGGCAGGTCCCGGCGAAAGCAAAACTGAAATCACCGGGGTGCCGTTCTTCCCTCAGGAAACCAACCAGTGTGGTCCGGCGTCTCTGGCGTCGGTGCTTAGTTATCAGGGCATTCAGGTTACAGCTGCCGAGCTGAAGTCAGTGCTGTTTCTGCCCGGAAGGGAGGGGACGTTACAGATCGATATGATGGCCACGGCACGACGCTTTGGCACAGTACCTTATCCTCTGCAGCCATCCTGGGATGCCCTGCAGAAAGAGGTAGCGGCGGGCCATCCTGTCCTGGTACTGCAGAACCTGGCATTCGACTGGTGGCCGCAATGGCACTACGCCATCGTGATCGGTTTTAACCGGGATAACCGAACTGTGATCCTGCGCTCAGGTAATAATCGCCGGTACGTTTTAGCCTTATCTACCTTTCTGAATACCTGGAGTCGATCCGGGCACTGGGCCCTGGTCATATTGCCACCGGGCAAGGCGCCCGTTTCACTGTCTGCCAGCCAGGTTGTTGCCGGCATATTACCGCTGGAGCCGCGTCAGGCCGATGTAGCGCTGGAGGCGTACCGTATGCTGGCAAACAGCCATCCCGCCGAGTCACTGTATGCTATTGCGTCAGGAAACCTGCTATTGAGTCTGGGCCGGATTGGCGAGGCGGTGCGGGCATACCGTATGGGACTTGATCAATCACCAGAGGAGCCTGTGCTATGGAATAATCTTGCCTGGGGGCTGAATGAAGCCGGATGCCTGGCTGCTGCGCGGCGCATCCTGCTGCGGGGACTGAAGTTGAACCCGTTTGACCTCAATTTGCAAAAAAGCCTGAAGGAATTAGAAATGCAGCCGATAGACCTGAGGTCGAATATAAATGATTTCACCTGTCCCCGTCTCGTTTCTAATGGAATAGGAAAAATGCATGAATCACCCGGAAAGGATTGATTTCTATCATAGCCGGAATGTATTTGTTTCAGTTTCTCTGGTCAGTATCGGTAAGAACTGTTACAAACCGCACGGTCTGTGCGCCCGAGTCGGGTTTGAGAAGTAAGGAAATACCGATCTATGGACTTCGTGAGAAATTTGCCGATACGGCACAAGCTGTTTTTAATGGTCTGCCTGCCACTTCTGCTGGCGGCAGTATTTATAGGTCAGGGCATATGGCTGAGCTACGGTCAGTATTCTGATCTGAAAAAGGCTGAATCGCTTGGCTATATTGCGGTAAAGGCCAATAACCTTGTCCATGAGCTACAGAAAGAACGTGGGATTTCCGCCGGTTATCTTGCTTCTGACGGAACTCAGTTTCAGGCTAAGTTGCAGGGGCAGCGTCAGCTGGCGGCTAAGAAGCGAGAGGAGTTTGTTGCGGCACTGAATCAAGTGTCCGTTGAGGAGTATTCTGTTGAGCTAAATGACCGGATCTCCCGGATTAACCGCAAACTGGCCCGTTTAAACGATATGCGCCGTACGGTGAGTAGCCGCCAGGTTGAGACCAGCGCAATGCTGAGCTTCTATTCTGGTCTGATTGCCGATGCTTTTCAGCTTACATCCTCTTTGGCAACCTATGTGGAAGACCCGGCGATCGGAAACCAGGCCGCGGCCTATCTCTACTTCCTGGAAAGCAAAGAACGCGCGGGACTTGAACGGGCAGTGCTCAGCGCTGCCTTTGCGCGGGACAGCTTTACCCCCACACTCTATAAGCGTTTCATCGAACTGTTGACTGAGCAGCAAAGCTATCTGAAAGTTTTTTCGGATTTTGCTGACAAGGCGTCTGTAACAATCCTAGAGCAAAAACTCAAAGGAAATAGTATCGATGAAGTGAACCGGTTGCGCACGCTGGCGTTGAGCAAGCAGCAGGGCTTTGATACCCAGCCTTCCTATTGGTTCGAAATGGCAACGGGGCGTATTGAAAAGCTCAAGCAAGTTGAGAACAGCCTGTCAGATCGCCTGAGTGCATCGATTATTGCGGCTGAACAAAGCCTGTTCGGCACATTTATTACCCTGATTCTGACCGCGCTGATTGGCGGGGGCATTACGCTGGGTATCGGCTCCTACCTGCAGGCGTTTCTTTCTCGCCAGATTCTGTCTGTCTCCACCGCGATGTCCGAGGTACGTAACAATTCGGATCTGACCGTTACGGTCGAGTCGATGGGTAAGGATGAGCTGGGCCAGCTTGCCAATGACTTCAACGGTATGGTCGATCACCTGCAGCAGCTGACACGCAGTGTTTCCGGCGCAGGCCTGCGTCTTTCGCAGATGGTAGGGGATATGCATACGGTGGTTACTACCGTGAATAACGAAGTGCAGTCCGGCCTGGGACAGACGGATATGGTTGCCGCTGCGATCAATGAAATGGAAAGTTCGGTACAGGAAGTTGCCCAGAACTGTGCGAATGCTGCAGATCAATCCAGTACTGCAAACAGCGCAGCTATGCAGGGTGAAAAGTACGTTGAGATCGCCAATGGTTCGATGGATCAGCTGGCCAGCGATATTGATCGTGCGATGTCTGTAATACAGCGCGTGGCTGCGGACAGTGAAGAGATTGGCTCTGTTCTGGATGTCATTCGCGGTGTCGCCGAGCAAACTAACCTGCTGGCATTGAATGCTGCGATCGAAGCCGCCAGGGCGGGTGAGCAGGGACGCGGATTTGCGGTCGTTGCAGATGAAGTCCGTAGCCTGGCGCATAAGACCTCGGAGTCGACCAGTAAAATTCAGGCGATGATTGAGCAGCTCCAGAGCGGCAGCCGTGATGCTGTTGAAGCGATGGAAGGCAGCCACCAGCGGACGGCCGAAACCTTGGAGAACTTCGGCAATATTCTCGAACAGCTCAGCCTGATTACCCATCAGGCAGCGCGGGTTAACGATATGAACCTTCAGAATGCTGCTGCCACGGAAGAGCAGTCCGCCACG
This sequence comes from Marinobacterium jannaschii DSM 6295, assembly GCF_000620085.1. Classification (GTDB taxonomy): domain Bacteria; phylum Pseudomonadota; class Gammaproteobacteria; order Pseudomonadales; family Balneatricaceae; genus Pontibacterium; species Pontibacterium jannaschii. The sequence goes on along the minus strand of NZ_JHVJ01000032.1, from coordinate 55,465 downwards.
GTGGATGAGATAAATCGCAATGTGATGGACATTCAGCAGCGCTATCACAGCTCTAATGAGAGCGTCAGTCATCTCAATGCTACGGCAATTGAGATCGACTCTCTGGCATCTACGCTCAGCGCAGAGGTCAGTCAGTTCAAAACCTGAGCTGATTCAGAAGTAAAAAACGCCAGCGATCAAGCTGGCGTTTTTGTTTTCAGGTACTGCCGGTATTGCTTAGTCTTCCAGTCCCAGCTCCTGAATGGAGATTTCACGCATCTTGAATTTCTGGATCTTGCCCGTCACTGTCATTGGGTAGTCTTCCACAAATTTGAAGTAACGCGGGATCTTAAAGTGCGTGATTTTTCCTTTGCAGAATGCGCGCAAATCGTCTGCGGTTACGTCGCCGGCATCCGGGGCCAGCTTAACCCAGGCAACCAGTTCCTCGCCGTATTTCTGATCCGGTACACCGGTGACCTGCACATCAGAGATGGACGGGTGGGTGTAGAGGAATTCCTCAATCTCCTTAGGGTATACGTTCTCGCCACCACGGATGACCATGTCCTTGATGCGACCAACGATCTGGATATAGCCCTCTGCATCCATCGTGGCCAGATCGCCGGTGTGCATCCAGCCGGAGCTGTCGATCGCGCCCTGGGTCGCTTCTTCATTGTTCCAGTACTTCAGCATCACGCTGTAGCCGCGGGTGCACAGTTCGCCAATCTCACCGCGGGCAACGATGTTGCCGCTGGCGGGGTCGACGATCTTGGTTTCCAGATGGGGTTGGGTGCGACCAACGGTTGTTACGCGTTTCTCAAACGGATCATCGGCGGCTGTCTGAGTGGAAACCGGACTGGTTTCCGTCATGCCGTAGGCGATCTGCACTTCCTGCATATGCATTTTGCCGTTTACTGACTTCATCACTTCTGCCGGACAGATAGAGCCTGCCATGATGCCGGTGCGCAGGCTGGACACGTCATACTCGGCAAAGTTCGGGTGGTCCAGTTCGGCGATGAACATTGTCGGCACGCCATACAGTGCGGTCGCGCGTTCCTCGGCAACGGTCTGAAGTACATTCTCCGGCTCAAAGCCTTCATCCGGGTAGATCATGGTTGCACCGTGCGTCATGCAGCCAAGATTGCCCATTACCATGCCGAAACAGTGATAGAGCGGTACCGGAATAACCAGGCGGTCCTGATCGGTGAACTTCATGCTTTCTGCTACGAAGAAGCCGTTATTAAGGATATTGTGGTGGGAGAGGGTGGCGCCTTTCGGGAAGCCGGTGGTGCCTGAGGTGTACTGGATATTGATCGGGTCATCAAACTGAAGTTCAGACTGCAGCCGCACCAGCTGTGAGCTGTCTACCTGATCGGCCATCGAAACAAAATCCGTCCAGCGATACATGCCCGGGTAAGATTCCTGCGCCAGATTAATCACGCTGTTCAGATGCGGTAGCTTTTCAGACTCAAGTCGCCCGGCCTCGCACTGCTGTAGCTCGGGGGCCAGCTCCTGCAGCATCGCGGTGTAATTGGAACTCTTGAAGCTGTCTGCCGTAACCAGGCAGCGAGCCTCTGACTGGTTCAGGGCATACTCCAGCTCGTGCAGACGGTAGGCAGGATTGATATTCACCAGAATGGCACCGATCTTCGCGGTGGCAAACTGGGTGATAGTCCACTGGCTGCTGTTAGGGGACCACATACCGACGCGATCACCGCGTTTAATACCGATGGCCAGAAAGGCGCGGGCAGCTCGGTCGACCTCGGTCTTCAGGTCGCGATAGGTCCAGCGGATTCCCTGATGACGTACGACCAGTGCTTCATTGTCGGGATAGGTCGCTGCGATCTCGTCAAATTTATCACCAATGGTCATACCGATCAGTGGTTGGTTGCTGACTCCACTGGTGTAGCTCGGGCGATTACTCATGGTTATTGACCCCATATTTGTGTTGTCATCTCTACCGGCATTCCCGCCGGTAAATTTGTTATTTTTATTTCCGACTACCGTTGCTGATTTTGTTTATACGTTAACGGTGTCTGGCGTGATATTCAGGATTTGGCTGCATATCGACGGCTGCAGCAACCCGGTTGGTCATATTGTAGAAACCGGCAACATTGGCGATATCCCAGATATCGTTGTCACTGAAGCCGGCATCTCTGAGCGTCTGGCGATCGTCTTCAGCCATTTGTGCCGGCGTTTCTGTCATTTTTATGGCGAAATCGAGCATCAGGCGATGACGTTCGGAAAGTTCAGCGACGCGATAGTTCATGACCATCAGTTCACCCAGTTTCGGGTCTTCAGACAGTTCACGTACGGCGGCGCCGTGGGCAACCTGGCAGTAGTAGCACTGGTTAGATGATGAGACGGCGACGGCGATCATCTCCTTCTCCAGCACTGAAAGGCCACTTTCGCCCATCATCAGTTCGTTATACAGGCGGGAAAAGGCGTCCAGCAGTACCGGGTTATGGCTGTATGCCTTAAGCACATTGGGGACCAGCCCCAGCTTCTCTTCGCAGATCGCAAAATACTTCTGGAATTCTGGCGGCAACTGATCGGTGGTTGGTGTGTTCAGGTCCAGTGCGGTCAGGTATTCGGGTTGTGACTTCATGTTCAGCCTCTGGTTATTCTTTTTATTGCAGAGGGCCCGGCACAGAGATGGTTCTGATACCGGGCGGGATCTCTTTTTACGCTTCGCAGCCAAGGGCCATGGCAACTTTTGAACCGTTACTCCGGCCAAGCTGGCGGGTGATCCAGTGTCCGGTCCGGGCCAGTTTATCAAGATCAATGCCGCTACTGATATTCAACCCATTGAGCATGTAAACCACATCCTCAGTAGCAACGTTGCCTGAGGCGCCTTTGGCGTACGGGCAGCCGCCCAGACCGGCGGTGGACGTATCCACCACGGCAAGCCCCTCTTCAAGCACGGCGTATATATTTGCCAGCGCCTGGCCGTAGGTATCGTGAAAGTGGGCTGCCAGTCGGTGTATCTCTACCTCTGCGGCAACAGCTTCCAGCATCTTTTTGGCTTTAAGTGGTGTGCCGACGCCGATGGTGTCACCGAGAGAGATCTCGTAACAGCCCATATCGATCAGTTCCCGGCTAACGGCCGCAACCTGTTGCGGTGAAATATCACCGGCATAGGGGCAGCCAAGCACGGTTGAGACATAGCCGCGTACAGGAATGTTCTCAGACCGGGCCAGCTCGACGACCGGCAAAAAACGATCAAGGCTCTCACGAATGGAGCAGTTGATGTTTTTCTGCGTGAACTCCTCAGATGCAGCGCTGAACACTGCGACTTCATCGACCCCGGCACGAAGCGCGTTTTCCATTCCGCGAAGGTTAGGCGTCAGCGCGGAGTAGGTCACACCCTTCTTACGCTCTATGGCCGCGAGAACTTCAGTGCCATCTGCCATCTGAGGTACCCACTTCGGCGAGACAAAGCTGGCGGCTTCGATATGGCTGAGGCCGGCATCGCTGAGCCTGTTAATCAGCTCGACCTTGACCTCTGTGGCAATGATCTGGCCAGGCTCGTTCTGCAAGCCATCACGGGGGCCGACTTCGACAATCCGGACATGATCTGGCAGGGCCATCAGGCGGCCTCCTCATCATTCTGTTCCAGTGCAATCAACTCGGCGCCTTCGCTGACCAGTTCACCCTCCTTAAAGAAGATCTCGCCCACTGTACCGTCGGCAGGTGCCTTAATGCTGTGCTCCATTTTCATGGCTTCCATCACCACCAGGGTGTCTCCGGCGCTGACTTGCTGGCCCTTCTCGACAAGCACGGCAACGACGGCGCCGTTCATCGGAGCGCACAGCGAGGCATCGGCGTCGTGATCACCGGCGTCAAAGCTCTCACTGAAGCGGTTACAGATAAACTGCTCGCCTTCGTGGAACAGGGTAAGACGACCTTCGTCTATATGGCAGTGAACGGTAAGGCTATGGCCATTGATCACCACAGAGAGGGCATCGTCGCATACGCTGGCCCGGATATCATATCGGGCGTCATCGATTGCGACATCGTATCCGGTGGTGGTTTCGGTGATATTCAGTTCACAGATCTCACCGTCGTGCTCCAGCTTGAATGGCCGCACCCGAGTTGAATTCAGGCGCCAGCTGTTATGACGGCCGAACGGGCTGTGTGGGTCGCCACTGCTGCTGTGCTGGCGCTTCTGTTGCTCCATGAAGTAGCAGGCGGCCATTGCCAGCCCATAGTGAACATCAAGGTGAGGCTGAGGAAACAACAATGCCTGATGTTTATCGATAAATCCGGTATCCAGCTGTTGCTGCTTGAAGGGCTGGGCGTTTGCCAGGTTGCGCAGGAAGCGCACATTGGTTTTAAGCCCGGCGATGCGGTATTCCTCCAGCGCTTTCACCATGCGTGAAATGGCTGCTTCCCGGCTATCGTCCCATACGATCAGCTTGGCGATCATCGGATCGTAGTAGACGCTGACTTCGTCGCCTTCAGTAACACCCGTATCGACCCGTACATGGGTATTCTCCTGTGGTGTCCGGAGATACCTCAGAGTACCGGTTGCCGGCAAGAAGTCGTTGTCCGGGTCTTCGGCATAGATACGCGCTTCTAGTGAATGACCGGTGATTCTGACCTGATCCTGAGCCAGGGGCAGCTCCTGCCCGGCGGCAATTTTCAGCTGCCACTCGACCAGGTCCTGGCCGGTGATCATCTCGGTAACCGGGTGTTCGACCTGCAGGCGGGTGTTCATCTCCATAAAGTAGAACGAACCGTCGACGTCGTAGAGAAATTCAACGGTACCGGCACCGACGTAGTCGATCGCCTGTGCGGCGCGGACGGCGGCTTCACCCATAGCGCGACGGGTTTCTTCGCTCAGGCCCGGCGCCGGGGCTTCCTCGATCACCTTCTGGTGACGGCGCTGTACTGAACAGTCACGCTCGGCCAGGTAGACACCGTTACCCAGGCTGTCGCAGAACACCTGGATTTCAACGTGACGCGGCTGAGTCAGGTATTTCTCGATCAGCATATCGGGATTGCCGAAAGCGTTTTTGGCTTCCCGGCAGGCAGACTCAAGTGCTTCATCAAATTCGGTCAGATTCTCGACGACCCGCATACCTTTACCGCCACCACCTGCGACCGCCTTAAGCAGCAGCGGGAAGCCACAGTTCTCCGCTTCTTTTTTCAGCAGGGCAGGGGACTGGTCCGCACCGTGATAGCCCGGTACCAGCGGGACATTGGCGTGAGACATAATCTCTTTGGCTGCTGATTTAGAGCCCATAGAGGCGATTGCTGAAGCCGGGGGGCCGATAAAGACGATACCGTTCTCTTCACAGGCTTTGGCAAAGCCGGTGTTTTCGGACAGGAAGCCATAGCCGGGATGCACAGCCTGTGCGCCGGACTGTTTGCATATCTCGATAATCCGGTCGGCACGCAGATAGCTTTCACTGCTGGGTGCAGGCCCCAGCAGGAAGGCTTCGTCGGCCATGGCGACATGACGCGCATTGGCATCGGCTTCGGAGTAAACGGCGACACACTTGATGCCAAGACGATGGGCTGTCTGGATAACCCGGCAGGCGATCTCGCCCCTATTTGCAATCAGAATTTTGCTAAACATGATCCTTACTCCTGTATCCAGTTGGGTTTGCGCTTTTGCAGGAAGGCACTCAGTCCTTCCTGTCCCTCGTCGCTCACCCGGATATCGGCAATGCGCTGCGCGGTATCGTTGATAACGTCCTGATCAATCACCTTGCTGCTGACGGCGTAGATCAGTTGCTTCGCAGCATCCATCGCCTGTGGGCTGTTCGTCGCCAGCTGGGAGATATAGCGCTCACAGGCGGCATCGAGTAATCCGGCTTCCGGTACGGTTTCATGCACCAGGCCGAACTGCTCAGCGGTCTCTGCCGGGAACGCCTCGGCTGTGAGGAAGTAGCGGCGGGACTGACGCTCGCCGATGGCACGTACGACGTAAGGGCTGATCACAGCGGGGATCAGGCCGATTTTGACTTCACTCAGGCAAAACTGGCTGGCCTGAGTTGCGATTACGATATCGCAGCAGGCGACCAGGCCAACGGCACCGCCATAGGCCGCTCCCTGAACCAATGCGATTGTCGGCTTGCTGTGGTTATTGAGGCGTTCCATCAGCAGTGCCAGGTAACCTGCGTCCTGCAGGTTTTCATCCCGGCTGTTCTGGGCCATCCGCTTCATCCAGCCCAGGTCGGCGCCGGCGGAAAAGTTCTTGCCGTTTGAACGCAGCACCAGTACCCGGACGGAATCGTCTTTATCGGTGGCATTCAGGTGCTCGATCATCTGGGCGATAACATTGTCATCAAAGGCGTTATGCACTTCAGGCCGGTTGATGACCAGCTCGGCAATGCCGTTTTCCCGGCGTTGCAGCAGTACTGAGTTTGAGGCTTCGGTCATGGTCATCTCCTTACATCCGGAACACGCCGAAGCGGGTTTCGGCGACGGGCTTGTTAAGCGCAGCAGAAAGTCCCATGCCAACCACTTCGCGGGTCTGGGCCGGATCGATGACGCCATCGTCCCAGAGGCGGGCACTGGCATAATAGGGGTGGCCCTGGTGTTCATAGGTGTCGATGATCGGCTGCTTAAATGCCTGTTCATCGTCAGCGGACCACTGCTCGCCTTTGCGCTCCATACCGTCACGCTTAACGGTTGCCAGGACGCCTGCGGCCTGTTCGCCACCCATAACCGAGATCCGGGCATTAGGCCACATCCAGAGGAAGTCAGGGCTGTAGGCGCGGCCGCACATGCCGTAGTTACCGGCGCCGAAAGAGCCGCCAATCAGTACGGTCAGCTTAGGCACGTCGGCACAGGCGACGGCTGTCACCATCTTGGCTCCGTGCTTGGCGATACCTTCTGATTCGGCTTTCTGGCCGACCATAAATCCGGTGATGTTCTGCAGGAACAGCAGAGGGATTTTGCGCTGGCAGCACAGCTCGATAAAGTGAGCCCCTTTCTGGGCAGAGTCACCGAACAGGATGCCGTTATTGGCGATGATGCCGACAGGGTAGCCAAAAATGCGGGCGAATCCGGTCACCAGCGTTGTACCGTAGAGCTTTTTGAATTCGTCGAATTCTGAGCCATCGACAATGCGGGCGATAACTTCGCGGACATCAAACGGTTTTTTCAGATCGGTGCCGACAATCCCGTATATCTCTTCTGCCGGATAAAGTGGCTCGGCAGGCGGGCGGATGTTCAGGCCGACCTCTTTGCGGCGGTTCAGGTTGGCAACGCAGGTGCGTGCGATCTGCAGAGCATGCTGGTCATTTTCGGCGTAGTGGTCGGCAACACCGGATGTTTTACAGTGCACATCAGCACCGCCAAGGTCTTCGGCGGATACCACTTCTCCGGTGGCGGCTTTAACCAGCGGCGGTCCGGCCAGGAAGATCGTCCCCTGCTGCTTGACGATGATCGACTCATCCGCCATTGCCGGTACATAGGCACCGCCTGCAGTACATAGACCCATTACTACGGCGATCTGTGGAATGCCTTTGGCAGACATTCTGGCCTGGTTGTAGAAGATCCGGCCGAAGTGATCGCGATCCGGGAAAACATCGTCCTGCTGGGGCAGGTTGGCACCGCCGGAGTCCACCAGATAGATACAGGGCAGGTTGTTCTGCTCGGCGATCTCCTGGGCGCGGAGATGCTTCTTAACTGTCAGCGGGTAGTAGGTGCCGCCTTTGACGGTGGCATCGTTGGCAATAATCATGCATTCGACACCGCTGACGCGGCCGATACCGGCGATGATGCCTGCTGCAGGTACGACATCGTCGTAGACCTTGTAGGCTGCCAGCTGAGACAGTTCGAGAAAGGCTGAGCCTTCATCAAGCAGGCCATTGATGCGTTCACGAGGCAGTAGCTTGCCCCGGGACAGATGGCGTTCCTGGTAGGAAGGGCCGCCGCCCTGTTCAATCGTAGCGACCTTGTCTTTGAGATCGTTAACAGCGTCGCTCATCGCGTCAAAGCGGGCGATGTAATCCTCGGCGCGTGGGTTTACTTTAGTCTGCAATACAGCCATGGGAGATCCTCTCAACCGTAATATTGTTATGAGTCTCGGTTCTGATTGCCGCACCCACTGCACGGGTACGGCATGGAGGGAGCGGCCTTAAGGCCGCACGCCGCTGTTTACTTGTTCAGGAACAGTTCCCGACCAATCAGCATGCGACGGATCTCGGAAGTGCCCGCGCCGATCTCGTAGAGCTTGGCATCGCGCAGCAGGCGACCCGTTGCGAACTCATTGATGTAGCCGTTGCCGCCGAGAAGCTGGATTGCATCCAGTGCCATCTTGGTTGCAACTTCAGCGGTATAGAGGATGACGCCGGCGCAGTCTTTGCGGCTGGTCTCTCCGCGCATAGCGGACTGGGCCACCATATAAGTGTAAGAGCGGGAGGCATTCATCTGGGTGTACATGTCGGCAATCTTGCCCTGAACCAGTTCGAACTCACCGATAGCCTGACCAAACTGCTTGCGGTCACGGATGTAAGGAACCGCGATATCCATAGTGGCGCGCATAATACCCAGCGGGCCGCCAGCCAGGACCAGGCGCTCGTAGTCGAGGCCGCTCATCAGTACTTTGACGCCGCCGTTCAGCTCGCCCAGGATGTTTTCCTTCGGTACCGGGCAGTCTTCAAATACCAGCTCACAGGTGTTAGAGCCGCGCATACCCAGTTTGTCGAGTTTCTGGTGGCGGGAGAAGCCCGGGAAATCGCGCTCGACGATAAATGCAGTGATGCCACGTGGGCCGGCCGTTACATCAGTTTTGGCGTAGATCACATAGGTATGGGCGTCGGGGCCGTTGGTGATCCACATCTTGTTGCCGTTCAGCAGGTAGTGATCACCATTGTCGCGGGCATGCAGTTTCATCGAAACCACGTCAGAACCTGCGTTTGGCTCTGACATTGCCAGGGCGCCGATATGTTCGCCGCTGATCAGCTTGGGCAGGTATTTATGTTTTTGCTCCTCGGAACCATTGCGGTGAATCTGGTTAACGCAGAGGTTGGAGTGTGCGCCGTAGGAGAGGCCGACTGAGGCGGATGCGCGACTGATCTCTTCCATGGCAATGATGTGAGCCAGGTAGCCCATATCAACACCGCCATATTCTTCCTTAACGGTGATACCCAGCAGGCCCATCTCACCAAACTTACGCCACAGGTCGTTAGGGAACTCGTTTTCCTGGTCGATCTGTTCGGCGCGGGGCGCAATCTCGGATGCGGCGAAGGCATTTACCTGATCGCGCAGCATATCGTAGGTTTCACCAAGGCCAAAGTTCAGCTCTGAGTATTGAGAGATCATAAAGTCACCTTAACTTTGCCATCGCAATCGCACGCTAAGAGAGTTACGGCGTTTACCCGGCTTGTTGTTTTTGTCGTTCCAGTTCAGTAAGTGCTTCACGGCAGCGCGCTTCGGCGCTCTCCAGTTCAAGCTGAACCTGAGCAATGTCTTTTAGCTGCTGCTCCAGTCCGGCTTGCTTTTCGGCAATCTTATCCAGCATCAGTCTGAGCTGTTTTGTACTGCCGCTACTGGTTTCGTCCCACAAGGCGAACAGGTCCCGGGTTTCTGCCAGAGAGAATCCCAGTCGCTTGCCACGCAATATCAGTTTTAACCTGACCCTGTCCTGACGGCTGTAGATCCGGGTCTGGCCCCGCCGGGTAGGCGAAAGCAGGCCCTGGTCTTCATAAAACCGGATGCTGCGGGTGGTTACATCAAACTCCGATGCAAGCTCGCTGATACTGTAGGTCGTGTTTGTGGTCATAAATAGTACTGCCGTTTGTTAGTGATTAGCCTAAAGTAAGTTTACGTAAACGTAAAGCATGGTTTGTGACGAATAGATTTTACCATATTCAGGGGCTTTGTATTTAACCCGTTGTTTAAAAAGGACTTTTGATGTCTTAGATAATTTTTCAAGCTGCTTGGTACTAAAGTATTAGATGAAATCCCCTATTTTTTGTTGCCTGAAGGCGGCAGTCATAGCAAGTTGTCGACATAGAAGCGGGAGCTTATCCAGTTCGCTAGCGAAAGGCTTTCCTCCGGCTTTGATGCTGTGTTGCATGGTGATCTGGAAAAATATCTGCTAGTTTACGTTAACGTTAAAGTAACTATAGACGAACTCAGGGTGGCAGCTAATGACGCAAGATGCAGTGGTAATTGTAGGGGCGGCGCGTACGCCGATGGGTGGCATGATGGGTTCACTGGCTGATGTCCGGGCCCCTGAGCTATGTGCGACAGCTATCAGGGCTGCGATTGAACGCGCAGGCATTGAGGCTGCCCAGGTCGACGAGGTGGTGATGGGGTGCGTACTGCCAGCAGGTCTGGGGCAGGCCCCGGCCCGTCAGGCTTCCCGGGCAGCCGGTATTCCGGACGCGGCGGGTGCGACCACTGTCAACAAGATGTGTGGTTCCGGTATGAAGGCGGTCATGCTGGCCCATGACCAGATTCTTGCCGGCAGTGCCAATGTAATGGCTGCTGGTGGTATGGAGAATATGAGTCAGTCCCCGTACCTATTGCCTAAAGCACGTGGTGGTATGCGGATGGGCCACGGTCAGGTTATCGATCATATGTTTTTCGACGGCCTGGAAGATGCTTACGAAGGTGGCTTGATGGGGGCGTTTGCTCAGCAGTCGGCCGATCAGTTTAATGTGACCCGCGAAGCGATGGACGACTTTGCGATTGCGTCGCTGCAGAAAGCGCAGTCAGCGATTGAATCCGGCAGTTTCAGAGATGAGATCGCAGCCGTAACGGTTAAGACCCGCAAGGGTGAGCAGATCGTCGATACGGACGAGCAGCCGGGTAATGCCCGTATGGATAAGATCCGTACATTGAAGCCGGCTTTTAAGAAGGATGGTACGGTCACGGCGGCCAACGCCAGTTCAATCTCAGATGGTGGATCTGCACTGATTCTGATGCGGGAGTCTGAAGCGAAGGCGCGCGGTCTGACGCCAATGGCGCGCATTGTTGCTCATTCTACCCATGCACAGTTACCGGCTGAGTTCACCATAGCACCAATCGGTGCGGTGCAAAAAGTATTGGATAAAGCAGGCTGGACTAAAGATGAGGTTGATCTTTATGAGATCAATGAAGCCTTCGCTGTAGTGTCCATGCTGGCGATCAGTGAGCTGGGGCTGGATGAGGAGAAGGTCAATATTCATGGCGGAGCCTGCGCCCTGGGGCATCCTATCGGTTCCAGTGGCTCGCGCATTCTGGTCACATTGCTTTATGCACTGCAGCAGTTGGGTAAGAAGAAAGGTGTGGCATCGCTGTGCATCGGGGGCGGTGAGGCGACTGCAGTCGCTGTCGAGATGATCTGATAACAGGGCTGCGTGTGTTTTTCACGCGCAGCCTGTTTGTTCGGAGAGTTAGCGCGGTTTGTAGGGATAGGTACCCAGGCGCATATTGCGATACTGGCTGGGTGATACTCCCATCATCTTCTTGAAAATCCGGGAGAAGTAGTAAGCATCTTCGTAGCCAACCGCGAAGGCGATTTCACCAATACTCTGGCTGGAAGCGTCCAGCAGGTGACAGGCGCGTTCGATTTTCAGGTGGATAAAGTGATTGATCGGGGTGGTGCCGGTCAGCTCCTTATATTTTTTGACGAAGTGATACTTGGAGAGGTTGCTGGCTTCGGCCAGTGTTTCCAGATCAAGTTGCTCGTGGACATGGGATTGCATCAGGCTGTGGATCTTCTCCAGATCCAGTGATTCGCCTGCTGCACGTTGTCGGGCGAGGGGGCCTAATACAGCAATATGTGACAGGATCTGCCGCAGCTGGTTGGCGGCAAAGAGGTAGGCATTGAGGTTGTAGCTGGCCCTTCGGGTTTCCAGCAGGGTCTCAAAATCAGATACCAGACGTGAGTGATAACCCAGCGATATTTTAAAACTGCTGATACTGTTTCCGCCCGGAAGCAGGTGCTGCATGAAGTCATCGGCGTGATGACCATCGAAGTGCACCCAGTAGATGGTCCAGGGGTCTTTACTCAGCGCCTGATATTTGTGGGCTTTGCCGCGCGGGAGTAGCAGGATGTCGCCACTTTTGACGCGAATTGTCTGCTTATCCAGGCTCATTCGGCCTTCGCCTTCAAGGCAGTAGATCAGTAACTGGTCGTCATGTTCCGTGCGACTCATCTGATGATCGGCTGCTTTTTTGTAGTAGCCGGCTCCGAGAGGATAGAGGCCACTGCTGAGGGGGTGTTCCTCAAGCTGGCGGATGATGCGCTGCGGCAAGACGAAACGAATGCTCTCGGGGGGAAGTGGCCAGCTCGATGGTGTGCTCATATATGAGACCTATGTATAAGGGAAACTGCTTATATATTCGCAATATAGTCCATCAATAGAGCAACATTATCAATCCTGAGAACACAGGGTGCATGGTAAAAATAGTTGTAACTTAAGACTGTGACTGAAACAGACAAAGTTGTCTTAACCCGAATAACAACAAACACAGGTCAGGTAAAGCAATGACTCAGCAAGTACCTCTACTCATCAACGGCGAACTCGTTAACAGTGCAACAGAGAAATGGGTTCCGGTAACGAACCCGGCCACACAGGAAGTGATTGCTCAGGCGCCATGTGCAACTGAAGCAGAAGTAGAACAGGCTGTGGCTGCGGCAAAAGCTGCTTTTGAAACCTGGAAAGAAACTCCGGTCGGTGAACGTGCCCGTCTGATGCTGCGCTATCAGGCGCTGCTGAAAGAAAACCACGATGAGCTTGCCAAGCTGATCTCTCAGGAAACGGGCAAAACCTTCGATGACGCCAAGGGCGATGTATGGCGCGGTATCGAAGTGGTTGAGCATGCCTGCAACATTGCTTCCCTGAGCATGGGCGAAACGGTCGAGAACGTGGCCCGTAAAATTGACTGCTACAGCATCACTCAGCCTCTGGGCGTCTGTGTAGGTATCACGCCTTTCAACTTCCCGGCCATGATCCCGCTTTGGATGTTCCCGATGGCCATTGCCTGCGGTAACACTTTTGTCCTGAAGCCTTCTGAGCAGGATCCACTGACACCGATGCGTCTTGCTGAACTGTTCCAGCAGGCCGGTGCGCCAGCGGGACTGCTGCAGGTTGTTCACGGTCAGAAGGAAGTGGTCGATCAGCTGCTGAACCATGAAGATACGCCGGCTATCTCTTTTGTCGGATCTGTTAACGTCGGTGAGCATATCTATCGCACCGGTACTGCCCAGATGAAACGCGTACAGGCATTTGCTGGCGCTAAAAACCATATGGTTATCATGCCGGACGCGCAGAAAAACCAGGTGGTTAACAGCATCGCGGGTGCTTCTGTCGGTGCTGCCGGTCAGCGCTGCATGGCTATTTCGGTTGCCGTATTTGTCGGTGAAGCCCGTGAGTGGATTCCTGAAGTGCGCGATGCGCTGGCTAAGGTACGCCCGGGGGCATGGGATGATCCTGAAGCGGGTTACGGTCCTCAGATTAACCCACAGGCACGCGAGCGTGTACTGAATTTCATTCAGGAAGGTAAAGATGCCGGCGCTGAATGTATCCTTGATGGTTCCGAGTGTGTGGTCGAAGGTTACCCTGATGGTAACTGGGTTGGCCCGACAATGTTCCGCAACGTAACCACTGATATGTCGATCTATCAGGAAGAGATCTTTGGCCCGGTATTGATCGCGCTGGAAGTCGATACTCTGGAAGAGGCGATTGAGCTGGTAAATAACAACCCATACGGTAACGGTACCTCCATGTTTACCGCTTCCGGTGCCGCGGCGCGTAAGTACCAGCACGAAATCAAAGTCGGTCAGGTGGGTATTAACGTACCTGTACCAGTGCCTCTGCCAATGTTCTCTTTCACTGGCTGGAGAAAATCCTTCTATGGCGACCAGCATGCTTACGGTAAGCAGGCGGTGCGTTTCTACACAGAGACCAAGACGGTCACTGCACGTTGGTTTGAAGACGATATCGATACCGGTGTTAACACCACCATTACCCTGAAGTAATTCAGCGGGATGACAAGGGCCGCCCATCAGGGCGGCCCTTTTTCAACAATAAGAATTCAGGAGAGGGCAATGGATTTCGAACTGAACGAAGATCAGGTTGCATTTGCCGATATGGCGCGTGCTTTTGCACAGAATGAGATGGAACCCCATGCGGCTGAGTGGGACGAAAAGCAGGTCTTTCCGGTCGAGGTACTGCAGAAAGCAGGCGAACTGGGCTTTTGTGGACTCTATACACCGGAAGCGCAGGGTGGTCTGGAACTGAGTCGACTGGATTCCAGCATTATTTTCGAGCAGCTGGCACAGGGCTGTACCTCTACCACCGCCTTTATCACCATCCATAATATGGTGAGCTGGATGGTCGCCAGTTTTGGTAATGAAACCACCCGTGAACGCTGGTGCGAAGGCCTTGCCAGTGGTCAGTTGCTGGGATCTTACTGCCTGACCGAACCCAATGCCGGATCTGATGCGGCATCACTTAAAACCACCGCCCGCAAAGACGGTGACAAATATATCCTCAACGGCAGCAAGATCTTTATCTCAGGTGCCGGTGCGACCGATGTACTGGTTGTGATGGCCCGTACCGGTGGCGAAGGACCGAAAGGTATCTCGGCTTTCGCAGTAGACGCTAAATCCGAAGGGATCGTCTATGGGCGTAAAGAGGATAAGATGGGCTGGAACAGTCAGCCTACACGAATGATTACCTTTGAAGACGTTGTGATCCCCGAAGAGGCCCTGCTGGGTAACGAGGGCGATGGCTTCAAATTCGCGATGATGGGACTGGATGGTGGGCGTATAAACATTGCCACCTGCTCCGTGGGCACCGCCCAGGCCGCCCTGAACCGCGCCACCGAATATATGCATGAGCGCAAGCAGTTCGGTAAGGAATTGGCTAACTTTCAGGCGCTGCAGTTTAAGCTTGCCGATATGGCGACGGAGCTGGTTGCAGCCCGCCAGATGGTAAGGCTGGCCGCCAGCAAGCTTGATAACAAGCATCCTGACCGCACCACCTACTGTGCTATGGCGAAACGCTATGCCACCGACGTCTGCTTCAATATCTGCGATGAAGCACTGCAGATCTTTGGTGGTAATGGCTATATCAAAGAGTACCCGATGGAACGCTATGTGCGCGACAACCGGGTTCACCGCATCCTTGAAGGCACCAATGAAATTATGCGTGTCATTGTTGCCCGTCGCCTGCTGATGCAGGACGCGGCCGACATTCTGTAACGGATTCTGACGGAGATAAATCATGACAGACAAGCTGATCGTCGAAAAACAGGGCCACATTGCGATTATTACGATGAATAATCCGCCGGCTAATACCTGGACTGCAGAGAGCCTGCAGGGGCTGGCAACACTGGTCGACGAGCTGAACCGGGATATGGAGATCTACAGCCTGGTCATCAAGAGTGACAGCGAGAAGTTCTTCTCCGCCGGTGCTGATCTGAACCTGTTTGCCGAGGGCGATCGGGCTGTTGCCGGTGATATGTCCCGTTACTTTGGCGAGGCTTTCGAGGCTTTGTCACGCTTCCGTGGTGTGTCTATTGCCGCGATCAATGGCTGGGCGATGGGGGGCGGTCTGGAAGTGGCGCTGGCCTGCGATATTCGCGTTGCAGAAGAACAGGTGCAGATGGCGCTGCCGGAAGCCAAAGTCGGTTTGTTGCCTTGTGCCGGTGGTACGCAAAACCTGACCATGCTGGTGGGCGAGGCCTGGACCAAACGCATGATCCTGCTGGGCGAGCGGGTTAAAGCCGCTAAAGCGCTGGAGATTGGCCTGGTAGAAGAGGTCGTTCCTACCGGTCAGGCATTTGAGAAAGCGCTGGAAATGGCAAAAATGGCCGAGCAGCAAAGCCCGGTTGCGGTGTCAGCCTGCAAAGAGCTGATTCAGCAAAATCGCAGCAATCACTGGAATCAGGGCTATATTCTGGAACGCGAGCTGTTTGTGAAACTGTTCCATACCGAAGATCAGCGTGAAGGCGTAAACGCATTCCTCGAGAAGCGCGAACCTCAGTGGAAGAACAAGTGAGGAAAGGACTATGAGTTGCGTACTGTTTAATGAACACACCACCCGGGACGGTAAGACCGTTCTGGAGATTGTCCTGAATTCCGAGCGTACCCTTAACGCCCTGACGCTGGACATGATTCACCTGATTCAGCCGAAGCTGGTCGCCTGCAAAAATGACGATTCCGTTGTCGCCGTCATTCTTAACAGCGCCGGAGAAAAGGCATTCTGTGCCGGTGGCGATGTGGTCAACCTCTATAAGTCGATGTCGGGCGAAGGGGATGCGGATTTCCCTCAGACCTTCTTCACCGACGAGTACGAGCTGGATTACACCCTTCATACCTACCCTAAGCCGATCATCTGCTGGGGCAGTGGCATCGTGATGGGCGGTGGTATGGGGCTGATGAACGGCTGCAGCCACCGTGTTGTGACAGAAACTTCTCATATGGCGATGCCGGAAGTCACTATCGGACTGTACCCGGATGTCGGTGGTAGCTGGTTCCTGAATCATATGCCGGGCAATACCGGCCTTTTCCTGGGACTTACCGGTAATCCGATCAATGCAGCGGATGCTCTGTACCTTGGACTGGCCGACCGCTTTGTTGCCTCGGAAATGTTTCCCGCACTGATCGAAGGTCTTGCGGTTTCCGACTGGAGCGAAGATGCATCCGCCGTCGTGAGTGGTGTACTGCGACAACTCGAGCATGCTTCGCAGCCGCAACTGACGGCTGAGTCGCAGGTGAAGGCGCATGCCGAGGTGATTCGCCAGGTAACCGACCATGACACCGTCGATCAGATGGTCGATGCGCTGCTGGCAATCGACAGCGAAGATAAATGGATTAAGCGTTCGCAGAAGGCCATCAGTCATGGTAGCCCGCTGGCAGTGAAACTGATCAAGCGTCAGCTAGACGTCACGCGTCATATGTCTCTGCGGGAGTGCTTTATGGCAGAGCTGGTGCTTTCGGTGCAGTGCTGTCGTCACAGGGAGTTCCCGGAAGGCGTTCGTGCGCTGCTGGTTGATAAGTGTGGTAACCCGGAATGGACCTACAGCACTCTGGCTGAGATCGAGGACGGCGCACTGGATGAGTTCTTTGTATCTCCCTGGGATATCAATCCGCTGGAAACAGTCATCTGAACAATGCCAGGCCTGAAGGCCCGGCGCCTTCAGGCTTAGATCAAGAATAAGGATAAGAAGGGTAGCATTATGTCAACTATCGGATTTATTGGTTTAGGTAACATGGGTGGCCCGATGGCGGCCAATCTGGTCAAAGCCGGTCACAATGTGAAAGTGTTTGACCTGTCTTCTGATGCAATTCAGAAGCTGGTAGAGAGCGGCGCTCAGGCGGCGGCGTCTGCTGCAGATGCGGCAACAGATGTTGAATATCTTGTGACGATGCTGCCGGCCGGCAAACACGTTGAAGGTCTGTTTGTGACCGGTGAAACCCCGCTGTTTGATGTCGTCGGCAGCGGCACACTGATTATCGATTCTTCAACTATCGATGCCGATACTGCTAAGCGTGTTGCAGCAGCCGGTGCGGAACGTGGTATCGCTTTTATGGATGCGCCGGTATCCGGTGGTGTGGGTGGCGCGGCGGCCGGTACTCTCAGTTTTATCTGCGGTGCCAGTGAAGAGCAGTTTGCCAAGGCGAAGCCGGTTCTGGACTGCATGGGCAAGAATATTTTCCATGCTGGCGATCATGGTGCCGGGCAGGTAGCCAAGGCCTGTAACAACATGATGCTGGCGATCCTGATGACCGGTACTTGTGAAGCGCTGGCGATGGGCGTGAAGAATGGCCTGGACCCAGCTGTGTTGTCCGAGATTATGAAACAGAGTTCCGGTGGTAACTGGGCGCTGAACGTCTATAACCCGTACCCGGGTGTGATGGAAGGTGTGCCATCGTCCAACGATTACCAGGGCGGTTTCCAGGTGGATCTGATGATCAAGGATCTGGGACTGGCGCTTGACCTCAGTCAGCAGTGTGGCGCTGCCATTCCGATGGGATCACAGGCGCGTGCGCTCTATAACCTGCATAAATCGCAGAAAGATAGTAACGGTACGCTGGACTTCGGCAGTGTACTGCGTCTGTACCAGGGCGACGAATAAGTCACCGACCTCTCAGGGATGAATGACAGCGCCCGAAAGGCCCGGGCGCTGCGGGTCTGGCAATAATTGCCAGGCCCGGAACCTTCTTAGCATTTCCCGTGGCAACATCAAACCGCAGGCACCCTGCGGGTGCCGAACCCATAAAAAGAATAACTGAGGTTCAGAATGTCTTACGAACAAAACTACCTCGCAGCACAGCAGTCCCCGGAAAAATACTGGGCAGAACAGGTCGACAATATCGACTGGTTCAAGAAGCCTGACACGATTCTCAGTAAAACCGAACATGGCACCTACAGCTGGTATGCCGATGGTGAATTAAACAGTTGCTACCTGGCACTGGATCGTCATGTGGAAGCTGGCCGTGGAGATCAGATTGCGCTTTACTATGATTCCCCCGCCAGTGGCAGCAAGGAACAGATCAGCTACAGCGATCTTCAGTGTCGTGTCGCACGCTTTGCCGGTGCCTTGAAGGCGCGGGGCGTGGAGAAGGGCGATCGGGTTGTAATCTACATGCCGATGATCCCGGAAGCTGCTGTAGCCATGCTGGCCTGTGCCCGCCTCGGCGCTATCCACTCCGTCGTATTCGGTGGCTTTGCCCCGAACGAGATGGCGATCCGCATCGACGATGCGACGCCTAAAGTCATTATTACCGCCTCCTGTGGTATCGAATTCGAAAAGCAGATCGCCTACAAACCACTGGTTGATAAGGCGATTGAGCTGTCGGCGCATAAACCGAGCGCGACGATCGTCTGTCAGCGCCCTATGCTGCAGGCCGATCTGAACTCGGCACGTGACCTGGACTGGCACCAGTGTCAGGAAGGTGTTGAGCCTGCCGATTGTGTCGCCGTGCGCGGTGATGACCCGCTGTATATTCTCTACACCTCGGGAACCACCGGGCAACCTAAAGGTATCGTACGGGACAACGGTGGCCATGCGATTGCGCTGAACTACGCGTTGCATAATGTCTACGGTATGAAGCAGGGCGATGTCTGGTGGGGAGCATCAGATATCGGCTGGGTGGTGGGTCACTCCTTTATCGTCTACGGCCCCCTGATGGGCGGATGCAGTGCGGTATTCTTTGAAGGTAAACCGATCCGCAACCCGGATGCCGGAACATTCTGGCGGGTGATCGAAGAGTACGCTGTTAACTCGATGTTCTGTGCGCCAACAGCCTACCGGGCGATCCGTAAGGAAGACCCTGAAGGAGCCCTGTCTCAGAAGTACAACCTTGAAAGCCTGCGCTGGGTGTTTGTTGCTGGTGAGAAACTGGACTCCTCCACTTACTACTGGCTGTCTGACCTGCTTAAAGTGCCGGTGATTGACCACTGGTGGCAGACGGAGACCGGCTGGCCGATGACATCGCCGATGATGGGCTGGGATAGCCCATCGGAGTCACGTCTGGGGTCTACCAATAAACCGATTCCGGGTTATGACATCCGTGTACTGGATGGCGATGGTCATGAGGTGGATGCCAATGAGGCCGGTAATATCTGCGTTAAGCTACCGATGCCACCGGGTGTCGCCTGGGATATCTGGAATAACTCCCAGCGCTTTGTGGACTCTTACCTGACGGCATTTCCGGGCTACTATCACACCGGAGACGGCGGCTATAAGGATGATGATGGTTATATCTACATTACCGGCCGTACTGATGATGTGATCAATGTGTCCGGGCACCGCCTCTCAACCGGTGAGATGGAAGAGGTCGTCTCTGCCCATGCCGCCGTTGCAGAGTGCGCGGTGATCGGAGTCAATGACCAGCTTAAGGGCCAGCTGCCCGTAGGGCTGATTGTGCTTAAGGCCGGGGCAGAGATCGACGAGCAGCAGCTTGAGAAAGAGCTGGTTGCCATGGTACGCGAGCAGGTTGGCGCACTGGCCTGTTTCCGTCGGGCGATCGTTGTCGAGCGTTTGCCGAAGACCCGCTCCGGGAAGATCCTGCGGGCCATTCTGCGCAAGATTGCAGCGGCGGAAGAGTACAAGATGCCATCAACCATCGACGATGAAAGTATCCTTCCGGAAATTACCGACCTGATGAAGCAGTCCGGACTGGTTTAAGCAGTGTACCTAATGTCGTCACCACTGGTGGCGACTCTTTATGTTGAGTCTCTTAGTTTATTGATATATGAATCTGAATGCCGCGCAGGGATAAGGCTAATTGTTTTGTTACATCAATTTAAAATTGACTCATGGAATCATGGCAATATAATCGCAACCACTTCAGATCTATTATGCTTGTCTGAGCATAGTGCCTTCTGATCTTGCTATGCGAAACAGCTGGATGCTTTTTGGCCTGTTTTGCCTGTAATATGTGGATACCGTATCAACGGTTCACATGGAGTCTAAAAGGAGTTTTATTGTGAAGTCTGTAATTAAGGCGATTGCCCTGTCTTCTGTTGTCCTGACTACTGGTTGTGCGTCTATGTTCACCCAGGATGCGCATCAGGTAAATGTTCTTACCTCCAACGGTCAGGAAGTCAGCGGTAACATCGAAGGCGTGCCTTTTACTGCACCTGGTGTGGTTTCCGTGCGTAAATCTGACCACGACCAGATCGTTGTGACAGAGACTGAAAACTGCTCTAAGCAGACTATCCTTCACCGCTCTATCGAGCCTACTTTCTGGGTGAACATCTTTGGTGTCGGCGCTTTCGGCTCTACTACCGACTACGCTAACAACAAGATGTGGAAATACGAAGATTCTGTAATGATTAACTGCAAAGGCTAATAATGTCTGCTTTGCAGTGTATAAAAAAGGGAAGTCTAACCGCTTCCTTTTTTTTATTTTGTGCGTTTTCTGCAGTAGTAGAGGCTGTCGATAAAGGAACTGAAACTGTTGCTGCCTTGCAGTTTCAGGCCAATAGACTCAATCTGGCTTCAGACCCTGTTTGGCTGGCTTTCCTTCATAATCAGAAGGGGAGAAGCTATATATCCGATGACAATTTTTTCCTGTCTGGCCTGGTGGATAATCCACACGTAGAGTTAATGGCCACAATTGAAAACCTGTTTGCCCCAGATTCGAAGGTTGCGATACGTTGTCGCTATCCGGCGCGTTACCTCTGGCTAAGCGCCAAGCTAAACCTGAAGCAGCCCGACACCTCCGCTTGCCATGAATTCGAGCAGTTTAAGGCAAAAGTGCCTTTCGACGACCTCTCATTAGTCTATGCTTCCGAGAATATCTCAAGCCCTGCCAGCATGATGGGACATGTATTCCTCCGGAGTAGCGGCCTCAATGATAAACGTGACGAGGTCAGTCATGCAATTTCTTACTTTACAGAAATTGATAGTTTGAACATTGTTAAGCTCTTCTACGAAACGGTCGTAGTGGGCAAACCGGGATACTTTGTTGTGTCTCCTTACAATGATCCCCTTATTCACTACACTAAAACCGAGCAACGGAATATTTGGGAGTATCAACTAAAGGCTTCTGATTTTGATAAAGCCCTGATACAAGCCCATATATGGGAATTACGTAATGTTGGTATCGATTATTTCTTTGATAAAAACAACTGTGCCACGGTGACGTTATTTCTTGTCTCGATAGCTAACCCGAGGCTCCAGACGTTTGAAAACAAGAGCTGGACTCCATTGGATGTGGTTAAGGCTGCCGATCATGAAGAGATGATTGGAGATGTTATTACCGTGCCCGCTTATAAGTGGATGGTGCGGACACTGCAAGAGATGCAACGCAAAGTCCCTCAAGATGATCGAATTGAGACGCTGTTAGCCCGTTCGGCTTCCAGCTATCGATATAGTAAAGGCGTTATCAGCCGTGATGAGTGGCTGGATGAACAAGACAAGACTGAGGGTGCCAAACGCTATGTGTTAGATGTAGGGGCCTATAGAACGCCAACTAAACGACCTCAGGAATCCCAAGTCCGGATTTCGCTACAGCCAGAACAGAGCCGTATTAAGGTCGGTTACCTACCAGCTTCCCACGGCATTGAAGATGATAACCGTAACTATTTCGGAGACACGGAAGTTAAGCTGTTCGAAACAGCCATCGCCTATGATTATGAATCATCCAAAGTTGAGCTGGACAAGTTCGTACTCTATTCGATGAAATCACTTCTGCCCTATGACCCGGTTACCCGGCCGTTCTCTGGGCAGGTGAGGGTAGCCTATGAAGAGCAGATTGCGCCGGAAGGTTCTTTAGAACATGGTTTTAACCTGGTCGCTGGTGGCGGTTATACCGTTGCATTGGGAGCTGATGTTAGTTTTTTTGCATTATTGAATGGCGGTTATAAGCAGTTGGAAAAAGCTGGATGGAACATAGAGCCACAGATCGGACTGATTGTATCTGAAGTTTTCGATATGAAAACAGTACTCTCATCTTCGTACTATCGCTATGGGAATGGGCGGGAGCAGGGCTTGCTGAAACTAGCTCAAAATGTCTATATGCGGCAAAACTCTTCGTTCCACCTGACGTTAGAGCAGGCTATTTCGGGTGAAACCCGAGAGAAGCGCCTTGAATTCACGTTTAAATACCTGTTCTAGGATTTATGTACTCATGACTCCGGAACTTCGGTAACCGCTAGTTAGTTTCTATTCATCGGAGAAGTAAATGGCCCGGCAAGTTGAGTGCAAGCCGGGTCTAAAAGGCCAGGTTGATTGTCCTAAGTGGCGCCAGAACTCGTGCGACTTTGACGATGGAACTTATGGATCTGGCCTTTGAATGGCTTATCCAGATAAGTCGTTTCAACAGGAAGCGACTTGTGATGTAAATAGCCCCTGGCCTCCATCTGTTTTCTGAATTTTGTCTGCTGGCCGCGTCCGGGATCAACAATGATCACCTCACAATCATTTCGGGCATGATCGTCTATAAAGCCTGCCAGTAACTCGGCATGCTCCGATTCATATAACAGGTCGCTGCCGATGATCAGGTCAAAACGACCTAGCTGGTCGGCCTCGTCAGCCCATCCGGTTCTTTCAAAGGGAATGGGTTCGCCTGCGTTAAGACGGACATTCTGGCGTAAGAAGCTGCCTGCTTCCGGGTGATGGTCTGTCGCCGTGATATCGGCGTCACGCTGGTTCAGTATCAGGCTGGTCAGGCCAATACCGCACCCCACTTCAAGAATCCGCTTACCTTCTATGTCGTAATCGAACATCAGATGTGCCAGTACTTCGCCTGACGCCCAGATGATGCCAAACAAGGGCCATGTGGCGGATGAGATGCCGAGATCTTCAGCTATACCGTCGTCATCTGAAAATTGCTGCCTGTCGCGGAGGGTTCTTACATGAATATCTACGTTGTCGAACTCAATGGTTTGGTATCGCACGCGTAAGGAGGACATTGATTGCCTATGGCTGGAGGGGGCGCAGTCGAGCTACCTGTCATGTATCTCTGCGCCGATATTCACAGTGTACGGATGCCTGATTGGTCTGACCAGTTACTAAAAAGTCTAATGCGCAGGGTATCGGTTATATAAGGGAGGGGCAGATTCAGAGGGGGCATCAGGTACAGTCCAGACGCTAAAGGCCAGGCTTTAATTTACAGGCTGTATCACCTGCTGAACAGATAGTGACCTGCCCTAATGCGACATGTCGCAATTTCGCAAACAGCCCGAACCCCGCCAGATAAGGCCTCCGGGCGATTCATCAGCAACCTCTGTTTGTCGGTATGCGACACCAATCAGTGCCTGTGTCGTAATTAAACATCATATCGCCGCCTGCAAACATTTAGCGTTTCCGGACCCGGGCTAGTATCCGCTGCATGGGAGTGTAGAGCGGATTACTGGTAAGACAGTTTCTATGGCTACCGACATTTTCGGGTGTTGGATCCAGGCGCGCTACCTTAAATGACAATACGCGGCTAACCCGCGGGTAAGTTTAACCACTAGTTCTCGGCTGAATTGCCCGGCGAGGAGAATAACAAAAATGTTCCATAAGAATGACCAGATCCAGGGTTTTGACGATGCACTTTGGACTGCTATGCAGAATGAAGCAGTCCGTCAGGAAGAGCACATCGAACTGATCGCTTCCGAAAACTACACCAGCCCGCGCGTGATCGAAGCGCAGGGTTCTGTACTGACTAACAAGTACGCTGAAGGCTATCCTGAGAAGCGCTACTACGGCGGTTGCGAGCACGTTGATGTTGTTGAACAGCTGGCAATCGATCGTGCCAAAGAACTGTTTGGTGCAGATTACGCCAACGTTCAGCCACATTCCGGTTCTCAGGCTAACGCAGCTGTGTACATGGCTCTGGTTCAGCCAGGTGACACGGTCCTGGGCATGAGCCTGGCCCACGGTGGTCACCTGACTCATGGTTCTCACGTCAATTTCTCCGGTAAGATCTACAACGCTGTACAGTACGGTCTGAATGATGCGGGTGAGATCGATTACGCTGAAGTTGAAGCGCTGGCTAAAGAACACAAGCCGAAAATGATCGTGGCTGGCTTCTCTGCGTACTCCCGTGTTGTTGACTGGGCGCGCTTCCGCGAGATCGCTGATTCTGTTGGCGCATACCTGTTCGTCGATATGGCACACGTTGCCGGTCTGGTTGCTGCGGGTCTGTACCCGAACCCAATGCCGCACGCTGATGTTGTCACTACAACAACGCACAAAACCCTGCGTGGCCCACGTGGTGGTCTGATCCTGGCTAAGTCCAACCCGGATCTGGAAAAGAAACTGAATTCCGCAGTATTCCCAGGAGGTCAGGGTGGTCCTCTGATGCACGTGATCGCAGCGAAAGCCGTTGCCTTCAAAGAAGCCCTGGCACCTGAATTCACTGAATACCAGCAGCAGGTTGTGAAAAACGCTGATGCAATGGCGTCTGTATTCCTCGAGCGGGGCTACGATGTTGTTTCCGGCGGCACTGATAACCACCTGTTCCTGCTGAGCCTGATCAAACAGGGTCTGACCGGTAAAGATGCCGATGCTGCCCTGGGTCGTGCTTCTATCACTGTGAACAAGAACGCAGTTCCAAATGACCCGCAGTCTCCTTTCGTGACCTCCGGTCTGCGTATTGGCTCTCCAGTAATCACTACCCGTGGTATGAAAGAAGAGCAGTGCCGTCAGCTGACTGGCTGGATCGCAGACATCCTGGATGCGATGCAGGCAGGCGACGCTGAAGCGACTATTGCCGAAGTAAAAGAAAAAGTTCGCGCTCTGTGCGCTGAATATCCGGTTTACCGCTAAGGTTAGCCATGCCGGTGTGTCGGGTAAGCGGTACACCGGAATTTAACTGGGACACCCGGTGGTCTAGGGTGGAGCGTGATTAAACTCGGTACTACCGAGTCATTTGGGAGCTGACACTATGCAGCGTTATTCCGGTTTCGGGCTTATCAAGCATGCCCTGAGCTATCACGAGAACTGGCAGCGGGTTTGGCGTAACCCTAAGCCTAAAAAGAAATACGACGTCGTTATTGTGGGCGGCGGCGGTCACGGTCTGGCAACGGCTTACTATCTGGCCAAAGAACACAATGTCACAAACATTGCTGTGATCGAAAAAGGTTACCTGGGTGGCGGTAATACTGCGCGTAATACCACCATCGTACGTTCCAACTACCTTTGGGACGAAGCGGCTCATCTGTATGAGCACGCTATGAAATTGTGGGAAGGCCTGTCTCAGGACCTGAACTACAACGTGATGTTCTCCCAGCGTGGTGTACTCAACCTGGGTCACACCCTGCAGGACATGCGTGATATCGAGCGTCGAGTTAATGCTAACCGTCTCAACGGTATCGACGGTGAAGTACTGGATGCCAAGCAGGTTTCTGAGATCGTACCGATCATGGATTGCTCTGCCAACGCACGTTACCCGGTGATGGGCGCATCCTGGCAGCCACGTGCCGGTGTTGCACGTCATGACGCTGTAGCATGGGGCTTTGCCCGTGCCGCTGATGCGCTGGGTGTTGACCTGATCCAGCAGTGCGAAGTAACCGATATCCTGACAGAAGACGGTGCAGCTATCGGTGTTGAAACCAAGCAGCACGGCACCATCAAGGCTGATCGTATCGGCTGTGTGGTTGCGGGTAACTCTGGCGTACTGGCTAAGATGGCTGGCTTCCGACTGCCGCTGGAATCTCATCCGCTGCAGGCGCTGGTATCCGAGCCGATCAAGCCGATCCTGGATACAGTGGTTATGTCTAACCACGTACATGGCTACGTGTCCCAGTCCGATAAGGGCGACCTGGTAATCGGTGCGGGTATTGATGGCTACAACGGCTACGGCCAGCGTGGTTCTTACCACACGATTGAGCATACTGTGCAGGCGATCGTTGAGATGTTCCCGATCTTCAGCCGTGTACGTATGAACCGTCAGTGGGGTGGTATCGTTGATACTTGTCCTGACGCTTGTCCGATCATCTCCGCTACTCCGGTTGAGAACCTGTTCTTCAACTGTGGTTGGGGTACCGGTGGCTTCAAGGCGACTCCGGGTTCAGGTAA
Source organism: Marinobacterium jannaschii DSM 6295 (assembly GCF_000620085.1). Taxonomy (GTDB): domain Bacteria; phylum Pseudomonadota; class Gammaproteobacteria; order Pseudomonadales; family Balneatricaceae; genus Pontibacterium; species Pontibacterium jannaschii. Next base: position 29,068 of record NZ_JHVJ01000032.1, on the reverse strand, counting down.
CGTCTTCGCAGCAACACTGGCGAAAGGCGAAGCTCACGAACTGGCTAAGCCATTCAGCATGTTCCGTTTCAACGACGGTTCCCTGATCGACGAACACGGCGCTGCCGGCGTAGCTCACTAATCCGGGGAGGATAAACAATGCATTACATCTACTGTCCTCACTGCGAAGAGTATCGTGAAGAGGAAGAGTTTCACGCTGCAGGCGAAGCGCACATTGCTCGCCCGCTGGATCCGGAAGCCTGCACTGACGCAGAGTGGGCTGATTTTCTTTATTTCCGTACGAACTCCCGTGGCCTCCACCACGAACTCTGGGTTCACGCTACCGGTTGCCGCAAGTTCTTTAACATGACTCGCGATACCGTAACTTACGAGATTAAAGAAGTTTACAAAGTTGGCGAACAGCCACAAGTGACCGCAGATCAGTGAGGCGCTAACAATGACTCAGAAAAACCGTCTCCAGTCCGGCGGCCGCGTAGATCGCAGCACGCCACTGACTTTTTCTTACAACGGTAAGCAGTACACCGGCTACAAAGGCGATACCGTAGCTTCTGCACTGCTGGCTAACGGCGTTGATATCATCGGCCGTAGTTTTAAATACAGCCGCCCTCGCGGAATCGTTGCGGCTGGTCCTGAAGAGCCGAATGCGGTGCTGCAGGTCGGTGCGACTGAAGCGACTCAGGTACCGAACGTTCGTGCGACTCAGCAGGAGCTGTTTAACGGTCTGGTGTGTGAATCCACCAACGGCTGGCCGAACGCTGACTTCGATGTCATGAGTTACATCGGTAAAGCCGGTGGCAGCATGCTGACACCGGGCTTCTACTACAAGACCTTCATGTACCCGCAGTCCATGTGGGAGACTTACGAGAAGTTCATCCGTAAGGCTGCAGGTCTTGGCCGCTCTCCACTGGAGAACGATCCTGATTTCTACGATCACCTCAACCAGCACGCCGATGTGATGATCGTCGGTGCCGGCCCTGCGGGTCTGGCAGCTGCACTGTCGGCTGGTCGTTCAGGTGCCCGCGTTATTCTGGCTGACGAGCAGTCTGAATTCGGTGGTTCCCTGCTGAACAGCCGTGAGCTGATCGAAGGCCGTCCGGCGACCGAGTGGGTTGCCTCTGTCGTAGCTGAACTGAGCGAGCTGGACAATGTCCTGCTGCTGCCGCGTTCTACCGTGAACGGTTACCACGACCATAACTTCCTGACGATCCATCAGCGTCTGACTGACCATGTCGCCGATAAGGCTCCTGCAGGTCAGGCCCGTCAGCGTATGCACCGTGTCCGTGCCAAGTGGGTTGTACTGGCTGCTGGTGCGCATGAGCGTCCACTGGTATTCGGCAACAATGATGTACCGGGCTGCATGGTTGCATCTGCAGTTTCTACTTACATCAACCGTTACGGTGTGGCTCCGGGTCAGGATCTGGTTGTGATGACAACCAATGATTTCGCCTACCAGACTGCGCTGGACTGGGCTGACTCCGGTCGCAATGTAGTTGCCATCGTTGATACCCGTCCTAACCCGAACGGCGACCGTGTCGCTGCTGCTGAGAAACGCGGTCTGCGCGTAATCAAAGGCGCGGCTGTTATCGAAGTGCAGGGTTCCAAGCGTGTATCCGGTGTGTCTATCGCGTCTATCGATGCGAAAGGTGACAAGGTTGTCGGTTCCGTAGAGCGTCTGAGCTGCGACACTGTTGCAAGCTCCGGTGGCTGGAGCCCGGTTGTTCATCTGTCTTGCCACACTGGCAGCCGTCCGGAATGGCGCGATGATATCATCGGCTTCGTACCGGGTAAGACTGTTCAGAAGCAGCTGACTGCCGGTGGTATCAACGGTAGCTACAGCCTGAAAGCCTGCCTGGAAGAGGGTGCGCGTCAGGGTGCTGAAGCGGCTACCAATGCTGGCTTTGAAGTGGCTGCGGCTGCCGTACCGGCAGTTGCTGAGGTTAAGGAAGGCGCAGCTATGGCGCTGTTCCATATTCCTCACACTAAGCCAACAAGCCGTGCGCCTAAGCAGTTTGTTGACTTCCAGAATGACGTAACAGCGGCCGGTATTGAGCTGGCGACGCGCGAAGGCTTCGAGTCTATCGAGCATGTTAAGCGCTATACTGCGATGGGCTTCGGTACTGATCAGGGTAAGTTGGGTAACATCAACGGTATGGCGATTGCGGCTAAGTCCACTAATCGTACTATTCCGGAGACTGGTACTACTGTCTTCCGTCCGAACTACACGCCGATCACTTTCGGTGCGATCGCTGGTCGTCACTGTGGCGAGCGCTTCGATCCGAAACGTTACTCCTCTATGCACAAGTGGCATCTGGAGAACGGTTGTACATTTGAGGATGTAGGTCAGTGGAAACGTCCTTGGTACTTCCCGAAAGCGGGTGAGTCCATGCAGGACGCGCTGAACCGTGAATGTAAGGCAACCCGCGAAAGCGTTGGCATCCTGGACGCATCTACCCTTGGTAAGATCGATATCCAGGGTAAGGACGCACGTGAGTTCCTGGGCCGTGTTTACACCAATGCCTGGGCTAAGCTGGCAGTGGGTAAGTGCCGCTATGGCCTGATGTGCGGTGAAGACGGTATGGTCTTCGATGATGGTGTTACATCCGCACTGGGTGAAAACCACTTTATCATGACGACCACGACCGGCGGTGCCGCACGCGTACTGGAGTGGCTGGAGCTTTACCATCAGACTGAATGGCCTGAGCTGGAAGTTTACTTCAACACAGTGACAGACCAGTGGTCTACCATGACTATCTCCGGTCCTAATGCCCGCAATCTGCTGGCTGAACTGACTGACGATATTGACCTGTCCAATGACAACTTCAAGTTCATGGACTGGAAAGAAGGCTCTGTCGCAGGCGTTCCGGCGCGTGTGTTCCGAATCTCCTTCACCGGTGAGCTGTCTTACGAGATCAACGTTCAGGCGAACTACGGTCTGTATGTATGGGAAAAACTGTTCGAGAAAGGTGCTAAGTACGACCTGACTCCATACGGTACTGAGACCATGCATATCCTGCGTGCAGAGAAAGGCTTCATCATCGCAGGTCAGGATACTGATGGTTCCGTACATCCGTACGACCTGGGCATGGGCTGGTGTGTTTCCAACAAGAAACCGTTCAGTTACATCGGTAAGCGTGGTATGGCGCGTGAAGATTGCGTGAAGCCAAACCGTAAGCAGCTGGTTGGCCTGAAAACCAAGGACCCAAGCGTTGTGCTGCCGGAAGGTGCGCAGGCTGTTAAAGATCCTAACCAGCCGATCCCGATGACGATGCTTGGTCACGTAACTTCCAGTTACTGGAGTGCCAACCTGAACCGCAGTATCGCTATGGGCTTTGTCCGCGGTGGTCTGGAACGTATGGGTGAGTCTGTATTCTACCCACTGGCCGACGGTCGCGTCGTTGAAGCTGAAATCTGCAGCCCGATCTTCCTGGATCCAAAAGGGGAGCGTCAAAATGTCTGAAGTAGTAGCACCTGAAAAAGAAGCAGCCGTGAAAGTGGCTGTAATGAACCAGTTGCCTGGTCAGGAGCCTCGCGCAGAGAGCCCTCTGCACCACGCTGATCTGGAAACCGTTGCCAAGAAAGGTCCTAAGCAGGGCGGTGTTTACCTGCAGGAGCTGAAGCTTCTTGGTCATCTGGTACTGCGTGGCAGCGTTGATAACGCTGAGTTTATGTCCGGTGCTGAGAAGGTACTGGGTGTTGCACTGCCTTCTGCACTGCAGAGTGCGGAGGCGGGTGACCTGTCTGTTCGCTGGATCTCTCCGGACGAATGGCTGGTGATCGTGCCGGGTGCCAAAGCGTTCAAACTGGAACGTGAGCTGCGTGATGCGATGGGCGGTCACTTCGCTATCGTTAACGTATCCGGCGGCCAGACTGTGCTGACACTGTCCGGTCCGAATGCTGAAGAAGTGCTGAAGAAGACCACGCCTTATGACGTGCATCCAAGCAACTTCCCGGTGGGCAAAGTGATCACTTCCACTTTCTCCAAGACTCAGGCTGTGATTCGTCGTACCGGTGATGAGAGCTTCGAGCTGGTGATCCGTCGCAGCTTCGCGGACTACGCATGGCTGTGGCTGCAGGATGCCTGCGCCGAGTACGGCCTGGTCGTTCGCGGCTGATCAGAATGGCGGGGCTTGCCCCGCCATTTTTCTATCCCGATTTTCTCTCTGGATGGGCTCCCGTGCAGGGGAGCGCCGGCTCAGTCCCAGCCTGTTAGTTCAGGCATGAGTCAGCAACCCATCCGACCCTTTTCCCGGGTCCGGCAACGCTCTTATAGCTCCCATATCCCATGCCGGATTCCGGGTCCTTCCTGGATTCTTCCGCTCTTAACTGACTGGCTGCAGCGCAGTCGCCTCAAACGAAAACACCCTTTGAAGCATTTTTTGCCTGGCTGAAAATCGTACGGCTTTAGTCTCATGGGCTTTGTTTCAGAATCGTCACATACTGCTGGGACGCGATCCTATACCGGATTCAGGGCCAAAGGAGGGCAGTGATGGATAATTCACTTAAGCAGCTATTAGCGGATCTGGAGCAGCAGGGGCTGGAGCACGACCGGCAGACAGAAAATCACAGTGAGAAAATGCTCAATATCACTGCGGATACCGGCGAATTACTGGTGATGCTGGTGTGCCTGACCCGGGCGCGGAATATTCTGGAAGTCGGCACGTCCAATGGATATTCAACCCTGTGGCTGGCGTCCGCAGCGTCAGAACTGAACAGTCTGGTCACAACCATAGAGCAGGACGCATCAAAGATAGAGCTCGCCGGTGAGAATTTTGCCCGTGCCGGGCTTAGTCAGCATATCCGCCAGTATCAGGGCGATGCAGGCCTCTATCTGACGACAGAAGATACCCAGAATTATGAGATGATCTTCCTTGATTCGGCGCGTGATAATTATGTGCAGTGGTGGCCGGAGTTGCGCCGGTTACTGAAGCCCGGTGGCGTGCTGGTGGTGGACAATGCGATCTCTCATCAGGCGGAACTGGCCCCGTTTATGGAACTGGTCGGGGCCGACAACGCATTTGTAACCCAGCTATTGCCGGTCGGCAAAGGTGAGTTTCTGGCAGTTAAACAGTCATTCTGAGTCAGAACGACCGGATCTTCATTTTTCTGCCAGACCGGCTGGCAGGGTGCGGGGGATACCATTCTCGTCAATACCGACAAAGGTAAACAGCCCTTCGGTGACCTTGGCGACCTTGTCGCTGTGATGGCGCTGAACCCAGACTTCAACATGAATGGCTACGGACGTAGTGCCCTGCTTAGTGACGGTGCAATAGCAGCTGACATCATCACCGACATAGACTGGCTTATGGAATGTCATGGCATCGACAGCCACCGTAACGACTCTGCCTTCGGCCAGCTTCGCCGCAAAGACACCACTGGCTACGTCCATCTGAGACATAATCCAGCCTCCGAAGATATCACCATCAGGGTTGGTATCAGCGGGCATGGCAATGGTTCTCAGGGCAGGAATGCCCTCAGGCATGGTACTCAATGGGATCACCTCAATTCAGCTACTACGATCAAATCAGTCTGTCATCACGGCCGGTGCCGGATACCGGGCGGCTATAGTTACAGAACGGACGCCCGATTGGAAGGTTAAAACAGCTCCCGGTAGGCGAACAGACCGGGACTTCCGCCGGTATGCAGGAACAACACATTCTCGTCAGAACCAATCTCGCCCATTCGGCACAGATCAATCAGCCCGGCCATCGCTTTACCGGTATATACCGGGTCCAGCAGGATGCCCTCGCCGCTGGCAACCAGCTCGACAGCTTTCTGCATTTCCGCTGTCGGGATGCCGTATCCTTCACCATAGTAGTGGCCGTTCGCCTGCACCAGATCCGGGCGCAGAGGTTGATCGATCTCCATGCGTTGCAGCACCTTGTCCAGAAGCGCCTCAACCAGAGCCTGCTGGCTACTGCCATCGCGGCTGACGCAGATCCCCAGCACAGGGATATGCCGGCCCGCATCAAGCAGGCCCGCCAACAGACCTGCCTGGGTACCGGCACTGCCGCTGGCAAGAACAATACGGTCTATCGGTAACTGGTGGGTTTCGATCTCTTCCAGGATCTCTCTGGCACAGCGTACATACCCCATCGCCCCCAGTTCATTGGAGCCGCCTACCGGGATGATATAGGGGGTATTACCTGTCGAGCGCACTTTCTTAGCCAGTTTTTCGGCGAGGGCGTCGCAGTCACCGTCTTCGCAGATATGTACCTCGGCGCCAAGCAGCTTATCCAGCAGCAGGTTGCCGTTATTGTAGTAGTCGGTTTTCGGTGTGCCCGGGACATCTTCCAGCACCAGCATGCAACGAAGTCCGAAGCGGGCCGCCGCAGCCGCGGTCTGCCGGGCATGGTTAGACTGTATGCCGCCAATAGTAATCAGGGTGTCGGCACCGGCCAGAAGAGCATCGGCGACCAGGTATTCGAGTTTTCGAGCCTTATTGCCGCCGCCAGCCAGGCCGGTACAGTCATCGCGTTTGATATAGAGACTGCGAATGCCCAGCCGTTCAGCCAGCCGGGGCAAAGACTCCAGCGGTGTCGGACTGTGTACGATGGGCGAGCGGGGGATCTGGTCAAACGCGGACATTAAACTTCCTTTCTGACACAGCAGGCACCTGATCAGATGCCTGCTGATTATTGAATGTCTTACATGAAGGCCAGTGTAGCTGGAATGCCGTTGTAATCAAATCCGGCCAGCTGGCTCAGGATTCATCCTGCAGGCTGCGCCGGGCCTGCGTTGGAGACTGGCCGAAATAGTCGCGGAAACAGTGGCTGAAGTGGGTGGTACTGACAAAGCCGCAGGCAACGGCAATATTGGCGATCGATTCGTTGCTCTGCAGCAGCAACTGGCGCGCGCGGGTGATGCGCAGCTCGAGATAGTACTTCGAGGGTGTCGTATCAACATGGCGCAGGAACAGGCGTTCGACCTGACGGCGGGACAGATCAACATAGCTGGCAATCTCGGTCATGCTGAGAGGCTCTTCTATATTGTTCTCCATCAGCTCAAGCATGGTCTTGAGCGACTCCGGTAAGGTTGGCGGCAGGCTGACTTCGGCCATCGGTTTGTCCGGCAATTCGCCTATCTTGTCGCAGCTCAGGATCTCTCTGATACCGCGCACCAGTTCCGGACCGAAATAGCCCTTGATCAGTTCCAGCATCATATCGAGCGAGCTGCTGGCACCGGCACAGCTGATACGGTCGCGGTCGATCACCACCGGCTGTTTCAGCAGATTGATATCGGGGAAGCGGTCACCGAACAGGGCGCGGTTTTCCGGGTGGATCGTGCTGTTATAACCATTAAGCAGGCCTGCTTCAGCCAGGAAAAAGCTGCCGTTCCACAAACCGCCCAGGACTGGCTGGTTACGTCCGGCTTCGGTCAGGGCAGATTTGAGTAAAGGTGGCATCTGTAACTTACTGCGGTAGCCGCCGCAGAGAATAATAATATCCTCTGATGCCAGTGCGTCGCGGCGGATACCTCCACCAACGGAGATGTCGATGCCGAGATCAGAACAGATGGCATCACCGGAGAGGCTGAAGGTGCTGACCTCGAAGGTAGGTTTATGAGTGACCAGGTTAGCTGTTACCAGCGCATCAACTGCGGCGGTGAAGGCCATCATTGAAAAGTGCTCGAACAGTACAAATGCAACCCGGATCGTGCTCTGTTCCGAAGTATCAGAATCAGTCAGAAATGCCTTATTACGATGACGGAGCGGACTTTCAAAGTCCCGTTTATTTTTGTTGTTTCCTTCGGTGGACATAGCACTCAACTCGTTAACCTTTAACTGGCCTTACTTTACATGGTAAACGTTCATTAATCTGTAAAGAGTTGTCGCAAGCCATTAATCTGGCTGAACGCTTTTCTGGCGGCTCTCTTATGATTTTTCAGTGTAGCGGCTCCATCTCGGGCCGATACCGTAGTAAAAACCGGTGATTGTTGCGATAACGGCGGAAATCTCTGTTGGCTCTTCTACCCTTAAGAAGATGTCTGAATTTCAAACGGAGGCAGAGATGGGACAGTGTTATAACTCAGTTGTGGTTAACGCCGATGCCGATCGGGTCTGGCAGTTGCTCAGGGAGTTTCATGATCTTTCCTGGGCCCCTTCGGTGGTAACCCATGTCGAACAGAAGGGAAATATAGTTGGGGCTAATAAGGGGGCGAAGCGGATACTGAATGATGCCTTCCATGAAACCCTGTTAACACTGGATGATGAGGAGCGCAGCCTGTCCTACAGTATCGATGACGGCCCAGGGCCGGTGGCAGCAGACAGGGTGCATAGCTATATCGGCGGGTTGCGGGTGTACGCAGTGACGGCGACCGGTCAGGCGTTTGTGGAATGGTATTCCCGCTACGAAACCAGCGATGACTCGGCGGTGGCGGAATTCTGTAACCCGATTTACCAGGCGTTGTTATCTGACCTGAACAGACATTTTGACGGATAAACATAGTCGGGCGGACCGCCGGCTGGTTTAATGGAGGTGAATCTTAACGGGTTCCCTGATACTACTTGTCTGGTAAAGGACAGCGGCCTTGAGGGAGGTGCCAATGGAGATGGCTCGAAGGAAATATACGCAGGCTGATCTGCGTGAGGTTGTCAGTGAACTGGCCCCGGGCTGGGGAGACCGTATCCGTCTCTCGGCTGATGCCGGGCGGGGACGTGGGCCCGGACCGGATCTGGTGGTTTGCCCGTTCTCTAACGAGGAGGTCGTGCAGGTGGTCAGGCTTTGTGCCCGTCACAGTATCCCGCTGGTGCCTCATAGCAGCGGTATTCCCGCACAGGCGTCTGATCCGGTTGTGCACGGCGGTGTCTGTATTGATCTCTCTGAGATGAACCGCGTACTGGAGATTAACGCCAAGGATAATGACTGCCGGGTACAGGCCGGGGTCAGCGCCGAGCAACTTAATCTCGATCTTCGTTACGACAATCTTTTCTTTCCACTGAGTACAGAGCCGGGGGCAACCCTCGGGGGGATGGCATCAAGCCGGGCATCCGGCACCAACTCGATGCGTTATGGCACTATGCGATCCATGGTGATCGGTCTGACAGTAGTAACAGCCAGTGGCGAGATTATTCGCGTGGGCGGTCGTACCCGAAAAAGCGCCACCGGATATGACCTCACCGCACTTTTTGTCGGCGCCGAAGGCACTCTGGGCATTGTCACTGAAGTTCAGGTGCGTCTGTTTCAGCGACCTGAACAGACCCGCACAGCCGTCTGCAGCTTCGAAACTCTGGACGATGCCGTAAATGCGGTGATGGTCGCCGATCGCCGGGGGATCTCCATGTCCCGGGTTGAGTTGCTGGACCGGTTGCAGATGCAGGCGAGTATTCGTCACAGCAAACTATCCGGTTTATCTGAGGCACCAACGCTGTTTCTGGAATTTCAGGGTAGAGAAGCCGATGTAACCGAGCAGGTAATCGCTTTTACGGATGTGCTGGCCGAATTCAATGGCAGTAATTTTCAATGGACGACAGGGGATGCCGAATCTGATGCTCTGTGGCGTGCCCGCCATGACGCCTGGTCGGCAGCGCAGATGTTACAAAAAGCGGCCGCTACCCTGACGATCGATATCTGTGTGCCTGTTTCGCGGCTGGCTGACGCCTTGCTTCATGCGCAAACACGGGCCGACGAAAGCGGGTTGCTCTGTCCGATTGTCGGTCATGTGGGTGACGGCAGTTTTCATATGCTGATCCTGTTTGAGGGCAGTGACGCCAGGCAGCAACAGCTGGCCCGTTCACTGGCAGAGGCGATAGTCGGCAAGGCCCTCTCGCTGGAGGGTACCTGCAGTGGCGATCAGGAACTCGGGGCGGGCAAAAAGCACTACCTGTCGCCGGCACAGTCGGGGGCTCTGGAAACCATGAAGTCAGTAAAGCGTGCCCTGGACCCGGACAATATTATGAATCCGGGCAATCTACTGGAGATATGAATCTGTCCTGATGCTGCAGCGGATAAATTGCTTTTAGGGGATATGTAAACGGGACTCAGGTCCCGTTTGCTTTTTCTGTGAACTGTAAATGAGCTTGTCGGGCCCAGTTACAACTTTTAACAGTGACTTTGTTACGGGTTTACATCGATTGCTTAGCATCCTGTTGTAGCTGAAAAGCTGCACCTCCGGCTTGTCCTGGCGGCAGGTCGGATACCTGAATGAAACAGGAGTTGCTAATGACTGATAACAATAAGATAAAACCGGGTTTCTGGATGGCCTTGCTGCCCATCCTGCTAACCCTTGCTGTGCTGGGCATCCAGTTGTTCTGGTTTGAGGACTTTACTCCCCATATTCCACTGGCCATTGGTTTGGCTATCACCGCGATACTGGGTTGGTTTAGAGGCTATCGCTGGGCCGATATGGAAGACGGCATACTGCACGTTGTGCGCGTTGGCCTGCCTTCTATCGCCATCCTGATGACGGTAGGCATGATCATTGGCGTCTGGATCGCCAGTGGCACCGTACCGCTACTGATCTATTACGGTCTGAACTTCCTCAGCCCTGAAATATTCCTCGCTGCCGGTATGCTGCTGTGCGCCGTGGTATCTGTTTCGTTGGGTACTTCCTGGGGTACAACCGGGACAGTTGGTCTTGCACTGATGGGTATTGGCGCAGGCTTTGATATCCCTATGTACTGGACCGCCGGAGCCGTGGTATCCGGTGCATTCTTCGGTGACAAGGTATCACCGCTTTCCGATACCACCAATCTGGCACCGGCCGTTACCGGCGTTAACTTGTTCGACCATATCCGCAATATGATGCCGACAACAGTACCGGCGATGATTGTGGCATTTCTGATCTATCTGTTTGTTGGCTTCAATATGATTGGCGGCGAACAGGTGGACTTCTCCCGTATTGAAGCGATTACCGGTGGTCTGGCTGGTCAGTTTGAACTGACTCCGATCCTGTTGTTGCCGGCCGTCGTGGTCATCGGCCTGGCGCTTAAAAAGATGCCTGCGCTGCCTTCACTGTTTGCTGGCGCCGCGCTGGGTGCTGTACTGGCAATCTTTGTCCAGGGCGCGTCTCTGCACGAAGTGTTTGGCTATATGCAGGGCGGCTATAAGGTCGATACCGGCATCTCTGAGATCGACAGTCTGCTGAATCGTGGCGGTATCCAGTCAATGACCTGGGTGATCACGCTGGTACTGATCGCATTGGGCTTTGGCGGTGCGCTGGAACGTACCGGCTGCCTGGAAGCCATTATCGAAGCCGTACTGCGCCGGACCCGTTCATTCTTTGGCCTGCAGGCAGCGGCAACGGGGTCGGCTGTTGCGACCAATCTGGTTGCCGGTGATCCTTACCTCTCTATCGCGCTGCCAGGCCGGATGTTTGCACCGGCGTATCGTGGCCAGGGTTATTCGACGCTGAATCTGTCCCGTGCGGTGGAAGAGGGCGGGACGCTGATCTCTCCGCTGATTCCCTGGAATGCCGGTGGTGCATTCGTTATTACCGCATTGGGGCTGGGTATCGCAGATGGAAATACCGAAAACCTGCTGTACATCCCGCTGGCCTTTGCCTGCTGGTTGTCCCCGGTGTTCGGATTGTTTTACGCCGCAACCGGGCTGTTCTCTCCGAAAGCATCGGCTGAAGAGAAAGAACAGTGGGCGCGTGATGATGAGCCTGTACTGACTGAGTATGAAGATGAAGTTCAGCAGGCAGTAGCAAAAGTGTTGTAACAGGACGGCAATCCGGTACTGACATTCACTGACAGGACCGGATTGCGGGACTCTCCTTGGTAATCGACCTGACAGCAGGTCACTTTCGGGCAGTCATTTTGACTGCCCTTTTTTTATTTGCCGTCTGTCAGATCCTTCAGGGACGGAAACGCCCGGGCAAAGCTGCGGCTGGCTTCCAGCAGCAGCCCGGCCTGTCTGATCGCATTGGCCGACGGAATCTCACCATCGGCGGCGCTGTTCTCCAGTGTGCGTAACGCATCGCTGGCGGCCATAAAGCCGATGCTGTCGCAGGCGCCGGCCAGTTTATGGGCCAGTTCAGACAACTGCTCAGTCTGCTGTCTCTCTGCCGCCTGGTTCAGTTCCGGCCAAATCTGCTCGCTGAGCTGAAGAAAGGCCTGCATAAGAGACCTCAGTTTTTCCTCCCCGAGGGCCTGAAGATGCATCTGCAGCAGGCCTTTATCGAACAGCGGAGTGCCCCCGTTATTGTTAAGGTCGACAGAGAAATGCTGAACATCGTGGCAGGTGTTGGCTGTTTCCGCTGGTCTCGCATTGGTGCTATAGCAGGCGATGACCTGCAGAAGGTGCTGTAGTCGCACTGGTTTGGCGATCACATCCTGTAGTCCGGCCTGATGGTAGTTTTCGATATCCTCACGCCGCACGCTGGCTGTGAGGGCGATAATCGGTGTGTCCCTGTTGCGTCCATCTGGCTGACTGCGCAGCCGTGCCGCGGTTTCGAGCCCGCTGATGCCGGGAAGGTGCATATCCATCAGGATCAGGTCAAACGGTCGTTGTCTGGCTATCTGCAGCGCTTCATTACCCGTGGCGGCGATCGTCACGCGGTGCTGATATTGCGCCAGTAAGCCGGTAACGACCTGTTGGTTGATCTCTACATCCTCTACCAGCAACAGCTCGGCCGGCCGAGTCTCAGGCAGCTCGACCTCGGTTTCATAGTGCGGAGTGGGCAGGCTTTCGCTGGAACATTCCAGGCTGACTTCCAGCCAGAAACAGCTACCCCGGCCCGGACTGCTCTCGACGCCAATGTCTCCTTTCAGGGTGCTGGCCAGCTCTTTGCAGATGGCCAGGCCCAGGCCGGTGCCGCCAAAGCGGCGGGTGATGGAGTCATCCGCCTGGGTGAAGCGTTCGAAGATCTGATCCTGCAGTGAAGGCTCGATGCCAATGCCGTTATCGATCACTTCAAACCGCAGACGCTGGCGATTGCCTTCGGCATTGCCGGATTGCGGGTTAATGCGACTGGCGCGCAGAATGACCTTACCGCGGCCGTTACTGTCCTCAGCTACGGTACAATCGTGACCCCGCTCCGGACGCTGATCGGTAAACTTGATGGCATTGGAGAGCAGGTTGGTCAGTATCTGGCGCAGGCTGGCTGCCGCACCGTAGCAGTGATCATGCAGCTGCTCGGCTTCCAGCAGCAATATCAGACCCTTGTCGCGGGCTCCGGGAGTCATCAGCTGTATCAGGCTGTTGAGCATATCCTGCAGTGAAAAGTGAGAGGGCTTAACCTCCCAGGCTCCCTCCTCAAGCCGGCCGTATTGCAACACGTGGTTAAACGTTTCCAGCAGGGCTTCAGTTGACTGATGCAGTACCTTCAGCTGGTGCTGTTGCTGACCGTTCAGTGGGCCACTTTCCAGCAGCTGGATCATCCCCAGCATACCGTTCATCGGGGTGCGGATCTCATGGCTCATGGTAGCCAGAAACTGCGATTTGGCCTTGTTGGCTTCTTCTGCCGTCTCTTTGGCCTGCTGCAGGCTCTGGGTGCGTTCTGCGACCATCTCCCGAAGCTGGTCGCGGTTATAGCGCAGCGCTTCCTGCTCCTGCTCGCGTCGGCTGATATCCTGACGGATGGAGAGCCGCATCTCATTCAGGGCTGAAGCCAGCTGATCGAGTTCATCCGGCTTGGCCGGGCGGCGACGGTTCAGGCGCAGGCGTTCACTGAGGTGGCCGCTACCAATCCGGCGGCTGTAGCGGGCCATGATCTCCAGATGTCGTGTAATCTGGCGCTGCAGTATTGTCAGGATGGCGACCATAATAAGCGCAACCAGCAGGGTCTGGTTGATCAGGATACTGATAGCGGTTTGCCAGAGGCGGCCGTAAACCGCTTCCAGATCGGTTTTGACAATCAGCGTGCCGAGGTTACGGTCGATCTCCTTGCTGGTCCGGTAGATCAGGTCAAAGCGGTGGTTGATCACTCTGTGGGTCGCCGGCAGCGGCTGTTGCGGCAGGCTGATAACCGGTTTCTTACCGCGATCATGCAGCTGTAGCTGGATGATGTCCGGCAGGGCACTGATCCCCTTGAGCTGGAGTTCCAGCTGTACCTGATCCAGATCCCACAGACTTTTAGCGATACTGGCCAGATAACTGCTACGGATCAGCTGGATCTGCTGGTCGATTGCGCGCATTTCACGCCGGTAATCGAGCATCAGCTGAACGCTGGTGGAGAGTAATATAAACAGGCAGCTGCAGAGGGCGATGTACACCATCATGCGGTAGCCCAGTGGATGATTGCGTGAGTAGTGGCTGAGGGGATGTCGCCACTGCGGTTTAAGGCTCGCCATCGTGATTGTCTGCGGTATGAGGGCTGGTCAGGTAGATCTGGCTGTATTTCCGGGTCAGGCGTTTAATCTCGCCATTGCGGTGTAATTCGCTGAGGCGCAGGCTGAGTTGGGCCAGGTGCTGTTGCAGGCCGCTATTGCGACCTATTGCCAGATAGTAATATTCAGTCGCAAATTCGATATCCAGCGGCCGGATCAGTTCGCTGTATCCCAGTCGCTGGTTTTGCAACATGCCGCTGATCAGCCCCAACGGCATAAAGTCGATACGTCCCAGTGCCAGTTTGGCGAAGTTCTGGTGGCCTTTTGACACAAACTCGATTTTATTGTGTTGCTGAACAAACCGATCAAAGCGGGAGCCAAAGGTATCGCCCAGCAGCATGCCAACCGATTTGCCTTTCAGGTCTTCGAGCTGCTTCACATAGGGGCTGCGCTGACTGTTGATAAAGATCGCGACTTTATCGTCGATCAGGTGTTGCCGGGTAAATTCAAGATAAGGCTCACGGCTGGGAATCCGGTAAGCGGCGACCACAATATCAGCACGACCATCACGTACTTCGCGCAGACAGCGCTTCCAGTTTCCCTGGCCATCGAGCTTAACCCGATAGCCCAGCTCGGCAAACAGTCGCTGCGCCACCTCAGCAGCCAGTCCATTGAGCCGTCCCTGCTCGGTCCAGGAAACCGGAGGGTAATGGGGGTGGCCGCAGGCTATCAGTACGGGCTTGCGTTGTGTTTCTTCAGCCGTCTGCGATGCGCCAACACTGCTGGCTAATACCAATAGCAGCGCTAGCGTCAGCCATCTCATCCAATGTCTACGGGTTTGGGGGTGAACAGGTAGCCTGCGCCGTGAACGGTGAGAATCAGGCGCGGGTTGGCCGGATCATCCTGCAGTTTGCGCCTTAGCCGGCCAACCAGTACATCGACGGTGCGATCGGTGGGAACCCATTCACGGTTACGGATCTGATCGAGGATCTGGTCCCTGCTCATCACATGTCCGGCACTGGACATCAGGCTCTTAAGCAGCTGGAATTCACCTTCAGTGAGCTGGGTCGATTGCTGGTGTTCATCGATCAGAGTGCGGCGATCGATATTCAGCTTCCAACTGTCGAAGGCCATCAGGCTGTTAACGACGGCATCGGTGGGTTTGGCAAAGGTACAGTGGCGTACCCGGCGGATCAGGTTCTTGGCGCGGGCGAGAATCTCGCGCGGATTAAATGGTTTGGTGACATAGTCATCGGCACCGCACTCAAGGCCAATCAGGCGGTCGATGTCGTCCTGCCGTCCGGTCACCAGTATGATACCGACTTCGGTGGTCACGCGCAGTTCCCGGGTGAGGGTGAGGCCATCCTTACCGGGCAGCCGGATGTCCAGCAGTACCAGGTCGATCGCTTCGCGGGCAAGTATAGATTCGGCCTGTTCGGCCGTTTCAGCGCAGTAAACCTTATATCCTTCATTTTCGAAATAGCTGCTGAGACACTGGCGGGTAACCAGCTCATCATCGACGACCAGAATTTTGGCGTCTGAGTGCATAGTGTAGCTCCGTCGAATGGCCCGACGTATCAGGCCTTTTGTAGTTATTGTAGTTATAAAACTAGCGCTGTATCCCACTATTGGGCAATGTCGATTTACATTATGTTTACAACTACGGTCAACTTTATACATTCCGGAACGCAAAGCAACAAACCCGGACTGTAACTATGACCGAAAACAAAAAACGGCTGCAATGGCAGCCGTTTTATCACTTGTCCGCTGCGGTCAGCCAGCAAACAGAAAGTTACGGATCAACTCTTTACCGCCTTCGGTGGCAAAGGATTCCGGGTGGAACTGAATACCATAGATCGGGTGCTGACGGTGCTGGATCCCCATAATCTCAAACTCACCGCCCTGATGGATCTTGGCGAGGTCTTCAAACTGTCCGGCATTGATATCGTCACCGACTACAGCGGTCAGTTTCAGCTCGGCCGGGAAACTTTCCGCCTGTGCCATCAGAGAGTGATAGCGCATCACTTCCAGCTGATCGGGGATATTACGGAACATTCCTTCACTGTCGTGGCTGATCGGGCTGATCTTGCCGTGCATCGGCAGGTGGGCTTTCACTACCTTGCCACCAAAGACATGGGTGATTCCCTGCATACCCAGGCAGACGCCCAGCAGAGGAATTTTCGGCCCCAGTTCGCGGATGACGCGAGCGCAGATGCCGAAGTAGTTTTCATCATCCGGTGATCCCGGACCTGGTGAGATAATGATGCGGTCCGGGGCTGCCGCTTCAATCTCTTCCAGGGTGACTTCATCGTTTCGTTTAACAATGATGTCGAAATCGCTGATCTGCCCCTGGCTTTTCTCAGAGGTCAGAATCTCACCAATAAACTGATAGAGGTTGTAGGTGAATGAATCATAGTTATCGATGATATAAACCTTCATTACACCTGCTCCTGATCTTTCGGTGCGAACTTGTCCAGTACTTTCTTGGTGCCGGCAAACTTACGGCGGATCTCTTCGTATTCGTCTTCGGGATTGGAGTCGTAGACGTTGCCGCCACAGGTCTGTACATAGGCTTCTTCGCCATTGGCAAACACAGTCCTGATCGGAATTGCAAAAGTGCAGTCGCCGTTGAAGGAGAAATGACCGACAGCGCCACCGTACGGGCCGCGTCCGTCGAGTTCCAGATCGTTGATGATCTTCATCGCTTCAATCTTCGGTGCGCCGGTGAGGGTGCCGGCCGGGAAGTTACTGGCCAGTGCTGAGAACATATCTTCTTTGTCAGAGATGATGCCGACAATCTCACTGGAAATATGCTGCACATGGCTGAAGCGTTTGATATCCATCAGGCTACGTACCTTAACGGTACCGAACTGGGCAACGCGGCCGATATCGTTACGGTGCAGGTCGACAATCATATTGTGTTCGGCGATCTCTTTTGGATCGTTCAGCAGGGCACGGGCGAGGGCGGTGTCTTCTTTCGCATCAACCCCGCGCTTGGCAGTACCGGCCAGTGGAAAGGTTTCCATCTCGCCCTGACGCAAGCGGAACAGCAGTTCGGGGCTGGCGCCGATCAGTTTCTGTTCGCCGAACTTAACGTAGTACATCTGCGGTGACGGGTTTACGTTGCGCAACTCTTCATACAGGTTGATAGTATCGCCGATCAGTTTGAAGCGTTTCTTGAAGCCCACTTCAGTCTGGAAGATCTTACCTTCGATGATGTCCTGCTTAACCTTGAGCACCGCTGCGCGATGCTCGTCCTGGGTCATGGTTTCGCCGGTGGCGATCACCTGCAGCTCACCATTAGGGACTTCGTCGGCAGCGATCAGCTCTTCGACCAGTGCCAGGCGGCTGTCACTGTAATAAAAGTAGATCACCTCGCCGGTCATCTTGTCGAGAATCAGGCCATCCTTAAACAGGCCGAAACGGAAGGTATCGAACAGTTCGCTGTGCTGCAGCTGCAGGCTGGACTCGAAGTAGTTCATCGCGTCGTAACCGAGATAGCCGGTCAGGCCTCCGGCATACTTACGCGAGATAATGTCCTGTGGCACGATTTCGCGCAGCAGGTAGTAAGGATTATCGCTCTGGTATTCTTCGCGGTTGCCATCGCGATCTTCAATCGTCAGGGTATCGCCGTTGGCAAACAGCTGTTGCTCCGGATCGAAACCGATGATGGAGTGGCGGGCGATATGGCTGTCCTCACCCAGAGACTCTAGATAGAAGCAGCTGTCATAGCGTTTTTCGATCTTCTTAAACAGCGCAAAAAAATCACAGTCGGCGCTGATGGTGACATAGTGAGGCTTGCGGGGCAGCTCAATTCTGGCAGGTTTTCTGTACATAGTTTGCTCTTAACTTATTCGCCTTTCAGCGCGCGTGAACCGCGGGTGACGGTAGCAATGCCCACACCCAGTCTTTCGGCGATCTGCCGCTGGGGGACGCCGGCTTTTAACAATTTGAATATCTGCAGACGCTTACTGATTTCGACCAGCTCTGAGGGTGTCAGCAGACCACTCAGTGCTTTTTCCATACCGGCCTTGTCATCAACGGCAAGCAGGTGTTCGAGCAGCTCATCAAGATAGGGATTGTCTGTATTCATGTACTAGTACGCTATCACAAATGCCGTCGAAGTCAATGAATATCCACTCATTTCAGAGGACAGTCGTGCTGCGACAGAGAAGGCGGCTGTCGCCGCCTGAGACAGTGGGTGATTAACGAATCGGGGGTGCGTAGTGCAGGCCGCCATCTACCCAGAGGGCGTTGAGGCCACGGGCGATCTTCAACGGCGATCTCTGACCCAGATTACGTTCAAAGCTTTCGCCGTAGTTGCCTACCTGGGTGATCACCTGATAAACCCAGTCACGTGGCAGGTCTAGCCCTTTACCACGGGGGCCTTCGACACCCAGTAAGCGCCGGATATCCGGGTTCTGGCTCTGCTTCATTGTTTCGGCGTTTGCGGCTGTGACTCCCAGCTCCTCGGCATTGATCATGGCGTTGTGGGTCCATTTAACGACCCTGAACCAACGGTCATCACCCTGACGTACTACCGGGCCTAGCGGTTCTTTGGAAATTATCTCAGGCAGAATCATGGCCTCTGCGGGCGCCTGCATTGTGAGCCGGTGGCCGTATAGCTGGGAGGTGTCCGTGGTAAACAGGTCGCAGCGTCTGGCTTCAAATCCCTGCAGAGCCTGGGCGTTGGTCTCAAACACCACGGTTTTATAGCTCATCTCCTTAAAGCGAAAGTAGTCGGCCAGGTTTTGTTCGCTTGTAGTGGCTGACTGGATACAGATTGTCGCCCCATCCATCTGATCCAGGCGGGTGACGCCGAGATCTTTCATCACCATAAAACCCTGGCCGTCATAGAAGTTGATACCGGCAAAGTTAAGCCCCAGCTGGCTGTCGCGGGTCTGGTTCCAGGTGGTATTGCGGGTCAGTACGTCCACTTCACCGGACTGCAGGGCGGTGAAACGCTCTTTTGTGGTCAGCGGGACAAACTTGGTTTTAGAGGCGTCACCCAGTGTTGCGGCGGCAATGGCGCGGCAAAGGTCAACATCCAGGCCATTCCACTCCCCCCGGGTGTTGGGCATGGAGAATCCCGGTACGCCGGTGGTCACGCCGCACTTCAGATGTCCCCTCTGCTGGACAGAGTCCAGTGTGTCAGCTGCTACAGTACTGGATAAACTGCAGAGCATTGCCAACAGGCAGGGCAGCAGTGGCTTGTTAAACATGTGGGAAAATCCGGTCGTACATATTTTGGACAACAGCCACCCGGAGGGACTGTGGATGAGGTTGTGCCGCCGGGGTGTCAGCTGAGACAGTGTCCGGCAGGTTTGCGCTCGTCTTAGTATTGCTTTGATACTAGGGCTTAGGCGGCGTCAGGGTAAAGGAGTACTACTACTTAGACAAGTTGTCAGAGTAACCGGATGAAGCAGCACTCACTGAGGGGTGTAGCGGTTGCCACTCTGCTGCAGCCACAGCTGGCTGTTTAACAGGCGACTGAGGTCGTCGGCGGCCAAAGGGGGGCTGAAAAGGTAGCCTTGCAGCATATCGCAGCCGAACTCGCACATGATTGCGAGTTGTTCCTCGTTTTCGATCCCTTCGACGATCACTTTCAGATTCAGCGTTTTTGCCATCAACAGGATGGCGGCGACCAGTGATTGCTGCTTCTCGTTATGCTCAAAATCGTTCAAGACGGTGTGATCGATCTTAAGAATCGCTGCCGGCTTATCCCTGAGGGCGCTGACTGAGGAGTATCCCGTACCGAAGTCGTCCAGTGCGATACTGTAGCCTGCCTGTTTCAGGGCGGTGATAGTTGTCTGGGATTGTTCATTGCTGCTCAGTAACTGCGCTTCCTTGATCTCCAGCCAGACTGACTGTGGCTCGAGTTGGTACTGTCGCAGCAACTCGCCAAGCTTGTCGGGGAAACTGCTGTCCTGAAGCTGTGCACTACACAGGTTCAGTGACAGTTTAAGCTCGCTGAGCCCGTCGCTGTGCCAGCGTTTAAGCTGCGCCAGCGCTGTATTGATTGCTTCTTCGCTCAGCAGGCTGATCAGTCCACAGCGCTCTGCAATGGGGATAAACAGGGCGGGTTCGACGGGGCCTAGCTGGCTGTCCTCCCAGCGCAGCAAAGCTTCGACAGCGACGGTACGCAGGCTGTGCTGATCTAAGATGGGCTGATAGCACACTTCGATCTGACCGGATTTGATCGCCCGGTAGAGCCTGGCTTCAATCTGCTTCTGTCCTTCCTCATCCAGGCTGCGTTCGCTGAAGAAGCGGTAACGGGTCACCGTGTCTCTTTTTGCCTGATACATAGCGACGTCTGCATGGCGAATCAGCTCTTCGCTATTGCTACCGTGTTGGGGAAACAGCGATATACCGATGCTGGCACCGGTATTCAGCTGCTGGTTGTTCACCTCAAGAGGCTCGGACAGGGCGGCAATGATACGTTCGGCAATAATACGGGCTTCTTCAGGCGAACTGATATCCTGCAACAGGATAGTGAACTCATCACCGCCAAGGCGGGCCAGGTTACTGCGGCTGAGGGCCGCTAATTCATCGCCACTGCGGGTAACCAGGTCGTGGTTGCGCAGGTTTCGCTGCAGCAGGGCGGCCACCTGCTGTAGCAGCGCATCGCCGGTGTTATGCCCCATACTGTCATTAATCTGCTTAAACCGATCAAGATCGAGAAACAGCAATGCCATCTTCTGGTTATGTTCGCTGGCCCGCTCCATCGCCTGCTTCAGATTTTTCATAAACATAAAGCGGTTTGGCAGTCCTGTCAGGCTGTCACTGAAGGCCAGGTTCCTGATCTGCCGGTGGGAGCGATGCAGTTCCAGGCTGGTGCGGTTGAAAAGCCGGCTCAGATCGCCGAGCTCATCCTCCTGCGCCACCAGTACCTGAATCTCTTCCTCCTGCTTGCCAAGGCGGATAAAGGCCGATGTCAGCTGCCGTACCGGTGTCAGAATCTGGCTGTTCAGCAAATAGAGCAACAGGGGAATCGCCAGGATGCTGGCAATCAGCGATACGGTGATCACATTCATCGCGACAATCTGACCGGAGCGGTCGACGGACGCTTCCGGAATCAGCGCCTGTAACCAGACCTGAGGGTAGATCTGCTGCTGGAACAGCAAATGGTTTCCGCTCTCCAGCCGGATATTACGGGGGCCTGTTTCAGCCGTGCCGGGTGGTAGTTCAAGCCGGGAATTTTCGCTGGATTGAGTAATCGTGCGAAGTAGCTGGCCTTGCGCATCGGTAATCAGCAGTGCACCACTGCTGCTCCAGAATCTGTCATTCAGCGGAGCCAGCTGGGAGAACACATCGGTGCCGATAACAACGGCGCCGCGCAGGGTCAGATCTGTTGTAACAACGTCCTTGACCTCTCCGGGATCACGCAGGTAGATATTTCGCTGGGTATAGAGGTTAACCTCTCCACTGGCCGGATCGGGATAAAAGGCTGGTGGCTGCTCAGCACCCGCAGTTCTGGCTGCGACAGGCAGGCCGCTCTGGACGCCGGTGGGTTTGATCGATGCCTGCTGAGACAGGACCTGCAGATCAATGCTGTTATCAGGCAGCAGGACATTGATCGTGTAGTGTTCAGGACTGATATTCTGCAATCTTAACAGGCGGTCATACAGGGGGCGCTGAATCAGGCTGTAACGGGCTATGGCGTCAGCTGTCAGCAGATAGTGGTGTAGTAACGGGTCCTGACTGATGTACTCGGTATAGGTTTCGGCACTTTTTACAGCCTCTTCGATCTGGTGGCTGTATTGGCTCAGCAAGATTCTCAGCTGCTGTTCGGCCTCTCGTTGCGCGCTCTGTTTTAATTCGAAATAGGACAGGGCGGCCACTACTGCCAGCGGTAGGCAGATCAGCGGGATAAAGGTCAGAGGTAACTTGTACTTAAGCTTCATTGCCTACCGCGTAACAGGTGGGATGTAATGACATTACGTCGTTTCTGTGCCAGTGGCGGCAGCGCCTGATGGATCTCGGAGCGGGCCAGAATCTGGGCATCCGGGTAGATCGCCTTATTCAGGCGAACCGACTCTGGTAGCAGTGTCTGGGCTGTTTCATTCGGAGTGGCAAAGAACAGTTTCTGGGATAACCGCGCGGCATGTTCCGGCTGATGAATAAATTTCAGGAAGGCGTACGCCATATCCGGATTGGGGGCATGGCTGCCAAGGGCAAAGTAATCTATCCAGATATTGCCTCCCTCCTGTGGCAGGACAAATTTCAATTCAGGGCTGTACTCCTGCAGTGCTAAGGCATCACCGTTATATAACACCGCAGCTTTCAGTTCGCCGCTCACCAGTGCCGAATCTGAACCTGGCAGGTTGTACTGGTAGCTGCGTACATAAGGTGCCTGCGCCAGCAGCAGTTCCTCGGCTTCCGTGAGTTGCTGCACATCACTGCTGTTTAGCGGGTGACCGAGCGCCTTGAGTGCCATACCGATCAGGTCTCTGGAGTCTTCGATCATCCCGATATGCCCCTGCAGCTCAGCACCAGGCCGATAGAGATCAATCCAGCGGCTGGGCGCTTTTTTGAGCAGGTCGGCACGGTAGGCAAAGCCCAGTGTGCCCCAAAGGTAGGGCATACCGTAGCGCGTTGCCGTATCACTGAATTCATTCCAGCGCGGGGCTATATGTTGCCGTGAAGCTTGCAGACGCTCGGGATCGAGAGGTTGCAGCCAGCCCTGGCGGATGTAAGCGTTGATATCGCTATTGGATACCAGAATCAGATCGTAGCCCACCGCCTGGGTCGACAGCAGCAGGTCGGTACGGCTGTCTTCCGAGTCGAACAGTATCTGGCGGACCTTAATGCCGTGCTGCACTTCAAATTCAGCGATCAGGCTCTGATCCATATAATCCGACCAGTTGAGGATGGTCAGGTCCCGACGTTTTGAATCTGCGCGAGCCTGCTCAACCCAGGGCATGACCTGAGCGGCTGCGACAATAAAAAATGCGGTTGTCAGACAGTCTGTCAGTATCCATTTCAACATCGGGATTCCCATCCTTTTATCCGTGTCGAACGAGAGCCTGAAATCCGTAGGAACCTCTTCAGAACTTCATATAACTCTAGTCCAGAATCCATCAAAGCCGACAATTAATTAGTGATCAGTTGGTAACCTCGTTTGTACAGAAGAAATTGAACTATTCTGAAACACAATCAGGCAGTCGGGTTTCTGATCGGTTAACTTTTGATGGATACCGGTATGGAGCTGGTTGCAGTGCAGGGATATTCTCCGGCGTGAGTTCTGGAAAGCGCATGGGTGAAGGCAGCGGTCGCAGCTTTAACGTCACAGCTTTTATTGTGCCGGTGTAATGTGAGGCGCACGCCATGAATACTCTTATGCGCGCGGGTTCCCTGGTTTTCAGCTTCTGGCTGATGATGCTTCACATGGATGTAGCCGCAGGGGATGCAGACGCAACCGCCACTGCAGTCGAAAACCGTTATGGTGATGTCCGCTTTGATATCAGCTGTAGCGAAGATGCCCGCAAGGGTTTCAATGAATCTCTGGCCCTGCTGCACCATATGATGTACGCCGAGGCTCACCGTCGCTTTAGCGAACTCATTAGTCTTCACCCTGACTGCGCCATGCTGTATTGGGGTGTTTCCATGACCCGCTTTCATCCCCTCTGGCCGGGCGAGCCTGATGAGATTAAGAGTCAGCAAGGGGCTGATGCCATTGCTAAGGCGCGCCAGCTCAAACCTTCAGAACCCATTGAAAGAGCCTTTATCCGCGCGACTCAGCGCTTCTACGATGGCTGGAAAGAGAGAAGTTATGAGCAGCGGATAAAACGCTGGGCTAAGGCACAGAAAAAGCTCTATATGGAGTACAAAGATAATACTGAAGCCGCAGTGTTCTATGCCTTGTCGCAACTGGCCATTGCCCCGAAAAGTGATCGCAGCTTCAGCAAGCAGAAGGAAGCCGGCGCGTTACTGGAATCACTCTATACCCAACAGGCCCAGCACCCCGGAGTCATCCACTACATCATACATGCCTACGATAATCCCGAACTGGCCCGACAGGCGCTGCAGGCAGCCCGGGCATACGACAAAATTGCCCCGGACGTCCCCCATGCGCTGCATATGCCATCGCATATTTTTGTCAGGCTGGGACACTGGGTGGAAACGGTCAACTGGAATCTCCGCTCGGCGAATGCCGCGCTGAACTTCCCGGTCGGCAGCTTTGTCTCCCATCACTACCCCCATGCCCAGGACTACCTGATCTACGCATATCTGCAGATGGCCAACAGCACCAAGGCCCGAGCCGCCTTGGAGTCAATCTACGTCCGCACCCAGTATCAGCCCACCTTCGTCAGTGGCTATGCCCTGGCGGCAATGCCCGCGCGTTATCAGCTGGAACGTAAGCAATGGGCGGAGGCTGCAATACTGCCGATCCGGAAGCCAACCGGCTTCCCGTGGGACAAATTCCCTCAGGTTGAAGCTATTACCTATTTCGCCAGGGCGCTGGGGGCTGTGCGGAATGGAAACGTCCATGCAGCCCGTTTGAATCTGGCTACTCTGAATAGACTACTCGAGCATACAACGAAGGCCGGACAAACATATTGGGCGACGCTGATTGACGCCCAGCGTCAGGCGATCGAGGCCTGGATACTCTATCTCGAGGGCAACTACGATGCGGGCCTTAAACTGATGGCCAAAGCGGCTGATCAGGAAGACTCGGTTGATAAGCACCCGGTGACTCCCGGCAGCGTGCTGCCATTGCGGGAAATCTACGGCGATATGCTGATGAACAGCCAGCGCTACGAAGACGCTCTGGATGCCTATGAAGCCAGCCTGGAGATATCGCCAAACCGCTATTACAGCATTCATGGTGCCGGGCGGGCTGCCGAACTTGCGGGTAACAGCCGCAAGGCCAGTGCCCATTACTCCGAGTTGCTCTCCCTGACCGGCGACCTGGGGCATGAGCGGGAGGAGACACGGCAGGCGATGAGTTATATCGGTGTCAGCAGTGATGAGTAGAGTGGCCAGTCGCTTAGCCCTGCCTGTTGCTGGCGTTAGCGTCCTCAATCGCCGGATATCGGGCCTGTATGCAGCAGGATCTTAACAGGGCGCGGCTAGTAAGCTACCTGAGTGCCGGCTTGCATTGCCTGAAAAGTGACCGTATCGGAATCGATACTGGGAGGGGAGATGGCTCCGGGTAGGTACTTAATCGTGGCCCTGTTGACCGCGTTGTTGCTTGGTTGTGGTGGCGGCGGAGGTGGTGGCGGTAGTGCTGAGGCAAGCAGTCAGGTCAATACAGGCGAGAGTCTCTATCAGGCGTGGAATCAATCAATAAACTATGCCTCCTCACTGGTTCGCTGTGCCCGTGCCAAAACGCAATCAGAGGCCTGTACCGTAGGTGAACTGCCACCCCTGGGGACGGTGTATGGCAGGTTGACGGTAGATCTGATCGCCGAAAGGCTGGTGACCAGTCATCGATGGATGGGGGACAACTTTGTTGCCGCCATCCGCACGTTGCCCGAAGAGGATCTGCTGATCTTTCGCAGCGTCACGGCGATTGTTATTGGGCACGATATACGCCCCTCGTTTTATACCAGCCTTAATGGTGCTATCCACCTGGACGGTGCCTTTCTCTGGACCAATGCCGAAGAAGCAGCCGATCTCGATACCAACACGGATCCCCGCCTGGCTTTTGCCAAAGACCTGACATTTATCGAAGCTTCCCGCTACCTGAATCCAGGTTTTCAGCGTCTTACCGTACCGAACCTCTATAAAGCGGATAGCAACAACAGCCGCACAATAGACCAGCTGAGCCCCAGTCTTCTTGCATTGGTTGCCCATGAGCTGGCTCATGCCGCTGACTTTTTACCACCGGAGGAGTTGGGGCGGCTCGATAGTACGCTGACTGTTTTTGCCAATGTTGCGCGCTTTCCGGGACTGGCCAGCGATCAGCTTCATCAGACCTATCCGCTCAATTCATTGATGTTGCATGGCCTGGCAGGGGTATTTTTTCAGGGGAAAACAGCCACTGACCAGCAAAAGTTGATAACCGCCGCTCAGGTTGGCGCAGAGTTTGAGACTGAAGGGGCCAATGACCTCTATGCTTATTCATCTGCCAGCGGCGGCGGTGTCCTCTACGAGGATACCGCTATGTTGTTTGAAGAGATTATGATGCGGCGCTGGTTCGATGCTCACCGTGATCTGGCTTTCCTTGAACGCCCCGCAACTGACAGCACCTTCTGTAATGACTTTATAATCGGCTGGGGCCAGCGTAACCGCATGGCGGATCCCTCGGTGCAGGTACGGGCCAAGCTGATCAGCGACCGGCTGCTGCCTGATGTCGATCTGAGTGATGACTACGCCAGCTACTCCACAGCTACAACCCTGAGCCGCACTGACTGGTGTGATAGTAATATCAGCTCTACTGGCGCAGCCCCGGCACTGCAATTGTTCAATAATGGTCGGCAGGTGCGGGAGGAGGTGATTATACCCATGCATGGTCATTAACCGAGTTAGGACTAGTGGTGATCATCTGTAAGTCATATCCAACCTCAAAAGCTATTTTTTTTGCCTCGTCAAACTACAGCGTATAAGATCGCCCCAGAATGGAATTTGGCTATATAGGGATGAATGATGAGTACAGGGAAGGTTCTGACTGGCGCACTTGTTGTTGCAATGTTGCAGGGATGTGGGGGTGGCGGAGATGGGGATGGAAGTGGCAGCTCAATCCAGCAACTCAGCTATAAAGCCTGGAATCAGACGACAGGTTATGCGTCTGCGCTCAAACAGTGTGCTTTAGCGAAGACCACGGCAGATGCCTGTACCGTGGGTCAGCTGGCTCCGCTAGGTACTACCTACACTTTTCTGACGGTCGATCGTATTGCAGAACGCGTCGTGAGTAGCCATAGCTGGATGGCTCGGAATTTTCTTGAGGCGCTACGCTCAATGCCAATGTCTGATCTGGCACTGTTCAAAAGTGTGACCGCAATCGTAATTGGCCACGATATCCGACCGTCCTATTATACGGAACTGACCGGCGCAATTTATCTGGATGGCACTTACTTATGGACCTCTGCTGAAGAAGCCGCAGATCTTAGCAGTAACACTGATGCCCGGCTGGCATACGGTAAAGACCTGAAGTTTGTCGAAACTTCGCGTTATCTGGACAGTAGCTATCGGCGTCTCACGGTTTCAAACAGTTATAATGCCGAACGCAATTCGTCACGTACTATCAGTGAGCTTAAGCCAAATCTGTTCAGCCTTCTGGCACACGAACTGGCTCACGCGGCCGACCTGGTGCCGCCCGAAGAGCTGGGGAGACTGGACAGCAACCTGAAAATCTATGAGAACGTTTCCCGATTCCCTACTTTGGCGAGTGAACAGCTCCACCAGACCTATCCGCTCAACTCGGCAATGATGCATGGCCTTGCGGGTGTGTTCTTTCAGGGTAAAACTGCCACCTCACAGCAGAAAATGTTAACTGCAGCACAAGCGGGTACTGAGCTGGAAACCGAAGGGTCCAATGACCTTTACGCATACTCTTCTGCCAGCGGCGGCGGTGTCCTTTACGAGGATACCGCTATGTTGTTTGAAGAGATTATGATGCGGCGCTGGTTCGATGCTCACCGCGATCTGGCATTCCTTGAGCGTCCAGCAACCGAGAGCATCTATTGCAATGACTATATGATCGGGTGGGGCCAGCGTAACCGCATGGCGGATCCCTCGGTGCAGGTACGGGCCAAGCTGATCAGCGACCGGCTGCTGCCTGGGGTCGACCTGAGTGATGATTACGCCAGCTACTCGACGCCTACAGCCCTGAGCCGGACAGACTGGTGTGATAGTAATATCAGCTCTACTGGCGCAGCCCCGGCATTGCAATTGTTCAATTATGGTCAGCAGGTTCGGGAAGAGGTGATTATCCCGGAATTTGGTCACTGATACGGCTCTTCGGACTGTCGTAGCCGTCTTAAGATTGCTGTGACAGTTGTCTCTTTCTGGCCTTAACTCTACCGGCAGTTGTGTTGTCACAGCAGCGGTTTTCAGCCTGAAATCATCAGGCTTTGTTTGTATGGATAGCGGCAGGGCTTCGTAGTAGAGGAACTCCGGTAAGCTTACCCAGTCAGAGTCGGCGCCTGCCTCCCCTGAACCCGCTTTGGGACAGAAGAGTCTAATAAGAAAGAGAGACGGATCTATGAAAAAACATTTTGCACTGCCGCTGTTGGTTTTAAGCTCACTTTTCGCTTCTGGTGCCAACGCCGATAAAGCGATACTGGCCGGTGGCTGCTTCTGGTGTATGGAGTCAGACTTCGAGAAGCTGGAAGGAGTCAGCGATGTGGTTTCCGGATTTAGTGGTGGCACCTTGCCCAATCCCACTTACAACGGAAACCATGACGGGCACTATGAAGTGGTGGAGATCACCTACGACCCTGAGGTCGTGACCTACAAGCAGCTGCTGGATCATTACTGGGTCAACATTGATCCCTTCGACGACCGGGGCCAGTTCTGTGATAAGGGGCCGAGCTATCGGGCGGCAATCTTTGTCGCCAACGCTGAAGAGCGCAGGCTTGCTGAAGCCAGCAGGCAAGCAGTGATCGAAAAATTCCCTAACCGCAATGTAGTGACGCCTATTCTGGATGCGGCAACCTTCTGGCCGATTACCGGCGATGAGAGCTATCACCAGGATTTCTATAAAAACTACGCCCTGAAATACAAGTTCTACCGCTGGAATTGCGGCCGTGACCAGCGTTTGGAGCAGATCTGGGGCAAGAAAAGTTAACCGGGAATCTGGTGTTGTAGTGATCAGCCATTCCCGACCTAAGTTGCTTCCGGTCGGGATCGTTAGACCGCTACAGGATGAGGAACGAATCCCAACGAGACTTGGCTGTATCGTATCGGGTGGCACAA
>NZ_JHVJ01000031.1 GCF_000620085.1 Marinobacterium jannaschii DSM 6295 | reverse complement strand
CGGATGCATTCGATCCAGCTATCAGGCAATTGGTAAGGGCTGCTATGGGGGCGACTGGACGCTGAATGCAGTCCTGCGTATCCGTGCTCCTCAAAGCGGGCTAACCATTTATAGACGGTACGTGCACTGATACCGAAATCAGCTGCCACAGAGTGGACTGATCGGCCTTCATTCAGGACACGATCAATGATTAGGACTCGATTATGGTAAGTCGTTCGGGCATTCTTGTGGGGGTTGTTCATGTCGGCTATCGGATGTTGTTTGTTTGGCGATAACCAGCATCTCAATTCGCCAATGAAACGACTTTACTCAAACTGCTCTATGCCGGTATGTTGAAAGCCTCGGAGAAGTGGACGCACCCCGTGCAAAACTGGAATCTGACACTGTCTCAGTTGAGCATCCACTTCGAAGGCCGGATCGACGAATACATCGATCTGTAAAACTCGGATGACACAGAACTATGAACACCCTCCGAATTTAGCCGATGTGAACAACCTCCTCAGTACCCACAGCTAGATGTGGGTACTGAGGAGGTTATTAGCTAAAGAAGCCAACAAACAAAGATGCAGCTATTGACACAATAAAACCAATGACGGCAGTAAATCTGAACTGATCTTGTGTTTTGTACCTTTTAGCCCCTTGACCTATCGCAAAACTGGCGATTGGAAATAAGTAGTTTTTCCAAGTGCTTAGTAATTTATGAGACAAGTAAAGCCCCAGCCCAATTGCAGCGATTGCACCGATAGCTGTTGCACTTTGTTTGAATGTGAGAGCAACATCTTCAGCGCTTGAGGCATGCATCATATCAGCGAACATAAATGCCAGAACGAATGGAACGAAAATCAGCCAAAAAACATCTAGGCGGCTTACTGATGAATACCACGGTTTAATGCCGGACGTAAATTCTGTAAGTTCATCACTTACTTTAGTTACTAGCTCATCATCACCACTTGAGCTAACCGTTATTGTTCGATAAATAGAACTATCAAATTCGATACTAGTCCTATTGTGACCATGTTCTGAGTGAGATTGGAACTTAATACTTTGAATTGATCTTTTTTTCGAATTTTCAAAGCTTAATAGGTCTTCAATGTTGGTAATCTTTCTTTCAACTTTATCGCTGAACTTAACAGTTGCTGTTACAGAGCAACCGTAAGCCTCTAGTTTTTGCCATAGTTTTCGTAAATCATTATCATGCAACACGAACGCATGCTCACTTTTATCGCTATATGTTGACTGCAACATTATTCTCCTTTTCTATCGCACCTATGCAGAATGATTGTAAAACCTAACACTTTAATAGTTGGACCGTGCAAGCTTCGCTACCTTGCAAGGTTCCAAATTCATTATCCAAGGATGGGTAATTTTTATGTACCGCAGAACACGGAAGTACCAGGATCAAGTCGATCGCATGGCGAGCGCGTGAGCGGGAGAATAAGGGAAAAGACTTGAGGAGCGTGGTCATCATCCTGATACATACCAGCCTGAACTGCCTGCACTTCGCAGGGTGATCGAGATCACAGATTTTAATTCGGGTACTCCGGTTACCCACCGCTTTGAACTATATCCCACCTCGCGGATTGAATGCTACAGCATCGGGATCGACGGCAAGCTTTGGAAACAGCGTATCGGCTGGAGCAGGACCTTGGAAGGACTACGAAAAGCACTGCCCCGGCTTAGGCAGGATACATAAGTGGCCGCTTTGTGCCGAAAGTGGACACCTTATACTGGATATGTGGCCTTCCCATACACACGAAAGGTAAATGGCTTGCCGGAACGGTTCCGTTTTTGTCTGGAGACGCTGAAGCAACACTGAATAAGAGGTGTGTGGTTAGTCGTGTGGGAAGCGTATTTTACCGGGGAGGGCCGCTAACCCGGGACTCGGATCGTGATGACTTGCCAGTACAGAAAGCAGGCAGGAATGCACAAAGGCAGCGAGGGGAGTGGCGTGTTGCCATCGCGGTGGTTCGGGAGCAGGGCTGCTCCCGAAACGTTCATATTATTTCAGCAATGATGAGAGCTTCTGACGGGCCTCGTCATCGATCCAACCAGACCAGGTATCGCCGTATTGGGTAATAAAGTGCACGGCGGTTTCTTCGGCAGAGGCTTTGTTCTTCTCCTGCCAGGCAAGCAGGCGACTCATCTCGGCACTGGTGAAGCTCATATTGCTCATCAGCTCGTAGATCTGCGGCTCGCGGTTGGCGAGGTCACGCGTAACCGCGGTGATGACGGTAGCGCTTGGTAGGGAGGTCTTGCCAGGATTGGCGCATTCTGTGTCTTGGATACAGTCATGGCTGGCTTTATCAAAGTTACCCATATCCACTGCTACCATCTCGTACTTACCTAGTACAGACGTCGGTGCCCAGTAGTAACCGAACCAAGGCTGCTTTGATTGGTAAGCTGAGGCGATGGACGCCGCCAAGGTTTCGCCTGAGCCGTGGTTGAAGACATTCATCTTATGCCCGGCAAAGTCGAACGCTTTGATCAGGTTGTCGTTCTTGATCCGGATGCCCCAGCCATCGGGAGCGTTATGGAAACGTCCGCCCACCAGTTGCGGGTTGGCCAACACCCCTTCAATGGTCTTCAACTCAGGGTGCTTATCAACCAGGTATTTGGGTACCAGCCATGAGTCCTTGCCGCCATCGGCAATAACGTTGGTCGCGGTGATTACCTTGCCTTCATCTTCCAGCTTCTTATACATCGGTACTGAGGTCAGCCACAGCTCGGTGAGGATGTCCGGCTTGCCGGTCTCGGCCACAGAGGTGACGGATGGCACAGTAGAGGACGGTACTTTCTGAACCGTGCAACCGTAGCCTTGCTCCATCAGAAATTTGGCGACCGAGGTGACGACGGCGCCGGAGGCCCAGTTCATTTCAGTGATACTGACTTCGCCGCACTCTGCCTGGGCAGTGGTAGAGAAGATAGCTGCGCCGGCAAGGCTGAGAGCCAGGATAGACTTTTTCATAGGTTTCCCCGTCTTTTTATTTTTCAGGTTTGGGAACTGTCGCCATCTTCTATCACGTAGGTTCGAGCTAGAGACAGCTGCGATAAAATATGTCTTAGGCGTATTTCATCGAATGATTTCATACTAAAGTCATCACGCTTCAATTGTTAATTTATAGTTTTTAAAAACTTCTTTAATGGTTTTTATGATCTGGTGTCTGGTTTGGCCCGTTTTGGACTCGTCTATAAAATCCGTTTATA
This sequence comes from Marinobacterium jannaschii DSM 6295, assembly GCF_000620085.1. GTDB lineage: Bacteria > Pseudomonadota > Gammaproteobacteria > Pseudomonadales > Balneatricaceae > Pontibacterium > Pontibacterium jannaschii. Next base: position 58,816 of record NZ_JHVJ01000031.1, on the reverse strand, counting down.
TAGAACTGAAAAAAATTAAAGCGTTTTCGACTTTTACCTGGCCTGAACATATGGCTTACTGTAAGTAACGAGGTCGAAGTCTGCGGGGCAGATGAGATAAAAAACAAGAGAAGCTATCTAGCTTCTAAAGGATTGCGCTTGCCAACACTGGTTAGCTTTCGAGTCAGTTCTGAAAGTAGGTGAATGTGTGAAAATAGTTAATCTGAATACCTGTCAGGTTGAAATTCCGCCTTGGTAAACCCAATCCGGCAGAGGATGGGGCGCGTGCAGCTGCAGTGCGGGACGCTATTGGAGATGAGATCGGGATTCTCACCGGTGCCAACCAGGCGCTGACGCCGCGGCAGGCGATCCGCTTGGCACGTATGCTTGAGCCCTACGATATCGGCTGGTTTGAAGAGCCAGTGCCTGCCCACGACCTGAAGGGCCATGCCCGTGTACTGGATGCGATCAATATCCCTGTCGCCAGTGGCGAGACTGACTTCACACGCTTTGGTATGAAAGACATTCTCGATGCCGGGGCCATCGATACTCTGATGCCAGAAGGACCAGGTTTAGGCTTTAGCGTCGATTACGACTTTATTAACCAGCATCTTTCAAAGTAAGACTGATTGTTCGCGAAAGCCGTGGATTATTTTCACGGCTTTTTATTTTGCGGTTGTTGAACTTTCGTCTGATTAAATTGCTTTGTGTTTCCTATAAAGACTATTTGATATCTAAAAATTAGTCTTGGAAATATAATATCTTTGTTGGTTTTCACATATGAAAGTGTGTGCGTTTCCCCTTTATCTTACTCCTAGGTATAAAGGGTTCCTTAGCCCTGTTATCAGGGCTTTTTTATTGGTAGTCATTTAAATAACTCACCTCGTTTTCACTGGTTATCCAAATAATTAACTAATCCGCAGCTCTAACGGCTTCCAAGCCCTTGATGGCGGTTTGGATCGATTCTTCCTGCTGACGAATACTCGAGTAGACCAGGAGACTCTGTACGCTGAGCTGGGTGGCTCCTTTAACCGGAAACAAGCGACCACTCTCAAGTAGAGGCGCTGCGTTCTGCATCGAGATATAACCCGAGCCGCCCCGTTGCAGGATATGCTCCAGGGCTACCATCTCCAGGGCCACCGATAAACGGTGTTGAGGTACCCCCGGATAGGCCTGGCGGTGCATCTCGCGGAAGGAGGGGCCCCAATCCACATAGATATATCCCTCCGCCTGTCCCTGCTGAATATCGCGCGGATGGCTGGACACCATCACCAGCTCCTGACGCTGGTAGGGGCGGATCACTATGTCCGGCGAGTGTTGCGGCTCATAGACAATTGCCATATCCAGCAGCCCCTCACGCAGCTTTTGTAGTAGAAAAACCGAGTAGTCCGATTGTAACTGGGGGGCGATATGGGCGGCATGCTGTTGCATCCACGCCAACCAGCGACAGGCGGTGTTGTGCCAGTAGTTAAGTGGGACGCCAAGGCTGACCGAACTTTCGGCACCCTCCGGCAGGGCCACCTCCTGCTGGGCCCGCTCCCAGGATTGAATAACCGCCAACGCATGGCGATAGAAGCTCTTACCGCCCGCCGTCAGTGCTACCCCTTGCGGCAGTCGGGTGAATAGCTGGCGGTTGAGACGATCTTCCAGGGTCTTGATACGGGCGCTGACGGTGGACTGGGTGATATGCAGATTTTCCGAGGCTTTCTGGAAACTACCGGTGGCAGTCACCTCGACGAAGGCGCGCAGGTTTTCGATATTCATGGCGTTGCTGGTCTTAGTAGCCACACCGGGCTGCTGATAGACGTTATCAGAGCATCCCGGCGTTAAGAAGAAAAAAGCCGGACTTTTGGGTCCGGCTTGGTTGTATCAGGCGCGAAGTAGTTGCTCTGACTTTTCCTCGATCAGCTTCAGTACGCTGAGGTGGGGCACCTCCGGGCCGTACTTTTCAGTGGCGACCTGGTAGGTGTCATATACCTTATTCGCCAGTGCCAGCTCGATCTGCAGATGACTACCCAGTTCGGTGATCAGGCGCATATCCTTGGTGGCCAGTCCCAGGGCAAAGGAGCGGTCGTAGCTGCCATCCAGTACTTTAGGGATGTACTTATCGACCACATAGCTCTGGGCGCAGCTGTTCTGCAGGATCTCATGCAGAGTCGTCAGGTCGAGGTCGGCTTTAGCGCCGAGCATCAAGGCTTCACCAATCCCCTGTGCAACCAGGTAGTTGAGGTGCAGCTGGGAGAGCTTGGTCACGTAGCCTGCACCACTTGGGCCCATCCGTACGGCTTTCTTGCTCATCGCCGCCAGCATCGGCCGGAACGGGGCCAGGGTCTCTTCCTCGGCACCGATCAGCATTGTCAGCGTACCCGCTGCAGCACCTTCAGCGCCGCCGGTTATCGGGGCATCGATCAGGGTGATCTCCTCAGGCGCAGCTGCCTGTACCTTCTCCCACTCTGCCAGCTCATTGGTGCTGGTCTCAAACCACACAGTGCCAGGCTGGGCGTTTTCCAGAATGCCCTCAGCGCCGAAGGCAACCTGGTTGACCTGTACCGAGCTGGGGAGTGAGGTGAAGATCACTTCACAGCTTTGGGCGATCGCCTGTACTGATGCCGCAGCCAGGGCACCTTTGTCGGCAAACTGCTTAACCACCTCGGTGTTCAGGTCGATAACCTGTAACTGATGACCCTCCTGCTGGCAGTAGCTCAGCAGGTTGTTCGCCATGCCTGAGCCCATATTGCCCAGTCCGATAAAACCAATATTCATTACAGCTGATTCCTGTGGCTGTCAGCGCCGCATTACTCAGGGGCGTGCGGCAGCTGGGTGGCAGTTACTGTTTGTAGGATGGGTCCAGGCGATCGCACTTGCGCAGCAGTGCCGGCCATTCGTACATTCCAGGAGAAAAGGCTTCATACTGTTTTGAGGCCAGCTCCCACAGGTGAGTCGGGCCTGGATCAAGCTCGGCGCCAGATGCATTGGCCTGAAGTGCCACTTCACAGAGGCGGATCAGGTAATACATATTCATGAAGCACTCGCCGGCGGTCTCACCGACGGTAAGGAAGCCGTGGTTACGCATCACCAGGCAGCTGTTGTTGCCCATATTCTCGGCGATGCGGTGACGCTCATCCGGATCGACGGACAGCCCTTCCCAGTCATGGAAGCCAACCTTGCCGTAGAGCATGGAGGAGTCCTGTACCAGGAAAGGCAGCTCCTTGAACGCCGTGGCGGCAATGGCGGATTTCGGGTGGGCGTGGAAGACAAACTTGTTGTCTTTGTGGGTCTCATTCAGGTGGATGGCACCATGGATAATAAATCCGGCCGTGTTCACATCGCTTGGCCCTTCCAGCACTCTGCCTTCCTCATCCACCTTGATCAGGTTAGAAGCGCACACCTCGTCGTAGTAAAGACCGAAACGGTGCATATAGAAGTGATGGTCGGCACCGGGAACCCGCGCGGTAATATGATTCCAGATTGTATCGTCCCAGCCGAAGTAATGGGTCAGGCGGAACATGGCGGCCAGATCGATCCGCACCTGCTCCTGTTGCTGTTCCAAAGTCAGCTCAGTTGTCATCTCGAATACCTCAATTAAGCGTTTTGTTTTTGTTAAGTTGTTACAGGTCAGCAGGCCTGGGCACTGCTGATCCCTGCTGGCTGGTGGAGCGGGAAGGGCTGCGCGCCGTTCTCTATCCGTTGAATGTTGTCAGCCACCAATCTGGCCGCTGAACGGGCGTAAGTAGCGCCGGACATATGGGGGGTCACCGTCACCTTGCTGTGATGCCAGAACGGATTGGCCTGTGGCAGCGGCTCACTGGCGAAGGCGTCTAACACCGCATGGGCGATGTGACCGTTGTCCAGTTGTTCTATCAGATGCTGATCATTGATGACGGCGCCACGGCTAACGTTAATCAGGTAGCTGCCTTGTGGCATCAGCGCCAGCAGGTGTCGGTCGATAAAGTGTTGTGTGGCTGCGTTCAGCGGCAGGCAGTTAACCAACACATCAGTATCAGCAAACGCTGATGCCAGCTGCGTGTCACCACTAAAGCAGTGGACATCTTCGATCTCCTGAGGGAACCGGTCCCAGCCGGACAGTTGGTAGCCATTGCGCGCCAGTGTCGAGGCGACGGTACGGCCGACCATGCCAAGGCCCAGCACGGTGACGCGGTAATCCTGAGGGGCGCAGATCTCATGGCGCTGCCAGTGGGCATCCCTCTGTTGCTCGCGGTAGCGATCGTACTGGCGATGGAAATTCATCACCCAATAGAGCGCGTACAGTGCCATATCATTCAATACTTCCGGATCAACCAGGCGTACTACCGGAACATCGGGCAGCTGAGTTTCCTGGTCGATCGCTTCAGTACCGGCGCCCAGGAGCAGAATCGCCCGCAGGTTGGGATAGCGGATCAGGTCGCCGCGGGGATGATCCCAGACCACAGCAAACTCAATCTCTTTCCGAATCGCTTCAATATCGTCAATTTCCGGAAAAATATGGATTCTGCGCTCAGGCATCAGCCTGGACAGTGCTTCCAGCCAGGAGCGATTATCGTAGCCGTTGTTATTCAGAAGGATGGACATGGGAGGTCTCCGGGCCGGTCGTTGTATCGGAAGAAACGGAACTCACGGAGTGAAGGCCGATAACACCGATCAGGATCATCGCGATAAAGAGCAGCCGGGCGGCACTGATCTGTTCCTGGAAAACCAGCACGCCAAAGGTGGACACCATGACAATGCCAACGCCGGACCAGACCGCATAAACGATGCTGACATCGATGGTTTTCGCCGCCATGATGATCAGGGATATCGCTACCGCAAACAGCACAAAGCAGCTTACCGACGGCACCAGGTTGCTGAAGCCCTGGGATAGCTTCAGGCAGTAAGTGCCCGCTACCTCAAAGGCGATTCCCAGCAGTAAAAATGTCCATCCGCTCATCGCTTTTACTCTTAGTTTTTGTTCTCCGGCTAATATCCTCCGCCGCTTGAAAGTTGTAAAACGAATATATTCCATGGGGGGTATCGAAAAATTCGATATCAGATTAATGGCGGGTGGGTCTATTACGGAATTTAGTCAGGACAAATCTTGTTGTTGTGAATAAATCAGAATCTATTTGAAGATTTTATGAAGGAATAAAATAACCTGTCTCAGATTGATATCGGATTTTGTTTAAGAGTGCCGATACGTTTTTCGGGGTGTTTTAAAGTTAATGTTGTAGGGAATAGGCCGAATAATCAGAATGGTCTGGATTAAAAAATAGTGTACAGGGTTACGTTGCTGATGCCTGTTTCACGTTCCAGTTGCGCCATCGGTACATTGTTGGGTGGCATCATTTTCTGGATAACCGAGGCTTTCAGTTCGGTTGGATATCAAGCCATTTGTTCACTCTCCTTGATAAATCAGGAGAGGCGACAACTATGCTGACACAGGGGGGCTTGAAGATGTCCTCTTTGCTCATTCCCAGACTTTTCCACGCTTGGGTTGTTACCTCAGACGATATTGGAAGTTTCCGGATCGATCAGATATACGGCATCAGCCACATTATCGAACAGGGCTTCCAGTGCGGGTAGTTGGGAGAGGTTTTTTCCGGACATCTTGGCTACTACGTCATCGGATGTGAACCCACAAGTTCATTCGAGTAAACGATCGATAACCAGACTAAACATGTAGGTTTTGTACATGAAATTGCTTAGGGAGAAACAATTACGCTGACGACGATGATGACGCCGACTTTCAGCCCCCAGAAGTGGGAGCTATGCGAGCAGCTTGTCAGCTATTCAGGCGTTCAGCGAGGTAGTCGAGCAGTATGCGTACACGTCGTGACAGGTTTCTGTTTTGGGGATAGAGCGCTGAAATCGCAGTCGGCGGTTGGCTGAATTCAGACAGAAGTGATTTCAGTCTGCCATCCGCTAACGGTTTCTCGTACAAAAAGCTCGGCCCGTAGCCGATGCCTTGGCCGTTCAATACAGCGTTGTAGATCAGCGTACCATCGTTGCAGGTCAGATTGCCTTTGACCTTGATGGTGATGAATTCGCCATCTTTGAGCTGAAATGGCCAGTTACGGTTCGATTTGGATTCACCGTAAATCAGACAGTTGTGGTGGGTTAGGTCGGCGGGCTCAGTGGGTTCGCCGTTGCGCTTCAGGTAGGTGGGGGCGGCGACCACCTGAAAGCTGCAGTCGGCAAGCTTACGCGAGATCAGCGTGGAGTCTTCCAGTTGCCCAACCCGCAGCGCGATATCGATCCCTTTCTCTACCAGATCTTCTACGCGCCCACTGGCGATTACATTTAGTTCGATATCCGGATATTGCGCCTGAAAGTCCAGGAGCAGTGAACCTACACCCGAGATGATCAAACTCTGCGGAATGGTGATATTGATCCGGCCACGCGGCGTGCTCTGGCTATCGATAATCTCGGCGCGCGCATTCTGTGCTTCGCGCATGATGAGCTGACAATGGTTGTACAGCCGCGTGCCTTCTTCCGACAAACTGAGTTTCCGTGTCGTACGGTACAACAGCCGTGTACCCAGTTCCTTCTCAAGCGCAGAGACCTGCTTGCTCACAAACGCCTTTGACAGACCGAGCTGTTCCGCCGCAGCGGTGAAACTGCCCGTTTCTACGACCACCGCGAATGTTTCCATCAGTGTTAAGAAGTTCATATTGGTATTTCTGAGTTAACAATGTGTTGAATTGTAGCGCGTATATCGATCTTTAAGAAAACAATAAGCTTGTCTTATCAGGTCTCAAGCATGACCTAAGTGCGACCAGTTTAGATAAGAGAGGTGAGTTATGACGGGTATTCGCGATGCAGAGTTTAAGTACGGCGCAGTCACCAAGGTCCTTCATTGGGGGATGGCATTGATGCTGTTGACGCTGGTGGTGGTTGGCAGCTATATGACGGGTCTCGATAAAGCCGATCCGAGTCGATTGCAACTGATGGGGATGCACAAATCCTTTGGTGCGATCTTTATGCAGTTAGCGGTGTTCCGCGTGATCTGGAGCCGCATCAGTGCCCGGCCGCAGCTGCCTGAGGTGTTGTCCGGCTGGGAGAAACAACTGTCCCGCACAATCACCGCACTGCTGTACATCCTGATGCTGGCGGTTCCGTTCAGTGGTATGGCGATGTCGAACTTCTCCGGTTTCCCGGTGAGCCTGTTTGGTCTGGTTGAGTTTCCGATGGTGATTGCCAAGAACCCAGAGATGGCAGGTCTGGCAAAACAGGCACATGTGGCAATGGTGTATGCGTTGATGGGCGCGATTATTCTGCACGTGGCGGGTGCTTTGAAACACCGCTACCTGGACGATCCAAAAGCGGACGTACTGCCACGCATGACTTCCCTGAAACCACGGGTGTGATCCGGATTTAGCGAGACATAAAAAGAGGAGTAACAAGGTGTATTCGATAAAGCTTCATCACCATCCATTGTCAGTATGTTCCATGAAAGTGCGGCTGGCGCTGGAAGAGAAAGGATTGGTATGGGCCGGGCGTGAGATCGACATCATACGTGCCCAGGAACAGTTGGACCCGTGGTATCTGAAGCTCAATCCAAACGGGGTGGTGCCTACCCTGGAGTTCGATAACGGCAATGAAGAGGTGATTACCGATTCGGCACGGATCATCCGTTTTATCGCCACGTTACCTGACGGGAATCCTTTGTTACCGCAGGACGCGCAAGATCAAATCCAGATGGAGCAGTTGGTTGATCTGGCGGACACCATCGACCTTCAGATCCTGAGTTATGCGCGGCATCCATCGATGGAGAAGTCAGGCCGTATTCTGGATCGACGAATTCAGAAATCACTTCGGCTTTCGGAAGAACATCCTGAGCTGAAGGACAACTACCTGACCTGCGCGGAGCGTTCTGAAAAGAGTAAGCAGTTCCGGGTGGATGCGTTTCATGTGGCGCGTATGGAGCGCGAAGCACAGGAGGCGCTGGATATTGCAGAGGAGCGGTTGCACCAGGGTGAGTATCTGCTGGGCGAGTGTTATTCGCTGGCGGACGTGATCTGGACGGTGGTGCTCTCACGGCTTGATCTGCTTGGTTATACCGACTGGATTGATGGCTCGGAATATCCGGCGATTGGTGATTACTACCAGCGGATGCAAAAACGCCGAAGCTACACCCAGGCCCAGGTTCAGAACCAGTGGTGGGATAAATAATTCCAAATAAGAGGCAGGAGACAGATCGATGAAAACTCTATTTACGCGAGCCCTGATGGTTGTGGGCCTGATGATATCGACGCTTACATTTGCGTCTTCCAATTATCCGGTAAGCGAACCGATGGGTGGTCAGGCGTTTGGCCACAGCGTGAAGCAGATCAGTGACGGGCTCTATGTGTTCCGTTGGTGGGTATACCGCAATATCTTCATCGTTACCGACGAGGGTGTGATCGTGACCGATCCGCTTAATCCAAAAGCGGCGAAGCTGCTGCGCGAAGAGATCCGTAAGGTGACCGACAAGCCGGTGAAGTATGTGGTCTACAGTCACAACCACCATGACCACATCTCGGGCGGCAATATCTTCAAGGACGAGGGTGCAAAATTTATCAGCCACACCAATTTTGTGAAGGAGATGAAGGACCATCCAAGCCCGGTTATTCCACTGCCGGATATCACCTTTGATGACTCTTACACGCTGGAGTTGGGCGGTCGTACGCTGGAACTTCAGTACTTCGGTCCGAACCACGGTGACAGCCTGATTGTGATGCGTTTGCCGAAAGAGAAGATTCTGTTTGTGGTCGACATCGTGACCCCGCGCCGTGTGGCGTTCCGCATCATGCCAGACTTCTGGCCGGATGAATGGGTGCGCTCGCTAAAAGAGATCGAGCAACTGGATGCGGACTACGTTATCACTGCACACGGTCCTCACACCGAGCCGGCGATCGATACAGTATCCGTGGTAAGAGAGCAGCGTGAATACCTGGAAGATCTGATGGCGGCGGTGAAGAAGGCGATGGATGAAGGCGTGCATAGCCCGGACAAGCTGCGCGAAATGGTCAAACTGCCGAAATACGAACACTGGCGCAACTACGACATCTGGTTGCCGATGAACATCGAACGTATCTGGGCGTATTACCACATGGGCTGGTGATCAGGAGTAGTATCTGAAACTGGCACAAATCAAAAGGCGCATTGGACTCTCAATGCGCCTTTTTAGCTAATGCAGCAGATCGGATAGCGCGTCGATTTCTCAGCAGGGTAGAGCCGCCACTGACCACAATCAGCAGTCCCCCCATCAATGTCATCAGATCCGGACGTTCGCCAAAGACAAAGATACCCAGAATTAATGCAAAGATCAGACGGGTGTAGCGGAACGGCGTGACCACCGACACATCGCCGGTACGCATGGCGATGGTTAGCGCGTTGTAGGCGATCACACCAAAGATGATTGAGCCAAGAATCTGCACGGATGCGCCTGGATCAAATGAGATCGCTTCACCGGAATAGATCAGCAGGGCAAACCCGGTTGGGATCAACACAAAGAAACCGTACACACCCAGCTGCATATTGGATAACACTGGTGGTGCTGCACGGGTCGCCAGATCTCTTCCGGCAAAGCCCAACGTACCGATCACCGCAAAGATCGATGCGGGCGTAAAACCTTCCAGCCCAGGACGGATAATCATCAACACACCCACGAAGCCCACCAGAATCGCCAGCCAACGCTTAAGGCCAACGCGTTCACCGAACAGCAATGCCGCACCCATCACGACCACCAATGGCGTGGCCTGCAGGATTGCCGAAGCACTGGAAAGCGGGGTAAGTGTGATTGCGAGGGTGTAGAACAATCGGCCCGTGATTTCGGAGACCGCGCGCAACAAAATCGGTTTGGATAGCAGTGCCGGATGGATGATCTGCTCGCCCCGTTGTTTGGTAAGCAGCATAAACAGCAGCGTTCCGCCCAAGCCAAACAGTGCAAGCACCAGTCCGGTTGGCATATTCACCGAGGCGGCTTTGATAAACATATCCTCCACGGCAAACGCGGCCATGGCGAGGATCATAAAAAGGCTGCCTCGGGTGTTGTCCAACGGTGTTCTCCTTCCGGTTAGCTGCAGGTCAGTCCATCTATCAATGACGGTGACAGGGTTGTGATTTGATGTCTGCCACCAATGCGGTACGGCAGATAAGGCCAGCCCAGATTAGTATTGATCAGCGTCTTGAAACAGATACAGGTAGGTAAATTTTGCGGGGGATAGTGAGGAATCTCGTCTTAGATGTTGAGGTGATCGTTTCGGTAATATTTTTGCTACCGTGAATTATGAATCTTTCATGGAATTTAGTTCATAAAAAGCGAACAGTATGGAAATAATCGGACTGAAAACCTTCAAAGGGGTTGTTGACGAAGGCGGTATCAAGGGTGCTTCCGAAAAGCTGCAATAGCACTTTTAAAGCACTTGCAGTGCTAAAAGAAATGAAAAGCGAGGGTTGGCCGTGTCCCTTTGCAGAGCACGGGGCCAAGGTTAGCTGCAGTTCTAACTCGCTTTGTGACGTAGCCGCAGTGCCAGATGGATTGGCTGCCTAGATATTGTTTGAACCAAAGCGTTTCGATGACAGCAGAATACTGGTCTCTGAGGCTGCGATACCCGCTATCGTTCTGATTCTGCCCAGTACCTTATCGAATGCCTCCAGGCTATTGGCCTGCAACTCTACCACCAGGTCCCAGCGCCCGTTAGTGGAGTGATACGCCAGGACTGCGGGTTCCTGGCTCAGTTTCTCGCGAATCTTCATCGAGCAATTACCTTCAATCTTGATACTCATCATCGCCCGTACTCTGGATAGTGCCTCGTCGCTCTCACTGCTGAGCAGCACCGTGTAGCCGGTGATCACGCCCTGCTTTTCCAGCCGACTCATGCGGTTCTGTACTGTGGCTCTTGAGGTACCGATCGCCTTGGCCAGGGAGGCCACGGAGCTTCTGGCGTCTGTTCGCAGCAGGCTGATGAGTTGGCGGTCCAGATGATCTATTTCTGACATTATGTAATCCAGTCTTATCAAATCGACAGTTTATTTAGCATTTAGTCAAAGTTTATCACTTATTTGTAGCTTTGCTACTCCAGATAATGGTGCTTCCTCAATGAACTAACGAAAACAAGACCATGACCCATTTCATTGATGTTGCATCTCTAAGCCACTTTATACGCCGTCGGTCAGCCACCGAACTAATGTCAAAACTGGTGGGCTACCTGGAGCAGGATTACCTGCGTTGGGGCGAGTTTGATAAGTCTGCCCGCCTGGCCGCCCATAGCGAGGTCGGCGTTATCGAGCTGATGCCGATTGCGGACGACAAGCTGTACTCCTTCAAGTATGTCAACGGACATCCCAACAACCCTCAGCAGTTGCTGCCAACGGTAATGGCCTTTGGCGTGCTGGCTGATGTCGGCACCGGTTACCCGCTGCTGCTGAGTGAACTGACTCTGGTAACCGCACTGCGCACAGCGGCGACCTCAGTGATGGCTGCCAAGTACCTGGCGCGTCCGGGCTCTACCTCGATGGCACTTATCGGTAACGGTTCCCAGAGTGAATTCCAGGCGCTGGCATTCCATTCGCAGCTGGGAATTACCGAGCTGCGTTGCTTCGATGTGGATCCTGCGGCCAGTGAGAAACTCAAGGCTAACCTGAGCGGTTACCCGGACCTCAAGGTGGAGATCTGCCCATCGGCGGCAGAGGCCTGTGAGGGGGCAGACATTATTACCACCGTCACCGCGGACAAGCGGCTGGCCACCATCCTGACCGCGGACATGGTGTCTCCGGGCGTTCATATCAACGCAGTGGGCGGCGATTGTCCGGGCAAAACCGAGCTGGAGCGGGCGGTGCTCGAGCAGTCCGAGATCTTTGTCGAATACGAACCCCAGTCTCGTATCGAGGGCGATATCCAGCAACTGCCGGCTTCCCATCAGGTGACCGAGATGTGGCGGGTCATCGCCGGCGAGCAGCCGGGTCGTACCGAGGAGCAGCAGATCACCGTCTTCGATTCTGTTGGTTTCGCGCTGGAAGACTACTCTGCGTTGCGGATGCTGCACGAGTACGCCTGCCAGGGCGAGCTGGGTAGCGACTTCAATCTGATTCCTCAACTCGATAACCCGAAAAATCTCTTTCAGCTGCTGTTGGCAAATGAGCCCGTACAACAGAAAGCTAAAGTGGCGGTATAACAGATGATGGCAAGCAGTAATTATCAGGTGCGGCTTTCAGTGCAGTCTCCACGCGCAGTGGTGATGATCCGGCCCCATTGTTTCTATCCCAATCCGGATACGGCTGAGGACAATGCCTACCAAAAGCAATCCATCAGCGAAGAAAAGCCCCAGGTTTCACAGCGTGCCTACCAAGAAGTAACGGCCGCCGCGGAAAAGCTGCGTGAGCACCAGGTCGAGGTCTTCCTCTACGACGATGAAGGTGAAGCAACCCCGGACTCGGTGTTTCCGAACAACTGGTTCTCCACCCATTCCGGCGGGCATATAGCGCTCTATCCGATGTATTCCAACAACCGGCGTCTGGAGCGGCGTAGCGATGTTATCGAGGCGCTGAAGCAACGTTGCTATGTCCAGGATGTGATCGACTATTCCGGCCTGGAGCAGGATCAGATCTTCCTCGAAGGTACTGGCGCCATGGTGCTGGATCACATTGAGCGTGTGGCTTATACCGCCAAATCCAATCGTGCCAACGAGATCGCGTTGGAGCGATTCTGTACCCATTTCAACTACGAGCCGATGGCCTTTACCACCGCAGATCGCAACAGTCAGTCGGTCTATCACACCAACGTGATGATGAGCGTCGGCACCGAGTTCGCCATGGTCGGTACCGAACTGATCAGCGACGAGCCGCGCCGCCAGGCGGTGGTTGATCGCCTCAAAGCATCCGGACGCGATGTGATTGAACTGAGCCAGGAACAGATCGATCAGTTCGCCGGCAACGTGCTGGAGCTGGCATCACCCAATGGACGCCTGCTGGCGCTATCCCGCACCGCTTTTAATGCCCTGAACGAGTTGCAGCGCAAACGCCTGCAGCAATATGTCAGCTTCGTGGTGCTCGATATCCCGACCATCGAGCTTGCCGGTGGTTCAGTGCGCTGCATGCTGGCGGGTATCCATCTGGCGACACGCTGATTCAGGTTTTGATCGTGGCTTGTGTAAGCAACGGCCCTGGAGGGCTAAGGGGCCGGGCATCTACATAGGTTACACGACAGATGAGGCCTGAAAGAAATAGTGCGCTTTTTGGCCTGAAAACCAGGCACTGAAAATAATAAATAGATACGGAGCTCAAAATGAATAAAGCATCCAAATTACTGGCCTCAGGCTTTGGCATCTTTCTATCCACCGCAGCGCTGGCCGCCGATGCGGGTCAGTCCACGCTGGATGAGATCAGTGCTTCTGGCGAACTGAAAGTCTGCTTTGATGCCGGTTACATGCCTTTTGAAATGAAGTCCAAAGCGGGCAAGTTCATGGGATTTGATATCGATCTGGGCAAAAAAATGGCATCGGCGATGGGGGTTAAATACGTGCCGGTGAATACGGCCTGGGACGGAATTATCCCATCGCTTCAGACCGGCAAGTGCCACATCATCATGGCGGGCATGACGGTGACCGCGCAGCGCAACATGAAAGTGAGTTTTGCCGAACCTTATATCGTAGTGGGGCAGTCCATTCTGCTGTCGCCAAAACTCAATGGCACCATCAAAAACTACCGTGACCTGAATGACCCGAAATACAGGGTGGTGACGAAGCTGGGCACGACCGGTGACGCAGCCGTTAAGAGGCTGCTGCCTAAGGCGACTGTAAACCTGTTTGAAACCGAGACAGATGCCGTGCTGGAACTGGCAAGCGGCAAAGCGGATGCCTTTGTCTATGACATGCCATACAACGCCATTTATGCCTCACGGCACCAGGGGGCGGTAACCCATCTCGACAAGCCATTCACCCATGAGCCCCTGGGCTGGGCGGTGCGACGAGGCGACACTGATTTCCTCAACTTCCTCAACAACTACCTCAGCCAGATCAAGGGCGACGGGACCTACCAGCGTATCTACAACAAGTGGTTTAAGAGCGATGCCTGGCTGAGCCAGGTGCAGTAAGCCATTCGGCGGCGGTCGGTCCTCCGGCCGCGTTCTTCGATAATTACAACAGAGAGAGAGCTGAATGTTTGCGCAATCGAACAGATGGTTTTGGCACGGGGTGTTTATCGCCGTGCTACTGGGGATGGCGCTGCTGATCCAGAGCAGCAGTAGCCATATCAACTACAACTGGAACTGGCAGGTCGTTAAGCCTTACCTGATTAACACCGACCCGCTGCCGGTCTTTGCCTCGGAGGAGGGCACCATTTCTGCAAATGCCACAGGAGATCTGGTGCTGCGTACAGACGCGGGTGACGAGATTCTGAACCTGTCGGCGTATCCGGAGTTGAGCGTTGGCGAGGGAGACCTGGTCTTCGAGGGTGAGCAGCTGGCAAGTCAGCCCAACTGGCAGATGGGGCCGTTGCTGAAAGGCCTGGTGGTCACCATTGAGATATCGATCTATTCACTGATACTGGCGATCATTTTAGGCCTGATCTTCGGCCTGATGCGGGTATCTTCTAATGTAGCGCTACGTAACCTGGCGATCACCTACGTTGAGATCATCCGCGGCACGCCATTGCTGGTACAGATCTTTATCTTCTACTTCTTTATCGGCACGGTGCTGGACCTGGACCGCTTTACTGCCGGTGTTATTGCTCTGGCCGTCTTCTCCGGCGCCTATGTTGCAGAGATTACCCGCGGCGGTATTCAGTCGATCCCCAAGGGACAGATGGAGGCAGCCCGCTCGGTGGGAATGACCTATATCCAGGCGATGCGCTACGTGATTCTGCCTCAGGCGTTCAAGCGAGTGTTGCCGCCGCTGGCCGGCCAGTTTATCAACCTGATCAAGGACTCGTCGCTGGTCTCTGTTATCGCCATTACCGACCTGACCAAAGCGGGCAGGGAGGTTGTCGCGGGTAGTTTCGCGCCTTTCGAAGTCTGGTTTACCGTGGCCTTACTGTATCTGGTGCTGACCAGCAGTCTGTCCTGGGGTGTTCAACGTTTGGAAAAGAGGTTAGCCGCAAGTGACTAGAGATTATCAGGGCAATGACATGATCATTGCGAAGAACGTCGAGAAGATCTACCCCAATGGATGCCACGCGCTGAAGAAAGTGTCGGCAACTGTCAGGCGCGGTGAAGTGGTGGTGATCGTCGGGCCGTCCGGATCTGGCAAGTCCACTTTCCTGCGAACCCTGAACCAGCTCGAAACCATCAACGGTGGTTCCATCAGTATTGATGGCACCGATATGTACGATAAGAAAACCGATATCAATCAGCTGCGCGAAGAGGTTGGTATGGTTTTCCAGGGCTTCAACCTGTTCCCGCATATGGATGCATTGGGCAATGTGATGCTGGCACCGATCAAGGTAGCCAAACGCAATAAGGCCGATGTTGAGCGCCAGGCGATGGAATTGCTGACTAAGGTAGGCCTTCAACAGCGGATGGCCAACTACCCCAGCAATCTCTCCGGCGGTCAGCAGCAACGTGTGGCTATTGCCCGGGCCCTGGCGATGAAGCCCAACATCATGCTGTTTGACGAGCCAACTTCGGCCCTGGACCCGGAAATGGTCGGGGAGGTGCTGGACGTGATGAAGAGCCTGGCTGCCGATGGCATGACCATGGTGGTGGTGACCCATGAGATGGGCTTTGCCAGAGAGGTCGCAGATCGGGTGCTGTTTATGGAAGACGGCCAGCTGCTGGTGGATGAAACGCCGGAAGCGTTCTTCGATAACCCGAGCAATCCACGCCTGCAACAGTTCCTGTCGATGATACTGTAACGCTTCCACCTCAAGACAGAGGGTTGTCTGGCAACCCTCTGTCTTATTCCACGGCTAGCTTCGGGCATGGCCCGCCGGTTCAGTTCCTGCCAGCAATAACGCCACCATCCACATCCCAGATAGCCCCGGTGACCCAACTGGCCTCATCGCTCAACAAGAAGCTGATGCTGCTGGCAACATCTTCGGCGGTGCCGATACGGCCAATCGGATGAAAGCCGTCGAACCCCGCCAACTGCTCATCAATACTCTCTTGCGGGATAAACTCCTCATAGATCGGGGTTTTGACCACGGCCGGAGAGACGGCATTGACGCGGATACCGGCTTCGGCCAGTTCCATCGCCATATGCTGCGTCAGTGCATGCAGTCCTGCCTTGGCCATCGAGTAGGCGGATGAGGGTGTGGCCTTGATTGCCTGTTTCGCCCACATCGAACCGATGTTGACGATTGAGCCTCCTCCCTGGGTTTGCATATTGCGCGCTACCGCCTGGGATATAAAAAACAGCGCCCGGTTTAACTGTTGGTATTGTTCGTAATCGTCGTGACCATGCTCAAGAAATGGCAGGGGATTGAAATACCCTGCAGCATTAACCAGATATTTAATATGGCCTTTGTTTTCCTGCACAAAGCTTATTACCGCCTGTAGACCTGAATCCGTATAAAGATCTGCTTCGATATATTGACTGGGTGCTAAAGCTGAAAGCGCCTGATAGGCTGACTCCAGTTTCTCTGGATTCCGCCCGACAATCACGGTTTCTATATTCTTTGCTGCGAGTTGTTTCGCGGTAGCATATCCAATACCACTGGAGCCGCCGACAATGAGTGCGATAGTTTTGTCTGCTGAGTTCATATTGATACCTCCTGTCTGGTGGAGGCAGAATACGTCTGCAGACTGTGACGGAAAAAGTAAGCACAAATTGGTTAGGTAGTTACTTTTTGGTACATCTTGATGATAAATAACGAAAAAATATTTTCCCGAAAATCTGCCCCGGCGCGCAGTGCCCGCATGGTCGAGACGATCTATGGCTGCAAGTGGTCGCTGACCGTCTACCAGCTACTGGCCGCTGGCATAAACCGGCCGGGCGAGATGGTCCGTAGTGTCGAGGGACTGACCACCAAGGTGCTGAACGATTGCCTGCGTAAGAACGTCGAGTTTGGCATTCTCGAGCGCATTGCCTACAACGAGACCCCGCCCCGGGTTGAGTACGTAGTGACCCCGTTCGGCAACAAGTTCCTGCGTATTCTTGATGAGCTGGAAGCGTTGCAGCAGGAGATCGAGCAGCACAGCTAACTGACGTTCTGGTTGGTACTCATATCATCGGAAACCACTTCGCGCAGCGTTTCAATGGCGATCTCCAGCAACTCCATATCCACCGGCTCCTTGGGATAGGCCATATACACCGGACGTTGGAACTTGGGCGCATCTTCGATATAGAACAGCTTGCCCTGGTTAATAAGTGACTCGATGCTGCGTTCGGGGAAATAGCCGCAGCCGCCGTAGCGCAGGATATAGTCCAGCCCCACCATGCCGAGGCCAACGCTGAGCTTGGGCGCCCGGGTCTCCGGATAGGCCTGGGCGTGGGCCGCCCTGAATTCGGCACCCCAGTCGACAAAGACATAGTCGGGCATCCAGTGCTTGACCGCCTTGCGCGGCTCGGTCGATACCAGTACCAGGGTATCTTCCATCAGGAATTCGCTCACCAGCTCCGCCTGCTGGCGCGGGACAAAGGTGATCGCCAGATCCAGCTCGCCGTTGCTCATCGCCTCCAGCAGGTTTTCCGAATAATCCATCATCACCCGGGTGCCGATCTCGGGTAGTTTATGCTGCATCCGGTCGATCCAGGGCGGTGCCATCCGGTCCCAGAGATTGAGTTGCACGCCGAGCGAGATCACTGACTTCAGTTCATCGGGTAGCCCCACTTCCTGACGGGCCTGCTCCCAGGCGCGCACAGCGGTATGGGCGAAACGGATAAAATGCCGTCCAGCACTGGTCAGCTCGGAACCATCCCGTTTCCTGATCAGCAGCGAGCTGCCCAGCTGGGTCTCCAGCACCTTGATGCGTGAACTGACGGTGGATTGGGTGATATGCAGGCGCTCGGCGGCCAGCTGGAAACTGCCACTCTTGGCGACTTCGAGAAAGGCGCGCATATGGTTGATGTTCATGATGCTTATTCTTGTTGTTATTGAGAAATTAGATATATGAGGCTAGTAATAACTGATTATTGAATCAATAAGGGTGGCGGGGGCAGAGCAGAGGTGGCGCAAATTACATACTTTTCGTGACTTGAACTGCGTTAGCGATAGCCAGAGCAGTCGCAAGCTACCCTTGCACGGATCGAACTTTTCGATCGCCATAGTGGAAAAATTCAATTGGGAGAGCCTGAGTTTCCCCTGCTATTGTCGGGCAAGTCATTCAGTACAGGGGCAGGTGTGCAATGCAGCTGGTTCACTCGGAAAATGTAGCGGCGCGAAAGGGGATTGTGTTGTGCCTGCTATCGATGCTGGTATTTGCAACCCAGGATGGCATCACCAAGGTGTTGGTGCAGGATATGGCGGTGGCGCAATTTGTGATGGTGCGGTACTGGATATTTGCCCTGTTTGCCGTGGTTTACCTCCATCTCAGGGGAACACTTCGCCAAGCCTTTAGGACGGAGCATCTCGGCTTACAGTTATCACGCTCAATCCTCTCTGTGGCGGAGATCGCAATCTTCAATCTCTCGTTACGTTATCTTGGCTTGGCTGAGGCCCATGCCCTGCTGGCCTGTTTCCCATTGCTCGCAATTGTGCTGGCGGGACCTTTGCTGGGGGAACGTGTGGGGCGGCTACGCGGGATGGCAGTGCTGGTGGGCTTTATCGGCACCCTGATTATTATTCGCCCGGGCCTGGGGTTGTTTAAACCTGAGGCGCTGATTGCCCTGTCGGCTGCCGTCACTTTCGCCCTCTACAATATCATCACTCGCAAGGTCAGCCGCCACGACAACTTTGATACCAATATGCTGTATATGGCGCTGGTGGGCTGCATCGGTGGCAGCTTGTTCGGTATTCCCCAGTGGCAACCACCCAACTCTGATCAGTGGTTGATGCTGAGCATCCTGTCGGTCAGCGGGATTGCCGGACACCTGTTTCTGGTCAAAGCGCTGGAGTACGCTCCGGCGTCGATGCTGCAACCCTTCAACTACAGTTTGCTGTTGTTCGCCACCCTGATTGGGGTGGTGGTGTTTGCCGAGTTACCCGATGGCTGGACGATCCTGGGGGCTGCCATCGTGATTGGCAGCGGCCTCTATGCGATCGCCATCGGACGAGCCGAAAACAAGCGATGCTGAGGAGTACGCGATGAGTGAGATTAGCCAGTCGCCTACACAACGGTTGTACCGTATTGTCGAAGAGGCAATGTGCACCGGGTGCGGCTTATGCCAGTCCCTTGCCGGGGCAGAGAACGTTGAGATGTGTAAAGTGGCCAGCGGCTTTGAGCGGCCGGTAGTGGTGGGGGAACTTGATGACAGCGTGGTGGATCAGATCTACCAGCATTGTCCCGGAATCGTGATTGAAGGTATGCCGCAACGGCTTATAGCCTCGGATAGCAAGTATGACGAGACCTGGGGTAGCTATCGCAGGATGACGTTGGGTTGGGCTTCTGATGCCCGGGTACGGTTTGAGGCCTCCACCGGTGGGGCACTGACGGCCTTGGCAACACACCTGCTTGCCAGCGGCGAAGTCGATTTTGTCCTGCATGTGAAAGCTTCACAGCAGCATGCCATTTTCGGCCAGCGTCACCTCAGTTTTGATGCCGCCGATGTCTGGGAGGCAACAGGCTCGCGCTATGGGCCGGCAGCGCCGTTAATCGACATCCTGGAGATCCTGGAGCGTAACCAGCCGTTTGCCTTTATCGGCAAGCCCTGCGATATCGCCGCACTGCGCAACTATGCCCGTCAGGATAGCCGGGTCGACCAGCTGGTGAAGTACTGGCTGGCGCCGGTCTGTGGCGGCTTTCGCGAACCTAAGGCGGTGGAGGCCTACGCTGCCGAATTGGGGATGGCCCCGGATGTGTTACAGCACGTGCGTTTCCGTGGCCGGGGTTGTCCCGGGCCGACCCGATTTGAGTCGACGGATGGGCGGGTGATCGAGCGACGTTATTCCGATTTCTGGGGCGAGGATGAAGCTGGCTGGTCACTGCCGTTTCGTTGCAAGATCTGTCCCGATGGCATGGCTGAGGGCGCTGATCTGGTCGCTGCCGATAGCTGGCCAAACTGTACTGTGGATACCGAGGCAGAGGCGGAAGATCCGGGCACCAATACCATTATTGCCCGAACAGTCGCCGGGCAGGCATTGCTGCAGTCGGCGGCAGATGCCAGGACATTAACACTGGGGAAGGCGATCACGCCACGGGATATGGATAGTTACCAGCCCCATCTGGTGAATAAGAAGCAGGCCGCAGCGGCACGTATCGAAGGGTTAATGGCCGAGGGGCACCTGGGTATCCAGCATGCCAGGCTACGGTTGAACCGGTTGGGCGAAGCGCAGGGGATAGAGTTTAACCGCGAGCAGCGGGATGGAACCCGGCAGCGGGTCAGGGAGGGTAAGGCATCAGAAGCCTGCCCCTGTTCGGGTGAATAGGTTCAACACAGTGGCGGCCCCTCAGAGAGGGGCCGCACGGGCGATCAGTCCGTCTGGTTTAGTTTTAACTCAGCAGCTCGCTTTCAAACGGATAGGTCGATAGCTTTTCATAGCCATCAGCCGTGACCCTGACCATCTCCTCCAGTTTTACCCCCTCGCGGGCACCCTCGGCACCGGAGAAACTTTCGACGCAGAACACCATATTTTCCTCGATGATGCCGTCATAACCGCTGCGTCCCCAGTCCTCTTCGTAATAGATTTTAGGATACTCATCCGACAGTCCGGCCCCATGGAAAGAGCAGACATAGCGATTGGCCTTGTACTCCGGCTGGCGTTGGAAGGCGTTGTCGGATAGTTCCTTGAAGCTGACGCCGGGACGGATCAGTTCCATATTGAATTGGATCTCGTCATAGGCATGGCGGTAGGCGGCGCGCTGCTCGGCATTGCCCGGGCCGCCGCCACAGATCCAGCTGCGGGAGATATCGGCGATAAAGCCCATCGGGCCGATCAGGTCGGTGTCGAAAGCGACCATATCACCCGCTTCGATGCACCGCCCGGTGGCCTCCTGCAGCCAGGGATTGGTGCGCGGGCCGGACGCCAGCATCCGGCCCTCGATCCAGTCGCCACCATGAGCAATATTGACCTGGTGCAGTACCGACCAGAGTTCATTTTCGCTGATGCCCGGACGTAACTGGTCATGCATCTGGGCGATACCGAGCTCGGCAACGGCGATGGCGTGACGCATGCAGCGGATCTCGGTTTCATGCTTGATCAGCTTGGCGCGCTCGACGATACATTCGGCATCGGTCAGCCTGATGGAGGCCGCTTGCAGGGCCAGGGTTGCCAGGGGGGTAAAGCGTTCCAGGGCGACAGTCGCATCGGCAGGATCAAGCCCGAGGGAGCGCAGGGTCTCGCTCACCGACTGGCTAAAGCGGCGGCAGTTGCGATCCAGATCCAGGCCGCCATCAAACGGGGTCAGAAAGTCGGAAGCCTGATAGTGTTCCACCCCCGGAAGCGAACGGCTGGTGGCACCGTGCATCTGCAACGGTCCTTCCTGCGGCAGGAACAGGTAACAGGTGGGGATATGGGATTGAAACACCTGATACTCGTCGAAATTGACCGCATAACGCAGGTTAACCGGATTGCTGAGTATGCACAGATCCACCTGCTGCTGTTTCATCGCTGCACGGATGCGCGCCAGCCTGTAGTCGAACAGCGTATCGAGTTCGTTTTCACTGAAGTCCGGGGCACTGATCTGCGCCTGCATAGGGTAGCTCCTGTCGCTAAAGGGCCGGCGAATTGCCGACGCTCGAAGCATCAAGCTATCAACTAGTTCCCGCCAGTGAAAATTAAAAAATCGATGCCTCCTATCAAATATTTAAATATTCGATATCAGATACGGGTTGAGTGATTAAATTGGGCTGAATTCATCGTTTTAATGCCGGTTTATATAGAGAGGGTCTCTAAGGTACTTTATTTAAAGTGGTAACATTGCATTGAAAAGTTCGATATGAACCACAGAAAAAACTCGTTGTATTTCCTGGCTGAAAATTAGGATTATCGGTTTCAAGGTTTAAGCCTGATTTCCCCCAAAGGTTTAGAAAAATAAAAAGCAGGAAATACTATGAATCAAGCAGTGGAACTACCAAACCGTACCGGTCTGCCAACCCTGGCCGAGTTTGTCGATCTTGAGCGCTATCCAATCGACCAGCCGGACCACCCTTTACGTCAGGAATTGGTCGAGCGTTGTCGCGCTGAGCTGGATGCGGTGGGCTGCTGTCGTATTCCCAATATTATTCGTGATGAGTCGATCGAGCGGATGCGCGCCGAGGTGGAGCGTCAGTATGGCGAGATCTACTGGTCTGAAGACAGTCATAATCCCTATATGACGAAAGATGATCCTGAGATGCCTGAAGATCACCCCAAACGATTCTTCGAGCGCCGCAGCAGCGGTTTTGTAAACTCCGATATTCTGGAAGAAAATTCCGACCTGCGTGCAATCTATGCTTCTGACGAGATCCGCCAGTTTGTTTCTGATTGCCTGGGTGTGGCACCGATCTATAACTGGGCCGATCCGCTGGGTTGTAATCCTTACAGTGTGATGGAACCGGGCAATTACTTCCCCTGGCACTTCGATGGTAATGAATTCACGGTCAGCATCCTGGTACAGGAGCCGGAAAAGGGCGGTGAGTTTGAATACTATCCGGATCTGCGTACCCCGGAAAATGAGAACTTTGATGAAGTAGGTAAGGTATTAAACGGAGGACGAGAGGGCGTCCATACGCTGGAACTGCGGCCCGGCGATATGCAGATATTTAAAGGGCGCTTTTCCATGCACCGTGTGACCCGGGTTGAAGGTGAGCGCTCACGTTATATCGCGCTGCCTACCTATGTCACCGACCCGGATACGGTTAACCGTCCCGAGCGCGCTAAGCAGTTCTATGGCCGAGCGTTGCCGGTGCATTACGAACGTGAAGCTAACCGTCCCGATAACCTGACCGACTGAGGTTGTAGTACGGATTTGATAAACCGGGCCGATCATCGGCCCGGTCTGCCTTATTCCTGGTCTTCGCCGCAGACCTGCTGCCATAAGGCTTCCGCCAACGGCGACAGCTGGGAGGCGAAGCGATAGAGGTGGATCTTCAGCGTCATCGACGGCAGGGCTTCCAGCTGTACCAGCGAGCCTTGATCCAGCTCCGCCTCGATCAGGCTCCGAGGTAGTCACACCACCCCCATCCCCTGCTGTGCCACCGCTTTCATCGCTTCGCTCAGTGCGGTTTCCCCCATGGTATCCAGCCCCTGCTCGCTCTCCAGCCTTGGATAGATATGCTGGGTTAGCAACCGGCCAAAGAAAGACTCGGCCGGGAAACTGACGTGTGGTAGCTCAGATTGCTGTCCAATCCGGGCCGCCCGTTTTTCGGCTACCACCGGTATCAGGCTGTCGGCACCGACTACCACCGAACTGATATGGCTGTTTTCCAGCTCGTTACCGATCCCTTCCGCCCGATAGCAGAGCAGGAAATCGCTGTGTCCGGCCAGGAAGTAGTCGATGCAGTCATGATAGTTGCTGGCGTTGAGGCGTACGCCGCTGCGGCTGTCGTCGTCCTGCAACTGGTTAAACCAGTTGGGAAAGAAGGCGGTGCTGAGTGAATGCTGGGTTGATAGGGAGATCATGTTGTCCACGCTACCGGTAGTGCCGGTACCCAGGCGGGTCTGGTCACCGGTTTTGCCGGCAGCAACAGCCTGGTGCCTGTATTGGGTGTAGGCGTTCGTGTCCCTCAGGACGTGCAGGAAGCGAACGTCTTCCGTCTGGCGGAAGCGACCTGTGAACATATGGGCATTCCGGGTGCGGTAAAACGTGAGCAGGTGGTGGCTAACTGTAACTACATCGGTAAGGGTTACGGCTTCCCGGCGAAAAGCACCATCGAAGCGATTGAACTGTTGGCGCGTACCGAAGGCATCCTGCTGGATCCGGTGTACTCAGGTAAGGGCTTTGCCGGCCTGGTTGATCTGGTACGTCAGGGCCATTTTAAAGCGGGTGAAAATGTGGTCTTCGTTCACACCGGTGGCAGCCAGGCGCTGTTCGGTTACCGCGAAGCCTTTAACCTGCCGAAATATACCGGCTAAAACCTATCGCTAGCAGTCCCGCAGCCGGTGCCCGTAGCGGCTGCATGAGTATTTCATTCAGGCTATTCCTTCCGAGACAAAAGACGTTTACGCCGCTTTATAGCGGCGTTTTTTATTTCTGTGCTATTTGTTTCTGCCTTATAAGGGCTACCTTTACAGTAGCGCCGGGGTTCACTTTAGTAGCCTGTTTCCCGGCCCTGATCCCGGCTTTTCCCTTTCCATCTCACCTCCACGGACGGTATCGACAACCCGCCGGGTCCGATATCTCTATCTGTGTGGAGGCATATCATGAAATATATCGTCAACTGGCATGTCAGCAGCGACCACTATAAGGCGGCAGTAGAACGTTTTAAGGAAGCGGGGGCTCCACCACCGGAGGGCGTTACCATGCTGGGACGCTGGCATGATGTGACGTTAAGACACGGCACCGCTCTGTGCGAAGCTGACAGTCCGGTGCAGCTGGCACTCTGGACAAAGCAGTGGGCCGACCTGCTGCGCTTTGAGATCCGTCCGGTGCTGGACGATGAACAGCTGCAGCAGGTGTTGAGCGAATAGATAGCACCCCAAGGGCCTTTCTTTCACCGCTGTTCAGGGCAACCCTGTTTCTATCTATGGTAGAGTGCCGCATCAATCTACAGGTGTGAGGCCCTATGAATCCCTGGACGGTACTTGGAATAGCAGAAATTCCCAATGGTGGTGGTGAACTCAAGCTCTCGCAGCGAGGGGAGGAGTTTTCTATTCGCCTGTCCGGTGTGCGAGGTGAGCTGATGAATAGCCGCGTACACAATTCGGAGCAGGTCCTTGCCGAACTGGGCTGTGCTCACCTGAGTTCTGCCAAAGATGCGCAGGTGCTGGTGGGTGGCCTGGGGATGGGCTTTACACTGGCCGCCGCGCTTAAAGCAGTGCCGGCATCGGCCAAAGTGACCGTTGCTGAGCTTATCCCTGACGTGGTGGAGTGGAACCAGGGGCCGCTGGGAGCCTGTGCTGGCAATCCACTACAGGATAGCCGTACCCGGGTTCACCTCGGTGATGTGGCCGGATTATTTAAAGATGCCCAGCCGACTTTTGATGCCATCCTGCTGGATGTCGATAACGGTCCTGAAGGCCTGACCCAGACCGACAATCATGGTCTCTACTCGATGGCGGGGCTGGCCGCTATTCGATGCGCCATGCGCCCGGGTGGCATGCTGGCTATCTGGTCGGCCTTTCCCGACGATGCCTTCCTGACGCGGCTGAAAAAAGCCGGATACAAGGCTTCCTCCAAGATGGCCCGGGCCCGGGTGGGTAAGGGCAGCCGCCACACCATCTTTCTGGCCAAAAAGCCCTGAATGTGTGATCGGCCGGATGGGGCGGTTTATCAGCTTTAACCCCGGCTGATGGCAAAGTCCCCAAGTGTGATAATTCATAAATGTAGCTAAATCTGAAGGTGCAATGCGATGAGTGACAGCTGGGATCAATACGCTGCCGACTGGGATAGCAATGAAGATGTCAGGGCGTACGCCGACAAGGCATTCGCCAGCCTGACCGAAGTGGTGAATCCGGCAGGGATGCGGGTGCTGGATTTCGGTTGTGGCACTGGCCAGATGAGTGAGCGCTTAGCGCCTGTGGTGCAGGCGTTGGTGGCGCTGGACAGTTCTGAAAAGATGATCGAAGTGCTGCAGGCCAAGCAACTGGCTGGGCTGAATACGCTGGCACTGGAGTTGACGGCGGATAGCATTGGCGCCGAGCCACTACTGCAGCAACCCTTTGACCTGATTGTCGCGTCATCGGTCTGTGCCTTTCTGCCGCAGTATGAGCAGACCCTGGCGTTGCTGAAAACCCTGTTAGCGCCAAACGGCGTCTTTATGCAGTGGGACTGGCAGTCCGAGGGTGAAGAAGGGGATTTTGGCTTTACCCCGCAGCGCATTGAAGCGGCATTTGAGCAGGCCGGGCTGGAGACGGTGTCGGTGTCTGAGGCGTTCGTGATGCGCAGCGAGCAAGGGGAAATGACAGTTTTGATGGGCGTTGCACGCAACGGATGAGCGCCTGCTTTTGACGTCTGTCCAGTCTTAAAGGGCAGGAAAGGCCAAGAGCGGCAGATCAGCCGCTCTTGTGTTTTTTGATCCGGTTAGCCGCAGTATCCCGCTGACGACGACACGGGTATCAACCCAGTCTTCGTAACGGGGTTTCAGCCAGGTTTCGGCTTTTTTCGCTGCTTCCAGCACAGCGGTCTGCTGGGAGCCGCTCAGGCGCTCGAATTTGTTTTTGTTCATCATGTAGATGATGTTGCCGTAGAACAGGTCGGCGTTAACCATGTAAGGCATGACGTTCCACAGCTTCCATGAACTGTAGGTCGCAACACCCATGCTGATACCGTCCACGACGCCACGTTCGGCAGACTGGAACACCTCTTTCGGTGCCACAAATACCGGCTTACCCCCCAGCGCTCAATCATCATGCTGACCAGCGGCCCGATGGAGCGCACCAGTTTGCCATCCAGTTTGCCCAGGTTGTCGACCTTCTCTTCAAACCACCACTCCTGGTCATAGGAGTAGTTGGAGTTAAACAGCGGCATCAGGTTGGACTTAGCGGCTTCATCCTTCATCAGACTGGCGTATTCGGCATCCAGCTCGATCTGGTTTTCCAGACTGACAGAGGTCGGGTAGAGGGAGGTTACGCGATAACATGCCAGGCGCTTATCGGCCGGGATCCAGCTGATATCGGAGACGCCGCCCTGAACTGCGTCGACACCTTCACTCCAGCCGTTTAGGGTCGACTATGTCGAGCTTTTTACCCAGGGGCATGTGGATTATCTGTTCTGCTATGCCCACGATAATATCGGCTTGCCGCTGGATGATAGCCGCTATCAATATACGGTGGTGGGGCGGGAGAAACTAATCCCGGTTTCAGTGCCTGATGGCAGCCTGGATAATCCGTTATTTTCTCTGCCGGGCAGCCTCGAAGAGCCGGTCTCTTTCGTGGCTTATACCCATGAATCCCTCTTCGGCAAAGCGGTCGACCGGCTGATCCAGCAGAAAGATCATAACTGCTACCTGCGCCGTCACTACGAGAATCCCTTCTCCCATACCCTCAAATCGATGGTGCTGGAAAAGCTGGGTTTTGCCTGGCTGCCTTATTCATCCATCGTCAATGCCCTGCGTGACGGCAGACTTTGCCGCGCCGGTGATGAGCACTGGGACCTTGAGTTCGATGTCCGTCTTTACCACCACTCACGCGACAGCGAGTTGGAGCAGGCGGTACTGCAGACCTCCGAGGAGATGGGGCAGGAAGCCCTGAAGCACGGCTGAACTCGGGGAACTCTGATAAGGGGAACCTAACGCATGGTTCACGCGAACTTATTCAGGCCTTGTTATCCTTCAGAAACTGAACGGCCTGTAAGTTTGCTGTTACAGGCACCACTGCTAAGCTGACTAAAACAGCAGAATTCAGGGATGACGGCTGCAGTCATCGTATGGAATTTGTTCAGGTTGCTTAACAGCACAGGCTGAGAAGGGGATATCAAATGCGCTCTGCTCGGGCTTTTATCATGGGGTTATCGGCCCTCCTTTCATCTTTCTCGTATGCTGAAACCAACTCCGCGCAAGGCACCTCAGAGCCGTCGCGGCGTTTTGGTGTGGTCGTAACGGACAACAGTTTTCCGGTCAATCAGATCGTGCAGGGTGTGCAGGCGATGGCCTCCCTCTACCCGCAAACATTGGTTGAAGTGATCGATGGCAACAATATCGATCGCAGTATCTATAACTACGATCACCTGTTCTTTGTAAACGACAAGACGAAAAAATCCAAGTTGCCAATGGCGTTACAGGAGATGGGTAATATCACCCTGTTAGGGCAGTGGGATAAGCTGTCGACGCTGGGACGTACCAATATCACCATTGATAAGCCCATGGCGGCTGTCGAGATCGCACAGGGCGTCGGTGCCACTACCCAGACCGGTATTGCGCTGGTGGTTAACTGCGACAGCCAGAACAAAACCCTGGTGGAAGACCTTAAGAGTGCTTTCTTCCTGTCCAATATTGCCTACAAAGAACTGAAGTGTGATCAGCCTTTCGAGCCGCAGATCAAGGCGCTCTCTGGCGACGCGGTGGTGGCGCTGGATGAGGGATCGGCCCTGACGCTGGCGCGGATCAATAATCGCCGTTTTCGCCTCACTGCTTATGGCGAATCGATCCCGCTGATCAACAACGCCGTACTCTGTAATATTGATTACCTGGTCACTGACTTCTCCGGGATGCAGGGTGTGGTTGGCGTCAAAAATATGATGGAGGTATCGCATCGTTCACTGATGTCACCGAGTACCCGTATCCGTCCGCAGGGATTGGATTGCCGGCAGAACCGTCGTGATCTGATTAACCTGGGTGGCCTGAAACCCTTCAGGATGTGTGAGGACGGCTCTGTTTGCTGGAACTGACCTTCTGGCGCAAGAGGCCTTCCGGCTCGGATCTGAGGACAGGCCCGTTTGCTGGCCCGGGCGTAAAGAATTCTTGCTAAAGCATGGACCTGCCAGTGACGGAACTGCATTATCCCCGGATGGATAAATTCAAAGTATTTGGCCGCGACGCCGTGACCGGCGGCAACCTGATGGCGCTGGTCACCGAGCCTCATAACCCGGCCGAGTCCGGTATCCCTGTAACGGTGCTGCTCGAAGCGAGCAATTGCGCCGATATTCGCTTTCGTTTCTTCTATCCCGGCTCTAAGGAAGCACCGATCTGCGGTCATGCCCTGCTGGGCGCTGCCCAGCGGGTATCAGGCGATCATTTCCGTGTCGAGACCGGCTCCGGTATCTGCGAAGTCCGTAAACAGGGTGACTATGCGTTGGTGAATTTCGGCCCGCAACAGCGACTGGAGCCGGGTTTTACAGGGCAGCCTGATCCCGCCTGGTTTGGCCTTGGCGAGGGTGATATGGCGGTCACCGGAGTGTTCAGCGCCGGAAAGCCCAAGCTCTGCATTAAAGTCCGTTCGGCGGAAGCATTGCGTCAGGTTCGTTTCGACCTGACCCCACTTGGCGACTGGAACCGGAACAAAAACTTCAGCGGCTATATGCTCTGGTGCCGTGACAACAACCTGATCTATGCCCGGGCCAGCAATCCCCTCTACAACATGCCGGAAGATGCCGCCTGTGCCATCTGCTGCGCCGCGCTGCCTCTTTCAGAGGGAAAATCGGTGCAGGTTGCTATGGGTTGGCCGGAGTTCGAAAACCGTATCCGGGTTGAAAACCATAGCGGTGATATCTGGGTTGGTGGCAAGGTATTTGCCCTGTAGTCGGGCCGGGAATATTGCACGGGTTTCTGCTTCTTATAGCTGAGGTGTGGAAGTACTCTCGGCTGAGAATATTGTGTACCTGATAAAACGCTTTCCAGGCACGAATACCTGAGTTGTGGGACGATTTACTGTGCTATGAATGACTTCGAAGACTCTTTTAGGGTGAGCTTCCGGAGTCTGCTCTATTCGATCTGACTGAAAGCCAGTTTCCTGTTGTGAAGTTGTTCGTTTTCTTTGCTCACCCAAAGAAAACAGGTTTACCCCGGCAACTGCTGTACCGGCTGCTCCTGAGCCATTTCCCCTTTCGCCTTCTTGCGCTTAGCCCTGGAGGCTATTACGGCGGCACCGGCCAGCGCGGCGGCGCTGCAGAGGTACTTGGTGACCGTGGGCTTTTCCGACAGTGCGCTGGCCAGGGTAAGCCCTGCCGCAGCACCGATCAGTCCGTTATTGACCTGACGGGAATGGCTATCCAGCCCCAGCACATGAGTGACGAAGTGCTCGCAGTTACGTTTGCCGACAGAGTATTGCCACTGGCCGATCATGGCGCGGGCATTTTTCAGAACAAGATGCAGCGGCATCTCATGGCTGATCTGGGTGGGGTAGGTCTTCTTGCCGCGTGTCACAAGATCCCAGGGCTCCTCCTGTACCGTCCCCGTGCGGCGGCTGGCGGAGATCAGCATCGGCTTACCCTCATCGCATCGCTTGTTGGAGACGATAGAGTAGTGCTGGTAGCCACTGAAGTTGGTGACCACGATATCACCAGGAGAGACGACGATCTGATCCATAGGGAAGCCCTGTTTGGTTTTCTATGCGAAAGTAACTATATGGTGGCTGGAAGCTGATTCTTCAAGCATTCCGGCTTCTACCGTGCGAAGGGGAAGGCTGATCAGCGTAACGGCAGACTAATGTCGATACGTAATCCGCCAAGTTCCGACTTCATCAGATTCATAGATCCATTATGGTGATTGACAATGTCCTTCACTATTCCGAGTCCAAGGCCGGCTCCTGCAATACTTTCATCAAGCCGGACTCCCCGTTTACTGATATTAGCCAGTTCCTCTTCGTTACAGCCTTTACCATCATCTTCAATGACAATCTGTAGTTGGGGTCCTGTGGCACTGACAGAGACCCGAATGATGCCTTCACACCACTTGGCCGCGTTATCCATCAGGTTGCCGGCCAATTCCATAAAGTCGGCTTGTTCTCCTGGGAATGTGACCTCCTGTTGTATATCCAGCTGAGTGGTGATCGTTTTACTGCGGTGAATCATTTTCAAGGTGGCGGCGATCTCCTCCAATGCGGTTTGAATCGAAAAACAACTGGTCAGATGTCTCTCTCCGGCTATTACCGCACGGCGCATCTCCTGCTCGATAAGTCGGTTAAGCTGGTCTGCCTGTCGGGCAATGCCTGATCTTATCTCCTCCGGCAATGCCGGGTTTTTGCTGGCCGATATCTGGTGAAGCACGGCTAGGGGCGTTTTCATGGCGTGAGACAGGTTACCGATAGCATTACGGGTGCGTTGCGAGCGGCTGAGCATGCTGGTTGCTAAATCGTTAATCGCATTAATCAGTGGGGCCGTCTCTGTAAATGTGGGGCTGGAGAGCTGTATGCTTTCCCCCTTATGTAATGCCTGAACTTCGCGACGGGTCACGTCAAAGTGCAAGAAGGACATTCGCATCAGAGTGTGCTGAAGATAGATCATTACCGCCAGGACGGCGGATAGGATCAGGCCTAACTTTATATGGCTGTTGCGCAAAGTGGTGTTACTGGCAGTGATGTCCTTTGCGACGGCTACCTTTATAGGTGGGAAACCGGCTGAGGCAGGGTAACGCTTGATGCTAACAAGGAAGGTCTGTTTGCTACTCGCTACTTCATATTCGAAAGTGTTTTCTGTCTGGGTAAACCACTGCTGTGCCGGTAGGCTAAGTTGTTCGGAATAGCCGGATTGCCAGATCTCCCTTTTGTGAGCCACCATAAAGGCATGGCGTGGCACCCGACGATGATATAACAGGGTTTTAGCCAGTTCCTTATCCTGACTGAGGCTGAGCATTTCGTAGATCAGGTCTGACTCTTCGACCAGCGTATCCTTTTGCACCGCGCGAATTGTACTGTTCATCAGCCAGCCGTATAGCAATCCGGCCAGCAACAATAACAGGACTGACAACGCCAGAAACTGGCGTGTCAGAATTCGCTTGATCGATATCATGCCAGCCCCCGGAAGATATAGCCCTGCATCCGCTTAGTTTCAATGGCCTGCTTGCCCAGCTTCAGGCGAAGGCGGCGAATGTAGGCTTCAACGATATTGCTGTCGCGCTCATCACCATACTGGTAGAGGATGTCCAGCAGTTGTTGGCGACTGCGAAGTCGGCCGGCATTCAGCATAAAGTGCTTTAGCAAGCGGTATTCAGTTGCGGTGAAGTCGAGTAGCGTATCGTTGCTGACAATAAGAGCGGTTTGGTTATCTTCATCAAGCTGGATGCCTGCGACTTCCAGCTGTTGGCAGCGAAAGGGG
Source organism: Marinobacterium jannaschii DSM 6295 (assembly GCF_000620085.1). Taxonomy (GTDB): domain Bacteria; phylum Pseudomonadota; class Gammaproteobacteria; order Pseudomonadales; family Balneatricaceae; genus Pontibacterium; species Pontibacterium jannaschii. Next base: position 27,021 of record NZ_JHVJ01000031.1, on the reverse strand, counting down.
TTATTGCGATTGAGCAACGCTTGCAGGCGTACTTCCAGTTCTTCAAAGTGAAACGGTTTGCAGAGGTAATCGTCGGCACCAGCCTTAAATCCTTCGACCCGCTCCTCCCAGTTACTGCGGGCCGTAAGTATCAGCACTAATATATGCATGTGGCGCTTGCGCCATTCACGCAGCAGGTCAAGACCGTTTTGGTCGGGCAGACCAAGATCAAGAATTATTAGGTCATAACTGATCTCGGCCGCCAGATACTTGGCATCGGTTGCGTTAGTGGCCAGATCAGCCAGGTAATTTCGCTCCATTAGGTTAGTTTTCAGGAAATGACCTAGGTTCGGATCATCTTCAATCAGTAAAAGACGCATCATATAAGCCTTTTGTCAGCAATGGAGGCCAAATGGCCTCCGGCTATCAGGGTTATTTATTGTTCGTGCCGGTATTTAGAGCGTGAAAACGGAGCATAAAGAACCGGAATAATGAACAGAGTAAGCAAGGTCGCAGAGATCAGCCCACCGACAACGACTGTTGCCAGGGGTTTCTGAATCTCAGAACCGATCTCCGTCGACATCAGAATCGGAATCAGACCAAAAGCAGACGTCAGGGCGGTCATCATGACCGGTCGCAGACGGGAGCAGGCGCCCTCAAAGATAGCAGTCTGCAGTTCTTGGCCGGCCTCAAGCCTCAGGTTGATACTCTCGACCATCACAACGCCGTTGAGTACGGCCACTCCAAACAAGGTGATAAAGCCAATGGAGCTGGGTACCGAGAGGTACTGGCCTGACAGATACAGCGCCAGCACACCGCCAATCAGCGCCAGTGGCAGGTTAAGCAATACCAGTGTGGCCTGCATCGTCGAGCCAAACGAGAAATAGAGTAACAGGCCGATTAATGCAATCGACAGCGGAACTACGACCATCAGCTTGGCCTGTGCCCGCTGCTGGTTTTCGAACTGACCGCCGATAGAGACTGTATAGCCCGCGGGAAGTTCCACCCGGGTATCGATAGCGGCATTGATATCGCGCACGATGCTGCCCATATCGCGGCCTTCGACATTGGCTTGCACCACCACCCGGCGCTGTACGTCGTCGCGACGAATCTGTGGTGGGCCGGATTCGATGGCGACCTGGGCTACATCGCCCAGCTTTACCCAGGCACCATTGGCTGACTGCAAGCGCAGATCGCGCAGGCGGGCAATATTATTACGCTGGTTTTGTGCCAGCCGGACATAGATATCGTAGCGTTCATTGCCGTTTACCACTTGGCCTGCGGCCATACCGCCGATACCAGTTTCGACTAGATCAATAATGTCTCCGATTGCCAGACCATAGCGGAACAGTTGTTCGCGATCAGGCCGGATAACCAGCTGAGCTTCACCTTCGACCTGTTCCATAGCGACGTCTCGGGTACCATCGATCTGTCTTACCTGCTGTTCTATCTCACGGCCTTTCTCGGCCAGAGTCGCCAGATCGGGACCGAACAGTTTAATTGCAAGCTGGGCTTTAACACCTGATAACAGCTCGTCTACCCGGGTAGCTATGGGCTGAGAGAAGTTCAATAACAGTCCGGGAAAGATTTCTAGTTTCTCTTTAAACTGTTGCTGCAGTTCCTGGCGGGTGGGTGCGGTGGTCCACTCGGATTGTGGTTTCAATCCGACGTAGATCTCTACGTTGGAGACGGGTTCGGGGTCGCCGCCCAGTTCAGGCCGACCTATGCGGCTTAACGCATAGGTAACTTCGGGGAACTGCAACAGTGTCTGCTCCAGTTTGGGGGCGATCTCCAGCGCCGTATCCAGATTCGCAGATGGTGCCAGGGTAACTCGGATATTAATGGTGCCTTCCTCCAGCTCGGGTACAAATTCAGTTCCAAGCTGTGGCACAAGTGCCATTGTTCCCAGTACCGATGCAATAGCCAGGGCCACCACAGCCTGGCGAAAGCGCAGGGCGCGCTGCAGCAGAAAGCGGTAAGCGGCGTCCAGGGGCTTAAGAATCGGACTTTCCTTCTCTCGAATTCCGGAGCGGAACAGGTAACTTGCCATTGCAGGCACTATGATCAGGGCGACTAGCAGAGCCGCCAGCATCGCAATAATGATGGTGATTGCCATGGGCTGAAAGAGCTTACCCTCTACACCGTCAAGGCTGAACAGCGGGGCAAATACCACGACGATAATCATTACAGCGAAGAAAACCGGACGCGCAACCTCTCGGGCAGCCATCTTGATTCGAAGTGGAATGCCGGAGTTATCGGTCGAAGCCGCGTAAGGATCATCACTGTCCGGCGCGGTATGGCCCTCGTGCATTTGATCCGGATGACTGAGGTGCTTAAAGATGTTCTCCATCATCACTACAGCGCCGTCGACCATCATACCGATGGCGATGGCCAGTCCGCCCAATGACATCAGGTTGGCTGACAGACCGTAGTAAGCCATCAGGGCCAGAGCCAGGCCGACTGAGAGTGGGATGGAAATTAGAACCAGTGCTGTGGCACGGAGGTTGAGCAGGAACAACGATAGTACAATGACGATAAAGGCAAATGCCTGCAGCAGGGCGGTGACCACGGTGTTGATCGCCTTACTGACCAGGTCAGCCTGATCATAGAATGGTTCAAAGGTAACACCGTCGGGAAGAGCACGATTGATCAGGGGAATCCGTGCTTTGATACCCTCTATTGTTGCATTGGTGTTGGAGCCCATGCGCTTCAGCACGATACCGGTAACTACTTCACCTAGACTTTCCGCTGCGCCAGACCCGTTGCGCATGGAGAGAGATACGGCGCCCTGACGGATTTCAGAGCCAAAACCGACGCGGGCGATATCGCTGACTCGTACCAGTGTACCGTCCTGTTCCTTCAGCGGGATTGCTGCGATATCGGCCAGGCCATCTGTGCCGTTACGTAACCAGCCGACGCCCCGCACAACCAGTTGCTCATTACCACGATCCATGTACCAGCCGCCGGCGTTACGGTTATTGGCTTCAATGGCATCGACAATGTCAGCAGTCTGCAGTCCGTAACTCAGCAGCTTGTTGGAATCAATCTCAACCTGATACTGTTTAACATCGCCGCCAAACGACAGCACTTCGGTCACACCGTCAACAGGCATCAGCAATAACTTAACCACCCAGTCGTTAAGACTTCGTAGCTGCATCACATCATAGTTGCTGCCGGGGTCTACCTTAAGCAGGTACTGAAATACCTGGCCCAGTCCGGAAGTATTGGGACCTATTTCGGGGATGCCGACCCCTTCAGGGATCATCTCGCGGGCAGCTTGGAGGCGTTCAAACACCAGCTGACGAGCGAAATAGATATCGGTGCCCTCCTTGAAGACAACGGTGACACCGGACAGGCCGGTTTTTGAAATAGAGCGTACCTGTGCCACATCGGGCAGGGCGTACATGACTGATTCGATAGGGAAGGTAATCAGCTGTTCAACTTCTTCAGCGGCAAGCCCAGGCGCTTCAGCATTGACTGTAACCTGGACGTTGGTGACATCCGGAAACGCATCAAGGTTAAGCCGCGGGATCATCAGTGCAGCGGCTGCGATGCTGGCAAGCAAGAGTAGCAGTACCAGTAGCCGGTTTGTGACCGCCCAGTCGACAATACGGTTAAGCATTCAGATAGATCTCCAACTCAGTGGCCGTGGGTATTGAAACCGCTTTTGGCCTGCTCAGAGGCCAGATAAAAGGTACCTTGAGTCACAACGGCCTGATTAGCACGCAGGCCTGATACAGCGCGCTCACCCGGCAGGTCAGCTATGACCTCGACCTCTTCCTGTTGAAACTTACCTGGGGAGACCTCATAAAATAGTGCCCAGTCACCGTCGGCTGTGCGGGTCAGGGCCTGTTCCGGCAACAGATAAGCCAGGGTTTTGGATGACTGTCTGAAATCGACGTTAGCAAACTGGCCCGGATGCAGGTTATGAGCGCTGTTATCTACCGCCACCCGCATCATGCGTGTGCGGGTGCGTTCATCAATACTATGTGATTGCTGAATGAGTTGGCCGGGCAGTATTTCGTTGCCAATGCGGACACTGATGGTTAGCTTTTTGTTATCGCTTTGCAGAGCATCGGGTGGCAGCAGAGCTTCGACCCAGATCTCCGACTCATCGACCAGCGTGATTAGTGGCTGGCCAGGATCTGCCTGTTCCCCGATGATAAAGTCATCGCTTTGAATGACGCCGGCAAATGGCGCCTTCAATACCAGTTGCCCGAGAGATTGTGGGGCGGTAGCGTTATCCAGTTTGTTGATGTCGGTACGGCTAAGGCCAAATGAGGTCAACTGGGTCCTGGCTGCTCTGAATGCGGTCAATGCGTTCTCATAACGGTTGCGGCCGGACGACTGTTTGCCCAGCTGTTTCACCAACGCCCACTCCTTATGAGCATTGATATAGCGTGTTTGTGCATTGAGCAGGTCGTCACTGAACAGCGTCACCAAGCTTTGTCCTTCACGGACATGATCTCCGAGAACAACATGGCGCTGCAGCACCCGGGCGGTTTTAATCGGAGAGATAACAGAGCTGCTGTATCGGTTAGCAACTACTTCTCCCGGTGCAGAGATTAGCTGAGGCAGGGGCTGCTTACGTGGCAGCTGGGTCTTGAGTCCTATCAGTGCCCGTTGTTGTTTGCTTAGAGAAATCGTCCCTTCATTCTCTTCGGTATCTCCTGTGTTCTGGTGATTTTCATTGGCGGGGTGGGCATTTCTATCTTCGACTGCCTGCTTGCTCGCCGGAGTGGCCGCAGACGCCAGCAGCAGGCCCAACGCCAAAGTGGCAGAAAGTAGAGAGTTCTGTGGCATTTTCATTGTCCTCGGTTTAGCGGTTGAGCCAGCTGAATAGCTGATCGCTTGCTTCCAGCCAATCAATACCGGCTTGCTGATAGCGGGCGTTCAGCTCTATCGCGGAAGCGATCGCTTCGTTGCGTTGTTGCAGGTTTTGCAGGTAGTCCCGGGTTGTAATCTCGCCCAGCTGCAGCATGCGGTTCATCAAGGCGCTGAATGCATTAATCTCGGTCTCACTGTCCTGTTTGGATTGCCGGTTACCGCGATCCAGAATCTGTAGCTGGGTCTGCAGCATTTCCAACAAGGTTTGGCTCGCGCGTAAGACCTGATTCAGTCGTTCTGTGCTCTGGTTATTGCGGAATGCACTGGCGCGCTGTTCTGCACTGTAGCTGTTACGGATATTCAGCGGCACGGTAAATGTGACTGCGGCTGTGGCGTTGCCGTCATCATCTCCCAGGCTGAATCCGATAGTCGGGTCGGCTTTGCTTAGGCTGGCAGCCCGCTTGATGTCCAGCTGACTCAGCTGAGAGTCCAGCTTGGCCAGGCGCACATCCAATACCCGCGGCAGTATTGCATTAATATCAGCGGCTGATGGTGGCTGAAAGGACAGATCATGAACAGCCATCTGTAGACCGCCTTGCCCGAGTAGTTCGGTGATGGTTGCTTCGGCCTTAGCATGCCGGTTATTGGCTTCGGTTTGGCTGAGGATTGAGTTGCTAACTGACAGGCGTACCAGTTTCAGATCGGATTGATTGATATCGCCTGCCTGGTACTGTTTTTCAGCTTGTTCTACCAAACTCTGCATCAGTGCCAGATTGCGCGTCTCCAGTACCAGTTGTTGGTTGCTGCTATCCAGCTCAGCCATTGCCCTGAGTGTATCGGCTATCAGCCGGTTGTTCTCCTGGCGTTTGATCAGGCGCTGTTTCTCCAGCCTGGTCTCTGCAATACGGGTATTAATCGCCCGCTTATCACTCCTGTCGATGGTTTGGCTGACACCCACCTGATAGGCTGCGGTATCGGCATCTTCGTAACTGAGCGACAGCTCAGGGTTGTAGATAGGCTGCTGTGCCGCATCCAGGTCGGCCTCGACTGCATAGACATTTTGCTCCTGTTGCCGCCAGCGTGGGTGCTCTGATAGCAATGACAGCAATTCTTGCCGCTCGCTTTCAGTCGCAGCATTGGCCGCCAGCGGTGTTAATACCGCCAGCACAATCAGGCTTTTGCCCAATAGTTTCTTCATTTCCACCTCCGTTCAAATCGGGAATAGATGGAAGTGTATTGTTGCTAAATGATTTGCAAATGAACGGAAATTAACTTCGTTAATAGATTGTTAAGCAATCGATCAGGATTTCATTTGCAATTCATTTTTCTCCCTATAATTTGCTGGGATCATGAGTGGATTTGAGTATTTTAAAAGAAACTTTCCGGGGCAGAGGTGTTTATGCGAATTGTCTGGGTCGAATCAGATACGGTCTTTAGAAACCTGCAGTCAGAGAATCTTCGAAGCCTGGGCTATGTAATCGATCAAGCTACAGATCTTGCACGGGCAGTGAAGTTAGCACGGAGTGGAGGGCGTGGTCTTATTATCTATGACAGGTCCTTTGGGCAAGGGATCGATTGGCTATCACTGAGCTTTTTGGCAGAGGTGAACATACCGTTGCTGATTATCGTCGATCAGGAATCTTCAGCGAAGCGTGAAGATATCATCGGTTTTAAGATCTGCCGGATAATTCATCGACCGGTTTCAAAAGAGAGGCTACTAGATGAAGTTCGAAACTGTCTCACTGATGGACGCTGTGAGCTTGAAGGCAGTCGCTATCGGTTAAACGGAGTTCTTTTGGATGAGGCGCGTTCAGAACTTGTGGATGAGAAAGGCGATGTAATCTGCTTGACACGAAGTGAAATGACATTGATGCGTTCGCTATTAATGTATCCGGATAAGGTCTTTTCAAAACATGAGCTGAATGTCTTGCTTGGTACAAGGCCCAATGGTTTCAAAGGGAATTGTGTGGAAGTACATATAGGGAATTTGCGGAAGAAAGTAGGAGCTTACCGAATAAGAACTCTGTGGGGTCGAGGCTATATGCTGGCCGCTACACCTTTTGAAAGAACTGATCGGTCCTGAATGATCGGTATAAATTTCCGGTAAGTTAATTTTGTTCATTTGTAATTCACTTCTCGAATTTATATTGATTGCATGAATACAGCATCGAGGAATTAGACATGAGCGCTATATCTAAAGTTATACTGGTTTCTGCTTTTTTTCTGTCATCTCAGGTAATGGCGGCGGGTTATCATTCAGCAATATCTGATCAGGGAAATACGCCATTCATGGGCCTGGAGCCTGCAGCTCCTTCGAAAGAAGCTCATATGCTTGAAGGTACTGATCGAACAGAGCGATTTGAAAATAAGGATGGCGAACCTTACAATTTTTCAAAAATTGGCCCAGCATGGCCATCTAAGGAAGCCTCTATGATGGCGATTGCAAGCAGAGATGTTCAATCAAAAAATACTCGAAGAGGTGATATCAGCGTAGACAAGATATTCTCTTCACTGGAACCTGGTTACCCATCAAAGGAGGCTGCCATTCGATAAAATAATTCTCAATACTCAACGACTTGTTAGATAATTAGAAGCAGTATGCATTTTCGTTACGGAAATGTAAAAGCTGATGCCGGGAAGAGTGATTTATCTGATTGCCAGACAGATACGGTTCCCTCCGGCGCTCCCTGAGTTGTACAGCCCTTCGTCGCAGTTTCGATCCCCCTTTCCCCCTTCAATAGGTCGGGGCTGCGACTTTTTTCTACTGAATTTCCTAAAATAGTATTTTATTTTCTTTTGATTTTTGAGCACTATTTCCCCCTTGTTATGAATTGAAAATGAAAACATAAGCTGTTTATTAAAATAAAGCCTCTAATTTGCTCGCTTGTGTGGTTTTGTATTGTTTTGTAATTCATATCTTTAATAATGGCTCTGTGAATCAAGTGGAGGATGGCTGTCATATAAGCAGGTGTTCTCCAACTTTAAAGGTGGTCTGCTTTGTATTAAGAGATGGTTTTGGTCATTTATTGTTTGCGATGCAGTCCTGATGGTTGTTTAGGTGTGATTAAACAGAGTCTGATATGAAAAACAAATTTGTAGTTACCTCTATTGCGATTGCCGTTTCCTCTGTGCTTTCTTCGGCAGCCTATGCTGCTGGGAGTGCTCAGCAAGATATTCAGCGTGAGATATCTCAGCTAAAAATGGAGATGGAACAGCTAAAAGCGTCTCAGGGAAAAGGAACTGCTGCTAAAAATACAGGGCCAAAAAAAACACATGTGGAAATATCCGGACACATTAACCGAGCCGTTCAGTACTTAAGTGATGGTAGCGATAGTTCTGTGAACAGTGTAGATAATGATAATTCTGCGACTCGGTTGCGGGTTATCGCGGAAAAGACGCTGAACAATGATCTTATGGTTGGCGGTGCGCTGGAAGTTCAGCTGGAATCTAACAGTACAGCTTCCATTAACCAGAATAATGAAGAGAGTGGAGACGGTAGCCAGTCTTTCAGTGATCGCCGTGCTGAAGTTTATGTCCGACATGAGAATTTAGGTAAGCTTTGGCTGGGGCAAGGCTGGACTGCATCTGATGGTACTGCTGAGAATGATCTGTCTAACACCTGGCTTGCCAGTGGTGCTTATGTTGGTGGTGCGGCTGGTGCTCTGTTCCGTCGCTCAGATGGCGTACTGGATACCGACAAAATAGGGTCTCTGGGGGCTAACCTGGATGGCCTGGGCCGGACTGACCGTATTCGCTACGATACACCATTCTTTGGAGGCCTCGGGTTTGCGACCAGCACCACACAGGGCGGTGCTTGGGATGTGGCGGCACGATATGGCTTAACCAATGAGGACCTTAAATTGCGAGCCTCTCTGGGTTATGCCGATGCCTCCGGTAACGATGACAAAGACTGGGATTCAACTACCAGTGGGTCAGTAGCGGTGAAGCTGGCGAATGGTCTCAATGGCTCAGTATCGATCAGCAGTCGGTCAGTCAAGGCAGGTTCTGCGCTGGCGGCCGCGGGGGCTGATCCGAAACACTTTTACACTAAACTAGGGTATCAGACGAACCTGGTACCCTACGGTAAAACCTCCTTTTCAGTGGATTACCGCAAGAATCAGGACATGCTGAGGGCTAACGATGAGTTGACCGGCTATGGGATTCAGGCCGTGCAATCGATTGCGGAATACGACACAGACGTGTATTTCGGAGTGAATCGTTATGAGCGTAACCGTGCCGGCGTTGACTATGAGCCGGTAACAGTCGCCCTGCTGGGCGCGCGAGTTAAATTCTGATGATCAAGGTAAGAGCTATCCTGAATCAGCTCGGGCTGGTTCTGCTTCTGGCCCTGGCTCCTATCATGCAGGGCTGTTCGGCATCAGTGCCTAAGCAGGATATTGGATATGCCAATCAGGGGCCATCTGAAAGTAAGGCTCCGCTGATCCGTCAGAAACAAGGCTTTTGGAAACGCCTGAGAGAGAAGCTTTAGAGACTGGGAGGTCCTGCTGTCAGCCTAGAAAGGGCCGGTAGATGAAATACGTATACCGGCCCTTTTTATTTACCCAGAAACGGTTTTAGCTTTAAAAGGGGGGCTGCTACCGGTCTGAAATCTTCACCGCCTCCTCACAGATAATCTCGCCCAGTAGCTGGCAATCCTCTTCGCTGAAGGTTAGCGGGATACGCATATCCAGCAGGGTGGAAAGGATCTGCTTGGTTTGTGGCAGCTGTGGGATCTCTTCGATATAGCGCCAGCTGTCGTAGCGGCTGGTGTAGTCGCGTGGCTCTTCATCACCGAACCACTTCAGTATTACCCCGCGTTCGGCGCAGTTGGCCACCAGTTGCAGGATCTGTTTGCGGCTGAAGCCGGGCACTGAGAACTGGATCGAGCTGGCGACAAACTGCTCTTTCTCCGACCGGGCCGGGATATGGATCACTTCAGAGTCGTTGAACTGGGTTTCTAAAATGCGGTAGCGGGCGTTCCAGCGCTGGCACTGGTTATCCAGGTCGGCGATCTGCGGGCGCAGGATCGCCGCGCGCAGATTGTCCATCCGGCCGCTGTAGTTCGGGGTCTCGTAGCGGATCTGCTCAAACAGCTCTTTCGGTGGTGCGGCGAAGTGGCGCTCAAACAGCATATAGGAGCCGGAGTGAATGATCGCTCGGGCCATAATCTCCGGGTGGCGGGTGGTGAGGAAACCACCTTCGCCGGAGTTCACATGTTTGTAGGTCTGGGTACTGAAGCAGGCGATATCACCGAAGGTGCCGCTCATTTTACCGTTCCAGCTGGCGCCCATGGTGTGAGCGCAGTCTTCGATCAGGAACAGGTCGTAGCGCTCGCAGATCTGCATAATGCGATCCATATCGGCCAGGTGGCCGCGCATATGGGAGAGCATAAAGTAGCGCGCGCCACTGTCGGCGGCTTTGCGCTCCAGGTCATCCAGATCGATGCAATAGTCTTCGGCGACATCGACCAGCACCGGTACCGCGCCGCTGTTGTGGATCGCACCCGGTACCGGGGCCAGGGTGAAGGCATTGCAGAGCACCTTGTCACCGGCTTCGACACCGGCGGCGCGCATGGCGATATGCAGGGCATAGCCGCCGGAGGCGCAGGCGAGGCAGTAGCTCAGGCCCATGTAGTCGGCAAACTCCAGTTCCAGCAGGTCGGTTTCGCTCTTCTCGTCCGGCAGGGTGTTGTAGCGGTGCAGGCGACCGGAGCGCATCACTTCAACCGCCGCCTCGATACCCGCTTGCGGGATCGACTCCTGCTGGGTAAAGGATTTCTCAAACTTTTTCATAGCGCGGCCTCAGTCGTAGTGCTTCTGATCGTACCGTTTTTGATCATAGACGTGGAAATCCCACTCTTCGTTCGGGAAGTACTTACGCAGACGCCAGTCACAGGCGCGGGCGTGGCCTTCCATCCCTTCGGCACGGGAGATGCGGGAACCGGCGGCGCTGAACGCCATATTGGCTTCTTCGCTGATCTCCTGGTAGGTGAGGATCTTGAGGAACTTCTGCACATTAAGGCCACCGCTGTAACGGGCTACGCGCTTGGTCGGCAGTATATGGTTGGTACCGGAACACTTGTCGCCGTGGGTGACGGTGGAGCCTTCGCCGAGGAACAGCGAGCCGTAGTTCTTCAGGTTATCGCGCCACCAGGTCAGGTCGGAGGTCATCACCTGAAGGTGCTCGGCGGCGTAGTCATCGCTGACTTTGACGCACTCTTCGCGGCTGTCGCAGAAGATGATCTCACCGTGGTTATCCCAGGCACTTTGCACCACTTCGGCGTTAGGCATATCGGCCGCGACCTGTGGCATCAGTTCGGCGACTTTCTCGCCGATACGGCGGCTGGTGGTAAACAACCAGACCGGAGAGTCGTAACCGTGTTCGGCCTGGGAGACCAGATCGACGGCGATGGTCATCGGGTCAGCATCGTCATCGGCGATGATGGCGGATTCGGTGGGTCCGGCAAAGACATCGATGCCCACCTCTCCGAACAACAGGCGCTTGGCTTCGGCCACATAACCGTTGCCCGGACCGACCAGGATATCCGCAGGCACTCCGGTAAACAGGCCCTTGGCCATAGTGGCAACTGCGTGGACGCCGCCCATTTCGAGGATGATATCGGCTCCGGCCAGATCCATCGCGTAGACGATGGCCGGGTGGATGCTGCCATCCTTCGGCGGTGAGCAGGCAACGATGGTTTCAACACCGGCGACCTTGGCGGTAGCGATGCTCATCAGGGCGGATGCGGCGTGGGAGTAACGGCCGCCGGGTACGTAGCAACCGGCGCACTGAACCGGAATGATCTTCTGGCCCAGCTTAACACCGGGCGCGGATTCGATCTCAAACTCGGTCAGGCTGGCGCGCTGGGCTTCGGCAAAGGTGCGCACCTGGGTATAGGCAAACTGGATATCCTGCTTTACCTGCTCCGGCACCTGGGCGATCAGTTCGGCGCGCTTCGCGTCGCTGAGGACGAAGTCGCCCTGCCAGTTATCGAACTGGGCGGCGTATTCGCGTACGGCGCTTTCGCCTTCCTCTGCAATGCGGCTTAGCATCGCTTTAACGGTCGCTTGAATCCGTTCGTCGTTTTCGGCAACCGGTGCAGTGGAGCGTTTCAGATATTCCATAGCTGTACCCTTGAGTCTGTATTCGTGATTATTGTTGTTAGCTTCTGACCTGATACTAGGGGCTGACGGCGGGGGCGGGCCAATGCTATTTTGGCTTTAGTGGTTACTTTTCGGCATAACAGCGATCTGCCAGCGCTGTTATTGTCGTCACCGGAATGCAGCTGTCGCTTTAAGGTATAGCAGGGGAGACTGGAATGGAGCTGAAGTGGTTAGAAGACTATATCGCGCTGGTGGAACATGGCAGCTTCTCCCGCGCCGCCGATGCCCGCCATGTCACCCAGCCTGCGTTTAGCCGCCGGATCAGGGCGTTGGAAGCCTGGCTGGAAGTCAGCCTGGTGGATCGCAGCCGCTCGGCCACCACCTTAACGGCGGCGGGAGAGGTGTTTGTCGATCAGGCCCGCCAGCTGATCGAGCAGATCTACGGCAACCGGGACCATCTGCAGGAGATCAGCTCTGACCAGCAGCAACTGCTGATCACCGCCCAGCATGCCCTGGCGGTGGCGTTTTTCCCGCGCTGGATGGCGTCACTCAGCGCGCTGGCGGACGATGCCCTGATCCGGGTCAGCGCCCGCGACCTGCATGATGCGGTGGAAGCCTTTATCTCCGGCTCCGGTGATTTCCTGCTCTGTTATGCCTCGCCCTCGATCTTTGACCAGCTGGAGCAGGATACGGTGGAGAGCCTGCAGGTGGGGGCCGATCAGCTGGTGCCGGTATGCGGTTGTGATAAATCGGGGCAGCCGCTGTTTGATTCGGCACAGGACAAGCCACTGCGAATGCTGCGTCATCCCTCGGAATCCTTCTTTGGCCGGTTGGTACAGCGGGAGTGCCTCAGTCAGTTACCACCCTCACTGGAGCTGCGTACCGTCTATGAAAATGCGTTGTCGGAAGGGCTGAAGGCGATGGTGTTGCAGGGGCAGGGTATCGCCTGGCTGCCCCGGAGCCTGATCAGTGCTGAGCTGGAATCCGGCCAGCTGGTGTTGCTGAACGGAGCACTGAGATCGATCGATCTGCAGGTACGCTTCTATCGCCTCAGGCGCACCCGCTCCGAAGTCGCTGAGCGTTTCTGGCGTTATCTGCAGGAGTTGTATGACCAGACCGCGCAGATCTATTAAGTCTCGGCTCGTGGGTTTCGTTCCTCTACCCACGCTACGAGCATGCTTTTGTAGCGTGGCGTAGAGCGCAGCGAAACCCACGAATAGGCTACAAAACGCCGCTATGCAAAAAAGTAACCGGGCGGCATGAAAAAGGCATTGGTCTATCGGTTGCTGCTGTTTTTATACTGCGAAAAAACAGAATCAGAAAGGTCCCGGAATATGCAGACCCAACTCGATATTCTTAACCGCGCAATTAACGAATGGATTCCGGATGAGCGCCCGGTCTCTCAGGCACCGCAGGCAAAGGAGCTGGCAGCAAAGCTGGACCTGGCGCTGGCGGATGAGGGCGGCTCCCAGGAAGAGCTGGAAGCGGCAATCAAGGCCTACCTGCACTACAACCCGGATGTGGCCCAGCCTGATTTTTTTAAGCTGCTCTATTCCGGCCAGAACAAAACGGCGGTGCTGGGCGACTGGATCACCAGCCTCAGCAACGCCACCATGCATACCTATCAGGTCGGGCCGGTGGCGACCCTGATGGAGATGGAGCTGATCCGCCAGTGGAACAAGCTGGTGGGCTTTGATGAGGGCGAAGGGGTGATGGTGGCTGGTGGCAGTCAGGCCAACTTAATCGCCATGATGCTGGCGCGTCACCATGCCTGCCCGGATATTAAAACCGAGGGCCTCAAGGGGCGGACGCTGGTGGCCTATACCTCCGATCAGGCGCATTACTCGGCGGAAAAGGCCGCCAATGTGCTGGGTATCGGCAGCAATAATCTGGTGGCAGTGGCCAGTGATGAAGATGGCCGCATGCTGCCCGAAGCACTGGATGCCGAGATCGAGAAGAGCCTGGCGGCGAGTCATATCCCGTTCTTTATCGGCCTGACGGCTGGTACTACCGTAGTAGGCGCTTACGATCCGGTCGAAGCCTGTGCGGAGGTGGCTAAGAAACATAATGTCTGGCTGCATATCGACGGTGCCTGGGGCGGTCCGATCCTGTTCTCTGAGCAGCACCGCCACAACGTTGCAGGCAGCCAGCTTGCAGACTCCTTTACCTGGGATGCCCATAAGCTGATGAATGTGCCGATCACCGCGGCAGTTATTCTGGTGAAGCATAAGGGTGCGCTGAAGGCGACCTGTTCCGGTGGCGGGGGTGAATACCTGTTCCACGAAGATGAGAATGCCGCCTACAACCTGGGTGAGCGATCGATCCAGTGTGGCCGCCGTGCCGATGCACTCAAGGTGTGGCTGAGCTGGAAGGAGATGGGCAATCAGGGTTTTGCCGCCAAGATCGATAAGCTGCAGCAGATCCGTAAGCAGTGTGTCGAGATGGTGGAAGGGCGCGATAACCTGCAGATGCTGGCCCCGGCGGTCTACCTCAACGTACTGTTCCGCTATGAGCCGCAGCATATTCAGGGCGAGGAAGCGATCCGCCAGCTGAATATCAGGATCTGCAAGACCATGATGGCTGAAGGTAATGCCTACGTCGATTACGCCCGCTTCAAGGGTCGTACCGGTATCCGCCTGATCCTTGCAAACGGTGAGGTCAGCCATGATGACCTGCAGCGCTTGCTGGATAACGTCCAGCGCATTGGTCGTGAGCTGGACCAGCCCGCGGACTGATTCAACAGGCTGAGTAAGCCTTAGATTCGTCTGAATGCAGGCGGGTGGTGAGCGCGCGAACCCCAGATGGGTGATATTGGGCTTTGTCGCTGCGCCAACTGACATTTATTCATGGTCTTCCGGCCATCTCCCCAAAAATCCCTGTCGCCACCGGTTACAGGGATTTCTCATTTTTGGCAGCTTTGCCAACCAGCGACCACACTTACCCTAATCTCAAGGCAAAGGGGCATCGCTATGTGGTTTCGGCGCAGTTGTGCAGCGCTGATCGGGATCTATCAGCGTTTTATCTCTCCCTATAAGGGCTTTCGCTGCGCCCATGCGGCGCTTCATGGCGGTACCAGTTGCTCGATAGAAGTGCAGCAGCTGATACTGCGCCATGGTCTGAGGGTGGCGTGGCCCCATATCCGCCAGCGCTTCGCCGCCTGTGACCGGGCGGCCCGCCACTGCCACGACTCCGATAAGGAGCACCCCAAAGGCTGTCGCCAGCGGGCCAGGGAGCGTTGCGCCCCGGAAATTTTCTGGCGTTAGCCCGCTCTGTCCAGGTTCTCACCGGTTTCGACGCCGAACAGGCGGTTTAATTTTTACTTAAGATAACCGCAATGGGGGCCTGTTAGGCTGCCTGCAAAATAATCTGCAGTGTACCTGAATCGATGGCCGCTCAACGCGAGTGGAGTCTGATGGCTGAATATCTGCGGAGGCTTTGGAGTTTACCGATCAATAACGTCGTAAACGGAGGTGACGTTGGATGATTGATCTCTATTGTGAGCGTCTGGATGCAGGGTTCTGGGCGGAACCGGTGAATGCGATCACCAATATGGCGTTTTTCTTCGCTGCTTTTATGGCCTGGCGTCTGGCGCGGGAGCGCGACAAACTCGATCTGCCGGTCAGGGTTCTGTTAGGCCTGATAGTGGCCATCGGTATCGGTAGCAGCCTGTTTCATACCTTCGCCAGCCAGTGGTCGCTGTGGGCGGATGAAGTGCCGATCATGCTGTTTCAGCTGGCGTTCCTCTGGCTCTACAGCCAGCGGGTGATTAAACACAGTATGGCTATTTCCGTCGCACTGCTGCTGGGATTCTTCGGTCTGACAGTACTGGCGGGGATGAACGCCGAGGCCCTGAATGGATCGGTGGTCTATCTGCCGGCGGCGGTGATGCTGTTCTGCCTGGCGCTCTACCATTCCATCACCCGGCATACCGAACGCAATGGCCTGATGATCGCCTTCGGTGTCTTTATGCTGTCTCTGTCCCTGCGCACCCTGGATAACCTGCTGTGCAGTGCCTGGCCGCTGGGAACGCACTTCGGCTGGCACCTGTTGAATGCACTGGTGCTCTATCTGGTGGTGCGCTCTATTCTGATGCGCCCGCTGACACCGTCGTCCCAGGCTCAGCATAACTCTGCACCCGCCTGATCCAGCCCGGCAGCCAGCGCGACTCATCCTTGGGGGCGTTGGCAACCCGTCTTCTCAGTACCTGTCCGGCGGCCCGGGCAAACTCCGCCGGAGGGTTGTCTGCCGTTGCTGACATCTCTAACAGCACCTGTTTCAGTCCCCAGCCCAGCCCCTGATAACGCTCGTTTTGGCTGGTGCCCAGTCCCTTGAAATTACTGTAGTCGAGCAGGGCGTAGAAGCCGGTGGCGCTTTGACGCAGTCGTTTTAGCTGCCCTTCCAGCGCGGCGCTTTCAGCAGCCGAGCTGTCTGCCAGCATCTGTTGAGAGCGTTGATTAAAGCGCTGCAGAATAAAGGCAGCCTGCTGAGGCAGGGTGTCGCTGAGTAACTGACGCAACGACCGTAAACGCGGCCCGTCAAAGTCGGCGTAGAAGCTTTGCCGGTCGGGCCAGGGACAGCCATCACTGTTGCTGAGCCAGTCGGGCAGGGGGATGCCCTGTAACTTCAGTGAATCCAGCAGGGCCGGAAACTGCTCTTCAAACCGGTCACTACGACCTTTGGGATACCAGAGGAAGTGGCCGATACCCAGCGAGGGGAAGGGTTCGTTTTTGCTCCAGTAGGTGAGATATTCGCGCTTGCCAGCCCCTTCGTTGTGCCAGATGCGCAGGGCGATCTGATTCAGCAGCGCGGCATCGGGCGCTGCGGCCGGAGGCGGTTGCCCGGCAGCGGCTATAGGGGGGCCGAGTAACAGCAAAAACAGCAGGGCAAAGTGCTTCATCATTGCGTCCGGAATGGGCCTGATGGCAAAGAAAGTACATTGAGTCATCCAGATTCGGCAATTGCTGAATCTATTGCAAGTTTAATTTACAGCACTGCCGTTCTGCACTGTCTAGACTCTGTATATACCCCGAAACAAGTTGTCACCTGTGGTTACCACTTGAATCCTGAGGGTCTGCTGGGAAGCGACCGTCACCATCCTTCTGCCTCAGCGCAGAAACCGGAGATCAGGCCGCTTCAGAATTCCACTGAGGAGCAGGCTTATGCGATTAAGTTACCCGCCAGGGAAGGGTTCCAGTTTAAAACGGGTTGGGCCGAATGGCCTGATCTTCATCTACCTGATTCTGGCCGGGTTGTTGATCTCCGGCTGCTCACTTCACCAGAAGCACTCATCCCTGCACCACAAGGTCTTTAGCCTGACCTCCGAATCACTGCAAAGCGGTGGTATCGCCTTTATGAGCCCCTCGACCGTCAACCGCAACGAAGAAGACCGTGAAACCGTGGCCTTTATCTTTGCCGATACGCTGGCGGCAGAACGTCCGGATATCCCCTATATCTCGCTGCCGGAAACCCTGGGCGCGATTAACCAGGCCGGACTGGCAACGGACTATAACCAGATGCTGAACAACTACCGGATGTCCGGGATCTTTGACCGTGAGACCCTGCTGAAGGTGGGTGAAGCCTCCGGCGCCCGCTACCTGGTTCAGCTTAAACTGGCTGAATTCCGGCAGGACTCACGTGGCCGTTTCGGCATACTGGGCATGCGCCTGTTCCAGACCAAGCACGCCAATATCCGCCTCTTTGTTCAGGTCTGGGACAGTCGCAACGGCACCATCGCCTGGGAAGGGGTGGAAGAGCTGAACCTGTCGGAAGACACCGGGCAGGAGAAGGATATCAGCTTCACCGATGTAGCCCAGGAGAGCGCCCGCAACCTGATCGGGCTGCTGCCAAAGAAGTTAGCGCTGGCGACATCGTCGGATGTTCCGACGGAGGAAACACTGGTGAAAAGCAACCCATAGCCGGGGCCTGTGCCTCGCTGCAATAAAACGGTTGTTAACGGTCATTCAGGCTTAAGTAGCGCACTTGCAGAATATGAACAGGGCACACCGATACCGGCCTGAATGGAAGCTCGGTATCCAGTTGCCAAGCTGGCGTATACAACGCCATAGCTGCTGCCGCGTGCGCTCCGCACCATCAGACACAGACTCAGTTCACCACTCATTGCAGACTCAAACTGGCAGAGAGTGACTTATTCGCTTTACTTAGCGTAGTTATTTGAATATAAATACGAATCGTTATTATTAAGTTTAAGTGGTGGTCGGATGAACTCATGGAAAGCACTGATGCGTACAGGTAATGAAGCATTCAAGTCCGGACGCCTGTCGGATGCCGAGCGACACTACCTGTCAGCGCTGCAACGGTTCGAGCACCTGGAGTTGCTGCCGGAACAGTCTGACGACCGGCTGATCTGCCTGATCGCCAACCACCATAATCTGGCCGAACTGTATCAGCGCTGCAGTGATCAGCAACGCGCCCTGCAGCACCTGATGGAACCCCATCGGCGGGTACTGGGACTGATGTCCGATGCCCGGGGTAATCACAGGCTGCTGCAAAACGCCTCAAGGGCGATGAGATATACCCTGCCACCCCTGATGAGCTTCGCCCGCTCACATCCGCTCTGCGATGACTGTATGTCGATGTTACAGCGCAGTCAGCAGTGGCTGGGAGCCGGTACCACCTACCACTAACTGCAAACCAAGGAATCCGAATATGCTGTATCAAGCCCTCTCTGCGCTGGACAAACGCATCAAGCTGCCCCGTGTTAAAGCCCATTGCGATATCCCCTGCAAGATCTACGATCCGATCAGCGCCCAGCTGGCAGTCCTGACCATGATTCGTATGGTCGATCTACTGGAAGAGCTGAGTGCCAAAGGTACCCTGACCGCCAATGAGCAGGCCCAGTTTTCCCGCCTGGTGGCGCAGAAGGAGGAACATGGCCTCAAAGTGAAGGAAGAGGTGCGGGTGATCTGGGGCGACTATTTCAAACAGCCGCAGTTTGAACAGTTTCCGGAGATTCACGACCTGGCCCACGGCATCATGCTGGCGGCATCGGCCGCGAAACAGCATATCAACCGCGACCGCGCGCTGGAGCTGCTGAACCAGGTTAACCGCTTTGCCGAGATCTTCTGGGCCACCAAAGGCGTTGCAACCTACACCGCCACCTGCCCGTATCCACCGGCCGAGCAGCTGGTCTACCCGAAACTGGCATGAGCAGCCTTCACCTGAGCCGGGTAGAGGGCCAGAGCATGGCCCCCCGGCTACCGGCCGACAGCTTTGTGCTGGTGATGCCCTGGCCGCGCTGGCTGAATCTGCGGCCGGGGATGCTGGTGAAGGTCTATCACCTGCGCTTTGGCTATCTGGTCAAGCGGCTCGACCATATCGACTCGCTGGGCTACCTCTGGCTGCGTGGGGAGAACGATCAGAGCCTGACAATGGAACAGATGGGACCGGTCGAGCGCGATCACCTCTGTGGCGTGGTCTGCTGGACCATTAAGCCCGACTGAGGCCGACCTAAGCCGCAGCCAGAGCCGCGGGTGCCTGTGGTAAACTCGCCACATCCTCCGTTCTCAGTAAGGAAGCGACTATGCACCTCAGCGCCGTCAGAATACCCAGCGACGATCTTCAGGCCTCTTTAACCTTCTACCGCGATGCCCTCGGCATGAGCCTGAAGTTCGGCAGCCCGGATCAGGGCTGGCTCGGCTTCGACGCCGGCAACTGCGACCTGCTGATCGAGCCCGCCGTAGCCGGTGAGTTCGAGGCCGGGCGCTTCCTCGGCATCTCCTTCCAGATCGACGACCTGCGCAGCCGCTGCCGTGAACTTAGTGTTATGGGCGTGCGCTTTGTCGGTGCCCCCGAACGCCAGCCCTGGGGCGGCGTACTGGCCCACTTCGAAGACAACAGCGGTAATGTACTGACACTGGTGCAGCAGGCTTAAAGCGCACTTCTGCAAGTGGCCCAGATGCTCTGGCACGACGATCAGGCTGACCTTCCGTTTCCGCATTTGCCGTTTTTCCGCTTGGTGGGGGGATGGCTACCTATAGGGTGCACTAATCCGGCAGTCTCATTAATTGATACAGGGACGTTTACGTTATGAAGAATGATTTAGTACAGCAAGCGGTAGCAGCGGAGCAAAGGCTTAAGGCCGCCATGGTTGATTCAGATATTGCTGTACTGGATGAACTGCTTGCGAATGATCTGGTGTTTATCAATCACCTTGGTCACAGAGCAAGTAAACAAGACGATATCGCCTTGCATCAATCCGGTTTACTGTCGATCGACTCAATCGAATTCACTGAATTGCAGGTCAGGCCTGAGGGGAATTTCGCGTTCGTTTACGTGAATGCAGAAATCAAAGGGCTCTACAATGGCGCAGAGGCCAACGGCAGCTTTGCGTTTTCCCGGGTCTGGTCTAAATCGGGCAGCCAGTTACAGCTTGTGTCGGCACAGTCGACAATCATTACCTGACAGGTTGCTATCCGCCAGGCTCAGTCCGCAATATAGCGCGCACTACTGAATCACCAGGTTGTTGGCCGCTCAAGGGGCGGTCTAGGATATCCGGATAAAAAAACGTCGAATGAAGGCATTATGATTGTAATTAAACGGCCACAAGAACTGGCGCGTTTGCGTCGCGTTGCACTGGCAGCACAGGGCTTGTTGCAGGCGCAGCCGTTTGGACGTGGTCTGGCGGGGGCACGTAAGGCGATTAACCATATAGGTTATGTACAGATCGACACCATATCGGTGGTGGAGCGGGCACACCACCATGTTTTCTATTCCAGGGTGCCTGATTTCAAGCCAGCCATGATCAATCAGCTGCTGCTCGACGGCGACATTTTTGAATACTGGTCACATGCCGCCGCCTTTTTACCTGTTGCCGATTTTCGTTTTTCCCTCCCCTACAAACAGGCGATTAAGAGTGGCCAGACCCATTGGTATAAAAATCCTGACAGAAAGCTTATGGGGGAATTGCTGGCGCGTGTGAGTTCAGAAGGTCCGATACGGTCGCGGGATCTCGAAACGAACACGACAAAGCGGGCCGGCTGGTGGGACTGGAAGCCTGCGAAAAAGGCGCTGGAACAACTGTATATGGAAGGTGAGCTGATGGTCAGCAACCGGGATGGTTTCCAGAAAACATACGATCTTACCGAGCGGGTACTGCCACCTGCGGTTAATTCGAAAATGCCCTCCATTGAAGAGTTTGCCGAGCATATAGTCGATCAGCAGTTGCGCTGCCATGGCTTTGCTTCACTTAAGGGGCTGACCTACCTGCGCCGGAATACTGAACTCCGCAAAGCGGTGAAAACCCTGGTCAATGAACGATTGGCAGCGGGGACTTTAGAGCAGCTGCAAGTGGGGACTGGTGAAGTATTTCTGCTGGAAGCCGGGGGATTCGAACGTCCCCTTCGGCGGCTGAAAAACCGTCTGTTGATTCTTTCACCGTTCGATAACAGCGTTATTCAGCGCGAGCGCCTCAAAGCACTGTTTCAGTATGATTATCAGCTGGAATGCTATCTTCCGGCAGCCAAACGTCAGTATGGCTATTTTTCCCTGCCGCTACTGTACCGCGATGAGTTTATAGGGCGGATGGATTGTAAGGCCTATCGGAAAATCCGCCACCTGGAGATAAAACGCCTGCACTTTGAACCGCACAGCTTCGATGATGAATTGGTTATCGAGGCATTTGTGGATGCCATTACCCACTTCTGCCACTTTCAGGCATGTGACGCAGTGTCTTTGACTGAAGCCCACCCCAAACAGCTGGCACAGCGCCTGCGCAGCGCGCTAAAACCGCTGGCGTGATGCCCGTATAGAGGCGATCTGGCAGGGCGCAGCCTGGCTGAGTTTCGGAAGCAAACAGTCAAGCGTGCTATAAAGCGGATAAAACTATGCATGGCTGATCGCAGCCGCAACAGAGAGATCGTGCGACTCACCCCCTGATCGTAAGTCGCCGGCAACGCTTCATGCAGCCCTGTCAAATCAGGCCGCGGCGCTCGCTACAGCTGCCATCACCATTAAAAATAGCTCGCCACCGGCTCGCCAAGCACATCCATATCCGGGGTAATGCCCAGCCCCGGGCTTGCAGGTGCGCGCACCTTGCCATCGATAATCGGGAAGTCGCCGCTGGCGGTTTGCAGGCTGACCATATCGCGGCACTCCAGTACCGAACGCAGCAGGTTAGGGCGCGCGCTCTGGCCGAGGTGGACGATCGCGGCGAAGGCGATATCAGAGCCGGTGGTTTCCTGCACGCTCATGGTCAGGCCGGCAGCGGTACAGATATCGCGCTGGCGGCGACCCTGCGTCAGGCCGCCGTTTTTTGATATTTTCAGGCCTATTCCGTCCGCCGCATCATCGGCGATCAGCTGGATAATACTGCGATCGTCCAGTGCCAGTTCATCGGCGATGATCGGCACGTCGGTGCGTTGACGCAGGCTTATGCACTCGCGCCAGGTGGCGCAGGGCGCTTCCAGTACGAAGTCCAGCCCCGCCGGTAGCAGGCGCAGCATCCTCAGGGCGTGTTCGACACTCATACCGCCGTTGGCATCGACGATGTAGTACTCACCCGGCTGGCGGTCCGCCAGCGCGGCAGCAATCCTTGCGGCATCCAGCGAAGGGCCGCCTTCGCTTTCAGATGCACCGACCTTTACCGAGTGACTTTTATAGCCCTGTCCACGGTGGGCGGCGACGCGACCGCGCATATCCTCCGGCTCGCCGGCGTAGATTGATGAGATAACAGGCATCGCCTCGCCGGTGCTACCGCCCAGCAACTCACAGACAGGCAGGTTGACGCTCTTGCCGAACAGATCCCAGCAGGCGATATCCAGCGCAGTCTTGGCATGCAGGTGACCGACCAGGGCCTGATCCATTGCATCGTAGATCCGGTCGACCTGACGTGGATCGCGGCCGATCAGGTTGGGCGCGATCTCGGCAATCCCCGCCCGTACGCCCAGGGCGTGAGCCGCGATATAGGTCGCGCCGAACGGGGTAGATTCCCCCCAGCCCTCCAAACCGTTATCGCAGGTAATCCGGACAAAGGTCGCATCGAAGCTGCTGAACAGGCGGCCGCCGGAGAGCTTATAGGTACCGCCGGAGTAGGGCAGGTCGACCTGAAAGACATCTATCTGTTTGATCTTCATGGTTCACTTTCACTGGTTGGCGATCTTATTGTTATTGGCCGCAGCGGGCGAGGCGCTGTAGCTGATCCTGATGCTTTGTCACCTTAAGAAAGGCCAGTGCTGCAGACAAACAAATAATTTTTAAGGATTACTTCAGTAAGGCTGAATAACGCTGTGATCTATCCATAAGTGTTGTAGTTCAGCCGTCAATGCTCAGCTGCGTCGAAGGGGGAAATGGGGCACTCCGTAGTGTGGTGTAGAGCGAAGCGAAACCCACGGCAGTTCCCAGGTCAATCACTGTGGGAGCTCGCTTCGCGAGCGAACGAATTCCGTGCCAGTACTAGTCGCGCACGGAGTGCACTCCTACAAGGTTCTGACCGCTTAGGCTCTTATCTAACTATGTACCAATGCCGATTTTGGTGGTTGTTCATTTCCTCTACTCGCATAAAGAAAATAAATAAAAAGAAAGTGTGTCCTACGACTTATGGGCTACGCCTGTTCCCTGCGCTTGCCGTCCACTACGAGGTGTGGTGAACACGCCTCGCTGCGCGCGTCAAACATCCGGCCCGCTGACCCGCATCAGCCGTTAATGCCCGGCTGCGTCGAAGGGCTGATTTACAGGAATAGCGGTACTCCGTAGTGTGAAATGGAGTGACCGAGCAGTTTACAAACAGGTATTGGATCAACCAATGGTGGAGAAAAGAGTTCAAGGGATTTCGTCGCAGATAGAGTTATGCGAGGATAGACACCACTTTGACGCTTTTCACAGAAGGACTCTGGAGCAATGCTTAAGGATGTGAGCAGAATCAAACACTTACCCACCGTTATTGAATCTCCGTTTTGTAGATATATGTCAAATTGACGTATTTAAACACGTCAATCTGACATATATCTAGCTGTTAACTAGCACGGTCAATATCGAGGTTACTGTGAAGCAAGCCGATCAAATAATAGAGCTATTGCAAGATACTTCATTTCCTCAGGTTGTATTACTTGATGGGGCATGGGGAAGCGGTAAAACTCACTTTATAAAGCACCACTTAAAAGCAAGGATTGAAGAACAATTCCGTCAAGAAATTTATTTTTTTTCTCTTTATGGTATTTCTAGTATTGATGACTTTAGAGATAAAATCATCTCATTATCATTAACTGACAAAGAAGAAGCCTCTATATTTGCAAAATATTTTTCTAAAGCTATTGATGGTGCAGCAATAAACTTCGGGGAGAGAGGAGTTGGAGCTGTGTTAAGCGGAGCTGCGGGGGCATATAAATATAAATTGTATGGTGAACTTAATGATTGTGTATTGATCCTAGATGACTTGGAACGAATTGCTGATGAAAAGCTAATAAAAAATATTTTAGGTGAGAGTTTAAGCTTAGCAGAGTCAAAAAATATAAAAGTAGTTGTCGTTGCCAATGAAGATAAACTTAACTGTAAAAATGATATTGAAAAGGTATTTGCAGATAAATATAAATTTAGTTTTACACATGAAGAAGTCGCCTCAATCCTTAAAGAAGAATATACAACTCTTAGTGACCAATTAGCTAACGAACTTCTTCTAAATATTACATCTATAAACTCGAAAAACATTAGAGTCCTAAAAAGAGCTCTATCAAAATTTACTCGTATTCAACAAGAAGTATCTCAAATAGAAAATGTTGTTCTTGATCAAGCACTATCAAGAATTTTAGGGGATATAGTAAGAATATGCTGTGCAAAGTTCGAGCGCTCTTTTTCTAAAGAAAAAATCATTGACGCTATTGATTCAAGACTTATTCGTCAAATGAAGAAAGATAAAGAAATAGAAGACAATGAAGAAACTAGTGATTATGAAAAGTTGGATGCAATATTTGCTGGTAGCTTCTATGGCTCTAATGAAAAGTTAATAAGTTACTGCTGTGATGGCCTTTATGAATTCACAAATTTAAAGGTAGAACTAAATTTACCAATAAAGCAGACTCTCCTTGATGCCATGAAGTCCCCTTGGGTACAAAATCAATTACCGGAAAGTGAGTTTCAAGAAGGAGTGTTATTACTAGAAAAATTCATATCATCAGAAACTGATGTAGATATTTATGAATGGTTCAGTATTTGTGACACATATATCTATATGCTTACTAACAAAGTTATCGACTCAAAACAGTACACGAAAACTAGTTTATTAGAATTATGTGGAAGCGTCGATGTAAATAGGTTTAAGATAACAACTGCAGAAGATGAGTTTGAATACAGGTATCGAATTAACTTTTATGATGACGAAGTCAGTAAAAAATTCTACTTGAAAAAATCTGAGCTAGATGCTCTAAAGGCAGATAATAAAAATTCTGAATTCTCTAAAAAATTTCAATTATCGTGGGCTCATATAAAGGATGATGTTTGCCAGAATTTGATGCATACACCTATTTTTCACAATCTGAGTCCAGAGACAGTAGAAGCAGCCCTTCGTACTTGGTCTAATGAAGATGTTTTTCAGTTCGCTAGATTCATCAAGCAGAGGTATAGCTTCAATAACATTGAAGATTTTTTTAAATCAGAATTAGAAGCTTTAGAAGTATTATATTTAATGGTTGATGATTTACAAAAAGAGCTAGGTGTAGGACTAAAAGTTGCTAGTTTAGTCGATCTTCATGATAGCTTACTTGAAGCACACTCTAGAATGGAAAAACATATATCTGAAAAAGGGCAAAGTGCTAGTTAACAAAGTGCTTAAAGGGCGGACACAAAAAGCTTTGGCTGGGTAGTGTTCAAAATTCTGTGTCACCTCTATAGTTTAACCCCTACAGGGAGTGACACACCATGTCTGACAAATACGAAATCGATATCCAGGCCTTCGCCAAGGCCCTTCAGTCTGGCCAAGATCTCAATGGGAAAGACGGCCTGCTAACCCCACTGATTAAACAGATCACCGAGGCTGCTTTAGGGGCAGAGTTGGATGAACATCTGGTTCAGGATAAGAGGGGAAAAAAGGACACCCACAAAATTTACAGCTGGGATTGGCTGATCTACAGTGAATCCCGGTAGCCACGGAATGGCTGCAATAGATGAATCTCATGGAGGAGTTCAAATGACCCGCGCCCGTTGTGAGCAGGTAAGCCTGCCAGCTACCCCTTATTACCACTGTATTGCCCGTTGTGTTCGCCGTGCTTTTTTATGCGGTGAAGATCAGTTTTCGGGCCAGTCGTTTGAGCATCGTCGGCAATGGATTCTGGATCGGATTGCGGAGCTGGATGCGGTGTTTGCTATCGATATCTGTGCCTACGCCATTATGTCCAACCACTATCATCTGGTGCTAAGGGTCGATCAGTCGCAGGCTGAATGCTGGACGAATGCAGAGGTGATCCGGCGCTGGAAGCTGTTGTTTACCGGCCCGGTGCTGATACAGCGGTTTCTGGACGGTGGCTGCTGTTCGCCAGCGGAGCTGGATAAGGTCGCGGAGATCATCGCGGAATGGCGCAGTCGGTTGAGTGATATCAGCTGGTTTATGCGCTGTCTTAATGAACATATTGCCCGTTTGGCGAATCAGGAAGACAACTGTACCGGCCGGTTCTGGGAGGGACGCTTTAAAAGCCAGGCCTTGCTGGATGAGCAGGGACTGCTGACCTGTATGGCTTATGTCGATCTGAATCCGATTCGGGCTGTTATCGCAGATTGCCCGGAGCGATCGGACTTTACCTCGATACAGCAACGAATACGAGAGTACCGGCAGCAACCAGCTGAGGCGGTAATCCTCCCATTTTTAGCTGATGCCAAAAGTAGAGGTTAAGCTGCCTTCAGTGGTGGTTTACCGCCGTTGGCTTTGTGTGGTCGTTCATGATTGTAAAACCATAACCATCGCGTTGCATAATCCTGGACATCGTCCAGCCTCTCGAACAGATGCTTACTGACCCAGCTATATCGTGCGGTGCGGTTAAATCGCTCGATATAAGCGTTCTGTTGAGGCTGACCCGGCTGGATATACTCAATTCTAATCGCGCGCTTACGTGCCCATCCAATGAATTCATGGCTGATGAACTCTGGGCCGTTGTCACATCGAATGATTGTG
>NZ_JHVJ01000030.1 GCF_000620085.1 Marinobacterium jannaschii DSM 6295 | reverse complement strand
CGGAAGTCGACTATGCTTAAAGTACTGATCTGGCGGGGCTTACTGGAAAGATGTGGATAACTGCGGAAGTCGATGCCTGTTATCGATCATTAACAGCATGGAGAGAGAAGCCCTGTGAGTTACCAAAGGCGAAACGTTACAGCGCCCGGCAGGCCACATCAAGCAGATTCCGGAACGAAGCCCCGTGAACCCCGCGATCAGGCCAAAAATCCCGTGCAACATAGTAGCACGGGGCGCGAATCCCTTGCAGGGGAAAGTAAACGGAGGGGTTAATAAATTCCGAACATAAAGTACAAAGGCCAGCACGAGGGGCTGGTCTTTGTACTTTCTCTAGATTGCTATGACTACTGGTCGATCACAAAAATACCGTAATCCTTTAACAGGCCGGATGCCTCATCAGACTGAACGATTACGATTAGCTGGCTACCGTCTGAGTTATAGAACAGAAAACGCCCAAAGGCCTCATAACTGCCATCCTGTGTAGGGAATTCTGGCAGTGACTCTCGACGCAATAGCTCAAACGATGAGGTGCTATAAAAGGACACTCCTTGCTCTTCATCCCCCACTCCGAGCCTTGAAGGCCATGCTTCGTAAAGCACTGCTACTTCACTTTCTCTACGGTCAAGGCTTTTGATATAAGAGTGGCTTCCGTAACGCTCTAATTCACCAAAAAACTCCATATCGTTTTCCGATTCAGAGGAATAAAGCACATTCCCACAACGGGTGAATATACTTGCGTTATCCTCTGATGACCAAACACCTCCACATGTAGGCTTTGAAGTCTTGCCTTGAGATGAGCCTACAAGTGCTACATAACCACTATCAATTGCATATTTCTTGATGTAATTCGAAGTAATAACAGTTGTAGCGATATAGATATAACGCTGATCGTCACTCAACGCCATTTTTCCTTTATTATATTCATCCCTCCCTTCGTTGAAGGTTATAGCACCACTGTTCAGATTAACTGCCTGGATTTTTACCCAACTTCCCGCATTAGGCATAACATAAGCATATCCACCATCAGTAAGCACAATGTCATAAGGCGTTACAGTATAAGGGAAGCTTGTCAACTCCTGCAGCGTCACTGTCTTCAATATTGAGTTATCAGCTAAGTCTATATAGGACAGCTGTCCAGCGTACCCCACCACTGCTTTTTTACCATCAGGTGATACTGATAGAGAGTATGGAACCCCAGGTAGGCTGAGCTCTGTAATCCGCCTATCATTGACACTGAACTGATATAACTTAGAGGGTGTAGCGCCTATCCAGACTAGCCTTTCGAGAGAGTCCGAATATTCAGCATCAATTGCAGCTGTTGGAATTCTCGTAAAAATTTCCCCGCTTACATCAGACACATGCAATTCAAAAACTGTCTCTTTTCCGGCCACACCGTTATTGCTAACTTGTAGAGCTACCTGATAGACCCCAGGAACGTCAGCTGTTAAATGCAAAGATGATGAGAAATTTTCGTTATCACTAACGGAGATATTACTTGACTGAGGTTTATTCAATATACGCCAAAAGTACTTGAGTTCGCCTGAAGCAACACTTGTATCAGGACGGCCTTCAAGAGTAACCACTGTGCCGACTATAGCTGACGAGGGGCCTGAAATATTCGCAACCAATTGATTATCAACTGTATTAACATCCAAAGATGCAATTCCAAAGACTGGTGCTTCTTCTGTTGGGTTAAAAGCCTCAGTTACAACAAAGTGCTTACTGTACCTTTTGCTATAAAATATATATTTACCAATCGACGGGTAATTCCCATCAGGCGTTTTAAATACAGGCAGTCTATCCTTGCCTTTATAGCTCAAATCATCATTATCATATTTATAAACGAAAGAGCTATTTAGCTGCTGTGCTTCTCCCAAACCAGGAGCTGAAACAACAAGTATTTCCCTATCAATTTGACGAATGTAACTAGCCTTTTCAAAGCCTTCCAGTGCACCATTATATTTCATATCTTGGCCTTCATAATCTGAAGACCTGAAAACATTTCCACATGCAGAAAACATTCTCAATCCATCATTAGAAGGCCATAAATCGTCGCATATTGGATAAGCACCATGATACGGATCACTACCTAAAAATCGAACACTTCCTGCATCAGCTCGGTATTTAGCCATATCAACAGGGATACTATCTAAGTCAACAAGATAAACTGATTTACCATCAGGATGCATTTTACCTCGTGCTACGTGCCCCCAGAAATAATCATGCTTTTCAATACTCCCTAGCCGATCAACAACGGTAATATCTTCGTAACCTTCAGCAGGAAATAAGTATACATACCCTCCTTCCCCTAGGATAGCTTCTGATATCCCATCCAAGCCAACTATTGAAACTTCCAGTTCAAGACTATCAAGATTTAAAAAGCCCACCGAATTATCACCGGCAACTATTGCATAAGACTCCTCCCTGAAAGCACTCACACTTTTCGCCTCAAAAGGAATATCTATAAGTTTATGAGACCGGTCAAATGGATTATATATATGAAAACCACCATCAGTCGATGCAGCTATAATACTGTCCAAATATTCGCTATATTCTGCATCAACAGGACTAAATGGTAACAACTCTAGCTGATAGGGGCTAACACCTATATCTATGGTCGTCTTCTTAGATGACCAGCCATCCGATACTGTTAGTTCTAATACGTATTCCCCCTGCTTATCGGCAATAAAGCTAAGTTTCGGCCCTCGATCACCGATTATACTTGGCACACTACCATCCGGAGCAGAAATAAGCTCCCAGCTAAAAGAAAGCAAATGACCATCTGCATCAGAACTCCGTGACGCATCCAACACAGTTAGCTCGTTAACTTTCACTCCACCATTACCATTAACCACAACCGCAGGTTCGGAGTTGTGCGCATACATAAATTCATTCAAATAGTAAGGTTGACCTCCAGGTGTTGTTAACTTCACTTGAAAGTCATACCTTCCAACTACATCTGGAGTAATTAAAAACTCTTTACCAACGTGGTTAATATCCGCGTAGGCACTATTTTCGGGAGCACTATAAATGTTCCACTCAACAGCACCGTCCTGCTCTACATAGAAAATAACAGAGCTGCCAACTGAGATATTCCCATCAAAGCTTCCAAGTGGTGTACCGTCTGAGTTATCTCCAATACCATCTCCATCAAGATCGGAATGCTCATTTCGGTCGTTTGGGAAACGGTCTTGATTGTCTCCTACACCATCTCCATCAGTGTCATACTGCTCTCGCGCATCCTCAGGAAAAGCATCTTTAGAATCAGCAACTCCATCTCGATCTTTATCAGGCCCGATTAGCGGGATATTAGGCTCCGCATCTGAGTTATTCCCAATCCCATCGCCATCACTATCCTCATATTCTGTGGCATCTTCTGGAAATAGATCGGCATTGTCACCATAGCCATCCCCGTCGCTATCGCGGCTTTCACTTGCATCATCCGGGAAGCGGTCGCCATTATCCCCTACACCATCACCGTCACTATCCTGATGCTCACTGACGTCGTGTGGGAAACGGTCTGCGTTATCGCCATAGCCGTCGTTATCGCTGTCGCGGCTTTCACTGGCATCATCCGGGAAGCGGTCGCCATTATCACCGACGCCGTCGTTATCCCGGTCTGCGGTTTCTTCGGGATTAAAAGGGAAGCGATCCTGCTTGTCTGCCACACCATCCCGGTCGGCATCGGCCAGCAGCGCCGCCAGCTCCGGGTCGAGGGCAATAACACCTGTTTCCAGATCTTCAACGTCGACGTCAACGCCGCGCATTTTGGCCTCTTTGGCCAGATGCCGTTCAAGGTCGCCAATCAAAATATCGGTATCTGGGATATGTCGCTGCGCCGGGTCTTTGGTGACAATATCGCCAAGGTCATTGATATCTTTCAGCAGCTCCAGCTCACGGTCCTTCAGACGGCCATCGATTTCACCATCCGCCAGATCCTCTGCCAGGTTCTTCATCACCTCTTCGGTGGCCGCAGACTCACCCGCTTTGCCTTGCAGTTCAACCACGGTTGCCGCAACAGACTCCACCGCGGTACGGTAGCGCACTGCCGCTTTCTTGGCCTCTTCGCTGGCCGTGTTCTCATCGATCAGCGGCACGGCGCGGTAGAGATCCGTGCCGGTCTCCATACCATAACCGAGGCTGGAAACCACCTGTCCGGCGGCTACTGCCAGGGCGCTTGTAAACTCGTCAAGGGTGACCGTGCCATTGCCATCACCCTGATACGGCGCCTGGTTGCTATCGCTCATGGCCACGGCCATATCGACCGCCATCGAGGTCAGTGGTGTGGCATAAAGTGGCTTACCAGCCCGAAGCATCTCAGGCGTAACCACCGTCTTCAGCTGCTTGATAACCGGCGCCTTGCCACTGTTTAGGTCGATAGTGTCATCATCGGCCTCGATCACCAGGATAAATGGCAGGCCAAAATTCAGGTCGATGCTGAGTCCGACGATTTCAGCCACGCTGTTGGTCGACGCTTTGGCCAGCTCTGTACCAACAAAACCAGCTTTAGTGGTATCGATGCGGTACGCCGTTACAAGCGCGTTTGCCATAGGGCCTTTAACGCCGCCACCACTAACCGGCTGCGGAACCGTCGGAACCGAAATCGGATCTGGATCTGGATCTACCGGAATCGGATCAGAGGAACTTCCCCCACCACCTCCACCGCCACAAGCGGTTAACAGCAGAACAGATGAGGTCAGGCAGGTGGCCTTAATGGCCCTGCGGATGGAGGCTGCCAACGACGATTTGGACTCAGGATTGCGGCGCATCGGAGATTCCCTTACTCAGCATAAATTCGAACACCCCGACAATCAGATAGGGTGCAGGGAAGGCTGGTGCGGGAAGGGAATTAGAAGAAGTAAAGTCGCTAGCCTATGCTAAGCCCGATGCAAGAGGGCTTACTGGTAGTGCACTAAGGCAGTAACAAACCACTGAATAGCAGAATCAGATTCCCTTCCGACAACATCAGACAT
Organism: Marinobacterium jannaschii DSM 6295; assembly: GCF_000620085.1. Lineage (GTDB taxonomy): Bacteria > Pseudomonadota > Gammaproteobacteria > Pseudomonadales > Balneatricaceae > Pontibacterium > Pontibacterium jannaschii. The sequence goes on along the minus strand of NZ_JHVJ01000030.1, from coordinate 58,292 downwards.
TCCATGATTAATGACGCGAATTTAACCCTATTGTGCAGTAAATAGGCAAGTTAAGTTTTATACCGCGACTAACCAATTTTGTTAGCGGCTTAAATCGGGAGCTGGCCATAGAGCCTATTTAAAGAAACCAAAGCCGCGTGGGGGCGCGGCTTTGGTTTCTCAGGAGGGGTGGGAGAGAAAGCTAGTTGATGGTTGCGCTGGCAAAGTGCTGTTGCAGGCGTTCGATATCTTCCAGCACCTTTTTATCCATGGTCTTGCGGATCAGGGCTTTGGGGATGATGCCGAAGAATTTTCCGGGGGTGGCACCGAAGGTCCAGTTCACGTGGACGCCTTCTTCGGTTTCGGTAAAGACGTAGCGGCCTTCATAAGGCATCGGGCCTTCGGTGGATTGGTAGCCGTAGCTCTTTTCAAACTCGTACTCGCTGACTTCGGCTTCGAAGCTCATCTTGCGGCTGAGAAAGCTGAAGTGAATGTTGTACTTGGAGCCTGCGGCAACCGGCTCGCCGGGTTGCTGCATCTCGACGCGGTCGCAGGAGCCCTGCCAGATATCGTCGTTTTCCGGGTTGGAGAGGAACGCATAGACCTCGGCCAGCGGGGCCTTGAGGACGTATTCCTTCTCCATAGTGATCTCTTTAGTGTTGCTCATCAGGCAACCTCCTCTGTCACGACCTCGGCCGTGGTTTGAAAATGGTAGTCGTTCAGGCGGCAGCTCAGGTCATCAGCGATCTGCTGCACCTGCGGCTTATACATAATCGAGTTATGGTCACCGGCGATATCGACCTTGCACAGTCCCTGCTGCAGCAGCTGATCCCAGCCCAGCAGCGGGCCGTAGTCGACCGTTTCATCACGGGCGAAATAGAGGGTTAGCGGCACATCGACACTGTGTTCTTCGTACATCTGCAGTGCCATGCCGTTGGCGATATAGACGGAGAAGTAGTTGAGCAGTTTCTCCTCATCGGCATCGGCGTCGATTACGCCGATCGCCTTGGCGCGCTCAAGTACATACTCAAACTGCTCGTCGACCTCGATCTCGCGCAGTTCTTCGGGCGGGATATGCAGGGTCTTGTTGTGCGGTACCGCCAGGTCGCGGGCAAACCAGGACAGCAGGGTGGCATCGTCGCCATCGTCCGGGTGGTTAGCGACGATCGGTGCACGGGTGTCGAAGGAGTAGATCTGCGCCACTTCACGTCCGGCCGCCTGCAGCTGACGGGTTGCTTCATAGGCCAGCACGCCACCGAAGCACCAACCGCCCAGCAGGATTGGGCCTTCCGGCTGTACTTCCTGGATCACCCTGACGTAATGACGGCTGATCTCTTCGATACCGACCTCAGCCTCTTCCGCCTCTTCGATCCCCGGCGACTGGAAGGCATAGAGCGGTTGCTGCTTATCCATCGCCTGGGCCAGCGCCATATAGCAGTAAACCGTGCCGCCGATCGGGTGCATCAGGAACAGCGGCGTGCGACTACTATCACCCTTATTGAGGGTGACCAGGGTGGGGTGGGCGTTGTCGGTCTCGCCCGACTCGATCGCGGCAGCCATCGCGGCGATGGTGGTGTTACTCAGCAAAAACTGATTATCCAGTTCAAGCCCCAGCTGCTGGTTGATCCTGCCAGTTAGCTGTACCGCCAGCAGAGAGTGTCCACCAATATCGTAGAAGTCATCCTCAATACTGATCAGTTCCTGCTTCAGCACCTGCTGCCACAGGCTCAGCAACCGGGATTCCAGCTCGCCGCGCGGTGCCATCAATTCGCGATCGCTCTGTTGCGCCTGCGGCTCCGGCAGCTGCTTGCGGTCAACCTTACCATTGGCGGTCATCGGCAACTGCGCCATTGGCTGGAACAGGTTCGGTACCATATAGGCGGGTAACGCTGCCTTGAGCTGCTCACGGATTGCTTTGCTCTCGACCGCGCTTTCGCCCTCAGCCACGTAGTAGCAGACCAGCACCTTGTCGTCAGCCTGCGCTTTGGCTGCCACCACGGCGTTGCTGATGCCATCGATCTTGCGCAGGTTCTCTTCGATATCGTCCAGCTCGATACGGAAACCGCGGATCTTCACCTGGTTGCCGATCCGGCCCAGGCATTCCAGCTTGCCGCGGGAGTTAATCCGCGCCTGGTCGCCGGTTTTGTAGATAGTTCCGGTGACGAAGTCTGCCTCAATAAAGGCATCAGCGGTCAGCTGTGGCTTTTCAAAGTAGCCCTGAGTGACACCGTCACCGCCGATGCAGAGTTCGCCTACCACGCCTTGGGGTACGATCTGGTGGTTGCTGTCCACCACATAGACCTGGGTGTTGGCGATCGGTCGGCCGATGCTGACATCACCGCCACGGTAGTGTTCGATAGTCGACCAGATGGTGGTCTCGGTCGGGCCGTAGACATTGTAGAGATCGGCACAGTTTTCCAGCAGCTGCTCCGCCAGCGAGCGCGGCAGCGCCTCACCGCCACAGTAGACCGTCAGTGCCTGATCACCCTGCCAGCCGGCTTCCAGCAGCATACGCCAGTGGGATGGGGTCGCCTGCATGATCTGCGGCCGAAATTGCTCCATATAGGCGATCAGCTGCTGCGGATCGGCCGAAGCGTCACTGCCGATAATGATAGTCTCACCACCGTGAGTAATCGGCAGGAACAGCTCCAGCACCGAGATATCAAAAGAGATCGTCGTTACCGCCAGCAGGCTCTGCTGCTGGCGTATCCCCGGATACTGGGCAAAGCTGCTCAGCAGGTTCACCACGCAGCCGTGCGGCACGGATACGCCCTTGGGCCGTCCGGTAGAGCCGGAGGTAAAGATCATATAGGCGATATCATCGCCCGATACCTGCGCCGCTGGCTGAGCGGCTGGCAGGGATTCCGCCGCAGCCGCCGCGATCCCCAGCATCCTGGCACCGACTACCGGAAGTTCGGCAGAGAAATCCAGGTGATTGATCGCCTCGTCCTGGATCAGCAGGCTCAGGTCACCATCCTCGATGATCATCTGCGAGCGCGCCGCCGGTACATTGGGATCGATCGGTACATAGCTGGCACCGGCCTTAAAGATCGCCAGCAGATTGACCAGCAGGTAGCGGTTGCGCTGATGACAGATCGCCACCCGCTTACCCGCCACCTTGTATTCCGACTGCAGCAGGGCGGCGATACGGCTGGATTCAGTCTCCAGCTGCTGGTAGCTCATAGCACCATCCGGATCACGCACGGCGATCGCATCCGGGGTCTCTCCCGCCTGCTGCTGAAACAGGCCATGCACCGTATTCACCGCCGGACTGACCGGAATATCGGAGTCGGCCAGCCCCAGTATCCGTTGCTGCTGTTCAGCATCGACCAGCTTCACCTGGTGAATATTCTGCTGTGGATCGGCGGTCACCTGCCCCAGCAGCTCAACAAAGTTAGCCGCGAAGCAGGCGGCGCTTTCAGCCTCAAACAGGTCGTCGCGGAATTTCAGGGTGGCGGTCAGCTCACCGGCGATCTCGGCCCCCATCTCCAGCGCCAGATCAAACTGACCTTCCTGCTGAGGAATCCAGTACGGACTCAGGTTCAGGCCGCCCCACTCTACAGTGGCGCTGCAATCGGAGTGGCTGAAAAAGTGAGCCATATCGGCAAACTGCGGCAGCCGGTCCCAGGCGAAACTGGCCTGAATCAGCGGCGTACGGCTGCTGTCACGCTTCAGCCCCAGCCCTTCCACCAGCTGCGGGAACTGCACGCTCTGGTGACGCACCGAAGTAACGACGCGCTGGTAGGTGTTGGCCAGCATCTGGGCGAAGTCGCTCGTCTCATCGACCTGACTGCGCAGCACCAGGGTATTGACGAAGTTACCCATCACCCCGTTCCACTTACGCTTATCGCGACCGGCCGCCGGGGTACCCACCAGCAGATCATCCTGACCGCTGTAGCGGTGCAGCGCCAGCTGGAAGGCGCTGAGCAGGTACATATACGGGGTGACTTTATGTGCCTTGGCGGTTTCATGCACGGCTGCCGTCAGATCCGCAGGAATGGCGAAGCTGTAGGAAGTACCCGACATCGGGTTAAGGCGTGACCGCGAGTGGTCGGTGGAGAGATTCAGCACCCCGTCGCTGCCCCGCAAGCCTGCCAATAGCTCCTCGCGGGCAGCCTGGTACTTATCCTTCTGCTGCAGCGCTTGCAGGTGATCAACGTACTGATCGAACTGGATCGCCTCGCTGTCCAGCGCCAGGCTGTCACCCGCACTCAGGGCCTGATAATGCCCCGCCAGCTGCTCCAGCAGCAGTGCCAGTGACCAGAAATCGAAATTGGCATGATGCGCGACCAGCGTCATCACGGTTTCGCTCTCACTGAGACGGAACAGTTCAACCCTCAGACAAAGATCCTGATAGAGATTGAACGCCACCCTGGAGGCGGCATAGATATGGGCGTGCGCCTGCTCAGGGGAGAGCGACGCGATATCCTCACGGCGGATATCCAGTTTCAGCGTCGACTGTTCGCGGGCGATCAGCTCGCCATTTTCCTCGGCAAACAGCTCGCGCAACACAAGGTGCTGCTGTTGCAGGTGATAAAAAGCGGCCTGCAAGGAGTCGAAATCAAACTCTCCTTCAATCTTGGCGGCAAACACCACATTGTAGGCAGCGGTCTGGGGATTGATCTGTTGCAGGTAGACCAGTCCCTTCTGCACATCGGTAATCGGTCTGACGGAAAGGGTCATAGAAGCGTCCTTGAAAATCCTGATACGTGGCCGGTATTGGCAGACGGGCTCTGTGGCCCGCCTGCCCGCTGATTACTCAGCCAGGTCGTCGAAGTTATCCACAATGAAGCTGGCGACTTCACGAATGTTCTCGCAGTCCCAGAACAGGGTGCTGGGCAGTTCGATCTCCAGCCAGTCTTCGATATCCCCGACCATAGTGACGGCATCGATCGAATCCAGGCCGTAGCTGGTCAGCTGTTTCTCAAGGTCGATCTCGGAGCGGTCGACTTTCAGGCACTCGGCCAGCAGTTCGACAACTTTGTTCTGTACATCGGTCACGGCTGGGGCGGCGGTAGTCATATCAGTCATGCGATTTTCTCAACGGCTTCAAGTTGTTTTTCAGGCAGGGACAGGGAGACCAGGCTGTAGCTGTCCTGTTCGGTGCTACGGGCCAGCAGTTCATCGGCGACACGCTGATTGATCGCCTCCGGGATCTCCTGATCATCGATATGCAGCTCCAGCAGCAGGCGCTGCAGGCCCAGGGCCAGCCAGTCACCGGCGGCGACATAACTGTCACTGTGTTGCAGGTTATGCAGCCAGTAGTTCAGGGCGCAGATACCAGCGTGGATAATGCAGTACTGGCGTGCCAGGGTGAACATAGTTGGCGATTGCAGCTCGATCTTGCGCTCACCCCCTTCCAGAATCCGAGCCATGTTGGCGCTATGCTTGGCAAACAAAGTCTCGGCCAGTTGCAGGATGCAGACCTGGGTCTCGTTCGGCGCTTCAATCTGCTGCAGCGCGGCGATCGCCTGGGGGAAGCTCTCCATAATGAAGTCACGGCCATGGCTGGAAAGATCCAGTCGGCTGCCATCAAAGGTTTCCACCGCCTGACTCTCATCGAAAATGGCGCTCAGGGTCTGCGGATCCACCAGTTTGCCCTTGCCAAATGCCTTGCGCTGGCGGCGCGCCAGGATCGGCAGCTGGGTGGTCATGGAGTAGAGATTGACCTCGGAGCTGCCATCAAACAGGCTCACCACCTGGCTGTCTCGCAGGGACTTCTGGAAGATCCCCTCTTTGTGCTTCTCACGGAAGAAGAAGCGCGCACCCAGCACGGTGGCCAGGTCTTTCTGCGCCTTATCCAGTTTATACGGTGCGAAACACTTGGCTACCGCTGAGAGGATACTGAACTGCTGTGGGATCACATGCAGGGCACGCGACAGGGCGGTGCCCATGGCATCGCTCACCTGCAGGTCGGCGAAAGCTCCGCTGAGATAGTGACGGGCGTTAGGAATATCGAACACATTACCGCGATAAAGCTGGCGCTCCAGGGCAAACTCCATTACCACCCGCAGGTTATTTTCCAGCGCACCCACCGACAACGCTGCACAAAGAGTACGGGTCACCTGGAAGGTCTTGATCGCCAGTTCCAGGCCGTCACCGACCTTACCGATCAGTGCCGATTTCGGCAGCTTGGTACCGCTGAAACGGATGCCGCAGATATCACAGCCACGCAGGCCATGGGTCTTCACCTTCGGCAGGTAGGTAAAGGTGGAGCAATCGATCTTGCTCTTCTCCACCATAAACAGGGACAGGTTACGGGCACCGCGATCGTTGGCGGTGCGTGCCAGCAACATCACCACTTCGGAGCGGGATGCGCGGTTGATCGGCCACTTCTCCCCGTCGAGGATAAAGCCATCGTCGGTTTCGGTGGCAGTCAGCTTATTGGCCAGCAGGTCGGCACCATGATCCTCTTCGGAGTAGGCCAGGCACATGGCACCGTTGTAGGATTTAGTGATCTCGGCGCAACGCTCTTTCAACGCCTGATCGCCGCCGATCCATACCAGGTTTGACCAGATCATGGTGCTCATGGTCACAGCGGTGGCCAGGTCACGACGCGCCAGTACCTTCCCCAGGGCGTAGAGCTGCTCGTAGCTTTTAAACTTGCCGCCCAGCTCCGCCGGCACATAGTTGTGGTGTAGTTTGATCGACAGCAGGTACTGAAAGAACTCCTCCTGGAAGAATTCAGCCTCATCCAGCTCCATCACCCGCTTGTAGGACATCAGGCTGGTTTCATCATTGGGATCACCCAGGGCGTACTCAACGTCGATCGCCGCCTGGTGCTGTGGCAGTTTAGCCAGCTGCGAAATTGTAGCTTCCATTGTTGTTATTCCTGTTATTTATGGCTATCGCCGTTGAGCATCGCCAGGTACATCCGCTTCGCTGCCTGACGCTGGATCTTGCCGCTGGTGGTCTTGGGCAAAGTACCGGGACGGATAAAGCGCAGGTCCGCCAACTGCATCTCGTGCTGACGCGACACCACCGTGCGGATCTCCTCAAGGATCTCCCCCTGCCCGGCTTCGTCGATACGGATATTCAGCTCCTGCAGCATCACCAGCTGCTCGAAGCCGTCGATATCCACCGCGAAGGCGGCACCGGAGTCCGGCTTCAGTTCGGCATGGGCGCCGGCTACGCTGTACTCGATATCCTGCGGGTAGTGGTTCTTGCCGCGAATGATGATCAGGTCCTTGGTGCGGCCGGAGATAAACAGCTCCTGGCCATCGAAGAAGCCCAGGTCGCCGGTACGCAGGTAGCGGTGGGCGTTATCACCCTCGATCAGGCCGAAGAAATCCTCACCCGGCACCTCGTCGCGCTGCCAGTAGCCGCTGGCGACGCTGCCGCCACGGATCCAGATCTCGCCGATGCGGCGCTCATCGCAGGGCAGACAGCTGACCGGATCGACGATCTTGACCGTCATCTCCGACTCGAACACCCGGCCACTGCTGACCAGTTCGCGGGCTTTATCACCCTGCGCCGCAATCGCTTCACCCCGGGCCAGGCCCTCCTTGTCGTAACCACGAACCACAGCCCCGGCAAAGGTCTCGGCACCGGACACGAACAGGGTGGTCTCGGCCATGCCGTAGCAAGGGAAATGGGCATCCGGGTTAAAGCCAAAGGCCTCGAAACGCTCGCTGAAACGGCTCAGGGTGTCGGCATTGATCGGCTCGGCACCGTTGAAGGCGACTTCCCAGCTGCTCAGGTCTAAGCCATCCAACTGCTTATCGCGGATCCGGCTGACGCAGGCTTCGTAGATAAAGTTCGGCCCGCCGCAGATGGTGCCGCGGTATTTCTGGATCGCCTCCAGCAAGCGAATCGGACGTTGGATTGCCGTTACCGGCGACATAAAGACACAGTGGTAACCGCTGTAGAGCGGTTGCAGCAGTGCCCCGATCAGCCCCATATCGTGGTAAGGCGGCAGCCAGGAGACATTGACGAAATCCGCATGGGGCTTGGTCGCCGCCTTGATCATCGCCGAGTTGTGCATCAGGTTGCCGTTGCTCACCATCACCCCTTTGGGGTTACCGGTGGAGCCGGAGGTATACTGCAGGAACACCACATCGTCCTGCGCCAGCTCGATCGGCTGCCAGTCAGCGGCACTGACCGGCTCAGCCTCGTCGCTGTCGGTGCAGAACCATTCGGCACCGAACAGGCTCAGGCTGGCGATACTCTCTTCGCTGGAGCGCTGCAGCGTCGCCTGATCGGTCAGCAACAGCCTGGGTTTTGCATCCTTTAGGATGCTCTCCAGTCGATTGTAATGGGTGCTCTGGCGCGGCTCATAAACAGGTACCGCAATGGCGCCGGCAAATAGGGTGGCAAAGTAAGCCACCAGATAATCCAGCCCCGAAGGGTACATCAGGATCAGCCGCTCACCGGCTACCTGTCGGCGCTGCAGGCGGGCTGCCAGGATCAGAATCCGCTCTTCCAGTTCGCGGTAACTGATCTCGGCGATCTCGTTTTTCTTCTCTTTCAGATGGGTGTAGGCCAGCTGATCGGGCTGAACACGCGCACGGAAGCGGATCAGGTCGATCAGTGAATCACCCTCAAAAGGTATTAGTTCTTTCATGGCTTTCAGGGCAGAGCCACCTGAATTATCCATATCAGGCAGCTCCACGGCTCGCTTGTCGTTTTAGGATTACTGGGCGGAGACGGTCGCTTTGTCAGCGGCCGTTGCGTTCGCATCGCTGTTTGAAGGGAACAGCCATTTGTCCAGTTTGATCAGCAGTGCTGGCAGCAGCACCAGATCCATCACCACCGCAACGAAGATGGTGATAGCAGAGAGGTAACCGATCACGCTGTTAACCTTGAAACCGGATGTGGTCAGCAGTGCGAAGCCGATCACCAGGATCACCGAGGTCACCACAATCGCCTTACCGACAGTGACAAAGGTGTTCTCCAGTGCGTCCTTCAGGGACATCCCCAAACTGCGGCGGTTATGCATGTAGCGGTTGATAAAGTGGATGCTGTCATCCACCACGATGCCAAAGGTCAGCGCGGTGATGATTGAGGCCGCCATGCCGATAAAGCCGACAGTCAGGCCCCAGACACCCAGCGCCACAAAGGCCGGTGCCAGGTTAGGCAGCAAGCTCAGCACGCCCAGTTTCACCGAACGGAACGACCAGGCCATGATCACTGAGATCAGCAGCACCGCCAGGAAGGTCGCTTCCAGCATGCTGGCGATATTCTTCTGCGCTACGCCGCCAAACATCATCGACCAGCCCAGCCCTTCGCTGCGCATCGCCTGCGGGAAGTTCTGCTTCAACCAACCCTGTGAGCGGGCCTCGAAAGCCAGCAACTGGTTGTTGGTGACATCACCCAGAGTCACAGTAACCCGGCTGCCGGACTTATCGAACAGCACGCGGTCGGTAATACCCAGGCCAAACGGCAGGGAGTTTTCGTACAGCAGGATGTACTGGGCGATCAGATCATTGCTGTCAGGAATCTGATAGGCCTCTTCGCGATCACCATTGAGGTTCTTGTTCAGGCGCTTGATGGTGTCGGAGAACGTATTAACGTGCTTCACTTCCGGCTGCTGGTAGAGCCACTGGGCGAAGCTGTCGAGCTTGTTGAGGTAAGCCGGATCGCTGACAGAGTTACCCTCAGGGGCGGCAAAGTCATACTCCACCACGCTGATACCGGTCAGGTTCTTCAGGGTGAATTCGGTGGAGACGCGGACATCGAAGCTCTCGTCAAAGTAGCGCACGAAATCTTCATTCAGCTCGTTCTTAAACGCCGCCGCACTGAGCAGGACAGAGGCGATCAGGCCACCAATCAGGATCTGACGCGGTGCCGCCCAGACCTTCTTCGACAGTGACAGCAGTGCGTTGGACAGGCGTAGATTCTGCTTGCCCTCCTGTTTGCCCTTCTTCAGTGGCAGCAGGGTCAGCAGCGCTGGCAGCAGAGTCAGCGACAGGAAGCAGGCCGCGAAGATACCACCGGCAACGATGTTACCCAGCTCGCGGAACGGCGGAGCATCGGAGAAGTTCATGCTGAGGAAACCGATACCGGTGCTCAGCGTGGTCAGCAGTACCGGACGGGCATTGCTCTTGATCGCCGCGCCCATCGCTTCGCCCTTACACATCGCCGTATTGCGGAAGTTGTGGAAGAAACTGATCAGAATATGCACACAGTCCGCCACCGCCACGGTGAGGATAATAATCGGCGCCGCGCCGGAAACCGGGTTGATCTTATAACCCATCCAGCCAGCCACACCCATGGAAGCGGCAATGGAAAGCAACATCACCAGCAGCGTTACACCAACGGCAGCGGCAGAGCGCAGCAGCAGGAACAGGCCCACCAGAATGATCAGCAGCATCGCCGGTACCAGGGTGGCACCGTCCTTCTCGGAAGTTTCCGGGAAGGCGTTATTCATCAGCACGATACCGGTCAGGTAGAGGTCGATCTGCGGATGCGCCGCCTCGGTCTCGGCCACCAGGGCACGGGCTGCGGCAACCACTTCACGGGTCTCGGTATCGACCTTGCCATCCGTAAAGTTGATGGTGACATTGACCGCTGTCACCTTGCCGTCTTCAGAGATCAGGCGTCTTTTCAGGTTCGGCTCAGCCAGCGCGGTTGTTTTCACCGCCGCCAGTTGCTGCGCATCCAGTGCAGCCGGGTCGGCCACCAGATCAGCAATAATCAGCTCATCCTGGTCGGCATAGCTATGCTGGTAGTTGGTGATGGAGTCGACCCGGGTCGACAGGGGTAGCTTCCATGCCTTTTCGGTTAGTGTCTTAACCGCAGCAAGGGTTTGCTGTGTAAATACTTCACCGTTTTTCGGTGCCAGTACGAACAGCACGTTGTCGCTCCGGGAGTAATCATCTCCCAGTTTTTCCGAGCGCATCAGCAGCTCGTCGCCTTTATCGAAGTAGACTTTGTAGTCGGCCGTCTGCACGACGTTCGCAGCACCGGTGGCCACTACAATAATGCTCAGAATGCTAAGAAGCACTACCCACCAGCGCTTCTCATACAACCTGGAAAGATCCATTTTTTCTCACCCTATTTGTTAAAGCCTAAGACGCACCCAACCGGCAGTAACAATCAGCAGAGCCAACTCCCGTTTTTACACTCACCCAGGGGGTTCCCAATCCTTACAGGCACAGGTTCCCAATCCCCCATGAATATGACGGAGTTCTTAGATACTAATTGTTTAATTACCTGATGAGATACAGCCTCTGGCCGTCCCCACGCCAAACACCCTTTCCGGGGCGTCAGAAAATCCAGACCGACTTTTTCCGAGTTCTTCGGAAAATAATCCATCCAGACAAAAAACGGGTATAAAGCGCCTCAAAATTAACTAAAGATAACCAGCGCCATTAAACATACGGATGACTAAAAACCAGAAACTTAATATCAAGCCCCCGACATCCGCCAGGGCATCATACTCAGTGAATATTAAGTGAATCTTAAGAAGCCTTAAGATCGACCAGTACAGACCAACCTACCGGTTTTGATCTCTTAAAATAAACAATAGGACCAAGGTATCTACAGGTATCACAGGATGTCGGTCGCTGAAATGATAGAAAGTTATCATTTCACTTTTCTTTCAGTACGAAAAAAGCCTGAGGCCGGCTACGCAAGCAGCCCCACAAATTGCCTACCAGTGAGTAGGTTATTTTTCGTACAAAAATCAGTCAATTTCGGCAATTCTAGCATAAGGCATTGATCAATCAACGGTATTTACATGACCTTTGACAAAAAACAGCAGAGCACAAAACAACCAAAAGTACACCAAGGTCACGATCTTCGCTGATCTCAAATTCAAATCGCCTGTAAAATCAGCCCATTTGCAAACATTAGAAAAACCTTATTCAAACAATCGTTTAAATACATTAGTAACATCTGATTTAAACAACCGTACGATAATAATTCTTTATCGATCACTTAATATCTATTCACACCCAGAAATCGCTTACCGTAATTAATTCATTACAATTCAAAGACCACAAAGATGACTCCAATCTGCGACACTTTTTACTTATTTTCAGGTCTGTTATTTAAGGCTCACAATTATTCTATCAGTTAAATTTCCGAAGACCCGGCCACAATCGTGGAGAAAATGTGAAGAAATCCAAAATCAGGAAACCATCATCGCCTGGGCACTCCGGATCCAGCGTCTCCCAGGCCGCTTCAAAACATTCCGGATCTTTCACGCAATTCAGGAACAGGCCGGTTGCCACCTTTGGGCTTTGACTAACCCGGCACACCGCCAGGCCGTGCTGATGACAGGGATAGTTATTTGCCTGCCGACAGGAGATAATTAGTCTTGGCCTGCCCCTGAGACAGCCACAGACACTTTCCGCAACACTCCGACACTGAGCCTGATATGACCACACTGACAATTACCCGCCCCGACGACTGGCACATCCATCTGCGAGATGGTGAGCAACTGGTCGATACCGTACGTGATGCAAGCCGCTATATGGGCCGCGCGATCATCATGCCAAACCTGGTACCTCCAGCGACCTGCACCGAAACGGCGTTAAGCTATCGCCAGCGGATTATGGCAGCGGGCCCGCAGGGTAATTTTGATCCATTGATGGTGCTTTACCTGACCGATAACACCTCTCCGGAAGAGATCCGCAAAGCCAAGGCAAGCGGCCTGATCTATGCCGCCAAGCTGTATCCGGCCGGTGCGACCACCAACTCCGCTTCCGGTGTGACTTCCATCAATAACATCTATCCAGCACTGGAAGCGATGCAGGAAGTCGGCATGCTGCTGCTGCTGCACGGCGAAGTGACCGACTCCTCCATCGACATCTTCGATCGCGAGAAGGCCTATATCGATTCCACCCTGAAACAGGTGGTCAATGACTTCCCGAACCTGAAGATCGTACTGGAACATATCACCACTAAAGATGCCGCCGATTTCGTGATGGCCGCCGGTGAAAACCTGGGCGCCACCATTACCGCCCACCACCTGCTGTACAACCGTAACCATATGCTGGCGGGCGGTATTCGCCCGCACTACTACTGCCTGCCGATCCTGAAGCGCAACACTCATCAGGAAGCACTGATTAAGGCAGCCACCAGCGGCAGCAACAAGTTCTTCCTCGGTACCGACTCGGCACCGCACTATAAGGACAAGAAGGAAGCGGCCTGTGGTTGTGCCGGTGCCTATACCGCGCATGCCTCAATTGAGCTGTACGCCGAAGCCTTCGAAGAAGCAGGTGCGCTGGATAAACTGGAAGCTTTCGCCTCTTTCAATGGTCCCGACTTCTATGGACTGCCGCGCAACAGCGACACCATTACACTGGTTAAGGAAAGCTGGGATGTACCGGCAACTTACCCTCTGGGTGATTCCAGCGTAGTGCCGATCCGTGCCGGTGAGCAGATCAGCTGGAAAGTGAAATAAGCCCCTTGCGGCCCTATGCTGAATCGTGACAGCTAAAATGGCTCCTCTTGCAGGAGCCATTTTTCGTTTATGAATTCCATTCAGCATCAACTGAGAAAGCTTCTCATTCCCTGCTTGCGAATTGATTGACTTCAGGCCCATGCCTGCAATAATCCCTGCTGTCTCTGGTAGCGACCAAGCAGTCGCTTTAATCGGGAAGTCGGTTCAATTGTTTCAGCTAAGCCGACGCTGCCCCCGCAACGGTAGATGAGTAAAGGTATCCATTTTAAGCCACTGAGCCCCGCCAGGGCATGGGAAGGCGGATACCGGGAGTATTGGACTCCCCCTCATAAGCCCGGATACCGGCCAGAAACACCGTGAAAAGGAACTTCCGTTCCTTGCGGTTCGTATTGGTAAAGCGGAGGGCTTTACCGGCGAGGGTAATTTAGAATCCGCTTTTCGGCATCAGGCTTGCTGGCCCGGTGCGGCTTGTCGTATCTGATCTCCAGATCTACCCCTGCCCTGTGTCCTCCTTCTCAATTTCTAATGTTTGAGAGGTTCCCTTGAAAAAAGCACTACTAGCAGGCGCTATACTGGCGCTGAGCAGCTTGTCAGCTCAGGCCCATTTCCAGCTGATCTACACCCCCGAACTGGCGCTGGAGAGAGGCAAAAGCCTGACCCTGAAAATGCCATTTGCCCATCCTGGCAGCAACGGCGGCGTGATGGATATGGCCAGGCCACAGTCACTGAAACTGATCCATAAAGGTAAAGAGAAGGACCTGAGCAGCAAGCTGGAGCCGATCGGCTGGTCCGGTGGTGAAGAACAGGCCGCGGCCTGGCAGGCCCTGGCCAAGCTTCGCGGTATGGGCGACTATGTTTACCTGCTGACCCCTGAACCTTACCTGGAAGTATCAGAAGACGCCTATATCCAGCAGATCACCAAGACCATTATTAATGTCGGCGGCCTGCCGACTGACTGGGAAAATGAGCTGGGCCTGAAGGCTGAGATTGTGCCGCTGCAGGCACCTTATGCTGTCTACGCAGGTGGTACCTTCTCCGGGGTAGTAAAGAGTGAAGGCAAGCCGGTTCCCTTTGCCGAAATCGAGGTGGAGCTGATCAACTATAAGCCGGATATGCAGGCTAATCGCTTCGACGATAAAGCAACCTACAACTATCCCAGCGGCCTCTATGAAACCCTGAGTATCCGTGCCGATGCCAACGGCACCTTCACCTTTGGCGTTCCCGTCGCCGGGATCTGGGGCTTTGCCGCACTGGGTGTCGGTCCGGACAAGGAACATAAGGGTAAAGAGCTATCTCAGGATGCGGTACTCTGGATCGAAGCCAAATCCCTGACCCCCTGATATCAGGACCCCACTATGCATATTGTTGATGGCGCCCTCGCCAATGAAGTGGTTATCGCCGGCGCGCTGCTGAGTGCTGCAGGTGTGGCTATTGGGCTGAAAAAGATGGATATGGATCGCTTGCCCCAGACAGGCATCCTCAGTGCGGTATTCTTTATCGCCTCGCTGGTGCATGTGCCGGTCGGTTTCTCCAGTGTCCACCTGATACTGAATGGCCTGATCGGTATTGCGCTGGGCTGGGCGGCTTTCCCGGCCCTGCTGATCGCCCTGCTGCTACAGGCGGTGTTCTTCGGCTTCGGCGGCCTGCTGGTGCTGGGGGTCAACACCTTTAATATCGCCCTGCCCGCGTTGTTGGTCTATCTGATATGCGGCCACGGCGTGCGCCATCTCAATCCTAAGGTCGCTGCATTATGGGGTGCGGCCGCCGGTGCCCTGGCGATCGCCTTTACCGCATTGCTGGTTGGCGCCTCCCTGGCGCTGTCCGGCGAAGGCTTTATCACCGCAGCCAAGCTGGCATTTGCCTCCCATATCCCGGTAATGCTGCTGGAAGGCTTCCTCACCGGCGCCACCGTGTTGCTGCTGAGCAAAGTAAAACCGGAGATCCTCGGCGTTAGCGGAGACCGGGCATGAGCAGACCACAACAGCTTGTCGGCTGCCTGATTATTGCCAGCAGCCTGCTGTCCGCTAATGCACTGGCGCACAAGGTACTGGCATCCGCCTACGGCAACGGTCACTTGATTGAGGGCGAGATCGGCTTCTCCAACGGCGATATGGCCAAGGCAGGCACCCTGGTTCAGGTATCGGTTGGAGGTCAGAAGGTCGGCGAGGCCGTGATCGACGACGAGGGGTTCTTCAGCTGGCAGGCTGAGGTCGCGGCCGATCATCACTTCTTCGCCGATCTCAGTGCCGGGCATATCGCCGACTTCATGCTGCCTGCCGACGAGCTATCGGGCCTGCCCGGCTCCAGCGGCATGACAGCTGATAAAGCGGCAATCACTGCAGCAGTGCAGGCGGGTGCCGCTTCCGGGATTGCAGCAGCGGGTTTAAGCGAAGAGATCCGCCAGGCGGTGGCGCGTCAGATCAAGCCACTGCGCAAAGAGATCAGCGCACTGAAAGAGAAACGTCAGTTTCAGGATATACTAGGCGGCATTGGCTATATCTTCGGCCTTTTCGGCGTCGGTGCCTGGGTGGCAACACGGCAGAAGGAGAAGAAGCTGACCATTGCCTCACAACAGCGGAATTAAGCAGTGCCTAAGTTTCTCGAACACAGTACCGTCAGCTGGAAGGGCCAGCAACTGAAACACCCCAGCAGTGCGATAGACCGGCTGGACCCCCGCCTGCGAGCGGTACTGACGTTTCTGTTTGCGCTGCTGGTGGTCAGCTGCCAGCACTATCCGGCACTGATCTCTGCCCTGCTGGTCTCGCTGGTTACCGCGATGATCGCCCGGGTCGATCGCAAACGCACCCTGCGCCGGGTGCTGGCGATGGACCTGTTTATGATCTTCCTGCTGATCCTGCTCCCCTTCAGCGTACCCGGCGACAGCTTTCTGACACTGGCAGGCCTGAGTGCCAGCTGGCAGGGCCTGCACCAGGCCCTGGTGATTATCCTCAAGGCCAATGCGGTGATCCTGATGTTGCTGACGCTGGTCGGCACCATGGATGCCAGCACCCTGGGACACGCGCTGGCCCGGCTGAAGGTTCCCGAGAAGCTGGTGCACCTGATGCTGTTTACCGTACGCTACCTGGACGTAATCAACCGCGAGTACAAACGCATGCGTATGGCGATGCGCGCCCGCAGCTTTGTCGCCCGCAGCGACCTGCATACCTGGCGCACCTTCGGCTACCTGTTCGGGATGTTGCTGGTACGCTCGCTGGAGCGCTCAGAACGCATAATGATGGCAATGAAGTGCCGCGGCTTTAAGGGCCAGCTCTACCTGCTGGATGAGATTCACTGGCGCAGGCAGGACAGCTTCTGCTGTTTGCTGGCGACAGCGATTCTGGCGATTATTGCCGGACTGGAACTCAACAGCCCGCTCCTGCTCTCCAATGGTGGATAACCTGATGCAAAGCCCCCTGATCGAACTGAAAAACCTCAGCTACGCCTACCCCCGTCGCGGCAAGGTGCTCGACCAAGCCAACTTCCGGTTACAGCGAGGGGAAAAGATCGCCCTGACCGGCGATAACGGGGCCGGCAAGACCACCCTGTTCCATCTCCTGACCGGCCTGCTGAAAAAGCAACAGGGCGAGGTGATCGCCTTTGGCCAGTGCTGCGAACAGGAAAGTGACTTCGTGCCGATGCGCGCCCGCATCGGCCTGTTGTTTCAGGACCCGGACGATCAGCTGTTCTGTCCCACGGTACTGGAAGATGTTGCTTTCGGACCGCTTAACCTGGGCAAGAGCCGTGAACAGGCGATGCAGATCGCCCGTGACACTTTAACCCGGCTGGGCATGTCCGGCTTTGAAGAGCGCATCACCCACCAGCTCTCTGGCGGCGAAAAGCGGATGGTGACACTGGCGGCGGTACTGGCGATGGAGCCGGAGGTCCTGCTGCTGGACGAGCCCTCCAATGCCCTCGACCAGAAGGCCCGCCAGCGCCTGATCGATACCCTGCAAACCTTGCCCCAGGCGATGATTATCATCTCGCATGAGCCTGACTTCCTCAGCCAGATCTGTAACCGCCATATCCGGTTGGAAGCGGGTAAACTGCTGGAGGAGAGATCCTGTGAAAATGCCCGCCCTGCTGTCGCCGCTGGCTAACCGCCGCTTCAGCGGCCTGTTTGCCTCACAACTGATCTCACTGCTGGGCACCGGCCTGACCAGCATCGCCCTGGCACTGCTGGCCTATGAAATGAATCCTGACTCTGCCGGTCTGGTACTGGGACTCGCCCTGACGATCAAGATGGTGGCCTACCTGCTGGTGGCACCGATCGCCAGCGCCCTGACCGAAGGCCGTCCGGCCAGGCCACTACTGAGCAGCCTGAACCTGCTTCGCGCCCTGATCCTGCTGCCGCTGCCCTGGGTCGACCAGCTGTGGCAACTGCTGCTGTTAATCTTTGCCCTCAATGCCTGCGCCGCAGCCTATACGCCGGTGTTTCAGGCGATGTTGCCGGATATATTGCCGGATGACGAGGAATATACCCGCGCCCTTTCCCTCTCCCGCCTGGCGATGGAGCTGGAGAATCTGGCCAGCCCGCTGCTGGCTGCGCTGCTACTGGGCTTTAGCCACTACAGCACCCTGTTTAACCTCAACAGCCTGGCCTTCCTGATCGCTGCCTGCGTGATTCTGCTGATGCAGTTGCCGGGCAACCGCCCGGTGGAGCGACAACAGGGCTTTCTCTACAACACCCTGTTTGGCTGCCGTGCCTACCTGAAGACGCCGCGCCTGCGTGCGGTGCTCGGCTTACACCTTGTAGTCTCGCTGGCCGGCGCGATGGTGCTGGTCAACACCGTGGTCTTCGTGCGCGAGCAGTTTGGCATGACTGAAGCAGACGTCGCCTTTGCCATGGCAACCTATGGCTGCGGTGCGATGCTGGCTGCATTGCTGATCCCCTCACTGCTGAATGTCACCAGGGACCGTCCGGTATTACTCAGTGGGGCACTGATCAGCTCACTGGCGCTGTTCAGCGGCCTGCTGGTCGACAGCTGGCCCGCACTGCTGACGCTCTGGTTCCTGCTCGGCATCACCAACGCGCTGATCCTGGTTCCCACCGGCCGGGTGATCCGGCTCTCTTGCCAGCCGCAGGATCGCAATGCCTACTTCGCCGCCAACTTCGCCCTGTCCCATGGCTGCTGGCTGATCGCCTACCCACTGGCGGGTCTGGTGGGCAGCCTCTCACTGGGGTCCCTGTTCCTGCTACTGGCGCTGCTGAGCCTGCTGGCCACCGGCTACGCCTGGCGCAGCTGGCCCACGACTGACTCACTGACTCTGGAGCACAGCCATGATCCACTCAGGCACCAGCATCTGCACAGTCATGGCGATGACCACCACCAGCACAGTCACGAAGGCTGGGAAGGCCCGGAGCCTCACTCCCACCCGCACGATCATGAAGCGGTCCGCCACAGCCACCCGTTCAGTATTGACGAACACCACCTGCGCTGGCCGCGTTAGCTCGGCTAAAAGTCCTGCCGCCGAATTTCGGGCAAAAAAAAACCCCGACAAGGTCGGGGCGGGCAAATAGCATTGTGATTAGAGCCTGCTAAGTTTTTAGTCTTTGCAGAAGACCGTCTTTTGAGGGAGACCTTAGAAGAAACCGTTTATTCATTGAGGGTGAAATAAACTGTTCCCTTACAACTGGTTTTCAGTATAGTCACACCAACCAACAATAAAATTCGTATTTAATGCAAATTTAATAAGATTTTTACGAACTATGCTTCACCAGCTCAACTTCAAACACCTGCGCTATTTTCTTGCCGTCGCCCAGGCCGGGTCGATTGCCCAGGCCAGTGAAACTCTGAACCTGACACCCCAGACGATTTCAGGCCAGCTGAAGTTGCTGGAGGATCAGCTGGGGGTTGAGTTGTTCGAGCGCGCCGGCCGCGGCCTGAGACTGACCGATGCCGGACGTCATGCCCAGGCCTATGCCGAACAGATCTTCTCTATGGGTGAGGCGTTGCAGGAACAACTGAAAAACCCGGCCCAGTCGCTGCGACGCTTCAGTGTAGGCATCGCCGATGTGCTGCCAAAACTGATCTCCTACCACCTGCTGGAACCGGCGCTGGAGCTGGATGAAGCGGTACACCTGGAGTGTCGGGAGGGCAGTATGGAAACCCTGCTAGCCGACCTGGCGGCGCATAAAGTAGATATGGTGCTGACAGACCGACCGGTGGATGCGGGCTTTAACGTCAAGGCCTATAACCACCTGCTGGGCGACTGCCCGATGTCGCTGTTTGCCAGTGCAGAGCTGGTCGAGCGCTATCAACCGGGCTTCCCCCGCTCGCTGGAGGGCGCACCGATGCTGATGCCCACCAGCGATACCATTATCGGTGCCAGCCTGCGCAAGTGGTTCGACAGTCAGGGACTCAGTCCGGAGATCGTGGTGGAGTGTGTCGATCATGCCCTGCTGGGCACTTTCGGTATGGCGGGTAAGGGGATATTCTGCGGCCCGGCGCTACTGGAAGCGCAGATCGAGCGGCAATACAACGTTAAAACGCTGGCACGGGTGGAGGCGATTCCGGAGCGTTTCTATGCCATCTCACTGGAGCGCAGGATCCGCCATCCCGGCGTGCTGGCAGTTACCAACAGCGCCCGGCGAACCCTGTTTAAGATCGAGCAGTCAGAGTAACTGATCGAGCCGCTCAACAATCAGGTCAGGCCTGGCGTCCGCGATCGGCTGGCCATGATTGTAGCCGTAAGGCACACAGGCCACGGCACAACCGGCATTGCGACCAGCTCCGACATCGTTCAGCGAATCCCCCACCATCAGCGACTGCGCCGCTGTAGCGCCGCATTCCGCCATCGCCGCCAGCAGCATCTGCGGATCAGGCTTGCGGGTAGGCAGGCTGTCGCCACCCAATACCACCGCAAAGTATGGCGTCAGGCCAAAGCCGTCCAACATGGTACGGGTAAAGGCGATCGGCTTATTGGTCACTACCGCCATCGTAATACCGCGTGCTTTCAGGCCATCCAGACACTCGATAACGCCGGGATAGAGTTCACTCTGATCCGCGGTCGCTTCGCCGTAGTAGTCCAGAAACAGGGCATAACCGCGCTCAAACAGTGCTGCCGGCAGCTCAATATCACCCACATCATGCTGTCCGGCCAGTGCCCGCTTAACCAGCACCTGGGCACCATTACCGACCCAGTGGCGGACCCGCTCGATTCCGGCAGGCGCCTGTCCCAGCGCCTGTAACATGCGATCGATCGCCCGGGCCAGGTCCGGCACACTGTCGACCAGGGTACCGTCCAGATCGAACAGCACCAGCGCCGGATCACGACCGTTAAACAGGCGCTGCATCATCACTTAGCGGCCTGTGCCAGTTCAGCGCGCATGGCATCGATAGTGGCTTTATAGTCTTCGGTATTGAAGATGGCGGAACCGGCAACAAAGGTATCTGCACCCGCTTCGGCGATTTCGCGGATATTCTGGATACCCACACCGCCGTCAATCTCCAGACGAATATCGTAGCCGCTGTCGTCGATCATCTTGCGCGCCTGACGCAGTTTATCCAGCGTGCCCGGAATAAACTTCTGACCGCCAAAGCCCGGGTTCACCGACATCAGCAGCACCATATCCACCTTGTCCATGACATATTCCAGATGACTCAGCGGTGTCGCCGGGTTAAACACCAGACCGGACTTACAGCCACCGTCCCGGATCATCTGCAAGGAGCGATCGATATGTTCGGAACCTTCCGGGTGGAAGGTGATAATAGAAGCACCTGCTTCAATAAAGTCACCGATGATACGATCAACCGGCTTGACCATCAGGTGCACATCAATCGGAGCCGTAATACCGTGCTTACGCAGCGCCTTGCACACCATAGGCCCGATGGTCAGGTTAGGCACGTAATGGTTATCCATCACATCGAAATGGACATAGTCGGCACCAGCCGCCAGCACGTTATCCACCTCTTCTCCCAGACGGGCAAAATTAGCAGAAAGAATCGAAGGAGCAATTTTGAAGTCGGACATGATCTTCTCTTGTCATTGAATCAGTGGCTGACGTCCTGTCGCCGGAGATTGGGTATTCAGGCTCCGCGTGCCTGATTTTAATGGCGGCTATTGTACCTGAGGCTGCGCTTCGGCACATAGGGGCAGCAAATGCTTTCTTGCTGAGTTCGCGAAGGTTGTTGATAATTGATCAGATGAAACTCCGTACCTGCCTGCTCAGTCTGCTGTTGCTCCTGGGCCAACCCGTACTGGCCGCTGACGAAGAAACGCCAGCGGAGGCCAGCACTGACACCGAGTCCGGCGCTCAGCAGGCCGGAGACGCGGCAGATGCGCCGGTCGAGCCGCTGCCTCCCAGAATTCCCGCTAACCCCGACCAGAATACTATCGCCGACCTAGTGCGCCTGCACAGCCCGGGGTCAGAAATTGTCTGGCTCGACAGTGGTAAAGAACAGGTGATGTCACTCTACCTTGCTGAGGGTAAAGGCCGTCATCTGGGTGGCGTTATTCTGTTTCCTGATCAGGATGCCCATCCTGAGTGGCCCGCCGCGATCAACCCGCTACGACAGGGTCTTGCCGATGCGGGCTGGTATACCCTTGCGCTCTATATGCCCCGCCCGCCACGGATGCCGGTACCGGAGCGAACCCTGCCCACACTGGTCAGTCTGACTCCGCCCACAGAGCCGGCATCGGAAGATCAAGCCGGTGATGAAGCTGCGGCCACGACAGAAGACGAAACCAGCAGCGATCAGAGCGCAGAAGCCTCTCCCAGCGAGACAGGAGCGGGCAACGAATCGGACAACAACAGCAGCGCCGGTGACCCGGCTCCGGCTCAGGAATCACCGGATGCCGAACCGGAAGAGCCGGCCGAACCTTATGATGCGGTGATCCAGCGTTATGCCGGTGCCGCCTACGAGATGATGCGCAGCCGCGGCCACAACCGGATTATTGTGCTGGGAGTGGGTACCGGCGCAACCTGGGCCGCTAAATATGTACAGGAACATCAGGCCAGCCAGGACGTTCGCCTGGTGATGATGAATGCCCGTCAGCCGGAATTCCCCGGAGCCCCCAATCTGATGAGCCTGCTGGCTGATATCAAAGGCACGACACTGGACCTCTATCATGGCAGCCGACCGCAGGCGTTCTATCTTGAAGGCGGGCCGGAACAACGCATGCGTCAAGCACGTCACCTCAATCAGGAGAACTATCGCCAGCGCCGTATGCCTGCGGCGGCCTTCAACTGGAAACAGCAGGAGCGCTGGCTGGTCAGGCACGTAAAAGGGATGCTACAGCGCTATATAGTTGAAGCAGATGAGAAGAACGTCAGAGCCCTGCAGGAGGTTGATACGCCGGAGTCGCCTCCGACAGAAGCACCGCCGGGCGGGTCTCCCGGCGTCTAAGGGGCGTACCACAATCAGACCGAATCGGTCAGCTTACTTTGCGCGCTGTCTTGATCCGTTCATAAGCGGCCTGAATCTCCTGCGCCTTCTCCTTAGCCAGCTCGATCATATCTTCCGGCAGGCCCTTAGAGACCAGCTTATCCGGATGATGCTGACTCATCAGACGACGATAGGCTTTCTTCACTTCCGCGTCAGATGCGTCCTCACTGACGCCCAGAGTGCCATAAGCATCCTTCAGCAGCATTGCGGCGCTCTCGGCACTGCCAAAGCCACCCTGATGGTGGAAAGACTGCTGTGCCTGCATGCGCGCCACCAGTGCCATAATCTCCTGCTGAGTCATCTGCAACTGCAGGCAAACCTGTTGGATGATCTTCAGCTCATTTTCGCTCACCGAACCATCCGCCATCGCCGCCTGTAGCTGGATCTCAACAAAGATCACCCGCACATTCGGCCGATAGCGCAGGAAAGCCGCCAGCGGTCGCAGCACTTCTGCGATATCGAAGTCATCCTCTTTGCCACGGTTGAACAGCTCGATCGCCGAACGGCGGCGCTCTTCATCCAGCCGCATCTGGTCCATCACTCCGCGGGCAAAGGCGATCTCATCTTCAGTAACCCGGCCATCGGCCTTAGCCAGTTTGCCCATCACGGCAAACGTCGCGCGAAAAAAGGATTCCTGGGGATTGTATTTCTGTACTGCCCGTTTCAGGCCGCGGGAGATCCAGAAACCGATCAGTCCGCCGAAGAACAGCCCCCAGATACCTCCGCTCGCCAAACCGATCAGACTGCCTACCACAATCGCTGTGGAGTGACGCTTTACGCTCTCTCCCAGCTCACGACCGATATTTTCTGCGTCAAACGCCATCTATTCTGTTCTCCAAAACCATCTGTTCTACTTCTGCCAGCCGCTGCGGCGTACCCACATCGGTCCAGAAGCCATCAAAGTATTCACCGCTAACCTGTCCGGCGGCGATCGCCCGGCGTAACAGGGGTCCCAGTGCAGCAGGCTCACCCGCATTGAGACCGGCAAACAGCTGCGGCGACAGCACGCTGATACCGCTGAACGTGTAACGCGGCCCACTGTTATCATTCAGCATCCCGGCCGACAGATTAAAGTCGCCCTGTGGGTTATGCGCCGGGTTTTCCACCAGAATCAGGTGGGCGAGCTTACCTGCGGGCAGGGGACGTAGCTGCGTAAAGGGATAGTTGGTGAATACATCGCCATTCACAACAACAAAGCTCTCGCCGGCGTCCGCCAGCAGCGGTAATGCCTTACAGATACCACCGGCGGTCTCCAACGCCTGCGTTTCAGCAGACAAGCTTATCTTCAGCCCTTCCCGGCGGCTATCAGCCAAAAAGCTAACCAGTTGCTCACCCAGCCAGGCATGATTGACCACCAGCTCACGGAAACCGGCCTGCTGCAGCCGCTGCAGGTGGTATTCGATCAGCGGTTTCCCCGCGACCGGCAACAATGGCTTGGGCTTTGACAGGGTCAGGGGGCGCATCCGCCGTCCTTCACCGGCGGCCAGAATCATTGCTTTCATCCGGTATTCCCGTCCGCCAGCTGAAGCTGTGCCTGGGTAAAGTAGCCACTGCGCTGCATAGCAGGCTTAACTCTGCACTCGAGCCATTGATTAAACTCCGTCAGCGCCTCGTATTGCCCGGCAACCTGCTGTATATAGGCCAGTACCAGCGGGATATCCTTCAGGTAGCCCTGTTTGCCATCGCGCAATTTCAGTCGGGCGAAGATACCCAGACACTTGATATGGCGCTGCATTCCCATCAGGTCAAACCAGCGCATAAACTGCTGTGCGGTGATATCCGCCCTGTCCAGCTGGTTCAGATAGTAGAGACACCAGTTTTCAACATCCTGCTGCGGCCAGCGGATATAGCAATCCCGCAACAGCGAGACCAGGTCGTAGCTGAGCGGGCCATGGACGGCATCCTGAAAATCGATCATCACCAGCTGTTCATGGCTGAGCATCAGGTTGCGACTGTGGTAATCACGATGAACCAACACCTGCGGTTGTTCCAGTGCCGAATTCAGCAGCAGTCCAGAGACAGCGTCCAGCATCTTTTGTTCCGACGGATCGATCTCCAGCCCCAACAGGGCTGCCAGAAACCATTCGGGCATCAGGTCCAGTTCTCGCTGCAGAAAAGCGCCATCATAATCCGGCAGGAGATGCTCCTGTGGCGCATCACATGCCTGCAGCTTTAACAGCAGATCGATGGCATCGCGATAGTGTCCCGTGGCCGTCTGCGGATTCAGCTGATCCAGTAACAGGCTGTCACCCAGGTCTTCCAGCAACATCAACCCCTGTTCAGCCGCGGCGGCAATAACCTCCGGCACCCGGATACCCTGCCGTTGCAGGCTGTCGGCGATGGCTATAAATGGCTCACAGGGCACCAGCTGCGGCGGTGAGTCCACCGCAATCCAGCTGCGTTCACCATCGGCCACGCGGAAATATCGGCGCACACTGGCATCACCACCCAGTCCCTTGACCGACCAGTCGGGCGACACATTCACAACTCCGGGCAAAATCTGCCCAAGCCAGCCGCTCAGCTGACTTTCTCTTGGATCCATTCAGGTCGATCCCCTAGCACATAACCCATTGAAGCATTATCATTCTTGGTTTGACCCACTATGTTACTCGACAGGAGTTCGGCGCAAAACTGCTCAGGCAGAATTCGCCGGAAATGGACTAACTGAATGTCCCTGAACAAACGCTCATGCAAGAGCCCCCTATGGTTGCTTGGCACCCTGATAGTTTCCCAGATTCCACTGACTCAATCCGCAACGGCTGCCGGAAACTGGCAGTGTAAAGCGACGCCTTCGGGCGAGTGGGACTGTGCCAGTGTTGCAGCTGACCAGACAACGACAGCGGGTGCCAGTGCGGGACAGCCACTTAGTCAACAGGCTATTATTAATGCGCCGCTATCCCGGGGCCCGGTCTTTCACCCGATGGACTGGGTTAATAACCCGGTCCATCAGGCCGGAAACGTCTGCCGTGGCTACTATGCCGAACCCGCTCTGGCACCGATCCCGGAAAGCAGCGATCCGGAACAACCGGTCTACCTGGAAGCCGGTCAATCCTCCACCGAACTGGGCTCAGTCAGCAACCTCAGTGACGGAGTGAGCCTCAGGCATCTGAATAAACAGTTGTCCGCCCGCTCTGCCCGACTGGACCAGCGCAATAACACGGCGGTATTCCTGCAACAGGTTGAATACCGCGAACCGGGCGTGCTGCTGGTGAGTGATAATGCCACGCTGGAGATGGACACCGAGCAGAGTGAATTCAACGATGCCCAGTTTGTATTGCATCGTGCCCACCTGCGCGGCATGGCCGAGCGGATCTACCGCGATGCCACCACAGAGCGACTGATGCTGGACGAAGGCCTCTATACTTTTTGTCCGCCGGGAAACAGCGACTGGACCCTGCACTCCGACCGAATCACTCTGGACCAGATCGAAGGGGTCGGCACAGCCGAAGATGCGGTGCTTAAGGTCGGGCCGGTACCGATCCTCTATGCCCCCTACCTGTCGTTTCCAATCGATGACCGTCGCCGCAGTGGTTTCCTCTACCCAAGCATCAGCTACACCAACGACAACGGTCTGGATATAGCGCTGCCCTACTATATCAACCTGGCACCGAACTACGATGATACCCTGACGCCACGTCATATCAGCAAGCGTGGACTGATGTTTGAGAATGAGTTCCGCTATCTCGGTCCTTGGCAAAAAGCCCGTTTCAGCGCCGCTTACCTGGCCAACGACGAAGCATTCGGTGACGATCGCTGGCTCGGTGCCCTGACGCACAATGCCACCCTGGCACCAGGACTGACCACCAGCGTCGACCTGACAGCGGTCAGTGATGATGACTACTTCGATGACCTGACCACCGATCTGGAGATCAGCCGGCAGTCCCACCTCGATAAGAAAGCCGAGATGGTCTATCGCAAGGACAACTGGTCCCTGACAACACGGCTGCATACCTACCAGACCATCGATAACAGTCTCACGCCGTACCGCCGCCTGCCTCAGGTACTGTTCAACAGCGAGACGATTGATGAAACCACAGAATTCAACCAGTTGGTGGAGATCGTCTCATTTGACCGCGACATTTCCGGCCTGACCGGAACCGACCGGATTGTCGGCAGCCGAGTCCATTACCACCCGGCTATCTCGGTGCCGATGCGACAGGCCTGGGGATTTCTGGAACCCAAAGCGGAAGCCTGGCTGACCCAGTACAGTCTGGATAATCAGACCACCGGACTGGATGAGACTCCAAACTATGCGGTGCCGGTCCTGAGCTTTGACAGTGGCCTGGTATTCGAGCGGGATACTGCATCCGGCGGGATTCAGACACTGGAGCCCAGACTGTTTGGCCTTTACGTTAAGGATGAAGATCAGAGCGATGCGCCGGATTTCGATACGGCCCGGCGTGACTTCAACTACAGCACCCTGTTCCAGACCAACCGTTTCAGTGGCCGCGACCGTATCGGTGACGCCCAGCAGCTGTCGCTGGGGATAACCACCCGCCTGTATGAGGAACGGGGGTTCGAATGGTTTAACTTCAGTATCGGCCAGGCCTATTACTTTGATGACCGCGACGTCACTATCGACGGCGCAGCAGTGGAAACCGACGGTCAGTCTGATGTAGCCCAGAGTGCCAACTGGTACCTCAATTCGAAGTGGCGCCTGACGCTGGAAAACATCTTTGCCCACGAAAACCTCAAGGCAGAGAAGAGTAACTTCCGGGTACGCTATACCGGAGACCTCAACCACCGCATCGATTTCAGCTACCGTTTCGAAGACAAGGTCCGTAACCAGTTTGATACCTCCGCCATCTGGCCGATCAACAACCACTGGACGGCTATGGGACGCTGGCAATATGATCTGGAAGACTCAGAGAACCTGGATACGGCACTGGGCGTCGAATACGAGAGCTGCTGCTGGGCGATCCGATTCACCACCCGCCGCTGGCTGACTGATGCCTCCGAGTATGATAACGGCATCTTCCTGCGCTTCCTGCTGAAAGGCCTGGGTTCACTGCGCAGCAGTAACGATGAATTCCTGAACGATATCTACGGATTTGAAGAACGTGATGAACAAGACCCTTTCTAAACTAGGCGGTATGCTGGCCCTTTCTCTGGCCGCCACCACCTGCTCCGTCTCTGTCATGGCAGACGTCGTTCAGCTGGATCGTATTGTCGCCATTGTAAACGATGACGCCATTCTTGAATCCGAACTGGAAAGCCGCCTCAGCCTGGTGGTCGAACGCCTGCGGGCCGGTAACACCCGTATGCCAGCCCAGGAGATACTGCGCAAGCAGGTGATGGACCGGCTGGTGGTCGACAATATCCAGTTACAACTGGCGAAGCGTCAGGGTATCCGGGTATCCGAGCGCCAGCTGGATGCGGCGATGAGCAATATCGCCCGGAAAAACGGTATGTCACTGGCCCAGTTCCGCAGCGAGCTGATCGCCGAAGGCCGGGACTACGACCAGGCCCGGGAGCAGATCCGTCGTGAAATCCTGCTCTCCCAGGTGCAGCAGGCCAATATCAACCGTCGCATCCGCATCTCCGACCAGGAACTGCAGAACTTCCTCGACGCAGAAAAGAAAAACGGTGGCGCCAGCAGTGATTACTGGCTCAGCATTATCCTGCTGTCCCTGCCCGAGCAGGCTTCACCGGAAATCATTCAGAAGACCGCAGAGAAAGCCGATCAGCTCTACAGCCAGCTGAAAGCGGGGCAGGATTTTGCAGAGTTGGCGATCGCCAACTCCAATGCTCCGAACGCCCTGCAGGGCGGTGACCTGGGCTGGCGTAAAGGTTCTGAACTGCCGTCGTTGCTGGCCAGCAATGCGGAGAACCTGAAAACCGGTGACTTCAGCCAGCCGATCAAAACACCAAACGGCTTTTACCTGCTGAAACTGAACGATAAGCGCGGCGGCAGCGTCAAACTGGTCGAGCAGCGCCTGGTCAGCCATATCCTGTTAAAAGCCACCGAAATCCGTAACGACGCCCAGAGCAAGCGCAAGGCAGAAGAGATCTATCGCCGCCTGCAGGATGGCGAGGATTTCGCCACTCTGGCCCGTCAGTTCTCTGACGATGCGGCCAGCGGTTCAGAAGGCGGTGATCTGGAGTGGGTTCAGGCCGGTCAGATGGTCCCCGAATTTGAAAAAGTGATGTATGAAACCCGCAAGGGGAATATCTCACGCCCATTCAAGTCACGCTTTGGCTGGCACCTGCTGACCGTACGTGATATCCGTACTGAGGATATCGGTAAGACCGTGCAGGAAAACCGTGCCCGGGCGAGCATCCGTAAACGCAGGTTCAATGAAGAACTGAACAGCTGGCTGCGGGAGTTACGTTCCCAGGCCTACGTTGAGATCAAGTAAAAGGAGATTCCGAGTGAGCGTACAACGACTGGCAATTACCGCCGGAGAACCCTCCGGCATCGGGCCCGATCTCTGTATCCAGATTGCCCAGCGGGGACATGCCCACGAACTGGTGGTGGTGGCAGATCCTGATCTGCTGCGCCAGCGTGCCGCTCAGCTGAATCTCGAGATCAATCTGGAACAATTTGATCCCGAATCGACACCACGCCCGACCCTGCCACGCAGCCTGACTGTGCTGCCGGTACGGATGGAACAGGAATGCGTTGCCGGTACCCTGGACAGCCGCAACGCCGCCTATGTGCTGGAAACCCTGCGCACGGCTACCCAGGGATGCCTCGACGGTACCTTCGATGCCATCGTCACGGCACCAGTGCATAAGGGCGTTATCAACGATGCCGGTATCCCGTTCAGCGGCCATACCGAATTCCTCGAACAGCTGACCGGCAGCCAGAAGGTTGTTATGATGCTGGCCACTGAAGGGCTGCGCGTTGCCCTGGCAACGACCCATCTGCCACTGAGTGCCGTGCCGGGTGCAATTACCGCACCGCTGCTGGAACAGGTACTGAGTGTGCTGCACCGGGACCTGCAACAGGATTTTGGCATTGCCGCACCGCGCATTCTGGTTGCCGGACTCAACCCGCACGCCGGAGAAGGCGGACATATGGGGCGGGAGGAGATCGAGGTAATCGAACCCGTACTGGAACAACTGCGTAACCAGGGCATCAACCTTATCGGCCCGCTACCTGCCGATACCCTGTTTACCGAAAAATATCTGGCCGACGCTGACGCCGTGATGGCGATGTATCACGATCAGGGTCTGCCGGTCCTAAAATACAAAGGCTTTGGCCGGGCGGTGAATATCACCCTTGGCATGCCGATCATCCGCACCTCAGTCGACCACGGCACCGCCCTTGACCTGGCCGGTACCGGAAAGGCTGACCATGGCAGTCTGCTGACCGCAATCGACTACGCCGCCGAGATGTCGCATCACCGTCACCAGGCCCACTGAAAAAGAATCGATGAGTAAAAAACCCGCTATGCATAAAGCCCGGAAACGCTTCGGGCAGAACTTCCTGCAGGATCCGGCCATTATCCGCCGTATCGTGCGCAGTATTGCGCCGTCTGAAAAAGACCATATGGTTGAGATCGGCCCGGGGCTGGGCGCGCTGACCGAAGAAATTCTTGGTGATGCCGGCGCTCTGGATGCTATCGAGCTGGACCGCGATCTGCCACCGATCCTGCGCACCAAGTTCTTCAGCTACGGCGATAAGTTCCGTATCTTTGAAGAAGACGCGATGAAGTTCGATTTCCATGCCCTGAGCCAGGAGCATGGTACGCCGCTGCGCGTGGTCGGCAACCTGCCCTACAACATCTCCACCCAGCTGATCTTTCACCTGCTGAGCCATGCCGGGGATATCCTCGATATGCACTTTATGCTGCAGAAAGAGGTGGTCGACCGGATGGCTGCAGGCGCGGGCGAAAACAACTACGGCCGCCTCGGTATCATGACGCAGTATTACTGTGCCGTGGAACCGCTGTTTATCGTACCGCCGGAAGCCTTTGACCCGCGTCCGAAGGTCGACTCCGCGATTATCCGCCTGACACCTTATAAAACGCTGCCGCACGAAGCCAAGGATGTGAAGCAGCTGGATCTGGTGGTGCGCACAGCCTTCGGCCAGCGCCGTAAGACCCTGCGTAACAACCTCAAACCGTTGCTGGGTGCAGAAGCGCTGGAGCAGCTTGGTATCGATCCGGGCCTGCGTCCTGAACGCCTGACGCTGGAAGAGTTTGTCAGAATCAGTGACTACCTGACTGACAAAGCCGTATCACCTGAACAAGACTAATTCACTTTATGGATGACCTGACCTTGGGTAACAACGTTGATATCGCTGTTGAGACGGCATACCTGCCAGATCAATCTGACCCTGAGAGCAAGCGGTTCGTGTTCTCCTACCATATCACCATCACCAACCGGAATGAGCAGCCGGTGCAGCTGCTTAACCGCCGCTGGATGATCGTTGATGGCAACGAGCAGGTACAGGAGGTCGAAGGCGAAGGTGTGGTGGGTGAGCAACCGGTGATCGCGCCGGACGAAAGCTACAGCTATACCAGCGGCACCGTGCTGGCGACCAGCGTCGGCAGCATGCAGGGGCAGTACCAGATGAAGGCTGACGACGGTCAGACCTTTACCGCGCCGATTACCCCCTTTACTCTGGCCAAGCCCAACGCCCTGCACTAAGCAGCTTCGTTTGCGGCTACAAAAAAACCGCTCCAGCTTCTTCGCTGCAGCGGTTTTTTGCTTTTCCTGTCCCGGCCGTTTCGCCCCTGCCGGTTTCAGCCTTTATTAGTCACTGGCTGGCGCCAGCCCTGCTCGGCGACGATATCCAGCAACTGCATCACCCCCTGCTCCAGCGAGCCGGAGTTATCCACAAACAGGGTGCCCGGCGGCATCGCCTGCTCCAGTTCGGCATTACGCGCCAGGCGGGCTTCAATCGCCTGCTGATCCTCGCGGCCACGCGCTTCCAGCCGCTGGCGTAACATCCCGGGTTCAACCCGCACCCAGACTGGCACCAGATTCTCATACTGGTCCAGCGCCTCGGGCAACCAGCCACGTGAACCGTTGACCAGCACATTGATCCCCCGCTCCAGCCACAGGTCCATCTCACTACCGATACCGTAGCTCAGGCCGTTACTGTGCC
The DNA here is from genome assembly GCF_000620085.1 of Marinobacterium jannaschii DSM 6295. GTDB lineage: Bacteria > Pseudomonadota > Gammaproteobacteria > Pseudomonadales > Balneatricaceae > Pontibacterium > Pontibacterium jannaschii. The sequence goes on along the minus strand of NZ_JHVJ01000030.1, from coordinate 26,518 downwards.
AGTGCATGGCAAAGGAGTCGTGTTTCAGGCGTTCGCTAAACTCCACTTCGCTCAGGGCCACATGGTTCTCCCCCCCCGGCAGCAGCCGGTCGGGTGATATAACGGTGTGCTACATAGCAGTAATGCTCCGGGCGCAGGCGCTGGCGTACCCCTTCCAGCAAGGAGTCCTTGCCAGCGCCGGAGGCGCCCACCAGATAGAACAGGGTACCGGTCATATTGCTCTCCTTAAAAGACCCGCTGGCCCAGATTCCAGACCCGGCGGATCATCGGCATCAGTTCATGCTTATGGACCTGAACCAGGTCGGCGCGCAGGCCGGTTTTCAGCTCGCCACGATCAAACAGGTTGGCCGCCAACGCCGGATTTGCCGTCACCAGCGCCACCGCGGCCGCCAGGTCATAACCGTTATCCAGCTCAGCCACCTTGAACGCCGCCGGTAGCAGGCCCGATGGATAGTAGTCGGACGAGAGAATATCCAGGCAACCCAGCTCCGCCAGCTCCTTCGCCGCTACGTTGCCGGAGTGGGAACCGCCACGGATAATGTTCGGCGCTCCCATCAGCACCTTCAAGCCCAGCTCATGGGAGGCCTGCGCCGCCGCGACAGTGGTCGGAAACTCCGCCACCTGCATTCCCAGGGCAGCCGACTCCTCAGCATGTTCCAAGGTGGCATCATCATGGCTGGCCAGAGCGATACCACGCTCATTGCAGATCTCGCAGAGCTGGCGGCGGTACTTGTCGCTGTATTTGGCGGCATTGGCCTTTTGCTCGACTATAAACCGATCCATCTGCTGGTCGCTGAAACCGTACTTACCCTGATAATAGTCCCGGTACTTGCCGAGATTCTCCGGCGGGAACTGGCGCTGGCCCGGCGCGTGATCCATCACCGATACCAGTTTCACCATCTCATTACCGATATAGCGCTCGAAGAACGCCATCATCTTCGGAAAGGTCACCTCACAGCGCAGATGCAGCAGGTGGTTAATCCGGTTCAGACCCGCCTGCTCCGAAGCCACGATACTGGCAATCATGCTATCCAGTTTCTCTACCCGGGTGCTGTCACCGGCGATATCGCCCAGCGCCACCGAGTCAAACGAGGTGGTGATACCGGAAGATGCCAGCTGGGCATCGTGGGTCGCCATCGCCAGATGCGCCGGCCAGTCCACCTTCGGCCGTGGCGTGAAGTACTTCTCCTGGTTATCGGTGTGCAGCTCCACCAGGCCCGGCAGCAGGTAGTCGCCCTGCAGGTCTTCCGCCTGGGACAGGTTGCTGTTGCCAAAGCTGATATCGGCGATCTTACCGCCACGAACCAGCAGGGTGCCGGTCTTAACTTCATCACGCAGGATCAACTGCGCGTTACTCAGAATCTGTTCTTGCATTGTCTTTGCTCAGATTAGGCAGCCCACGTTTCAGGCTGCCAGTTACTCATATCCGTTACAGGGCCCGCAGGTCGACCAGCCGGTCAGCGACCGCCTCGCGTACATCCTCATCATGGAAGATGCCGACAATCGCCGCGCCTCGCTGCTTAGCCTCATCAATCAGCTCTACCACCACCCGGCGGTTGGCGGCATCCAGCGAGGCAGTCGGCTCATCCAGCAACAGGATCGGGTAATCAACGATAAAGCCACGGGCGATATTGACGCGCTGCTGCTCACCGCCGGAGAAGGTCGAAGGCGCCAGCGTCCAGAGTCGCTGCGGCACATTGAGGCGGCTCAGCAGCTCTTTCGCCTTGGCCTCGCAAACCGCTTCCTCTTCGCCCAGGTCCAGCAGCGGCTGCATCACCACCTGCAAGGTAGGCACCCGCGGAATCACCCGCAGGAACTGGGAGACATAACCCAGAGTGCGCTCGCGCAGGGCGATAATGCGCCGTGGCAGCGCAGTGGTGATATCCACCAGCTCCTCGCCATCGCGCAGGCTTATGCTGCCATTGTTGACCTTGTAGTTGGCATACAGCGCCTTCAGCAGGGTACTTTTACCGGCGCCGGACTGACCGTGCAGTACCACGCACTCCCCGGCAGTCACGCTGAGGTCATTGCCCTTGAGCACATCAAAACTGGCGCCGCCCTGGTTGTGCAGGGTGAACTGCTTCTCCACCCCTTTAACTTCGATCATGGTTGTCATCGGTCTGATACCTGTTGTTTACGGCCCGCGCTATTCCCTTTCGCAAGAAGAGCGGGAAAAATTCATGTTGGGATTTGTCGCTACACTCCGCTTCCCAACCTACAGATGCGACCGTAGGTTGGGATGAGCTTGCGAATCCCAATAACAGGGCCCCGCAAGCAAAGCGTCGCGGTAATAGCGGGTCCGTAAAGCTCATCAATTCTGCAAAATGGAGGAAACCAGCAACTGGGTGTACGGGTGCTGTGGGTCGTCCAGCACCTGGTCGGTCAGGCCGCTCTCGACCACCTCACCACGGCGCATCACCATCAGGCGGTGCGCCAGCAGACGCGCCACCGCCAGGTCGTGGGTAACAATAATCACCGACAGCCCCAGGTTGGCCACCAGGTTGCGCAGCAGGTCGAGCAGACGCGCCTGCACCGAGACATCCAGCCCGCCGGTGGGCTCATCCATAAAGATCAGCCGTGGATGGGTCACCAGGTTGCGGGCGATCTGCAGCCGCTGCTGCATACCGCCGGAAAACTGGCTCGGCTTATCATCGATACGACCAGCCTCGATCTCCACCGCTTCCAGCCACTGCAGCGCCCGCTGGCGGATATCACCGTAGTGCCGCTCGCCGACCGCCATCAGGCGCTCGCCGATATTTGCCCCGGCACTGACATTCATCCGCAGGCCGTCACGGGCGTGCTGGTGCACAATGCCCCATTCAGAGCGCATCAAAATGCGCCGCTCCGACTCCTCCGCCGCGTAGAGATTCAGCTCGCCAAACTGCTCACTGTTATAGAGAATTTCACCGCTGTCCGGACGCAGGCGGTTGGAGAGGCTGTTCAGCAGGGTCGACTTGCCGGAGCCGGACTCGCCGACGATCCCCAGTACTTCACCCGGATAGAGATCAAAACTGACATCGCCGCAGCCCTTGCCCGGGCTGTAGAACTTGGTCAGGTTTCGCACGCTTAGCAGGGGCTCGATATCCTGCCAGCTCTGTACTTCATTCATTGCTGTGGCTCCTCAGAGGCAGCGACGCGCCCGGCGCAGTAGTCGGTATCGGAGCAGACGTAGATCTTGCTGCCGTTATCATCGGTGATCACCTCATCGAGGAAACTGTGATCACTGCCGCAGATGGCACAGCTCTCCTGCCACTGCTGCACCTCAAACGGATGATCATCAAAGTCGAGACTCTTCACCGAGGTGTAAGGGGGTACCGCATAGATCCGCTTCTCGAAACCGGCGCCAAACAGCTGCAGTGCCGGCATCCGGTCCATCTTCGGGTTGTCGAATTTCGGGATCGGCGACGGCGACATCATGTAGCGGTCGTTCACCAGCACCGGGTAGTCATAGCTGGTGGCGATATGGCCGAAGCGGGCCACATCTTCATACAGCTTCACTTGCATCGCGCCATACTCCCGCAGGGCGTGCATCTTGCGGGTCTCGGTCTCGCGCGGCTCGATAAAACGCAGCGGTTCGGACACCGGCACCTGGTAGATGATGATCTGATCGTTGCTGAGCGGCGTCTCCGGGATTCGGTGCCGGGTCTGGATCAGGCTTGCCTCAACGGTACGCTCGGTGGTCTCGACACCGGCGGTACGGGCGAAGAAACGGCGGATACTGACCGCATTGGTGGTATCGTCGGCGCCCTGATCGATCACTTTAAGGCGGTCGTCGGCACCGATCACCGAAGCAGTCACCTGCATACCACCGGTACCCCAACCATGCGGCAGCGGCATCTCACGGCCACCAAAAGGCACCTGATAGCCGGGGATTGCCACCCCCTTGAGGATGGCGCGGCGGATCATACGCTTGGTCTGCTCATCCAGGTAAGCGAAGTTATAACCTTCAGTCTGGCTCATGCCTCTGCCTCCGGCTGTTCGGTTGCATTGTCACCACTCTGTACCTCGACGCTTTCACTGCGCAGGCGACGGATCATCTCCAGTTCAGACTGGAAGTCGACGTAGTGCGGCAGTTTCAGATGGGAAACAAAGCCGTTGGCGGAAACACAGTCGCTGTGGGAGAGCACAAACTCCTGGTCCTGGTTCGGGTAGAGCACCTGCTCGCCCAGCTCCTCGCAACGCAGGGAGCGGTCGATCAACGCCATGCTCATCGCTTTGCGCTCGCTGTACCCAAACACCAGGCCATAACCTCGGGTAAACTGCGGCGGCTGCTCTTTGCTGCCGTGGAACTGGTTAACCATTTCACACTCGGTCAGCTGTACTTCGCCTACCTCAATCGGGAAACCCAGCTCTTCCGGCACCAGCTCTACCGTCACCCGACCACAGCGCATCTCACCGGCAAAGGGATGGCTGTCGCCGTAGCCACGCATGCTGGCGTAGCTGAGGGAGAGCAGAAAGCCTTCGTCGCCGCGCGCCAGGTTTTGCAGGCGCAGGGCACGGTCGGCCGGATAGCTGATCGGCTGGCGGGTCAGATCGCCCGGCACCTGGTCGGCTTCGTCCGGCTGGCGCGAGTTCTCGATCAGCCCCTCTTTGTTCAGCAGCTCCAGCACCCTTGGGCAGGCTTCGACTTCAACAGCGAGCTTGGAATCAGCAGACTCAGCCGCCTCTTCTGCGCCCTCAGCCTGAGCATCGGCCAGCAGGCTGAAGTCCAGCAGGCGGTGGGTGTAGTCATAGGTCGGCCCCAGGATCTGGCCGCCCGGCAGGTCCTTAAAGGTGCCGGAGACACGACGCTCGATCTGCATCGCCTCGGTATCCAGCGGCTCGGAATAACCAATACGCGGCAGCGTGGTGCGATAGGCACGCAGCAGGAAGATCGCCTCGACGGCATCGCCGCTGGCCTGTTTCAGCGCCAGGGCTGCCAATTGCGGATCATAGACCGAGCCTTCGTTCATCACCCGGTCCACTGCCAGCGGCAACTGCTGGCGGATCTGTTCGACACTCAGTTCGGCGATTCCAGTATCGCCGCGACGGCGCTTGGCCATCAGGGCATGGGCGTTGTCGATCGCCTTCTCGCCCCCTTTAACAGCTACATACATGCTCAGGCACCTCCGATGCGGATCTGGGTTGAACGGGGCAGGGCCACCAGCTGCTCGGCGCAGACAAAGATGCAATCCACGCCCAGCGGGAAGCGACGTCGGCTGGCGATCAGCTGTTCTGTGAACGCCTGGGGCAGGCCCCTGATAGTCAGGCCACGCTCGGACTCGATTCCGGGGCCGGTCAGAGTCCAGTCCGGCTCATCGCTGATCCCTTCCACCTGAATAATCAGGGTCGCAGAGCGATCCGGGTATTCAGCACAGCCCTGATTAAAGCTCGCCAGTTCCGGCAGCTCTGCTGCCAGCGCCAGCGCAAAGTCAGCTTCTGCCGCACACGCAGTCAACGGTGACTGGCAGTGGAAACGCAGGTTGCTGCTCAGGGTGCTGTCCTGCATCAGCGAGCGGCTCAGCCACAGGGGCGTATCGGCATCCAGCATCCCCAGCGCCACAGCCCAGCCCGCCAATGACAGCGGGCCCGGGGCGCGCTCAGGTTGTTCGATCTGGCGGATCAGGCCCGGCTCACTCATCGCTTTCAGCAGGGTACGGAACAGGGTCTGGGAATCCTGTACCGGATCACTAAACCCGGCGATCAGCTGGTCACTTACAACAGCCATCAGTCCTCTCCCCTTACCAGTGTGAAAAAGTCGACCTTAGTGTCGGCGCTGGCGCTGTCACGGGCCTCCCGATCGGCCCGCTGCTGACTCGCCAATGGCGTGATCAGCTGCCGCTGGATCAGATCATGTTCGTCCTGCTGCAGCAGGGCATCGGCCAGTGCCGCCAGCAGGGCATGCTGATGATTGCGGCCCTGGATATAGCTCACCCCCAGAGTGCCACTCTCAAGTCGCAGGGCACAGCGGGTCAGGGTCATCTCACCCAGGTTAAAGGGCTGGCCGCTGCCGCCGATACGGCCGCGCAGCATGGTCAGGCCTGATTCCGGCTTACGGATAAACTGGTAGTCCGGCGCGGCGCCCAGCTGCATCAGGCACTGCTGCCAGAGCTGCTGCAACTGTTCGCTGTCCGCTTTAGCCAGCACAGAGATCCAGCGCTGGCGCGCCTGGACCTGCTGGTCGGTTGAGGCTGTCATCTTCGTTACCTGTTAGGTTTGTCACTTCAGATAACGCCATTGTGGGGAGGTGCCAGGCGGAAAAAAATGGAGCATTTCTTCCTGAATTCCCGAGATTTTCTCAGGGATAAGTTAGCTCCCCTATTGACGGGGCTCTGTCGCCCGGGCACAGGCTTAAAGCGCTAAAAAACTACCTGGCATAAGAAATCAGCGGACTTATCGCAACAATTCCGTAAAGATAGGCTGGTATGAATAACGGTCGCCCTGAGAGCTGACCACCTCTTTTCCTTAAAAAATCTAACAATAAACATCGCCCTATGAGCAACCGCCGCAAGTCCCTGCCGCCCCTGAACGCCCTGAAGGCCTTTGAAGCCTCCGCCCGCCTGCGCAGCCTGACCCGTGCCGCCGAAGAGCTGCATGTCACCCAGGGCGCTGTCAGCCAGCAGGTAAAGCTGCTGGAGGAATACCTGGATACCCAGCTGTTCCACCGCAAACCGCGCAAACTGGAACTCACCGATGCAGCGCGGGCCTACCTGCCGGTACTGACCGATGCCTTTAACAGCCTGCTGACCAGTACCAATGAACTGTTTGGCACCGATCACCGCGCCCTGCTCACCATCAAGTGCGGCACCAGCTTTATCCACCGCTGGCTGACACCTCGGCTGAAGGACTTCTACGATAAGAATCCCGGTATTCGTATCCGCCTGATGTCTGCGGTATGGCCTTCACAGGATGAAGTGGAGGAAGCCGACCTGGAGATCTCCAACGGCTTTGGGGACTGGGGCGGTATGAAGGTCGAGCGCCTGACCCAGGAGAAGTGGCTGGTGGTGGCTAGCCCCGAGTTTCTCGATGCTCATCCGGTATCGGATGATCCGCTGCAGCTATTGCAATATCCGCTGCTCAGCACCATCGGCGATCGCGAGAACTGGCCGATCTGGTTCCGTAAACAGGGCATTATGGATATCAATATCGAGCCTATGCTGGAGAGCGATACCAGCACCATGGCGATCGAGGCCGCCTGCAACCATGTCGGCCTGTTGCTGACCCGCAGCTTCCACCTGGAACCGGTCCTGGCCAGCGGCAAGTTGGTACAAGCCCACCCCTTCACCCTGGAGTCCAGCGGTTCCCACTATCTGGTGCTGCCCAATCGTCAGATGACGCCAAAAGTGATCGCCTTCCGCGACTGGTTGCTGGAGCAGATTGCCGAAAGCCCGCAGGCGGTAAAAAGTAGCTAGGCAAACAGCAAAGCCATCTGGCTAACTCAGATGGCACTGTCATCCTTGCCAGAGGATCTAGCGCTCACCCAGCACTTCAAACTCATCGTCATGCAGCAACGCGGTGCCGTCCGGCTGGATCTTCCAGTGCTCGCGATGTACGAGGCCGAATGCCTTGTTCATGGTCCAGCGGGATGACAGGTAGTAGCCATCCTCCCCCGCAGGCTGCCAATCGACATCGCTGTACTGCACATCGCTAAAGCCCTGATCGATAATCTGCTGCCAGAACGCCTGAATCGCCTCACGCCCCTTGAAAGTCCCGAAGGGTTTAGCGCGCATCTCAGCATCGGCCTCATACTGCGCCGCACAGCCCGCTGCATCCTGACGGTTAAACGCCGCTTGCCAGGCAGCAATTCCAGCCTGACAAGGTTGCAGAACTTGTGAATCCATAATGATTGTCTCCGCTTAATCAGTGATGGTTTCTATTCTAGTCAGCTGAAAACAACGAAAAACAGTACAATCAGAAACCTGTGTTTAGATAAAGCGGACAATCAAACATGAACCAGCTGCGCCAGATGTCGCTGTTTGCCAGGGTGGTGGAAGCAGGCTCGATCAGCGCCGCCGCCGGGCAGCTTGAACTATCGAAATCGGTGGTCAGCCAGCACCTGAAGAACCTCGAAGCCGAGTTAGGTGTGATGCTGCTGAAACGCACCACAAGACGTCAGCACCTGACCGCTGCGGGAGAGCAATTCTATCAACGCTGTCGTGAGCTGAACCGTATTGCCGAAGAAGCCTGGACTGAAGTTCAGAGCCAGCATAAGACAGTGGGTGGACCTATCCGACTCACCGCACCCGATGCGCTGATGACATCCCTGATCGCACCACTGGTAGGCCAGCTGGTTACCCAGCACCCGGCGCTGCGGCCGGAACTGATCGCCAGCGATGCGCATTTAGACCTGATGCAGCAACAGATCGACCTGGCGATCCGGGTCGGCAGCTCCGCCTCCAGCCAGTTGCGCCAGCGCCGTATCGGCCAGTTTCGCGATGTGCTCTGTGTCGCACCGCAATTACAGGAGAGGGGCGCAGAAGCCCTGCCCTATGTAGCAAATACCTGGCAGGGCACGCGGATTGAGCACCGCCTGGTGAATGCCGAGGGCGAGGAGCATTGCCTCAGTTACCGCCCCAGCAGCCGGGCCAACTCGCTGCAACTTTGTCGCACCCTGCTGGAGTCCGGCGCCGGTGTTGGTATCTTGCCGGACTTTATTTTCCAACAAAGCCTGCAACAGGGACTGCTGGTTGAGCTGCTGCCCGGTTTCCAGTTATCGCCGGTACCGGTCTACGCACTGCATACCTTTGCGGGCAATCCGCCCCTCAGTGTCGAGCTGCTGATCGAGCAGATCAGCCAGCGGCTGAATTAGCTCGCAGTTAGCTTAGAGTTATCTATAGAATTTCCCCAGCAACAACACAGTTACTGACGCTCCGTAAATATTTTAACGGCCAAAAACAACCTGTCGCACAAGGAATCAAAGTGTTTATCGTTTCCCTTACCTATACCGCCCCGCTGGAACAAATTGATCAGCATATTCCGCAACATATTGAGTTCCTGAACAGCCAGTACGAGCGTGGGTACTTCCAGCTATCGGGCCGTAAAGAACCTCGTACCGGCGGAGTTATCCTGGCTACGGTCGAGAATCGTGTAAAGCTGGAGCAGATACTGGCGCAAGATCCCTTTTATCGCGAGCAACTTGCCAACTATGAAATCATCGAAATGGTGCCGACGAAGTCCTCTGCGGCCTTAGCATTCCTGATCGAAGCCTGAAACCTAGCAGCATTCTATGTCTTCACTGACTGACCAAGGGTTTGTTCGAAGTGATCCCATGAGGGAACAACCGGACAATGTGATCCGGAGCGGCGAAAGCAGCTGAGCCGCGCCAGCGCTATTCATGGACGGCAGCCCTTGTCCCGTAGCGGGCAATAACTAAATCTGAAATGTTATTCGGTGGGTGAAAAGCAGCTGCCTGAGTGCTGTGCTATCTTGGATTATCAGGACATTAACCAGATTACTCACAGGGGTGATAGTTCTGAAGGGAGCAGTCTCAGGAATCGGACAGTGAATATGGAACTATCAGAAAGCCTTATCAATCAGGATCACATTGAGCTGGCACCGGAATGCGCTTTATCGCTGGGTCGCTTTATTGTCAAAATCACCAACGCTGAATCAGAACAGGCGATCTACGTCACCCTGGCACAGCATCTTAATGAGCTGATCCCCAATGATCGCACCAGCGTTACCTTACTTAATGCCGACGATACGGCGCTGGATATCTTCGCCCTGAGTGGCAGCGAAGGTGTAATGCCTGTCGGTATGTCCCTGCCGATCAATAACACTCTGGTAGGCAATGCCCTTCACCGGCAAACCACCATCTCCAACCGGCTGGGCAGCGATTCACCGGAAACCGATGCACAGGCGTTGCTGGCAGGAGGCCTCACCGCCTGCATGAATGCCGCGCTGGTGGTGCAGGAAAAAGCGATCGGCACGCTGAACTGTGCGGTCAATGACCCGGCCCGGTTTGATCACCACAGCCTTGAACTCCTAAGCCTGGTCGCCCGACTGGTATCGATTAACCTTGAACGTCGGCGACTGTTGCAGCAGCGCAGTAACGCGGTGAGTCAGTATCAGCGCTATGCCCAGCAACTGGAGACCGTTAACCGCACCGCCCAGGAGGTCACCGCCACAACCACCGAAAGCGATCTGCTACGGGTCATCTCCGAAGCGATTCAGGAAATTCTGCCCGCCCAACGCACCAGCTATGCCGTTTATGATGAAGCCACACATAGCTTCAGCATTTCACGTCTCTCCGGCAGGCGGGCTGTCGAAGGGCATGCCGCTATCTCTGCCGAGAACTCGTCCCTGGGCTGGGTACTGAATCAAAACCGCTCACTGTTTATTGCCAATATGAGTCAGACGGAATATCCGGAACATCAGAGCCTGTCTGAAGCAGGCCTGATCTCCGGCTGGAGTATTCCGGTTCGCTGCAACGGAACGGTCACAAGTATTCTGAACGTCGCAACGGCAATAGAGGTCGCTGACGGTGACCGCTTAACCCGGGTACTGGAAACCCTGGCGGCCTTTATTGGTACGACGCTGGAGCGTATTCAGGCTCAGCAGCGGGTCGCCTATCAGGCCAATTATGATCCCCTGACCAGCCTCCCCAACCGCCACCTGTTTAACCGTGCCCTGAAACAGATGGCACAGCTCTGTCAGAGATCGCCCTTCGCGCTGCTGTTTATCGATCTTGACCGCTTTAAGGCGGTCAACGATTCCCTGGGGCACCGGGTGGGCGACCAGCTGTTGCAGAAGGTCGCCAAACGCATCCTTAAGGTTGTACGTGAAAACGATATGGTCGCCCGCCTGGGGGGGGATGAGTTTGTCGTCCTGTTACCGGGCAAGGAGGCCAGCCAGAAAGCCAGCGCGACGGCGCAACGTATCATCACCACCCTGTCCATGCCCTTTTCCCTGGAGGGACATCACCTGTTTATCGGCGCCAGTATCGGTATCAGCCTGGCCCCGGAACACACCACGGATGAAGCGGATCTGGTGAAATTTGCCGATATCGCCATGTATCGCGCCAAGGCACTGGGCCGTAACCTGTACCAGTTTTATTCAGGACAGCTGTCAGAACAGATACGTTACCGCCAGCAGTTACACAGCGCCCTGCACAATGCGATCGAAAATGACGAACTCTACCTGCTGTTTCAGCCCCAATTGCTGGGCGAGCGGGTGATCGCTATCGAAGCACTGCTTCGCTGGCAGAACCCGGAGCTGGGCCGGGTCAGCCCGGGGGACTTTATTCCGCTGGCGGAAGAGAGCAGCTTAATCGAGAAGCTGACCGGCTGGGTGCTGGAGCAGTCGCTGACAACCATTAAACAACTGCGTAACAGCCAGCCGGACCTCTATGTGGCGGTGAATATATCAGCCCAGGACTGCCACAACCCGGATGAACTGTTGATGACGGTGCAAACTGCGCTGCAGCGCCATCAGCTGCCCGGAGACGCACTCGAACTGGAGATTACCGAGAATATCTACCTGCACGATACCGATGCCGCAAACCAGTTGTTCGTCCAGCTCAAAGCGATGGGCATCCGAATCGCCATCGATGATTTCGGCACCGGCTTCTCCTCCCTGACCTACCTGCACCGGCTGCCATTGGATACCCTGAAGATCGACCAGAGCTTCGTTCAGGAACTCGACAGCGACCCGACCAAGCGGGGAATCGTCAGCGGCATTATGACCATCGCGAACAGCCTCAGTATTGAGTGCCTGGCCGAAGGCGTGGAAACCCCCTCCCAGTTGCAGCAGTTAGAACATCTCGGCTGCGAGCGGTTTCAGGGCTACCTGTTCAGCCGCCCGGTCAGTGCAGACGAATTCCGGCAGCGCTTTCTCAGCCAACAGACCGCTGACTGCAGCGGTTAAAGCACGCCTTATAGTCCTGACCGGCTACCGCCACTGAATCATTACCGAGGCAGCAGGCACCGGACTCCGGCCGACAACTGATCACTTTGCATGCACCCATTCATGCCGAATCGCCATTCTCTGCCTACACTTGGATAACGGATATGGAGTCTGCAATCAGGAGATGCTCATGCAGAGATCAGGAACCCCCGGCTGGCAACAACTTTTAAGTTCCGCCCGATGCCGAACACCCATGCTAACCCTAAGCCTCATTCTCTCCCTCTTTCTCACTGCTACAGCGGCTCAGGCCGCCGTCGAGCGGATCAATCTGGGCCTCTATGGCGGTCAGGTGGCGGATATTGAAGCGCTGGACGATGGCAGTGGTAACACCGACCTTTTGATTGCGGTAGACAGCAGCCAGAAAGGGATCTTTAAGTGGGATGGCAGCCGCTGGCGTTCCACCACCTACCCTTCCGCAACCACGACCGGTGCTTTTTCCGGCACCGCCACCCAGGTTGAGGTCAACCCCAGGTTCAGCAGTAATGTCTATGCCGTCATCTCCTCCGGCAGCGTCAATAAGGGGCTCTGGGTCAGTGCCAATCGTGGCGATCTCAGCAGCGGCGCGGTCAGCTGGCAGGCCGCTCTCGATTCCGGCAGCAGCCAACTCACAGAGATCCAGCAGCTGGTGGGCCATAGCAGCGGTATCTACGCCTCGGATAATCAGGGCAAGATCTGGCAGAATGGCGGCTCTGCGACAGGACCTTTTGTCACCGTGTTTACTGCGCCCGGTGGAGAACAGATTATCTCTTTTGCAGTGCATGCACCGTTTCGCGGCTATGTCCTGACACGTGACGGCAGCAATAACCTGCGCCTTTACCTGACCGACTTTGCCGGTAGCGACTTACTCCTCAGCCTGCCTACCCAGGCGCCGGTGCAACAGCGCAGCAGTAGCTGCCCGATCAGTAGCTGTGCTGTCGACCTGCGTCTGGTCGCATCCGATCCGGCCGATCCGAGCGGCAATACACTGTATGTCGCAGGTTCCTCGGTCAATGCCATGATCTTTAAATCCACCAATGGCGGCACCAGCTGGAACCAGGGCTGGGACTACCAGTGCAGCCTGCCCGCCAATGGCTGTACCGGCTTTGCCTTTATGGATGGCTTTCCCAGCGTGATCCGCTTCAAAGGCACCGCCTCCGGTGGCAACGAAAGCCGTTATATCTTTGTCTCGACCTCTCAGCTGGATAACGATGCCGGTACCCCCACCTGGCTGCAGGTGGCCAACCTCTCCTCGACGATCAGCCCAAGCGGCCCCTCAGGCCCGACGGTAATCAACTTCACCACCCACGCTAACGACCCTTCGCTGGCGATCGACCCGAACAACCCTGACACCCTGTTTATCGCCACCGACCTGGCGATTGGTGAGATCAGCCACAGCGCCTGGGCCGGCCCCGGAAGTGTCGGCTCTGAAAAGGGTAATGCCCTCGGTATCGAGGGTGTGGTAATTAACGATATGGATTTCTACGCCCACTCGGCTACCAATAAAGATCTATGGATCGCCACCAAGAGCGGCCTGGGCAAGGCACTGAACTTCAACCCCAGCGATCCGGCCAGTACCACCACGGCGGGTGACTGGGTCTACCCGATCTTCCCGCTGGATGATGGCGCGCCGCCCACGGCCGTAGCGATCAACCCCAGCAACAATGCCGAAGTACTGGCCGGGAACGGTAAGATCTACCGCAACACCCAGGCCGACCAGCTTCCCCAGGCGGCAACAACATGGAGCCGCACCTTCGATCCGGCCGACTTTGATGGCGTTGGCGAGCCGCTGGAGAGCGCCCGCTCCGAGCGCACCAGCACTACCGCGATTGAATACCAGCAGGGAGGCAGCTGTAGTCGCGTTTACATGACCGCCGCCAATAACGATACCGGCAGCGAAGGCGGGGTGTTCTACTCCGACGACAGCGGTGCCAGCTGGACTATCGACGATCTAAACCCGTCAACCCTGCTGAAGATGCCGGTCAATGCCCTCTGGGTCAGCGACACGACCGTCTGGGTGGGAGTGGGCGACAGAACCGGCGCCAGCCGCAGCAGCGAAACCGGTATCCGCGCCCGCCTCAGCCTTTGCGGCAGCCAGAGTTTCTGGAAGCCGAGCAGCAGCGATGCGGCCTTTACCGACTTGCAGACCGAAGTGGTCACCGCCATCGATGGCGTTAAGATCAGCGGCAGCTACAGCGTCTATATCACCACCCTCAACAACGTCTATAAGGGCGAACTGCCGTCCGGCAGCAGTGGCGGCTTCTCCAGCTGGAGCTGGAGTAAGGTCACGCCAACCGCCTCAGGCGCCAGCCAGTTCAATTCAGTGGCGGTCGATGTCACCGATGCCAACCATGTCTGGGTGTCCTACGGCAACTGTATCCGCGAATCCAGCGATGGCGGCAGCAGCTGGAGCGCCTATGGCAGCAGCTGCCAGCCGGATCACGAACAGGTGCGTAAACTGGTGTTCGATGACCTGCTCAGCGGCACCGACCAGGGCCTGTTTGCCTTTACCACCGTCGGTGGCGGCGAAGGCAACAATGTGATTATCGGCAGTGAGGATAGCAGTGGCGGCTGCTTTATTGCGACGGCGGCCTTTGGTTCTTATCAACAGGCCAGCGTGCAGCGACTGCGGCTGTTCCGTGATCAGGCCCTGCTGCCCTACGGCTGGGGTCAGTGGTTGGTCGATAGCTATTATCACCTGTCACCACCGTTGGCAGGCTGGATCGCCACAAACGACAGTGCCCGTGCAGTGGTCCGGGTGATGCTGCTGCCACTGATCGGTCTGGCGGAGATGGTACTGGCAATTGGCTGGTTAAGCTCACTGGCGCTGTTGCTGCTACTGACAATCGGCCTGCGTTACGCAATACGTCGGATCGGGCTGCAACCAGCCTGAATCCACCTCCCGGAAATACACCCATAAAAATGCCGGACCCAAAAGGTCCGGCATCTTGGTTAAGCCATAAGCTGAAAGCGGTCAGCTTCAAGACTGAGAATTCGCAGTGCGTGCTGACAGCTTAAGACTTTAAGCTGTCAGCTGCTCTCAACCGTCCGCATTGATCCGTGCGATCAGTTCATCCAGCACGGTTTCCGCCTGATCGTTTTCCACCTGACAGGTACCGGCTGCCTGGTGGCCACCGCCGCCATACTTCAGCATCAGTTCGCCGACATTAGTCGCCGAGCTGCGGTCGAAGATCGACTTGCCGGTAGCCAGTACGGTATTTTGCTGCTTCAGACCCCACAGCATATGGATGGAGATATTGCACTGCGGATAGAGGGCGTAAATCATAAAGCGGTTGCCCGCCCAGATTGTCTCCTCCTCTCTCAGGTCCAGCACCACCAGGTTGCCGTGTACACTGGCGCAGCGTCTGATCTGATCGATAAACAGATCCTGCTGTGCCATATAGAGTTCAACCCTCTCCTGTACATCCGGCAGCTGCAGGATTTCGGCGATACTGTGGTTGCCGCAGTAGTCGATCAGATCCATCATCAGGTTGTAGTTGGAGATACGGAACTGGCGGAAGCGTCCCAGTCCCGTTCGGGCGTCCATCAGGAAGTTCAGCAACTCCCAGCCCTGCGGCCGGAGCACTTCATCCTGACTGAACTGGGCGGAGTCAGCCTTGTCCACCGCTACCATCATATCCTCCCACTCACGTGGAAAGATGTCATAACCACCGTAATAGTCGAATACCACCCGTGCCGCCGAAGGCGCATCAGGGTCGATAATATGATTATCCTGCTTATCGTTACGAATGGTCTCGGAGAGGTGGTGGTCGAATGCCAGCCAGGCTTCGGGAACGTAAGGCAGGTTGGTGGTGATATCCTGATCGGTGATATCGATCTTGCCATCCTGCATATCTTTAGGATGCACAAACTTGATCTCGTTAATCAGATCAATGTGCTTTAGCAGCACCGCACAAACCAGACCATCAAAGTCACTACGGGTTACCAGGCGGTATTTTGTCTCTGCCATGAGAAACGTCCTTTTGTTCCGTGGAAGGAGCAGCAGCTATACAGAGCCGCTGCAATTTTAGTATTTAAGAGTCTACGACAAAATAACCACTTCGCCAGCAATAGTCATGGCCGATGTCATAAAAAGTAAACACCGGTGCAAACCAATCTGCACCGGCGCCTTCCGGTATCCGACAGAGGTTACAACCGCCTAGCCAACAGCGACCCGTTGCGACGGCTCGATCATTGTTGAAGGCTGCAACTGTTCGATCGGCAGATGACAGCGGATACGGTTGCCCGCCTGCTCCTGCCAGGGAGGCGACTGCTCGTTGCACTGCGCACCCAGATTACGTGGGCAGCGGCGCTGGAACGGACATCCGGCGGCCGGAGGTGAAGCTTCCACCACATCATCGCTGTGCAGGATCGGCTGGTGATCCGGGTCGGGCTGCAGCACCGCGTCCAGCAGGGTCTCTGTGTAGGGATGGGCTGCGCCGTTAAAGATCTGCCCGGTTGGCCCCACCTGACAAAGACGGCCCTGATAGAGCACCGCCACCTGATCGGAGATCGCCTGCACCACCGCCAGGTCGTGGGCGATAAACAGATAGCTGACACCCTTGTCGCGCTGCAACTCTTTCAGCAGCTTCAGTACTGCTGCCTGTACCGACACATCCAGTGCAGAGGTCACCTCATCGCAAAGCACCAGTTCCGGCTGACCGGCAAAGGTCCGGGCGATCGCCACCCGCTGCTTTTCACCGCCTGAAAGCTGGGCTGGCATCCGGTCGAGGTAGTGCTCGCCGAGGCGGACCTGGGCCAGCAGTTCGGCGGCGCGCTGGCGGCATTCCGCCTTGCTGAGGCCAAAGTAGAGCTTCAGCGGCTGCTCCAGAATCTCGGCGATGGTATGGCGCGGGTTCAGCGAGGCATCCGGGTTCTGGAAGATCATCTGCACCTTACGTTTCAGCTGGCCATCGCGTTTTTCCACCGGCATGTTGAGGTTCTCCTCGCCGAGGCTGATATCTCCCCGAAGCGGCGGCTGCAGGCCAGAGACGGCGCGCATAATGGTGGACTTGCCACTGCCGGATTCGCCCACCAGCGACAGGGTTTCCCCCCGGCGCAACAGCAGCCCGACGCCATCCACCGTCGGGATGATCTGCTTATCACGCCCCAGCCAGCGCTCCAGCAGGTCCGGTTTATGGTAGCTGACCGCGACCTGATCCAGCCGGATCAGGTTATCGCCCAGCTCTGCCGCCTCCACTTCAACCGAGCGCAGTGGAATCCGCTGGCGCAGCGCCTCATCATCCAGATGGCATTTCACCTGACGTCCGGCCAGATTACGCTGCGGCAGGTCGAGATCCTGACAGATCGGCGAGCAGTGCTCACAACGGGCAGCAAAGGCACAGCCTTTGCTGACAGAACCGACCGCCGGTGGATAACCCTGCATCGACGGCGGCAGTCCCGGCTGATTGAGGCGCGGGATCGAGGCCAGCAGGCCCCGGGTATAAGGGTGCGCAGGCTGGCGCAGCACCTCGCCGCTGTCGCCCAGTTCGATCACCTGACCGGCATACATCACCGCCACCCGATCGCTGATACGGGCGATCACCCCCAGGTCATGGCTGACAAACACCATCGTGGTACCCAGCTTCTGGCGCAGCTCGCGCAGCAACTCCAGGATATGCGCCTGGGTGGTAACATCGAGGCCGGTGGTCGGCTCATCCAGCAGTAACAGTTCCGGATTGCCCGCCAGCGCCATGGCGATCGCCACCCGCTGCTGCTGGCCACCGGACAGCTGATGAGGGTAGCGATCCATCATCTGCTGCGGCGTCGGCAGACGCACCAGACCCAGCAGTTCGATCGCACGCGACGGGCGTGCCGAAGGAGCCAGTTCCGAATGCAGCATCAGGGCTTCGATCATCTGTGCACCGATGGTCATGGTCGGAGTCAGCGACTGACCGGCATTCTGCGGGATCAGGCCGATACGGCCGCCACGCAGTTTAGCCAGCTCCTTTTCCGGCAGCTCAAACAGGGACTGTTTGCGATAGCGAATCGCTCCGCTCTGCACCTGGCTGCCGCTGCGCAAAAAGCCCAGCATACTCAGCGCCAGGGTGCTCTTGCCGCAACCGGACTCCCCCACCAGTCCCACCGCCTCACCTTTGCGGATCTGCAGCGAGACATTGCGCAGTACCGAGACCAACTGACCCTTACTGTTGCTGTAACCCAGCGAATAGTTATCCACATGCATCAGGGTTTCAGCGTTTGCCGCTTGGTTATTCATGACTCACTCCTCACACCGGTGCCTTGGCACGGTCCAGTCCCATCGCTTTACCAAAAGCGTCGGCAGTCAGGTTAATACTGATTATCAGGGTCGACAGGGCCAGGGCCGGAAACAGCGTAGCCCAGGGGGCAATTGACATCATGCCGCGGGTATCGGCAATCATCAGGCCCCAGTCCGGGGTTGGCGGCACTACGCCAAAGCCCAGGAACGACAGTGAGCTGAAGGCCAGCAGCATCCAGGCCCAGCGCATCGCGCCTTCCACCAGCATTGCATCCAGTACGTTGGGCAGCAGCTCCTTTACGACGATGGTGAAACGGCTTTCACCCCGGGTCTTGGCGGCCAGGACGAAGTCACGGGCGACGAAATCCAGTGTGGCGCCGCGCACCACCCGGATCACCGCGATACCGTAGAAGAAGCCCAGGGTAAAGATCAGGGTCACACCGGACTGCCCCACCATGGAGATGATCAGCAGCAGGAACAGCAGCCAGGGGATCGCCAGCAGGGCATCCACCAGCCGCATCATCCACTCATCGAGACGGCCGCCGACAAAGCCCAGAAACATCCCCATAAAACCGCCCCAGCCCATCGCCAGCAGGGTGCCCAGCAGGGTCACGCTGATCGCCTCACGACCGCCCATCAGAGTACGACTAAAGACGTCGCGACCCATATTATCGGTGCCGAACCAGTACTCGGCGCTTGGAGCCTGGAACATGATATAGCCGTTCTGCAGCGTCCAGTCATAGGGCGCCAGCCAGGGGGCGAGCAGCGCCACCAGCATATGCCCCAGCAATATGCTCAGGCCGATCAATGCTGAGGGTGAGCGGCGCATATTGCGCCAGACCTGCAACCAACGCGGCGTCTGACGGTAGTTATTCACAGCAGCATCCGCTGTATTGGCAGTGATTGCTTGCATAGTGCCTCCTTAGCGGGCTGTTCTCAGGCGCGGATTAAGCGCCTGACTGGCGAGATCCGCCAGCAGGTTGCAGCCGATATAGACGGCGGCCAGTACCAGGGCGATCGCCTGTACCAGCGGCAGGTCACGGTCGTAGATCCCCTTGATCATCAGGGTGCCGACACCGGGGTAGTTAAACACCTGCTCGATAATCACCACCCCGCCCAGCAGCCAGGCGATGGTGAGGGCGATAATATTGATAGTCGGCAACATGGCGTTGGGCAGCGCGTGGTACCAGACGATGCGCCAGTAAGGCACGCCCTTGAGGCGGGCCATCTGCACAAAGTCACCGGCCATCACCTCGATCATCGAACTGCGCACCATGCGCATAATATGTGCCACCATCACGAAGGCCAGGGTGATCACCGGCAGCACGATATTGGGCAGCAGCTCCGAGATCGGCGCACTGCTGCGCACCGTGGTCACCGCCGGGAACCATTGCAGCTGAATGGCGAAAACAAAGATCAGTAAAGTGGCGGTAACAAATTCCGGAATGGTCATGGCGAAGATCGCTCCGGTCGACAGTCCTACATCCAATGGCTTGTCGCGGCGCAAAGCGGCAAAGACCCCGAGTAGAATTGCCAGCGGAATCCCGATCGCCGCCGCTGCCGAGGCCAGTACTGCGGTGTTGCGCATCCGGTTGGCCAGCATATCGTTGATCGGTTTATCGCGTTTCAGCGAAGTACCCAGGTCACCCTGAATAACCCCCGCACCCCAGTCGCTGAAGCGCTCGAAAGCAGGCTTATTAAGGCCGCGCTGCTGGCGACAGTTTTCCAGCCGGGTTCCCTGGGCATCACGTCCCAGGTAAGCGGTACAGACATCGCCGGGCAGGGCTTCGGTTACACTGAACACCAGGATGCAGACAGCGAAGAGTGTCAGCATGGCCAGCGCCAGTCGTTGCAGTATCAGTTTCAGCATCGGCAGAGTTTTTACAGGCTTGTCAAAGAGGGACGGTTTCGCCGGGACAGTTGCGGCAGGAAACCAAAGAACCGCCGACCCTGTTAGGGTCAGCGGTAGCCGTTCGCCAGCGGCGGAGCGTTACTTCACATCCACTTTGTTCCAGCGGATAGAGAACCGCTCGACCGGATCCAGGCCGGTGACACCGGCACGCATCACGCGGGTCTGGTTGAGGTGGTATGGGATCAGCGCGCCGCCCTCTTCCCACAGAGACTTCTGCAAGCCGGCGTAGAGCGCTTTACGCTTCGTGAAGTCCAGCTCACTGCGGGCCGCATCCAGCTTGCCGTCGAACGTCTCATTCTTAAAGAAGGATTCGTTCCAGGCGGCGGTAGAACGGAACGCTTCGTTCAGTACCTGATCGGCCGGACGCTGGGACCAGCGAGTTGCGAAAGCCGGTTCCTTCATCCAGACATCGCTCCAGTAACCATCGGAGGCTGCTACCTTCAGCTTGACGCTGATACCGGCCTGCTTCGCCTGCTGCTGGTAGACCTCAATCATGCGGATCCACTCCGGCTCGTTATCCGCCGCGCTGATCTCGATATCGATACCGTTCGGGTAGCCCGCCTCTTTCAGCAGGCGCTTGGCTTCAGCGATGTTCTGGCTGCAATCGATTTCGGCACGGTACTGGTCACCGGACCAGACCGGATGGTCACAGGTCACGGTACCTGCACCTTCGCCGGACGCCAGTTTCATCATACCTTCGCGGTCTACCGCCAGACGCAGCGCTTTACGCACCCGGGCATCATCGTATGGCGCGGTATCAGTGCGGAACACCAGGGCACGCCATTCGCCGGTGGCGATGCTCTGGGTCTTGAAGTTCGGGTTCTGGAACAGGCGTACCTGCTGCGAGATCACGCTGTCTTCAAAATCCAGCTGGCCGGCCATCAGTGCCTGGACACGGGCCTGGGAATCGGCGATACCGATAATCTCGAATCTGTCAGCCGCCGGACGCCCTTCCCAGTAGTCAGGAAAAGCCTTCAATACAGTGGTGCCCTCAGGATCCAGCTCCTCCAACATAAACGGGCCGGAACCGATACCGGTCTTAGCGATCGTGTCGCCGGAACCTTCCGGGATCATCCGCACGCGGTAATCCATCAACAGCAGCGGCAGATCGGCATGTGCCGCAGACAGTTTGATCGCCACTTTGTGCTCGTTGATGATCTCGACACGGTCGATCACACCCAGTACCGCCGCCACTGGCGAATCAATCTCGGGGTCTTTGATACGCTCCAGGGAGTACTTCACATCAACGGCGGTCAGGTCGGAACCGTCATGGAATTTCACCCCTTTGCGCAGCTCGAAGGTCCAGGTTTTGGCATCGGCAGAAGCCTGCCAGTCAGTGGCGATATCCGGGCTGGGCATACCTTTCGCATCCTGACGCACCAGGCGGGAGTACAACACCTGATTGGCATCGAAGAAGCGGCTGGGTGAGATCGGGTCCAGGGATTCGGCACCGGCGTAACCCACATCATGGGCCATGCGGAAGGTACCGGCGGTTGCAGTGCCAGCCAGGACAGCGGCAGAGATCAATACAGTAGAAAGCAGGCGTTTCATTGGAGTTATTCCTTATTCGTAAAGTCAGATCATTCGGCGCTGTCGCGGGCGCACTCAATCGAGGTATTTGACGGTGTCAGCGGGGTAAACAATGGCTCGGCCTGCCAGGGTGTTTCGACACCGAGGATTGCCGCCATGGTCGGAGCGATCTGATTCGCCAGGCCGGACTCAATGCGTTGCCGTGGTATCGCCGGACCATTGAAGATACAGAAGCGCATATCGGCGCGGCTGCCGGGGCGCATACCGTGATTAGACAGATACTTGGATGGGCCGGAGACACCGGATGCACCGACAATCTGGCTTTCAAAGCTGATATCGGAGCCTTCAGGCACCACAAAGGTCAGCAACTGGTCTTGTTGCTCTGGCGGCAGGTGATCGTTGTTCCAAAGCTCGATACCGTATTCAGCCAGTGCGGCCTGAACCCAGATGGCCTGAGCCTGATCGCGCGGCTTCACCATCAGCACGCCACCTTCGCTGGACCAGACCACCTCATCTCCCAGCAGGCGGTCGACATAGAGACCACTGCACATCGGCGCATGCCCGTGATCACTGCAGATCAACAGGTTGTACCGGTCCAGCACAGACGCCTGCTCCAGTCGCTCCAGTAAGGTGCCGATCTGGGCGTCAGCCGCCCTCAGCGACCATTCGGTCAGGGCATGATCGGCGCCATACTTGTGCAGGAAGTAATCGGTGATACCGATCTCCAGTAGCATAAAGTCCGGAGCCTGTGCAGAGGCAGCCAGGCCGGCGGCCACATCCAGCAGTTGCTGGTCGGCCAGCATCCCCAGTTGCAGCTTGATATCCGGGTTTTTATTCGGCGCGACAATCTCCAGATTGATCCCCTGCGCCTGCAGTGCCGCCAGGCGGCCCTGATCATCGTAGTCGGCACCGGCACTGAGCCAGACGGTATCCGCTGGCATGGGCTCGGCATCCCGGCCACGCATCAGCATCTCATCCACCCACCAGGGGCCTTTGTAGAGCGAACAGTCCTGCGGCCGGATCATGCCGTAACCAAGACCGGCCACATCCAGACCCTGCGCCTTGGCGTAGGCTGGTAGCGTCGGCACCCGCACATCTTCCGGGTTAGCCCAGCGAAACTGCTCGCCATCCCAGATATGATTGCCATAGATGCCATGCTCGGACGGGGCGACACCGGCCACAATAGAGGTCCGCCCCGGACAGGAGGTACCGCACATCTCCGGGGTAACACCGTTTACCTGTGTCCCGCTGCGAGCCAGGCGGTCGAGATGGGGCAACTGGTGACGGATACTTTCGAAGTAGTCGGCACTGATTCCGTCGACCATGATGAGGATAAGCTTGCTCATTGTAGTAATAGCTTCACTAATGGATGAGTGACTCGGAAATTGATAAGCGCCATGCTAAAAGCCACTGATTGCACTTAGGTGACAGTTTTCGCCGATAAATCACAGAATTTAGCCCCAACAGCATTAGATTTTCTATTCATTCAAATACCCTGCACCCGTCCGGCAACCCGCCTGAGGCATTGCCGCTGCCGAATCTGGTAGAATCGCCAGCAGAATCAGTTAACCCATAAAGGACAGCAAGCACCACTATGGCTACCTATGCGATCGGTGATATTCAGGGTTGCTTTGATGAACTGCAGCAGCTTCTCGAACAGATCCAGTTCTCGCCGGACGATCAGCTCTGGATCGCCGGCGACCTGGTCAATCGCGGCCCGAAGTCACTGGAAACACTGCGCTTCCTGAAACAGCTGGGCGATCGAGCCCGGATCGTGCTCGGTAACCATGATCTGCACCTGCTGGCCGTCTACTACGGTGCCGCTAGCGCAAAACGTGGTGATACCCTGAATGAGATTCTCGAGGCCCCCGACTGTGACGAGCTGATGCACTGGCTGCGGCAGCAGAATCTGGTGATCGCCGATGAATCCCTGGGCTATGTGATGGTACACGCGGGAATTCCGCCACAGTGGAGTGTCAAGAAAGCGCGCAAACGGGCCAAAGAGGTAGAAACGGTGCTCAGAGGCACCCTGGCCCGCGAATACTTTCAGCATATGTACGGCAATCACCCGGATCGCTGGCACCGGGACCTGGAAGGCTGGGACCGGCTGCGCTGTATCACGAACTATTTCACCCGGATGCGTTTCTGCGATGCCCAGGGTACGCTGGACTTCAGTGCCAAGGGCGGCCTCGACACCCAGCCGGATGGTTTCCTGCCCTGGTTCCGCCAGCCACGCAAAAACCCGGATCTGCCGATCATCTTCGGCCACTGGGCCGCGCTGGAGGGTGAAGCCGAGGCGGAGCATGTTTTTGCACTCGACACCGGCTGTGTCTGGGGCAACACCCTGACGGCGATGCGCCTAGAAGACCGCCAGCTGTTTAGCTACGCCTGTATAGGGCTGCGCAATACCCATAACCCCAAACTTAATACCCCTGCTTTTCTACAAAGGTAATATTCATGGATCAGTATCGCTGCATCGACTCTCCCGAAGCCCTGGCCCTGCTGCAGAATGGCGCGGCTGTCGCCGATATCCGCGACCCTGAAAGTTATGCCCAGGGGCATATGCCAGGCGCCATCAATGTTAACAACGAAAACCTGCCAGACTTTATCGCCGCCGCTGATATGGATAAGCCGCTGCTGGTATGCTGCTACCACGGCATCAGCAGTCAGTCAGCAGCCCAGTATCTAGCCCACCAGGGCTTTGATGAGGTTTACAGCGTCAACGGCGGCTTTGAGGGCTGGCGGGTCGAGCAGCCGGAGCAGATCGAACGCTGATGGAGATTTATCTGGTTGGCGGCGCTGTCCGCGATGAGCTGCTGGGCTATCCGGTCTACGACCAGGACTGGGTCGTGGTCGGGGCAACACCTGAGCAGATGCTGGCCCGGGGTTTTAAGCCGGTGGGTCAGGATTTTCCGGTGTTCATTCACCCCGAGAGTGGCGAAGAGTATGCGCTGGCCCGCACCGAGCGCAAGTCTGGCAAGGGATATACCGGGTTTCAGTACCATGCCAGCCCGGACGTGACGCTGGAAGAGGATCTGATCCGCCGCGACCTCACGATTAATGCCATCGCCAAGTCGGCAAATGGCGAACTGATCGATCCCTATAATGGCCAGCAGGATCTGCAGCTTAAACTGTTACGCCATGTCTCCGAGGCTTTTGTCGAAGACCCCCTGCGGGTGCTGCGGGTCGCTCGCTTTGCCGCCCGTTATGCCCATCTGGGCTTCCGTGTGGCCGACGAAACTATCGCGCTGATGCAGCAACTGTCTGCCGGAGATGAGCTGGAGCACCTGACGGCCGAGCGGGTATGGAAAGAGCTGGAACGGGCGCTGGGTGAGCCCTCACCGATGGTGTTCTTTGATGTGCTGTTTCAAGCCGGTGCACTGGAAGTACTATTGCCAGAGCTACTACCGCTCTATCAAAACGGAGAGCTCGATGGCATCGCCGACAAGGTGACCCGGGGCAGCAACAGCTGTAACCGTTTTAGCGTCCTGCTGACCCTCGCAACCGCATCACTGGAATCCCCGACCGCACTCGCACTGATCGAATCCCTGTGTGAGCGATTGCGTAGCCCGAAACTCTATCGAGAACAGGCATTGCACTGCCGCCAGTGGTATCAGGCATTACAGCGGTTTGACCAGATCAGTGGGGAAGAACGGCTGGAACTGATCGGGGGTGTAGATCTGTTACGCCGGGAACAGCGCCTGTCCGGCCTCCTCGCCTGCAGCGAAGCCTTGTCCGGGGGCCGGTCCTCGCCCCTTAACCAGGCCCTGCCTGCACTATTGGTACAGCTGAATGCAATCGCACCCAAACAACTGATGGCTGAGGGTTTTAAAGGCAAAGCTCTGGGGACTGAGATAGCCCGCCGCCAGTTACAACTGTGTGAGCAGTTCAGCTTGGAGATTGACAATGGCTGAAGTGGCCAAAGTGGCACTGGTGACCGGTGCCGCCCAACGCATCGGTGCGGTGATCGCCCGTACCCTGCACTATCAGGGCTATCGCGTACTGCTGCATTATCGCCGTTCTTTTGCCTGTGCCGAGGCGCTGGCGCAAGAACTCAACGCGATCCGCACCGACAGCTGCCGCCTGCTGCAGGCGGATCTGGAGCAGATGGATCAGGTCGAGCAGCTGGCCGTCGAGGCAACAAATAGCTTCGGCCGTATCGACCTGCTGGTGAATAACGCCTCTGACTTCTACCCGACACCGCTGGAATCCAGCGACCAGCAGCAGTGGGACAGCCTGATCAACTCCAACCTGCGCGGTGCCTACTTCCTCTGTGCCAGACTGGCCGATCAGCTGAAACAGCATAACGGCGCCGTTATTAATCTGATTGATATCCATGCACAACGGGCCCTGCCCGGCTATCCAATCTATTCGATCGCCAAGGCGGGTCTGCAGATGATGACTCTGTCACTGGCCAAGGAACTGGCGCCGGAGGTGAGGGTAAACGGTGTCGCGCCGGGGCCAATCCTGTGGCCCGAGGCTGCGGCAGCGATCAGTCCTGCAGAGCAGCAGGCTATTCTGGATAAGACCCTGCTTGGAAGAGCGGGTACTCCAGAGGATATCGCCAGCGCTGTCGCCTTCCTTGCCCGCGCGCCCTTTATTACCGGGCAGGTCCTGGCCGTGGATGGCGGTAAGTCGCTGTACAGCCATTAACCGCAGTTACTGTTCAGCAGACATCCAACCTGCGGGCACAAAAAAGGCGGCTGGTTAAGCCAATGCTGTTCACTTAAGCCAAAAACGGCATAATTGAATAAAATCCAGCATCCCTGTCGGTTGCTGGATTTTTTTTATGCCCCTACACCAAACCTTGCTTGAGATTGATGAGCTGCACCAGTTCTCAGATCAAAGCACCTTCACTCAGAACATCCCGATTGAATGGATAGAGTCAGCGCTGACCCTGACTGACAAGGCGAGTATTCGCCGACGACGTCTACCGTCTGATCAGGTTCTATGGATGGTCTTGGGTATGGCACTCTTTCGTGATGAACCCATCGGTGATG
>NZ_KK211071.1:5314-67200 GCF_000620085.1 Marinobacterium jannaschii DSM 6295 | reverse complement strand
TGTTTATACTTGTGCGGCCCTGGCTGCTTGCAGACTAAACCCTGCTCGCGCATTAGCGCTCGGACGCGGAAACGGCCGATCTCGTAGCCTTCGTCCTGCATCTGGGTCATGATCGTGCGGCTACCGGCTGAACTTCGGCTTTGTCTGAACAGCTCATTGACCTTGGCGCACTGTTCCAGCCGCTCAGTGTTAATCCGAGACTCTCTACGGCGGTATTCATAATAACTAGAACGGGCAATATCCAAAGCGCTACAGACCATATCCACCGGCTCTTGCTCACTTAACTGGTCTATCAGCGTGTACGATCGAGTTCGTCCGACATCAAGAGCGCCGTAGCCTTTTTTAGTATCGCCTTCTCCCTCTCCAGCCGGTTGATCCTGGCTTCCAGCTCCTGAATCTTTTGCTGTTCGGGTGTAAGTGCCTTTGACGCTGGCGTTACACCATCTCGCTCTGCACGCAACTGGTTAACCCAGCGCCGCAATGCGGTCTCACCCACATCAACTGCACGACTGGCTTCAGTCAGGCTGTAGCCCTGATCAACCACCAAGCTGGCGGCTTCCATTTTGAACTCGGTTGAAAACGAACGACGCTGTCTTGCCATTGAACACCTCTCCTTTGGTGGTGACTTTACCACCTTAAATGGTGTCCGGAATCATTAGACCACTACAGACTACTCCTATACAGTGATGGGCAGCACTAAGACGGTCACCGCATCTGGCAGCCCGATCAAATTCTGGTTTGCGCTGTTGTGGGATGGTGCTGTGTTTGTGGTTTGCTTCTACTTGGGCTTTATCGCCAGACTTAGTGCCGATAAGTAATCGCTCCTCTGTAAAAAATATTGCAGGTTGTACCTGTTCTTTGCGTCTTAAGCTCGGGTATAACGTCCTTCTAACCTTTGTCGGCATCCGGGTGCCTGCAATATTGACAGATTTTATGGCTGAGCCCTGTCACCGCTAAGCGTGGTATATGGCTGAGCTGAGTGAAGGATCAGCTATGTTCAGGGACGAGGGAAGGAATAGAAGGATTGTTCGAGGTCTGGTATCGATTGCGCTGGTTGTCAGCCTCTATATTGTCTACGACCGTGCGACTTTGCTGGTTAACGCTACCCAAGTGCCCTCGACCATTGTCGATTGTGGCAGTGAGTGGGTGAAGGTGAGTGATGGCCCTGCACGCAGTACGACCACCACTCGCTATCGTGACCAGGTACAGTATTATCCGATGGCGGTCTCGCCTGAGGGTGATAAGGCCGTAGGCTGGCTGATGATGCCAAACCGCTCTTGGTGTTCGCAGATGGTTGGCAGAGAGGTCTCTATCCTGGTGTACCCGGATAATCCGGCGGAAAATCGTATCTACAGCTTTCTGCAGTTCTGGGCGCTGCCGCTACTGATTTTGGCGTTTGCTATCTGTATTCCGCTGAGTCAGGTGACAGCCAGGGGGGTACGTCTGTTTGGTGCTGTGTTTGCGCTCTCCTTTACCGGCTTTGTTCTGGAGGAGCTGGGTAAGCTGGATTCCGGTTCCTCTCAATCCGAATCATCCCAATCTGAATCAGCGGATGGCAGTCAGACCCGCCCGGTTAAAGATTCACCCTCTAAAAAGGCGCTGGACCGCTGTGTCTATACCGCCAAGTACGAGGCAAAGCTTGAAGATCGATCTGAGCTGAAGTCCCTGCGCTGTATCGGCGAGGAAATTACAGATCTGTCATCGATTGCAGATCTGACCCAGCTGGAGGCATTGTATCTGCAGAATAATGCGCTCAACTCATTGCAGGGTATTGAGGCTTTCCCCCGGTTGAGGACGCTGTCTGTTGCCGGTAATAAGGCCCTGACCTCGACCCGTGGTATCGAGCATCTGCTGTTGCTGGAGGAGTTTCAGGCCAATAAGGCCTCGCTCAGCGACCTGAGCGGGATGGATAAGTTGGCGCAGCTGAAGGTGGTGGGGCTGATGATGAATGATATCCGTGATGTTTCGGCGTTTGCCGGACTGTCTCAGCTGGAAGATGTCACCCTGAATTACAACCGGATCAGCAATATTTCAGCCTTTGCTAACAAGCCAAAGCTGACCGCCTTTATGGCCTACAGCAATCAGATCTCTGATGCCTCAGCCTTGTTTGGCAACAGGGCGATGCTCAAGGTTGGCTTAAGAGGTAAGCGGGATATCCCTTGCGAACAGATTGATCAGATCAGGGCGGAGCTGGTGCCCGATGCCAAGGTGTACGGGCCTAAGCGCTGCGGTGAATAGGGTAGACTGAATCAGGCAAAAACAAGGCTGAATATTTCACCTGGTTTTTGAGGCTACGGACTTGATCCTGGTGGTCAGGCCTTGGCAATAGGTAAATGTTCACAGCTGCAGTGCTGGGCGTTTTGTGCACGAGTTACTTGGAGTTATCGTTGACATGAACATACCCATCGATCAGGATGATTGGATGAATACAAATCTTACGCATCAGACAGCTCGAATTATCATCATTCCATAGGAGTGGTGGTGTCTTTGTTGTGCGTTAATCATGGCAAACCCACCCAAGAGGTGGGTTTTCTGTTTCTACCTCTTTGGGTTGGTCTCAGTAACGGGGGTAGTATGAAAAGAGTTGCAGTATTCGGTAAGCCGGGAAATGGAAAGTCGACGTTGAGTAAACGCTTGGCATCAGCGACAGGTATACCATTGCACCCGCTAGATTCCATCGTCTATAAGAAAAATGGCGAGCAGGTCGACCGTAAGATATACGATGAGGAGCATGAAAAACTACTATCCTCTGAACGTTGGATTATCGATGGATTCGGGCCAGTAGATTCATTTTATAAACGGTTAGAGTCCGCTGATACGCTGATTTACATAGATCTGCCTTACCTCACCAGTTACTGGCTGGTCACCAAGCGGCTGCTTAAGGGGCTGGTGGTCAAACCTGAAGGTTGGCCCGATGGTAGCTCTGTAATCAAGGGCACCTTGCAAAGTTTTAAAGTGTTAAGGCTATGTCCCAAGTTCTGGAATGACAGTTTTATGCATAGATTAGAGCCGATATCGGCTAATAAATCTTTATATGTGATCAGGTCGATATCTGAGCTAGACCGCTTTATCGATAAGCATATTAAATAGGCGCATACAGTTATTACAGATGGGCCTAAGATGCTCGTTCTGTAGTTCAAGGGAAGCGCTATGATCACACTCTGTTTTGAGGGTAGGCGCAAGCTAATAACCAACTCACGGCATTCAGCGTATCTATAACATGGAGGTGCTTTTTGAAGATTCATTACAGCTTACTGTTACCCCTTGTGGTGTGTGGCATTGCCAACGCCAGTCAGCCGATGGAAGCGGGGCTAAAAATCGAATCGCTCTACAGTAGCGAGCGAGAGGCTGACGTTGAGGTTTATTACTGGTATCCGACACAGGAGAAGGGATCGGATTTCAGCGTTGGTAACAAGCGTATCTTTGAGGTGCCCCAGGTTAAGCTGAATGCCCCCTTGGCAGATTCAGAGAAGCCTTATCCGGTGATCTTGCTGGCCCATGGGGGGATGCGATCCTCATTTGTCCATAGTGGCTGGATCGCCTCTGAGCTGGCTAAGCAGGGTCATATCGTTGTGGTACCCAAGACTCCGCCTTTTAACGAAATCAACGCTACAACGGTGACTTCGGAGCTGATTCAACGACCGCAGGACCTGTTGCTTGGGCTGAATCATATTGAACAGGTCAGCGGCTTTGCCAATCGAATCGACAACGATAAAATCTCAGGTGTTGGTTTTTTTCTGGGCGGTACATCGCTGCTGACGCTGGCAGGGGCAGCGTTTGATCCTGATCGCTATCGGCGTTCCTGTGACGACACAGGCGTCAGTATCGATTGTGGCTGGTTACGCAAAAACAGTGTCTCCCTTGGTCAGGTGGCGGATAGCCAGATTCTGGCGACGCCAAAGGATGATCGCCTCAGCTCGCTGGTGGTTATCAATCCGGAACTAAGTAAGGCGCTGACGACTGAATCTCTTGGCGGAATCTCTGTGTCAGTCAAAGTGCTCGATCTGATCGGGAAGACGCAACATCCGCTAGAGCCAGCCGCCGGAATGTTGAAGTTGCCTTCCATCGAGTATCAACATATTGCTGCAGGCTCGCCCTTTAGTGCATTCACTGCCTGTACTGCGAAAGGAAAGAAAGTACTGGAGATGGAGGGAGAGGGTGAGATCTGCCAGGAAAGTGGCGGTAAGTCGCGGGCTGAGATCCATCAAGAGATTATCGATGAGGTGTTGTCGGCGCTTAAGTAGTGCCGCTGAGTTTATTTGTTGATAAGACAGATAAAAAATGGCCGGAATAACCGGCCATTTTTCGTTGTAGCCAGGTTTAATCCCTACATCTTACCGGTGGTAAAGAAGAAGGTTTCGCCGGAGCTGTCGTCAACACCGTCGTTGTCGGTGACGGCGTAGCCTTTACCGGAAGCATCGATGGTGAAGCCTTCGATCTTGTCGGTGACATAGCCGTTGGCTTTCATCAGGTCCGGGATAAAGTCGCGTACCAGCTCTTTCTTCACCACAGGCAGTTCGCCGCCCAGCGGTGCCGGTTTCAGCTCGCTCTGCTCGATCTTGTAGAGACGTTTGATCTTAGCGTTCTCGCCGATCTGGTTATCACGCTCGATGATGTAAACCTCATCCTCATGAGCGGTGATCTCTGACAGGCCGACCCAGCCGGTGCTGGCAGCTTCGGTTGGGTAGCGTACAGCGCCCCAGGTGTCGGTCTTCAGGTTGTAGGAGACCAGTTTTACGGTGTTGGCCGGGTCATCCTTCCACTGACGCTGGATAGCGATCCAGAGGCTATCGCCGATCACGGTGATACCTTCAGAGCCGAAGCGCTTTTCGTGCTTGAGTAGTGCTTCCGGGAAGTTCAGGGTGCGGTCGATCTCGCCCTGAGCGTTCACGTGATAGATGGCGTGCGGTACTTTCTTTTTGGTCTTGCCTTCGGAGGCCAGCCAGAAGCCGCCCTTACCGTCCAGTGCGATTCCTTCCAGATCCAGCTTCTCAGCAGGCTTTCCGTTGCGGGTAACGGGCAGGGCGCTGGTGATCTTCGCCGGGCTCTGGTTAGCGTCGATAGTGAAGATCGTTGGCTGGGTGGCGTAGAAGCTGTCGTTGACGGCGTAGAGCTTGCCGGCCAGATCATGATCGGCAGTCAGGCCGGACAGGGCGCCCCAGCCGATGGGCTGGCCAGCCGCGTTACGGCCGGACTTGATCTGCGGGTAACTGGCTGCTTTGCCATTCAGCTTGTAGACCATGACGTGAGAGCGAGGACCTTTATCTTCGATCAGGTCTTTTTCGTTGGCGCTGACCAGCAGGTTTCGTGACGGGATCGCCACCGCAGACTCAGGGCCGATGCCGGATGGCAGCAGCTGCATGAATTCCGGGGCCGCACCGGTGTCGCGGTAGACGCCGATC
This sequence comes from Marinobacterium jannaschii DSM 6295, assembly GCF_000620085.1. Lineage (GTDB taxonomy): Bacteria > Pseudomonadota > Gammaproteobacteria > Pseudomonadales > Balneatricaceae > Pontibacterium > Pontibacterium jannaschii. The sequence goes on along the minus strand of NZ_KK211071.1, from coordinate 61,798 downwards.
GCACCGCCGCGCTCGGAGAGTACGAAGATGTAGGTGTCCTTGCCGAATTTTCCAACCGCCAGACCTTCCGGTTCGTTACCTTTTTTGCCGGAGCGTTTTTCCGGGTAGTGACCGGCCATTATCACTTCATGTTCGAAGCCCGCACCGGATTCAAACAGTACACGGCCATCCTTGTGAAAGATGGTAAAGCCACGGGCGCCGCCATTCATATCGCCTTCGTTGGCGGTGACAAAGCGGTCGTTGTCGAGCCACTTAACAGAATCGGGTTCACGCAGGCGGTTCTGCTGGGTTTTGTCGAAGCTCAGCGCCTTATCTTTCGTCAGGTCGACCATCTGCAGGTCGACGCCACCGGCGGAGAAGTGATTGATCACCTTGCCTGTTTCAGCATCGACGATTACCAGGTGGTTGTTCTCCTGCAGGGTCACGACGATCTCATTGTTGCCGTTGAAATCGACAAACTCCGGCTCAGGGTCTTCGCCGCCGATCTCGGCCAGTCCGGTCAGCTCGACACGACGCATCTCATCACATTCAGGCTTTCCATCTTCCAGTGGCGCAATCACCAGGAAGCCTGCTGGCAGCTGGGGCAGTACGCCCTCGCCCAGGTCTTCATCACGCTCATTCTCGATCGCCACGGCGACGAATTTTCCATCCTTGGACACAGCGACTGAATCTGGCTGACCGCCCAGATCGCACTGCTTCTCGATTTTTCTGTCGTCCAGATCGATCGCTGCCAGGAAACCGCTGGGCTGGGTGTAGCTTTCAGAAGTGTTGATACCCGCCAGTACATAGTCGCCGCTGAAGGCCACGGAGGTGGGTTCACCGGCAGTTTTAATAAAGCCTTTGGCTTCAGGCTCGTCGGCATCGCTGATATCGATAATGCCCAGACCTTCCAGCGGGCTGTCGGAGTACACCAGCGTTTTGCCATCTTCAGAGACGTCGATAATCTCAGCCGAGGTCTCTGTTTTGATATCGCTGTTGGCCGGAAGGTTCTTGATTGTAGAAAAACTCGCAATTCGATTAAACGCATCAGCCTGTGCGCCAGTCGCGGCTGCGGCAACCATGATGGCCAGGGCGCTGCGGCGGAAAGTACGATTAAACATCGTTGTACTCCGTATTCCATATCTGGGTTGAAAGAGGCATCGAATGTAGCCCCGGCAAATGACGTTGGTATTACCTCTTCAAGACAGTCGATTATTGGTGAAGGACTGACAACCGGCAATCGAGCTGTGAAAAAAGTTACTTTCCGGTATCTGGCGAAATGGAATTACCCCTGCGACCAGCGTCCAATAGCCGAGAGCCGTCGATTTATTTAGACTGTCCCTTTTAAACCCTGATATCAGGGCTGTTGTAGTGAGGAGTATGGGTAATGAGTGATCAGGAAAGGCCGCAGCCACCGGGTGAGCATGAATGTTGTGAAGGCGGCTGTTCTCCCTGTGTCTGGGATACGTACTATGAAGAGTTAAATGAGTGGCAGGCGAAGTATCTGGCACAGAAAAAAGAAGACGAATCGGAATAATTTCTGATGTAATGATGAAAGATGTCGGCTTTCATGGAGTGCGAGCTTTGACCTGCTCCGTGAGGATGCAGCTGCCTGATTGATCGCAGTGAAAATGGCCTCGGTGCAGGGTCTAACCTATAACAAGAACGACTTGCTGTTTGCGGTCAAAGGGATTTAAGGAATATTTGAATGGCAGTAGGTAACTTACCTGATTCAATGAAACTTACAGTTATTATGCGGATCGAACCGGGCTGTCTGGGGCCGAATGGCGATAATCTGGTTGATCATTTCTGCCGTTTTGCCTCCCCGGCGTTTGGGCAGCTGGACACAGACTTCGTCAACTGGCAGCTGGTACCGCGACGGGATAAGACGCTTCCTGAGTTTGAGTACCATGTTAATAAAAAACGCCTGTCTGAGAATCAGGTCGGGCGCTATTTGTCATTGCATAATCGTCCCTTCGATGATTTTGAAAACGATATGAATATGCAGCTGCTGGACAGTATTGAAGCCTTTCAGCAGAGAATTGCCTGAAAACCCACTCATCAGTTAGCCTGGCGCAGCTGAGCGCTTAACGCCCAGAAAGGGAATCGGGTTTATTGCTTTCAGAGGCATTAAGCGCAGCAGATGGCGTGGCTTTGCTTTCCGGCTTTTCCGGCACCATTTTGTCCGCCGCGATATACATCGCGGCCACACTGTCCATTCGGGTAATGTGGCTGACCAGCCAGGGCGCCAGCTCCCGAGTCAGGTAGTGATCCAGCCGGTCAGCGTTACCGGCTGTCAGCCATTTCCGGCGCGCTCTCACCAGCTTTTCTAACGCTTCCCTATGTTCCTCAATATGCTGTGGCGCAGCAGGAAAGGCCCTGCGCTGCATTTCTTTGTTTTCATATTCAAATTGCTGTGCCGTGTGGCTGATCAGCATGTCGATCGATTCGGTAATGGCATAGTCGTGCGGGTCACCTCCTTTACTGGCGATAAGCAGGTCATACAGGCGATTAGCGAGATCGGCGAATATATTGTGCGCTTCGTTGTAGCTATCCAGCACAACACCGGTCAGGGGATGGAGATCTATCAGGGTACTGGTGTGAGAGTTGTGCATGGCTGTGAAAATCCCTGTTATTTGCTCTGGCCTACGGTCCGATCGCGGGCGGAAATCGCGACGGTTTTTGCTCTGAACATGCTTAGATTACTGCCCCAGCGTAGCTTGTACGCTGCTCTTCTCGGTGCGCTCTCTCTTGCTCTTCTCGGCGGTGCAGGACTCCCGGCCAACCCTGCTTTTGCTTCCCGACGGGAACATGAGTCCAATCGGTCAGTTTCACTATGATGGGCGATGACGCTAGCGCCATATTGCTACCTCAGGGTGTCAGTTGAGTTACCGGTTGGTTATGCAGGCTGGATAGTCGGTTTGCTTCTCGATTCTGCCGCCGTGGGCCGGACTGCAGTGCCCGCGAGGGTGTGCGGTATTGGTACGTCGTTTGCTTCGCTGTTTTTCCTAACAACAACGAAAAAGGCAGGCGATCATTCCTCAAAAGGGAGGGCGTCTGTGGAGTGGCTGTTCCCACGTGACGGAGAGTACCGAATGCCCCAGATTGAAACGTTCTATGAGGTGATGCGCAGGCAGGGCATCACGCGACGAAGCTTCCTTAAATACTGTAGCCTGACGGCCGCCGCGCTAGGCCTGGGGCCTGCGTTTGCGCCACGTATTGCTAATGCGATGGAAACCAGGCCTCGCACTCCGGTGCTCTGGTTGCATGGTCTGGAATGTACCTGCTGTTCCGAATCCTTTATCCGCTCTGCCCATCCGCTGGTTAAGGATGTGGTGCTGTCGATGATCTCCCTCGACTATGACGACACGCTGATGGCTGCCGCGGGTCATCAGGCGGAGCAGGCGCTCGAAGACACCATAAAGAAATATAAGGGCGAATATATCCTTGCGGTCGAGGGTAATCCGCCTCTGAACGAAGACGGTATGTTCTGTATCGTCGGTGGCAAGCCTTTCCTCGACCAGCTGAAACATGCGGCTAAGGATGCCAAGGCGATTATTGCCTGGGGTTCCTGCGCTTCCTGGGGCTGTGTGCAGGCGGCCCGTCCGAACCCGACCCAGGCGGTACCTATCCATAAGGTGATTACCGATAAACCGATTATAAAAGTGCCGGGCTGTCCGCCGATCGCTGAGGTTATGACCGGCGTCATCTCCTATATGCTGACCTTCGGCAAGGTACCTGAGCTGGACCGCCAGGGCCGGCCTAAGATGTTCTACAGCCAGCGCATACACGATAAATGCTACCGCCGTCCGCACTTCGATGCCGGTCAGTTCGTTGAGAGCTGGGATGACGAAGGCGCACGTAAGGGCTATTGCCTCTATAAGGTCGGTTGTAAGGGCCCCACCACCTATAACGCCTGTTCCACTGTACGCTGGAATGAAGGCACTTCCTTCCCGATCCAGGCCGGTCACGGCTGTATCGGTTGCTCCGAAGATGGTTTCTGGGATAAAGGCTCATTCTATGATCGCCTGACCGATATCCAACAGTTCGGTATTGAGAAAAACGCCGACGAGATCGGTATGGCTGCTGCGGGTGCAGTCGGGGCCGGTATAGCGGCGCACGCTGCCGTATCCGCTATTAAACGCGCCCAGCACAAAGGAGATCATGAATAATGACTAAGCCGTTAAATGCCAGCGACCTCGACAATAGTGGCCGCCGTATCGTCGTCGACCCGGTAACGCGTATCGAAGGGCATATGCGCTGCGAGGTGAACGTCGATAAGAACAATGTGATCCGTAACGCGATCTCCACCGGTACTATGTGGCGGGGCCTTGAAGTTATCCTGAAAGGCCGCGACCCGCGTGATGCCTGGGCTTTTGTCGAGCGTATCTGTGGCGTCTGTACCGGGACTCACGCCCTGACATCGGTGCGAGCGGTTGAAGACGCACTGGATATCCAGATCCCTTACAACGCTTACCTGATCCGTCACCTGATGGATAAAACTCTGCAGGTGCATGACCATATTGTGCACTTCTACCACCTGCATACACTGGATTGGGTGAATCCGGTCAATGCGCTGAAAGCCGATCCGAAGAAGACCTCGGAGCTGCAGCAGATGGTCTCTCCGCACCATCCGAAGTCCAGTCCGGGCTACTTCAAGGATGTGCAGACCCGCCTGAAGCGTTTTGTCGAGGGGGGGCAGCTGGGACTGTTCTCCAACGGCTACTGGGACAACCCGGCCTATAAACTGCCGCCCGAAGCGGACCTGATGGCCGTGTCGCACTACCTGGAGGCGCTGGATCTGCAGAAAGAGGTAGTGAAGATTCATGCCATCTTTGGCGGCAAGAACCCCCATCCGAACTATATGGTGGGCGGCGTCGCCTGTGCTATCAATATGGACGATACCGGGGCCTCCGGTGCGCCGGTCAATATGGTCACGCTGAACTTCGTGCTGGAGCGTATCAGAGAGGTTCAGGCCTTTACCAAAAACGTTTACCTGCCTGATGTGATGGCGATTGCCAGCATCTACAAGGACTGGCTTTACGGTGGTGGTCTGGCGGCAGAAAACCTGCTCTCCTATGGCACCTACGCCACCATACAGGACGACAAGTCCAGCGAATTGCTACCGGCCGGTGCGATTGTCGGTGGTAACTGGAACGAGATCCACGAAGTGGATGTGCGTGATCCAAACCAGATTCAGGAGGTGGTCGATCACTCCTGGTACAAGTACGCTAATGGTGTGTCGGGCCTGCATCCATGGGATGGGGAAACCGATCCGCACTTTGAGCTGGGGCCGAACTTTAAGGGCACCAAGACCAACATCAAAGAGCTGGATGAGTCAGCCAAGTACAGCTGGATTAAAGCACCGCGCTGGAAGGGCCATGCGATGGAAGTGGGGCCGCTGGCACGCTACATCATCGCCTACGCCGCGGGCAAAGAGTACATCAAAGAGCAGGTGGACCGTTCGCTGGCGGGCTTTAACCAGAACACCGGCCTCGACCTGGGGCTGAAACAGTTCCTGCCATCCACCCTGGGTCGCACCCTGGCTCGCGCGCTGGAGTGTGAACTCTGTGCCGATACGATGCTGGATGACTGGCATAGTCTGGTGAACAACATCAAGAACGGTGATTCTTCCACCGCAAACGTCGAAAAGTGGGATCCGAGTACCTGGCCGAAAGAGGCCAAGGGGGTTGGGATCAATGAGGCACCGCGCGGGGCGCTGGGCCACTGGATCAAGATTAAAGACGGCAAGATCGAGAACTACCAGGCGATTGTACCGACCACCTGGAACGGTTGCCCGCGTGATGCGGATGGCAACATCGGTGCCTTTGAAGCCTCGCTGCTGAATACGCCGATGGAACGTCCGGACGAGCCGGTTGAAATTCTGCGTACGTTGCATAGCTTCGACCCATGTCTGGCTTGCTCTACCCATGTCATGTCTGAAGACGGTCAGGAACTGTCGAAGGTCAAAATCCGCTAACGAGCAGCGCGGCGCGTCACGCGCCGCGCTGCCCGAGGAGGTCACGAGAATGACAAAGGCAGTGAATGAAAATGATGCCCGCAATGCCGAGCAGCAAAGCCGCTCTCAGCTGCGCCAGCGCAAGCAGACCGCGGTATATGTCTACGAGGCGCCGGTCAGGTTATGGCACTGGATAACCGTTTTATCGGTGATCGTACTCTGTGCCAGTGGCTATTTTATCGGTTCGCCTCTACCGACAATGCCGGGGGAGGCGATCGATAACTATCTGATGGGATATATCCGCTTCGCACATTTTGCGGCGGGCTACATTCTGGCAGTGGCGTTTATAGGCCGGATCTACTGGGCGATTGTTGGCAACCATCATGCCCGGGAGCTGTTTATTGTGCCCTTGCACAGGAAGCAGTGGTGGGCTGAAGCCTGGCATGAGGTGCGCTGGTATCTGTTTCTGGAGAAGACGCCGAAGAAGTATATCGGTCATAACCCGCTGGGCCAGCTGGCGATGTTCAGCTTCTTTGTGTTGGGAAATACGTTCATGATCCTGACCGGCTTTGCCCTCTATAGTGAAGGCCTGGGGCAGGGCAGCTGGGCCGATATCGGGTTTGGCTGGATCATTCCGCTGATGGGACAGAGTCAGGATGTCCATACATGGCACCACCTCGGTATGTGGTACATCATTCTGTTTGTGATGATCCATGTCTATGTGGCGGTGCGTGAGGACATCATGTCGCGCCAGAGCCTGATCTCAACCATGGTTGGCGGATGGCGCATGTTTAAGGATAACCGCCCGGACTAGTCGGACATCCCGGCCGGGTAAGGGCAGGAGGGGCAATATGTCCTGTCACGACAGTCAGTTTCTCTAAACCGTTAGGCGTGTTGCCAGCAGGGTTGTCACGGCCCTCGCACCGTACTGCCGGATCAGTCATTCAGCAGGCTGGATCAGCCCCCGGCAGTACGGATTTTTTGGGAAGTTAAGATGCAATACTGGCGCTATACTCCACGCAAACCGCAACATCCGGGGTTGCTGCTGGAGCACTGTTACCTGACGCCACTGGGGATCAGTCAGTCACGGCTGGCAAAGCAACTGGGCATCTCCCGTCGGCGAGTGAATGAGATTGTTAACGGCCAGCGAGCGATTACCGCTGATACAGCACTGCGCCTGTCTGAATTTTTTAATACCACTCCGATGTTCTGGCTTGAAAAGCAGCAACTCTGGGAGCTGTATCTGGCAAGTCGCCAGAGCAGCTGCGTAAGGCCAGGCTGAGCGCAGCTAGCTTCCCTGTCCCGGACAATCATCCCGCCTGAATTTTGTCACCTTGTTATTGAACGGAAATTACATATTCTGCCACTTTAGCTACTATTGAATGCAGGTGCAGCTGTTAACGTCGTGAGGCAGGGGTCCTTAGTCCGCGTGGAAGGCAGGGCGCGTTAGCACCCTTAATTCAAACATGTCTCATCAACGAGGTGCGTCCTATGGGTATTATTTCGTGGATTATTCTCGGCCTGATCGCCGGTGCGTTGGCAAAGTGGCTGATGCCGGGTAAAGATGGCGGCGGCTGGATTATGACTATGGTACTGGGGATTGCCGGTGCTTTTGTCGGTGGCTGGCTGGGGTCATTCTTTGGCCTGGGAACCACCGGAGGGCTGAGTATAGGCAGTATCCTTACGGCGACTGCCGGCGCTTTTGTGCTGCTGTTTCTCTATAAGAAGCTGGCCTGACCCTATAGAGGACCTTTCCGTTATTTGCCTGTGATATCTGGGCAAAAACAATTGCTTGATACCCTTCCGTCACGAGCTAACTACAGAAGGCCCTTGCCCGCAAGGCGAGCCTGGTGATGAATAATGGCCATGGGCAGTCGCCATGGCCTGCTTTAGATCTCTGTGCTTTTGTAGCAAGTCTTCAAAGAACGCCGCGGCGTTGCTGATCCCGCTCGATCGACTCGAACAGGGCCTGGAAGTTGCCCTCGCCAAAGCCCTGATTATCATGCCGCTGGATCATCTCGATAAAGATCGGGCCGAACAGATTGCGGGTGAATATCTGTAACAGATAACCGCGTTCATCGCCATCCACCAGCACCTGATGATCATGTATCCGCTGGTGATCCTCTGCGACATGGGGTACCCGCTGGAACACCTCATCATAATAGTGCTCACTGATGTCCAGCGTATCAATCACGCTGCGGTCGAGGCCATCCAGTGATGCCAACAGGTCGTTGGTGAGAAAGGCGATGTGCTGCACACCGGGGCCATGGTACTGGGTCAGATACTCGTCGATCTGGTTATTGTTATCGTCCTTACCCTCATTGATCGGAATACAGAAACTGCCGTCCGGCGAGCGCAATGCATAGGAGATCAGCCCGGTTTTCTGTCCCTTGATATCGAAGTAGCGCACCTCTTCAAAGCCGAAAACCTCTTTATAGAAACTGGCCCAGCGTTCCATAGTGCCTTTGTAGACATTATTAGTGAGATGGTCGATAGCGATAAATCCCAGGTCAGGCACATGCTGTGGTTTCTCTAACGGCTCAAAGTCACTCTGATAGATATTGCCCTGAGGCCCCCAGCGATCAATAAAATAGATCAGGCTGTCCCCGATGCCGTAGATGGCCGGATAGGGCAGGTCTGTCCTGGTCGGGTCTGCAGCCCTTGCGCCACGCCGGATCGCCTCAGCACGGGCATACTCCGCATTATCGACCCGCCAGCCCATCGAGCAGATGGCCGGACCATGCTGCCGCGCAAATTCGGCGGAAAACCCTGCCCGCTGGTGGTTAAGCAGGAAGTGGATGTCATTCTGGTTGTAGTAGCTGATATCGCGGGTCTTATGGCGTTTCAGGTGGGAAAAGCCAAAAGCGGTATAAACCTGATGCATATAGTCGGTATCTGGTGAGGCAAACTCGGTAAATTCAATCCCCCTCAGACCTATCGGATTGTGTTTCATAACACACCTCTTATCGACAATGGATATCTATACGTTTGAGCCGATTCCGGTACTGCGAGTTCTGAATGGCTGATTCCCTAATCAAGCTAATCGCTTTGAATTATCTGAAAAAGCGCAATATCTTTTACAAGATGATCAAAAATATTGATGGAGTTTCCTGTGGCCCCGGATCTGGAAGCATTACGAGTACTGATTGCTATTGTCGACAGCGGTAGCTTCGCGGCGGCAGCGCGCTATCTGCACAAAACCCAGTCAGCCGTCAGTTACCAGCTTGCTAAGCTGGAGCAGCAGCTGGGATGTGAGCTGTTCGATCGCAGTGGCTACCGTGCGGCGCTGACACCGGTGGGAGAGCGCTTGACGGAGGAGGCACGAAAGCTGTTACGCCAGGCCGAGTCGGTCTCTCAGCTGGTACATCGTATTTCAGCAGGCTGGGAGCCCCAGTTGAAGCTGATCACAGACGGCATGTTGCCGATAGCGCCCCTGCTGGGCCTGCTTAAGCAGATGGGGGCGCGGGATATTCCCACCCGTGTATTGCTGCGGGTTGAGTTCCTCAGCGGCGTACAGCGCCGCTTTACGGCCGAGGATGCGGATATGATGCTGACCCTGGAGTACAAACCTGATTCCGCATTAACGGCGATTCCGCTGAAGCCCGTTGAGGCGGTACTAGTGGCGGTAAATGATCATCCGCTGGCGCAGCAGTCCGACATTTCGCTGGCGCAGTTGCAGCAGCAAACCGAACTGACAGTGGCGGACTCCGGATGTGATGATGCCAGCGGCGGCTCTCAGACGTTTGGCTCAGAGAGGATCTACTATCTGTCTGACTTTAATGCCAAATATCAGGCGCTGCGGATGGGGGCCGGCTATGGCTGGATGCCACTGGCACTGGTGGCTGACGATCTGGAGAGCGGTTTGCTTGTTGAGCTGGACTCTGTGCAGGATTCACGCATCACCTACCGGCCTCAGTTGGTGTTTCCGGCACTTGCGGGAGAGGGGCGCGCGGCCTGCTGGTTAAGACATGAACTGTCTGAAATATTTGCCTGATCTCTGATGCTTACCAGCCAGAGCGATCGGACTGAAAGCCGCGCCAAATCAATGTTTCAGCAATCTTTCAGAAAAGTTACCGCAATGTAACAAAAGCGTCATATATATCCGAAATAATCCCGTCATAATTTCGCAACATAACAAGAACTATAGCGCTCGAATTCAGGGGATTCCCCACAATAATTTCGGATGATGAGGTTTTACATCGTGGACGCTACTAATACTTCACTGCCACTGGATACCGGCAGATCTCAATGGGGACGCTGGATAACGATTGTCGGCATGATCTATCTGCTGCTGGTGGCAGTGGGCATGATCGGTACCGGTTTCAAGTGGTCTACTGCCGGTGAAGCGAAAGAGCTGTTTGCTTTCGCGGCGAACCCGTTTCTTGGCCTGATAATCGGTACCGTGGCCACGGCGCTGATTCAGTCCTCCAGTACAGTGACATCAATTATTGTTGGCCTGGTGGCCGGCGGCTTACCGGTTGAGTCCGCGATACCGATGATTATGGGTGCCAATATCGGTACCACGATTACCAATACCATCGTCAGCCTGGGGCATATCCGTAAGGTTGAAGAGTTTAAGCGTGCCTTTGCCGCGGCGACTATCCATGACTTCTTCAACCTGATGGCGGTAATTATCTTCCTGCCACTGGAGCTGATGTTTGGTTTCCTGGAGAAGATCAGCGGCTTTATGGCATCGCTGCTGGCCGGTGGTGATTCGATGAGCATCAAGGGCATGAACTTTATCAAGCCATTGGTAAAGCCGGTGACCTCTTCGGTTAAAGGTTCGCTGGACTCTCTGCCTGAGCCGGTCGGCGGTATTGTGATGATCCTGCTGGGCGTTGCGCTGATTATTGTCTCTGTTGCGGTGGTCGGTAAGCTGCTGAAAAAGGCGCTGGTAGGGCGGGCCAAGGAGATGCTGCATAACGCGATCGGTCGTGGTCCGTTTACCGGTATCGTTTCCGGATCTTTCGTGACGGTACTGGTGCAGTCTTCTTCAACCACCACCAGCCTTATGGTGCCGCTGGTGGGCTCTGGTGTACTGAAAGTACGTGATATCTATCCATTTACGCTGGGTGCCAATATAGGGACTTGTATCACCGCTCTGCTGGCAGCTACCGCTGTTAGTGGTGATGCGGCAATCTTTGCCCTGCAGATTGCACTGGTGCATCTGACGTATAACGTACTGGCGGTGTGTCTGATATTTGGTGTGCCGATGCTGCGCAATATCCCCCTGACGCTGGCAGACAAGCTGTCAGATGTGGCCGCTGAGCGTAAGTCAATTGCTCTGGGCTATGTGGTGACGGTGTTCTTCCTCGTGCCAGGCGCATTGATCTTCGTCAGTCAGATCTGATCAGGTATGGCCGGGTCGGCTGATCCGGTCGAGGCTAAATGCGAAGCGCGATCATCATTCGATGATCGCGCTTTATCTTTTTCTGCTGGCGGCTGCTAATATAGCCGTTTCCTCACGTCTTTGAAGTACTCTCCATGCAATGTCGTCCCGGCTGTGCGGCCTGCTGTATCGCGCCCTCCATCAATATTCCACTGCCGGGGATGCCGCAGGGTAAGCCCGCCGGTGTTGCCTGTGCCAACCTGATTCCTGAGACAGGATTCTGTCGCATCTGGGAGAGCGACAGCTATCCGGAACCCTGCCGCCAGTTTCGTGCCATGCCGGAACATTGTGGTGAGTCGCGCCAGCAGGCGCTGAGGCTGATAGGCCTGCTGGAGTCTGAAACCGCCCCCTGACAACCGGAACTATTGAGCCCTCCAGGGCATACACGGCGAGGCCCTGAGTCTGAGGGACACCTGATACAAAAAAGGCCCTGTCGCACAGCGACAGGGCCTTTTAAATTATTCAGGGCTGATGCCTATGGTAGCTGAAAAACCAGCGGGGAGGACTGGCGCTTGCCGAAGTTTCGGAGCAGTGCCTCAGCCCATTTGCCGCGCAGGTCTTCTGCGTCCTGCAGCACGTCGCGAAGATCGATCAGTTCACTGGCGTGCAGGGTGGCTCTGACGCGCTCAAACGATTTTACATAGGAGATTTCGTCGAATTTCGGTGTTGAGTTATACATTATTCGTGCCTCAGAAATTAGGTGTTACCGGGCCATTGGCGCAATCGTGGCTGATCTGGCAGGAAGGGGACTGCAATTCAGACTGGGTGGAGAGTCCGATTTGCGCTGGCTGGCGATCAATGCCGGGCATCATAGGGGCAGTGAAGAGTCGCGACAAACGAGACTATTTCAGTCTATCGGTGAAATTAATTCAGCAGTTAAATCACTCATCAGGGTGCGCCCTGATGAGTGGAGTGTTTCGCTGGCTAAGTCGATGAAATTTATCCAGATTCGGTCGCAGTTCCGGCACCACCGGTGCGCATGTTTCGGCGGGCTCTATAGTGCTGCTAAAGTCATGCTTTGCCTGAAACAACAAAAATATTTGTAGATAGAATAAGGCGGAGTCACCTGCTAAGCGCTACAGGCAGACTACGAGGTCGGTCTGATCTATAATGCGCGCCTTAAACGCCCTTTCGGGCACTAATCACTGCTCCGGATTTACGCTCCGGATCGCAAGTACAGGAAATACTGATGTCTCAAGTTGTTGTTTGTGCCCTCTATAAGTTTGTCACTCTGGACGATTTCGAAGCGATGCGCGAACCGCTGCGCCTGAAAATGGAAGAGTTTGGTGTGCGTGGCACCCTGCTGCTGGCTAAAGAGGGGGTCAACGGTACGGTTGCCGCTTCCCGCGAAGGCATCGATAACCTGCTGGCGTGGCTGAAATCCGATCCACGCCTGTCTGAACTGGGTTACAAAGAATCCTATGATGACAGCAACCCGTTCTACCGCACCAAGGTGAAGCTGAAAAAAGAGATTGTCACTATGGGTGTTGAAGGGATCGATCCGAAAGAAGTGGTCGGCACCTATGTGAAGCCTGCTGAATGGAATGCGCTGATCTCCGATCCGGAGGTGGTACTGGTTGACACCCGCAATGATTACGAGGTTGAGATCGGTACTTTCAGGAATGCGATCAATCCAAATACCGAAACCTTCCGTGAGTTTCCGGCGTATGTGGCAGAAAACCTGAACCCGGAAAAGCATAAGAAGGTCGCGATGTTCTGCACCGGTGGTATTCGCTGCGAGAAATCGACGGCTTATATGAAGGAGCAAGGCTTCGAAGAGGTTTATCACCTTGAAGGCGGCATCCTTAAGTATCTGGAGGAGGTGGATTCAGATCAGTCCATGTGGGAGGGCGAATGCTACGTCTTCGATAACCGTGTCGCTGTGAATCACGACCTTGAAAAAGGCTCCTACGATCAGTGTCATGCCTGTCGCCTGCCGATTACCGCGGAAGACAAGCAGAGCGAGCAATACGAGCAGGGCGTTAGCTGCCCGCGTTGCTTCGATAAGCACTCCGAAGAGCAGAAGCAGCGCTTCCGCCAGCGTGAGCTTCAGGCGGAGCTGGCCCGTATGCGGGGCGAGGAGCATATCGGCGCACAGGCCAATGATGCGATTGCGCAGCGCCGCCTGGAGAAGCAGGCTGAACGTGAAAGACAGCGCGAGCGCAGTCAGAAAAACTGATAGCCCTCTTCAGAAGCCGTGCTGCAACGCCTGACAGGCAGCAGCTGCACAGAAGCCACCCCAGCCTTGCCGGGGTGGCTTTTTAGTTGGGCGACCAGAAGCGACAAAATTCAATAAACTGATTCAGTAGCGGGCTGTGGTATTTCTGGCGATGGGTAACGATGCGTAGCTGTCGCTGGCTGACATTACGGGTCCGGATTATCGCCAGCTGGTTTTGGCTGACGGCATTATTGATTGCCAGTATCGACATATAGCCGAGTCCCAGTCCTGCCGAGATCGCATTGATGATCGCTTCGTTGGTGTTAAGCTCCAGTCCGATCTGCCAGTTGTTCAGCTTGGGAGCCAGCGCCGTCTGAAACTGCTCGCGGGTTCCTGAGTTGAATTCCCGCAGGACCCAGTATTCCGCTTCCAGAGCTTCAATTGCGTGAATCTCGCCATTTGCCAAAGGGTGGTGGGGGTTGGCCACGATCTCCATCCTGTCCCTGAGCCAGTTTTCGCTATCCAGCTGATCAGACTGAAAACTACCCTCAACCAGGGCAATATCCAGCTCATATTGTTCCAGCTGCTGGCTGAGTTGCGAGGTGTTGGATATAACGACCTGGGGACGTCTGCAGGGATGGCTGCGCAGAAAGTCTCCGAGCAGGGCGGGCAGCAGATGGTTGCCAATAGTGTTGCTGGCACCGATGCGCAGCGGAGGCTGATTACTGGCATTTGATCCCAGCTCTACCGCAATGGCATCAACCCGTTGCAGGACCTCCTCAGCCAGTGGTCGAAGGATCTCGCCCTGGCTATTCAGGATAAGGCGATTGTTGAGGCGATCAAACAGGCGCGTATCCAGCTGGCGCTCCAGCTCCTGCAGGGCCATCGAAGCAGCGGCTTTGGTAATAAATAGCTGTTCGGCTGCCAGCGTCAGAGAACCCGCGCGCGCAATGGTTGAGAAGATGCGCAGCTGCTTAAGGGTGATGTTCTTGGTGTTCAATCTACTTTAACTCAATGTATAAAACGTTTGTATATCACAAACATCTAAAGCTGGCTATGATTGCCGCATTCAATAGGAGGGCAGTGTCATGATCGCCAGAACCAGACGGAAGATAGCAAGGTTTCCAACCCCGGCCAGCGGCCTGGCACTGGCTATTGCCAGCCTGGGGCTTTGTGCGGACTCGGCCCTGGGCAGCGGTACTACGTTGCAGTATACGGGAGCGGCACTGGCTGCTGCGTTATTGTTATCCGTGCTGGTGAAATTTTTACTGAATCCGGTCACGCTGTGGCAGGAGCTTGCCCATCCGGTCATTGGCAGTGTAATCCCAACCTTCGCGATGGCGCTGATGGTGCTCAGCCGAAGCGTGGCTGATCTGTCAGCCGTGGCCGGAGCCCAGCTCTGGATGGCTGCGGTCGCCATGCATCTGGCTTTTCTTACGCTGTTCCTTATCCATCGTTTGCGACAGTTTGATCTGCAGCAGATGCTACCGAGCTGGTTTGTTCCGCCGGTGGGTCTGGTTGTTGCTGCGCTAACCTGCCCCAATAGCGGGCTGGTACCGGTGGCTGAAGCATTGATGTACTTCGGTATCTTTAGCTATTTCCTGTTGCTGCCACTGATGCTGTATCGGTTGATCTTCGGCACGGCGATTGCGGACGGAGCCAAGCCGACGGTCGCTATTCTGGCTGCGCCGCCAAGCCTCTGCCTGGCCGGATACCTGAATCTGGTAGAGCAGCCATCCTTGCTGTTGGTGCTGACGCTGCTGGGTATTGCAGTTGTCATGACGCTGGTGATCTACCTGGCATTCTGGGACCTGCTGCGTCTGCCGTTCAGTCCCGGTTACGCGGCGTTCACCTTTCCGATGGTGATCAGTGCCACCGCTTTATTCAAGGTCAGTGGTTATATCGCAACGCTGCCACTGGAGGCTTCAGTCGCCCTGCAGTTTGAACTCGCCGCCCGGGTTGAGCTGGCAATTGCGATGCTGGTGGTGGGATATGTGGCGCTGCGCTATCTGCATCACTATCTGCCACGTCCGCTAATCCGGGGCGGCAATATCTGACGCCGTTTCTAGTGTTTTACCCTTTTAAGGCTCACTCCGATTCACACTCCGGAGTGAGCTTTTTTTTACCCGCGGTCTGCTCATTCGGTGTCAGAATTTGTAGATCAGACTGGCAGACCAGGCGTCGATATCGTCCTCGCCGGTGGTTTCGTCGTTGCCGATGGCGACAAAGCGTTCCCATTCAAAGCGGATCATTGCGCTTTTTCCGAGGTCCAGATCGGCGCCAAAACCGATCAGCACATCCCAGCCCTCATCTGACAGGCTGACCGAAGTTGAACTACCCTGCGCGTGAGTATCGAGGTCCCAGTAATAGCCGCCAATTCGGGCAAAAAGAGAGAATTCACTGCCCAGTGAAACTCGGTTGAGCAGGGACAGGCTGGCCAGAGAGCTGACTTCGGTTTTACCGGTTACCGGATTGCTATTGATGGTGCCGCTCAGATCACTTTCGACGCCCCGGTAATAGCCCAGCTCCCAGTCCCAGTGTTCCGACAGGCCGCCGCCCAGCAACGCCTTCCAGCTGCCATCCTGGTCATCACAACGGCCGCTAAAGCCCAATTCGCTCACGGCGGCGCAGTTGTTTTTAAACGATGCTTTCAGCCAGCCGGCTCCGGCATATAGTCCGCGTACCGAATCTTCAGCTAAAGTCGGGCTGGCATAGAGTGTCAGGCAGATTATGACGGGCGGAACGGATAGCCGGAGGTAAGGATATTTAGACGCCATAATGCACCTGCCCGCACATAATTTTAATTAAGTAGTGAAACTTCAGTATAGAAAGTGAACACTGGTTCAAAAGTCGGCAGCGGTTTATTAAGAAGATAGCCTGACCCAATAGGGTAATTTATCTGGTGTGCCCAGGGTTAATTTCAGGCGAAGTTCGATTGGTTGGGTAATTAGCTGTGAGGCGAAGTGGGCAGGAAAAGGCTTTAACCGCGGTTAAAGCCTGGTTAACAGTGGCTTTAAAGCTCGCACTGATGCTGACGGGCAAAGAGCTGCAATTCGGAAAGTAAGCGGGCTTTGCGGGTTTCTGATGCGAAACTGAACTCAATGCTATTGGCTGCGAGTTTTATCGCCTGCTGTTTGGTCATTCCCAGTGCTTTCTCCAGCGCCAGATAGTTTGCGTTCACGTAACCGCCGAAATAGGCCGGGTCGTCGGAATTTACAGTAACCTTAATACCGCGATCCAGCATATCGAGGATATTATGGTCCTCCATGCGACGGAATACGCATAGCTTCAGGTTCGAAAGTGGACAGACTGTCAGGGCTATGGATTCGTCGATCAGGCGTTGCATCAGGATGGGATCTTCTATGGCCCGTACTCCGTGATCAACCCGGCTTACGCCCAGCAGGTCCAGTGCGTCCCAGATATACTGTGCAGGGCCTTCTTCTCCCGCATGCGCGACCGTGAGTAATCCCATCTCCCGGGCGGCTTCAAATACCCGGCTGAATTTTTCCGGAGGATTGCCTTTTTCTGAACTGTCTAAACCCACTGCCGTAAGCTGATTACGGTAGGGGGTGGCTTGTCTGAGTGTTTCGAATGCAGATTCTTCGCTGAGGTGGCGCAGGAAACACATAATGAGCTTATAGCTGATGCCGAGTCGAACCTGTCCGTCTTCAAGCGCCCTGAGTATCCCGGTAATAGGAATATCAAAGGGTATGCCTCGGTCTGTATGGGTTTGCGGGTCAAAAAACGGTTCAATATGCATAACGTTTTCTGCCTTGCAGCGCTGCAGATAAGCCCAGGTCAGGTCGTAAAAGTCCTGCTCGGTCTGCAGGACATCGGCCCCCTGATAGTAGAGGTCGAGGAACTCCTGAAGGTTATTAAAGTTATAGGCATCCCGGAGCGCTTCAACGGACGGGAAGGGGAGTTCAATATTGTTGCGTTTGGCCAGCCGGAACATCATCTCAGGTTCGAGGCTGCCCTCGAGGTGGAGATGAAGCTCGGTTTTTGGCATGTTTGTTATAAATCGTTCCATAAAGCCCTCCGGAATGAATTTATCAGTGTTCCGGTATGTCTTGAGAGTATTGGTAGAAACTCATCCTGACCGGGATTGTTTATTCAAGCCTAGATCATAATTCGAAAGATTAGGGCTAAGGCCGAGAATCTGCGACGCAGGGTCTGTGGCTGATAGAGTTTCATTAAGTAATATGTTTGGTTCGGGGGCGAAATGCTAATGGAGTTTCCGGGAAAGTCCAGTGTTTGCCCAGGATCACCATAGTTGCACGGCGACGTGCGCTTTCGCTATGAATGTAGTTTCAAAAAATACATATACATTAAAAACAATACGTATCGAGATTGATCTGGTATGAGGATATCTCTCTATGGCAGCTGAACTGCATCATTCTGAGCGCCTGGTCAGAATTCTAAGTACGGAGCAGAATCTATCTATATTGCGGCATGTGGCCGCGCTGGGGCTGCCGGACTGCTGGGTTGCGGCTGGCTTTGTGCGCAATGGGGCCTGGGACCACCTGCACGGATATGCGGCATCACCCCTCAATGATGTGGATGTAATCTACTTTGATGCGCAAGACTGCAGTGCCGGAAGGGATGCTGAGCTGCAGCAGGTCTTGGCTTCTCGGTGTGGCCTTACTCGTTGGGAAGTGAAAAACCAGGCCCGGATGCACTTGAGGCATCCGGATCGCCCCTATCAGGATTGTGCCGACGCGATGGGGTTCTGGCCGGAAAAAGAAACGGCCATAGCGGTCCGGCTGTCGGCAGGCGGGGAGTTGGAAATAAACGCGCCTTTCGGTCTGGAGTCCTTGTTTGCACTGGAACTGACCTATAACCCGGCGCGCCCGATCGATCTCTATAAGGAAAGAATCCTCGTCAAAGGCTGGCTACAGCGCTGGCCAGAGCTACGCCCGACTGGGTGCAAGCTCTGAGCCTGTGGATCTTCAGCGTCTCAGCGTCTCAGCGCCAGCGTAGCTGTGCCCAGCCGGATCGATCCTGATCGTCAAAGAAGGTCCAGGCAATAAACCGGCTGCGTTTCTGGCCTTGTGCCATATCTACGGTTTTTATCCGCTTTGCGCCGCTCTTTTTAAGCTGGCGGAGGATGGCTGGCAGGTTTTCCTTTTGTGAAACCAGTGAGGTAAACCACAGGCAGTTCTGCTGCCAGTTTTCACTGTCTATGATCATCTTACGAATAAACCCGGCTTCGCCACCATCGCACCATAACTCGTTGCTCCGGCCACCAAAGTTCAGGGTGGCTTCCCCGGCATTTTGGCTTTGCTTATTCAGATTGGCGACCTTGCGCTCAGAGCCGGCTGCCGCAGCCTCGGCGGAGGCATGGAAGGGAGGATTGCACAGTGTGCAGTCTATCAGTTCATCGTCTTTCAGGATGCCGGTAAAGAAATGCTCCGGGTTGGCTTGCTGGCGCAGATCTATCGCGCCTTTAAGGGCCTTGTTAGAGCGTGCGATATGGCGCGCATGCTCGACGGAGAGTGGGTCTATATCGCTGGCAACGAATTTCCAGCCGTAGCTGCGATGGCCGACAATCGGATAGATACAGTTAGCACCGGTGCCGAGATCGAATGCCTTTACCTTCTTGCTGCGGGGGATTGTGCCATTATTGTCCGCAGCGAGCAGATCGGCGAGATGGTGGATATAGTCTGCCCGGCCGGGAATGGGTGGGCAGAGATAGCCATCGGGTATTGCCCAGTGTGCAAGGCCATAGCAGGCTTTAAGCAACGCACCATTCAATGCCTTAACCGCCTGGGGATCGGCAAAGTCTATTGTCGCTTCGCCGCGCGGGTTGGTGGTGACAAAGGGGCTGAGCGAGGGCTCCGCTGTGACCAGGGCGTCAAAGTCATAGCGTCCCTGATGAATGTTGCGAGGGTGGTGGCCCGGCTTGGCAGCTTTGGATCGGGTGGAATCAGACGACATGATATATCCGCAGTAATTGAGCTGGCGGAAATTATACGGATTCACTGCATTGGCTGCGACCGCTTCCGCTTGGCTGCGAACTGGAAGTGGGCAAGGCAGCCGGAGCTGCCTCAGTATCTGCTAGCGGCCGTTGAAGTCACCGGGGCGCTTTTCGATAAATGCGCTGACCGCCTCCAGATGGTCTTCAGTGTTATGGCATATACCCTGAAATAGGGCGCATTGGTCGAGAAAGTCGGGCAGTTCGAGACGCTGGGCTGATTTCATAAGGCGTTTGGTCAGCCTCAGTGCTTGCGGTGGCTTGGCTGCCATCTGGGCTGCAATAGAAAGCGTATGCTCCAGCAATGCTTCAGGGCTGACAACTTCCAGCAGAATACCCAGAGACCGGGCTTCGCTGGCATCAATAACACGGCCGGTAAATGTCAGTTCTGCAGCGCGTTGGTAGCCGATTAGGCGTTGTAGGAACCAGGCGCCGCCGTCGCCGGGGATTATGCCCAGGTTTACGAAGGTTTCACCCATCCGCGCATTGTCTGAGCCGATACGGATATCACACATACAGGCGAAGTCAAAACCGGCGCCGATGGCGGGGCCATTGATGGCGGCAATGGTAGGGACTTCAGTCTTTTCCATCGCCAGCGGGATCTGCTGGATACCACGACGATATTTTTCCTGCACCTGGTAGACATCACCGCTGAAGGCACCGTCCTTATGGGTGGTGTCACGGTGTTGCATCTCTTTGATATTGCCTCCGGCAGAGAACGCACTGCCCGCGCCGGTAAAGACCAGTACGGCAACGCGGCTATCCTGGTTGGCCCAGTCTATAACCTTGAGAATGTCGTCAATCAGCTGACTTCCGGTCAGCGCATTACGGATATCATGGCGATTAAAAGTAACCAGTGCGACGCCACCTTCAAGCTGAAGTGTTGCGTCGCTGAGTGCGGGTGTTAATTGCGTGCTCATTAATACTCTCCCTTTCAGTCCTCAAAACATAAGCGATTCTTGTAATGAGGGAAAGTACTTATTCGCATGCTGCTGCCTCATGGCCTGGGTGCCGGTTTTTTTGGGTTGGATGGCTACGGCCCTTCACTAAATACAGTAAGTCAATAGAGATTTCAGCCATAAAAAAACCCTGCACAATGGCAGGGTCCGGCGAAACAGGGGTAAACGCCAATAAGGATGTTCATTAACCGGAGGATTGCTCCGGCGCCCAATGAACAACGAGAGAAAGTCGGTGCTGATCAAACGGATCGCATGAACCAAAATCTGCCGCAAAACTTTCAGGGTTGATAAAGCAATGCTGGAAATTCCCAAGGCGGGGTTTCAGGTGTGCTTTAATAAAACCGTGGGTTAATGATCGCTTTATCTAATACTAATGTCAAAAGCATGAAGGTCGATAATTTCTCCATGTAGTTTTGCTACAAGGCTATTAATCGTCTGGTTTGTAGTCAATTTACAGGGCCAAAGTATCTGGTTGCTCTGCAGCGCCTGTTTAATAAAGGGTTGGAGAATATAATTTAATTATCGGACTGATTGATGTAGTTGTTCTGGTTTTTTACATAAACTAAAAGAAATAAGTGGCATCCTTTTTATCTCGTATTGGTATATGTATATTTGACTACAAAATCCTTACAAATCAATTGTCTAAGTTATCTTTTGCTGAGGGCTGAGGGCTGAGGGCTGAGGGCTGAGGGCTGAGGACTGAGGGCTGAGGGCAAAGCTATTGTGGACCAGCCTGCTATGGGCGAGGCGTAAAGAGTATCTGGGGAGCTAAGGGAAATTAACTATGCCTAACGAGTAAGGAGTAAAAATAATGGGTAAAGTATATCAGGTGGTCGATTCCCGATTGATAAATCAAAGCTGATATATGGCGGGTTGAAAGAGTGACTGCGCAGATCAGGAATTAAAGTAGCAAGGAATAAACTGGTGATTTTAATTGAAGTAGTGAAGTGCAAATAACAAAAAAGGGCGAATAAAAATCCGCCCTTTCTGATTCAGCCCTTATGGGTATGAATATTAACCAAACTGGTTAGAGGTGTTTTTCGCACCGCCAGCTTTCAGTGCATTTTCGCCCGCAAAGTATTCTTTGTGGTCGTCGCCCATGTCAGAACCCGCCATGTTCTGGTGTTTAACGCATGCGATACCCTGACGGATCTCTTTACGCTGGACACCTTCGACGTAACCCAGCATACCCTGCTCACCGAAGTACTCTTTCGCCAGGTTGTCTACAGACAGGGCGGTCGTATGGTAAGTCGGCAGCGTGATTAGGTGGTGGAATACGTTCGCTTCACGGGCAGTATCAGCCTGGAAAGTCTTAACGCGAGCGTCAGCAGCGGCGGACAGCTCAGAGTTGTCGTACTCAGCAGACATCAGGTTGTCACGGTCGTAAGCGGAAACGTCTTTACCTTCAGCAGCCCATGCATCGTAAGTCTGCTGGCGGAAGTTCAGCGTCCAGTTGAACGATGGAGAGTTGTTGTAAACCAGCTTCGCATCCGGGTGAACTTTACGTACGTCATCCATCATGCCTTTAATTTCGTGGACAGTCGGCACAGCTGTTTCGATCCACAGCAGGTCAGCGCCAGCATTCAGTGCTTCGATACAATCGAATACACAACGCTCATGACCGGTACCCTGGCGGAACTGGTACAGACCGGAAGCCAGTCGCTTAGGACGAACCAGTTTGCCGTCGCGGCTGATCAGTACATCACCTTCTTTAGTGTCTTCTGGCGCCACTTCTTCAACGTCCAGGAAGGAGTTGTATACGTCACCCTGGTCGCCTGGCTCTTTAACCACCGCGATCTCTTTGGTCAGGCCAGCACCTTCGGAGTCGGTACGTGCAACGATCAGGCCGTCATCAACACCCAGCTCCAGGAAAGCGTAACGCAGTGCGCGCAGCTTAGCGTGGAAGTCGTTGTGAGGTACGGTTACCTTGCCGTCCTGGTGACCACACTGCTTCTCGTCAGCAACCTGGTTTTCGATCTGCAGGCAGCAAGCACCGGCTTCGATCATCTGCTTCGCCATCAGGTAAGTCGCTTCAGCGTTACCGAAACCGGCGTCGATGTCGGCAACGATTGGCACGATGTGCGTTTCGTGGTTATCGATCTGATTCTGGATTTCAGCTTCTTTAGCTGTATCGCCCGCTTCGCGTGCTTTGTCCAGTGCGCGGAACAGGCCGCCCAGTTCACGTGCATCTGCCTGACGCAGGAAGGTGTAGAGTTCTTCAACCAGAGAGGCTACTGCCGTCTTCTCGTGCATGGACTGGTCTGGCAGAGGGCCGAAGTCGGAGCGCAGGGCAGCAACCATCCAGCCGGACAGGTACAGGTAGCGACGTTCAGTGGTGCCGAAGTGCTTCTTGATGGAGATCAGCTTCTGCTGACCTACAAAACCGTGCCAGCAGCCCAGGGACTGGGTGTACTTGGTTTTGTCTTTGTCGAATTCAGCCATGTCACGGCGCATGATGCCGGCAGTGTACTTAGCGATATCCAGGCCAGTTTTGAACTTGTTCTGAGCACGCATGCGTGCAGCAGATTCTGGATTGATCGCATCCCAGGGGCTTCCTGCTTCGGCCTTCAGCGCAGCGATACTTTCGATATCTTTGTTCAGTGTAGACATGGCAAATCCTTAATTATTATGTGGCGGCCTGTGGTGTGGCTGCTCAATTCGAGAACAGGATCAATACTAGTGCGTGACGTGGCATAAATGAAATAAATGGTGGTTATCTTGGGTATCATTCTGGTGAATGTGGTACATTGGTTTAATGTTTCCAAACAGTTACGGCTGGATGAATTGATCGTTAGAAGGGTGTGATTTATGAATCTTGGGCGGGTCGATCTTAATCTGCTGGTGTATCTGGATGTGCTGTTGCGTGAACGCAATGTGACCAAGTCGGCCAGCATCCTCGGGATTACCCAGCCTGCGATGAGTAACGGCTTGCGCCGGTTGCGCGAAACCTTTGACGATCCGTTGCTTGTGCGCACCAGTGAGGGGATGGTGCCAACGGAGCGCGCCCAGGAGTTGCAGCCGATGATCCGTGAAGTGATCGGTGTGATCGAGCAGGCGGTGGAGCCCAGCACGGATTTTGATGCCGCCTCCAGCGACCGTGTTTTCCGTATCATGACCAGTGACTACGGGGAGGCAACTCTGCTACCGAAGCTGTTGGATCGCCTTCATGTGGAAGCCCCGGACGTTGTGCTGGATATTCTGACGCCCAGTGATATGAGTTTTCTGGAAGTGGAGCGGGGTCAGGTGGATCTGGTCATCAACCGCTTTGATTCGATGCCGCAGTCCTTTCATCAGGTCACACTGTGGCGCGATAGCTTCTCCTGTTTGTTAAGCGCCGGCAATCCGATCGTGGATGACTTTACGCTGGATAGCTATCTGCAGGGCAATCACGTGTGGGTGAGTAAAACCGGCATGGGGGCGGGGATGGGGCTCACGCCTAAAGATACCAAGCGGTTGGGATGGGTTGATGAAGCCCTGACCAGAATCGGCTGTCAGCGGCATATCTCTGTGTTTACCCGTCACTACCAGTCAGCCTGTCAGTTGGCGCAGTCCAAGTCATTGATCGTGACGATCCCGAGTAAAGCAGCACTGCAGGCGCAGGAAGGTAATGCAGGTATTGTGTTGAAAGCGCCTCCGTTCGAGATACCACCGTTTGAACTAAAGATGGCCTGGAGCCCACTGCTGCAGCGTAACAGTGCCCACAAGTGGCTCAGGAGGACGATTGTCGAGGTGGCGAAGGCAGTAGAAGAGGAAGCCGCTGCCGGTGGTGCGAAGAGTTGACACCGGCAGCGAGAGCGAGGCTGGTTTATTCGCAGTAAATAGAGCCCTGGTTGAACAGGCTCACCAGTATCTGCAGTGCCTGATCTGACCAGTCGCCCTGGTTGATCACGATATTCACGTTCTGGCACAGGCCGGTAGCCAGTGCACAGGTAGCGCCTTCGCATTCAAAGCTGTTGCCGTCGGCAAACAGAATCACTTTGTCATCGGCGAGCTGGTAGTAGGAGAAGCGGCTGCCTTCATTGCGGGTTAGCAGCAGATCACCCTCTTCCAGAACCTCCTGGATCTGTTCCAGGGAGATTTCGTCTTCCGGTACCTGCTCCAGATCCGGATACTTAGGTTCTGTCATATAGCGTCCGAACCAGTCTGACAGGAAACTGTCGTTGCACAGGTATTCTTCTGTGATAGACCGGATCTGAGCGATTGCCTTAGGGCTGATTTCGCCGGGGTTGCTCTGGATTTCAAGGTCGGGATCCTGGTAGCGATCCTCATTCTTAAGTTTGCCTGAGAGTTCTTCTACCAGGCCGCGCAGGATCTCCTCGTGGGAGGGGGCGCGAAATCCAACGGAATAGGTCATGCAGCCATCGCCGACGGCGACACCATTGTGTCCGACTCTGGGGGGGAGATAGAGCATATCGCCTGGGTTAAGTACCCAGCTTTGTTCTTCCTTCCATTCAGTCAATATCATGACGGGCGTATTCTCCCGGCGTGGTGAGAACTCGTCGAAGATTCCCCCAACTTCCCAGCGACGCTGGCCTTCAGCCTGAATCAGGAACACATCATAGTTGTCGTAGTGAGGGCCTACGCCGCCGCCATCGGCTGCATAGCTGATCATCAGGTCATCGATACGCCAGTTTGGGGCGAAGCGAAACTGTTCGATCAACTCACTGGCTTGGGGTACCCAGTGGTCTACCGCCTGGACAAGCAGTGTCCAGTGACTGTCGGGAAGGTCGGAGAAGCTCTCTTCACTGAATGGGCCGTGTTTTAGCTTCCACTCTTTGCCATCCGGACTCTGGATGATAAGGCGGGACTCGACGTCGGCTTCGCAGGCGAGGCCGGCGACTTCCTCGGCCGCGACTGGCGGTTCAAAATCAGGAAAGGCATTGCGAATAAGTAGCGGCTTTTTCTGCCAGTAATCGCGCAGGAATTCCTCAGCTGTCAGTTCGCCAAAGAGGGTGAAGGCCGCGGTCATTAGTCTACGAACTCCAGCAGGCGATCAATAGCGTCTTCCATCTCGCCCATGACTTTGCGCTTGTCTTTGGCGGCCATGGCGGCGATGCGGTTGTTACCGATCATGTTGATGTATTTTTTCAGTAGCTTTGCCTGCTCGCGAATAGCTTCGGAGTTGTACTGAACCTGCTGGGTGCGGTCATGAACGACTTTCAGTCCGTCGCGAAGTTCTTCTGCCTGTTCGATCAGTGACTGTAGGTTGTCTTGCATTGTTTCTCACCTGTATTGGAATTGTTGTAGCTATTGGATGCCGGGCTGTTGCATGGGAAGCCGGTTTTTGCTTCCTGAATATGGCACCGGATAACCCTGAAGGGTGTTACTTCTTCTCATCCAGTGACTCTTCAATCGAGGTCAGGATGCCGCGCAGCATGTTGAGTTCTGTTTTTTCCGGGCGGGAGCGGTTGAAGTAGCGATGGAGTTTTTCCAGCACCTTGCCCTGATGCTGCGGAATGATAAACCGGGTTCTGTGCAGTACGCGTTCCAGATGCTGGTAAAAAAGTCCCATCTCCTTTTGGCGCGGGTAGGCTTCCTGCTTGGGCGCAATCTGACGTTCGGTGCTGGCACACCAGATCTCGTAGCAGAGCAGCTGGATCGCCTGGGATACGTTGAGAACCGGGTATTCCGGGTTTGCCGGTATGTAGACATGGAGGTTGCATTGCTGCAGTTCACTATTGTGCAGCCCCATCGTTTCACGCCCGAACACCAGGGCGACAGGCGCCTGATGAGCTTCGGCCACGGCCTGCTCCGCGCCTTCGCGGGCATGTAGCAGTGGCAGGTCAAAGGTGCGCTGGGTCCGGGCACTGGTACCGATCACCAGCTGACAGTCGCTGATAGCCTCTTCAAGGCTGGCGACCACGATGGCGTTTTCCAGCAGATCCTTGGCGCCTGCGGCGCGGGATTCTGCTTCTTCGCTTGGGAAATCCCGGGGTTCCACCAGATACAGCTGGCTGATGCCCATGTTTTTCATGGCGCGTGCGGCGGCACCGATGTTACCGGAATGGAAAGTGTTAATCAGAACTACGCGAATGTTATCGAGCATTGGGGGTACTACGCCAGGATGCAAAGGGCTGCAATTATAGCAGCGCTTAGGGTCGTGCTAAACGCCATACCGTAAACGACTTTCGGGTAATTGCATCTCTTTTTGTATCCGGCGTAGAAGTGTTCTCTGTCAGGTCGTTGTATGTCGCCAGACTGCTAGAGCTGGTGGATGAACTTGCGTAGATCGTAGCTAAAGCGTTCTTTGTGCCAAAGGTGAGGAGAGTGGTCGGAGTTTTCGTAGATGTGCAGTTCTGAACGGGTCAGGGAATCCTGTACGTAGCGTGCCAGGTGCTCGGAGTAGAACTGGCTTTCATCGCCGTAGATAAGTAACGCAGGGATCTGTATTTCCGGTAACAGGTTACGATAGTCGGCGTTAGCCAGTGATTGCCAGCACTGTCGCAGCAGATCTCCACGCAGCGAGGCCAGGTATTCCCGGGTTTTCTGAAAGCCGCGGGAGTTGCGCTCATAGTTTTCCCTGGAGCGGGCATTGTGTCCGAATGCCACCAGTTCAAGTACGCCTTCGGCAAAATCCTGTTTCAGTCGTTCCAGAAATGCCTGATGCTTGTCGGCAGGGAAGTTGCTGTAGATGCCATGTTGCCAGTCGGGGCTGGTTACCAGTTTGGGAGACTGGTCGATGATGCAGAGACCTGCCAGGCGCTGATCGCTGTGCTGGCGGATATACTCCCAGCTGGTAAGTGCCCCCATAGAGTGTCCCACGAGGATGGCGTCCTGAAGCTGGTGTTTGTCCATCAGCTCTTCCAGGTCGAGCGCCATGCGGCTGACGTCTGTATTGCATTGTTCAGGGTAGCGGTGATCGCCATGTCCTCGGGCATCCCAGCAGAAAACCCTGAATTCGTCGGCAAGCTCCGCAGCAAATGGCAGCCACTCTCTTGAATTGGCGGTCCAGCCATGCAGGAAGATGACCGGTCGTCCATGACCCATGCTGATGTAGCGAACGGCTGTGTTATCTGAGGCGATCAGAGTTTCCATGCTTCGACCTTTAATACTCCATTATTGCGGGCATAAAAAAACGGGGCTAAAAAGCCCCGTTTACTATAGTGATCAGATGTTGCTGGCCTGCTCGGCCGCGTTGCCTATATAGGTCTGCGGCGTCAGCTCTTTCAGCTCATCTTTAGCTGCCTGAGGCATCTCCAGTGTATCAATGAATGCCTGGATGGTTGCCTTGGTCATGTCCTGACCGCGTGTCAGCGCTTTCAGTTTTTCATACGGTTCTTCGATACCGTAGCGGCGCATCACCGTCTGGATTGGTTCAGCCAGGACTTCCCAGCTGTTTTCCAGGTCAGCATCCAGGCGGGCTGCGTTAAGCTCCAGCTTGGAGATGCCTTTCAGGCTGGCCTGATAGGCGATCAGGCTGTAGCCGAAGCCCACACCCATATTACGCAGCACGGTAGAGTCGGTCAGGTCACGCTGCCAGCGGGAGATAGGCAGTTTTGCTGCCAGGTGCTGCATGATTGCATTGGCGATACCGAGGTTGCCTTCGGAGTTTTCGAAGTCAATCGGGTTGACCTTATGTGGCATCGTGGAGGAGCCAACTTCACCGGCGATTGTTTTCTGCTTGAAGTAGCCCTGAGAGATGTAGCCCCATACATCGCGATCGAAGTCGATCAGGATGGTGTTGAAGCGGCAGATCGCATCGAACATTTCGGCGATGTAATCATGCGGCTCGATCTGGGTGGTGTATGGGTTGAAGCTCAGGCCCAGGCTCTCAACAAACTCTTTGGCATTGGCAGCCCAGTCAACATCCGCATAGGCGGAGATGTGAGCATTGTAGTTACCCACTGCACCGTTGATCTTGCCCAGGATTTCAGTATTTTTCAGCTGCTTGATCTGACGCTGCAGGCGGTAAGCGACGTTAGCCATCTCTTTGCCGACAGTCGTAGGGGAGGCTGTCTGGCCGTGGGTGCGAGACAGCATTGGCTGACCGGCGAAGTCACGACCCATGCGGGCGATTTCACCTTCAACCTGTTCCATTACCGGTAGAGCTGTTTCAAGGCCTTCTTTCAGCATCAACGCGTGGGACAGGTTGTTGATGTCTTCAGAAGTGCAGGCAAAGTGAACGAACTCGGAGACAGCAGCCAATTCGCTGTTATCGGCAATACGTTCTTTAATGAGGTACTCAACGGCTTTAACGTCGTGGTTTGTTGTACGCTCAATCTCTTTAACGCGTTCAGCTTCGGTCTGACCGAAGTTATCTACCAGTGCGTTCAGGATGGCATTGGCGTCATCGCTCAGTGCAGGCACTTCGCTGATTTGAGGATGGGAGGCCAGTTTCTGCAGCCAGCGCACTTCTACAGTGACGCGTGCGCGGATTAAACCAAATTCACTGAAAACAGCACGCAGGTCAGCAGTTTTGCTGCCATAGCGTCCATCAACCGGGGAAATAGCGGTGAGGGCGGAAAGCTCCATGAATTGATCTCTTCGTTCGCTCAGTTATACGGAAGGGCGGCATTATAGCGGATAAAGCCTTCGCTGTCGTACACCGAGAATCTCTATGGTTATATTTGAAATAAACAGGCGCAGAGGCTGATTCTGCGCCTGTTTACCGGTGTGAGTCAGCGCTGGATTTTTTTCAGCGACGGGCGTACCCGGGATTTGAAGAACAGCAAGTGCCAGCGTTTTCCGCCGACCTGCCGCCACAGCATGGCAGAGCGGATGCCGGCGAGAAGCAGCGCGCGGAT
Source organism: Marinobacterium jannaschii DSM 6295 (assembly GCF_000620085.1). GTDB lineage: Bacteria > Pseudomonadota > Gammaproteobacteria > Pseudomonadales > Balneatricaceae > Pontibacterium > Pontibacterium jannaschii. Next base: position 32,636 of record NZ_KK211071.1, on the reverse strand, counting down.
CTTGGCGGCATTTTCAGCGTTCTGAAGATGACGGGGGTCTCCACCGACCTGAATCCGGAAGCTGTATGTGCTTAGTGTTTCCTGATAGAGGCTGGCAAGATTGGCGACCACGCTTGGATGGCAGTAACTGGATGCAGTGATCTGCTCTTCAGCGTCCTGTGGATTGAAGTATCGGGCCTGTTCGCCGACCTGATCCAGCCGGGCGCCTATCTTGCCCAGCATGTCATTGTCAGTACTGAGTTTACGCTCCAGATACATCATGCTGAGGGCATAGCGGGTGATATCGCGGCTTTGTGGCGTGCGGTTTTTGTCGACCGCATCCTGTAATGTGCGCAGGCCCAGCTGCAGGTTGTAGGGAAGGTCATGAACGCCGCCGTAGACCTCTTCGGTCGACTTCGGCGAGGTGACGAATATACTGTACAGGCTCGTCTCTATCGCGTTTTGTGGAACCATGCCGCGGTTGGCGATCTGCTCTACCAGTGCGGCTGCCTGGAAAATCCCCGCCAGGGCGATTGCTTGTTCGTCATGACTGCGCGACATAATTATTTGCTCCGCTCGCCTGACTTGCCGGTGGACTCGATGACGCCACCGCCGAGACAGAGATCTTCTGAATAGAGTACCAGTGACTGACCTGGTGTGATGGCGCGTTGCGCCTGGGTAAAGGTCACCAGGTACTCACCGGTATCGGTCATCTCCACGATACAGTCCTGATCGTCCTGCCGGTATCGTACTTTGGCTTTGCATTGCAGTGGCAGCTTCGGGCATTCGCCATTAATCCAGAAGATCTCGTTTGCTGTCAGCCAGTCGGTAAACAGCAGGTCGTTCTGCTTGCCTTGTACGGCGATCAGTACGTTGCGATCAAGATCTTTCGCTGCGACAAACCAGGGAGCGTCCGGATAGTTTTTCAGGCCACCAATCTGCAACCCCTGGCGCTGACCGATGGTGTAATACATCAGTCCAGTGTGTTCGCCGATCACTTCGCCATCCGGTGTTTCTATCTTGCCTGGCTGGGCTGGCAGGTACTGTTTAAGGAAGTCACTAAAGCGCCGTTCACCGATAAAGCAGATGCCGGTGCTGTCCTTCTTGTTGTGAGTGATCAGGTCGTGCTCTTCTGCCAGTTCGCGGACTGCTGGTTTTTCAAGCTCGCCCACCGGAAACAGGGTCTGGGCCAGTTCCTCTTCACCGACCTGATGCAGGAAGTAGCTCTGATCCTTGTTGCCATCAAGGCCTTTGAGCAGCGAAGCGTGGCCATCAATGTCGCCACGCCGCACATAGTGACCGGTGGCGATCAGATCAGCGCCAAGCATCTTGGCGTATTCGAGGAAGGCTTTAAATTTGATCTCACGGTTACAGAGAATATCCGGATTGGGTGTGCGACCGGCCTTATATTCTTCGAGGAAGTGTTCGAAGACATTATCCCAGTATTCGGCGGCAAAATTCGCCTTATGCAGGTGGATGCCAAGTTTGTCGCATACGGCCTGGGCATCGGCAAGGTCATCCTTGGCGGTACAGTATTCAGTGCCGTCATCTTCGTCCCAGTTCTTCATAAACAGGCCTTCGACCTGATAGCCCTGTTGCATCAGCAGTAGGGCCGAAACAGAAGAATCCACGCCGCCGGACATGCCGACAATTACTTTGGTATTTCCGTGGTCACTCATGGACTCGGTATATCTCCAGTCAAACTTCTTCAACAATAAAATCAAGTGGTAACGAGCGGCCGGCCAGGTAGTCGTAGATGCATTGTAATACGACCGGCGTGCGCAACCGAGCGGCTTGCTGTTCGATCTCGCCCAGCGTCAGCCAGTGTGTTGTGATGATACCATCATCCAGCGGCTGATCCGGGTAGTGCTGCACAGCCGCGGCATGAAAGCACATCCGGTGGTAGGTGATGTCGTTATTAATGGAAGGATGAACGTAAAAGCCGATCAGACTCTTCGGTTCTACTTCCCAGCCTGACTCTTCCCTGGCCTCTCTGACCGCTGCTTCGATGAAGGTTTCACCCTGTTCGATATGCCCGGCGGGTTGATTCAGGACAATCCGGCCAGATGATCTTTCTTCAATCAAAAGAAAGCGGCCGTTTTGTTCAACAACGACCGCGACAGTTGAGTGCGGTGTCCAGCGCATATGATCTCCGTGCACTGATTTTTCAAAACGGCAAACGATACCAATAAAGCGCCGGACGCGCCAGATTAATCACTGACGGTTGCTCCGGGCGACATGGTAGACTGAGGCAGACTTACGATTTTATTTAAGGATTATATCGATGAGCCGTACCCTTGTGCTTGTACAGAGCGAAAACTTCGATACCGGAGCGCTAACAGAACAGCTGCGCTGTGACGATGCCCGCAGTGGGGCGGTCGTCACTTTTACCGGAATTGTACGTGAACTGGTATCTGACCATTCGCTTAAGGGGCTTTATCTTGAACACTATCCGGGGATGACTGAGAAGGCGCTGGAGAAGATCGTCGCTCAGGCCCGTGAACGCTGGGAGCTCGGCAATGTCATTGTATTGCACCGGGTTGGCCGCATGGCGTTGAACGAAAATATTGTATTTGTTGGTGTGGCCAGTGCGCATCGTAAGAATGCGTTTGAGGCTTCGCAATTTATCATGGACTACCTGAAACGCGATGCGCCTTTCTGGAAAAAGGAAATAACCGCTCAGGGTGAGAGCTGGGTTGATCAGAAGGCAACCGATCTCTCCGCTGCAGAATCCTGGAAAAGCCGTTAGTGCAAAGAGGTTGGGCCGCACACAGCACAGATGTGCGGCCGTTAAGTCCCTGACAGGATTCTCAGGGTCTGGCTCGACGGCCTGAGGAGGTTGTCGGGCGCTTCGCACCTTGTCGGCGAGGTGTGACAGAAGAGGGGCGTTTTTTCCCGCTTTGTTTGCTGGCTGGTAAAGCCAGATTCACCTGTTCTTTTCTGTACTGTCCAGGCGATAAATCTCCCAGCGTCCAGTTACCTATGGCGTATCTGATCAGTCTGAGCGTCGGGAATCCCACGGCTGCAGTCATACGCCTGACCTGGCGGTTTTTACCTTCTGTAATTCGGATCTCAAGCCAGCTTGTCGCCTGGTTCTTACGCTCTCTTATCGGCGGCGTTCGTTGCCAGATATCGGGTTCCGGGATGCGCTTGATACGGGCTGGCCGGGTCTTACCGTCCTTCAGCGTGACGCCTTTTCGCAGGGTATCAATCGCTTTCTCGTCGGCCTCGCCTTCAATCTGCACCCAATAGGTCTTCTCCAGTTTGAACTGGGGATGGGCCAGATGATGCTGTAGTTTGCCATCGTCAGTGAGTATCAGAAGTCCTTCCGAGTCATAGTCGAGGCGGCCAGCGGCATAGAACCCATCTTCTTTTACGTAATCGGCCAGTGTTGTGCGCCCTTCAGAGTCAGTGAACTGAGTCAGGACCTGAAAAGGCTTATTGAGCAGAATGATATTTGACATGGCGGCAAGTATCTCGCAGTTGACCGGATCAGGCCAGCGCCTTCCGTTTGCTTATTCCTCAGGAAAGTCGTTTCTTCGCAAGTTGTTATAAAAAGTCGCTAAAGGGCAGAGCAGCGTCTAGGCTGATTAGGGGCTGTGGGTTAGTGATTTGTAACCTCAGGCTAAAAAATCTATGCCTGATCAGGGCAAGCTCTCTCTATAAATGAAAGTGAACATCTGGAGTGAAGAATGGGATATCAGAACATACAGGTGCCCGCTGAAGGCCGGAAGATTACTGTTAATGCAGACTCATCGCTGAACGTACCTGAGAACCCGATCATCCCCTATATCGAGGGTGACGGAATTGGTATGGATGTGTCCCCGGTGATGATTAAAGTCGTGGACGCGGCGGTCCAAAAGGCTTATGGCGGTGCCAGGTCAATCGTATGGATGGAAGTTTATGCGGGTGAAAAAGCAACGCAGGTATACGATCAGGATACCTGGTTGCCGCAAGAAACCCTGGAGGCATTCAGAGAGTTTGTCGTCGGCATAAAAGGGCCGTTAACAACCCCGGTGGGCGGTGGGATCCGATCGCTCAATGTTGCATTGCGACAGGAACTTGATCTCTATGTTTGTCAGAGACCTGTTCGCTGGTTTGAAGGGGTGCCCAGTCCGGTGGTTAAACCCGGTGATGTCGATATGGTGATCTATCGTGAAAACTCCGAGGATATCTATGCGGGCGTCGAATGGAAGGCCGGTAGCGCTGAGGCCGATAAGGTGATCAGGTTTCTGAAAGAAGAGATGGGCGTGACTAAAATCCGCTTTGATCAGAATTGCGGTATAGGGGTTAAGCCGGTATCGGAACAGGGAACCAAGCGCCTGGTAAGGAAGGCGCTTCAGTACTGCGTAGATAATGATCGCAGTTCTTTAACCCTGGTGCACAAAGGCAATATCATGAAGTTTACTGAAGGGGCCTTTAAGGACTGGGGTTATGAGTTGGCGGCAGAGGAATTTGGTGCCACTTTAATGGGGGATGGTCCCTGGATGGTATTCAGGAACCCCAATACCGGAAAAGAGATCGTAGTTAAAGATGTAATAGCGGATGCGATGTTGCAGCAGATACTTTTGAGGCCGGCCGAATATGATGTGGTTGCGACCCTGAACCTGAACGGGGATTATCTTTCCGATGCGTTGGCTGCAGAAGTGGGTGGTATAGGTATAGCCCCAGGAGCAAATCTGTCGGATGAGGTGGCCATCTTCGAAGCGACGCACGGTACGGCGCCTAAATACGCCGGGCTTGATAAGGTTAATCCGGGTTCAGTGATCCTGTCAGCCGAGATGATGTTGCGACATATGGGATGGCCTGAGGCTGCCGATCTCATAATACGCGGTATGGACGGAGCTATTGCGGCTAAAACGGTGACTTATGATTTCGAACGTTTGATGGACGATGCAACACTGCTTTCATGCTCTGAATTTGGCGGAGCTGTGATCGATAATATGTAGTGTTCGATCAATAATAAAAAACCAGCCAAATGGCTGGTTTTTTATTGTGTGACAATTATTGCTTGTCGAGAGGCTTAATGTTTATGGCGTGGGTTCCTTTTGGCCCCGGTTGGGTTTCAAACTCAACCATCTGTCCGGCCTTCAGGCTTTTATATCCGTCAGCCTGTATCGCAGAGTAGTGTGCAAAGAGATCTTCCTCATAATCTTCTGAAAGGATGAATCCGTAACCTTTCGCATTGTTAAACCACTTTACTTTCCCTGTCTGCATAGAAAACTCCTAAAACTCAAAAATACTAAAGGCACCTGTCGCCTTAAACTTGCGCTTTTTCAGCTGTTACAATGCAGAGCCCTGAGCAAGATCTGCAAAAGCGAAAAGGGTGTGTCAATTTTTAATTGGAGGTTGCTGAGTCACGACTGTGCTGCACCTGCTCACGGCAGTATAGCACCTGATCAGGAGTCCACTATAAATTTCAGACATATTCTTCTCCTTCCCTAGGTCAGAGGTCTGTCATTCGGCCTGATTGTCTGTTGGTGGCATTAATTCAACTATCTTGCGTGTCAGGTCGTGTTGTTTTCTTGAATGATAGGTCAATGCTTGCCGGACTTTTCGCTGAGGATTCGCCAGCCGGAGTGAACAGGCTTTGCTGTATTGGGGTGGCGTGCCGGTCGGTGATGAGGCCTGTCGCCACATTGATGTTAGTAATTGGCTGCCAGTATTACGCCGTATTCCGGGAATGTTGCGGATTTTGGCGAGGCTGTATCGGCTTTAAGAGATTTTCAGGTGAAATTGCTGCAACAAAGGTTATGCTGAAGGGTAACGAACTAGAGTTTGGATTGAGTACGACAAGGTGCAACTGACAGTGAAAGAGATACGAATGTCCGATGAGGGCCACGATAGCAATGAAGAGTTTGATCATGGCGTAGCGACTCAGGAAGCTAAGCCAGAGCTCGAACGGCCATCGCTGTATCGTGTGGTGTTACTCAATGATGATTATACACCTATGGAATTTGTGGTTGAAATCCTGATGCTTTTCTTCCACATGGATGAGGAAAAGGCGACGCAGGTGATGTTATCGGTCCATACTCAAGGTAAGGGAGTGTGTGGGGTATTTACCCGTGAAGTCGCGGAAACTAAAGCGGCAATGGTGAATCAATATGCAAGAGATAATAAGCATCCCTTGTTATGTGAAATTGAGAGCGTATAGCTGGAAGGAGGCACCATGCTTGATAGAGGTTTAGAAGACACGCTCAGTGCAGCCTTCAAGAATGCGAAAGAGAAGCGGCATGAGTTTATGACGGTTGAGCACTTGCTGCTGGCATTGCTCGATAACCGCGAAGCGTCGGACGTATTGCGCGCCTGTGGAGCTGATTTCGAGCAGCTTCGTAAGCAGCTTACTGATTTCATTGATGAAACCACGCCATTGTTGCCCGATAACATTCCTGATGTGGAAACTCAGCCAACACTGGGATTCCAGCGTGTACTGCAGCGCGCAGTGTTTCATGTTCAGTCATCCGGTAAAAGCGAAGTTACTGGCGCCAATGTACTGGTGGCTATCTTTAGTGAACAGGAAAGCCAAGCTGTCTATGCCTTGCAGAAGCAGGGTGTGGAGCGCATAGATACAGTCAACTTTATCTCCCACGGTGTTTCCAAGTCGCCGGAGCATGATGTGGAAGAGCCTAATACACCTCTTGAGGGAGAAGCGACTGAAGAGGGCGAGAAAAGCCCGCTGGCCAAGTATGCAGTGAACCTGAACGTTCAGGCATCACAGGGCCGTATCGATCCGCTTGTGGGGCGTGACTCGGAAGTGGAGCGCGTTGTGCAGATTCTTTCACGACGCCGCAAGAATAATCCGCTACTGGTCGGTGAGGCCGGTGTTGGTAAGACCGCAATAGCTGAAGGTCTGGCCAAGCTTATAGTCGAGGGTAAGGTACCTGACATTATTAAGGATTCAGTTGTCCATGCACTGGATCTGGGTGCGCTACTCGCCGGGACCAAATACCGCGGTGATTTCGAGAAACGCCTTAAAGGGCTGTTGAACGAAATCAAGCGTCAGGAACATGCGATCCTGTTTATTGATGAGATCCACACCATTATTGGCGCGGGCGCCGCGTCCGGTGGCTCAATGGATGCCTCCAACCTGCTTAAGCCTCTGCTGAGTTCCGGTGAGATTCGCTGTATTGGATCTACCACTTTCCAGGAGTTCCGCGGAATTTTTGAAAAGGATCGTGCGCTGGCCCGCCGCTTCCAGAAGGTTGATGTGGTTGAGCCTAGCGTGGACGACACTTACCAGATACTGCGCGGCTTGAAACAGCGTTTTGAGTCCCATCATGAGCTGACCTATGAAGATGATGCCCTGAGAGCGGCCGCAGAGCTGGCTGACCGCTATATCAATGATAAGCATATGCCTGATAAGGCCATTGATGTGATTGATGAAGCGGGTGCTTACCAGCGCCTCCTGCCTTCTGAGTTGCGTAAGAAGACTATTGAAGTCATCGACGTTGAGGCTATCGTTGCCAAGATCGCCAGAATCCCGCCGAAAAGTGTCTCGGCCTCTGATAAGGATCTCCTGGCGAATATAGATGGCAATCTGAAGATGGTGGTGTTGGGTCAGAACGAGGCTATTGATACCCTGTCATCGGCAATCAAGCTTTCCCGTGCAGGTCTGAAGGATCCAAATAAGCCTGTGGGCTGCTTCCTGTTTTCAGGTCCGACCGGTGTAGGTAAGACGGAAGTGACCACTCAGTTGGCACGGCTGATGGGAATCGAGCTGGTGCGCTTCGATATGTCAGAGTATATGGAGCGCCATACGGTTTCTCGACTGATCGGTGCGCCTCCGGGTTATGTTGGTTACGACCAGGGCGGTCTGCTGACTGAAGCGATCACCAAGTCTCCGCACTGTGTGCTGTTGCTGGATGAGATAGAGAAAGCTCATCCGGAAGTCTTTAATCTGCTGTTGCAGGTGATGGACAACGGTACCCTGACCGACAATAACGGTCGCAAGGCTGATTTCCGCAATGTGATTATGGTGATGACCACCAATGCCGGGGCTGAGGCGATGGCCAGGGCATCATTTGGTTTTACTCATCAGGATCATACCAGTGACGGCATGGCGGCAATCCGTAAGATGTTTACACCGGAGTTCCGTAACCGACTGGATGCAATTATCCAGTTCAAAGCACTGACTCACGATATTATCAAAGGCGTCGTCGACAAGTTCCTGACAGAGCTTCAGGCGCAGCTTGATGAGAAGAAGGTTGTGTTGCATATGGATGAGGCTGCCCGTAGCTGGTTTGCCAGCAATGGCTATGATGAGCAGATGGGTGCGCGTCCGATGAAACGATTGATTCAGGATAAGCTGAAGAAGCCGCTTGCTGAAATGATTCTTTTCGGTGACCTGGCGGACCGCGGTGGAGAGGTATTTATTACCGTCTCTGAAGATGGGGAGATTGTTGTGGAGGTTATGGAGGCAGCCTGATGGCTGCCTCTATGGCAGGTCAGGGTAGCTGCTTAACGGGCGCGGTAAACAATGCGACCTTTGCTCAGATCGTAAGGTGTCAGTTCGACCTTAACTTTGTCACCTGTCAGAATGCGGATGTAGTTTTTGCGCATTTTACCGGAGATGTGAGCAACAACAACGTGACCGTTTTCGAGCTCTACACGGAACATAGTGTTCGGCAGAGTGTCAACAACGGTGCCTTCCATTTCAAAGCTATCTTCTTTAGCCATTCAGTACCTACCTCGTTCGGCTTTTTAAAGCCCAGACCTGTATTTTAAGCGCCGTATTCTGCCCTAAATGGCCTGCAATATCAAAGACATTTATGTTGTAGGGCAATTACTTAATTGTTACCCAGTGGCCATCCAGAAGTAGTTCACTGGGACGAAATGCAATTTTGTAGCTCATCTTTCTGCATTCTCGTACCCAGTATCCCAGATAGACGTAAGGCAGTCCTATATGGCATGCATGGCGAATCTGGGCAAGAATCGCGAAGGTGCCCAGGCTGCGCCGGGTGTCATCCGGGTCGTAGAAGGTATAGATGGCGGACAGTCCATTTTCAAGGTAATCGGTCACGGCGATCGCCATCAGGCTGTTGTCTGGTCCCCTCATTTCAATAAAGCAGCTTTCCTGATCGCCATCGACAAGAAAAGAATTGAATTGTTCTGCGCTGGGTGGGTACATGTCACCATCGGCATGGCGTGAGGAGATGTAGCGGGAATAGAGTTCGTAGTATTCCTGATTAAACTGTGGCGTGACGACGCGGATCTTAATATCACTGTTCTTACTCAGGACCCGTTTCTGGCTGCGGCTTGGCTGGAACTCTGTAGAGGGGATTCTGACTGATATGCATGCCTGGCAGTCATTGCAGTGAGGGCGGTAGATATGACGGCCGCTGCGGCGAAATCCAAGATCTGAAAGCTGGCTGTAGGTATCCTTGGCGATAATCGCCTGAGGGTCTACAAACAGTGTTTTGGCTTCCCGGTCCTGCAGATAGCTGCAGTCATGTTCCGGGGTGGCATAAAAATGCAGTGTTCTCAGATTGGTCATACATCGTTTCCGCACTCAAAGCAGTTAGGATCAAAGATCCATTCATGTTCCGGAGTTATATCGATAGACTGCTCCAGATGCTGCAGGAACGTGCTTCGCGGGACTTCATAGGCACCCAGGCTGAGTAAGTGCGAGTTCGTTACCTGGCAGTCAATTAAAGCATAGCCCCAGAATCTGAGTTGTTCGACCAGTCCGATAAATGCAATTTTTGAGGCGTCTCTCTGGCGACTGAACATTGACTCGCCGAAGAAAACCCGCCCTATGGCTACACCGTAAAGCCCGCCGGCCAGTTCGCCATCCATCCAGACTTCGACGGAGTGTGCGTGACCTTCCTGATGCAGCGTCTGGTAGGCGTGTTTCATTTCGCGGCTAATCCAGGTACCAGCCTCGTTTTCACGCGGTGCAGCGCAGGCTTCGATAACGCCGTGGAAATCCTGATCAAATGTGATCTGAAAGTCTTTCTTACGCAGGCGCTTCTTCATGCTGCGGGAGATGTGCAACCGGTCGGGGGTGATTATGCAGCGCGGGTCGGGGCTCCACCAGAGAATGGGCTCGCCTGGGTTGTACCAGGGGAATATGCCACGTCTGTATGCGCCGAGAAGGCGGTCGGTGGAAAGGTCGCCACCCGCAGCCAGGAGGCCGTTGGGGTCTTTCAGGGCGGTGCCGACAGGCGGGAACGGGGCAGTGGGGGATTCAAGCCAGAATATCATAGGAGTTGAAAGGCGGGCATCCTGGGATGCCCGCTACAGACTTAACCTTCGTGGTCGTCCAGGAAGCGCTCGGCATCCAGCGCTGCCATGCAGCCAAAGCCTGCTGAGGTAATCGCCTGGCGGTAGATGTGATCGCAAACATCGCCCGCAGCGAATACGCCCGGTACGGAGGTCTGGGTTGCATTGCCTTCAGAACCGGACTGGATTTTCAGGTAGCCATCTTTCATATCAAGCTGGCCTTCGAAGATATCCGTGTTCGGCTTGTGGCCGATGGCAATAAATACACCCGCCAGGTTCAGCTCCTGAGTTTCACCGTTCTGGGTGTTTTTCACACGCATACCGGTTACGCCCATATCATCACCCAGGACTTCATCAAGCTGATGATTCCAGATGATATTGATATTGCCGTTTTCAGCACGTTCGAACAGCTTGTCCTGCAGGATTTTCTCTGCTCGCAGGCTGTCGCGGCGATGAACCAAGGTGACTTCTTCTGCGATGTTGGAAAGATACAGCGCCTCTTCAACAGCAGTGTTGCCGCCACCGACTACTGCAACTTTCTGGCCGCGATAGAAGAAACCGTCACAAGTTGCGCAGGCTGATACACCCTTGCCCTTGAAGGCTTCTTCGGATTCCAGTCCCAGATACTGCGCTGAGGCGCCAGTGGAGATGATCAGCGCATCGCAGCTGTACTCTCCCATATCGCCCTTAAGGCGGAATGGGCGGCTGTTCAGATCGGTTTCGTTGATATGATCAAACAGGATTTCGGTATCGAAGCGTTCTGCATGCTGCTGCATGCGCGCCATCAGCTCTGGACCCTGAACGCCATCGACGTCTCCAGGCCAGTTGTCGACATCAGTGGTGGTGGTCAGCTGCCCGCCCGCCTGCATGCCGGTGATTACCACAGGTTTGAGGTTGGCGCGGGCAGCATAGACTGCTGCGGTGTATCCGGCGGGGCCTGAACCCAGGATGATCAGGCGATGGTGTTGTACTTCGCTCATTGTATACCGTCAATCAGATGGACATAGATAAGGGCCAAGAATAAGGCCACATTTCCATTTTTCAAGCAGTTGCTGCAATTTTGCCTGTTAATGAGGCATGCAGCTTGTCCATTGAAAGCATCATGAAATTGACGCCCGACTTGTCTCTGACGTAGCCATCGACCGGTTCCTGAGAGTTGCTGGTGGCCGCTGTATCCAGTCGGTTGATGTCGTAATCGATGATTTCATCTATCTCATCGAGCACCATTGAAAACCACGGAGTCTGTCCGTCGTGAGTAATATGAAGGACGACGGGGTGTATGTTGGTGCGCAGGTAATCCTGAATAGAATGAAGTGTACGCAACAGGTTTTTCAGTGTGGTGTCCCGTTCGATCTCCAGTGTCCGAATCGCCTGCGCAGTATCGTCGGCATCGCGCATCGCCAGCAGTCGGTCTGCCAGCGCATGGATCTGGTTATGCGGGTTCTCCAGCTTTTTAAGCATGCCGCGAAGGCCTTCATCCTCAGTAGTGAAGCTGTAGTACCACTTTCCGAAATCACACATGCGGGGATCGCGGGCTTTGGTGAAAGGCTTGCCTTCGGTGATTGATTGGGTCAGGGCGTCCACCCAGTCGATATGCGCCTGCTGGTAACTGTTCAGTTCTGAAATCAGCGCTTCCTGGAGGTCGCGTTCCCTCGGTAATTTGAGTGCTGTCGCACATTCAAACACCTGCACTAGTGTTTCCCGGTAGTCCAGGTATCCGATAAAGCCGGTCGAGTCCTGTGCTGCTGATTTGATGTCAGTGAAGGAATCCGTGAATGCCAGAATGTTCTTTACATCAATGCCAAAGTGACGATCACCGATAGAAAAGGTTAGCGCGCGATTATTATCCATAAAAAGATTGGGCAGTGACATGATCCTGATTGTTCCCTGCTAAGCCAGTGTTAAAAGCGTTGCATCTACTATGGCCCATAAGTATTAGTTCAGCAACAAGATGAATTTTTTTAACGGTATTTAGTGGTGGTTGCATTGATGAAAGCGACTGGGAAGGCCGCAGCTGGCTTTAAAGGGAGGGAGGAGCAACGGTTTGCGTCGGCCAAATGTGGTATTGTCTAGGCCGTTTTTTTGTATGTAGAAATGAGGAAGCTTGTCTTGAGCGAACCCGATCACGGACAGCGTTTAAGCTTTGTACCGCAGTTAACCCGAGTGGCGGCGGAGGCCGCTGTTATCGTTGTACTCGGAGCCAATATTCTTCTGTTACTCGCACTGCTCGGATATGACCCGAGAGACCCGGGCTGGTCTCACCTGGGCTATCAGCCTGAAGTGAGCAATTTTGCCGGGCAGGTGGGTGCCTGGCTTGCTGATTTAGGTATCTCTCTGGTCGGAGTCTGTGCCTATTTGTTGCCTGTGCTGATTGCGTACCCTTGCGTGCGGGTGTTGTTGCGCAGGGGTAGTGGTTTTTTTGACGGGGTGCCGTATTTTATTTTGCGAACCAGTGGTCTCTTGGTGATGCTGGGGAGTAGTTGTGCACTGGTATCAACGCACATTACCAACCGTAGTCTGGAATTTCCCTTTACGGCGGGTGGGTTATTGGGCGAAGCATTTTCCGACTGGGGTGTTTCCTGGTTCAGTGTTGCCGGGGCTTCGGTGTTTTGGTCTACCGTCCTGCTGTTTGGTATTACTCTGTATCTTGAAGCCAGCTGGAAGTCCCTGCTTGAACGCTTGGGGCAATTGGTGTTGTCGCTGCCAGCCGCGGTTTCCTTGCCGGCGAGAAAACCTGTCCAGGATGATGCAACTGACTACGACGAGCTGACCGAATATGAGGATCAGGACGATATAGGTCATCGGGAAGTTACCGAGAGTGCTGGCAATAAGCTGTCCCGTAAACTCTTCGGGGTCAAGCCTGGCAATGACTCTGTTGCAACGCAAGGGGTAGATCTGGCCGAGCGTCAGGAACCGCGATTTGAATCAGATGCCGGCCTCTACGATCTGACAGAAGCCGACAGTCAGGCTACGGCTGTGTTTGATGATGAACCACCCTTTGAGCCAGATCCTCCCGTTGTTGAGGAGCTTGCGCGTACCCGGCGGAAGGTGGCTGAACCAGAGCAGGTGATGGAAGTGGCGGCGGTAATCGAAGACGCTGATGGTCCAGTTTCAGACAGCGCGAATGTCATAGAGGCGTTTTCTCCGCTGGAGCAGGCTGCCGTGGTGCCGCTGGAAGAAAATCGTAAGAACGTCCGGATTGTGCCGCTGTCTGAAGCGCATAAGCCTATGCAGGATCGGGATCTTGGGCTTGATCCGGCGGCTTCAGCCAAGAAACCGCCGCGTCCGAAGCGTCGCTTGCCATCGCTCGAGCTACTTGATCCCCCAAGTCTCAATCAGGCGGCTGGATATTCAGAGTCAGAGCTGGAAGCGATGTCCCGGTTGTTGGAGGCGAAACTGAAGGATTTCAGCGTTGTCGCTGAGGTTGTGGAAGTGAATCCGGGGCCGGTGATTACCCGCTTTGAGATTCAGCCGGCGCCGGGAGTCAAAGCCAGTAAGATCAGCAATCTGGCCAAAGACCTTGCCCGCTCGATGGCGGTAAGCAGTGTTAGGGTTGTGGAGGTCATTCCTGGTAAGTCGGTAATGGGGATCGAGATTCCAAATTCAGAGCGCCAGACAGTGCAGCTGAGTGAGGTCCTGAACTCCAAGCCTTATCTTGAAGCCTCTTCAAAGCTGACGCTTGGCCTCGGTAACGATATTGCCGGCAATCCGGTTGTGGCGAACCTGGCAAAAATGCCCCACCTGTTGGTGGCGGGTACCACCGGTTCCGGTAAATCGGTAGGTGTCAACGCCATGCTGCTCAGTCTGCTGTTTAAGGCAACGCCCGATGAAGTGCGTCTGATCATGGTCGACCCGAAGATGCTGGAACTGTCGATCTACGATGGTATCCCTCATCTGTTGACTCCGGTTATCACCGATATGAAAGATGCCGCTGCGGGGCTTCGTTGGTGTGTGGCAGAAATGGAGCGCCGTTACCGCCTGATGGCGAAGATGGGTGTGCGAAATATTGCCGGATTCAATGACAAGATTGAGAATGCGCGTAAGGCCGGTCAGCCACTGAAAGATCCGTTGTGGAATCCTGAACAGCAGGGATTGCCGTCGGATGAGCCAGCGCCGGAGCTTGAAACGCTGCCGTATATAGTGGTGGTAGTGGACGAATTTGCCGACATGATGATGATTGTCGGCAAGAAGGTTGAAGAGCTTATCGCCCGTATTGCCCAGAAAGCGCGAGCTGCTGGTATTCACCTGATTCTTGCGACTCAGCGTCCATCGGTCGACGTCATTACTGGCCTGATCAAGGCCAACGTGCCGACTCGTATCGCTTTCCAGGTTTCATCCAAGATCGATTCGCGAACCATTCTTGATCAGGCCGGGGCGGAGAACCTGCTGGGCTATGGCGATATGCTCTATCTGCCTGCCGGAACCAGCGTACCTAATCGTGTTCACGGGGCCTTTGTCGGCGACGATGAAGTTCATCGTGTGGTGGAGGGCTGGAAAAAGCTGGGGGCACCGGTATTTGTCGATGAAATTCTAAGTGCCGGCGATGCAGATTCAGTCGGCGGGGGTTCAGGTTCGATGTTTGATGATGAGCAAGACCCACTCTATGACGAAGCGGTGGCGTTTGTAACTGAAACACGTAAGGCCTCTATCTCCAGTGTGCAGCGCAAGCTGAAAATCGGCTACAACCGCGCGGCGCGAATGATTGAAGCAATGGAGGCTGCCGGGGTTGTCTCCGAAGCGGGCAGCAACGGGCAGCGAGAAGTATTGGCGCCACCTCCAGTAAGGGATTAAGAGATGAAATTAAGTCGTATTCTGACAACCACCGTTCTTCTGGTTTCGGCATCATTTACTACCGTCACCGGATATGCGGCCGATGCTGCAACTGAACTTAAAAGCCTGATGGGCGGTTATTCCCGCTTTAGCGCTACTTTTCAGCAGGTGACCTATAGCGGGCAGGGGCGATCTCGCAATGAGACCAGCACCGGTACCCTGGCTGTCGCTAAGCCTAACCTGTTTCGCTGGCAGGCCTCTGAGCCTTTTCCTCAGGAAATTGTCAGCGATGGCGAGTTTGTCTGGATCCATGATCCGGATCTGGAACAGGTAACCCGGCGGGCATTGGATGACAGTACCTCTAATGCACCGGCAATGATCCTTAATGGCAGAATTGATCAGCTGCAGGAACGCTACAGTATCGTTGCTTTGGCAGGTGAAACGCCTCAGATGAAGCTTTACGAGCTTACGCCGAAGAGTGATCAGGACAGCTTTCAGCGTATCCGGCTGGCTTTTGCTGAAGGGGTTTTAAGCGAGCTGATGCTGGAAGATTCGCTAGGCCAACGGACCACGATTCTGTTTAATGATCAGCAGGTGAATCCGGACTTCTCTGAAGATATGTTTAGATTTGAGCTGCCGGAGGGGGCAGATCTGATCGTCGACCCAGGTGTGTAATGGAAGACCTGTTTAGCGACCAGGCAAATGCATACGAGCCGCTGGCGGCCCGTATGAGGCCTCAAGACCTTTCTGAATATTGCGGGCAGAGTCATGTTCTTGCGCCCGGTAAGCCCCTGCGTACGGCCCTGGAGCAGGGGGCGGCGCACTCCATGATTTTCTGGGGGCCGCCGGGGGTGGGCAAGACTACCCTGGCAAAGCTGATTGCTCACCATGTTGATGCCCAGTTTCTGACCATCTCTGCGGTCCTCTCAGGCGTGAAGGAGATTCGCGCCGCGGTTGAGCAGGCAAAGCAGATTAAGGCCCAGAGCGGCCGCAAGACCATCCTGTTTGTGGATGAGGTGCATCGCTTCAATAAGTCGCAGCAGGATGCTTTTCTTCCCTATATCGAAGATGGCACGCTGATTTTTGTCGGGGCGACCACCGAAAACCCTTCCTTTGAACTAAATAACGCACTGCTGTCGCGGGCGCGGGTCTACCTGTTGCGCAGTCTGGAAGCCAGCGAGATCCGGCAGCTGCTGAATAGGGCTTTGCATGATGTTGAAAGAGGCCTGGGTGGGCGATCTCTGCAGATTGCCGATGATATGCTGGCTAAGATTGCTCAGGCGGCGGATGGCGATGCGCGGCGCTCGCTGAATCTGCTGGAGATTGCGTCTGATCTGGCGCAGCCGCAAGGTGATGTTGAGATCGTCGACGATGCCGTTTTTGATGAAGTACTGCGGTCCACTGGTCGGCGTTACGATAAGCAGGGTGATCTGTTCTATGACATGATCTCGGCGTTTCATAAGTCAGTACGGGGCTCGTCGCCGGATGGCGCGCTCTATTGGTATTGTCGGATGCTCGATGGTGGCTGTGATCCGCTCTATGTTGCCCGGCGCCTGGTAGCGATTGCCTCTGAAGATATCGGTAATGCTGACCCGCGCGCAATGCAGGTGGCACTCAATGCCTGGGATGCGTTTGATCGTGTCGGGCCAGCAGAGGGGGAGCGCGCAATTGCTCAGGCGGCCGTCTATTGTGCCTGCGCACCGAAGAGTAATGCGCTCTATATGGCATTCAATCAGTGCAAGGCAGATGTGGCCGCGCAGCCCAGCTATGAGGTGCCGGTGCATCTGCGAAACGCACCCACCAAGCTGATGCAGGAAATGGGCTATGGTGATGAATATCGCTATGCCCATAACGAACCAGGCGCCTATGCTGCCGGAGAATCGTATCTGCCGGAAGAGCTGGCTGATCGTAACTGGTATCAGCCGGAAGATCGGGGGCTGGAAAAGAAAATAGGTGAAAAGCTGAACTACCTGAAGGGCCTTGATGCCCGCAGTGGTCAGAAACGATACGGGGATCTTTGAGGGGAAAGCGGTGCTGCATATTGTATTCATCGCCATCGGCGGAGCGTTGGGGGCGCTGGGGCGATACTGGGTGAGTGGATTGCTCAACAACGCAACTCATAAGCTGCCAATGGGTACCCTGGCCTGTAATGCCGTTGGTAGCTTCCTGATGGGTGTCTGCTTTGTGCTGATCCTCGAGAAATCAAAGCTTGATCCTGAATTCCGGCCGCTGCTAATGGTTGGGTTTATGGGCGCCTTTACCACTTTTTCCACCTTTTCTCTGGAAACTGTGGCAATGCTGCAGGAAGGGCATGTAATGTCCGCAATGATTTATATATTATTAAGCGTCTTGTTATGTATAGCCGCGCTGTCTGCGGGCTTATGGATTACACGCTTGTTCTGATTAAGGTGCATTAAAACGTCATGCTTGACCCTAAATACGTACGAACCAACCCGGAAGAGGTTGCACAGCTGCTTAAGAAAAAGGGCTATGAATTCCCTGTAGAGCAGTTCGTAGAGCTGGAAAACCAGCGTAAGGAACTCCAGGTTCAGACCGAAAGGCTGCAGAATGAGCGTAACACCCGATCGAAAAGCATCGGTAAAGCGAAGGCGTCCGGGGAAGATATCCAGCCGTTGCTGGCTGAAGTCGCTGAGCTGGGTAGTAAGCTGGATGCTGCCAAAGCGGAATTAAATGCGCTTCAGGAGCGTCTGGAAGATCTGCTGGCAGGTGTACCCAATATCCCTCACGACAGCGTGCCGGAAGGTGCTGATGAGGAAGACAATGTTGAAGTGCGTCAGTGGGGTACTCCACGCAGCTTCGACTTTGAACCTAAGGATCATATTGATCTGGGTGAAGGCAGCGGCGAGCTGGACTTCGAAAACGCAGCCAAGCTGACCGGTTCCCGCTTTGCGGTGATGCGTGGCAGGCTGGCGCGCCTGCATCGTGCGCTGATTCAGTTTATGCTGGATGTACAGACCAACGAGCATGGCTACGAAGAGATCTACGTGCCATATATGGTCAACTCTGACTCCCTGCGTGGCACCGGTCAGTTGCCGAAGTTTGAGGAAGACCTGTTTAAAGTACCTTTTGGTGAACGCCACTACTACCTGATTCCAACGGCTGAAGTACCTGTTACCAACATGGTGCGTGATGAAATCATCGATGCAGCGCAGATGCCGCTGAAATTTGCCAGCCATACGCCTTGCTTCCGCTCCGAAGCGGGTTCTTCCGGTAAGGATACCCGCGGTCTGATCCGCCAGCACCAGTTTGAAAAGGTTGAGATGGTTCAGATTGTTGAACCGTCCAAGTCCTGGGGCGCGCTGGAAGATATGACGGCTAATGCCGAAGCGATCCTGCAGAAGCTTGAGCTGCCGTATCGTGTTGTCGTGCTTTGCGGTGGTGACCTGGGCTTCAGCGCGCAGAAGACCTACGATATCGAAGTTTGGCTGCCAGGCCAGGACAAGTACCGTGAAATCTCCTCTGTATCCAATATGGGCGACTTCCAGGCGCGTCGTATGCAGGCTCGCTGGCGTAACCCTGAGACTGGTAAACCAGAACTGGCGCATACTCTGAACGGATCTGGTCTGGCCGTGGGGCGTACTCTGTTGGCAGTGATGGAAAATTACCAGACTGCCGACGGTAAGATTCGCATCCCTGAGGCGCTGGTGCCTTATATGGGTGGTGTTACTGAGATCTGATGGATCTCTGGTTTGAATGTTAAAGCCGTCTCTGTTGAGGCGGTTTTTTTATGCCTGCTTTCAGCGGTTGGTGGTGCTGTTAATATAGTATCAGCACTTTTCTGGTATTGGTTTGTTTGAATGCTGCCTCTGATTAGTATGGGCTTCAGGCGTGTCTGTGCAGCTGTCTTTAGCTGCGTGGGTTGTGCTAGCTTGGCTTTGGGTTCGACTTACCTGGTAGTTGTGGCAGGTTTTGTTTCCAGTATGTAATCGGCTAATCAATAGGTTATGGATTGAACGGCTGTGTTTCGGGATGCTGGAGCGCAGAAGCTTACAATTTTGATTCACCTCGTTAGCTTTTTATTGTCGAAGAATGTTGCCGAAAAGCCTGTAAGGGATCAGGTTATTGAATTGTTTTAAATTCATAAACGGTTTACTTTAATATTCGTTCCATTCATGTTTGTCTCCTGCTATCTTTCAACTATAATCTTTATGGTTTTTGCAATCTGGGCTGATTTAGCGCTGGCTAAGCCAAGGGATACTAAACGCTACCAGATTGCAGCTACCAAATGAGCTACTCTGGGCATGGAACGCCACTCAGCAATGGAGAGGTCCTGTCCGTAGTGATAAGGCTTCAATCCTAGTTGACTGAGAATGGAATGATGTTCAGAAAAACAATACTGGCTACAACGCTGGCTGCTGCGATCAGTGGCTGCTCTGTTTCTCCTCAGGTAGTTTCACCAGATAACGTACTGAGTACCGTCAAATCGGATCTGGATCGGCTGGATCGCGAACAAGCTGTAGCCGATGCCCCCGTTTCTCTGAATGAGGCGATCGCCCGCGCGGTCAAATTCAACCGCGAAAAGAAACTAAAGGCACTGGAATCTGCGCTAGCCCAGGGGCAGGTCGATCTGGTGCGCTACGAGATGTTGCCAGACCTGACCGCTTCAGCGGGTTACGCCAAGCGCAATAACTTTGCTGCCTCTGCCAGCGTGACCTTCACCGACGGGCAGCCCAACGCCTTAGGACCAAATCCGACCTACTCAGTCTCCCAGGATAAAGAGCGTTCCAACGGCAGCGTTGCATTCAGCTGGAATATCCTCGATTTTGGCCTTTCCTACGTACGTGCCCATCAGCAGGCGGATCGTTACCTGATCGCTAAAGAGCGTGAGCGCAAAGTCGGTCACAACATTACCCAGGAGGTCCGTGCCGCGTACTGGCGTGCGGTATCGGCGGAACGCCTGCTGCAGAAAATTTCACCTTTGATCGGTGATGCATCCAGGGCGCTGGATAACTCCCGCAGGGTAGAGCAGTTACGCCTGCGTTCGCCGCTTGAGGCCCTTTTTTATCAGCGCGAGCTACTTGATGTACAGCGTTCTCTGCAGTCATTACGGCAGGATCTGATTAACGCAAAAACTGAGCTGGCGGCCCTGATGGGCATGAAGCCAGGCAGTGAGTTCGAACTTGCCGATGTCAGCCAGCCCGATTTTACCGTGCCGGAATTATCCATCTCGCTGCAAGAGATGGAAGAGCAGGCATTAAGCCAGCGTCCTGAACTGGTCGAGACCTACTACCAGAAACGTATATCGGCCGCTGATACCCGCGCCGCGATGTTGAGCATGTTGCCTGGCATTACGCTGGAAGCCGGCGCTTATCGCGACAATAGCGACTTCTTGTTGAACCAGGACTGGACCAGTGTAGGTGCCCGAATCAGCTGGAACTTGTTTGATGTGTTCAAAGTAGGGGCTGAGCGAGATCTGGCTAAGACCCGGGAAGCCCTGGCTGAGGAACAGAGACTGGCCGCGTCAATGGCGGTACTGACCCAGGTGCACCTGTCAAACATTCGCTTCGAGCAGGCGCGTAAATCCTTCGAGCTGGCAGATCAGTATTTTGATGTTGCTAACCGGATTAACGCGCATACCCGCAACAGCGCTCAGACCCAGCGAGGCTCTGAACTGGATCTGATCCGCGAGTCACTCAACACCCTGTTGGCGGAGCTTCGTCGTGATGTGGCCTACGCCAATCTGCAAAATAGCTATGGCCGCGTATTCGTGACCATGGGTATGGATCTGCTGCCGGACGACTATAAAGAAGCTGGATTGACCAACCTGACCAGTGCGATCGAACAGCGCTTTGATCGTTGGAAGCGTGGTGAGCTGGAGCAGGTGAAAGCGGCTACCCCAGTTAGTGCTGAGGCCGATATTGAGAACCCATCGCTAACGAAGTCTGCTGAAGCAAATCAGTCTTCCGATAGTCCGTTGATCTGACCGAGGCGATTTAATAAATGAAACCTCTGATTGGGCTTTCTCTGGCGCTGCTTTTTTCTGCACAGGCAACAGCAGCGTTGGAGGCGAGGGCTGTCGTTAAATCGCTGGACCGGGCGATCCTCTCCGGCGAACTTGCGGCTAAAGTCATTGCGCTACCTAAGCGTGCGGGCGAACGATTCCGAAAAGGAGACCTGCTTGTCGGCTTGAATTGTGATCTTTATGAGGCCCAGGCTGAAAAGGTCGGAGCTGAAAATAAAGTGGCGGAGATCAAGCTGAAAAATGCCCAGCAGTTGAATGAACTTGCCTCTATCGGTGCACTTGATGTAGCCCTGGCCCAATCAGAATTTGAACAGACCCGTGCGGAGCTGAAAATTGCCCGCCTTAACACTAAACGGTGCAGTATTCGTGCTCCTTACAGTGGTCGGGTCGTTAGCTTACTTGTTAATCGTCATGAAAATATCCGTCAGCAACAAGAGCTTATCGAGATCGTTGCCGATAAGCGCCTTGAGGCTGAGCTGGTAGTGCCTGCGGTCTGGATGAAATGGCTTCGTGCAGGTATGAACCTGCGAATGAAGATCGATGAAACCGGGGGAGAGCTTAAAGCCAGCGTTGTGGCCATAAACCCGGCTATCGATCCGGTGAGTCAGACTCTGACTCTCAGAGCCCGTTTTGCCAGTAGTGATAGTTTGATACCCGGAATGAGCGCGACCGCCTTTTTTGACGCGCCTTCAGAAACAGAATAAGTCAGATCCGTGTCTGCAAGGTTAGCCGCTTTAAGTCGGTGTCTTGTCGCATGGTAGCAGGGAAATTAGCTATGCCTAAGTATCCAAAAACCGCTAAAAACGCCGTCCAGTTTAAACGTAAGCCTCTTATTACTGCGCTGGAGCCGCGTATTCTGCTTGATGGCGCCGCAGTTGCAACCGGTGCGGAAGCACTGACTGATGTGGCCTATGACAGTGACGTCACTGAGTCCACAAGCCAGCCGGACGCACTCGCACCTGTTCAGGTTCAGGCCGCCGATCCTGCAGCGAATAACGGCAGAAAGGAAGTTGCGTTTATCGATACCAGCGTGGACGACTACCAATCGCTGGTCGAGGGTATACGCCCGGGTGTCGAGATCTACCTGCTGAATGGCGAATCTGATGGTATCAGCCAGCTGCAGCGCTGGGCACAGCAGAACGAAGGCTATGATGCGATTCATCTTTTATCCCATGGCGATGATGGACAGATCAGTCTGGGTGAAGCGGTACTCTCTGATGAAAACATCGAGAGCCACTCCGTGGCCCTGGCGGATATCGGATCGGCACTGACGGATGATGGTGATCTGCTGATCTATGGCTGTGATGTGGCCGAAAGTGATGCTGGGATTGACTTTATTGCTCGTATAGCACAACTGACAGATGCCGATGTGGCTGCTTCGGACAACAAAACCGGATCGACGTTGAAAAATGGAGATTGGATACTGGAGCAGATGCTAGGACAAATTGATGGTAGCCCTTTGTCTTCCCTGATAGTGGGTAATAGCTTCAAGGGTGTGTTGGCTATCGACAGCGAAAATTTCGATAACACTAACCTCAAATATGAAATAGGGGTGACTACCTATACGCTTAGTGGTTGGACACTTGGGGCAGATAGCGCAATCAATATTGCAAACCCTACATTTACAGAGCAAGGTCAAAACCTGAATAACGACGGGGATGCTTCTGATCGGAGTATTCTATACAACCAAGGAGGCAGTCTTGCTCAGATCGAATATTATATGAAATCTGCTGATGGTACGGATTTCGATCTAAACTCATTCGACTTCGGGAACGGTAGCACTGAGGCTGGAACAATTGTCTCGATTTCAGGATATCGAGACAACTCGTTGGTGGTATCGGCCGAGTCTGTAGACCTGAACACATCTGATAGTGCCGGTAGCATTAGCTACACTATGACAGCAACGACGGCTGGTGGGGTCTACGGCGTACTAACTTTTGGCGCATCTTTTGATAATGTCGATGAGGTTCGATTCTCCTTTAATGCTCCGGCTATGCCTGAGATTGACAATATAAGTGTTTCCCCAGTCGCGGTTAATACAGCGCCTGTATTTTCGGGAGATCTCTCTGACGGCGCAGAAAATGTCGCCGTTGCCGAAAACAGTGCTAACGGCACCAGTGTTATTGATGTAAATGCCAACGATGGCGATGGTGGCGCTACCGATACAGGACTCACTTACAGCATTACCTCTGGCAATACTGATAGTGATAAAGACGGCAATCTGGCATTTGCTATCGATAGCTCTACCGGCGCCGTCACTGTTAACGATAGCGGTGACTTGGATTATGAAGATGGTACAACCGCTTATACCCTGACGGTTCGGACTGATGACGGTGGAGCCAGTAACAACACGACCGATGCAACGGTCACTGTAAATATCTCCGATGTGGGTACCGGCGACTCCTATGACTATGAGGCGATTGCTAACAATGGCACGAGCTTTACCGCCTCCAGTCAGACTTTTACCCTCACCGGCAATATGATTGGCCAGAAAGTAGATAATTATGGCTCCAATCAGATTGGCGCTAACGGTAACTCCGATGCCTATATGGATTCTGGCTTCGGTGAGATCCGGACAGGAAATATTGGCGGTATTAGTGCGCCAAGTGGGTACGCCTTCAAGGCCGTGATGTTTGATGTCTGGCCATCCTCTGACAAGGGCGGAAATGTCATGGATGCTGGTGAGACAATTACCGTCATAGGTAAACTCAATGGCCAGCAGGTGGTTTCAGCAAATGTTACCACTTTCGCTTTTGGCCAGAGTCCGGCTGCTGAAGGTGGAGCCTGGCAGCGTATCGATCTGACCGGTACAGGTTTCCTTACAACGGACATCGATACCGTTGAGTTCGTCCTTAGCGGATCGATGAACTACCTCGCGGTCGATAACTTTGTCTATGACGAGCTGGCGGTTTCAAATGCTAACCCAACACTGACTATTATCAGTAATATTACCGGCGGCACCGAAGATACCGAGAAAGAGATCAGCTTCTCTGACTTGACCGCAGCAGGTAACGAAGCGGACAGCGATGGTTCGGTTACTGGCTTTGTGGTGAAAGCAGTTTCTACCGGTACCCTTAAAATTGGTGCTACGGCAGGTACGGCTACAGCCTGGGCGGCGGGTAGTAACGATACCATCGACGCCAGTAATAAAGCGTTCTGGACTCCGGCCAGTAATGCCAATGGCAACCTCAATGCCTTTACAGTTGTCGCGGAGGATAATGTCGGTGCTGAGTCGGCCAGTGCAGTACAGGTGGTGGTTGAGACGGCTGCGGTTAATGATGCGCCGATCCTAACCTCCATCAGCAGTATCACTGGTGGCACCGAAGATACAGAAAAAGAGATCAGTTTCTCCGACCTGACGACAGCAGGTAACGAAGCGGATAGCGATGGCTTGGTGAACGGTTTTGTGGTGAAAGCCGTGTCTACCGGTACTCTGAAAATTGGTGCATCTGTTGGTACTGCAACGGCCTGGGTGGCGGGTAGTAACGATACGATCAACTCCACCAATAAAGCTTTCTGGACCCCCGCAGCAGATGCCAACGGTAGCCTGAATGCCTTTACCGTCGTTGCTGAGGATGACTCCAATGCGGAATCGGCCAGCGCGGTGCAGGTGGTTGTTTCAACCGCAGCAGTTAATGATCTTCCTACCCTGACCTCCATTAGCAATATCACCGGCGGCACTGAAGATACCGAGAAAGAGATCAGCTTCTCTGACCTGACCTCAGCAGGGAACGAAGCGGATGGCGATGGCTCTGTTACTGGCTTTGTGGTGCAAACGGTTTCTACCGGCACACTCAAGATTGGTGCCACGGCCGGCACGGCCACTGCCTGGGCGGCGGGTAGCAACGATACTATCGATGCCAGCAATAAAGCTTTCTGGACGCCAGCGAGCAATACGAACGGTAACCTCAACGCCTTTACTGTTGTTGCGCAAGATGATGTCGCTGGCGAGTCGGCCAGTGCGGTGCAGGTGGTTGTATCAACCGCAGCAGTTAATGATCTTCCTACCCTGACCTCTATCAGCAACATCACCGGCGGCACTGAAGATACCGAGAAAGAGATCAGTTTCTCTGACCTGGCCTCAGCAGGGAACGAAGCGGATGGCGATGGCTTTGTAACTGGCTTTGTGGTTCAAGCGGTTTCTACCGGCACTCTTAAGATTGGAGCTACGGCCGGTACAGCCGCTGCCTGGGCGGCGGGCAGTAACGATACTATCGATGCCAGCAATAAGGCGTTTTGGACTCCGGCCAGTAATGCCAATGGTGTTGATCTTGATCCAGATACCCCCAACACTGGCTTAAGTGCTTTTACCGTAGTTGCGAAAGATAACGCCGGAGCCGAGTCCGTCAGTGCAGTACAGGTGGTGGTTGATACGGTTGCGGTCAACGATGCGCCGACAGTGTCCTCGGATGCCAGCCTGACCGCGATTGATGAAGATATCGTCAGTAAGGATTTCGAGGACGTCTTTAATGGTAATGAAGGGCCCAACCTGGGTGATTCCGTCGATGACCTGCTTGTGGCTAGCGGTTTTTCCGATGCGGATAGCGATAACAAGGCGGGGATAGCCATAGTCACTGATGCTTCTAATCCAACCACTGAAGGTAAGTGGCAGTACTCCAACGACGAGTACGGGGATTACTGGCATGATATTGGGTCCGTATCAGCCAGCGCAGCCTTGTTGCTGGAGTCTCAGTACACCTATCTGCGTTTTGTGCCAGTGGCTGATTTCAGCGGCACACCCGGTGGCCTGACCGTTTATGCGGTAGATAACAGCCAGGGTGTCAACCAGTCCTATACCGAGTGGGATGGCACCAGCGAAACACGCCATACCTTCGATACCACGGCGGACGATGCCTCTTCGCATGTTTCTGCCAGCGGCGTGACCTGGAATGTCACCGTCAATGCAATTAACGATAAACCGGTTATCGCTTATCTGGGAGCAGCCGATAATCAGACGGTTGCATCTGCGCTATCCGCTGTCCTGATTGATCAGGGCACAGCGGCTGCGATCAGCGATATTGATTCCAGCGATTTTGATGGTGGGGCGCTGACCGTTTCCTTCGCATCGGGTCGCCTGACAGGTGATCTGATCAGCATCCGTGCCGGTTCCGGCGTGACTCTGTCCAGCAATACCGATGTGGGCAGCTCAATTACCGTAGATGGACAGGTGATTGGTACCATCGCCAGCAATGGTACTGGCAGCGGTAGTGATAACCTGATTGTTAGCCTGAATGACCAGGCAACTGCGACCCGTGTTGCGACCCTGGTACAGAACCTGACGTTTGATACTGACAGCGATACGGCGGGTGACAGGGTGCTGAATCTGGTTCTGACCGATGGTGACAGCGGTACTTCAGATACTGCAGCAACCACGATCTCTGTTGTTGTTAACCCGACCGTAACGATATCCGCCAATACCAGCTCCCTGTTGGCAGGTGAGACGGCTACAGTTAGTTTTAACTTCAGCGAAGCACCGGTTGGCTTCACTGCCGACGATATTACTGTCAGCGGCGGTGTCCTCACCAATCTGCAAGTAGATGGTGGTGATGACAGTCTCTATACCGCAACCTATACACCGGATGCTGATACCCAGAGCCTGAGCGGCCAGATCTCTATTGCTGCCAACACCTTTACCAGCGCTGCCAGTGAAGACAACCTTGCCAGCAATGATCTGGACTTCAGCGGTGATACCAAGGTACCTACGGTTGTTAGTATCGAACGCCAGACACCGACCTCAGAGCAGACCAATGCCGACAGTTTGACCTATCGGGTAACCTTCTCCGAAACGATCAACAACCTATCTGCCAGTGAGTTCACTGTTAGCGGTACCACCGCGACCATTACCAACGTAACGTCGGCTGGTTCTAATGCGTGGGATATCACGCTGAGCGGTGGTGATCTCGCCGATCTCGACGGCACCGTTGCTCTGGCATTCGCCAGCGGTCATGGTATTCAGGATCCGTCTGGAAATAACCTGACGAACACTACGCCATCAGGTAGCAATGAAACCAGCTATAACGTCGACAATACCGCGCCAACCCTGAGCATCAACACCGTTGCCACCGATGACCGGATTAACGCCAGCGAAGATGATAGCAGCCTGACCATTGGCGGCAGCACCAACGCCGAAGATGGCCAGACCATCAGCGTCGATGTTGGCGGAGTCAGCAAAACAACGACCGCCAGCAGCGGCAGTTGGAGCGTGACGCTCAGCAGCAGCGAAGTGCAGGGCCTGAGTGAAGGTACCGTATCGATCACGGCGGATGTGGCTGATCAGGCGGGTAATAACGCCACCCAGGCCACCAAGTCGATCAGTTACGACAAGACCGCGCCAACCCTGAGCATCAACACCGTTGCCACCGATGACCG
>NZ_KK211071.1:0-4329 GCF_000620085.1 Marinobacterium jannaschii DSM 6295 | reverse complement strand
AGCGGGGGCAGCTGGAGCGTGACGCTCAGCAGCAGCGAAGTACAGGGCCTGACCGAAGGCTCTGTCAGCATTACCGCTGATGTCGCTGACCAAGCCGGTAACAACGCGACCCAGGCCACTAAGTCGATCAGCTACGACAAGACTGCGCCGACCCTAAGCATCAACACCGTTGCCACCGATGACCGCATCAACGCCAGCGAAGATGACAGCAGCCTGACGGTGGGTGGCAGCACCAATGCCGAAGATGGCCAGACTATCAGCGTCGATGTCGGCGGCGTCAGCAAAACAGGGACCGCCAGCAGCGGTAGCTGGAGCGTGACCCTGAGCAGCAGCGAAGTGCAGGGCCTGTCTCAGGGATCGATTAGTATTACCGCAGATGTAGCCGATCAGGCGGGCAACAACGCCACCCAGGCGACGGCTACGGTCAACTACGATAGCGCTCTGCCGACACTGGAGACTGTGGTACGGGAGACACTGGCCAATCCGGAAAATAGTGAGAGCTTCCAGGTTGCCATTACCTTTGCCGATGTCGGAAGCGGGATTGATGCCACAACGATCGCAGTGGGCAATATCACGGTATCGGGGCCGGGTAGTGTCGGCAACCTCACGGTAAGTAGCGTCAGCTACGATGCAGGAAGCAAGACGGCGACCTATACCATCGCGGCTCCAAGCGGTGGCTGGAATGAAAACCAGCACGCCGGTAGTTATACCGTGGCGCTGAACACTAACCAGGTGGCGGATCTGGCTGGCAACAGCGTTGCTGCAAACGCCACCGCCAAAACCTTCACAGTATCCTTCAACACTGCGCCTGAGATCAGCAGCGGTGGTGGTGGGGCGACGGCTACCGTTAACCTGGCAGAGAATGTTGCCCTGGTCACCACCGTCCAAGCTACTGATATCGATAGCGATACCCTTAGCTACAGCATTACCGGCGGTACAGATCAGGCCGATTTCAGCATCGACAGCAACACTGGTGCACTGACCTTCGACAGCGCACCGGCCTATGTTGATGGTGGAGATAATGAATACCAGGTGGAAGTCACCGTTTCCGACGGCCGTGGAGGCTCTGATCTTCAGACCCTGACAGTGAATGTGCTGTCCGATATCGATGGAGACCAGACGCCTGATGTCGAGGATGAGGACATCGATGGAGATGGCCTGCTGAATACTGCTGAGCAGGGCGTCACCAATAAGTCAGGCACCGGTACCGGAGACGGTAATGGCGATGGCATCGACGATTACAAACAGGTCAATGTCGCCTCACTGGTGGCGACAGGATCTGGATCGGAAGATAGTCGTTGGGTTACCTTCGCTGTTGCTGACGGGCTGAAGATCACGGGTGCTGAGGCCAGTGAAAAACCTTCCAGGTTGCCGCGTAGCGTGAAGATGCCATTGGGTCAGTTCGCGTTAAACATTGAGAATGTAACGCCGGGCGCCACCGTTGAGGTCGAAGTCTTTGCCGATGCATCGAAAGACCTGAATAAGTTTTATAAGAAAAATCCCGATACCGGCCGCTGGGTGGATATTACCGGCTCTAGAGATGAACTAGGTGCCAAGACCAAGCTGACCTTCAGCCTGACGGACGGTGGTACCTATGATAAGGATGGCGTTGTAAACGGTGTTATTGTCGACCCCGGCATGCTGGTCAATGAAGTTCCACTGATCAACTCTGATGGTGGCGAGACAACTGCCAGCATCAACCATAACGAAAACAGCACGGCTGTAACCACCGTTGCGGCCGATGCAGTGGGTACGGTGAGTTACAGCATCACCGGTGGTGCTGATCAGGCTAAATTCAGCATTGATACCAGCACTGGAGCGCTGTCCTTTAAGAACGCCCCTGATTTCGAGGGTCCGGCGTCGGCTGGCTCTGATAACAGCTATGCCGTCGAAATTACCGCCACTGATGAATATGGCAGTGATACTCAGGCTTTGACCATCAATGTGGTCAATGTTAACGAAGCGCCACAGGCGGTTGCTGACAGCGCCACTGCGGTGGAAGCGGGTGGCGTGGCTAACGGCACTGTTGGTTCTAACGCCAGCGGCAATGTATTCAGCAACGATACCGATGTGGATGCAGGGGATACTAAAACTGTCTCTGCCGTCTCTTTCGGAACCACTGCTGGCACGGTTGGCCAGTCCCTGACCGCCAGCTATGGTGCGCTGACGCTGAACAGCGATGGCTCCTACAGCTATGTGATCGATGACAGTAATGCCGCGGTACAGGCGTTACGTAATTCCACTCAGACACTCACCGAATCTTTCAGCTACACACTAATTGATGCTGCCGGGCTGACAGATCAGACGACTCTGACCATCACCATCGAAGGGCGCAATGACAATCCGGTGGCTGTGGCGGACACTGGTACCGCCGTGGAGGCCAGCGGTATTGCCAACGGTACCGCGGGCAGCACTGCCAGCGGCAATGTGCTGGATAATGACAGTAATGTGGATGGTACGGGTGAAACCAAGACGGTCACGGCTGTTGTCTTCGGTTCTACCAATGGCACTGTCGGCCAGTCCCTGACTGCCAGCTACGGCAGCCTGGCCCTCAACAGCGATGGTTTCTACAGCTATGCGGTTAATGAAACCAATGCGGCTGTCCAGGCATTGCGGAACGGCGATACGTTAACGGAAGTATTCACTTATACGGTGACCGATACCGATGGCCTGACAGCGGAAACGACCCTGACGATCACCATTGAAGGTCGCAATGACGCGCCAGCATTTGCTTCTTCGGAGAGCGGGTCTGGTGGCTCGGGTAATTCCGGCAATGAATCAACCGATGGCTCTGCTTCGACCTTTGAGATCACAGAAGGCCCCTCGGATACGCCGCTGAGCCTGTCTGAGGGGCAGACCGTAACGGTTGGCTTCTATGTGCCATCTACTGTAAATAGCGATACTTGGGAAAATGCGCAGGATTTCTATGATTCTGAGCCGGGTATGTCGACGGCCGTCTATGACTACGCTAACTCGCTGGATAGCTATGATCTGGATGTTGACCTGCTGTTTGTTATGCAGCCGGATAATGCCCTGGCTGACGCAGAGATTGCGGCCCTGAGCGCTTTCCTCGACAAGGGTGGCCGCATCTTCTTTGTTGGCGAACACAACGGCTATAAGCCGATCCAGAATGGCCATATCTCCGATGCGATAACCGCGTTGGGGGGCAGTATTACGGTATTGGGGGGAAGCTACTTTGATACCTCGTCTGACAATGACGGGGATACCCTGAACCTCAATAACAGTTCTCTGATGTCGGGGGTTAGCAAGTTTGTTACCGCTGCCTATGCCCAGTTAGAGATCGATGCCACGATTTCCAAAGCGGTTATCGTCGATGATAGCAACCGTATCGTAATGGCGGATCAGGCACTGAGTAACGGTCGGGTAACGGTACTGGCTGATCAGAACTGGCTGAACTCTTCTCGCGCTGTGGATGGTAATTGGACCTTCCTGCGTAATATGGCGATCGATACCGTGCAGTCGATCGAACTGGTTGCGGACGGTGGTAACCCGAACGCAGACTTTGTTACCGAATCCGGACTGACCGAAACCGATGCAGGCCTGACCGATAGCGGTAGCATCACCCTGACCGATGTTGATACCCAGGATGAGGTAACAGTTACCCATACGGTTGTGGCTGTTCAGAAGAATAGTGCCGGTGAAACGATTACCAGCCATGCCTCTGTGCCTGGCAACGCCCAGTTACAGGCGATGCTTAGCCTGACACCAGATCCTGCGATCGACAGCAGCAATACCAGTACCAGCCTTAACTGGGGCTTCGACTCCGGCAGTGAAGCATTCAATTTCCTGCGTGAGGGTGAGCAGCTGGTGCTGACCTACACCCTGACCGCTGATGATGGTAATGGCGGTACTGCTACCCAGGATCTGGAAATTGTTATCAATGGCAGCAACGATGCGCCAGTCGCATCGGATACTAGCGGTAGTGCCGTTGAAGCAGGTGGCATAGCCAATGCTACTGTTGGCTCAAGCGCTACAGGTAATGTGCTGACGAATACGACGGATATCGATGGTGATGCTGTCGACAGAACGGTTGCAGCCGTTGAGTTTGGCTCTTCCAATGGTACCGTGGGTCAGTCCCTCGCTGGTCAGTATGGTAGCCTGACCCTCAACAGCGATGGCTCCTACAGCTACGTCATCGATGAGAGTAATGCCGCCGTGCAGGCGCTGCGCAACAGCGACCAGACGCTGACGGAGACATTTAGTTATCAGGTAAGTGATAAAGAAGGCGCAACCGATAGTGCAAGCCTGACCATTACCCTGGAAGGGCGTAATGATAATCCGGTCGCGGTCGCGGATACGGCCACGGCG
>NZ_JHVJ01000027.1 GCF_000620085.1 Marinobacterium jannaschii DSM 6295 | reverse complement strand
CATTCTTGTGGGGGTTGTTCATGTCGGCTATCGGATGTTGTTTGTTTGGCGATAACCAGCATCTCGAATTTAGCCGATGTGAACAACCTCCTCAGTACCCACAGCTAGCATACGTATGATTTGACGTGGATTACATATCAAATGTCGATTGCCGCCAGCTCAACTATTCAACGCTTAGAAATGGCTGTCGACAATGCTTTTCTAAAATAGCTCCTAGCAGGAACTTCAATATTCCTATACAAAAAAATACTCAACCCAATACTAAGAACAAGAATAAGAATACATAAAATAAGATCAAAAACTCCTCCTTCAATCGCTAAAATCTTATAACCGATAGTCTTCAAATAAATAATAACTAGATGATGAACCAAATAAAGCGAAAAACTAGCCTCACCTAGAAGAACTAAAGACTTATTCTCAAATATTTTAGAAAATCGACTACGATCTAATGCAAATAATAATATCAAAAGCGAAAATGGCAACACATAGTAAATGTCATAACGATACACCCGATCAATACTGTCTTTTAAGAAGAAAAAAACAAACAATATGGCGATTACAAACAAGTGATAGAAACCGAAACTATGAATCCGCCTATTACCAAAAGAAGCAAACACCCGATACAAGAGCAAACCTAAAACAAAATCAAAAAGCCTAGAAAAAGGGAATATATAGACATAGTAGTGCTGCGCACTATCAGTCATTTTCAAATTTGCAATAAACAACTGAAAAAAAAGAGTCACAGCAGCCAATAAAACTAAAAAAAGCGTGCTCCGAAAGAGCAGCAGAGGGAAAAGAACATAAAAGAACATTTCATTAGACAAGCTCCAAGAAGGGGCATTTCCTGAAAAGAAGATAACGGGATCAGAAAAAAAAGATTGAATTAAAATAAGATTTGCAAGCAATGCAGCGCTCCCACCGTCATTAATTAGTGTATAAATAACGACTGGAGCTGCCAATATCAAAGTGAAAATATGAAGAGGATAAATCCTAGAGAATCTTGATATCAAAAATTCAATATAGCTCTGCTTTCCAGAAATCCTATTAGAATAAGAGAACGAAAGAATAAATCCAGACAATATAAAGAAAAATGCAACCCCTATAAAACCCTCTCGAAAGAAGTCACGATATATTTCTGAAAGAATTTTAGAATCACTATCCGAAAGAAAGCTAAGATGGCTAAATACAACTAAAATAGCAGCAAAAAATCGTAACGATGTTAACGAATCAATTCGTTCCATATTAAAAACACTTTTAAAGATAAGTTGTAAACCTAAGAATACGGCAATAAAACTAAGCCACTACTCTAAGAGCCATTCTCGCTCGAGACAGTCAAGAACACCTAAGCGTGCAATAAATTAGTGTTTAGACACATTGAGCCGAGAGCGTATTACGATATTTTAACTGAGCCTGATGACCTCCCACGTGACCTACCCATCAAATATGCATTGACATATTATATTCTAAACGCACCGGTAGTTTAGATCACGATAAAGATACTGACGACAGACCTGTAGGTAGTTTGCCCTTTGTAAAATTTAATAAAAAAGCAACTAGCTCAGTTAGAAGAGCGTAAATTATCGATAATTTCAAAATAATTGTGAACTACAATTCTTTCACTAAACTCGTTTACAACAATATCTCGCGCAAGCGCCCCCATTTCAAATCTTTCTTTATCAGTAAGTGAAAGGAAGTCAATTATTTTATCTCGCAAATCAATAGCATTTCTATCTTTGCAAAGAAAGCCGTTAATTCCGTGCCGAACAACCACTCTGCAGCCTGGAACGTCAGTCGCAATTAAAGGCTTAGACATTGCCCCGGCTTCAAGTAAAGTTCTTGGTAAACCCTCTCGATATGAGGGAAGCACTACGCAACTAGCTTTATTCATATAGGGCCTAACATCATCTGTAACACCCAAGTATTCAATAACACCCGTTTTCACCCAGAGATCCAGCTCATCCTTTGAAATGGCCGTTCTATTTTCCACTTCCACAGGGCCTAAAAGCTGAAACCTACACTCAGGAAAACGATCCTTCACCAACCTTGCTGCCTCGACAAATTCTCGCACACCCTTATCAGCGAGCAATCTAGCTACAAGGATAAAAACACCTTTCTCAGCTAAGTTTGTAGCAGGCCTAAATGTATCTATATTAACTCCAGAACCTGGCATCAGACTGGTATTACAAGGTTCAAGTAATCTTTTCTTTAGGAAAAGAGCTTTATCATCTGGATTCTGAAAGAAGACATGAGTAGATCTTTTTAGTGACATTGAGTAAAGAAACTCAACTATCCTAGTAAGCCAAGTATCTTTGATAAACGCAGTACCTAAGCCCGTTATAGTATTCACTATTGGCTTCGCTAGCATAGAGGCTGCCATAGTACCATAAATAACAGGCTTAATTGTATTCAAAAAGACCACATCGGGATTAACTCTCTTTATAATACGATAATATGAAAAAAAAGTAGTGAGATCGCGATATAGGTTATTACCCTTATTATCAATCTTTATATCTAAAACATTACAACCTATAACTTTAAGCTTATCGGCATATTCATCTTGAGGGGCAAGTACAAAAATCTCTGCATTGCGCTTAAGAGCTTCCTTAATAAAACCAAGGCGAAAGTTCCAAATATACCACGCGGTATTCGAGGATATTAAAATTCTCAACAGTCTACTCTCTAAAAAAATAGATACTATATGGCGTCCATGAACCTGCATTATTTGACAGATTCAACCATACCCATTGAACTAAAGCATAATATAGGATAACCGCTAAGACAATCGAAGTTCTAAATATCACGTTACGAGATAATAGATGAAGCCTTGCGAAAACAAACATCTGAATTGGTATAAAATACAACGCAAGCCTATCTACTGCTGCTGGAGCCAAACTTACTAACGGGACAAAGGATAGTGATATAAGCGCCATCCATATCCATAGCTGTTGTAACCCCGTATCAATTTTAAGATTTTTATAAAAAAATAATAATAGAATAGCTGGTACAGAATTCATAATTACCCTGATCATACCTCCTTCCGAGTTGTATTGAGAGTCAACATAGTTGGTCCAAACGACACTTATAGAATCAAGTACAAACAAAGCAAGTCCTGTGGCAGTGGTCACCGAAACCCAAAACCATGTTGCAAGCTTATTTTGTGACGAAGAAAGTGCTGCAATTGGTAAAAAGAATATAGCACTTTTATGGAATAGCGCACCTAGTGCCACCCAGCAAAGGTAGCCAAAAATATTTTTTTCGCTAAGACAACACAATGCTACCAAAATAAAACCAATGGCTACAGACTGCCTCGTATACCCCATCGCTACAACTATTAAAAAGTAGGGAACAGCTACCAGAATCGACAGCCAAGGCTCAGGCTGCTTGTTAGCAAAGCGAATGAGCCCGTACATCAGAAGAGCAGCACAACAGAGATTGACTATATATACAGAGCCACCAAAAAAAGCGACAATCCAGTTAATTAGGTAATAGCCTGGATCTCCCCTGGAGATTACATCCCAAAATCCTTGGGATGATATAGCGCTGAAATGATCCAAATACGCAAACCAATCTCCCCCGACTTCGTGCCGAAACCCAATCATTATCGTGAAGAAGATACTTACCAATACAAAGGCAAATAGTCTAGCCGAATAATCCAGCCGCCAAGGAGAAATCACCCCCAAAACTGGTACAAGAAATAACACCCAATAAGGCCACATTACAGATCAACATTCATAATATAGAAGATCAAAAACCTATAGCGAAGCATAAAGTCTATCATATGCATCACACATACTATTTACTGAGAATTTATCTTCAACATAAATCTTACACTCAGATGAGTAGGCATCCAATAAATCTCTATCAATTAAGTTCAGTATAAACTCGGATATTTCCTGAGAACTTTCAAAGCTCTTAATTGCAGAATTTAAACAATCAAATCCTGGTAAAGTTTGCACACCGACAACGGCTTTATTGTTCATACCAGCTT
This sequence comes from Marinobacterium jannaschii DSM 6295, assembly GCF_000620085.1. Lineage (GTDB taxonomy): Bacteria > Pseudomonadota > Gammaproteobacteria > Pseudomonadales > Balneatricaceae > Pontibacterium > Pontibacterium jannaschii. Next base: position 67,057 of record NZ_JHVJ01000027.1, on the reverse strand, counting down.
GTAATCCAGATATTCCCGTATCTTCTCCAACCATAGCACACATATATAGATCCGCTACGGACGTAATAGATGCAGGGTCATCTACGAAACCGCAAAATACCACTTCGTCTTCAAGGGAAAGTTTTTTCACCATAGACTCGATCTCTTCTTTATCCTTACCATCCCCACAAAGAAGAAAGACTACTTTTAAGGGAAGGCGTTGCTTTATAATCTCAACCGCCTCAAGCATTGTATGAATTCGTTTTTCAAAAATTCGCAATCGAGAGACAGTCATTATTACAAGGTCAGCACTATTGATAGATCGCTTATTATTCGCCAAAAACCTATTTACGCTATCAATTTTAACATTTTCATCAGGAACTCCAAACGGTATATAACTAATCTTATCCTTAGGAATTCCAATCTTTACCAGATTATCAATCTCCCTCTCAAGAATCTCATAAATCAAATGATCCTTTAGTTTCCAGCTTACTCTAAAAATCAATTTCTGGAATGAGCCTATAAGATGCCAATTCGTATGATAAGTCTCCAAAAATTTTGTTTTACGATTCAAAGACAAAAAAGCTAAAACATACCAGTAAATAGAAAACAAGCTAGCCATAGTCAAGTTCGTATGAACGATATCTACGGCGTACAACTTATGTCTTAGATATATATATAACGCGATTAAAGGAGAAAAAGCATACATAAAAACTTGAATAGCTTTGGTAAAGCCGAAGAAAAAGCAATTTACCTCAGGAATAATAGAGATTACTTTAACCGAAGAGGATATACGCCCCAAATTATAGGCATCTTCGGGAACTCTACGTAAGATCATAAGAGTGACATCATGACTAACAGCCTCATGATTGCACAGATTAATCATTATATCCTCTGCTCCACCTTTACCCATTGTCGGGATTACTCTGAATATTTTCACATAGACTCCTTATATTCAAACTACTTTAATCAATCGAAAATAGCATCCAATATTCAAAACCAAAATTAACACAGAGCAAACAAAAACATACTCGATTGAAAGAAACTCACTAATACTAGCTAAAAACAAATATGCCAGTAAGTTAATAGTTATTAACAATTTGCTTCCACTAGACTCCAACAACCATCTTAGAAAGATAGAGTTAGAAAAATTTACTACTAAGTAGAAAATACGGTACAGCAGTATCAGTCCACACAAAACTTCCATGCCGTCTGGCATTGCGACAAGAGCTCTAGCCTGTAAGAAATCATTATAAATAGCAACCAATACAGCCACGCCAACCAAAAGCAACACAAAAAAGTATATATAAACCAGACGTACAACACCGCCTTTATCGCCTGCACCTTCAAGGGTTATCTTCCTAACAAATGAAGCCATGCCATTAGCTACCATGCTGAAAGGCATCAATACGCGCGCGCACAATGCGTAGATACCCGCAAACGCAAACATATCTAATGCAGCAAAAATAAATACTGGCATTGAATCAAGAATTACGACATTAAACCTATTAAAAAAGACAACTGACTTTATTTTTGAGACAGAAAAATGAGAAAAATTACAATTAGAGAAATTTCCAAAAAACCTATTCAGATCGTGTCGAACTACAAAGCACATTAAGCAAAGCCCTATAAATGATGCTAGAGCTGTAATATATATCGGATTAGGTAACACACCGAACCATAATGAAATCGCACAACCTATCCACATAAATATAGGCTGTATACTTAGGCATGTCTGAGACACAACAATTCGATTTTCATGTATAAAAAACCTTGAAAGAACTTCAAGAGAAATTGCTGCCAACGAATACACCCCCAGCAGGAAGACCTCTAGTTCACTAAGGGAAACACCAAAAAAAAACTCCGATACAAATGATGACACAAGTAAGACAGATAGAAAAAACAATAAATATAGAAACACACCTCCTAAAGAGAATTTAATAATCTGCCCCTTAGAAAATCGAGACTGAAAAAACTCAGGCAAACCTAAAGACACTATTGTAAAAACTAATAATGAAAGATATACATAGTAGCTAAACTCACCGAACCAATCTGACCCATAAATTGAGAAAAGATAAATAGATATCAAAAAACTAGTTATTGCACTTACACCTTGAACCGAAAGGATATAAAACACAAAAACTCTTTTATTCATGTTTCTTCCACATCATGGCAATTAGGCTTGACAATTCAGAATTATATTCAGTGCTAGGAGGCAGAGTTTCTTTGGCATGAGAGTTTTCTAATGATGTTAGATTCTTGTTCTGCATATCTCTAACTACACCTTCAATAGCTTCAGACAATTCTCCCTCGAGAATATCAAAAGTACTTAAATTCGGGCTATCTATTGAGGTAATATGTGAGCTTGCTAAGACTCGCATCCCCATTGTCAAGCATTCCCTTATAACTCTTGGCTCAGCATCTAGGTAGCTAGGAACAATTGCCAAGTCGTATTCTTCACTTATTCTTTGTACGTTGCCATACCCTGCATAAACTAGTGACTTATTTTCTCCAATCTCTCTTAGAAACACATGTTTTACATCATGCGAGATCGGCCCGAAAAATGTAATTGAATGAGGAAAGGTTAGAGTCTTGCTAACTTCAAGAAGACGAAGGACTCCTTTTAAAAGCGATATGGTTCCAATAAAAACAATTTTCACACTATCGGAATTATTAAAAGCTCTATTATGATGGAGTACTTGAAAGTCCAACCATTTTTCCATTGCAATAACTTTACTTGGCTCAATATCTCCGCCTTCAATATATCTACTAGCGACTGCTTTAGAGCTACAGATTATAGCGTCAGCATAACCAATCGCGTTTTTAACACGCTTAGCTTCCTCAATCAGCTTATATCGATTAAAATCCACCCCCCACCTTATAGCCTCTTCTTCCATATACGGTATCGTTTTAAAAATAAACGAAGGTGAACTGATAACTCCATGTAAAAGGGTGCACCCAGAGGCACTAGCTTTCTTGGCGGTTCGCCACAATCCGGGCACCATGAAGGAGTGGCCTTCCCCAATTTTAGAAGAACACCATATATCAAAAATATTTTCCTGAGAGTTTCTATCTAAGTAGCGCAACCCAGAATAGCGTGAAAGAAACCCAATACCACGCAAAGCACTTCCGTAAATTAGAGAAGAGTGTGTTGTATATAAATGTGTTTTCCTTTTATGTACTGCACGGCTATAGACCTCAACATTGAAGTCGCTGTTAAGATTATTAGCAATAGACTCAAATCGAGAAGATTTTCCCTTACCACTAAATAAATCGCCATAAAATAGCAAGTTCCCTTTTTTTTTATTCATAAACTTAAAATAAAAGCTCAATCAAAAAACCAGATAGAAGCCAAACCCATAAAGATCTAGCTCAATGATTTCACCGTATTAAAAATACCTGCAGACCCACCAACAGAAAGAAAGGAAAAATAGGACAATTTAAGCTTTCATTGTCCTTTACTCATCACCCTATCCTCAATCTCAGATAGGGTAACAAACTTCACTCCAGAATCTAACAATCTACCAATTGTCTGTTCCATCAGCCGATAAGTCACTAAGTTATCTTTCAAGTCGTAGAAGTGTGTAGCTAAACATAACACTTCCTGACTTGGGCTTTCTAGGAAGTCCTCTACCGCCTTAAATACAAATCTATGATCTTGTACATAACTAATAGGTATCGAACTCATTTCATAGTGCGCATTAATCCGCCTTGGAGAATTAGTGATTTGACTTAGCGGCCTCCCCAAAAGCTTACAAAGTGCGGCATAAATAAATTCCATTGAACTAGAAGCACTGAATCTTCGTTCATTTATCCGATGAGAATATGATATATATACAACTTTGAATAAAGACTCTATTACATTCTCAGATTTTTTTGAAAAGCTATTATTTGGAGCTGAAATAGACTTAATATTTCGACCAAGAATTTTATTTGCCTTACTAATAGCTTCGAGAATTTGGCTTTTATCAACAGGCCGCTCTAGCTCTCTTTTATAGTGATGAAGTCCGTGTAAGCCTACATCAATATGACCTTTATTTATTTCATCTTCAAGAAAGGTCATTAACTCTAGGTTTTCGAATATATCTGCAATACCGTCAACATTAACTCCCCTCCAATAGTAATCATTTTCACCAGCCATATAGCTTAAGCTTGGATCCTTTAAACACGGAACAAAGAAAAAATTTATTGGCACTAAACCATACAAAGAACGATATGCCTGTATTATATCCTCTGGACTATTTAAAGCACTAAGATCATCATCTCGAATTACCGCTAACTTAACCATAAAAATCCTAGATATAAAATTCGTTACAACGAGCTACCACTTTATCCACGTCATATTTTGATAGAACGGGAGACATTGGTAAAGACAGTACGGATTCATGCAAATGATCTGTTACGGGAAGCTCTTGATTTGAGAAGTAGCCTTGATATGCATATTGCCTATGCGGAGGGATTGGGTAATGAATTAATGTTTGAATGCCCCCTATACCCAAAAATTTCTGAAGCTCATCTCTAGTTTCTGATCTTACTACAAAGAGATGAAAAACATGATTACTACTTTCATCCCAATTAGGTAACGCTATATGATCGTTACTAATATTATTCAAATACTGCTTAGCTACACTTCTTCGAGCCCTTACCTCATCATCTATATAACGGAGCTTCACATTCAGAAAGGCCGCTTGTAGTTCGCTCAGCCGACTATTAACACCTTGGTAAAGATTATGATACTTTTCTTTACTACCATAATTACCTAATGTGCGAATAACGTCCGCTAATTCCTCGCAACTTGTCGTAACAGCACCTCCATCACCCAAGGCACCGAGATTTTTGCCTGGGTAGAAACTAAAACCACTAGCATGGCCCCAGTTCCCAGCTTTTTTGCCATTGATACTAGCACCGTGAGCTTGAGCTGAGTCTTCTAATACCAACAAGTTATGGCGTTCAGCAACATCCATTATAGCAGGCATGTCAGCCATACGGCCGAACAGATGAACTGGTAATATCGCACGCGTTTTGGGGGTAATTGCCGCCTCGGCTTTTTGTGGACAAAGATTAAAGGTAACCTCATCCGGCTCAACCAAAATAGGCACTAGACGGTTTTCGGTAATGGCAAGAATACTGGCAATATAGGTATTGGCGGGTACAATAACCTCATCCCCCTCCTTCAACTTATCCAGTTCTTTCCAAGCACGTAAGGTAAGGGTGAGCGCATCTAAGCCGTTGGCCACACCAATACAGTATTCGCTGCCACAATATTGGGCGAATCCCTGCTCAAAAGCTTTGACTTCTTCACCCTGAATATACCAACCGGAATCAATCACGCGAGCTGACGCATTAACAAGCTCTTCACGGTACTGTGCATTGATGGATTTCAAATCCAGAAATGGAATAGTCATTTTCTATACCTGATCACTTTAGCAGGATTACCAATAACAACAGCATTAGCAGGTACATCTTTTGTTACGACTGCCCCAGCCCCTACCATTGCTCCTTCTCCTATCGTCACACCTGGTAGAATAGTAGCATTTGCTCCTACGCTTGCATTTTTCCTTATTGTTATACCTAAATAATGTTCCGGATAATCTTTTGAACGCGGATAAGGATCATTAGTAAGCGTAGCGTTAGGCCCAAGAAAAACATTATCTTCAATGCGCGTCCCATTCCAGATAAAAACACCGGATTTAATCGTAACATTACTACCAATAATCACATCACTTTCAATCAAACTGTGTGCACATATATTACAGTTACTTCCTATTTCAGCACCTTCCAATATAACCACATATTGCCAAACACGGGAATCCTTCCCTATTTTACACTCTGAAACATCAGCCAGCGGATGTAAAAATCTCACAACTTAACAGCCTCTCTAAACTGGTCGTATTCCCGAATATAGTCAGATTCGTCATAATGCTCACTTGCGAGTACCAGCAACACACAATCATCACTAAAGTCATGCATTTCATGCCAAATCATATCATCGATCAAGACTCCTTTCGTCGGCGAGTCTAGAAGTACTTTAGATTTTTCCGCACCATTATCTAGTAGCATATTGCACTTACCAGCTATACACACTGCAACTTGCTTCAATTCTTTATGTGCATGGAAACCACGAGAAACTCCAGCATGAGTGCCGTAAATGTAATATACGCGCTTGATATCAAAGGACACAGTTTCATTGCCCTCAATTACGACCAGAGAGCCTCGACTATCCCCTAAAGCGGGAAACTCTATAAACTTCACTAAACTCACTCTTATCCCCCTGCCAGACCAAGCAGATACTGCCCATAGCTGTTTTTACTTAACTTACTCCCAGCAGCATACAGCGCCTCTGCCGTCACCCAACCGTTATTGAAGGATATCTCTTCCAAACAGGCAATCTTATATCCCTGGCGTTTCTCGATGGTTTCCACAAAATGGGCCGCTTCCAGTAAACTCTCATAGGTACCGGTGTCCAGCCAAGCAAAACCTCGCCCCAACACCTCAACATTCAAATTACCACGTTCCAAATAGGCCTGATTGATGCTGGTAATTTCCAGCTCGCCACGCTCAGAAGGCTTAATAGTCTTGGCAATATCAATTACATTATTATCGTAGAAGTAGAGCCCAGTCACTGCATAGTTGGATTTAGGTCTGGCCGGCTTTTCTTCAATAGATATTGCGCGCCTACCCTCGTCAAATTCAACAACACCAAAACGCTCAGGGTCTTTTACTTGATATCCGAACACTGTAGCGCCACTTCCGTGGCTGGCTGCTTCTCTTAGTTTAGGGGTAAAGCCCTGACCATAAAAAATGTTGTCTCCCAACACCAGACAAACACTGCTGTCACCAATAAAGTCTTCACCAATAATGAATGCTTGAGCTAGACCGTCAGGGCTAGGCTGCACCGCGTAGTTAAGCTCAATGCCGAATTGACGCCCATCCCCCAACAAACGCGTGAAACTGTCACGATCCTCCGGGGTCGTGATGATCAACACCTCGCGAATACCCGCCAGCATCAGAACAGATAAGGGATAATAGATCATCGGCTTGTCGTAAATAGGCAGTAGTTGCTTTGATACGCCCATCGTAATAGGGTAAAGACGCGTACCGCTACCACCAGCTAATATAATACCTTTCATGATGTCACTCCTAGCCGTTCGCGCTGATAGCTGCCGTCCTGTACACGACGACACCATTCGAGATTATTTAGGTACCACTGCACAGTTTTGCGGATACCGGACTCGAATGTCTCTTCAGGGACCCAGCCTAGTTCACGGTTCATTTTTTCTGCATTGATCGCATAACGGCGGTCATGCCCCGGGCGATCTGCCACATAGCTAATTTGTTCATGATAAGAGCTACTTCCAGGCTTCAGCTCATCCAGCAAGTCACAGATTGTATGAACCACATCAATATTTTGCTTCTCGTTATGACCACCGATATTGTAAGTTTCACCCACCACACCCTTTGTTATCACTTTGTATAACGCACGGGCATGATCTGCCACATAGAGCCAGTCGCGAATCTGGTCACCGTTACCGTATACAGGCAACGGCTTACCTTCCAAGGCATTAAGAATCATCAGCGGGACCAGCTTCTCCGGAAAATGGTAAGGGCCATAGTTATTAGAGCAGTTGGTTAGCAGAATCGGCAAACCGTAAGTGCGCGCCCAAGCCCTTACTAGGTGATCCGAGCTTGCTTTGCTGGCAGAGTATGGCGAACTGGGGGCATAGGCGGTCGATTCAGTAAAGAGCTGCTGTATTGCATCTGCGCTTTCATCCGGATGCGGTAGGTCGCCGTATACTTCATCGGTGCTTATATGGTGAAAACGAAATGACTCTCTGCACTTATCATCCAGCCCCTGCCAATAATGGCGAGCCACTTCCAGCAGTGTATAAGTACCGACAATATTGGTTTCAATAAAATCAGCAGGGCCGTCTATAGACCGGTCTACATGGCTCTCTGCAGCAAGGTGCATCACCGCATCCGGCTGATGAGTTGTAAATACTCTTTCTAGCTCGGCACGGTTGCAGATATCGACCTGCTCAAAATCATAACGACCGTTGTCACTGACCTCAACAAGGCTTTCCAGATTACCCGCATAGGTGAGTTTATCCAGGTTCACCACGCTGTCGACTGTGTGCTGAATGATATGGCGGATAACAGCAGAGCCTATAAAGCCGGCACCGCCGGTAACAAGAATTTTCATCGGGATACTCTTTTGCCAGTCAACGATTGAACATACCAATACATAGCTTCGTCAATACCTTCGTAAATACGATGACTGGGGACATAGCCTAGCTTTTTTTGAGCCTTGCTGATTTCAGCCTGAGAGTGGCGTACATCACCAGTCCTGAAGTCTCTATATACCGGGCCTTTATCAAACGTAACGTCATTTTTGGCAAGCGCAGTTTTTAAAGCATCAAATAGTGTGTTAAGCGTAGTCCTATCACCTACAGCAACGTTGTAGACATTATTTTTAGCCTCCTCAGATGCAGTAGCCGCCAGGATATTCATCTGAATGGTATTTTCTATAAAACAAAAATCGCGGCTGGTCTCACCATCACCATTTATGAAGACATCTTCACCTTCGATCATCGCAGCAGTCCATTTCGGTATCACTGCTGCATAGGCCCCATTAGGGTCCTGACGCTGACCAAATACATTAAAGTAACGCAGGCCTATAGTATTAAAGCCATAGCTACGCGCAAACACATTTGCGTATAGCTCATTCACATATTTGGTAACTGCGTAAGGTGAAAGAGGGTTCCCAATATTTTCCTCGACTTTCGGTAGAGCAGGGTGATCACCATAAGTAGAGCTAGAGGCCGCATAGGTAAAACTGGTTACTTCGGCATCACGGGCCGCTGCCAGCATATTCAGGAACCCGCTGATATTGGTGTCATTAGTCGTGATCGGATCATTAATCGAGCGGGGTACAGACCCAAGTGCAGCCTGATGTAAAACATAGTCCACCCCCTGGCAAGCTCTTTGACAGTCACTAAGATTGCGGATATCACCCTCAATAAAGGTAAAACTCAGCCACTGCTCCGGGCTGACCAGCCCTTTCACTTCATCAAGATTATGCCGATGACCCGTTGCGAAGTTATCAAGCCCAACGACCGTTTGCCCTAATTTTAACAGAGCTTCCAGCAGGTTTGATCCGATAAAGCCGGCCACACCGGTTACCAGCCAGGTGCGTGGACTGGCTTTCAGTGAATCACAAATTTCCTGGTAACGAGACATATTCATTCCTTACAGTCGCAGATCAGTAGATTCAGCAGGCAAAATATATTTCAGATCGTAAAGCACATGTTCTGCCTTACCCAATGCACGTAACTGTTCACAATCCATCTCGGCAAACTGCTTATGAGCGACAGCCATAATGATTGCATCATAAGCACCCGGTTCCGGCTCTGCTACAGGGATTAATGAATATTCATGTTCCGCTTCCTGTTTATCAATCCAAGGGTCATAGCAATCGACCGTCATGCCATAATCTTTTAATTCGCCAATGATATCCACGACTTTAGTATTACGAAGATCCGGACAGTTTTCCTTAAAGGTCAGCCCCATAACCAGTACACGCGCACCATCAACATGAATACGCTTTTTGAGCATGGCTTTAACCAGTTGACTGACAACATAAGCCCCCATATTGTCATTCAGTCTCCGCCCTGCAAGGATCATCTCCGGATGGTAACCTGCAGCCTGGGCTTTGTGAGTAAGATAATATGGATCGACACCTATACAGTGTCCGCCCACCAGTCCCGGACGAAATGGCAAAAAATTCCATTTCGTGCCCGCAGCTTTAAGCACTTCTTCGGTATCAATACCCAGCTTATTAAAAATCATCGCCAGCTCATTGATCAGGCCGATGTTGACATCACGCTGGGTATTTTCAATAACCTTTGCGGCCTCAGCTACCTTAATTGAACTGGCTTTATGGGTACCTGCAGTGATTATTGAGCCATATAGGCTATCGACATATTCAGCGATCTGCGGGGTTGAACCGGAAGTTACTTTCAATATTGTCGTAACACGGTGTTCTTTATCACCCGGGTTGATACGCTCCGGGCTATAGCCGCAATAGAAATCTTCATTAAACCTCAGGCCAGAGACAGCCTCCAACACTGGCACACAGTCTTCCTCTGTTGCGCCTGGATAGACTGTAGATTCGTAGATAACAACATCGCCCCTGCTCAGGACTTTACCAATAGTCTCAGACGCCTTTACCAGCGGAGTCAGATCAGGCTGACGATGCTCATTAATCGGCGTCGGCACTGTAACAATGTAGACATTACAGCCTGAAATCGCATCCAGTTGATTGCTGTAACTCAGCTTCGAGGCTTCTGCGAGTTCCTCACCAGAGACTTCCAGAGTTTCATCATGCCCCTGACGTAACTGCTCAAGCCGGACCGTATTGATATCGAACCCTACGGTTGGATACTTCTTACCAAATTCAACAGCAAGGGGCAGCCCAACATAACCAAGGCCAATTATCGCAATATTTGCGTTGCAGATATCTGTCAGCATTTCTCACAATTTCCTGTAAACAATTGACGCCATCAAGCTTCCGCTTGCTGAAGTTTGCGGCAACACATCTCTATTACTTATATTCGTAGTTGTAGTAGCCATAACCATAGCCACCGGTCTTACGCTCAATACCGTTAAGGATGCAGCCATTGATACGTATGCCATTTTGTTCGAAGCGGCGCTGCGCCGCCGCAATCTCTTTCACCGGGTTCAGCCCAAAACGCACCACCATCAAGGTTGCAGCGGATAACTTGCCGACAATCGCAGCATCAGTGACCGCCATAATCGGTGGTGTATCGATTAGCACCAGATCGTAAGCTCTTGACACTTCTTCAATCAGCGCCTCGAAGCGCGGATGCATTAAAAGCTCTGACGGGTTAGGGGGGATCGAACCCGTGGAAATAAAGTCCAGCCCTGGCTGCTCTGTGCTGATCACCACTTGCTGCCACATCAGATCACCACAAAGAATTTCTGAAAGGCCATTGTGACGCTCTGCACCAAAGGCCTGCTGCATATGCCCTTTACGCATATCACCATCGATTACCAAAACTTTCTGGCCTGCACCGGCCATAACCGCTGCCAGGTTGGCGCTAATAAAACTTTTACCTACCCCAGGGCTAGGCCCGGAAATGGACACCACATTATTTTTAGCTTCCATCATGGCGAAGTGTAGACTGGTACGAAGGCCCCGAAGAGACTCAATCGCCAGATCAGCAGGGTTTTCCACAGCCAGAAGCCCCTGGCTGCGTTTTAGTTTCTCCAGCTGATCATTCAGCTTCTGCTGGTCAGCACTGTTTGGCACAGTGGCATATACCGCCAGTCCTGTTTCCGCTTCGATAACTTCAGAGCTCTCCACACCACTCCGAAGCATTCCCTTCACCAAAACTATGGCAACGGCCAGCATCAGGCCCAGCACTATGGCCAGCACCACAATCAGAGACTTTTTCGGTTTGATGGGCTGCGACACAACCGCAGCATCATCTAGAATACGCACATTGCCTACGGTGCCCGCCTTAACAATATTTAGTTCCTGCATCTTATTCAGCAGCTGGGTATAAACCTGGATACCGGCTTCGACATCACGCGTCAAAGCCAGTATTTCGCGTTGTGTCTCCGGTAACTGTTGCACTTTTCCAGATAATAGTTCTTTCTGGGCGATTAGCTCCTGCTTTTGCTGCAATAGCGTCACGTAAACCGGGTGCTGCCGGGTAAACTTGCGGCTTAACTCAGCTTCTTTCAAATCAAGTTCATTTAAAGACGCATCTACCTGAACTAACTGTTCCAAATAAGATTGTGTTTCCAGCGTCAAATCAACAGACGACTGATCTTTACGGAAGCTATTCAGTCGTTGCTCTGCCTGCTCAAGGTCTTGTTTTACCTTAGGCAGTTGCTCCTGCAGAAATGTTAAGCTATTGCTGGCTTCAGCAGACAAACGATTAACATTCTGTAATTGATATAAGGTAGATATATGATTCAGGGAAGTACGGATTTGCTGGACATCAACCCCCGTCAATGCCAGTGACAGGATTCCCGTCCCCTTGCCTTTTTCACTGACGGACAAACCGGCACGCAGGCCGTTGATAGCTTGGAGTTTACTTTTACGCTTAACCAAAAATTCAGTACCCGTGCGGGCCTCGAGCTTTGTAAGCAGAACGGCCACACCAGCAGGAGTACTTTCCGCGACTTCCCCAACCTGCCCCTTAAGCAACAAGACACCTTCGCTATCCTGAAGCTGGAACGCCCCTGCATCACCAGCGATCAGGGTCATCTGCTTACCCTGCAGCGCAGGCTCAACATGAAGTTGATCTATTTCAATCTGTTCGCCCCCCCAGGCGAAAGCCTTCAGTAGACCCAAGCCGAATAGTGGCTCGGCAGGCACTGCTCTTCCGTAACGTCGTGCCAGAAATTCGCCAATAATAGGGAAGCGCTTTGGCTCCGCGACAATTGCCAGCTTTCCCTGCTCAACAGCCTGACCAAGCACAAAGCGTGACCTAATAACCTCAACTTCGGTGCCCGAGCTGGACTCCTGAGAAAAGAGATCTCCCATATCTCCCAGTCCCGGAATGCCACTGGACTTCTCTTCCACCTGTATCAGTGCATCGGCCCGGTAAACCGGCGTGCTTAACACAGCCACCGCTATACCAATCAGGGCCGCGAGCAGAGTTATCGTGGCAATGGTCCACTTTCCACCGGCGAGAATACCCAGAAGGCGTCCTAGATCAATCTCATCACTATCACTAGTGGAAGACTTATTCGATACAGGCTGTATATTTGGTTGCACTGTCATTAAAAGCTACCAATCTCAAAAATATTAAATACCGAGTTTTTTGAGCCAACTGCTAGAGCCCAGTTCGATCAAAGTAATCGCATGTTGAAATGCTTCTCTTGATTGCTTATAAGGGTCAGGTATATCTTTATCGTCTTCCCACTTCATAAGCAGATGGATTTTCCCGCGCGCTTGCGGCGCCTTGACTGCCAACGCCTCCAGATGCCCTTTCTCCATCACCAGAATAAGGTCAGCCCACGCAATCAATGTGCCATCGATCTGCTGAGCCCTGTGAGCACTGCCATCGATACCCAGTTCATTCAAGAGCTCTAGTGAAGTCGGATCCATAGGCTTGTCGACAAGTGCACCTAGCCCTGCTGACCGTACTTCAAATGAGGAAGGCAGTTTATCCTGAAGCAAGTATTCGCCAACCGGGCTCCGGCAGATATTACCTACGCAGACCACAAGTATTTTATTAAACATAATTAACAATCATACGGATGAATAGAAAAGGACAATGGCTTCTAAATTAGAATCTGCTTATTCTTTCTTAAACAATAGCGATACTCAATGCATCCTAAAGGTGCCGCTAGTGTAACTGATCAGCAACATTACAGCTATATGACTACATTAGCATTACGATCAATTCGTGATCTGTTAACTACTTTAACAGTCTTCCGAACACTGTTCATTGACTGTGATACGCCCCATCAACACAGCATAAGTCCACCTCTACAGACCTTTTCAGGTATGCTTACGATAACCACTGATCAGATTCTGCTAATCTAGAACGCGGGCAAAGCTCTGACGAACCTGACGGGGGTTACTGCGGCTTACCAGGTTATACAACTGATAGCGGCGATTCAGCCGCGCACCGCCATCTCGAGTCAGGAAGCTCCAGTTCAAGCGAGTACTCTGGCTGCTGCTCTTAGCAAAGAACAGATCCAGTGGCAACTCCACATAGACCCCTTTATCAAAGCTCCCCTCACCGAAGTCCTCACTGGATACATCGGTAAAGGTTGCCCAGCCCCCTAACCTGACACCGTTTTCAAATGAACGGCTAAAGTCAAAGGTTACACCCATATCTTTGGCCAGATATCGACCAACACTCACTTTAGCCAGAGTCGACTTCAGCCATGGCATCGGATAATAGAGAGTGCCGTGCCCGGTGATGACATCGTAATCCCGAAAACCAAACGCCATATCAAAGTCGCGCTGCTGGACGTAGTTAATATCCGCGCCTATCGCCCACTCTTCACCGAACGGTCGATACAGAATTTCCGCCCCGATACCGCCAAACATACTTTCGAGATAACCGGCATATCCCTGAACAAACCAGTCATCCGCCAGCTGCTCCACATGGGTCAGCTGCAGATTACCCAAACGCACATCAGATGTGGTCAGGTACTCCTTGATATTGGTTCTCACCCTTGGCAAGTCACTGGGCGCCGTGTAATCAAACTTATCAAAGTTACTGATTACACCGGCAACTAATCCTCCCGAAAGCCAGGTATTTGGCTGGAAATTGTATTCAGCGGACGCTTTCGCCGATATTTCATAGAGGATAAAGCCATCAGGTCCACCAATACTTTGGGTAAATCCAGGAGACAGCCAGTAACGGAAGGGCTGCCCACTACTCTGATATTCAAGCTTTCCGGTTACGCTTTCAGGTCGAATAACGTCTGTAGCTGCAAAGAGATCACTTTTATCTGCTTCATAACGAAAAGCCTGTTCAGCCGACTTTCGTTCAAGCGTAGTCTGCTGTAGCGGAATGCCCCGCTCCGTTTCAACAAAGCTGAACCAGCGTATCTCAGGATCAATCACATTGGCCAAAATACGAGAGGCCCGACCATAAGCCTTGAATACATTGCGATACTTCCGCTGATCTGCAAAAACCACCAGCTCGTTGCCGCGCTGCTCAATTCGGCTTACGTCTAATCCAGCATTAGACTTTAACAGCTGAGTGGCTTGAGCCCAATCTACATTCTGTGCAGACTGACCATCAGGGCGATAGGCAACCGGTTTGGGATCCAGAACTTTAGGCTGCTCGGCATCTGAGATAAAATTGGTGTGCAGACTAAAGCCCAGCATCAGCTCTTCGCCGCGTTCCCAGCCCAAACTGATATCAAAGGCATTATTGACCTTATAAAGCACACCGAAGTTCAAAGGCGAGCGTGCTGACTGATTATTATCCTGCGGTTCATTCTGGTAGTCGTTTCCGTCGTATTCAACTTTGAATACTAATGGCGCCCACGGAGCATGGTACTCCACACCACCAAATATCGCAGCCTGCTCACCACGAAAGTAGTTACCAAGGCTGAATTCACCACCCTGCCCAGTATTAGCACCTCGATCTTCAAAACGACTAGATAATACAGTTAACGGATTTGATAGACTCCCCCCTATTAGCCATATAGCCCCAACCCACCCCTAGCGTAAAATCAAACCTTCCCATTTGCTTGCTCGCCGCCAGATATTCTCCTGAGAATAGGCCGGTACCACCCACATCTCTGAATCCAACAGAAACTTGTGGTAGATGATAACCCTCTTCCAAAAGCCGCAACTTAAGATCGAACCCCTTATCCTTATAATCTTGATCACCTGCTATTTCCGGACCAAATAGCCGATTGCTTATATTCGTGTAACGAAAAAGCGCCTCCATCCAAGGGTAAGGCTGCGCCACGACACCTCCCCGGGTATAGGGTGATACATGTGACATAAAGAAGGTAAACTCACCCTCTGGAGTCATGCGCGCAGTAGGCATCTGCAGCAAGCCCACCCCCCCGAAGTCAGACTGGGAGTAGCGCAAGGGCTCATCCGCATAAACAGACACTGACGTTAAAACGCCTAAGAGAACTACAACTTCCTTTCTCATTCCCCTGGTACCACCTGTGTCGACAACCAGCGCGCCAATTCAAAGTTAAACCTTTGGTTCAATCCTGCTAACAGTTCTTTTTTTAACGGCCGAAAGATAAAAGCCCCGTCTCCCGGATACAGCTTCAGATGCTGCCAGTAGCCTGCCTTGACTCGTTTGAATGCGCCATCAGGGTGCACGACCCATACATATCCGGACTGCTGCCAGCGATGATCAGTTAGCTGCCCGGCCAGTTTATTCAATGTGAGATCCGCCCGGTAAGCCACATGAACCAATTTTCCGTCGACCAGGTTTAATTCTCGGCTACAAGCAGCGACGTACAGCCGATCGAGCGGCTCTAACAACAGGTTATCGGCCGGCCGTGATTCGTTGCCATGCGGATTGATATAGATTGCAGGCAAGCGCCCTGTAATAGGCTGACTGGAAACCAGCTTTTCCAGCTCCTGCAACCAAGCCAGCAGCGCCACCTGCCCACTGAGACGCGCATTAAACTGCAGGGCCTGAATATCGTATAGAATTCCAGCCTTCCACTTTTCCTGTGTGTTCTTAAGAGAGTTTCGCAGTAGCGCAGCGCTTCCGGGGCAAGCACTTTCGTCATAGCTGACCTGCTTCAACAGATCCGATATACGGGCCTTGCCGCTAAAGCGGAAACCGCTCTGCGGATTCACTGCACCGGATACATAGGCTGTCACAGCCTTAACCTCTTCAGCGTACACTGAGGATGATATAGAGAGGATCAGAGCCAGCGCGGTCGTTAATAAGCAAGGGCTAGATGGCCAGAACATCAGCGACGCCCTCCAAAAGGTTTGGCCTCGGTGATCTCAATACCTTTAGAGATCTGCGGCAGTGGAAACTGCCGACTTTTAACAACATGACCGCTAGCCGGATCAAGCCAGTAATGGTTGGTCGCCCTGAAATTCAGCGTTTTTGATTCAACAGCTTCGACAATGTGGAGCAACTCTCGCGTCTGACCCAAAATATCGTGGCGTTCCATACCCTGTTGCTTCAACTCACTCTGGAAAACCACCCCGTCACGATAGCCCGGCATATAATCAAGCTCATACTCAAACCGGGCCGCTTCCTGCTTGTGCATCAAAGACAAAGGGTCTGACTGCCTGGCGCGAAAAGCGCTGACCTCTAACTCTTTCCAGTTAGCAATTTTTACCACACGACCATGGCGTGTAATAACACTGACGCCGTCTGCTGAAGTCCAGCGCAACTCCCGCCCCTTCTCAGTGGCAAAGATTCCACTAAGAATTGTTAACCCTTGGGGACCGCCATTCATACGCATAACCTGCGATGCATAGGGGCTGGCTTCAATTTCTGCCAGAGTAGGTTGGTAGTCAGGCGTACCGAACAGTGCCAGCTTCAGAGTCCCCAGAGTTCCGGTGTAATTGGAGTGGCTGGCTGAACAGCCGGTAAGAACTACCAGAAGTAAGACTAGACCAGCCTTAACAAGCCAACGATAGGACATAGCAAGCAAACCGCTTAGTTATTCTTAATGTCGTTAGACTTATCGACCACATTCAGAGATGGCAGCAACTGACTGATCACGCGGTTCCAACGGGTCACATCAGAAGCCCCGACAAACACCACATCGCGCGGCTGTAAAGAGAACTTATCGGCAACCACCAATGCAACAGGAGAAGCAGCATCGAGATGAAAAACCTTAGCCTTACGACCTAGCTGGTCAGCACTACGCACCACATAAACATCAGAGGCATCGGCGAACAGCTGACTGACACCTCCAACCTCACCCAGTGCATCCGTCAGGGTTAAGCCTTTATAGCTGAACTCAACTGCCTTCGGGCGATTGACCTCACCGATCACATAGGCTTTCTGGTCTGTATTGTCAGGAACAAACAGAGTATCGCCATCTTTTAGGTAGATATTTGCCAGATCCACGCCTTGAGTTGCAAGCGCAATCATATCCAACTGATAGCGGCGCCCATCACGTACCAAAGACACATCGCGACGATCGGAAATATCCGTAAATCCACCAGCAAGACCGATACCGTCTAATAGGTTAATCGGCTTAGCCGTTACAATCTGTCGACCCGGCTTTAGGACCTCACCATTCACACTGAAGTGTTGGCTGGCATAATCCACTACAGTCACATCAACCTGAGGACTCTCTACAAAGCGCGCCAGCCTGGTGGCAATCAGCTTTCGCGCTTCGCCCAGGGTTTTACCCGCTATTTTCACCTCACCAGCATAGGGCAAGAAAACAGTGCCATCGTTTTTCACAATACGACTGTTTACCCCCATCGCAGTCACTCCTGCAGCAGGCGTGGTAATTTCAGGGTGATCCCAGACAACAATCTGGATCGCATCATGGATACCAACCCGGTAGTCATCAGGCTGATAGGATGCCAGCGCGGCAGGCAGACTCGCATCGACAGCGTCCTGTAATTGCACCGTTTTAGGTGTCAGACGAACCAGTTCAACCCGGGATTCGATTTCTTTCGTCGCATCACTACTACTGAATTCTTTTAATACCCCTTCTTCTTCGTAGTGCATACCTGGTGCCAATGAACAACCAGTAACAACCACTGCGAGAGAAACAGAAATAATACTATTAACAAAAAAGAAAGGTTTTTTCACAGCGAACTACCCGAAATCATCCTGAAACCAGAAGACTGTAATGCCTCATGCAAAACAGCAATAATCCATAAAAAAGCGCTAGCGCCGATTAAGGGGCTAACGCTTTTTAGACTCAACTAAAATCAATGAAGAATCTTAGTTTGTACCAGTAGTACCCGTAGTACCTGAAGTACCATCGTTGTTTGCTGCAGCGGCCACAGCACCCACAGCTACTGCAGCCACTGATATGGCGCCCACAGTGCCTATAGTACCAAGAGCCGCGGCAGAGGCGGCAACAGTACCTCCAGCCGCTACAGCACCACCAGCAGCTGCAGCACCGCCAGCTGCAGCACCAGTACCAGCTGCAGCACCAGTACCAGCTGCAGCACCAGTACCAGCTGCTGTACCAGTACCAGCTGCTGTACCAGTACCAGCTGCTGTACCAGTACCAGCTGCTGTACCGCTGGATGCGGCCGTACCACTGGAAGCAGCTGTACCGCTAGAAGACGCTGAGCCAGCAGCTTCACCAGCAGCAAATGCAGGAGCAGAAACCAGAGCAGCGCTCATTACCAAAGCAGCAAATTTACCTTTCAATTCCATCTTTTTCTCCCAAAAGAATCAGTCTTCCTGGTTGGTGCGTGCTCTAGCAAAACTAGTAAAAAACACCGCCCATCATGCCTGTTTGCGTAGGCATTCTACGCTATATCTAAAGTAGCGCAAGTTAACAACAGATGAGACCCTGCGCACTAAACAGCCTGTAATCAACCAGATTATCTGTGTTCACTGTTAACTTTTCAATACAACTTCAGCTATAAGTCGTAAATATCACATTCAATAATCGCCAACGTTATCGGCTAACCTAACGAAAAACCACCTCCCGGCGAGAGGTCATCATCGCCCTGTAGCGTAAGCGTATTTTCGCCGCTGTCAGGCTCCTCAGTTCCATTTCCATGCAGTTTGATCATCAGGCGCAGGTCATTGGCAGAGTCCGCGTGGGCGAGCGCAGCCTCATAGGTAATCACACCTTCCTGATAAAGCTGGAACAGCGATTGGTCAAAGGTCTGCATCCCAAGGTTGGTCGACTTCTTCATCACATCCTTGATTTCGTGGACGCTGCCTTTTCGGATAAGGTCCTGCACCAGCGGCGTATTGATCAGCACCTCGATAGCTGCGCGGCGCCCCTTACCGTCGGTCGTCGGCAACAATTGCTGGGCAATGATCGCTTTCAGGTTAAGTGACAGATCCATCCACAGCTGATCATGATGCTCCGGTGGGAAGAAGCTGATGATCCGGTCCAGCGCCTGGTTGGCATTGTTGGCATGCAATGTCGCCAGACAGACGTGTCCGGTCTCCGCAAACGTCAGGCCATACTGCATCGTGTCGTGGGTACGAATCTCCCCCATCAGAATCACGTCTGGTGCCTGTCGCAGGGTATTCTTCAGCGCCACCTCGAAAGATTCAGTATCCAGCCCGACTTCACGCTGGGTAATGATGCAGTTTTTGTGGGGATGGATAAATTCCACCGGATCTTCGATCGTGATGATATGTCCACGACTATTGGTATTGCGGTAGTCGATCATCGAGGCCAGCGAGGTCGACTTACCCGTCGAGGTTCCGCCTACAAAGAGAATCAGACCGCGTTTGGTCATCGACAGCTCTTTCAACACTTCAGGCAGGTTCAACTCATCCATCGAGGGAATATGGTTACTGATACGACGCAATACCATTCCCGGGGTGTTTCGCTGCACAAAGGCGGAGACCCTGAAACGCCCAAGTCCAGGCACTGACAAGGCGAAATTGCACTCGCAGGTGCGCTCGAACTCAGCCAGCTGTTTGTCGTTCATCGTGCTATAAACCAGTGCACGGGTCTGCTGAGCACTAACGGCCTCTCGGGTGATCGGCTTTAAAGTGCCATCCACTTTCAAGGTTGGGCGGGCGCCTGCTGTTACAAACAGGTCAGATCCCTCCCTGTCTACCATCACCTTCAGTAGCTGTGTAAAGTCCAATTTCTCACTCTCCGGATCAGGTATCAGAATGCATTAGGGTTACTGGATTTTTCACGGGCAGCATCACGCGTGATCAGGCCCCTTGCCAGCAAATCGGCAAGAGACTGATCCAGGGTACGCATTCCGAACGCGGCGCCGGTCTGGATAGCAGAGAACATCTGGGCGACTTTATCTTCTCGGATCAGGTTACGGATTGCCGGCGTACCAATCATAATCTCATGAGCCGCCACACGACCACCACCCGGTTTCTTCAGCAGAGACTGGGAGACAACGCCCTGCAACGACTCTGACAGCATAGAACGTACCATTGCCTTCTCCTGCGCGGGAAACACATCAACGATACGGTCGATGGTTTTAGCCGCCGAAGTGGTATGCAGGGTTCCGAACACCAGATGCCCGGTTTCCGCGGCGGTCAAAGCCAGGCGAATGGTCTCCAGGTCTCGCATCTCACCTACCAGGATAATATCCGGGTCTTCACGCAATGCCGAACGCAGTGCGTTGTTGAAGCTGTGAGTATCGCGATGCACCTCGCGCTGGTTTACCAGACATTTCTTACTCTCATGCACAAATTCGATCGGGTCTTCAATGGTCAGAACATGATCGGCCCGGGTATTGTTGATATAGTCGATCATCGCCGCCAGGGTGGTACTCTTACCGGAGCCGGTCGGACCGGTCACCAGCACAAGTCCCCTGGGCTTATCTGCCAGATCTTTAAAGACCTGCCCAAGCCCGAGATCCTCCATCGGCAAGATCTTGTTCGGGATGGTTCGGAAAACAGCTGCGGCACCGCGCTCCTGATTGTAAGCATTGACACGAAAACGCGCCAGATCGGGCACCGCGAAAGAGAAGTCTGTTTCCAGATGTTCCTCATAATCCTTACGCTGCTTATCGTTCATAATGTCATAAACTAGCGCGTGAACCTGCTTATGATCCAATGGCGGCAGTTTAATCCGGCGCACGTCACCATCAACGCGAATCACAGGCGGCATTCCCGCAGAAAGGTGCAGGTCCGAAGCCCCTTGTTGTACGGTGAATGACAGCAGTTCAGTGATATCCATAAAATTGTTTCTACCCGGCTACTTCAAGGTTTAGATAAGTTCTAGCAGAATACCCCTAGCAATCCAATTGCACGGATCAAACTAAGTATGAAAAGCATAACAGACAACCTGTGCAAGGTTCGTCAACAGATAGAACTCTTTGCACAAGAAGCACAGCGTGATCCTGCAGGAATCACCCTGCTGGCGGTCAGCAAAACCCGCCCGGCCGACGAGCTGCGCCGGGCTTATGAAGCAGGCCAGCGGGATTTCGGGGAAAACTACCTGCAGGAGAGCCTTGAGAAAATCGAGCAACTTTCGGATTTAGCGATCTGCTGGCATTTCATTGGCCCGATTCAGTCCAATAAGACCCGTTCCGTTGCGGAGAGTTTCAGCTGGGTACACAGTGTCGATCGTCTCAAAGTAGCACGGCGCCTGTCAGAACAGCGCCCCGTTAACCTGCCCCCACTCAATATCTGCCTTCAGGTGAACATCAGCCGGGAAGACAGCAAGAGCGGCTGCCTGCCCGAAGAGGTGGCGGATATCGCCAGTGAAATAGCCAGCCTGCCCAATATTACCCTGCGTGGCCTGATGGCGATTCCTGCGGCAAGCAACGATCCAACTGAACAGCAGCAGGCGTTTGCCGGATTGGCCACTCTGTTCACAGGCCTGCTTGAAGATCATCCACAACTGGATACTCTTTCGATGGGGATGTCCGGTGATATGGCTCAAGCCATAGCTGCCGGCTCAACCATTGTCCGCATCGGCACCGCCATCTTTGGCCCACGCGATTACAGCAATAAAACTGTGTAAGGAATTCAAAGTGAATAACTACCCCGTACTGGCCTTTATCGGCGCAGGAAATATGGCCAAGGCGATCTTTGGTGGCCTGATCGACAATGGCTATCCCGCCGATCATATCTGGGCCGCTGAGCCTGATGCTAATAAACTGACTGAACACTCAGCCCTGGGCCTGAAAACCACCACCAATAATGCAGAAGCCGTGCTGGCAGCTGATATCGTGGTACTGGCGGTTAAGCCTCAGATCCTGAAAGGCGTCTGCCAGGCGATGGCCGACTCAGTCCAGCAGAAGCAGCCGCTGATCATATCGGTTGCAGCCGGTATCATGGCACCCAGTCTTGATAACTGGCTCGGTGGCAACTGCAGCATCGTCCGCTGCATGCCAAACACCCCGGCTCTGGTCCAGACCGGTGCAAGTGGCCTGTATGCTAACAGCAAGGTATCAGCGGAGCAGAAGCAACAGGCCGAGCAGGTCCTCGGCGCCGTCGGTATTGCAGTATGGGTAGACGATGAAGCGTTGCTGGACGCGGTCACTGCGGTATCCGGCTCCGGACCCGCTTACTATTTTCTGTTTATGGAAGCGATGATTGAAGCAGGCCAAAAGTTGGGACTGACCGAAGAGGTCGCAACTCAGTTGACACTGCAAACTGCACTGGGGGCTGCGAAGATGGCACAAGCCAGTGATGTAGATGCTGCAGAACTGCGTCGCCGGGTTTGCTCCCCCAACGGCACTACTGAGCGGGCGGTCAAACGCTTTATTGCCGATGGCCTGCCGAAATTGGTGGAAGACGCGATGCAGGATTGCAACGATCGCTCTGAGGAGATGGCACGCGAGCTAGGTGATAGCTAACAGCTAAATCCAACCGCTAAAGGTCGGCACGATGCTTCTGGTATCGTGCCGGTCTTGCAAACTAAACGGCTATTCCAGAAACATTTCCAGCAGGTTATTCAGAAACAGGCGTCCTTGCTGAGTTGGCTGCAATCGCTGCGGATCCTCGACCAGCAAGCCTTTCATACGCGCAGCCTCAAGCTGCCTGTGAATAGTTTCCAGCTTCAAGCCTGTGCGTAATTCAAATAAAGAACTATCCACACCCTGATGCAGTCGCAGGACATTCATCATAAATTCAAACGGCAGCGCATCCGGTGCAATCCGATCCGCTCCGGACAGGCGGTTTTCTTCGCCAATATAGGCTTTTGGCTGACGCAGCTTCCAGCGGCGTAACACCTCACCTGTGGGTAAAGTGACTTTACCGTGGGCACCGGCACCGATTCCCAGATAGTCGCCAAACCGCCAGTAGTTAAGGTTATGCACAGCCTGTTTTCCATTTCGGGCATAACCTGATATCTCATACTGAGCATATCCCTCAGCAGCCAGGAGCACCTGCCCCTGCTCCTGGATCGTCCACAGGGTTTCATCCACAGGTAACGATGGCGGGCGGGAGTGAAATTCCGTGTTCGGCTCTATCGTCAGCTGATACCAGGAAAGGTGATCCGGTTGCAACGCTATCGCGCTACGCAGATCATCCAGGGCCTGTTCCAGACCTTGTCCGGGGAGGCCATGCATCAGGTCCAGATTGATATTATCGAAGATCTTGCGCGCGGTCCCGGCGGCATGCCTGGCTTCGTCGCTGCAATGCACCCGGCCCAGGGCTTTTAACTGCTCATCCTGAAAGCTCTGAATGCCGATCGACAGACGATTTACACCGGCTTCCCGGAAGCCTTCAAACTTTTCCTGCTCAAAGGTCCCGGGGTTTGCCTCCATTGTGATCTCAATGCCCTGCGCGAACGGGATACGCTGCTCGACCCCTTGCAGAATCTCTTTCAGTGCTTCAGCAGAGAACAGGCTTGGCGTGCCTCCTCCGATAAAGATGCTCTGCAGCTCACGGCCGGCAACCGAATTCAACTCCTGCTCCAGATCCGCCATCAGTGCTGTGATGTAATCAGCTTCCGGGAGTTCATCCCTGACGGCATGGGAATTGAAATCACAGTAGGGGCACTTACGGATACACCAAGGGATATGGATATAGAGGGAGAGCGGCGGTAACTGAATCATAAAAGGACTTCGGACATTATAACGGGGAGGAGAGTAGGCCTCCCCATCAAAGGATTAACGGGAGATAGGACTTAGCGCTGTCCGTAGCGGCGTCCGATCTCGGCAATAAACTGCGCCACTGCCTGACCCCGATGGCTGAGGCGGTTTTTCTGCTCAGGGGGCAACTGGGCCGAAGCCTTGCCCAGCTCCGGAATCAGGAACAACGGATCATAGCCGAAACCATTTTCACCACACGCCTCTGTCAGAATCCGGCCTTCCCAGCTTCCCTGGCAAATCAATGGCGTCGGGTCATTTGCATGACGCATAAATACCAGCAAACACTGAAAGCGCGCGCTTCGCTCAGCTTCAGGCACATCTTTCAGCATCTCCAGCAGTTTGGCATTATTCAGCGCATCCGTGGCATTCTCGCCGGAAAAACGCGCCGAATAGATCCCCGGTGAGCCCTTCAGTGCATCGACTTCCAGACCGGAATCATCCGCCAGCGCCGGCAGGCCGGTCGCAGCTGCTGCATGGCGGGCTTTAAGAATCGCATTCTCAACAAAACTCAGTCCGGTTTCGTCCGCATCGGTCACGCCAAAATCTGACTGAGGCAGCACTTCGATATGAAAGTCGGCGAGCACCTGATTAAATTCACGCAATTTGCCTTTATTACCACTGGCGAGCACGATTTTGTCAATCATCGGAGGTCTCTGAAGCTGGAAAATTCGAAAGGCGCGATTGTATCAGTGATTGAGGCCAGGACGTAGAGTTGCTATCAGGCAAGTCGGGGGACTAACTAAAGAGGTAGTGAACAATGATGACTTGCGCGCCGCCATCGGATGCAACACGCAAGCCTGAACACACGACCTAGTCGGCGTAGAACTTCTGTTCAAACTGCAGATCATAAGCCGGCTGATTTGGATCCGGTTGCACACTCAGCGAAATACGCATCAGCATATCGTCACTGAAACCGAACTGGCCAATGTAGTAGATTGCGTTACCCTCGTCGATCTTTTTAAACGGCATATCCTGGGTCTGTTCGAGCAGATTGCTGGCTTTACCCTGCACCAACGCGGATACCGGCACGGCTTTCCCCTCGGGGGCTTTTTTCAGTACCGACACATTCACCATCGCTCGTCGCTTACCGCGCTGTAAACCGTATTCCTGTGCGATGTCCGGTTGCAGAAAGCTGCTGTTAAAGGCGTTGTAATGGATCTCATAATCGCCGTAAGAAACAAACTGATCAGCCCGGGCGACCTGACTCATCATCAGCGCCAGTGATATGCCTGCCAGTGCTGCAAGGCGGCAGAAAAGATGTGGAACTCGCTTCATAACATACCTGCCTGTTATCGCGTAATACGGTAGATTGCAATTTCACCCAGCATATTGGGCCATAGGCGAATCCACCAGTGATCTTTATGCTCGTTATCCACCACCGTGCGCTCATCGATATAGATATTACGATCTACACAGAGCCGCTCGAAATCCTTAAAGGTACAAAAATGGATATTGGGCGTGTTATACCAAGTATAGGGCAGGAACTTTGACACCGGCATCTTACCGCGAAACGCCAGATATCCCCGGGCACGCCAGTGGCCAAAGTTCGGGAAAGTGACGATACACTCCTTGCCGATACGCAGCATCTCATCGACGATCAACTCGGGGCGCGACATTACCTGCAACGCCTGAGTCATGATCACCGTATCGAAACTGTTGTCCTTGATCGATGCCAGCCCGTCATCGATATTCTTCTCGATAACATTAACGCCCTTGGCGATACAGCAGGTGATATTGTCATGGTCAATCTCAAGGCCGTAGCCTCGGATCTTCTTTTCCTGTGTCAGGCAGTGCAACAGCTCACCATCACCACAGCCCAGGTCCAACACCCGGCTCCCGGGTTTAACCCAGTTCTTAATAATATCCAGATCCGAACGCATCTTATCGACCTCCCTTCGCTGCAAGAGCCGGAGTATCGGCCTCCACCCGCTGCATGTAGGCACGGAACACTTCCATATAGCGCGGAATCGGGATCAGAAACGCATCGTGCCCCTGTGGGGCGTCAATCTCGGCATAACTGACCTGCTTTTCGGCCTCCACCAGTGCATCGACAATTTCACGCGAGCGATCCGGCGCAAAGCGCCAGTCGGTGGTAAAGGAGACCAGCATAAACTGACAGGATGCATTCGACAGCGCTGCCGCCAGATCGTCACCAAATTTTTCCGCCGGATCGTAGTAATCCAGCGCCTTGGTCATCAGCAGATAGGTATTGGCATCAAACTCACCGGAGAAACGCTCGCCCTGATAACGCAGATAGGATTCGACCTCAAACTGTGGCGTAAAGTCGAAGCCGATTTTGCCCTCCTTCAGGTCGCGACCAAATTTCTCACGCATACCATCGGCTGACAAGTAGGTAATATGCCCCAGCATCCGCGCCAGCATCAGCCCGGTTTTGGGCACCTCATTGTTCTCGTAATAATGTCCGGCATAAAACTGCGGATCACGGCTGATAGCCTGACGCGCCACCTCGTTAAAGGCGATATTCTGTGCCGACAGTTTAGGCGCGCTGGCAATAACCATGCAGTGACGCAGGCGTTGCGGGAATTTAATCGACCATTGCAACGCCTGCATGCCGCCGAGGCTGCCACCGACGATTGCCGCCCACTGCTGAATACCAAGATTATCCGCCAGACGACGCTGACTCTCGACCCAGTCTTCTACGGTAACAATCGGGAAATCCGGCCCGAACGGCTTACCGGTATCCGGATTGGTCGTATTCGGCCCCGTGGAGCCATGACAGCCACCCAGGTTATTCAACCCCACGACAAAGAACTTATTGGTGTCGATAGGTTTACCGGGACCCACCGCAGAATCCCACCAGCCCGGCTTTTTATCATCCATGCTGTGATAGCCCGCCACATGATGATGCCCGGACAGGGCATGACAGATCAGCACGGCGTTGGAGCCATCAGCGTTGAGCTCTCCGTAGGTTTCCACCATCAGATCATAGCTATCCAGCGTGCGACCACAGGACAACTCCAGAGGCTGGTCAAAGTGAACTAGGCGTGGCTGGACGATACCAACCGAATCTTCGGGAATACATTCAGGCATTGTGAATACTCGACAATTCAAAAACAGACAATAGGTTTGAACATGGCCGCTAACGGCCGCAGGTCGAGCATCACATCTCGTATAGGAGGAGGACGCGACGGCAGAGGAAAAGGGTCTTCGCGATCACCTTAAGGGGTCTCTATCTCTAATATTGGCGGAATCTTAGCAGGCTTGTCGATCTTCACCCGCTTCTGGCGGCCCAGCTCACCACTGATAATACTGATATGGCTTTTAGCGACGCCGAACTGCTTACCCAGAAACTTTTTCAGATGCGCATTGGCACGCCCTTCTATGGGCGGTGCCGTAATACGGATCTTAATACTATCACCATGAAGGCCGGCGAACTCATCTCTTGAAGCCTTCGGTTGCAGGTGGCAACTCAGAATCAAGTCACCCGCCTGCCACTGGTACCAGTCCAACTCAGACAGCCTGCTCAGACAACCAGACGCGACAACTGAGACTGCACGATCTGGATGACCAGAAATATAAGGATAGGCGACAGATCCAGTCCACCAATAGGTGGAATAACTTTACGCGCCAGGGCAAACAGCGGCTCGGTCAGCTGCTGAATCAGTTGCGGCCCCGGGTGATAGCTGCCGGGTGCAACCCAGCTGATAATCACCGATGCCAGTACTGCCCAGAACATAATGGTCAGGATGGTATCAAAGACACCGATCCCGGCGTAGATCAGCAACTGCACCACATTAGGGATCTGGTCCACCACCAGGAACATCAGCAGCAGGGTTGCAAACTTCACCCCCCAGGCCAGAATCAATGCTGACAAATCGAAGCGCCCCATGCGCGGCACCAGCTTCTGCAGCGGCGCCATCGGCACAGATGTCAGCTTCACCACGGCCTGTGATATCGGGTTGTAATAGTCGGCCCGGGCGATCTGCAGCAGAAAGCGCATAATCACCACAAACGCATACAATTCACCCAAGGTGCGAATAATCAGAGTGATAGGATCCTGTCCCATGTGCAGTCCTGTTGGCCTGGAAATCGTTGCAACTTAATCCAACAAATTGTTTTACAACGATTTCGGTTGCTGTTGCCGAAAGTATAGAGCCTAACTGAAGCGAGGTGAACTCTGTTTTATGTTCGGGCCTGTTGCGGGAACGACAAACCGCCTCCCCTGCGATCGGCAATAACCTCGTTGCATACAACCGGCCCCTGAATAAAACAGACGCCTCTATTCGCCGCTACAGCGTAAACCGCTCTTTCGCTTCCCCGGCAATATCTTCAATCACCGCCGGTATCTGACTCAGACACTGGACCGTGCGGCTGGCCTCTACCGGCTGATCAGAGCCGGTCAGATTGACCCAGATGGTCCAGATTCCCAGGTCATTGGCTCCTTGCACATCGGCCACCGGGTTGTCACCAATATGGATCACCTGTTCAGGCCGCAGATTGTTTTGCTGCAGCATCTGTTCAAACATCAACGGATGCGGCTTTTCCTCACCGACCTGATCGGCATTGAGACCGAAATCCATCAGATGGCCAAGACCGACCTTATGGATATCGGCATTACCGTTACTCAGAGCCCCCAGCAGATAGCCCTGATCTTTCAGTTGCTGCAGCATGCCCAGCGCGTGCTCAAAAAATTCCACCTGCTGGCGGGCTTCATGGAAGATTTCGAAACCTTTCTCAGCAATCACCGTCGCCTGATCGGCATCAAAACCGGCCTTGCGCAACGCATGTTGCATAACTTCCATTCGGATCAGTGTAACGCTATGACTGATTTCCGGCTTTGCCTGCATCACAGTGCGGCGCAGCTCCGGCCAGTCACTGGATCGGTACAACTCACCGAATGGTGCCGCATTATTCGCCAGCCATTCAAACAGGGTATGGTTGGCCTGATCAACCACCGGATCCACTGCCCACAGGGTATCGTCGAGGTCGAATGTAATACATTTAATCATTTTTCTTCTGTGCCCTTGGGTGCGCTTTCTCGTAAACCTCCATCAGATGCTGGAAGTCGAGGTGTGTATAGATTTGGGTGGTAGAGATATCGGCATGGCCCAGCAGCTCCTGAACAGCACGCAGATCACCACTGGATTCCAGCATATGACTGGCGAAGCTGTGCCGCAAGCGGTGAGGATGAACTTTCCCCTGCACACCCAGCAACTTTCCCCAATGATCCATGCGCTGTTGCACCGCCCGGCTACTGAGGCGATTGCCCCGGTTACTGACAAACAGCGCCGTTTGATCCAGCCCGGCAAACTCATCCCGATAACCAAGCCAGCGCTGCAATGCATCAACGGCCTTGCTTCCGATCGGTAACTGGCGGTCTTTTTGCCCTTTACCGGTCACAACCAGACTCCCGTCTGCCAGGTCCGGGTCGGTCACATTGAGACTCACCAGCTCAGCCAGTCGCAATCCGGAGGAGTAGATGAGTTCGACCATCGCCTTATCACGCGCCGATACGGCATCACTGACCGGAATATCCATCAATATGGCAGTCTGATCGACATCCAGCGTATTGGGCAGTTTGCGGGGTGCCTTAGGAGCCTGTACGCCTAACGCGGGGTTGTGTTCGACCACACCTTCACGGTGCAGATATTTATAAAAGGTTCGGGTTGCGGAAAGCACTCGCTGGATACTGCGGCCGCCCTGACCTTCGCGGTGCAGCTTCGCCGCGAACTGACGCACCTGTGTGCTCTGCAGATCAGCCCATCCATTCAGTGGCTGCAGATAGATAAAAGCCAGTAATTGCTGCAGATCACGGCGGTAATTTTTGCAGGTATGAGGAGAAAGCTGACGCTCAGTCTGCAGATGGTGGATAAAGGCTTCCAGCCAGCGGTCCTGAACGTCAATATGCATGGCTGATCGGCAATCAGTGTGTCAGGCGGGAAACAACACGACTCAGTACTTCACCGACATAGCTCAGCAACAGGGTGCCCTGACTGCTCTGGAAGTAATGAGCATCATAGCTGCCGACCGCCAGCAAACCGATGGTTTCGCCCTGCACCAGCGGCACGACCGCTGCAGACTGGACCCGGATCGCCGCTTCGCCAAAAACAAAGCGATTCTGCGCCTCGTTCAGCTGACCAACACTGGCCAGGTTGCTGCTTATCAGCGCCTCGATCGGCCCGGTAGCATCCGGATGGACGCAACGCAGATCGTTACTTTCAAATGCACTCTCGCTGAACAGGATCAGGGCAGTTTCATCGCCATTAAAATCCTGACAGAGGCTTTCGTCGATCGCCACGGCGACATCATCCAGAGTGTGGGCTTCCAGCAGGGAAAGTACCATACGCCGGGTTTTGTTGAATTGCAGGTCATTAAAGCGGGCAATATCCACCAGTTCGCTCAGGCGGCCAGCCAGAGTCTGGTTTTTCTCACGCAGGACCGCGGTCTGGCGTTCGACCAGAGAAACGGCCCGCCCGCTGTCATGAGGCACATAGAGTTCGGCCAGCAGATGCTGATGACGACTGAAGAAGTCAGGCGTACTGGAGAGGAACTCCGCCACCGCCGCTTCATCCAGAGTGACCTGACTGTTCTCTGCTGTGTTGTTACTCATAGGAATATCTGACCTTCATAGACCGTGGTTGCCGGACCGGTCATTATGACCGGATGCCCCATGCCCTGCCAGCTGATTTCCAGATCACCGCCGGGAAGATGCACTGTGACAGTCTGATCCAGCTTCCCCCGTAGTATCCCCGCGACAACGGCACCACAGGCGCCGGTACCGCAGGCCATGGTTTCACCCACACCACGTTCGAACACCCGCAGATTCACTTCACTACGGCTGATCAGCTGCATAAATCCGATATTGGCGCGCGCCGGGAAACGTGGATGCGCTTCCAGCAGCGGCCCCAGCGTTTCGACCGGAGCGCTTGCCGTGTCATCGACCAGCAATACACCATGGGGATTACCCATCGATACCGCACTGATCTGATAAGACTCACCCTGCACGTCGATATCGTAGACTGAGGCCTGTTCAGGCGCATCAAAGGGCACCTTCGGCGGTTCCAGTACCGGCGCCCCCATGTCCACTTCAACCTGACGATCTTCGCGCACTTTCAGGATCGCGCGACCATTAGCGGTCTCGACCACAATCTCATCTTTTGCCGTCAGGCGCTTATCCCGCACAAACTTGGCAAAGCAGCGCGCACCGTTACCGCAGTTCTCGACTTCAGAGCCATCCTGATTGTAGATCCGATAACGGAAGTCTACGTTCGGATCGGATGGCGCTTCGACAATCAGCAACTGATCGAAGCCGACACCAAAATGACGGTCACCCAGCTTCTTTACCATTTTTGGCGTCAGCTTCAGGCGCTGGGTCACCAGATCCAGCACCATAAAGTCATTGCCAAGGCCGTGCATTTTCGTAAAACGTACCAGCATCAGGTTATCCTCATGCATCTTTCGGCAGCAGCTTCTCGCCCCGTACCATATCGGTCAGCGACTCGCGCTGGCGAATCAGGTGGGCTTTATTATCATCCACCATCACTTCGGCGGCACGGCCTCGGGTATTGTAGTTAGAAGCCATGGTAAAGCCGTAGGCTCCGGCCGAGCATACCGCCAGCAGATCACCCGGCTGCAGATTCAGCTGACGTTCTTTTCCGAGGAAGTCGCCGGTTTCGCAGACCGGTCCCACCAGATCCCAGGCTTTAGTCTCACCCTCTTCGCGCAGCTCGACCGGAATGATCTCCTGATAGGCGCTGTAGAGCGCCGGACGGATCAGGTCGTTCATCGCCGCATCGATAATCGCGAAGTTCTTTTCACCGGTTGGCTTGAGGAACTCCACTTCAGTGACCAGGATGCCGGCATTCGCCGCAATAGAGCGCCCCGGCTCAAAAATCAGTCCCAGCGGGCGATCTCCCAGTCTTGCAACAATGGCATCGATATAATCCGCCACTGCCGGCGGCTCTTCATCGGTATAGCAAACGCCGAGGCCACCACCCAGATCCAGGTGACGGATGGTGATTCCCTGCTCTGCCAGCTTGTCGACCAGTACCAACAGGCGATCCAGGGCATCCAGGAACGGCTCAATCTCGGTCAGCTGGCTGCCAATATGGCAATCCATACCCACTACCTCGACATTATCCATCGCCGCTGCACGACCATAGATACGTACCGCCTCATCGATATCGATACCGAACTTGTTCTCTTTCAGGCCGGTCGAGATATAGGGGTGAGTCCCCGCATCAACATCCGGGTTTACGCGAAACGAGATTTTGGCGACTTTGCCTTCTGTCGCAGCCACTTCATTAACGCGCTCCAGCTCCGGCTCAGATTCGATATTGAAGCAGTGGATACCCACGTCCAGCGCACGCTTGATCTCGGCAGGCTTCTTACCCACACCAGAGAAAACAATCTTCGACGGCTCGCCACCGGCTTTTAATACCCGCTCCAGCTCACCGACGGAGACGATATCAAACCCCGCCCCCAGACGGGCCAGCAGGTTCAGCACGGCAATATTGGAGTTAGCCTTTACGGCGTAGCATACCAGCGCATCCCGCCCTTCCAGGGCCTGAGCATACTGCAGGTAGTTACGCTCAAAGGCATCGCGGGAGTAAACATAAGTCGGCGTGCCATACTGGGCGGCAATCTTCGTGACCGCCAGATCTTCACAGTGCAGCCGGCCGTTTCGGTATTCAAAATTATCCATCTGTTGTCTCGTCAGTTCTGCTGTGATTGCTGTGCGTCGCCTTTCGGAAGGTAGAGATCGCCCTTCTGTCCGCAACCACCCAGTAACGTCATGCTGACCAGCAGCATCAGTCCGAATTTTCTCACATCTATATCCACAGCCTGATTAGTTGATAGGCAAAGTATACCGGCCTCCCAACGGCTTGAGTACCGCAAAACCCCGCACAAAGAGCGCTTTAACGCCGTCAAAAAGCTGCCTGCCGCTGACAAAATGGTGGCCGTCGGAGGTGTCTCCGGAGGCTAAAAGGAATACACTTCTCTGCAAACAGAGTTTTAGTGATGTAAGGGCCTGGAGATGACCGAATCAGAATTTAACGATCTGGTGGACACAACGCTGGAAAACATCGAGTACCAACTGGATGATGCGGAAAGTGATCTGGATTACGAAAATAGCGGTGGCGTATTAACGGTTATCTGCGAAAACCGTAGTCAGATAATCTTCACCCGCCAGGCTCCGGTGCTCCAGCTATGGGTTGCTACCCGCAGCGGCGGTTTCCACTTTGATTACAAAGACGGAGGCTGGGTGCGAGACAGTGATGGCGAGTCACTGGCAGACTTCCTGCAATCTGCGTTCCGAGATCAGGCAAACGAAACTTTCAGCTTCGATTTCAGCTGATATTCCCATGTTCTTCGATCAGGGAGTAGAGGCGCTCTAACGCTCCCTGATTCTGTTTGACAAAGGCCGCCGCCTTCCTTCCCTGCTCCAATGCGCGCTCAGGGTTAGCCATCAGGTCGACCAGACAACGTTGCAGACCATCTCCTGATTCAGCCAGTTGCAGACCACCCGATAGCTCAAGCTCGCTACAGATTTCTGCAAAGTTGAACACATGCGGCCCCATCACCACCGGCTTTGCCAACACCGCAGGCTCCAGCGGATTGTGCCCCCCACGTTCTATCAGACTACCGCCGACAAAAGCGATATCGGCTGCTGCAAATAGCAATAGAAGCTCACCCATGGTATCGCCAATATAGACCGCCGTACTGGAGCGAACTTCAGCACCACTGCTCCGACTCACAACCTGGAAGCCCTTGGAAGAACACAATTCAGCGACCGGACCAAATCGCTCTGGATGCCTGGGGACTATAACCAGTAACAGATCCGGCTCCAGCTGTTGCAATGCAGGCAATATTTCAAGCAGCATCTGCTCTTCGCCATCATGGGTACTACCCGCCACAATAACCGGGCGAGCACCCCACTCTGCCTTGAGCTGAAAGGCTTTAGCCACCAAGTCATCGGCTGGCGAAATATCAAACTTGATGCTGCCCGTAACCTGCAGTCGATTTTCAGGCAGGCCCAATTGCAGGAACCGATCTGCCGCTACTCTGTTCTGAGCCGCCACTAGCGTCAGCTGCTGCAGCATCGGCCGGGTCAGTGAAGAAAACTTCGCATATCCCCTAGCGGAACGTTCCGAAAGCCGGGCGTTGGCCAGCACTACCGGAATAGCGCGAGTATGGCAGCCCGAGACAATGTTAGGCCACAACTCAGTCTCCACTACGACCAGCGCGCGGGGATCTGTACGGCGTAAAAACAGGCTCACCAGCCAGGGATGATCGTAGGGACAATAACAGTGCAGCACACGATCGCCAAAAATCGATCTCACCCGTTCAGCCCCGGTGGGTGTCATAGTGGTCACCAGGACAGGCAGCTCCGGATGACGCTTCAGCAGCAATTCAACCAGCGGTGCAATTGCCACGGTCTCACCCACAGAAACCGCATGAATCCATAACGGCTGACCCGATATTTTCGGAGCCAGGCCAAAACGCTCGGATACGCGCTCAGCGTATGCAGGAGCCTTACGGCTACGCAGGTAAAGCCTGACCAGTACAAGCGGCAGTGCCAGATACCAGGCACAGGAATAGAGCCATCTCACTTTTGCTTACCCCTACGCCGCAATTACTCTGAGGTTCTCTGATATTGCAGGCTGTGCAGCTGGGCATAAATACCATCCAGCGCCAATAACTCTGCGTGACTGCCAACTTCGGCAATCTGCCCCTGATCCAGCACCACGATTCTGTCTACGTCTTCAATC
Source organism: Marinobacterium jannaschii DSM 6295 (assembly GCF_000620085.1). GTDB lineage: Bacteria > Pseudomonadota > Gammaproteobacteria > Pseudomonadales > Balneatricaceae > Pontibacterium > Pontibacterium jannaschii. The sequence goes on along the minus strand of NZ_JHVJ01000027.1, from coordinate 32,164 downwards.
GTTGAAAGACGGTGGGCAATCACCAGCGTAGTGCGGCCCCGCATTACATTATGCATGGCATCCTGAATATGGCGTTCAGACTCTGAATCCAATGCCGATGTCGCTTCATCCAGGATCAGGATCGGGGCATCCTTTAATAGTGCGCGCGCTATTGCAATACGTTGCCGTTGTCCACCGGAGAGACTTATCCCCTGAGACCCAATCAGAGTATTCAGTCCCTGAGGCAGCCTATCGGCAAACTCCACCACATGAGCAGCTTCTGCAGCCCGACGCACCTGCTCTGCACTGCATGTGGCCAGTGCGCCATAAGCGATGTTCTCAGCTAGTGTGCCATCGAATAGCACTACATTCTGATTGACGATTGAGATCTGCTTTCGCAGAGAGTTGAGGCTGTAATCCTTCAGTACTACATCATCCAGATATATCGAACCCGATGTGGGCTCTCCAAAGCGCGGCAGAAGACTCACCAGGGTTGATTTCCCGCTGCCGGAGCGGCCAACGAAAGCCACTGATTCGCCGGCTTTCACATCAAGACTCAGGTTTCGGATCGCATCAGAGTCAGCCCCCTGATAGCGGAAACAGAGATCCTTAAAGCGGAGGTCTCCCCGGCATTCTTCCACAACAAGAATCCCGTTATCCTGCTCGACTTTCTCGTCCAGAATTTCAAAAACGCTGTCAGCGGCGGCGATCCCTTTCTGAATCACGCTATTGACGCTCGTAAGTTGGCGTAGCGGTTTTGCTATCATCCCCGCTGCTGTGATGAAGGAGATAAACTCCCCTGCTGACATCGCCGCCATTAGTGAAGGATGCATCGCCATATAGACCAGTATCGATAGCGCCGAGGCCACAATCAGCTGAATCAGCGGAGTACTGATTGCTTCGGTCACTACCAGCTTCATAAACTGCTGCCGGTTTCGATCGCTGGCCTCATGGAAACGCTTTTGCTCCGCTTCAATACCACCGAACACCCGCACCACATCAATACCATTAACCACTTCGGTAGCGACATGGGCCACATCACCGACCGAATCCTGAATAGTACCGCTTAGCTTACGAAACCTTTTCGCTGCAAGGGTCACCAGCAAGGCCACCACAGGCATGACCACCAGAAAAATAGCCGTGAGCTTCCAATTCAAATAAATCAGATAGCCAAACAAGCCAATCACGGTCAGACCTTCGCGCAGCAGAATTCGCAAGGCCATCGTCACCGAATCCGTGACCTGCTCAACGTTATAGGTAAATCGTGAAAGAATCTGTCCATTGGAGCTGCCCTGAAAGAATGCACTGGGCAGTCGAAGCATATGGTCAAAGAGGCTCTTGCGCAGGTTGTTAATCACATGCCGGGCAGCATAGGAAATACTATACAGCCCCAGGAAACTGCCTATCCCCCGGACAAAAAACAGCCCGATCACTGACAGGGCCAGCCAGCCCCTGGCATCCAGATCACCTGCACTGACACTGTCCACCACATACTGCAGCCACTTGGCAAACCCCGCCTGTGTGCCGGCATAGAGTCCAAAGCCCAGTACACTGACTACCAGGGTAAACCAGTATGGACGTACATAAGTAAGCAAACGCAGGTAGACGCGCCAGCTTGACGCATGTGCGGAATCAGATTGTAGAGGCATGGCAGTAATAAAAACAAAAGGATGAGGCAAGGAGTATACCCCGATTAGCAACGGGCTTCATATACTGCATATTCTGCGCGGCAGCGTGCCATGTACATGGTACAATCAGCTTTTTGAATCAACGTCCGCTTACCTTAAAATCACAGCCCATGTCATTTTACGCTCCCCGTTTCTGGCCCACCTGGTTGCTGCTAGCGCTATTGCGACTGGCGATACTTCTGCCTCTGCGAATTCAATACGCACTGGGTCGCCAACTAGGCCGACTTTTGTATAGAGCCATCAGGCGTCGGCGTCGAATTGTCGAAGTCAATCTGGAACTCTGCTTTCCGGAAAAGAGCGCCCCGGAGCGCCGGCAGATGGCTATAGAAGTATTTGAGAACAACGCCATCGGCCTGCTCGAAACAGCCAACGCCTGGTGGTCATCAACTGCCCGGTTCGAAAACCGCTGCACCATAGAGGGTCTTGAACATCTGGAAGCGGCAAAGGCCAACGGGAAAGGCATTTTATTAACTGCAGCGCACTATTCAACTCTGGACCTGGGAGGCTTTCTGCTGGGACAGCATCTTGATTTCTATGCAGTCTATCGCCCTCACAACAATCCATTGTTCGATCATTTTATTTGCAAGGGACGCAATCGCTTTATAAAACAGCTGATCAACAATGAAAGCAGCAGAGGGATCATCCGGAACCTTCGCAACGGCAATATCGTCTGGTTTGCGCCCGATCAGGATATGGGGCCGAAGCAATCAATAGAGGTTCCTTTTTTTGGCATCCCAGCAGCGACAGTCCCTTCGGCATCGAAGCTGGCTCGGCTCGGCAAAGCTCAGGTTATGATCTTCGCGCATTACAGATCATCTGAAGATGGGCATTACCTGTTAAAGTTTCACCCCGTAATGAGCGACTTCCCTTCTGACGATGAAATATCCGACACCACTCGCGTCAATATTGCACTGGAACAAGCGATCAGGGAATATCCAACCCAGTATATGTGGGTACACCGTCGCTTTAAGACCGCTTTTGATGGTAGCGATAAAGCTGTCCGCTACGAATAACCCGATCGGTATCTTACGTGTCTAGGAACCCACAAGCGTTTATGCCTCAAGCACAGCTAGCTGTTGTAATCCCTGTATACAACCGTGAGACTCTGGTTCTGGAGACATTGGATTCAGTCCGGCGTCAAGACGTTCAGCCTGATCTGGTTGTGATCATTGATGACGGCTCAACGGATTGTAGCCACACGAATGTGGAACACTGGATTCAAAGTCATAAACTGGATCCAGCCAGATGGCGGCTTGTACATCAGGTAAATAAAGGACTCTCAAGCGCTCGAAACGCGGCCAGGCCTTTTGTGAGCAATATGGACTTAATTGTCTTTCTGGACTCCGACGATATCTGGCCAGAGGATTTTGTCCGCCGCGCTAAAAACCACTTTCAAGCAAATCCAGATGACATAGCGGCATCATCCGATGGAGTAAAGTTGTTTTATGATGAACAAGGCTCTATTACTCATCGAAAGCTATTACCTCTTGAACCAAACCCGCAGTCGTTTAGGTTACTAAGAAACCGATCACCGCTTGTCTGTGCCACCGTGTTTAAGCTTAGCGCCCTAGACTCTATTGGCTGGTTTGATGTACGTATCAGATACGGTGAGGACCATCTTCTCTGGCATTTGATTGCTACACAAGGCAGCTGGGGCTACTTGCCGGGTAAACCATTTCAGTACCGATACTTCCATAACCCGCAGCAGCCCCACGCATCCACCGCGCCTCAACTCACTTCAAGGCTACGCTGTGCACGAGTTTTATCTAAACGACTCAACGAGCTTTGTGATCAAAACCAATTACGAAACCCGGACGTTCGCTGGGCTATCTGGAAAACCTGGTACGCTGCTGCCAGAGCCTGCGATAAAGCGGGCAAGAAAGCTGCGGCCCGTCGGCTTTACTGGGAAGCTATCAAAGCCGATCCACGCCAGATAAAAGCAGCCGCGCATTACCTACGCTGCTGCGTGCAAAAGCTACTTTTCACATGGGGCAAGTAGCCTCAAACGTTTACGCCATCTGCGCTTATGCCGCTCCACACGGGAGGGGCGTTCAGCTCGTAACGGTGGCAGTTTGTGATTTTCTACTAGCTCACGATACTTACCTGCAACCTGATCAATATCAGCCTTTATATTAAGCGCCTGAAAAAGCAGAGTAAGGGCAAAATCATGCCACTGTGCTTTATTAGCCCAATAGTGATAGATAACCTGATCACAGGCCTCTAACGGCCCACTTTCCTCCAATGCCAATCCCGCGGCAACCTGCTCTAAAGTTCGACCGGGTATCTCAGCAGCCATCATCGCATCAAGAGTTTGCAAGGCTTTCATCGCCCTGCTCGCTTGCCCCGCGGGTACTCCGATGATGCCTGAATTCCACTGACGAGATTCCTTAGTCGCCCGTATACCTGCAAAGTCGCTACCTTTCAGGGCTTTCCAATAGGCCCTCTCGGCCTTGGTATCACCATCACTGAAGCGGTCTTCTGACTTCTGCATCAATGCTACACCCTGCTCCAATCGCTCCTGTAAGCCAGAAAGATGGGACACAGCCACGCAGTCAGTATCAAACCATATTGACGCACAGCTGTATGCACTGGCTATGTCAGCAGCCAGACATAGCTTTGCACGGAAAAAGTAGGGGTTCTTCCCAGGCCCGCCATTAATCCATCCTTGCAATTGATCTTGCGGCATTGTCCGGATTTGGATACGTCCTCCCTCTAACCAACAGTAGTATTCTGGATGATCCGTATAGACTACAATTACAGTCTCGGGGTCAGAATAAGCGTAGAGTGATATGACAGAGAGCTGGGCCTCTTGGTGATAACTCACGGATGAGCCCACCGCCAATGTGTAAAATACCATATTAGATTGTGTCATATTGTAGTTCCTCCTTACTCACCGGCGGAATTGAGAAAGATTGTGAGAAGTGCACCGATAGAAAAAGCCCCCCAAGAAGGAACCAGTACATCTGACAGTAGCCTCGCATGATTTGATAATCAGCCAAGCTCCAGATTGCAAAGTTAAGCCCCAAGCCAATAAGAGCCAGCACTACCCCGTGCTCCAAAACACCTTTACGCCATGCATCCAATAAGGTGAACAGGAGCAAAGCCGCACCCACACTTAAAATCCCAATGCCAATCGCACCAAAGCGAACAAGAAGTTCCAGGTAAGTGTTATGCAGATGGTAAATTTTTAACGGCAGAGAATCCGCTCCTTCTTTTGCCAGCTCATATCCTGCCCCCCACCCCAGCCAAGCTTTTTCCCACCATGCCTCAAAACCAAGCAAAACAGCATGATACCGGACACCCAGAGAGCCTCCGGGTACAGCTCTCTGCGGATCAAAAATAGACTTGATGGTCTCTAACTCATATAACACTCGGGAAGAGACTGTATCCAGCTGATACAACCCAACCAGGACAAGCACACTAATCAATAGCAACGCAACACCACGAAGAATACTCTCCTTCAAGCCAGCCCCCCCATACTGACAAAACAGGATGCTGGGAGTCAGAATGATTAAAGCAAGCCAGATTGCCCGGGTCTGAGTATGAAAAACGATAGTCAGCGAAAAAGTCAGTAGCAGCGTCCACATAACGCCACGCCCCAGCCGCCACCGCCCAATGCTCCCTACCATTTCCTTATGCAAGGCTACTAAGCCCACTACAAGCGCCCCGCTTAACAATGCAGCCATTGGAATCTGCACCCCAAACCCTGTCCTACGATTGGTAAACAGATAGTGAGGAAGGCTATCCCAATCAACACGCTTTAAAGTATTGAGAACAAGCCCGGTAAGGGCCAATACTAGCAGCAACTTGATCTTGCGCTCATCCCCCCTCGCCCACCAGCCGACGATAAAGAACAGACTGAGTTTGAAGAAATCAGCAGTTGCAGATAGGTGGATCCCAAACTGCTCTGGGGTCTCTATATAGACTAAGCCCAACCGCAACCCCAGATAGAGATTCCAGGCCACGACAAGCCAGAAAATCGGCATACGGCTCCATGCAGATAAACTGACGCGGGGCGTGAGTAAGCTGCAGACCAGCATAGTCAGCAGTGCAAGGTTTGCGGCCCCCGGTGCCACCCATGCGGTTAAGAAGAACAGATACAATGCCCAGTTGCCTACTCGCTCAATTCGTAGCGACTGGCTTTCTACGACCACACTCATTTAGAAACAGCTCCGCATTTAGGTGCCTTATAGATTTGGGAGGCCCATTCATAGCCTTCGGACAGAGGCCGGTCCTGAGCAACTTCAAGGATAAACTTTGCTACCCGACGCGCATCACAAATCCGATGAACCTTGTTCCAGCCAGCTTCAGCAATATCTCTGGCTGCCTGCGGATTCTGTTTGTAATAAGCGACTTTATCGATCAACTCATCATTGGAATCGAACCAGACGACTTCGTCATCGCTAAATAGCTGATCCAATCCCTGAGTCCGTGGTGAGAATGTGCAAAGGCCATTGCCTGTCATCTGTTGTAGTCGATCCGAGCTGTACCAGTCCACATCCACTCTGCGTGACAAGGACAATCCCATCAAGCTAGATTCCAATGCTGCATAATAAGGACGACCATGGATACGTGGATTATCCAGCGCCTGGAAAATCCGGAAGTTAACACCCGGCACGTCATCGCGTAACTTTTTCAATAGCGCCTGCCGCTCCGGTTCATGGTAGTCACTACCAGCAAAGACAAGATCGCTACTCGGTTCGGGATTACGGAATGCCTCTCCACTCTCAGCCCCCTTATAAACCCAGTTGGGTATATGAGCTACGGTACAGTTCCGCCCGCCCTCTGACTGACCAATCGCTTCCAGCAGCGGCCCGCCGGTGGTAGTAAACAGGGCATCAAGCAAAGAGGTGCGGCTGTTAAGCAATTCCACACCGTGTTCATGGAACAAAGGGTCGCAGTACCACATCGCAATCGGAACATTCGGATAGCGGCTGCGAATTTGTTGCAGGGTTTCCAGCGATATCAGTTCCGAGTGCCCCAACATGATGAAATCGGGCTGGTAGTTGTCGACCATCTCCAGCAGACGTCGATTCATCACCTTAGTGCCGCCTTTTTTGCTTTTAAACATGTTCTCAGCGCGTGCAACATCACGATGTGAAAACGGCTCTACACAGTGACCGAGTTGCACGAAGCCATAGGACAGTTTGGAATCCAGCCCCATATACCACTGTCCGTACTTAAAGCGTTCGAAATTAGCGACGTGAAGAATACGGAGCGATCTTGAAGTGTTCATACTGTTGAAACTCTTTAAGTTCTGAGCGCTGGTCGTTCGTCAATCCAAGACATATGTCGACCGGGTCAGGAATACGGATCTGAAAGTGGCAGATTACTTGCGTGTTCCTTTCAGGATCTTACGCCTGAACTTCCACATAGTGTCATTACCACTCACCATCAGGCGCTGTAAGCAAAACCTCCGGGCCTGACGGTCACTGTCGGTCCCCTCTACTGTGGTACAGGCATTACTGAACCCTGCAGCTTCCACCAGTGCAACACTTTGCTGATCAAAGTAGCCGAAAGGGTAGGCAAAGCTGCTACATTCAACCTGATAATGCTCTTTGATCAGCTCCCGCGAACGCAGGATCTGCTCTCTCGCCTGAGCCTCAGAAAGCTCATTGAGTCGTACATGATCCATCGTATGGGCCCCGAACTCGACCAAACCACTGTCCAGCATTTCCGTAACCTGAGCATGGCTTAGCATTGGCTGTTCATTAAGCTCGGCGGAAACGACTCCCGTCGCCCTGTCAGTAGACCAGCTACCATCAAACCGGTTACCGACCAGATAGATCGTGGCAGGCACCCCGTGCTTTTTCAGAATAGGGTAGGCCTGAGTGTAATTATCTTCAAAACCGTCATCAAATGTAAGAAATACCGATCGCTCTGGCAGGTCGGTACGCAATACATCTGCCATCTTAAAAAAGCTGAAACCGCGGGTTTTCAGCCAGCTGATCTGGGCATCAAACATCTCAGGCTCTACCCGCAGGTAGTTTTTCACCTTCTGTCCGTCCCGATAACGTTTATAGGGAAGATGGGGCGAAACCATGTGATACATCAATAACCGAGGATTGGAGCCAATAACTTTTGTTGGAGCACCTGCCAGTGAGCGAAAAAAATCCATCATCGCCGGGTCTTCTCCTTCTCACCCAAATCTGACTGACGCAACTCAAGCTCATATAACTTGGCTTCCTTCAGAAAGGCATAGAAGGCATTGATCATACTGCCCACAAAGCCCCGGCGTCCGTTATAGCAATTTCGGCGTATAAAGAACGACTTGAGAAAAGTGACAGGCATGACCAAAAGCAATTTCAACAGGCTGCTTTTCTTTCCCTTATCAAATTTATCCAGCGCTTTGCCTGAGGAGTAGCGATTCACCTTGTCCACTTTGACTTCAACAGAGACTTCTCCGTAATGGTTGATCGCACCGTCCAGTTCGACTATTTCCCCGTCCACCAGCGGACTCTCATGAAAGCGTTCCTTGCCATAAGCGCCTTTGCTTTGACGGAAAAAGCGAATATGGCGGTTTTTCTTGGTTTTGGCATGAACAGCCTGGCCCAGAAAGTATTCCTGAATCGGAATATTGGCGCCAGAAACGCTTTCCCTGGCAGCAATTTCCAGAATCTGCAGGCGAAGATCCTCTGTCAGCTCTTCATCGGCATCCAGGTTTAAAACCCAGTCATGCTTACAGAGGCTTTTGGCGTACTCTTTCTGTTCCGCCATCCCGGTCCATTCACGAGAGTAAAGGCGGTCGGTATAGCGCCCGGCAAGCTCCATCGTACAATCAGTGCTACCACTGTCTACCACCACAATATCATCGAAGTCACGCACGCTGTTTAACACGCGTTCGATATTGTGTTCCTCATTTTTCACCACCAGATAAACACTTATCATACGCGGTAACGTCCCCGGGTCATTGCTAGATGGAACTGTAACGTACTGGTAGATCCCAGTACGGAAATACGTTTGATACGGAACGGGTCATCAATGCCATCAATCCCTTTCTTAACAGTAACGGCATTACTCATACCGGCAGCCCGGACTTGCTCAACATTCCGGGAGTTATAGCGACCGAATGGATAGGCGAATGCCTGACAGGGCCTTCCCGTCAGCCTTTCTACCGCAGCCTTAGACTCTTCAATTTCTGATCGGGCCGTCTCGTCACCCGCTTTGTCCAGATTGATATGGTGCATAGTGTGAGCACCAAATTCAATTAACCCGGATTGCTGCATCTCCAGAATCTGCTCCTGATCCAGACGCTCAATATCCGGGATTGCCGGAGCAAGATAGATAGTCGCCTTGGCGTTAAATTGCTTCAGCAATGGAAACATATGGGTGTAGTTGTCCCGAAAACCATCATCAAAAGTCAGTACTACACATTTCGAACGCGCTTCCGGCTCCAGGCCCAACAACTCCGATACTGTACAAAACCGATATCCGCGTCGGCTCAGGTATTTAAGCTGACTTTCAAACGAATCGGGACTGACCACCAGGTCCTTTGAGAGGTTGCCATACTCCGTATTAACACTGTGGTACATCAGTACCCGTGGGTAGCCCATCGACACGGGTTTGCGCCACCAGTTATAGTGAGCTGAGAAATACAGAGCAGCCAGCACAAGTACCGCTATAACGATCACGATTATCACCTCAGATCACCTCTCCTTCGCCGCACATACCGTTTGGTAATAATCGATGTAGGAAGATGCGACTTCCGGCATTTCAAACTGACTGGCATGCTGGTCCGTAAAATAGTGAAAAGAGTGCCGCAAGGAATCAAAAGTCGCTCTGACCTGCTGCAGTTTGATCGATAACTTATCTTCTTCAATGAGCAATTCCTGCGGCAGTAACTCAGGAGCCGCGCCGACCTCGGTAGAGATAAATAAATTGGCGTAAAACAGGGCCTCGACCATCACCAGGCTGAAACCTTCGCTTCGGGATGCTATCACGACCAGATGTGCCTGACTCATACGCTGAGCGATATCATTCTGATGCCCTAGCAGCTTCACCCGATCATGTAATTTCAGTTCATCAATCAACCTTTGCAATGAATCGCGCTGAGGACCTTCACCGACAATATCCAGGGTACAATCATCCTGCTGCTCTGCCACTGCCCGGATTAAGCTGTCGAACCGCTTAATTGGATCGAGACGCCCGACGGCCAGCAGGGAAAAGCCCCCACAAGGTAGCTGAGGCTGAATACTACGATCGCGCCGTACACCGTTGTAGATAACCGTTGCGGGATGGCAAATAGACTCGGCCACTTTTGCAGAAACTGCCGTCACATTTGGCAACAGATTAAAGACCTTGCCTTTGCGGGAATTGTGTTTGGTCGCAACCTGAGTCAGGGTTATTAACCGGGACAGGCGCTTAACAATTTTAGACGCTTTAGCGCCGTGAGAGTGCACCAGGTCTGGCTTTTCGGCAGCCACCAGTTGTCGCAACTGCAGATACAGGCGCGGATCATACCACTCTTCACTGCTGGTAAGCGTGATGACCCTGCCCTGCTGTTCCAGTCGAGGTAGCCACAGACTACCCGCAAAGGCCACGACTACAACCTCAACACCCTTAAACGCCAGGCTATTGCTCAGGTCGGCAACGACCTTCTCGGCGCCGCCGTCGAGGCTGGAGGCAATAAACATCATCACCTTCACTGACATAACTCCCCATAAGCTTTCAAGGTGTTCGACAGCATATCCGTCTTAAGAAAACAGTGGTTTTCCAGTGGCCTTGCCTCGCTATGGAGAGCTTCTGCTGCCTGCACCTGCAACGCATCGATATCTTTCAGAGGCGTTTTCCCGACCGAGTATAGCTGTGACAGAATCTCACCCACGCCGCCATGGTCATAGCCAATCACCGGTGTGCCCATAGCCAGAGCTTCAAGCGTGGTGCGGCCAAACGATTCAGGTTTGGTCGACAGTGAGAACACCAGATCGGACATCGCGTAAATATCACGAATATCACGCCGCGCGCCGGTAAACGTGATATCACCCTCCAGCCCTTCGATTTTAATCCGCTGCCGCAATTCTTGCGCATATTGTTGTCGCTTGGGATCTTCGCCGCCGACGATCAGACCGTGCACCGGCAGGCCATCGGCTTTGAGACGAATGATCAGATCAATAAAGTCATTATGCCCCTTCAGTCGGGTCAGCCGGCCCGGCAGGGTCAGTACCTTTTTCCCTGCCAGCTGAGGATACTGCTGTCGCCATTCAGCCAGCCACTCCGGCGAAGGCTGGTAGCCACGCGGAAACTCTTCCGGATCAATGCCACGATATATCAGGCGTACCCGGTCCATATCAGTACCGGGGTAGTTAGTGCGGATGTAGTCGCGAACGGTTTCCGAGACAGCGATCACCCGTTCACCTTTGCACATCACCTCGCTATAGGCAGAAACAGAATAAAGACCGTGCACTGTAGTTACCAGACCGGGGCGCTCTGACTCAGGCAAACCTTTCCAGGCCAGATAGAAGATCCAGGCGGGCATCCTGGAGCGAAGGTGCAGGATATCCGCCTTCTCGGCTCGCAACCAACGCCGTACTGCCCGGACCTGTAGCAGGGTCAGCGGCGACTTGCGGCCCAGATCCCATTCCCTATGACGGCTTCCTTCCGCTTCCAGCTGCGCAACCATCCGGCCACCGCCTGAAACCACGACGGACTCGTGCCCGGCATCCACTAACGCCCTGGCGACTTCCAGCGTGCCTTTCTCTACGCCACCGCCATCCAGCGCCGGTAAAACCTGAATAACCTTCACAATAAGCCTCTTTGCAAAACAATCTGCGCGCAGCGTTCTGCTTCATTAAATTCAGCCGCCGGAGATTGCAAGGTAGTTCCCGGTGACCAGTCCCGATACAGAGTGATTTTTCTGTCGTCGGCCAACAACCTAACACCTTTTGAAACCCGGCTGACTGCATTGGCAGGAACGGCCAATACCCCGACCGCACAGCCTGCGGTCAATGCCTCGTACACCATAGAGACGCTGTCTTCGCTAACCCAGCACTGGCTGGCCCGGGGCAACTCTGTCGCCAGCCAGCCGGGGCCTGTATCTTCAAAGGGCACTATCTCCAGACCCGGGAGGTCCATTACGCGTAGTGCCGGTAGAAAGTCCTCCGGTGTGCGCCTTGAGGTCGTCAGCAACCAGTTGGTGGTGCCATCACAGATCGACTCCAGCTGAGCGATCAGCTGAGCAGAGTCCCAGCCAAAATGCTTGGATGGTCCGCCAATCAGCACCATCCCCTGCCGGGGTTGTTTTGACCCGGCCTGCATCCGGTTCAGGGCACCATCGGTTTCAACAACATTCGGTGCTATAGCGGGCCGGTCGTGGCGCGGAATCAGGCAGAGATCAAACAACCGTTTCGGCAGCGACGGCGTCATCATCAGCACCGCTGCAGCACCGCTCGCCCGCTTCAGCGCTAACAGACTCAGATGCGTCCGGTGCCCGGCGGCAATAAGCAGATCTGCCTGCAGCTGGCGATCCCGACCAGCCGACAGTTTCAGCAGCGCCTGCAGCGGCTTCAGCGCCGCAACAGTTTCGACCTGCACATGTTCACATCGACGCTGTAATGCTTCCGCCAGACCCAGGCTCTGATTGAGGTGGCCGGGTTTGCCATCACTGATGATCAAGATTCGCTTCACTGGCGCCCTGCTGGATGCTGAATGATATTGAGATACGGCCATCGACCGAAAACCGGACAACATTCTATCAAGAATCGTCCGAACGCCACCAGCGATCCGCGCGGATCGCTGTATTCATGCCGACTAGGCCATTATTTCCGCACAGAGGAATTCCAATTTGCCGCAGGATGCTTACAATCAACTCTCTTAAATCGAATAATCACAAAAACTCACTTCGCCCCAGCATGCAAGCGAAGTGAAATGTCTGTTTTTTAGGAAGGTCGTTATGGCTGCGTTTGGTACTGTTTTTATGCCTGAGATGGCAATATCCTGGTTTGATGGTTCTGAATGGAGCGAAGCAGAAGTCGTCTCCAGTGACAGTATCCAGATGCATCCGGGCGCGCACGTGCTGCACTACTCCAGCACCTGCTTTGAAGGATTGAAAGCATTCCGTCACGAAGACGGCTCTATCAAGATCTTCCGTATGGATCAGAACGTCGAGCGTCTGGCCCAGAGTTCTCAGCTTCTGGCCCTGCCAGAGATCGATAAAGCTGCCACCAGCCGCATGATCACCGATATCGTCGGCCGTTTTAAAGATGAAGTTCCGGCACCTCCGGGCTCCATGTACATTCGTCCGACCCATATTGGTACTGAACCTGCGATTGGTAAAGCCGCTGCTCCGACAGCGACCTCCTGCCAGTATGTACTGCTCTCCCCTGTTGGTGATTACTTTGCCGGTGGCGATAAAGCCCTGCGCCTGCTGCTGGATGATGAAGGTATGCGCTGTTCTTCGCACATGGGCATGGTTAAGAGCGGTGGCAACTACGCCAGCGCCCTGCGCCCGATCATGAAAGCCCGTGCCGAAGTACAGGCCGATCAGGTACTGTTCTGCCCGAACGGTGATGTTCAGGAAACCGGCGCTGCCAACTTCCTGCTGATCGACGGCGATGAGATCATCACCAAGGCCCTGGACGAAAGCTTCCTGCACGGTATCACCCGTGACTCGATCCTGACCATCGCCCGCGACCTGGGTATGAAAGTCTCTGAGCGCCAGCTGACCGTCGAAGAACTGCTGGAACGTGCCGCCAAGCCAGGTTGCGAAGCCGCCCTGTCCGGTACCGCTGCGGTGCTGGCACCGGTTGGCACCCTGATCTATCAGGGTAAAGAGTACGATGTGGGTAGCGGCGGTGTCGGCAGTACCACGGTAAAACTGCGCCAGACCCTGAACGATATCCAGTGGGGCAAGGCCGAAGACAAGCACGGCTGGCTGACCCACCTGTAAGCCCGCCAGCAGCATCAAAAAAGCCAGACTATACAGTCTGGCTTTTTGCTTTCAGGCTTGCGGCATCAGTCTCCCATCAGAAAGGACCAGATACGGCTGACTTCAACACGATAGTCACTCATCTCATCATCACCAATCACACCCGACTGATTCTGCAGCGTCAGACGATGACCGACCGAGCGATAAGCCTTGTAGGCCTCACGCAATATCTCCGCATCACCGGCTGGCATCAGGCCTGCATTTTCCGCCGCATCGAGGATACGGATATTATCGGTAAACTCGATCAGTGCAGGATGCTGACCGGCCCAGTTCAGGGCGCAGAACTGCACCAGAAACTCGATATCAACGATACCGCCTTTATCCTGCTTGAGGTGAAACACCGGGTTTTCGGTATTTTCGGTCTTTTTCGATCCAAGATGAGCGCGCATCTTCTCGCGCATATCCACTACTTCCTTAGTCAGCTCCTGACGATCCCGGGCCGCCGAGAGAATCTCATGCCGCACCGCGCTATAGCGCTCTGCCAGGCGCGGATCGCCAGCCACGACGCGGGCACGCACCAGTGCCTGGTGCTCCCAGGTCCAGGCCTCTTTCAGCTGGTAGTCACGGAATGCTTTCAGGCTGCTCACCAGTAATCCGGAGTTACCGGACGGACGCAGCCGCATATCCACTTCGTACAGCTGACCTGAAGGGGTGAAGGTATTAAGGATATGGATAATGCGCTGGCCGAGGCGGGTGAAGAACACCGAGTTGGCAATCGACTTCTCGCCCTCGGTAAACAGGTTCGGATCGGCATCGTGGATAAAGACCAGATCCAGATCAGAACCATAGGAGAGCTCAATACCGCCAACCTTGCCGTAGCCGAGCACAATAAAGTCCGGATTACAGGGCTCTCCCGCCGCCCGCAGTGGTACGCCATATTTCTCGGTCATATTGCGCCAGGCGATATCCAGCACCGCTTCCAGAATCACCTCTGCGGTCCAGGTCAGGTAATCACTCACCTTCATCAGCGGCAGCACGCCGGTGATATCAGAGGCCGCCACTTTCAGCACCTGGGCGCCCTTGAAGTAGCGCAACGCCTCCATCAGCTGCTCGGTATCCTCTTCGGGAATACGCAGCAGCTGCTGGCGTAGCTCATTCTGCAGCTGCTGCTTATCCACCGGGCGATAGAGGCTGCGCTGGTCGATCAGTTCATCCAGCAGAATCGGCTGCTTACTCAGTTGCTCCGAGAACCAGCTGCTGCCGGAACAGAGCCTCACCAGCTGCTGCAGCGCCCCCGGGTTTTCTGCCAGCAACACCAGGTAGGCAGAGCGGCGCAATACCGCCTGGATTAACACCAGCACCCGGCTCAGGGTGGCACTGCTGTTATCCACCAGCGCCACCTGCTCCAGCAGGTTTGGCAATACCGCATGCAGGCGCTCCTGGGCGATCTGCTGCAACATCTGCACGGTACGGGTGTTATAGAGCGTATTCAGCTCCCTCAGACTGGCAACCGGATCGTCATAGCCCTGCGCCTGCAGGAATTCCAGAGCCTGCTCCTCATCAAAAGTCCCGTTCCACAACAGCAACCAGTCGGTGCGATCACAGCTTTCGGCATTGTCATCGACCTCCTCTGCCGGGGCGATCACATCGGCAAAGTGACGACTGACCGCATCGCGGTGCTGTTGTAACTGCGCGCTGAACTGCTCCCAGTCGGCGCATCCCATACTGTAGGCCAGGCGCGCCTGATCCCGTTCATCCCGCGGCAGCTCCTGCGTCTGGCGATCGGCGATGGCCTGAATCGCATGTTCGGCATTGCGCAGGAAACGATAGGCTGCATGAAGTTCGTCCACTGCCTGCGGCGGCATACCCACTGCATCCGGCAGCAATGGCAGGATATTTCTTAACTCCCGCTGTTGCAGCCGGTTATCGCGGCCGCCACGGATCAACTGGAACGCCTGGGCAATAAACTCCACCTCGCGGATCCCCCCAGCCCCCAGTTTCACATTCTGCTGCAGCCCTTTGCGGCGGACTTCACTGTTGATCATCTGCTTCATATCACGCAGCGAGTCAAAGGCACTGAAGTCGATATACTTGCGGTACACAAAGGGGCGCAGCATATCCAGCAGCTCAGCACCGGCCCGCTGATCACCGGCCACCACCCGTGCCTTGATCATGGCGTAGCGCTCCCAGTCACGCCCCTGATCCTGATAGTACCCCTCCAGTGCGGCAAAACTGGCCGCCAGCGGCCCGGCGGTGCCAAATGGTCGTAAGCGCATATCGACACGGAAGACAAAGCCATCGAAAGTCGCGTTATCCAGTGCCTGAATCAGCTTCTTACCAAGACGGATAAAGAACTCCTGGTTCTCCAGTGACTTGCGTTCGCCATCGGTCTCGCCGTTTTCAGGAAAGGTGAAGATCAGGTCGATATCGGAGGAGAGGTTCAGCTCGTTGGCACCTAGCTTACCCATCCCCAGCACCACCATCTGTTGTGGCTTGCCGTTGCGGCTATGCGGCACGCCCCAGCGCTTGCAGGCATCGGCATAGAGCCAGCTCAGGGTCTGATCGATACAGGCATCCGCCAGTCGGGACAGCTCCCAGGTGGTCTGTTCCATCTCGGCACTGCGGGTCAGGTCACGCCAGATAATCCTTACCTGTTCGCGCTGACGGAACTGGCGCAGCTGACGATGCAGGTCACTCTCTTCAGTCACATCAGTCAGCCGCTGCTTCAGGGCCCTGCTGTATGCATCATCGGCATAGCCGCGATAAAGGTCCCCAGACTCCAGCAGTGATCGCAACATGTCCGGAGAGCGGGACAGCTGTTCTGCGACAAAGTCGCTACCGACCAGAACCCGTGCCAGGTCATGCAGCACCGATGTATCGGGCGCGGTCGTTGCAGAAAGTTTTTCGGTGATCTGCGCCCAGTTGCGGGCCAGTAGCGGGGTAAGTTCAGCGGGCAGTTCGATACCGGCTGGCGGGGTACTCAGGGCGTTGCTCATCCCATAACTCCTGACTGGGGCCGGCAGCACTTATTACCAGCCCATCTCCTGTTAGGTTAACTGGGATCAGCTTACCAGAATCAGACCGATTGCGAGCAAACCCTTTGTGGCTGGCGGCAACCGGCCTGACCGGGGTCAAGGCAGAATCAGCTTAGCTGGACCAAAGCCCCGCTCGGTCAAGCAATACCCAGAGGCTGCTGCGCCCGCGCTTCGTGCTGTTCTTTCCAGTGTTTACGCCAGCCGGCGTTGACCAGCTGACTGGCAACCGTCAGCGCGATAACGCCCGGTTCGCGGGTCTGCAGCAGCACCTCCATACGCGGCTCGGCCCGGGCCTGGGCACTCTGGCACCATGCCTGTCCGGCATCGCCCATCAGGGCACCGGCCCGGCGCCAGGCATCGATATCACGCATCTTGCGGATCACCTTGGTCAGTTGCTCATCCAGCTGCACCGAACTCTCATAGGGAATGATGTCGGAAAAACTCTCATATACCGCCCCCATATTGCGCAGGGACTCCAGCGCCCTGGGGATATACTGCCAGTCGCCGCTGAACTGCCAGGCTTCCAGATAGCGCGGCCACTGCATCAGCTCATGCTGCACCAGGCGGGCAAAGGCGACCTCCAGCGTTTCATCCGGATTCAGTTCCAGCGCAGCGATGGGCCGCAATGCGGCTTCGTCATTACGCAGGCGGTAGCCCCGTTCAGCCTTGCTGATATCGCAGATCTGCAGGGGAACCTGATTGGCCAGCTGCAATGCAACCTCAAACAATGCTGCGGGTTCGCCCTGACGCAGTTCCAGTTCCAGCTCACACAGCGGGTCTGCCCGGCGACCTCCGCTGGCCTCATCATCGTACCAGACTTCGCCGATATCCAGCGCCATCTCGACCTGCAGCGGATTGCCATCGGCATCCAGATCCTCCAACAGCCACAGCTGGCGCATAAAGTCGGTCGCAAAGATCGGCTCTACCGCGTCTTCCAGGGCAGTCAGATCCAGCCCAAGCGGCCACTCAACCTGTTTCAGCAACTCGAAATCAAGTTCAGGAGCCTTCACCTCCCATTCCCACTCATTGCGCTGGTGCAGACCGCCTTCCGATACGCCCTGGGTTTTCAGCGTCTGTATAAAGACGCCCTCTTTACTGCGGATACGCAGGGCGACCTTGTGGCGCGACAGCAACTGATCCGGCGTATCAAAGTAAATATTCTTCAGCGGGCGGTTGCCCAGCACGCTGACCTTATCAGACAGAAACAGGGGTTGTTGCTTCAGTACTTCTACATGGTGCTGACTCAGCGCCAGCTTCAACTCAATCTCTTTTGCCATACCCATTCCAATCACTGCAGGCCAATAGCGGGGGAAATTATCGCCAGATATCCGATATTCCCAATCTTCGGGCTCCTGTTGCCGGACGCCTCCGCGTACCCGAAAGGCACAGGAAACCGACATAAAATCAGTCTGTTGCAACAAATGCAACCAGACCACAGAAAAGCAACCCTTCATTAAATATCATTTATATGACATTAAGGCGTCATTTTTACTACAAGTGACCTCCATCACCCCTTATACTTGCCGCGAAATCAGACCCCAAAAAGGTTAGTTTTATGGTAACCAGTAACCCTTTCCTACAGATGTTTGCCCGTTCTCCGTTCAAACCGATGCAGGAACACATTGCAAAAGCACAGGAGTGCGCCGTAGAGCTTGTCCCTTTCTTTGACGCCGTAATGGACGAAGACTGGCAACAAGCAGAACAGATACAGCAACGGATCGCTGTGCTGGAAGGTGAAGCAGATGCGATGAAAAAGGAGGTTCGCCAGAATCTGCCTAATAGTCTCTTCCTGCCGGTACCTCGTACAGATCTTCTCGAGCTGCTGCGTATGCAGGATAAGATCGCCAACCGGGCCAAAGATATCGCAGGCCTGATGGTCGGTCGCGAGATGTCAATTCCGGAATGCGTTCAGCCTCAGATGAAAGAGTTTGTGCGCGCCTCGCTGAAAACGTCTGAACAGGCATTGCAGGCATTGAACGAACTGGACGAACTGGTCACCAGTGGCTTCAGCGGCCACGAGGTCGACGTTGTCGAGAAGATGATCATCGAGCTGGATGGCCTGGAGCACATCACCGACGAACTGGAGCGCGAGATTCGCGGCACCCTGTTCAAAGTCGAAAAAGAGCTGCACCCGGTGGATGTGATCTTCCTCTACAAAGTGATCAACTGGGTTGGCGATCTGGCCGACCGCGCTCAGCAGGTAGGCAGCCGTTTGCTGCTTCTGGTTGCCCGTTAATCTGATATTCCGGATCTTATCTAAATGGAAATCATCGCTCAGTACGGTGACACTATTGTCATCCTTGCGTGTATTTTTGGATTCTTTATGGCCTGGGGTGTGGGCGCCAACGATGTCGCCAACGCTATGGGCACATCGGTCGGCTCTAAAGCCCTGACCCTGAAACAGGCGATCCTGATCGCCATCGTATTTGAATTTGCCGGTGCCTGGCTGGCTGGCGGTGCTGTAACCGCCACTATCCGTAAGGGGATCATCGACCCCGCCCTGCTTTCCGGCACGCCGGAACTGCTGATCTTCGGCATGATGGCGGCCCTGCTGGCTGCCGGTGTCTGGCTGCTGATCGCCACCCACTACGGCTGGCCGGTATCCACCACGCATTCGATTGTCGGCGCTATCGTCGGCTTCGCGGCAGTCGGTATCTCCGCCGATGCGGTGAACTGGGCGAAAGTGGGTAAGATCGTGGCCAGCTGGGTGGTCTCACCGGTCACCGCGGGACTGATAGCCTTCTTCCTGTTCCGCAGCGTGCAGAAGCTGATCCTCGATACCGAGGACCCGTTCAAAAACGCCAAGCGTTACGTGCCGATGTACATCTTTATGGTGGGCTTCATTGTTGCCATGGTGACTTTCACCAAGGGCCTGAAGCATATTGGCCTGGACCTGAGCTGGGGCCAGAGTGCTGCCATCTCCGTGATCTTCGGTATCGGTGCCATGCTGCTTGGCATGCAGATGCAGAAGAAGATCAAGCCAGACGTCTCTGCTGACCGCGATTATCACTTTGCCAGCGTTGAGAAACTGTTCGGTATCCTGATGATGTTCACCGCCTGCGCCATGGCGTTCGCCCACGGTTCGAACGACGTTGCCAACGCCGTTGGCCCACTGGCGGCAATTGTCAGCGTGGTTGCGGCCGGCGGTGAAGTGGCACAGAAATCCAGTATGCCGGTATGGATCCTGATTCTGGGTGGCGGCGGTATCGTGGCCGGTCTGATGATGTACGGTCATAAGGTTATTGCCACTGTTGGCAACAACATTACCGAGCTGACACCAAGCCGCGGCTTCGCCGCGACGCTGGCGGCGGCAACGACCGTCGTAGTGGCGTCCGGTACCGGCCTGCCGATCTCCACCACTCACACCCTGGTGGGTGCGGTACTGGGTGTAGGTATTGCACGCGGCATGGCCGCGCTGAACATGCGTGTTGTCGGCACCATCTTCGTATCCTGGGTGGTAACACTGCCTGCGGGTGCCGGTCTGGCGATTATGTTCTTCTTCATGTTCAAGGGCATGTTCGGCGGCTAAGCCGGCGATTTAGCAGCCCTCTAAAAAACCGGAGCGCCTGTCGTCTCCGGTTTTTTTGCGCCTGTGGTTCTGGTTCAGGCAGGGATTTAGAGACACAATGGAGGCAGCCAACCCAAGGAGCCTGCCCATGTCAGTCAGATGCCCGGAACTTGTCACCATGCTTGGCGAACTGATCGCCATCAACTCGGTCAGCTGTACCCAGCCCGACTGGGATCACAGCAACCTGCCAGTGATTAATAAACTGGCCGCCTGGCTGGATGATCTTGGCTTCAGCACCGAAATCAGCCCGGTACCTGACCATCCGGGCAAGGCAAATCTGATCGCAACCCTTGGCAGCGGCCCGGGCGGACTGGTGCTATCCGGTCATACCGATACGGTGCCCTTCAATGAAGAGCGCTGGCACTCTGACCCGCTGCAGCTGACCGAGCGGGACAACCGCTTCTACGGTCTGGGCAGCTGCGATATGAAAGGCTTTTTCCCACTGGCGATCGAAGCGGCAAAGCGTTTCCTTGACCGCGACCTGCAGCAGCCACTGATCATCCTCGCCACCGCCGATGAGGAGAGTTCCATGAGCGGTGCGCGGGCACTGGCTGAGGCCGGCTATCCCAAAGCCCGCTATGCCATTATTGGAGAACCCACCAGCCTGAAACCGATCCATATGCATAAGGGGATCATGATGGAGACCGTGCGTATCGAAGGGCGCGCCGGTCATTCCTCTGATCCGTCGCTGGGCGCCAGCGCACTGGATGCGATGCATGCGGTACTATCCGAACTGATTGGCTACCGCAATGAGCTGCAACAGAACTACCACAACAGTAACTTCAGGGTCAGCGTGCCGACACTGAACCTGGGCTGCATCCACGGCGGCGATAATCCCAACCGGATCTGTGCTTCCTGCGATCTGGAGTATGACCTGCGCCCATTACCGGGCATGGATCTGGACAACCTGCGCGAGGCGATCAGTCAGCGCCTTAGCCCGCTGGCCGACCAGTTTGGCGTCAGCCTGGAAACCCATGCCCTATTTCCCGGCGTACCCTCATTCAGCAACGAGCAATCGGAGCTGGTGAAAGTCGCCGAAAAGCTCACCGGGCATCAGGCCGAGTGCGTCGCCTTCGGTACCGAGGCACCATTCCTGCAACAGATGGGGATGGATACGATCGTGATGGGACCGGGCAGTATCGATCAGGCGCACCAGCCCGATGAGTATTTGGCTTTTGACCAGATAAAGCCTACAGTAGCGATACTCGAGCAAATGATTGCCAGATACTGCCTCTGAGGCGGCCAAGCCGCCGCCGGATCAGCCCGCTGGCCCTGTTATCCGGGATAAGGACCCTGCACAAGCGCCGTGATCGACGACATCAAGCAATACGTCAACTGGTTCCGCCACTCTTCGCCCTATATCAACACCCACCGGGGCAAAACTTTTGTCCTGATGCTGGACGGCGAAGCGGTCGATGACCCCAACTTTGACCATATCATTCACGATATCGCCCTGCTCAACAGCCTCGGCGTGCGACTGGTATTGGTGCACGGTTCCCGCCCCCAGATCGAACAACGCCTGCAGGAGCGCCAGATCCCCAACCGGCTGCACCATCACCTGCGGGTGACCGACAGCGACACCCTGCAGTGCGTGATCGAGGCCGCGGCCAGTGTCCGTACCCGGATTGAGGCACGACTGTCGATGGGACTGGCCAATACCCCGATGCACGGCTCCCGTATCCGGGTCATCTCCGGTAATTTCATTACGGCACGCCCCCTGGGTGTCGATGACGGCGTCGACCTCGGCTATACCGGGGAGGTGCGCCGGGTCGAAGCCGATACCCTGCGTCACCAGCTGGATGATGGCAATATCGTTCTGGTCTCTCATCTCGGCTACTCGCCCACCGGGGAGATCTTCAATGTCGCCTGCGAGGAGATCGCCAGCTGCACCGCTGCCGCCCTGAACGCCGATAAACTGATCCTGTTTGGCAGTCATCGTGGCATCTACGACAGCAAGAACCAGTTGCGCAGCGAACTGCTGACCCGCAAGGCCGAACGGCTGGTACAGCACTACCTTGCATCGATCGAAAACGCCCGGCAGTCGCACAGCGAAATCTCCCGCCACCTTAATGCTGCGGTACAGGCCTGCCGAGGCGGCGTCGAGCGCTGCCACCTGATCAGTTATAAAGAGGACGGCGCCCTGATCACCGAGCTGCTGACCCGGGATGGTTCCGGCACCATGGTGCTGCAGGAATCCTACGAACAGGTGCGCCCGGCATCGATTGAAGATGTCGGCGGTATCCTCGAAGTAATCCAGCCGATGGAGGACGCCGGCATACTGGTGCGGCGCTCGCGAGAGCGGCTGGAAGGCGAGATTGACCGTTTCACCGTCATCGAACGCGATGGCGTAGTGATTGGCTGTGCTGCGCTCTACCCCTTTGCCGAAGAAGCGATGGCCGAACTGGCCTGCGTCGCAATCTCCTCTGACTATCGCGGCGGGCAGCGCGGTGATGCGCTGCTGGAAGCGATCGAACAGCAATCGCGGGATCAGGGTCTGGAACAGTTATTTGTCCTCACCACCCGTACTGCCCACTGGTTTATCGAACGCGGATTCCGTGAAATACCGGTTAACCAGCTACCGGGGGAGAAGAAGGCCCTCTACAACCTGCAGCGAAACTCTAAGGTTTTCGCCAAACCCCTTTAATCCTGGGAAGGAATACGACAGATGGAAACGTCAGAAAGCAGTCAGACTCTGGAGTTTAAGTTCTCCGGCAGCACCGGCGAATTTTTTAAGATCTGGATCGTCAATATCTGCCTCAGTATCGTCACGCTGGGCATCTATTCGGCCTGGGCCAAAGTGCGCACTAACCAGTACTTTTACGGCCATACCGCACTTGATGGCAGCAGTTTTGAGTACACCGCCAAACCGCTACAGATCCTGCAGGGACGGATCCTGGCCTTTATCGTCTTCGCCAGCTATTCACTGCTGGGGCAGTTTTTCCCC
Source organism: Marinobacterium jannaschii DSM 6295 (assembly GCF_000620085.1). Taxonomy (GTDB): domain Bacteria; phylum Pseudomonadota; class Gammaproteobacteria; order Pseudomonadales; family Balneatricaceae; genus Pontibacterium; species Pontibacterium jannaschii. The sequence goes on along the minus strand of NZ_JHVJ01000027.1, from coordinate 9,087 downwards.
ATCGCCGCGGTAATTATGGCCCTGCTGATCCTGCCTTTTATTCCCTGGATTATCCTGCGCGCATTGCAGTTCAACGCCCGCAATACCCGCTATCGCAACATCCGCTTTGGCTATGAAGGCAGTTACTGGACAGTAGCGCTGAACTTTATACTGCTACCGTTGCTGGGCGCCTTAAGTTTCGGCCTCGCATGGCCCTGGGTACAGAGCCGCCAGCAACGTTTCCTGGTCGATAATGCCCGCTTTGGCAGCTCAGCTTTCAGCAGTAATCTGAGCACTGGCGCTTTCTATAAAATCTATCTGGTCGTGTTCGGCCTGGGAATAATCGCCGCGCTGCTGATGTTTGCGATTATGAGCTTTATGCCGGTACTGGGGGCCTTTTCCGGTTTGCTGGTACTGCCGCTGTATTATCTGGCCTATGTGTTTATCAAGGTACAGGTGATCAATATGACCCTGAATAACAGCGAGCTCGAGGGACATCGCTTTAGCAGCACGCTTAGAACCGGCGCTTTCTTTAAGCTGATGTTTATCAACAGCTGTGCCATCCTGCTGACACTGGGACTGGCGATCCCCTGGGCAAAGATTCGCATGGCACGCTATCGCGCCGAGTCCACCGCGGTGATCGCACAGGGCAGCCTGGATAACTTTATCCGCAACAACCAGCAGGATGACGCAGCATTCGGTGAAGAGCTGAGCGATATGATGGATATCGAACTGGGCTTCTGATGAGAATTCAGGGTTTTCTATACGACGGCCAGAGATCAGCCCGCCAGCAGGTGATCGTCACCGTTGATGAGCAGGGGCGCGTGCTGCTGGCGGATGGTCTCAGCTGGCGCTGGCAGGAGGTCGAGATCAGCGCCCGGATTGGCAGCAGCGCCCGCTATCTGGACTTTCCCGATGGCAGCCGGTTGGAGTGCAGTGAGAATGACCTGATCGATCAGCTCTGCCAGCTGCACAGCCCACCGCGCACCGGACTGATTCACCGGCTGGAAAGCCGCCTGCGCTATGTGGCCCTGTCACTGTTTATTACCATTTCATTCGTCAGCTGGTTTGTGGTCTACGGTATGCCCGGACTGGCAGAGCGGATCGCTTACCAGCTCCCACCCTCTGTAACAGAAAGTATCAGTCGCCAGACTCTGGCGGCCCTGGATAAGGCGCTGTTCAGTCCAAGTCAGCTGCCCGAGGCAAGTCGCAGTGAATGGCAAACACGCTTTGCCCAACTGACCGCCCGACAGCCGGGTGAATTCAACTACCAGTTGTTGTTTCGAGACGGCCAGCAGATCGGCGCCAACGCCTTCGCCCTGCCCTCAGGACAGATCATTGTCACCGATCAGATCGTCGAGCTGACAGAGCACCCGGATGAACTGCTCGGCGTTCTGGCCCATGAGATTGGCCATGTGCGCGAACGTCATGGTCTGCGCCAGATTCTGCAGAGCAGCGCGGTTGCGGTGATTCTCACCACCGTAACCGGTGACCTGAATGCTGCGGCCTCCGTACTGACAGTGCTGCCAACCCTGCTGGTGGAAGCCCATTACTCCCGCGAGTTTGAAACTGAAGCCGACCGCTTTGCTATAGATCTGCTGCAACAGCTGAATAAAGACCCCGGCCACCTCGCCACGATGCTGCATAAGCTGGAACAACAGTATGGCGGCGATGGCTCAACTGGCTGGCTGGACAGCCACCCCGGCACTGAGGCTCGCCTGCTTATGCTCAGGACAACATCGGTTACCGACCAGTAACTTCGGACAAGCACAATTTGACTATTTCTGAGTGAAAGTTTTACCACCTGATTCTGAATCAGGTGGACTGCTCTTCATTTGCAGCGCCCGTCAAAGCTCCTAAGATGAAATGAGCACATCTGTTACAGAACATGCATTACAGATCACCTGCTCACCTGCAAGGAGTCAGCCATGAACAGTCAGATGAAAGTTACGTTCAGAAAAGTTGCAGCCATCGTTTTCAGCGCCGCACTACTGGCGCCAGCAGTGGCCTCGGCGACTGATCCGGCGAAAGCAGGCGGGGCTGGCGGCTCTGCATCAGGCGGGGCCGCCACCGGCATATCCTCCGGCGGGGTCGCTGCCAGCACTACCGTCGCCAGCACCAGCGCCATCGGCGCGCTGTCAGTCACCACCGTTGCTGTAGCCGCCGCCGCAGTAGGTGCCGTGGCAGTCGCGGCAGGCAACGGCAGTGATGGTACGACCGGTACCACCGGCGCTACTGGTACTTCAAACTGAGCCACGGGCGATAGACGCAAATCAGGACCCGGCGCCTGCAGAAGCAGGCGCAAAGATTCTGCACCATTCAGCCGTTTTTGACCGAGCCCGGCAGTTCCAGCCGGAACAGCGCACCGCCAAGCTTCTCCGAGCGCTCAACGGAAAGCGCTCCGTTATAAGAGCTGACAATATCCGCCGCCACTGACAAGCCGATGCCTTGTCCCTGAATGGAGGTATCCAGCCGGGCACCGCGCTGCAGGATGGTCTGGCTTTGTTCACTGGACACCCCCGGGCCATCATCTTCGATAGCGATATCCAATAAGCCATCCCGCAGTGTCGCGCTGACAGCAACCTGGCTATGGCCGTATTTAAAGGCGTTTTCCAGCAAGTTGCCCAGCAGCTCCATCAGGTCACGCTCATCACCGGCAAAACCCAGTGCCGGATCGATCTGCAACTCCGTTGCTGTATCTTTCTCGCGATAGACCTTACCCAGCGCTGTCAGCATTCTCTCGACCAGAGGCCGCAGCAAAACCGTATCGCGCAGGGCCGGCCCCTGGGATTTCACTGCCCGGGCCAGCTGGTACTGGACAATCTGATCCATCCGCCCCACCTGTTCATTCACAATATGGCTGTACTGACCGAATCCCAGTCCCTCTTCACCGGCGCCGCGAATCACTGCCAGCGGGGTTTTCAGGCTGTGAGCCAGATCGCCCAGGGTATTGCGATAGCGCTCCCGTTGCTGGCGCTCGCTCTGTAGCAGCAAATTGAGGTTGTCAGTGACCGGTTGTACCTCCAGCGGATACTGGCCCACCAGCTTTTCGGTTTCTCCGGCTTTGATTTTTTTCAGATCATCGGCCAGCCCGATCAGGGGCTGGATCCCCCAGCGCATAATGCCAAGCTGGGCCAGCATCGCCAGCAGCAATACCACACTGAGCCAGAACAGCAGTTGCCGGGTATAGGACTTAAGCGCCGCCAGTACCGGGCCATCCGCCTCCATCACCGTGATGGTCAGCGCATGTTCGCCATCGGCCAGCTCCCAGATCACCCGGAAACGGTGTTGATAAACGCCCTGATTGGGAAGATGGGCAAACTGCGCTTCACCCAGCGGCAGGATACTGGCCGCCGGATCATCCAGCTGCAGGATAAATTCGGGCATCAGCTCAGTCGACTCTGATCGCCACAGCAGGCGGCCCGATCCGTCATGCACCGTACCGTAGAGTCCTGATCCCAGTTGCTGGAAACGGGGTTCCTGCAGTGCCGGTGGCAGACTCAGGCCCTCTTCACTGAGATCGATCGCCCCCAGTAACAGGTACACCTGTATCTGCAATCGCTCCTGTACCGCACTTTCCAGGCTGTTATGGTAGGCACTTTTCAGGGCCAGACCTGCGGCCAGCATCACCAGTGGCAATATCACCAGTGATGCCAGCAGCAATCGGCCCTGCAGCGAGCGAAGCGGCCAGAGCCGCTTCATTTGCTGTCAGAATCCACCGGCAGATCGAAGCGATAGCCCAATCCGCGGACAGTGGTGATCGGTTGCAGATCCTGATCGGGATCGAGCTTCTGGCGCAGGCGGCGTACAAACACCTCCAGCACGTTGCTGTCACGGTCATAATCCTGATGATAGAGGTGTTCGGTCAGTTCAGTCTTGGAGATAGTTTTACCGGCATTGAGCACCAGATACTCGAAAGTACGGTATTCGAAGCTGGTCAGGCTGACCACTTCACCATTGCGATGCACCACCCGGCCGACAGTATCAATAGTCAGCGGACCAAAGCTGAGTTTCGGCTTGGCGTGACCGGCAGCCCGGCGCAGCAGCGCATTGATACGCGCGGCCAGCTCTTCCATATGAAACGGCTTGACCAGATAGTCATCGGCACCGGCTTCCAGGCCTTCCACTTTATCCTGCCAGTCGCCCCGGGCGGTAAGGATCAGGATGGGAAACTCCTTGTCTTCCGCACGCCAGCGCCGGATGACATCAACCCCGGACAGACTGGGCAGACCCAGATCGACAATGGCCAGATCATAGGGAAACTCACGCCCCAGATAGAGCGCTTCCTCGCCGTCGCCGGTTTCTTCCACGGTGTAGCCACGCCCACTGAGCGACGTAACCAGCTGACGTCTCAGATCCGGATCATCCTCTACCACCAGCAATTTCATCTGGTATCTCCTTTAACTGTTACTTACGACGGCCAGAAAGCTGCCCGCTCTGAGCGTCCACCAATACCTCTTTTACCCGGCCGTTCTTAACAACCCGGATACGGTACATAGCGCGCCCCTGAATACGGGCCGATTCCGCTTTCACGACCTGGCCGCCCTCCTGCCGCTGCACCTTACGCGCGGCTTGCTTAAGACTTAAACCGCCGCCTGCCAGCTGCAACGGTGTTTGACTGATCTGAGCAAAGCCTGTCGCTATCCCCTGGTCGACAGGCATCGCCATACAGCTGATTGACAGGCACCACCCCAGTGCCAGCATCATCAGTTTTTTCAGCATCAACTGCTACCCTCGTTTTAAAAGCATCACATTGGCTGCACATCAACCCTCACCTTGATGCGCTTACCCGGATGATGGTTCATACGTGTCTGGTATGTTCGTCCGTGATACTTGTAGGTCACCCGGTAACCGGTTATCTCTTCATGATACTCCACATCATGACGCACGGTACAACGCTGCACATCTTCATAGCGCACATAGCCGGGTTGGTAGTGGTTACGCAGGTTGCGTCGCTCCATATCATTGGCGATAGAAGCCCCCAGTGCTGCGCCGATTACCGCCTGAACTTTCTTGTTGCTCTTGTTACTGCCGAGGGCATTGCCAATCGCGCCGCCAATCACACCACCCACCAGTTCATTAGTGTAGGAGCCGTTACCGCGCTGATAACCGGGTTCTTCCACGGCCACCTGTTCGATATAGCACTCCTCGCGGGGGATGCGCTGCTGTACCGTTCGGCTCAGAGGCTCCACATGAACCACCTTGGCAAAGTCATAGTCGCTGTTGTAATGATGCTTGCGATGATCGGACTGAGCCTGCAGGGGCAGCAGTGCCAGACCGAGTACGAGGGGAGTTAGCCTGTTCATCAGAATTCTCCGGCCTGGTGGCCAGCAGTTGATCATGTCCTCAGGATAGAACCCCGCTGATGAATCAATTCTTAACTCAGGCTGAGATAAAGCTGAAAGGCCCAGAAACACAAAAGGCAGTCACGATGGACTGCCTTGGGAGCGGTTTCCTGACTGATAAGATCAGGATACTTTTTCACATTTGCTGCAGCTGCTGATACCCAGCACGCTATAAAGCGGACACCAGCCAAACAGTGCGATAGCGATCACCGGTACGCCGATCCAGCCCCAGACTGACTGAGGACCAACAAACACCAGTGCGATCAGCACCAGACCCACCAACACACGTACCGCTTTATCAATGTTACCGATATTCTTGTTCATGATCCCTCTCCTGTCTCTTCAGGTCATCTGTTGGTTACAGGATAAAAGGATCGGGAGATCACTTCTGTGACTTAGTCACCAAAACGGAAAACTATTCTTCCGCCAACTGAGTTAACTCCTCAGCGTGCAACAGTTCAATATGTCCGCGCCGGGAACTGATCCAGCCCTTGTCGCTAAACTGCTTCAGCTGACGGCTGACGACTTCTCGCGCACTGCCCAGTTCATCGGCCAGCTGCTGGTGTGAGACTTCAATCACTCCATCCTGCTGGTGCTGCAACAGATGGCGGGCCAGGCGTTGCTCAATCCGCTCAAAGGCGATCGCCTGCACCAGGCCGATCAGGTCTGCCAGGCGGTGGGAGTAGTTCTCAAAAATAAAGCCACGCAGCACTGGCGAGCGCTGCATCGCCGCTTCAAAGGCCGACAGGGGCAACAGATACGCCACCAGATCCTGCTCGACAATCCCCTCCGCCGGATAGCACTGATGTCCCAGCAGGCAGGATGTTGTAAGGACACAGGTACCCTGTTGCTCGATACGATAGAGTACCATCTCCCGCCCGGCAGCCGAGCGGCCCAGCACCTTGACCTGGCCGGATACCACAATGACAAACTGCTCACAGGGATCACCCTGACGAAACAGCACCGTACCGGCGTGGGCCTCAATACGCCGTGCCTGGGCCAGCAGCGCCTGTCCTTCGGTATCGAGCTGGCGCAATGCCGGATAGAGTGATTGCAGGGCTTCCACTAGGACTTCTCTTTCGCCTTCAGCTGTCGCACCGACAGATAGACAAAACGTACGTTGTAGAGCATGCCGATCGCCAGGGCGATCGAAGCGGTGACAATAAAGACCTGTCCCAGCCCGGGGATTTTAAGCCACCAGCCGATCCAGAGGCTCAGTGCACTGACAATGGCAACCGGAATACCGGTCTTCATCAGCCGTTGCATCCACTTATCTGAACGGATCTGTTTACGGTCGAGGCTGGACATACTACTTCTCCGGTTATTGACAGGTTGCTATATATAGCGCGGGCAGGGTCCGAAGTATATTCACCTAAAGCGTCAGATCACAGTACAGAAATGCGCCAATCCCATCGCTTCTGATATACTCGGCCCTACAACACTGCCGGGCGGTCTGCCCGATTCTGACTGCATATAACAGCCGGCGGCCATTAAAGAAAAGCATACTATAAAGCCCCGAGGGATCCGTAATGCCTCAATATCGCTCCAAGACCTCCACCGCAGGTCGTAACATGGCAGGTGCCCGCGCCCTGTGGCGTGCCACCGGCATGAAGGACGAAGATTTCCACAAGCCGATCATCGCCGTTGCCAACTCTTTCACCCAGTTCGTACCCGGCCATGTCCATCTGAAGGATATGGGTCAGCTGGTCGCCCGTGAAATCGAGAAAGCCGGTGGTGTCGCTAAAGAGTTCAACACCATTGCGGTCGATGACGGTATCGCCATGGGTCACGATGGCATGCTCTACTCCCTGCCATCGCGCGATATTATTGCCGATTCCGTCGAGTATATGGTCAACGCCCACTGTGCCGATGCGCTGGTGTGTATCTCCAACTGTGACAAGATCACCCCGGGGATGCTGATGGCGGCAATGCGCCTGAATATCCCGGTGATCTTCGTTTCCGGTGGCCCGATGGAAGCCGGTAAAACCAAGCTGGCAGATCACAAGCTGGATCTGGTCGATGCGATGGTACTGGCGGTCGACCCGAACGCTTCCGACGAGCTGGTCGACGCAGTCGAGCGCTCCGCTTGTCCAACCTGCGGTTCCTGCTCCGGCATGTTCACGGCCAACTCTATGAACTGCCTGGCGGAAGCGCTGGGTCTGGCCCTGCCGGGTAACGGTACCGTGGTCGCGACCCACGCCGACCGCGAACAGCTGTTCTTGCGTGCCGGTCGCACCATTGTTGAGATGGCGAAGAAATACTACGAGCAGGAAGACGAAGGCGTACTGCCACGTTCCGTCGGCTTCAAAGCATTCGAAAATGCCATCACCCTGGATATCGCCATGGGTGGCTCTACCAATACCATCCTGCACCTACTGGCCATTGCCCAGGAAGCGGAGATCGACTTCACCCTGAAGGATATCGATCGCCTCTCCCTCGAAGTGCCTCAGCTGTGTAAAGTGGCGCCGAACACCCAGAAATACCATATCGAAGACGTACACCGTGCCGGTGGTATCATGGCGATTCTGGGCGAACTGGATCGCGCCGGTAAATTGCACACCGACGTACCGACCGTTCATGCCGCCACCATGAAGGATGCGCTGGACGAGTGGGATATCATGCGCAACCCATCCGCCGACGTGATGGAATTCTACAAAGCCGGCCCCGGCGGCATCCCGACCCAGGTCGCCTTCAGTCAGGCAAGCCGCTGGCCAACCCTGGACGGCGACCGTGAAAACGGTTGTATCCGCTCGCTGGAAAACGCTTTCTCGCTGGAAGGCGGTCTGGCAGTGTTGCACGGCAACATCGCTCTGGATGGCTGCGTGGTGAAATCTGCCGGTGTCGATGAGTCGATCCTGGTGTTTGAAGGCCCTGCCCATATCACCGAGTCTCAGGACGAAGCGGTTGCCAACATCCTGGATGACAAGGTGAAAGCCGGTGACGTAGTCATCGTACGCTACGAAGGCCCACAGGGTGGCCCGGGTATGCAGGAGATGCTCTACCCGACCTCCTACATCAAGTCCAAAGGTCTGGGTAAAGCCTGCGCGCTGCTGACAGACGGCCGTTTCTCAGGTGGTACTTCCGGCCTGTCGATCGGTCACGTTTCTCCAGAAGCGGCTGCCGGTGGCGCGATCGGCCTGGTACGCAACGGCGATATCATCCGTATCGATATCCCGAACCGCACCATCGACGTACTGTTGTCCGACGAAGAGCTAGCAACACGCCGTGCCGAACAGGACAAATTGGGCTGGAAACCAGTCGAAGAGCGTCCGCGTAAGGTCTCTGCAGCATTGAAAGCCTACGCCAAGCTGGCGACCTCAGCCGATAAAGGCGCGGTCCGCGACCTGTCCAAACTGGACTGATCCCTCCGCCGCGTAAACGCAAAAGGCAGCTCTTTGAGCTGCCTTTTTTTGTTTGAATATTGTCCCGTCCTGAAATAGGTTTACACATTGGAGACCTATAATGGACACCTCTAGACCTACCCGCCAAAAGCGCACACAGCGTGACTACACAATGGGCTTTAAATTGCAGGTTGTCGCGGCGGTAGAAAAAGGCGATATGACCTATAAACAGGCCCAAAGGATCTACGGCATCCAAGGACGCAGTACGGTACTTAACTGGTTACGTAAACACGGTAAGCTTGATTGGTCTCAATCGAAAGGACGCACGATGCCTCACTCACCGAAAGCCAAGGAAACACCCGCCCAGAAGATCAAACGCTTAGAGCGAGAGCTGGAAGATGAGCGTTTGCGTAATCTCTTGC
>NZ_JHVJ01000026.1 GCF_000620085.1 Marinobacterium jannaschii DSM 6295 | reverse complement strand
CGCTTTATCCCGGCGGACTTCGACTATGATTCCGCCACCAAAAGCTGTCGCTGTCCGGCGGGTAAGCCGATGTGGTTGTGCCTCGATAGCGAGATCGATGGCAAAGCCGTAGTCCGCTTCCAGGGCTACCGTAAGACTTGCCGGGTCTGCCCCCTGAAAACTCAATGCCTGCGTAAGCTGAACCAGCAGGAAGGGCGTCAGGTCAGCTTCTATCCGAAAGCCAACACGCCGAAAACCAGCTTTATGGACCGGATGAAAGAGAAGATCGACAGCCCGATGGGACGGCATATCTATAGCCAGCGACTGGGCACCGTTGAGCCGGTGTTCGGCAATCTGGAAACCAACAAAGGGCTAAAGCGCTTCACGCTCAGAGGCGAAGCTAAGGTCAATGCCCAATGCCCAATGCCCAATGGCCAATGGCCAATGGCTGATGTACTGCCTGGTACATAATATCGAGAAAATAAGTACCGCCGGGAATATAAGGCACTGAAGATGAAAAACGGGCTGAATAGTGGGCCGGATCGGTGTAAAAGACAACCAAAGCGTGTTTGAATCGAGTATCAGCGAATAGCGGGTACATCGCTTAAAACTCACAACAGAACAAGGAGGGCTGTCAGGTATGGACATTTACGGTGCTAAATCTCTAATCCGACAGCCTCGTTAGGTGTCCAGAAAAAATGATCAAGAACTTACTGCTGATTTTGCTTGTGACCCAACTAAGCTCCTGTGCTGTTTTGCATGAAGAATATTTTTATCCCCAAGCAATTGGCGCTAAGGTCGAAAAGCAATCATGTCGAGGCAAGGTCGGGGTAGATAATCAACTGGTTTTTCAATTTGATGACGTTAAATTAAATCTGGAAGTATGGGAATATCAAGATATAACCCGTTTAGGTATAGGTTTTAAAGTATATGGTCAAGCAAATGTTGTTTGGCCCAAGCAAATTGTAAATATCTCTTTTGGTGAAATAAGGCAAGAATTGGAAGTGGAATTCTTTACCAGGCTAAGGTTTGAAAACAGGTATCAAAGCAACGAGCTCTCAAAAAAAGAGTATACAGCCAACTCAATAATGGATAGAACAACCGATGAGGAATATGAAAGTTATTCCGGTACATTCACTATCACAGATGGAAAAGCTACCCAATTAAGAGTAGAAGGAATAAGGGTGCTTGTTAATGGCAAAAAACACATACTGCCAGAGGCTGTTTTCACGAAAAAAGACGGTTTATTTTTGCATCCTCTTAATTGCTAAAGCTAGAATTGCTGGGTTTTAATATGGCGAAAACACCTAGCACATATGAGCCGCCCCCGAGTCAATTAGCAAAGTAACCCCTGAGGCTTTCCTCATGGGTGCTCTTTAATAATTCGATCGACATACTTCGGCTTTCTGTTGATTACACAAACACATATAGAGGGTCTCTTATGCACCAGAAGTGCCGCTATAGCGGAGGTCCAGCACCGTATGGGCCACTAGAAATTACTCGGTAACTCTGGCTGTCCTATTCAAGGCAGGTTGGATCACCTGCATGTACCCGTTAGTGGCGGGATCAGTCAGAGCGTAAAGAAAAAAAGGACACCCACCAAATTTACAGCTGAGGCCGGCTGATCTCCAGTCAATCCCGTTACTCAAGCCATTGGCGCTGAAGCAGTCTGATAGCGAACGGGCAATACCATTCAATCTGGCGGACTACTTTGAATTGGTTGACTGAACAGGATGTTGTTGTCGTGACGGCAAGCGCGGCCATATAGTCAATAACCTGCCACCGATTATTGCAGAGACTCGGAATTGATGCCGAACAGTGGCTACAGGCGATGCAGCCAAAGGGTTTACAACCCAGTCGTACCTTGGGGCGATTCGACAAGCTGAAACAGTATGCAGGGCGGGTGGGAAATAGCTGGGTGAAGGGATTGACTCAGTCGAAACGGCTATTCGCATCGGCTTGAATCGTGAGGGTTATTGGCTTTCCCATATGGAAGAAAGAATTGATGGGTGTTCTGGATTGATCCGCTGATTGATCCGATAATGCAGATCCGAAGTCCCCCGAATCCCGGCTAGTATGACTCCTTTTGAGATAGTGCTTATTCTTTTTCTCCTGCTGGTAGCCCTGTCTATTGTTTGGAGTACGCTACAAACCGGTATCTCTCCGATGATGAGTTCAGGCAAGGCATGCCGGGCGATGCTGGCTGAGACTGAGAATCCGCTTGTTAGGCCCCTGATTGATCTTGGCTCGGGTTGGGGGACGCTGGTTATCATGGCTGCCCGTCAGTACCCGAACCAGCAAGTGATCGGCTATGAGCTGTCATGGCTTCCGTGGTTAGTGTCAGTGATCCGTAAATATTGCTTACGGCTGGATAACCTGACGCTCTATCGCAAGGATTTTATGACGACTGAACTCAGCAGTGATGCGATTCTCTGCTGTTATCTTTACCCAGGAGGCATGGTTGCGCTTGAAGCAAAACTGAAGCGCGAACAGCTAAATGGGACGCTTATTGTAAGCAATACATTCGCCTTACCTTCCTCTCAACCGACAAAAGTCATCAGGCTCGATGATGTCTATCAAACGCCAATCTATGTCTATCATTGGCCGTCAAAGTGAGCTTTAACTCCGGGTGAAAACTGGCAGGCACAGTGCCCATCAATTTTTGTCAGCGGGTCGAATTGCCTAATGCCAAGCGTTGGCCGGTACAGGGTTGATCCGGCGTTGGTCGCTGCTGTTTGCCGATTATCGGTGAGCTTCAGCCTCTCTGTTTAGTTGCTTCCCGCTCCTGCAATGCCTCGACCAGTGCCAGTGCCTTCTGCTCCTGAGTATCGATTGGGCAGGTGTCGCCGATCTTATCCAGCTCTTCGATCAGGCGGTGGTTTGAGGCGCAGACAAACACCGGCAGTTCCGGCGCTACGTGGCGAATCGCATGGGCCACCTGCTGGATGCGGCGTTCATTACTCATGGCGATAATCACCGCGCGGGCCTGATCGATATGGATGCCTCTGAGAAACTGGCTGCGACAGGCATTGCCAAACACCACCGACAATCCATCGATCTGGGCAGAATGGAAAATCCGGCTCTCCTGCTCGATGCCCATATAGGGGATCTGCTCGTGCTTCAGGTGGACAGTAACACGTTGCCCCAGCGCGCCAAAGCCACAGATCACGACCTGATTGGCGTGGATCTGCGTCTGCTCTGTAGCCGCATCGTCGCTTTCATCAGGCGTCGAGGATTCCGGACTTTTTATCAGCCAGTCGGTAATACGATCCAGTGAGCGGAACAGAAACGGGGTCAGCATCATGGTAAAGACAATCGCCATCACCAGTACCTGACCGAGCTGGCCATCCATAAACAGGTTGTTGGCCTGGGCGGTCTCAAAAATTACAAAGGAAAATTCACCACACTGAGAGAGCAGCAACGCGGTCTTCAGGGCGGTACGGGTGCCGTGAAAGAAACGGATCAGGGTAAACAGGATCAGGCTTTTCACTAACAGCAATCCGGCCATTACCGCCAGAATCAGCAGCAGGTTCTGCAATACAAAAGGTGGACTGACCTGCATCCCGACGGTGATAAAGAACACTCCCAGCAGCAGGTCGCGAAAGGGGATCAGGTCTGCCTCCACCTGGTGTTTGTAGTGGGTTTCAGCAATCACCATACCGGCGATAAAAGCCCCGAGGGAGTATGAAAAACCCAGTGTATGGGCCAGCTGGGCGGCACCGATCACAAACAACAATAGGGCGCCGACAAAGATCTCGTTGGAGCGGGTGCCTAATACCTGCTTCATCAGATGGGGCGTGGCAAAACGGGCGCCAAAGAACAGCAGTGCGAACACGATAGCACCATCTATCACTACATTAAGCAGCAGTTGGGGCACGCTCTGATGGTTGCTGGCAAAGATGGATACCATCAGCAGTAGCGGGATAACGGCAATATCCTGAAACAGCAGGATTCCCACCGAGTTTCGGCCGTAAAGGTTGCCTGTCTTACGGTGTTTGGTGAGCAGGTTAAGCACGATGGCGGTAGAGGAGAGGGTCAGCGCCAGGCTGACGATCAGGTTAACTGCCGGTTCTATAGCCAGCAGCCAGTGGCCGATTGTAAAGAAGACCGCCGCGGTGATCCCCATCTGCAGCGCACCATAGAGAAACACCTCTTTTTTCATCAGGCGCAGTCGCTGGGGTGAGAACTCCAGGCCGATGGTAAACATCAGAAAAACAATACCAAACTCTGCTACCGCATCCAGATTGGCGTTATGTTCCAGATCAAAGGCAAAGCCCACCACCATGCCGGTGAGGATATAGCCGATCACTGACTCTACCTGCAGCTTTTTCAGCAGAACATTGAGCACCAGGGACAGGCCGGCACAGATCAGTATCAGCGTAATAATGCTTTCCATTCGGTTTAATTCACTCATCCTGCAGGACCTGCTGATCGGTAACCGCAGGTCATTGATATTCTTTATCGATGGCGTAGATCATAGCCGACCCGGAGCGCCAAAATACAGGGAAAAAGCCGGCAAAGGAGAGGTAATAGGGTGCGCGGGCTTCGTTTCTCTGTCCAGGCTGTGTATGGCCCGGAAATTACTGTGGCGGTTGCGATTTTACTTATGCGGATTGCAGGCTTCGTAGAACGGCTTTTGATGGAATGGCACAGACTCAGCGTGGCTACCTTCTGCTCTGATAATATCCCCCTGTCAGCACTATTGCTGTGTTGCTTCGCAAAGGGGGAATGCTTAGTGCCTTGGCTCATTCAAGTATGGGGGAAGGGCTGACGGAACCGTCAGCTGTTGATATTGTTCTACAGCTGATGTCAGTGTCTCATTCGCGAATAAATACCGTCGTTGCACTTATCATGAATCAAAGCGTATAAGCTGTTCTAGATCTACAGGCCGGGGCCCCGGGTTCAGTGATGGATGCAGGCTGCACTTCGAGTCGGTGATTCCGCGTCGTTCGTTCTGGTTATCTAAGCAGGAGTTTCCCTGGGCGCAGGGTGCCGTCTATGACGCCCTGTATAATTGCTTTTGGCGAGTAGAATTATCGACGCTGCATTAGAAGTATTTAAATCACTTATAGTCGAAACAGGAGGCGAGCATTGATCTGCACAATTAACGAAATTGAGCCAGGTGATGATTCTGTTATCTGTGAAATCATCAAAAAGGTGGGCGCTGAATATGGGGCTATAGGTGATGGGTTTGGGCCTTCTGACTCCGAGGTTTTGTGTATGAGTCAGAACTATAGCGAAGAATCAAAAAGCAGATACCTGGTTGCCAGGATAGACGGAAAAGTTGTTGGTGGTTGTGGCATTGCTCCGTTTAACGGAAGCAGTGATATTTGTGAGCTAAAGAAGTTATTCCTTCTTCCTGAGAGCAGAGGGTCGGGGCTTGGTCGGAAACTTACACTTCAATGCCTTGAATTCGCGGTGTCTCAGGGATTCAAAAATTGCTATCTCGACACTCTGAAAAGCATGTCATCAGCAATAGCTCTTTACGAAAAGCTGGGATTTAGTCATCTGAATAGACCATTGCAGGGCACAGAGCATAACGGGTGTGATGTTTGGATGTTAAAGCCACTTTAACCTTCAGCCACATAATCGGAAAACCGAGCTATTCCTTGCTCGGTTTTCTTTTCTGCGGTTAGTTATAAGCCCCCGAGGCATAGTGCAACTCGTAGCTGTGGCTATAGATCTCGAGGATATTGCCGAAGGGGTCTTCCATATAGATCATGCGATAGGGCTTTTCACCCGGGTAGTAGTATCGGGGTTTCTCCATGCGCTTCTTTCCGCCGGCAGCAACAATCTTCTCTGCCAGTCCTTCGACATCGGGATCCTGCACACAGAAGTGAAAGATCCCGGTCTTCCAGTATTCGAAGTTATCCTGCGGGTTCTGCTGGTTTTTAAATTGAAACAGCTCTACACCGATACGGTCACCGGTCGAGAGGTGGGCAATTCTGAATGATTCCCAGTTGGGGCCGAACACATCGGTACACATCTCGCCGATAGGGCTGTCATCTTCGATGATCTCGGTGGGCTGCATAATCAGATACCAGCCCAGTACCTCGGTATAGAATTTTACGGCGGCCTCCAGGTCGGGAACGGAAATGCCGATATGAGAAAAGGTTCGGGGGTAGGGCTGATTCATGGTGCTGCTCCGGTTGGATAACTTGAGCATTAGTGTATAAAGCAGTTAGTCTAACGTGAAATTATCATTAAAAATGAATTTGATAATATTTCGTTATGATAAATCCGATATTCTTACGTACTTTTATGCGTCTGGTGGAGACCAACCATTTCACTCAGGCGGCTATACAGCTCAATATGACCCAGCCCGGGGTCAGTCAGCATATAAAGAAGCTGGAGCAGCAGCTTGGTTACCCACTGTTGAATCGTCATGGCAAGAGGTTTGAACTGACCGAAGCGGGGGGGCGCCTGTATGACTATGGAGTGCGCCAGATTGAGGCTGAAGTTGAGTTACGTGAGTCGATCGCGGGGGATCAACAGTGTCAGGGGGAGTGCCGCCTGGCATGTTCAGGGTCGATGGCGATGCAGTTATATCCCGAACTGCTCGGGCTTCAGCAGCAATATCCAGGTCTGACTATCAGTCTGGAAGCTGCGCCGAATACAGCCATCGTCGAGCGTATTAAGACGAACAAGACCGATATCGGACTCGTTACCCAGCCGGTGAACGATGCAGAGCTGAGCCAGACGCAGTTAGGGCAAGACAGGCTTTGCCTGGCGGTGCCAGCCGGTAGCGGATTCAGTTGGCAGAATCTGGTGTCGTTGGGTTTTATTAATCATCCCGATGGGCATCACTATGCCATCCAGGTGTTGGAAGCGAATTTTGCGGATGATTTCAGGGGCATGGCCTCAGTTGCGCAATCCGGTTATATCAATCAGTTAAGCCAGATTCTGTTACCGGTTTCACTGGGGCTGGGGTTTACCGTGATTCCCCGTTCATCTCTAGCCGCATTTAGTCAGCCCGATCGCATCCGTATTGCTGAGATGGATAAGCCAGTCGACGAGCCGGTCTTCCTGGTATCCAAAAAGCACCGCACACTTCCTTCAAGATACCAGCTTGTTACAGAGTTGCTGGCGAAGCAGTGGCGGGACTAGCATCCCAAGCCAGGTTGTTAAGGATGGGTGCAATCAGTTGTTTTGATACGGTACTCTGAGGTCTGTATATCTGGCTTTGAGTATAGGGAAATAAGCAATGGACAATCTGTGTGCCTATATAGCATCGATTAAAGGTGAGGCTACAGAGCCGGTTATCGTCTGCCGCACATCCAGAGATAACTCCTATACCGATCAGGATCTGACGGTGGACAGTCAGGAGTCAGTTTTCAGTTTTTCGAATGGTGTAGTGGTGAAATACTCTACTGAGTCTGACCAGGATGATAGTGACGAACGGCTGTGCCCGGAGTGCTGGATATCATATGAGGTTTTATCCGAGCCCGCAGGGCTGCAGGTATGTCCCAGACACAAGACGTTTATAAGCCACTGCCAGGAGCTATTCTGGCTGAAGATCAATAAACAGCATTTCAGCAGTGGCTGAGGCTGCGAATTAAGTCTTGTGTGGTCGGAACAATCCGTGTCTGAGCAGTGCCACCGGCTATTAGATTAAGGAGGGGGGGAAAGGATGAAGGACAGGGCCTTAGCCTGGATCGTTACCTTACTTGAAACAAGGAATATTCCACTTTCAGTCTGTGGTGGACTGGCAGCAAATTTTTACGGATCTGACCGGCCACTCAATGATATCGACCTCTTCGTGCCCCAGGCACGGTTCGCTGAAGTGGTGAGCGCCGGGGCCGGGTTTGTTTCAAAACCCGCTCAGCACTATTGCGAGAAGGCTGAGGGTTGGGATCTGGAATATGTTCAGCTGATCTATAAAGGAACTAAGATTGAGGTTGGTAACGCCTGCAATGCCAGGATATTTGATCGCTCGGTTTCCCGATGGCGGCCGCTTGTGATCGATTTTGACAGTACGGTAACGGGTGAATATCTCGGTTCGAGACTGTCTGTGATGCCCAGGGCTGACCTGATTGAATATAAATCCAGGCTTGGCCGTGCAGTGGATCTGCAGGATATCTCGTCACTTAGGGCCGGGGTATAACCGAATACTGTCCTGCCTGTATCAGCCTTCGTCCATTATCAGTGTGCTGGTTTGATATCAGATCCGCAGGGGACGCATGCCTGCAGCTGTTACTGATCCATATTTTTGTGCGTTTAACGCACAGCTTTGCTCGACTTTCAGCCTGCAACTCTTTAGAGTGCGCCCTCCCTTGAAAGCCCTATGCAGCGCTTTATTCCATCCTTTATCTGTAAGCTCAGGACACTCCTTTGATATCCACCGCGAACATCACCATGCAGTTTGGCGCTGAGCCATTGTTTGAAGACATTTCCGCTAAGTTCGGTCACGGCAATCGTTACGGCCTGATTGGTGCAAATGGCTGCGGCAAGTCGACCTTCATGAAAATCCTCAGCGGTGAGCTGGTGCCAACTTCGGGTAATGTTTCTATTTCCCCGGGACAGAAGTTGGGTACCTTGCGTCAGGATCAGTTTGCCTTCGAAGAATATAGCGTGGTCGATACGGTAATCATGGGAGACGCTGAACTTTGGAAGGTGAAGCAGGAGAGGGATCGAATCTACTCACTGCCTGAAATGTCCGAAGAGGACGGCATGAAAGTTGCCCATCTGGAAACCGAGTTCGCTGAGATGGATGGCTACAGCGCCGAAAGCCGGGCGGGGGATATCCTGTTGGAGGCGGGTATTGCAGAAGAGTATCACTTCGGCCTGATGAGCCAGGTTGCACCGGGCTGGAAGCTGAGGGTCTTGCTGGCACAGGCATTGTTTGCCAATCCGGATATTCTGCTGCTGGATGAGCCGACCAACAACCTTGATATTCATACTATTGGCTGGCTTGAGACCGTACTTAAGCAGCGTAAGTGCACCATGATCATTATTTCCCATGACCGCCACTTCCTTAATTCGGTGTGTACTCATATGGCCGATATCGACTATGGCGAACTGCGTATCTACCCGGGCAACTATGATTATTTTCTCGAAGCGTCTTCTCTGATTCGCGAACAGTTGCTGACGGAGAATGCCAAGAAGAGCGCCGAGCTTGATGAGCTGCAGACATTCGTCAATCGCTTCTCCGCAAACGCCTCTAAAGCCAAACTGGCCAGTTCGCGTGCCAAAAAGATGGATAAGATCGAACTGGAGGAGGTTAAAACTTCCAGCCGCCAGTCGCCTTCCATCACTCTGAAGCAGGATAAGAAACTGCACCGCCAGGCATTGATTCTGGAAGAGATGGGGCATGGCTTTGAGGGCGAAGCGCTGTTCCGGGGCGGTAATCTGATTCTTGAAGCTGGTGCTAAGCTGGCCGTCATCGGTGAGAACGGTGTTGGTAAAACCACGTTCCTGCGCTGTCTGATGGACGAGCTTCAGGCCAACGAAGGCACGATAAAGTGGTCTGAGAATGCTGCTATTGGTTATTGCCCGCAGGACAGTACGGCTGACTTCGACTGTGACCTGACCCTGTTTGAGTGGATGTCGCAGTGGCGTACTCCCAAGCATGATGATCTTAAAGTCCGTGCGATGCTGGGACGCTTGCTGTTTACTGCCGATGACTTTAACAAAAAGGCGAAGGTCTGTTCCGGTGGTGAGAAAAACCGCCTGCTGTTTGGCAAGCTGATGATGATGGACATCAATGTGCTGATCATGGACGAGCCGACCAACCATATGGATATGGAAGCGATCGAAGCGCTCAATAATGCATTGGAAGCTTTCGATGGCACACTGATCTTCGTCAGCCATGACCGGGCCTTTGTTTCCTCGCTGGCGACCCGGATTATCGAAATCAAGGATCAGGAAGTGATCGACTTCCCGGGCACCTTCGATGAGTACCTGGCCAACAAAAAGGCGATCGCACAGGTCGCCTGATTCGCTGCTAAAGATCCACCGGGGCCCGATGGCGTCTGTTGTCTGGTTAAGTCCAGTTATTCAAAAGACGGCATCGGGCCTTTTTGCATTCTTTAGGGATGCTGGCAGATGGAGCCCTTTGGTTGTAGTGAACGGATTCTCCGACACTGATCCTCCGACACTGTTTCGCAGGAATTCGCGGGTGATGCTGGAAATTGCCTGTCAGATCGGACTCAGCCTGCCCGCTGTATTGAGCAGCGTTGGCATAAAGCATCCGCGATCTGCGTGCTGAATAATCAGTGCCAGTCATCCTGACTGCTTTGGATCTTTATCACCGGGGGTAAGATGGACAGCCGTGGCGTTTTTTAACCTGCAATATGTTCATGTGCCTTGTACTGGCTACAGAACCGCCAACTATCTATGCTTAGTCTTCAAATGGGGCGATACGCTCCTTTACAGTGCCTTGTTACGTCCTCAGCCTGACACGACGTCGAAATACTTTGAATATCAAATTGATAGCTGTATTCGGCAAAAAAGCATACCCTATGGCCCTGTTTGATCATCTACAACTGCCGTAGTTCGACGGTAAGCTCCGTGTAGCTAAATTTTGATAGCTGCAATGTATTAAACCTGAAAGAAATTCCTGTATACTTGCGCGGAAATTTTTTCTCAGACATTTGTGTAAGAGACCAATGGCAAACTTAGACCTTTACAGAAACATCGGCATCTTCGCGCACGTAGATGCGGGTAAGACCACCACAACAGAACGTATCCTGAAGCTGACCGGTAAAATCCATAAGACCGGTGAAGTGCACGATGGTGAGTCCACTACCGACTTCATGGAACAGGAAGCTGAGCGCGGTATTACTATCCAGTCTGCTGCGACTACTTGTTACTGGAAAGACCACCGCTTCAACATCATTGATACTCCTGGTCACGTAGACTTCACTGTTGAAGTATACCGTTCCCTGAAAGTTCTGGATGGTGGTGTTGGTGTTTTCTGTGGTTCCGGCGGTGTTGAGCCTCAGTCCGAGACTAACTGGCGCTATGCGAACGAATCTGAAGTTGCCCGTATCATCTTCGTAAACAAGCTGGATCGCATGGGTGCAGACTTCCTGCGCGTTGTCGACCAGGTTGAGAACGTTCTGGGTGCTAACCCGCTGGTAATGTGTCTGCCTATCGGCATCGAAGAGAACTTCGTTGGTCTGGTTGACCTGCTGTCACGCACTGCATACGTTTGGGATGACTCTGGCAAGCCAGAAAACTTCGAAATCGTTGATATCCCTGCGGACATGGTTGATGACGTAGAGATGTACCGTGAGAAGATGATCGAAACCGCTGTCGAGCAGGACGATGATCTGATGATGGCTTACATGGATGGCGAAGAGCCTTCTATCGAAGACATCAAGCGTTGTATCCGTAAAGGTACTATCGCTCTGGACTTCTTCCCGACTTACTGTGGTTCTGCATTCAAAAACAAAGGTGTTCAGATGGTTCTGGACGCAGTTGTTGACTACCTGCCATCTCCAACAGAAGTTGACCCTCAGCCTCTGACTGACGAGCTGGGTGAGCCAAATGGCCAGGTTGCAACTGTTTCTGTTGACGAGCCTCTGCGCGCACTGGCATTTAAGATCATGGACGACCGTTTTGGCGCCCTGACCTTTATCCGTATTTACTCCGGTGTACTGAACAAGGGTGATACCATCCTGAACTCTTTCACCGGCAAGACTGAGCGTATCGGTCGTATGGTTGAGATGCACGCCGATGAGCGTACTGAGCTGAGCACCGCTCAGGCAGGTGACATCCTGGCTATCGTTGGTATGAAAAACGTTCAGACTGGTCACACGCTGTGTGATACCAAGAACCCTTGTACTCTGGAACCAATGATCTTCCCAGAGCCAGTAATCTCTATCGCGGTATCGCCTAAAGATAAAGCTTCAACAGAGAAGATGGGTGTTGCGATCGGTAAGATGGTTGCTGAAGATCCTACTTTCGTTGTTGAAACTGACGAAGATTCCGGCGAAACCATCCTGAAAGGAATGGGTGAGCTGCACCTGGATATCAAAGTAGACATCCTGAAGCGTACATACGGCGTAGAGCTGGATGTAGGTAAGCCACAGGTTGCTTACCGCGAGACTATCACTTCTGCAATCGAAGACAGCTACACGCACAAGAAGCAGTCTGGTGGTTCCGGTCAGTTCGGTAAGATCGACTACCGCATGAAGCCAGGTGAGCCAGGTTCCGGCTTCAAGTTCATCTCTTCTGTTGTTGGTGGTAACGTTCCTAAGGAATTCTTCCCGGCAATCGAGAAGGGCTTCGCTAGCATGATGGACACAGGTGTCCTGGCTGGCTTCCCGGTACTGGACGTTGAAATCGAACTGTACGACGGTGGCTTCCACGCGGTTGACTCCTCTGCAGTAGCGTTCGAAATCGCCGCTAAAGGCGCTTTCCGTCAGTCCATGCCAAAAGCAGGTGCACAGCTGCTGGAACCTATCATGAAAGTTGACGTCTTCACTCCAGACGACAACGTTGGTGATGTAATCGGTGACCTGAACCGTCGTCGTGGCATGATCAAGGATCAGGAATCCGCGTCCACTGGCGTACGTATCAAAGCAGATGTACCTCTGTCCGAGATGTTCGGTTACATCGGTCACCTGCGTACGATTACTTCCGGTCGTGGTCAGTTCTCCATGGAATTCGGCCACTACATGCCTTGCCCAATGAATGTGGCAGAGCAGGTAATCGCTGACGAAAAAGCGAAAAAAGAAGCTAAGTAATTAATACTTAAGTGTCTTTGATAAAAAACCCGCTGGCGCAAGCCCGCGGGTTTTTTTGTTTCCGGCCCGTAAACCGGTGCTTGCTATTTATCCGTTCCTGTCAGAGTGCGCACTACACCATTGCCTTATATGGCACCCTCCTGTGAGCTCCTCCAGCCTGCTGATATGTTGACCTGCACTCTATTAACCTTCTGTGCCGATCTGGTCCGCTATTGTAGCGCCCAGTTACTTTCACCGAATTCTTCATAATAATTGGCGTGGCCGTTGTGCCGTATTGGCCCTTGTTGCCTGAATATCGACCAGTTTATTGAAAAATAAGGATTTTCTACTAGACCTATATATACGTAAAACAAAAACAAGGAGCGAGCCATGGAGGCAATCGTCGTGGTTTCAGTGTTAGGTCTGGGGGCTGGGGTTATTGTTGGCTGGGGTTTGATTGCCGGATCGGCGATCGAGTTATTACGGCAGAAGTAGGTGCCGGCACGGCATATTAACCTGGCCGCTGAAATCCTGAGCAACCGGGTCTAATCGCCAGTTCTTTTCAGGCTAAGCCGGCTTGAGTGCATTTCCCTGAAAATTTTAGGTAGACGAGCAGGCAAACTAAGCCGCTGTGATGCCGGCGCATCTGACGGCATCTTTGTTAGCGTCCTGCCCGAGGTAAAGCGATCAGCATGGATGACGCTATTAATCTTTAAACAGTTTCATATAGCAGCGGGCAGCCTCCTTAGCCCGGTCAGCAATGTCTGCTGGGCCAAGTGGATTGATAGACCCATCCAGAACCTTTATCTGACTGTCCTGAAGCAACAGGCCGATAAAGATATTCAGTGAGGTCGCGGCTGTCTCACTAATCAGTCCCTGCTGATGGTAACTTGCGAACTGTTCACTGACGGCTTGAGCAACGCGCTGGCGACCGTGGCTTTCGAGTATGGCCGCCAGCTCCGGTGTGCTGGCGGCTTCTGCAATCACGATGCGGTTAATCACGATGGAGCCCGGACTCATCAGGAAGCGCAGCAGGGTCTCACCGAACTGCAGCAGAAAGCCTTCTGGGTTGGCCGGGTTGTCGGCTACGAAGTCCTGTAGCAGTCCTGCCTGATCGGCGTTGGCACTGACGATCGCTTCAAACAGACCCTGCTTATTGCCAAAATGGCGATAGAGGGTTTCTTTAGATGCGCTGGCGTGACGGGCGAGGGCGTTCATGCTGAACGCCATGTTTCCCTGTTCGACCAGCAATGCCATCGCGGCACTGATTAACTGATCCCGTTTCGACACATTAGATCCCTGATGCTTATTGCTGCGGATAGAGACTGGCAGAATAACTGGTTAGCTCGCCGCGCCAGAACGGGTAGTCAACTCCCCTGGCATGGCGGGCGATGGTGAATTTGTGCGGAATCATCATACCATTGATCAGGCGGTAGTCGGAGCGGGCCGCGTATTCCCCTGAGCCGTGATAGGGGGTGTTCAGGTCGCCATCGTTCTCTGCGCGCAGACTGCTCAGCCGTCCTTCGTTATCGATCTCTGCAATCATGCTGGTGCGCAGTCCCTGATATTCTGCGATCACGCGGGCATGGGTATTGTCGATCGCTTCCCAGCGGGTGTATTTCCCGGGCAGCAATGCCTGCGGATACAGCGGCGATTCCAGCAGCCAGCGACGCAGACTGATACGGTTCAGCTCCACGCTCTGGGGTTGATCCATGACGGTCAGGGCAGCAAACAGCTTGGCTTTCATCTCCATCTCACCGTTAAGGTAGGCGTCATAGGCCAGCGCCCAGATGCCGGGATAGATCGGTGTTTTGGCTTCAAATACCAGAGCAGGCAGAGCCGGTGACAGGCTTTGCCGGGCGGTTGTCGGGTTGAAGTCCTGATGCTGCGGTAGACGAAAGTCGCCTCTCATTGTCACCTCGGTGACGGCCAGAGCAGGCACTCCGTTCGGGAAGGTAAACCGGATATAACGCTCAACGGGGGCGGGTAGCGTTTTTGCCAGTTGCCAGGTCGGGGCAGATGCAAAGGCTGTTGTATGCAACTTCTGGTGATACTCCGTCAGGTGGCTACGGGTCTGATAATTGTTATAAACCAGAGAACCACCGGCCAGGGCGATGATTCCGATAGATGCGCGGGTGATCACTTTCTTCACAACATAGTCCTTCATGTGCTGTATCCGGCTAATACCGGATAAAGTTTAAGAGCCGGTTTGTTCGAAAATACGTACCGTACCGTTCGGTACGGTTGGTGAAATCCTAGTCGGGAGGCTCAGGTCTGTCAATTGGTAAATCAACGAGCAGCGAGGTTGAGTCAGCGACAAGCAATGCTCTGAATGCCCCCCTGTTGAATAAGCCAGGCCTGACGGGGAGAAGAGGGCAGGGGAAATCTGCTATGGTACTGCGCATCGGAAAAACAGAAGAGTAGTCGTAGTGGAAGATGTTCAACCTGAATGGCCCGGCGTTATCAGCTTTGTGGGAGTGGATGAATTGCTGCCGGTTAAATCGCAGCAACAGCTGGATAGCGATCCGGAGCTGGTCGGGACTCCGTTCACCCCGGATGACAGGCTGATCGACTCGGCGGGTAGGGTATACCGGGTGCTTGTTGATCGGGACCGCGTTACTCGGTGGGTTCCGACAGAGCAGTTGCTCTGTCGGGAGGAGGTGCTGCGGATGATGAGACAGCATTTTTCGGCGCAGGGAGACTGCTGCGTGGCTAAGATCAGTTTTGCCAGCGTTCGGAATGCGATCAGGGCGCTGGCGGATGGTCATTAGCCACAGTGGTGCTTTAGGTGGGCCGGTAGTTAACTATATGCGATCCAGATTCATTACCTTAACCCAGGCCCGGATGAAATCCCTGACGAACTTCTCCCTGGCATCATTGGCGGCATAGACTTCAGCGATGGCGCGAAGTTCGGCATTGGCACCAAAGATCAGATCGACCGTAGTGGCCGTCCATTTATGTGCACCGCTGGCACGGTCATGGCCGTTGTAGATCCCTTGCTGCTCCGGTGCTTTGGACCAGCGCGTAGACATATCCAGCAGGTTGACGAAAAAGTCATTACTGAGTGCGCCTGGGGTTGAGGTGAGAACGCCGTGGCGGGATTGCCCGGTATTGGCATCCAGAGAACGCATGCCAGCCACAAGGACCGCCATTTCAGGTACGCTCAGTGTCAGCTGGCTGGCCCTGTCGATGAGCATTTCGGCCGGTGAGCGGGTATTACCCTTGGCAAAGTAGTTGCGGAATCCATCTGCCATCGGTTCCAGTGCTGCAAACGAATGAGCGTCCGTCTGTGACTGGCTGGCATCGTTACGCCCGGGTGTAAACGGAACGCCTAGATCAAGGCCGCCATCGCGTGCCGCGGCTTCGACGGCAGCGCTACCGGCCAGTACAATCAGATCCGCTAGTGAGATGCGCTTGCCGGCAGGCAGCGATCTGTTCGTTTCCTGGCGCAGGCTTTCCAGTCTGGTTAGTACGGGGCCTAGCTCGTCCGGGCTGTTAACCGGCCATGCTTTTTGCGGCATCAGACGAATCCTCGCACCATTGGCGCCGCCACGACGGTCGCTAGCGCGAAAACTGGCGGCCGATGCCCAGGCGGTTCTGATCAGGTCAGATCGGCTAAGCCCCAGCTCCAGCACCTGTTGTTTGAGTGCGCGGATCTCCTCGGCTTCGATCAGCGGGTAATCGATCGCCGGAATCGGATCCTGCCACAGCAGTGTATCTGTCGGAACTTCACTGCCTAGATAGCGACTGCGGGGGCCCATATCGCGGTGGGTGAGCTTGTACCAGGCTTTGGCAAATGCCAGCTCGAACTCAGCGGGGTTCTTTTGAAAACGGCGGGCTATCTGCTGATAGGCGGGATCATAGCGCAATGCCAGGTCGGTCGTAAGCATCACTGGCGCATGGCGCTTGTCCGGGTCGTGCGCATCCGGAACCAGACTTGCGGCAGCGTTATTCTCAGGTATCCACTGTATGGCTCCGGCCGGGCTTCTGCTCTGGACCCACTCGTAGTTGAAGAGGTTATCCAGATACTGGGTAGTCCAGGCGATTGGGTTCGCTGACCAGGCGCCTTCCAAGCCGCTGGTAATTGTATCGGCGCTATGTCCTTTGCCGCAGCGGTTTTTCCAGCCGAAGCCCTGCTGCTGGATATCGGCTGCAGCGGGTTCTGCTCCCAGGCAGTCCCTGGCGGAACGGGCACCGTGGGCTTTACCAAAGGTGTGGCCGCCGGCGATCAGCGCGACTGTCTCTTCGTCATTCATCGCCATGCGTGTAAAGGTTTCACGGATGTCCCGCGCTGCTGCAAGCGGGTCCGGGTTGCCATTCGGGCCTTCAGGATTTACATAGATCAGCCCCATCTGCACAGCTGCCAGAGGCTTTTGTAGCTGGCGATCTCCGTGATAGCGTTTGTCAGCAAGAAAGCTGGATTCAGGCCCCCAGTAAACCAGATCGGGTTCCCACTGATCTTCACGTCCACCGGCAAAACCATAGGTTTTGAACCCCATTGATTCAAGCGCCACATTGCCGGTAAGTACCATCAGGTCTGCCCAGGAGATACTGCGGCCATATTTCTGCTTGATTGGCCATAACAGTCTGCGAGCCTTATCCAGGTTGGCGTTGTCAGGCCAGCTGTTAAGCGGGTCAAAGCGTTGCTGGCCACCTGAAGCTCCGCCGCGTCCATCGCCGACACGATAAGTACCGGCGCTGTGCCAGGCCATGCGGATAAATAGCGGACCATAATGGCCGTAGTCAGCAGGCCACCACGCCTGAGAATCGGTCATCAATGCCCGGAGATCTTTCTTCAGTGTTGCCAGGTCGAGCTTTGAGAAGGCTTTGGCGTAGCTGAATTCCCGGTCCATGGGGCTGGATTCTTCGCTGTGCTGGCGCAGTGGTGCAAGGTCAAGCTGCTCGGGCCACCAGAAGCGATTGCTTTTGGCTTCAGCCGCTGCCTGAGCCAATTGCAGGGGAAGTGCGAGAGACAACACCACCGCAGTTGAAGTCAGTAGTATCGATGTTTTTATATGCATAGTATTCGCCCCCGTTTTATAAAAATCGAGTACGAAAAAACTATAGGTTCTGATTTTGATTAAGTAATCCAGAATTCTATTGAATATAGGTATTGCTACGATAGGAAAATTTTATATGCGTCTGTTTATGCGATTTCTGGGCGCACTATCAGTGGCCTTAAGCTGTGAAATATTAAGCTGATATGGCTGTGTTATATAATGCAGTCATAATGTAAATGACTTTCTAATTTTTAGCGGGAGATAAGAAGTACCTTACTCTTCAGAGAATGGTTGTGTATCTGTAAATCAGGGTTAACAAGCTATAAACGAATTGAAGCATCTTCTGCAACAGTTAATGGCGTTCTTCTGGCAGTGGCCTGATTTAACCTGGTCTGATTTGGTACGCATAGTGAAACGGCAATAAACAGGCCGGTGCCATAACTGATTACAGTATAGGTTTAGAAAAACTCAATGTTAATTCGCAGGGCTAAAGCGGAGTTCTAAACTTCCTCTTCGCTATCGATACAGGCAGTCGCACCAATCACACAATTCCTGCCGGCATCTTTAGCCTGATACAGCGCCTGGTCAGCAAGGCTTAGCAATGTATGGGCGTGACTGTCGTGAAACTGGTGCTCAATTGCATAGCCGATGCTGACGGTTACCACTTTTTCAGCCAGTTTACTGGCTTCATGTTGAATCTGCAGTCGTTCGATATCGCTGCGCAGCTGCTCACACACGCTGCCAACATGGCTATCGCTCGCTGCTGGCAGGATAATGACAAACTCTTCGCCGCCATAGCGGGCAATCAGGTCGCCCGGCCGGCGGTTGGACTGCTGCTTCCGCAATACCCCTGCGATTGTCTTAAGGCAGCTGTCGCCCGATGGATGACCGTACCGATCGTTATAGTTTTTGAAGTAATCGATATCCAGCAGGATGATGCCCAAACTGGATTGGTCACGGCGACAGCGCAGCCATTCACTTTGCAGGTGCTGGTCGAAACTGCGGCGATTTGCCAGCCCTGTCAGGCCGTCGGTCTTCGCCTGGATCTCCAGTTCACGATTAGCGAACTCAAGCGAGCGGCGGACTTCATTCAGCTCCCAGGTGCGGTCTGCAACCCTTTGTTCCAGCATCCCGTGGGCTTCCTGCAGTTCACGCTTCCGGGCTCCCTGAATCCGGTTTACATGTACCATCAAGCCAAGGGCCATCATGATCGTGATGCTGAGGACGCCGATAATGATCAGCCGGGTCTGAAAGAAGGGTCTGAGGGCTTCGTCGACATCGATTTCAGTGGTGATACCGAAACCAAGGCTTTCATCCCACAGCCAGGCACCGAACACATTGACGCCACGGTAGTCACGGTAGCCGTTGAGATTAAACCCGGCTTTACGGCGCACGGCGTCGCCGGCCATCAATGTAAGGGGTCTTTCAGAGGCTGTCAGCTCGGGACGATAACCTTCCAGCATATTCCCCCCCGGGTCTGCGATGCGAATCCTGAAAATACTCTTCTCATCACGGCCTATCAGGCCGATCTTCCTTAGTTGATGGTCAAAGCGGCTTTCAGTAATGAGCATACCGTTGCGATCAAAGGCATAGGTTTCGCCCGACTTCCCTAGTCTGGCAAGTGCGGTAATCCGGGTGACGAAATCGCTCAGGTTAAGCTGTACGGCCAGGACAGCAATGACTTTGCCTGCTGTTTTAATCGGGGCTGCGACAAATACACCGAGCCGGCTTTGTGACTCACCTGCAGTATTTAATGGGTGGGAGATCAGCGTGGGTATAAACATCGTTTCGCCGGCAAAGGCGCGTGTCAGATAGTCCGGGCGTTGCAGATGGATCAGGCTTTTACGGCCAAGGCTTGCCGCGTCAGATACGCCGATATTAATACGCTGTGGTGAGATGATGGCGAAGCTGAGATCATTTTCCCGGCCCAGCTTGGGTCGCATGATCTGTTGCACTCGTCTCAATAGTATCGGGCGTTCGCTGAGGTTGTTCTGTAACAGTGACTGGCTGATATGAACCACGCTATCCGACATGGCTATCTCGGCAACATCCCGCTTGCGGCGCTCTATCGAGGTCTGATAGGTGTTGAGGGTGATCTGTAACACCGTATTCAGAGATTCCTTAACCTGCTCCTTGGTCTCCCTTTCTATACTACTAATCGCTAATATGGTAAGGATGCTCACGGCCAGCAAAAACAGCAGGATCAGTGGCAGATTATAGTAGCTATAGTTTTTGCTGTGAGGCATTAAGGGAATTTCCGGTTTCCGCGAGGCAGGCGCTACGTGATACAGCCGACGTGTGTTTTCGAGCGCAGAAGGTACTACAAAGCGCTACTGAATACTAATTCCATACAAAAATTCAGGAAAAAGTGTTAGTCACTTATAGGCAAAGGAATGACTAAACAATCTTTCAGAGTATTTGGTTATCAAAATAGGTTTTAGATACCCATGTAGCAGTTCTGTAAGATTACAAATTGTCTGTGAAGAAGTCAGATCCGTATTTTAGTTTTCTTTGTCCGGATCAGCTGATGGGCTTGATGATTTCAAACAAACTGGTTAAAGGTCGTCGACCGGATAATAACGATTTCAGATCGGATTTTTAATATTATCTTTTGTTTTTAAAGCAAAA
This sequence comes from Marinobacterium jannaschii DSM 6295, assembly GCF_000620085.1. Lineage (GTDB taxonomy): Bacteria > Pseudomonadota > Gammaproteobacteria > Pseudomonadales > Balneatricaceae > Pontibacterium > Pontibacterium jannaschii. The sequence goes on along the minus strand of NZ_JHVJ01000026.1, from coordinate 60,357 downwards.
GCGCTGTTTTACCAGTGCCCTACAACCAGGTTATCTCCTGAAAATTCGTAATAGCAACGTTGGCCGACTATCGGAGCCCGTAATTAAAGGGGGGGGAAACTGAAAAGACAGACATTCCTGACACTTCTTTGAGCGAACAGCCGTGCGTTGACGATATTCAGGACAAGTGACGGCAAATAGCGCCTTCAGATGCTCATCGTATCTCCCTGGCTGTGAGTGCTGAGGGTGAACGTTTATCCGTCAGTAAGGTGGTTTCGGTTGCCGCAGTCAGGGGCGGCTTGTCTGTCTGTGCTTTTGCGCGTTTATTGTCATACATGCGCTGGTCTGCCAGTGCCATACACTGGGAGAAGGATTCGGTCTCGCTGCTGATGGCAAAGCCAAAGCTAATACCAATCTCCTGCCATCCCCGATGTTTTAATTGCTGCTCGATACCGGCTACACGGGTTGCTATCTCACCGGCAAAGCCATGGATCTCGGCTTGCCGGTGGCTGTCAGCCAGCCAGATAAACTCATCGCCACCGGTTCGGAAAACCTCACCTTGATCGCCAAGGTCTTCCTGCATCAACTCAGCCACTTCCTTCAGCATCAGGTCGCCCTGATCATGTCCGCGCTTATCGTTGACCTCTTTCATACCATCCAGATCAAGGAAAACCAGCAGGCTATATTGCTTCAGCTCGCACTGACGTTCGTTGAACGCATAACGGTTACCTACCTGGGTCAACGGGTCAACTCGGGCGAAGTAATAACTGCGGTTGTATTCCCGTTTGCGATGACTCAGCCACTCAGCCAGCGACAGCAGTATGCAGAGACAGTCGATTGCCAGTGCCGCCAGGACGACCAGTTCGGGTGATAGTGAACTGCTTAAATTACCGGTATGACTTAGCATGTAGAACACCAGCGCCGCGCCATAGATCAGGTTGCCGGTGAAGTAGTAGCGTGCGCTGAATCCTTCCCTTGGAAGCATATACAGACTGATTGTGAGCGTCGTTAATATCCAGAGTGTCGCTGTCAGGTGAGATAGCAGGAATGCCTGCCAGAAGGGGAGCAGGGGTAGTAGGCAGCCAAGTAACAGACAAAGGCAGGTGAGTCCGTTCAGGTAGCGGGATATACCGCGGTACTTGCTATTGCAGCTAAACAATAATCGGGTGAACTGGCTGGCACTGGCAACTGCAAGTGGGAATATCAGCATGCCTGCATACGCTGTGTTTAAGTCTGCTAACCGGAAGCTATCGTTAATCAAGCCCGCGGCTGCGGCCCAGCCTACCCCGTGCAGCCCGATATATCCGGCACAGGCCAGTGTCACCTGATAGCGGGTACGGACGTATAGCATCAGTGCAATCAGCGCCAGAGTCATCATTACCGAGATGGCAATCAGGCTGGTGCTGTTGATCCCAAACTGGTATCGGTTGAATTCAGGCTGATCCATCAGCTTCAGTGAGAAAGGGTAGGCATACTGTTTCGCATTCACATAAAGCAGCAGGGTGCCGCTGGCTGCGGCATCCAGCGGCAGGCTTAGTGCCTGATAGTGGAGCAGGTGGGGTGTTGCCTGGTCGTCCAGCTGGGAAAATTCGGCCAGTCGTACCGGCTGGCCATTGTCGGGCTGCCAGTAGGCGATACCTTTGTCGATAAAGTTGGCATTGAAGATAAGGTACCAGTGTTGATTCTGCCGGGCATTGGTATGCACCCGTAAGCGGGCCATCGCCGGCCCGCGACGGCCAACAAGCGTATTTGCTGCAGGGCCGGATTGCTCCAGGAGTCTGCTCAGTGTGGTGTAGGAATAGTCAGCTGCGGGTTCTGGTAGAGGATGCCAGAGCGCCTTATCGGTGACCGTGTATTGACCCTGATTGTCCAGTGATACGGATGTATTGGCCTGAAGCAGGGAGGCAAAACTAAGTACAATGGTACAGAATAACAGCCATCCCAGGCGAGGTAGAAGCGCCATCCCACTGTCCTTCCTAGCGTCGTTGTATGTATGTGTTGTCGAATGGAAGCGCCTTTTAATATCGGGACCTGCCGCCAGACAATCAGGAACATCGAATAATACCGCCGCATCAGATGCCCGGCAAACCATCATTCACTATCCGGGGCGCTATCAGGTGGGAGAGCCTCCTGCATGGTTTATCGGGATTGCTAAGTGCTCTATTCCGCCTGGGTTAGAGATCGCGGTTTTAGCGACTGGCGGAGTCGCCATGCCGTCGGCCAACTCACTGACTGACACATATAAACCAGGGAGCCAGTATACAGATCCGGCGCAGCGACTGTTGTCAGCAGCGTTTCGCTGTAGCTCGACCGGCGTGGTGAGGCCCGGCATCCTCGGGTGTTGTATCTGGCGCTTTAAACGGCTGTTTGTGAGCATTACTACGGTTGATCATTACAAACCACTTTGGATGGGCTGTTGTTTACATTAACTTTTGCTAAAGTACCGTTCTCCGAGCGGCCTGAGAGCCGACGGGACAGTCTGACTCAATGACAAAAGGACCTGATCTGATGATCCGTAATACCCGATCTACACTGGCTGCAGCGCTGGTTTCCGCCGCTCTTCTGGCTTCTGCGAATGTTGCTGCACATGAAGACCATTGTGAAGATACCCGCCTGGGCGATGTGATGAAGGACATGAAGAAGTCCTTCAAGGCTTACCGTGGCGCCCTGAAGCAAGGGGACTGGATGGCGATGAGTGACGCCCGCCTGAAACTGTCTGAGCTGTCTGTCAGCGTAACTGACGAGCAGCCACTGAAAGCCAGAGAGATGAACGCAGATGAACGTCCTGAGCTGATTGAGAAGTACCGCAAGGGGATGGAAAAGCTGGATCTGCTGCTGGGACAGCTGGAGCAGGCTGAGCAGTCAAAAGACAAGGGACAGGTTATGGCGCTGGTTAAACAGGTGGGCGCTCACACCAAGAAGAGCCATAAAGCGCTGCAGCTGGACTGCGACTAAGGGGGCGTGAGATGACGAAACAGCACCGCGTAAAAGTCTGGGATCTGCCAATCCGCCTGTTCCACTGGAGTATGGTGTTTATGCTGCTGTTTCTCTGGCGCAGCGGCACTCAGGGCGAGATGATGGATCTCCACTTTATCATCGGCTACCTGCTGGGTTTGCTGGTGCTGTTTCGTATCTTCTGGGGGTTTGCCGGCTCTCGCTATGCGCGGTTCAGTGACTTTATCCGCAGTCCGCTGACGACAGTGAAAAGTATTCCCACGCTATGGCGACGGGGGGACGCAGCATCCGTCGGGCATAATCCGCTGGGAGGCTGGATGATTGCCGCGATGCTACTGACGCTACTGGCACAGGTCGGGGTAGGGCTGGGGACTTCAGACGATGTGCTCTACGATGGCCCGCTGGTTGCGGTACTTAGCGAAGACTGGGTGGCTCGTCTGAGTGGCTGGCATATGGATGGGTTTGTATTACTGCAGTGGCTGATCGGACTGCATATTGCAGCTGTACTGTGGCATGAGGTGTTTCACAAAGAGCGCATTACAGCCGCGATGTTATCGGGCTATAAAAGCCTGCAACGACCCGCCACCGATATTGAAGTGCCCTGGAATAGGCTGCTGTTACTGGTCACGTCATTCGTCATGCTGGGAAGCTGGGGCTGGCAGCAACTCTGGTTACTGGGTTAGCCGCTGAAACCGGCAAGTTTCACTTGCCGGATAATATTGCTCCTGACGTTTTTCCGGGACATCTGCTAATAAGTCAGAAGCGCCGATGTTCTGTTCCGAGCCGGTCAGGCTCCATACACCGATGACAGTCATGTCAGCTGCCCGACCAACGGCATACTCTTTTCAATTCATTGCAAAACACAGGAGCCTCGCTGAGGGACCTGGGCACGCTCATAATGGGAAGTTGTTAATCCTGTACCTATAATCCTTCTTAATATGCCCGGTTTTTTGTGTAGCAAGGGGATCGTGGAATGGATGGCGACGGTTTGATTTATGGCTGCCTGTTGGATGGTGAAGGCGGTGGACGTACTTATGGGTGGGAAGATGTTCCTGACTGGAGTCCGGATCAGGGAGTGCTCTGGCTGCATTTTGAGTATGTAAACGAACGTGTTCAGTCCTGGTTTTACAACCAGAGTCAACTGGAGCCACTGGTAATTGAAGCGCTGCTGATGGAGGAAAATCGCCCACGTGCGTCGATGATAAATGATGAGCTGTTAATAGCCCTTCGCGGTGTGAACTTAAGTCCGGGTTCTAATCCTGAGGATATGGTGGGTATTAGGGTATGGAGCGATGGGCAGCGCATTATAAGCACCCGAAAAAGAAGGCTGTTGTCTGCGGCGGATATTTACAGGGCGCTGGAGCGGGGGGAGGGACCTCGTTCCGCTGGGGAGTTTCTGGTTCGGCTGACAGGAGGGCTAATTGAGCGTATGCAAGATACGATCGAACAGACCGAGGATCAGGTGGCTGCTATCGAGGATATGATTCTTGCAACGGAAAGCTATGCGCTCAGGACAAGTATTTCCTCATTGAGACGGGAAGTCATTGCGCTGCGGCGTTATCTGGCACCTCAGCGGGAGGCAATGCTGCAGTTACAGACCTTCAAGGTGAAATGGGTCAGCTCTAATGATCGGCAGGCGCTCCGGGAGGTCGCGGATCACCTGACGCGCTACGTCGAAGAACTCGATTCGGTACGTGATCGCGCCGCCGTCGCTCAGGAAGAACTCGCTAACCGGCTTGCGGAGCAAATGAACAAGCGAATGTATGTATTGTCGTTGGTGGCAGCCATATTTCTGCCACTGGGCTTTCTGACCGGGTTGCTGGGTATCAATGTCGGAGGAATTCCCGGAGCTGAAAACTCTTGGTCATTTTGGGTGTTTGTTGTCATGTTGCTAATTGTTGTGCTGATGCAGTTTTTAATATTTAAGAAGAAGAACTGGCTTTAGGATAAAGTCTGTCGTTAATAATTAATGAGCTTTATCAGGCCGGTAAATCTATAGCAATCTATGAGCTACTCAGGCTTTTAACGTCACTGATACAGTCTATCCGGGGAGTGATTTTTAATAAACGATCTGTTTGGCATTGCATTTTCGCTTGCCGCGGCCTGATTTGGATCAGGAGAGTTCGGTATGACAAAAGTTAAGGCCTGTTGGCTGGCCTGTCTTGCTCTTGTTTATTCCCTGGGAATCGCAGCGCAGGACTTACCAAACGCTCTGCTCAAGCCTGGGGAGGCGTCGAGCAGTGAAGCGTCAGAAGTGCGAGTTCCGGAGGCTGAAGCCCTGAAAGCAGACTGGTGGCGATTCCTGGCGGAAAGCAATGACTTCGAGTCGCGCGTAGAACAGCTGAATCGACGATTGAAAACCCAGATATCCGACTTCCCTGCCGAACTGAAAGAAAAAGCTGCTGATCAACGGCAGCAAATTATCGTTAACCTTCAAGCCCTGGGGCAACTCCGAAAACAACCCGCCATTGTTCCTTCGCAGACATCCCAACCCAAAGAATCCTACAGTATTGAAAGCTGGCTTAAACTGGAAAGCCGCTACCGCGTTAAAAAAAGGGAAGTTGAAGATGAACAAGCGTCTGTTGAGTATCTGACCAAAGCAGTCGAGAGTGCAGTTCGGCAGTATGACAAGCAGATGGCTGCCTACATTAATATCCCTGTTACAGAGTCGAGCCGGGCCGTGCTGGGTATCGATATTATGCTTGACCGTTCGGCACTGGAGCTGGCGAAGGAGCGCCTTTCGCGTCAACGCAAAACCCTCCGGGAGCTTAAGGCAGGGCTTAAGGCATTGCTGGAAGAGAAAGTCGAGGCAGAAAAGCGCATTGTCGTCTCTATCGGCGAAATTCCGGAACTGAGGGAAAAACTGTTATTTCAGGAGAAACACCTCAGCCAGGCTGGCAAGCTGCTGCATACCGCAAGGCTACAGGCGCTTGAAGGCAGTGTTCAAACACCTGAAGACAGCACGAGGTACAAGTTAAAAGAGCAACAGGTTATTTCTGCCGCGTCAGATGAAGCTATTGCCAGGCTTAATGTCGCAATTGCAGAAGCTAGTATCGTTCTGACCAGCTTGCTGGCTAACAGCGAAATTAATCTGTCCGGTGTACGCGATATGCAGGGGCGCTGGCAACTCCTGATCAGGGAAACGGGTGATCAGCTCACTACGTGGCAAGCGCAAAGTCTCCGAGAGCAAAACAGTTCTCAATCACACCTTTTAAGGCAGCCTCCGCCGAGTGCATCAATTAAAGAGATGCTGGAAATACGAAACCGGTTATCACAGGAGACGTTACTCAAATTACGAAAACTGACAGACTTGCGGTTAAATGTTGAGGCGTTAGCGGAATTATGTCGCGAGCATCTAGTCAGGAAGGAAGGCGTGGTCGTGCATTGGTGGGCCAGTACGAAGGAAATCTTTTCTACTGTTTGGAGCCATACTTCAGGATTGCTGACAGATAGTCTGTTTAAAATTGGAGATACGCCAGTTACGGTCCTTGGATTATTCAGGGTTATTTTAATCGTAACAATCGCCTTGGTTGTATCGATATTGTTGCGTCGAATGTTGGCAAAAATTGCTGAGCACCATGAAGGGGAGGGATCGGCACTCTATACCGTTGGACGCCTTGCCCACTATGTGATTCTGCTGGTGGGGGTGATGATTGCATTGTCCTCCATCGGGCTGGATTTCAGAAATTTAGCGCTGGTGGCGGGCGCATTGAGTGTCGGCATTGGTTTTGGCCTGCAGTCTATCGTCAATAATTTTGTATCTGGCCTGATTTTGCTGTTCGAACGTTCTCTAAAAGTAGGCGATTTTGTTGAGCTGGACTCGGGGGTGCTGGGTGTTGTTATGGAGATTAACGTTCGTAGCACGCTGATCAATACCAATGATAATGTGGACATTATTGTCCCTAACTCTGAACTGGTCAGTGCCAAGGTAACGAACTGGACATTACGCGATGCAACACGACGGATGAGAATTCCGTTCGGGGTTGCTTACGGTACTGATAAGGAAAGGGTCAAGACTGCTGTTCTTGAAGCGGCCGCTCGTGTTCCGGTAACACTGACAAGGCCCAAAAAGTATGAGCCTCAGGTGTGGCTGGTGGGCTTTGGCGACAGCAGTCTGGACTTTGAGCTGGTTGTTTGGGTCAGCCAGGCCGCGGTTAAGCGCCCGTCAGGTGTGATAGCCGCCTATATGTGGGAAATAGAAACATCGTTACAGGAATTCGATATAGAAATCCCTTTCCCTCAACGGGATCTTCATATCCGGACTCTGTTCGAAAAGGAAGGCGAGGAAGCAGAGGCGTTAATCAGGCCAGGTAAAGGCATAGCGCCTGAATGAAATTCAGTTGGGCTTTGTAAAGTCAAAGTCTTTGGCGCTAAGCAAAGCCGGGTATTACCCCGGCGTGGCCTGAAATCCATGGGTCAAAGCGCATGCATGGGATGGGGGCATCAGATCAGGTTGTAGATAAATACAACCATAACCAGTGCCGGTGACAGGTAGCGGATCAGGAACATCAGTAGCCTGAACGGCATGCCCTTCAGGCCTAGTTCCTGTGACAATATCTCGGGTTTCATGCAACGTCCTACATAGAGCACGATAAACAGCCCGCCCAGGGGCAGCATGATATTGGCGGTGAGATAGTCGATCACATCAAAGAAGGTTTTCTCGGCAAATACCGGCATAAATGACAGTGGGTAGAAGTCAGCCCAGGTATTAAGGGAAAACACACTCAGCAATCCGACACTCCACACCGCGACACCTGCAATCACCGCCGCCAGGCGACGATTAATGCCGCGTTGTTCCTCCAGCCATTCGATGGCAGGTTCCAGCATCGATATCGCTGAGGTGATCGCCGCAACCAGCAACAGGAAAAAGAACAGACTGGCAAACAGGGTGCCTGCCGGCATCTGGCCAAAGGCCAGTGGCAGAGTCTGGAAGATCAGTCCGGGACCCGCACCGGGTTCCATACCATTGGCAAATACCAGCGGGAATATCGCCAGCCCTGCCAGCAGGGCAACCAGCGTATCTACGACGGCAATGGCGACTGAGGTCTTCACAATCGAGACCTCTTTCGGCAGGAAGGAGCCATAGGCCATCATCGCGCAGGAGCCCAGGCTGAGGGTGAAAAAGGCATGCCCCAGCGCTGTGAGTACGCCCTCTGTACTGAGTTTTGAGAAATCCGGTGTAAACAGGAAGTCCACGGCGCGCATAAACTCGCTGGTGGACATGGCGTAGCCCACCATCACCAGCAACAGCAGAAACAGTAGCGGCATCAGTATATTGACGGTTTTCTCCAGGCCACCGCGGATACCGCCCGACAGGATCGCCACCACCATCAGCACGAATACGCTGTGCCATGTCAGCAGTGTGGAGGGGCTTTGCAGCATGGAGCCGAACATCGCGCCAATCGTTGCACTGTCAGCAAGATTGAAATCACCACTGACGGCATGACCGACGTAGGCGATCGACCAGCCTCCGATCACCGAGTAGAACGACAGGATCAGAAAGGCAGCCAATACGCCCATCCAGCCCAGATATTTCCAGTGAGGCGAGCTGCCATCGGCCCGGGCCAGGTATTTCATGGTGTTGATCGGGCTCATCCGACCGCGGCGGCCGAGATAGATCTCGGCGATCAGGATCGGCAGGCCAATCATAGCGATGCACAGCAGATAAACGATTACGAAGGCACCGCCGCCGTTCTCACCGGTGATATAGGGAAATTTCCAGATATTGCCAAGGCCCACGGCGGAGCCGGTGGCGGCCAGGATAAAAGCCAGCCGGGATGACCACATCGGGCTGCCCTGACGGCTATGTGGCATCTGGATCGATTGTGCTTGCGAAGACATGTTCGCCGGAACCTCCTGCAAAAAGACAAATTCGGTTCCCGCTGCCGATGGCAAAGATCCGGCTGCACGCAGGGTGCACCCTATAAGGGACGAACGCTGTCTCGTCTGGAGTCCGGAGCCGGCAAGAATTGTATCGAGCGACCTGGCCGGGCAGTAACGGATGAGTGACGCCGGGTAGTGGCGTTCAGAGGCCGGAGGATCACCGGCTGTTCGCCCGCGTAATCTTGTGGATGGAGCGGGGCGGCAACAGTATAACCAGCCGGATGATGATGCAAGGCCAATCGGCCGTTGAAACAAAAAAGAGCAGCCGAAGCTGCCCTTGTATTAGCGTGCGAAGTCGCTGCTTAGCTTAAGAAGCGAATGCTGCGTGTGGATCGATAACGAATTTCTTCGCTGCGCCGCCATCGAAGTCAGCGTAGCCGTTTGGCGCGTTGTCCAGAGAGATCATCTGTACGTTAACCGCTTTAGCGATGTCGACCTTATCAAACAGGATTGCCTGCATCAGCTGACGGTGGTACTTCATGACAGGGCACTGGCCAGTGTGGAAAGAGTGGGATTTAGCCCAGCCCAGACCGAAGCGCATGCTCAGGGCACCGACTTTAGCCGCTTCGTCTACCGCACCTGGATCTTCTGTTACGTACAGACCAGGGATACCGATCTGGCCACCGGCACGGGTGATGGTCATTGCGGAGTTCAGTACGGTTGCCGGAGCTTCCTTACCGTGGTTGCAGCCACAGCCGTGAGCTTCAAAGCCTACGCAGTCAACGAAAGCGTCTACTTCGCGCTCGCCCAGGATCGCTTCCAGCTTATCTTCCATCTCGCCATCCTGACGCAGGTCGATAGTTTCACAGCCGAAGCTACGGGCCTGTTCCAGACGTTCTTCGATCATATCGCCAACGATAACGCAGGCTGCACCCAGCAGCTGAGCGGATACTGCAGCAGCCAGGCCTACAGGGCCCGCACCGGCGATGTATACGGTAGAACCTGGACCAACACCTGCAGTTACGCAGCCGTGGAAGCCTGTTGGGAAGATGTCGGACAGCAGTGTCAGGCTTTCGATCTTCTCTTTAGCCTGATCGGAATCAGGGAATTTCAGCAGGTTGAAGTCAGCGTAAGGTACCATTACGTACTCAGCCTGACCGCCTACCCAGCCACCCATGTCAACGTAACCGTATGCTGCGCCAGGGCGAGCAGGGTTTACGTTGAGGCAGATGCCGGTCAGGCCCTGTTTACAGTTACGGCAGCGGCCACAAGCGATGTTGAATGGTACAGATACGATATCGCCGACGCTCAGGAACTCAACGTCATTACCACATTCAATGATCTGGCCGGTGATCTCGTGACCCAGTACCAGGCCTTCAGGAGCAGTGGTACGACCGCGGACCATGTGCTGGTCACTACCACAGATGTTTGTTGTCAGAACTTTCAGGATAACGCCGTGATTACACTTGCGTTTACCGATAGCCAGTTCCGGAAAAGCGATTGACTCTACAGCAACTTTACCTGCGCCTTTATAGACAACACCACGGTTTGTGCTAGACATTGCCGACTCTCCTTATAAGTTTGTTGTTCGGGTTGGCAATTTTTTATGGTTGGCTCTCACAGGTGTTTACCCCCGTGAACCACCTACCGTAACCAGATCGGTTACTGCCGACCTGTCTATAAAAGGCATTGGGCTGTCAGAAAAAGACATAAAGTTACCCTATAACATTCTGCTCGTGTGTATTACCGTCCCTGCCATATTCATAAGCGACTTTTGCTGAAATATAGCGGCAAGTTCCTGTCATTTATTTACCAGACACGCCATCTGCTCAGGTTCGATTTAAAGCACACCCGTGTCGCTTCCCAGCATGTTGTGATGCTGGACACGCTGGATAATGGCCGCAATCTGCTGTGTTTATATCCACGGGGTACTCGTAACCTGGTCAGGGTGAGGCCAATGAGTAACCTGGTGTGATGACTGTGTTGCCACAGCGATACCTGCGCGTCCTGCGCCATATACAACAAGAATGACTCCGTGGAGGAGACTATGGGTATCAGTGTTTTTGATCTTTTTAAGGTCGGTGTCGGGCCTTCCAGCTCCCATACCGTTGGACCGATGCGTGCCGCAGCCGAGTTTGTAGGCGCTATCGAACAGCAGGGCATGCTGAATGACGTTTCCTCTGTGCGGGTTGAGCTTTACGGTTCTCTGAGTGCAACCGGTATTGGTCATGGCACTGATAAGGCAACTGCGGTTGGCCTGATGGGTGAGTGGCCGGATTCGATCGATCCGGACATCATCGATCCGACCATTGAAGAGATCAAAAGCAGCAACACGCTGCGCCTGGCAAACAAGCGTGACGTGGAATTTATCTGGGACCGCGACATGCTGCTGCTGGAAGAGAACCTGCCTTACCACCCCAACGCCATGACACTGATCGCACTGGCCGGTGACGCAGAACTCTATCGCAACACTTATTACTCCATCGGTGGTGGCTTCGTTATCGATGAGGCGGAAGCACAGGCGGGCGCGACGCTGGATACGCCGATTAAGTTGCCGTATGAATTCAACACTGCGGAAGAGCTGCTGCAGCTGTGTATCAAACACGATCTTCGTATCAGCGAGCTGATGATGGAGAACGAAAAGGTATGGCGCAGCGAAGAGGAAACCCGTGCCGGCCTGAAGAAGATCTGGCAGGCGATGCAGGACTGCGTTGAAAAGGGCCTGCATCAGGAAGGTATCCTTCCAGGTGGCCTGAATGTCAGACGTCGTGCCGCAAGCCTGTACCAGTCGCTGCAAACCGCCGCCGGTACCAATGTGATCAGCTCTACGCTGAACGCGATGGACTGGGTCAACCTCTATGCACTGGCGGTCAATGAGGAAAATGCAGCCGGTGGTCGTATGGTGACCGCGCCGACCAACGGTGCTGCGGGTATCGTTCCGGCGGTGTTGATGTACTACATGCGCTTTAAGGAAGACGCCAACGAAGAGGAAGTGGTCGAGTTTATGCTGGCTGCGGCGTCTGTCGGTATTCTGTGTAAGAAGAATGCATCTATATCCGGTGCCGAAGTTGGTTGTCAGGGTGAAGTGGGGTCTGCCTGTGCAATGGCGGCGGCCGGCCTCACTGAAGTGATGGGCGGAACCGCGGCGCAGGTAGAGAATGCCGCAGAGATCGGTCTGGAGCATAACCTTGGCCTGACCTGTGATCCCGTGGGTGGCCTGGTCCAGGTGCCATGTATCGAACGTAATGCGATTGCGGCGATGAAAGCGATCAATGCGACTCAGATGGCATTGCGCGGCGATGGCGAGCACTTTATCTCTCTGGATAAAGTGATCAAGACCATGCGCGACACCGGTATGGATATGCAGGACAAATATAAAGAGACGTCTCGCGGCGGACTGGCAGTTAACGCCATCGAATGCTGATAGTCGTCTAAATAAAAAATGCCCGCTCCGGCTTGTTCGGGGCGGGCATTTTTTTGTCCGGCAGAATGCTGCACCTGCGCTTTTAATAGCCTGGATGCATAAAGCGCGAGGTTTAGAGTCGCGAAAGTTTGAGCTGAGTGTGGGCGACTACCGGGCTGTCGTAGAACGAATGGTTGTATTTTTTGCCTGATCCGCCATGGTTGGCCTGATTGCGACGCTATATTGAGTGCGGGTTAAAATATTTCATGTTGCTCGAAAAATATCCAACTCATTGATATATTTGGGAAATACTCCCATCTTTGCAGTTCAGCAATAATCAATTTCTGTATGAAAGCGTAAAAAAACTTCCCAAAAACGAAATTTGCTTTAAATTCGGGGTCTGTCGGTTATGGGTATGACTTAAGTCAAAGACAAAACCGGCGAGACTCATAGGTGGTTGCAATAAGACTAAACAGATTCTGCTACTGAGCGCCGCGGATCTGATAAATAAGAATCTCGTAGAAGATCGTGGCAATCACCAGCCCACTGCGGTTTGAGTAGGTCATACAACAACAATTAAAACCAAAGCTGCACACATAGCGGCTTCAACAGTCCTGACGGATAGTTGAGGAGACCTGCAATGACAGGAATGAATAATAACAATAGCAACACCGTATCAAAGCAACGCAATATCGGGTTTTTGCTGCTTAAAAATTTCACCATGATCTCGCTCGCCTCGGCTATTGAACCGTTGCGTATGGCCAATCAGCTGTCAGGCAAAGAGCTCTATAGCTGGTGCACCATCACTGAAGATGGCGGGCCGGTCAGAGCCAGTGACGGTATCAACATTACTCCGGACAACTCCATGGCGGATGTGACTGATCTCGACATGGTGATTGTCGCAGGTGGCGTCAATATCACTCGCAGCTACAGTTCGCGTGAAGTCGCATGGCTGCAGGGCCAGGCCCGCCGTGGTATGAAAGTGGGCGGTATCTGTACCGGGCCATACATGCTGGCAGTGGCGGGTCTGATGGATGGTCATGAGTGCAGTGCCCACTGGGAGTGCATGGCATCGCTGCAGGAGGAGTTTCCGAAGGTCAGCTCCACCAACCGACTGTTTACAATCGACCGCGATCGTATGACCAGCTCCGGCGGTACTGTGCCGCTGGATATGATGCTGAATATGATCAAGCATGAACATGGCTACGAGCTGTCTTCCGCGATCTCAGAGATGTTTATCTGTGACCGTATCCGTACCGAAGCCGATCATCAGCGTATTCCGCTGCGTCATATGCTGGGTACGACTCAACCCAAGCTGGTTGAGATTGTGTCGCTGATGGAAGCCAACCTGGAAGAGCCGATCAGCCTGGATGAACTGGCGAACTATGTGGATGTGTCCCGTCGCCAGCTGGAACGCCTGTTTCAGAAGTATCTGCAGTGCTCACCATCTCGTTACTACCTTAAGTTGCGTTTGTTGCGTGCGCGTCAGCTGCTGAAGCAGACCTCTATGTCCATTATTGAAGTCGCTTCGGCCTGTGGCTTTGTGTCCACGCCGCATTTCAGCAAATGCTATCGCGAACATATCGGCATCCCGCCGCGTGAAGAGCGCCTGGGAATGCGCTCACCGAAAGAAGATGATGTGATGAGTATGATCGGTCAGCGCACCGGTAGTACCTCCAGTCGATTGAATGGCCGTCTTTCCTCGGCCGCTATGTCTGCCCTGACCGAAGCGCAGTCCGAGCCGAGTTACGCCAGCGTCGCACTGTCTTCCTGATCTGCTGATTCTGTCATTCTAAAGCCCCGTCAGTTTGCGCTGGCGGGGCTTTTTCGTTTTTCCGTTCGGGTTTCCGCCCGGGTTTTATTTCCCGCCTGAATTTCAATTTGTCTGCCTGCTACCTGCCTGACGCTTTCAGGACAGCGCTTTTTTTCACTCAGAGTAACCTCTCTGGCCTTGCTATATCTCTCTGGGCCGCGTCATTACTGGCTTTCAGGCGAATGTCGCTTTTTGGCGGTTTTTGTTACCCGCTGGTCGTTTCTGGTGATTTGGCTTGGCGGCTGCAGGGATAGACTGGGCCCATAAATATAGATTCGTAGCCGGCCTGCAGGAATGCCGGATACGGGTCCAGGATCAAAAACAACTACATGGCACTTGAGTGCTGAGAATAGGTGAGCCAATGAACGCAGCCGATCTGCATAAAGACTCGATCGTTATCGACGGTCTGATCTGTGCAAAATGGAATCGTGAACTGTTTGAAGATATGGCAAAGGGTGGCCTGACCGCTGCTAACTGCACTGTATCTTTCTGGGAGAACTTCCAGAATACGGTGAATAACATCGTTGAAATGAATCAGCTGATCGAAGAAAGCAGCGATCTGATGATGAAGGTTCACACCACCAAAGACATCCTGCGTGCCAAAGAAGAGGGCAAAACAGGTGTCATGATGGGCTTCCAGAATGCCAATGCATACGAAGACCAGATCGGCTATGTACAGATCTTCAAAGATCTGGGCGTTGGTATCACGCAGATGTGCTACAACACTCAGAACCTGGTGGGTACCGGTTGCTACGAGCGCGACGGCGGCCTGTCCGGTTTCGGTCGTGAGATCGTTGCTGAGATGAACCGTGTCGGCGTGCTGTGCGACCTGTCTCACGTCGGTTCCAACACCGCCAAAGAAGTCATCATTGAATCCAATAAGCCAGTGGCCTATTCCCACTGCCTGCCATCCGGCCTGAAAGAACATCCACGTAACCGTACTGACGAAGAACTTAAGTTCATCGCTGATAACGGTGGTTTCGTGGGCGTGACCATGTTTACACCGTTCCTGCGCGCAGGTGTGGACGCCACTGTTGATGATTACGTGGAAGCGATCCAGTACATCTACAACATCGTCGGTGAAGACGCGATCGGTATCGGTACCGACTTCACTCAGGGCCACGGTCACGATTTCTTCGAGTACCTGACTCACGACAAAGGCTATGCCCGTCGTCTGACCCGTTTCGGCAAGATCATCAACCCTGAAGGTATCCGTACCGTGGGTGAGTTCCCGAACCTGACCGAGGCG
This sequence comes from Marinobacterium jannaschii DSM 6295, assembly GCF_000620085.1. Classification (GTDB taxonomy): domain Bacteria; phylum Pseudomonadota; class Gammaproteobacteria; order Pseudomonadales; family Balneatricaceae; genus Pontibacterium; species Pontibacterium jannaschii. The sequence continues at coordinate 45,135 of NZ_JHVJ01000026.1, read as the reverse complement.
CTGTTGCGCAACGGCTTCTCGGAAACCCAGGTTCGCAAGATCATGGGCGAGAACTGGGTCAACCTGCTGAAAGAAGTCTGGGGCGAGTAAGTCCCTCGGGCAGCTTGCTCCGGAGACGGGCTGAGCATCGAGCTTGCCGCTGTCGTCGGAGTCGGCTGCCAAAACCTGGTTTTTAAAGTTGGCGCTATCAGACCGGTTTTATCCGACGCCAATTACTGCAAAACAATAAACATAAGATTTGAGGATAACGACCATGGGTGTACACGCACCGGAAATGCCAATCGTAGTAGATGATGAAACCGGCGTATGGACCACTGATGCCCTGCCAATGCTGTACGTTCCTCGTCACTTCTTCTGCAACAACCATATGGCGATCGAAGAAGAGATCGGTGCAGAGAAGTACGCGGAAATCCTGTACAAGGCAGGCTACAAGTCAGCGCACTACTGGTGCGAAAAGGAAGCGGCTGAACATGGTATCTCCGGCGCTGACGTTTGGGATCACTACATGAAACGTCTGTCCCAGCGCGGATGGGGCTTCTTCATCACTGAAGAACTGGACATCGAAAAGGGTACCGCCCGCGTACGTCTGGAAAACTCTGCTTTTGTTTACCAGTACGGCAAGGTTAACCGCAAAGTCGATTACATGTTCACTGGCTGGTTCGCCGGCGCGATGGACCAGATCGCTGAAAGCCTGGGTTATGACGTTCGCACTAAAGCCGAACAGACTCAGTGTGCAGCAGAAGAAGGCTGCGAAGTGGGTTACTTCGAAGTAACGCCTCTGTAAGGCAAGACGCCCTCCAGAGTGTATGTGCCTCCGCACCGGAAGCGGGCGGAGGCTATAAAAGCAATAATAAAACCGGCCCCTGATCTGATAATAATGATTACGGCAAGCCGGTCCAGACAAGAGTTAATGGGGTAGCACCATGTCCCAGTTTGATGCACTGTTTCAGCCGCTCAACATCAATAAACTGACCATCCGTAACCGTATCGTCAGTACCGCTCACGCTGAGGTTTATGCCACTGACGGTGGTATGACTACAGATCGTTACGTTAAATACTACGAAGAGAAAGCCAAAGGTGGCTGTGGTCTTTGTATCTGTGGTGGTTCCAGTGTCGTATCTATCGACAGCCCGCAGAGCTGGTGGAGTTCCGTAAACCTCTCCACCGATCGCATCATTCCTCATTTCCAGAATCTTGCTGATGCAGTGCATAAGCACGGCGGCAAGATCATGATTCAGATCACCCATATGGGACGTCGTTCCCGCTGGGATGGTGAGAACTGGGTAAACCTGATGTCGCCTTCCGGCATCCGTGAGCCTGTTCACCGTGCTACCTGTAAAACCATTGAAGAAGAAGAGATCTGGCGCATCATCGGTGACTTCGCTCAGGCTGCGCGCCGTGCGAAGGAGGGCGGCCTGGACGGTGTTGAGCTGTCTGCCGTACACCAGCACATGATCGACCAGTTCTGGTCTCCGCGTGTAAACAAACGTACCGACCAGTGGGGTGGTACTTTCGAGAACCGCATGCGTTTCGGTATGGAAGTACTGAAAGCGGTACGCGAAGAAGTGGGCCCTGATTTTGTTGTCGGCATGCGTATCACCGGTGACGAGTTCCATCCGGACGGTCTGAACCACGACGACATGAAGCAGATTGCTGCTTACTACAACGCCACCGGTCAGATCGACTACTTCGGCGTAGTAGGTTCCGGTTGTGACACTCACAACACCCTGGCGAACGTTATCCCGAATATGAGCTACCCGCCTGAGCCGTTCCTGCACCTGGCAGCCGGCATCAAGGAAGTAGTCGACGTACCGGTTATCCACGCTCAGAACATCAAAGACCCTAACCAGGCTCAGCGTATCCTGGAAGCCGGTTATGTTGATTTCGTCGGTATGACCCGTGCACATATCGCCGACCCTCATCTGATCGCCAAGATCAAGATGAACCAGGTCGATCAGATCCGTCAGTGCGTCGGCGCAAACTACTGCATCGACCGTCAGTACATGGGTCTGGACGTGCTCTGCATCCAGAACGCTGCGACCTCCCGTGAGCATATGAATATGCCTCACATCATCGACAAGACTGAAGGGCCTAAGCGTAAGGTCGTGGTTGTCGGTGGTGGTCCTGGTGGTATGGAAGCGGCGCGTGTTGCCGCTGAGCGTGGCCACGATGTGACCCTGATCGAAAAAGCGGAAGAGCTGGGCGGTCAGATCACCATCGCCGCCAAAGCACCACAGCGCGACCAGATTGCGGGTATTACCCGTTGGTTCGCACTGGAGCTGGAACGTCTGGGTGTAGACCTGCGTCTGGGCACTGCAGCTAACGCTGACATGATCCGTGACCTGAAGCCGGATGTCACTATCCTGGCAACCGGTGGCCGTCCGTTCCTGGAGCAGAACCCGCACTGGGGCGCTGAAGAAGGGCTGGTTGTATCTTCCTGGGACATCCTTAACGGTACTGTCGAGCCGGGCAAAAACGTCCTGATCTACGATACTATCTGTGAGTTCTCCGGTCTGTCCGCAGCGGACTACCTGTCCTCTAAAGGCTCTCTGGTTGAGATCGTGACTGACGATATCAAACCGGGTGTTGGTATCGGTGGTACAACCTTCCCGACTTACTACCGCAGTCTGTATGAGAAAGAGGTGATCATGACCTCCGATCTGCTGCTGGAGAAAGTTTACCGCGAGGGTGACAAGCTGGTTGCGCTGCTGGAGAACGAGTACACCGGTCAGCAGGAAGAACGTGTGGTTGACCAGATCGTAGTAGAGAACGGCGTTCGTCCTAACGAAGAGCTGTACTTCGAGCTGAAAGCCGAGTCCCGCAACAAGGGTCAGATCGATAACGAAACCCTGTTTGACGGTAAGCCTCAGCCAGTACTGTCTGAGTCCGGCGACGGTATGATCCTGTGGCGTCTGGGTGACTGTGTATCGCAGCGTAATACCCACGCTGCGATCTACGATGCACTGCGTCTGTGTAAGGATCTTTAAGGGGCACTTTGCAGCGATCGGACTGAACTGATTTAGCTGCCATCACCCTTTCCGACCCCGGTCGGGCCGGGGAGTGGCAGCCACAGCGCCGATCGCTGCATAACATTCCTTTACTGGAAACCAATGAAGGCGGGTTCTACCGCCTTCCATCCGGCTTTATGAGGGGAAATCATGATCCTCGACTCGCTTCTTCCCATTCTTATTGTTGTAGCACTGGCGCTGCTGGTGGTGGGTGCGGCTCGCCGCATCAGCCTGTGGCGCGCCGGTCAGCCGGCAGAGGTCAACATTGTTGGCGGTCTGATGGCAATTCCGCGTCGTTACCTGGTGGATTTGCACCATGTTGTCGAGCGCGACAAGTATATGTCCAACACCCACGTTGCTACGGGTGGTGGCTTCGTTCTGTCCCTGGCACTGATTATCCTGGTGCATCTGTTCGGTTTTGAAAGCAAGATCCTGGCATGGGCCCTGCTGGCTGCGACTGCGCTGATGTTTACCGGTGCCGTGTTTGTCTACAAGCGCCGTCAGGACCCGCCTTCACGCCTGTCTAAAGGGCCGTGGATGCGCCTGCCTAAGAGCTTGCTGGTGTTTGCGACGACTTTCTTTATCGTGACCCTGCCTGCCGCAGGTATCCTGCCTGAAGCGTTTGGTGGCTGGGTGCTGGCGATCATCCTGCTGGCCGGTATCGTTTATGGCCTGGGTGAGATGCTGTTTGGTATGACCTGGGGCGGTCCGATGAAGCACGCCTTCGCCGGCGCACTGCACCTGGCTTTTCACCGTCGTTCTGAGCGCTTCGGTGGCGGTCGTTCGACCGGCCTTAAGCCGGTAGACCTGAACGCCGATACCCTGGGTGTCGAGAAGCCGACTGACTTCAAATGGAACCAGCTGCTGGGCTTTGACGCCTGTGTACAGTGTGGTCGCTGTGAAGCGATGTGTCCTGCTTTTGCCGCAGGTCAGCCACTGAACCCGAAAAAGCTGATTCAGGATATGGTTGTGGGTCTGGCCGGTGGCAGCGATGCCAAGTACGCCGGTAGCCCTTATCCGGGTCGCGATGTAGGTAACGCCAATGGTGGCCCGACCATGACCATCACTGATGGCCTGGTTGACCCCGAGACACTGTGGTCCTGCACCACCTGTCGTGCCTGTGTCGAAGAGTGCCCGATGATGATCGAGCACGTGGACGCGATCGTCGATATGCGCCGCTTCCTGACCATGGAGAAAGGTAACACCCCGAACAAGGGTGCCGAGACACTGGAAAACCTGATCGCCACCGATAACCCGAACGGTTTCGATCCGGGCAGCCGCATGAACTGGGCAGCCGACCAGAACCTGTCCACCATGGCCGATGTTCAGGAAACGGACGTGCTGTTCTGGGTCAGCGACGGTGCCTTCGATATGCGTAGCCAGCGTATCCTGCGTGCCTTCGTTAAGCTGATGAAAGCCGCCAAGGTTGATTTCGCCGTACTGGGTGATGAAGAGCGCGATTCCGGTGACGTAGCCCGTCGTCTGGGTGACGATGCGACCTTCCAGAGCCTGGCTAAGCGCAACATCGAAGTACTGAACAAGTACAAGTTCAAGCGTATTGTGACCACGGATCCACACGCCTTCCACTGCCTCAAGAACGAGTACAAGGACTTCGGCGGTGACTATGAAGTGCTGCATCACACCACCTTTATCAATGAGCTGGTGAAAGAGGGCACACTGAAGCTGGATCAGTTTAAAGGTGGCACCGTGACCTATCACGATCCTTGCTACCTGGGCCGATACAATGGCGAGTACGACTCTCCGCGCGAGCTGCTGGCTGCGCTGGGTATCGAACTGGCTGAAATGGAGCGCTCCGGCTTCCGCTCCCGCTGCTGTGGCGGTGGTGGTGGTGCGCCGATCACCGATATCCCGGGTGAACGTCGTATCGCCGATATGCGTATCGAAGATGCCAAAGAGACAGGTGCTGAGCTGGTAGCCGTCGGTTGTCAGCAGTGTACGGCGATGCTTGAAGGTGTGGTTGAGCCACGTCCTGAAGTGAAAGACATTGCAGAAATCGTGGCCGAAACCCTGGTTGAGGAGGTTCACTGATGAGCGCAAATGATTACGATGGAGTGATTCGTCGCGATCCCCGTACCGAGTGGATCGCCCGTAACCGACTGCATCCGCAACACGCGGATGTGGTGGCCCCGGCCGCGGAAACCCGTGGCCCGTCCGGCCTGATTCGTAAAAACCCGCATGCGGTTGGTTTTATCGGCCCGAACGGCCTCAAGCGTATTGACCGTCTGGCTGGTAACGGCCCGCAGGCCGGCGGTGCCCGCCGCGGTGCTAAAGCGGCCGCTGAGGTCGAGCTGCCACTGGTAACCGTCGACAATCCGGACTTCTACATTGTCGCGGTGATGGATCTGGTCGGTGGCCGTCTGTCTGGCCATGACAAAGATGTGCTGGGTCAGGCCCATAAACTGGTTAAAGATACCGAAGGCGAGGGCGCAGTTGTTGCCGTGGTGTTCGGCGAGTCCAAAGAGGAAGCCTACGACAAGGCAGGCGTTGACCGCCTGATCCATATCGAAGGTGAAGCCTACGAAGGCTACAGCCCGGAGCAACGCGTTGCCGCGTTGCAGGCGGTCGATGCAATGCTGGAGCCGCGCTACTGGCTGTTCCCTGACAGCATCAATGGTGGCAACGAACTGGGGTCCCGTCTGGCTGCGAAGCTGGGCGAGCGTCCGGCGACTCAGGCCTGGCAGGTGGATGTTGCCAATGCGGTCTGCCGTGGTGGCAGCGAGCGTACCGACATCACCCGCGAAACACCGCGCCTGCTGTTGCTGGCGGAAGAATGTGCCGATCCGATCGACGAGACCCGTCACGCAGCGCAGCCGATCGTGCTGGAAGCGATTCCAAGTGCTATCGTGCGCATCGAAGACAAGGGACAGGTGGCAGTGGATCCGAACCAGATTCCGCTGGGCGAAGCCGAGTTTATCCTCTCTGCGGGTAACGGTATTCACGACTGGGATCAGTTCCACATGGCGGCTGAAGTACTGGGCGCTACTGAAGGTGCTTCCCGTGTGGCGGTCGACGATGGCTTTATGCCACGTTTCCGTCAGGTCGGTGCAACCGGTACCTGGGTAACCGCGCGTGTTTATATCGCCGTGGGTATCTCCGGTGCGGTACAGCACCTGCAGGGTATCGGCCAGTGTGACAAGGTGATCGCCATCAACACTGATGTTGGCTGTGACATGATCAAGCGCGCTGATCTGAGCGTGATTGGTGACAGCCAGGAGATTCTGGACGAGCTGATGAAGCTGGTTGAACAGCACCGTCAGGGGGGGGCCGAAAATGCCGCATAACGTGAAAGTTGTCTCTCTGGTCTCTATTGGTCAGCATCCTAAATCCGGTCGTGCCCGTCGCGGCGAACAGGATGGCCGTGCTGTCGAGCTGGGCCTGAAGCTGGCAGGGGAATCATTGCAGATGGTTCATGCCGGCGATGACTCTGAAGAAGCACTGCGCAGCTATCTGGGTATGGGCCTGAAAGGGATGACCGTCCTGAAGCAGCCAACTACCGGCGATGCCATACCTGCGCTGGCCGAGTATCTGTCCGATAACCGTCCGGATATTGTCCTCACCGGTGTGCGCGCCGAGAGTGGTGAAGCCTCGGGCATGACGCCGTTTATGCTGGCTGAAAAACTGGGCTGGCCGCTGGTAACGCGCATTGCCGATATCGGTAAGATCGAGAACGGCGAAGCTGAGATTCTGCAAGCACTGCCCCGCGGTCAGCGTCGTGCGATCAAGGTACGCCTGCCGTTTGTCGCCAGTGTAGACCTGGCCGCCGATGCTGCGCGCCAGAGCGCTTTCGGTCCGGCGCGTCGCGCAACCATCGACGGGGCAGATGCTGCCAATGTTGAAGACAGCGTGCGTACAAGCTGGGAAGAGGCACCTGCGCGTAAACGTCCTAAACGTCTGAAAGTGGTGAAGGCCAAAACGGCTGCCGACCGCTTTAAGGCGGCAACAGCCAAGTCCTCCGGTGACGGCGGTAAAGTGCTGAAGAAAGAATCTGCTCAGGAAAAAGCAAAGGCTGTTTTCGACCTGCTGGTCGAAGAGGGCGTGTTGCGCTGATCAGACACTGCGCCCTTCGGGGCGCGGTCGCTGCTGAGACCCAGTCTCAGGATGCATTTGCATCCAAACCTATTCTGAACCTGTTCGCCGACTCTGCTGAGTCGGCTTTTTTATTGCTGTTTTCCGCGCTCGCTATCCCAACAATCCGTTGCGCTCAATCACCTTGTGGATCTTGCGCGCAGTCTTCGACAGCTGATCCAGCTCGCCCAGCGCCGGGGCATCGCCAGTTTGCAGGCGCATCTCCCACTCCTCCAGCTGCATATCAAGAAAATCCAGCAGCTTCTTAGAGCAGCCATTGCAGATACCACTGCAGAGCTGGTCTACCGGCATATCAAAGGGCAACACGTGACGGATCTCTGCAATCATCTGCTCCATCGCCTGGGTTGTGTCGGGTTTCATCGGCCGGGGTATCCTCTGTTGTCGCCTTTTAGAGTGCAATGGCATCGATTTCACCACAGAACGTCGCGGCATTAAGTTGATTCTTATCAGTTGAGAGCGGGATTACGGGACTTATTGCTGAGAAAATCGGTTGTCATATTACTCGGTTAGGCTGCTGTGTGACTAAACAGGCCTGAAGAGATGGGCGATGGCTAAGCGCAGCACAGAGCTGATCGAGCGCGACTGAGCCACTGCGGACAAGCGCCTGTACTGATCACACTTTTGGCCGGTCAGCGATGCGTCAGGGCCTGTTTGAGGGACCCTATGTTGAAATCCAGCGCTTCTGACAACGTCTGATCAGTGAGCCTGACCATCGGCTCGATCGACCAAACAAACTCGGTCTGTGCCGGAACGTGGCTTTTCTTCCGGGCTCTGATCGTCAAGCGGCGTAACATAGGGTCGGTTTCAGTGTCGGCAGACTGCAGCGGAAGGGCTGTAGCCTCTGCCGCGCTTTTTAATCCAGCCTGATGGATCGACACTTCATCAATGCCGGCATCCAGCAGCAGTTCATCGATGCTGAGCTGGTAGTGCCGGATCTGCTGGCGCAGGATCTGGCGGTTATCGATGATCTGGTGTCTGAATTGCGGCCAGACTCTGACCAGGTCCGCAGCTGCAATATTGATCATCACCTGCAGGTTATCCGGATGCAGCCAGAAGTAACTATCTCCATGATAGGAACTTATCCGCGTTCCGCCGGGTGTCATCTGGCGGGTAATGTCGATTGGTATGACGGCGATATTGCCGCGCCTCAGTAAAGGATAGGCTGCCAGATCTGGTCGCAGGGCTTCGACGGTGAGTAGGCTGTGATAGTGCGCGATCTCCTTCAGTGCTGCCTTATGTTGCAGCCAGTTGCCGATGCGGCCATAGGGCAATCTACGCGGGGGCAGGTAAGCGACCTGAATGGGCGTGTCCGCCAGCAGTCCGTCTGCGATCAGCTTTGCGATTGGAGTCGTGGTGGCGATGCTGGCGGCGTTTGCGCTGACCGGGGTGAACGCGATAAGTAGCACCATGCTCAGGATGATTGCGATCTGATTCACAGTAAGCTCCTTAGTGATCGGGACAGAAGGGCGGTGAGAAAGAATCCGCAGGCGATCAGAACGATCGCGGCACCTGAGGGTATCGGCAGGGCCTGGGTCATCGGCAGCAAAATGCCCAGGACACAGCTCAGTGTGGAGATGGCAATTGCGGTATAGAAGAAACGGCGAAAACTGCCCGACAAGATGCGCGCAATGGTGGCTGGTATCAGCAGTAAGGCGCCGACCAGCACGGCACCGATAATCTTCACCGAGGCCACTGTGACCAGCGCGATCAGCAGGACAAAGGCATAGTCGTACAACCGGGTGTTTATGCCCTGAACCTGTGCCAGCTCCGGGGAGAGACTGGCTATCAGGGCATTGTTGCCAAATACCATCGCCAGCAGCAGTGTTATCAGCGCTATCACGCCCAGCAGGATAATGTCGCTATCCTGTACGGTGAGTATTGAGCCGAACAGCACGTTCTCCAGAATATGAACATTGACCTGCTTTGCCACATACAGCAGCAGTGCCGCGCCCAATGCAATCGCAAAGGCCAGAAATACACCGACCAGGGCGTCATAGGGCACCCGGGTGCGGCTTTTAATCCAGTGCAAAAGCAGCGCGAATACCAGGCAAAAGCTGAAGAGCGAGGCATAGGGCGCAGTTGCGGGTTCTCCCAGCAGGATGCCGATCGCAACGCCGGTGAGTGCGCCGTGTCCAACTGCTTCGGAGAAGAATGCCTGACGTTTGACGACGACCAGAGTGCCGAGTCCGCCCAGCAGGGGGCCGACAATCAGTGCCGCAACCAGGGCATTGGTAAGGAAGGCATATTCAAAGATTTCAGGCAGCTGACCACCGTCGGCCATCCGGGATGCCAGGTCTCTCAGGGTTTGCATCATCGGTTGTTATCCTTTCAGGCAGCGGATGTCACCGGAGTTGTTGGCAGGCGTCTGAGTACGGATTCCGCACTGCCGGAGGCAACAAGTCCGTTGTCGATAAGCAGCACCTGATCGGCGTATTGACGGACGAAGCCATAGTCATGGTGAACCATAACGATGGTGGCGCCTTGCTGTCGCTGCCGCAGGATAAGCTGCGTGATCTGAGCATGAGCGTCCTGGTCGAGCCCAGTCATCGGTTCGTCCAGACACCAGAAGCCGGGTTTATGCTGCAGCGCGCGGGCAAACAGCACCCGCTGACGCTCGCCTCCGGACAACTGATCCAGGCGGTATTCGGCCTTGTCCGCCATGCCCACCTGTAAAAGCAACTTGCGAACCTCATCTGCGACCCGCTGGCGCTTCCAGCCAAACAACGGCCAGCGACTGATACCGGCGCTGAGGAAGTCACTGACTGAAACAGGCAGGGCCACATCGAATACGCTTTGTTGCGGTATATAAGCGGGACTGACGCGATCCGCTTTACTGGCCCAGTGCAGGCTTATATCGCCCTGATGGGGCTGCTGTCCCAGCAGGCATTTCAGCAGAGAGGACTTTCCGGCCCCATTCGGGCCGATCAGCAGGTGTAACTTGCCAGCGTGCAGGCAGGTCGAAAGGGGCTGCAGTATGTCGTTGCCGCCGAGCGTGAGGCTTAGGTCATGGCAGCGGATTTCAGGCCCCATGGTGATCTCCTGTAGTGCGCGACTGGCTGGCTTTTTTCAGTGCTGTAACCAGTGTTTTCAGGTTCTGTTCCATCTGCAGTATCACCATCTCTCTGTTATAGGCACCAAAGGTCATATGGGAGAAGTGATACAGTCTGACCCCGGTAGCGTCTTCGATGGTGGACACATAACGATTGGCCATATCAAGCTCAGTAAACAGCAGGTCGACACCGGTAGAGCGGATGCGATCGATGGTTTTTTTCAGCTGGCTGGCACTGGGTTCCACTCCGTGAGCAGGTTCAATCACGGTGTCGATGGCGATACCGAACTCCTGAAGAAAATACCCATAGGCGTTATGAGTGCTGGCAATTTTTATCTGCCTCAGGTCAGTATCGATCAGCTGTTTGCGATAGCGGTTTTTCAGCATCCTTAACTGGCGTGCATAGGCAACGGCGTTGCGCTTAAAGAAAACCGCATTATCCGGGTCCAGTTTGCCCAGTTCATCGGCGATGGTGTAGATCTGACGGATGGCGGCGCTGATGGAAACAAAGGTATGTGGATTCCAGGCCCCGTTGCTGTTGCTGACATCCGGGCTGGTGGCAGTGTGGGCGGCCAGCAATGGCACATCCCGGTTGGCATGGATTATGGCTACCTTGCTGTCTTTCGACAGGGTTTTCATCGCATGCATAACAAACTCGTCATGGCCGATGCCGTTTACCACCAATGCATCGAGCTGATGCAGGCGTTTAAGATCAGCGGGCTGCAGTTCATAGCTGTGAGGATTGAAGCCGGACTCAACCAGAGGCAGCAGGGTGGCGCGATCGCCAACAATATTGGCGACGTAACTGTAGTAGGGGTGCAGCGTGATACCCACGGTAAGGCGGGCGTAGCTGCAGGGGCTGAACAATACAAAGAACAGCAACAAAATTCTGAGCGGTTTCACCGGCTGGAGTCCTCCCGCTGGTTGAGTTGTACCCATGCAATATCAGGCTGGCAGGAGAGATGCGCATCCGGCTCTGAGCGGCGAAACAGAATGGCGTTGTCCCCGGGGATTAACAGGAAGTAGCCCGAGTGAGCGGTCTGTGGCCTGGACAGGTAGCAATGGCTGTCTGGCTGAGTCCAGCGCCAGTCAGACCTTAACTCATTGGCGAATGGTTCGATTCCAAGCCGGGCAAGGTCGGTCAGAGATGGCCATTGCCCGCTGGCCTGCTGTTCGAAACTGATCTCCGGCAATGCGTTAGTCAGCTCCATTAGCAGCTGCTTTTCAGCGATGCTCAGCGTGATAGCGGCCGCTTTGGCGACAGGTCGATTGGCCTGCTTATTCAGTGAGAGACCGATCGTGCCTGCAGAGAGGATTGCTACTACAGCGAACAGTACCCACAGTGACTCTTTGCGACCGTTGGCCGGTTGTATAGGTTCGATATAAGCCATCTCAGTCCAGCTCTATATAGTCGACTTCGGCTGGACGGTCATGGCCGGGATTGAAGCTGATGAAGTATTCCGTCTTCGGTATTACGAAGGAAACCTCTGAGTGCTGGTCGGCTTTGGCGCTGAACAGCAGTTCCTCGTCATAGCTGTACAGCCGGATGATCGCGCCCTGTGCCGCAGTACCATCACTGTAGCCTGCCTTGCAGTGGACAAGTTGGGCCTGTTTTGCGCAATCGAGGGTGGGATAGTGTGCCAGCACCTGAGTACTGCTGAGGGACAGCAACAGCATCAGGTTTTTTAGCCAGGTACGGGACGACACAGGGCATTTCATCATTTACTCCGCCATAGCTTCAAAGGTCATAAACAGTACTGCGATCTCTTTATCCGCCCGCTCTGACTGGCTGGGCTGTTCCAGAGAGGCTGTCAGCATGTAGGGGCCGGCAGTTGCAGGGGTGAAGTTGATCAGGCCGTCTTCTTTTGTGATCAGTTTCAGTGACTCGCGATCGTTGCGGTATTTGGTGCCGGAGCGGGTGATCTCGACCTCTGCGCCGGTCACCGGTTTGCCGTCCATCAACAGTTTCATCTCGGCCCCTTCGCCGCTGACGATATCGTTTGGATGGGTCAGCGCTTCCAGCTCAAACCCTTTACCGCTTAAGGTCAGAGCACCACGGCTTGGTGCCTTGCGGGTGACGAAGCTCAGGGACTGGCGGCTAAAGCGGATACTTTCAGCGTCATAGGCGCCTTTGGGAAGCTGGGTCCGGGCTTCGATCTTGTCGAAGAAGCCGCGCTTTTCGGTGCCGCGTTTTCCGATCTTGTAGAAGGTCATCACTCCGGGTTTGCCCTGGATCTTCAGCTTGTAGGTACCTTCCTGTTGCAGTTCGAGATCGAATACGCTGCGTCGCTGGCCTTTGAAGTAGCTGCCGATGCGGCTGCTGTGACCGTCAGGTGAAATGATTTTTAAGTCCTGCAGGCCAATGCCTTTATCAGCTGAGAAGACGGTATGAGAAGCGCTGACATCGACACTGACCCACTCGGCCTTATCGGAGGAGAGGCTGAAGTCTCCCGGCAGCATATAGACCGGGTGAGCCGATACTGTTTGGCTGAGCATTGATGTCGCAAGAATCGTCAGAACTGCGGCGCTGGCGAAGTTGATGGATTTCATTGGGTATCTCCTACCGTAACGGTTACCTGGCCTAACTCCTTTCCGGCAGGCAGGGTGTAACGTTGAGGTGAATTGTTCAGGCTGATTTTCTGTTTATACAAAGTACGGTTACCGTGCTCCCGGGCTGCTTCCAGCGCGATCAGATAGTCGCCTGGCGGTAACATCTCGCCATTGCGGTCACGTCCGTCCCAGCGTAAGCGATATTGCCCCGGCGCACGGGTTGCGCCGGTGGCGGCGTCAATGTCCGTATGGCTATAGCGTCCGGCCTTACGCCACCATCGGCGCAGGTCCTTAAGCCAGTCATCTTCTTTCTTCCAAAGCGCCAGTGTACGTATCGCCTTACCTCCGGACTCGACCCAGACCGCGACGTAAGGGCGTTGGTACTGTCCGTCCTGTTGCTTCGGGATTTCGAGTGCAATCTCGACGCTGTTTGATGCCAGGGCACCTGAACTTGTCAGTGCCGCCAGCAGGGCCAGAATGGCGCGGGAGTTAGAGTCAGATTTCATCAGCTATCCTTTAGGGCGCTAGCGCCAGCCAGTAGCACAGCAGCATCAGCATGCTGCCGACACCGCTGATAGAGAGCAGGCGCGAACGGCGTTTTTTCTGAGGCAGTACCAGCCAGAAACCGGTCAGGGTAAACAGCAGCATCACGGCAGCCGAAAGGTCGATAAACCAACGCCAGATGTCACCGGCATTGCGTCCCATATGCAGATCATTCAATAGCGCTATAGCGCCGTAATCCTGGCTGAATAGCAGCACCTCTGCAGAGGAAGGGGAAAGCTCTGCTGTGCTGTATCCGCCCGGACGCTTGATATCGATCATCAGCATCTGGTCATCCGCATCCCACTCGATACGAAAGTCACTGCCCGGTACCTGGTGCTGCTCGGCGAGCCAATGGCGTACCTGAACGCCCAGAGTGAGGGGGTCCGTCTGCCATAATGTGCTGTTTTGAAACGGCGTTGGCAGTACCAATAAAGTTTCGCTGCTGTTACCCTGGCCCGAGAACCAGTCCCGGTGGTTAAGGGTGATGCCTGTCAGGGTAAAAAACAGCATGATCAGCAGCATCAGCATTGATGAGTAGATGTGCAGAGTACGCATCAGTCTGGGACTGATCAGGTAGGGTCTGGCACGATTTCTTGCCGGTGCTGTGGCTGTGAACGGCTGCATCTTTTACGGTTTACCTGGCTGGATATAGCTCCCCACATCGGTTGCGATCAAGAAGGGGAGCATTGATCAAAAAAGAGTGGGAAGCATTCTCAATAAAACCGGTGAACCGCGACAGCCTCTTTACAATTTTTACATTTGTTTAGGGGCTGCGCGGTAAAAGTCGGTAGCTTAGAAACGGTAAGCTGCTGTCAGACGGAAATCGCGGCCTGCTTCGGGCAGTCCGAGGGTATCCCCCGAGTCGGTGCTGACGCCGTAGCTGCCGTGATCCAGGTACTGCTTGTCAAACAGGTTCTTAACCGTCAGGGTCAGAGACAGATCCGGGTTACCTGTCGGCAACCATTTGGCGTAGACATCACTGACCCCGTAGCCGGCTTTTTCTGCACGGCCGGCGCTGGCTATACTCTCCAACCGCTTGACGAAGCGCCCGGTCCAGCCCAGTTCCAGATCGTACCGTGGTAGCTGGTGGCTAACCTCGGCGGTCAGTGTGTCGCCGATTGAGGTGCCCGCGCCCATATCGCCGTCATCCAGCGGTTTGCCATCGATCTCAGGGCGGATACGGCTGAAGCTCAGGGCTGCAGTCGTCAGCTCCCAGTCGTAGCTGGCGCGGATATCGAAGCCCTTGGTTTTCACATCGCCGCTGTTATCGATTTCCTGACGGGTAACACGGTCGACATAGTCATAGATATGGCCGACAAAGACGGTAGATTTCAGGCCAAAGTTACCTGACTGGTAATCGAAACCGACTTCATAGTTATCGGCAGTCTCTTCCTGCAGGCCGTCGCGGTTTGTCGCCCAGCCAATCATATAGGCTTCTTTGACCTTCTGGCCGCGCAGTGCTTCGGCGTAGCTGGCGTGCAGTTCCAGGTTTTCTGTCAGCTGGTATCGGGCGCCGACATTAGGGCTCAGTCCTTTGGCTTCAAACTCTTTGTTCTCAGTGTCGGTCAGTTCGTAATGATCATAACGGGCACCTGCGGTCAGCAAGAGCTGGTCAGTAGCCTGGTAATGATCCTGAATATAGAGCCCGGCAACCCTGGCTTCGTCATCGCGGGTCGGCGTTTCCGGATTGATGAAGTAGCCACTATCTTCACGGTAGTCGATGCCAGTGACCAGTGTGTGGTCGTCACTGCGCAGGGTATTGCGGATATCAGTCCCGGTGCTCTTAACGCCGGCGCCACTGAAGTCGCCGCTACGGTTTTGTGTCAGGTAGTTATCGGTGTGATAGAGGGTGGCTTCGATATCCAGTGCATCGCCAGCCGGATCAATATCATATTGCAGCGTGGTGGTCTTGCGGTGGCTTTCCTGATCATTCGTCGCGTTCCAGGAGAAAGCACCGAAGTGCGGGCGCAGGTTGCGGGTGCCGTCGTCGTAGCGACGTTCATGGCTGAGGCGCAGAGTCTGATTGTCGGCAACATTACCAACGATCTTGAAGAAGCCGTTGGTCTGGTCAATCTCCGTATTGGCCTGTTCAGTGCCATTACCGCTTTCGAAGTTGTCTGCATCATATCGCACGACCGATGCCATCACGCTGACGTCGTCGCTGAGCCGTCCGAACAGGCTGGTGCTGCCTTTCAGTCCTTGGTTGTTGCTGTGGTAGCCCAGTTTAACCAGGGCGCCGAACTGTTCGTTTTCCTTCAGCAGGTCTTCCGGGTCCTTGGTTTCAAAACGAATAGCGCCTCCCAGCGCACCGGGGCCATCAGTGGCAAGGCCTGCACCTGTCTGTACTTCGACCTGCTTCAATAGTTCAGGTTCGATGGAAACCCTGCCCTGATGGTGAAACAGATAACCCGCCTGCACTGCACCGTCGATAGAGATGTTGAGGTTGGTGTCCTCGATGCCGCGTACATAGATCTTCTGAGCGACCCCCAGCGAGCCGCCCACCGATACCGATGGTTCGCCGCGGAAAATATCTTCAAGATCTGCTGCCTGGTAATTTTCCAGGGTTTCCTGATCGATAAGGCTGTCGACCAGAGCACTGTCGTGACCGACAACCTTAATGGTTTCCTGAGTTTCTGCGGCGGCGCTTAACGACAGGGAGGAGGTGGCCGCAGCGATCGCTATAGACAGCAACTGGCGACGGGGAAGGCTAGACATCTAAAGTACTCCAAAAGAATTAATAACCGTATGGCTAACGGGAATCATTCTCATTAAAATCTGGCCTATCCTAAAGTAGTTTTACAACTTTTACATTTACTCGGTGAACTTTCCTGGTAATGGCCTGAGCCATTAATCCAGTAGCGGGTGAGCCCGGCATTTTGTCTGGATGGGCATCCCGGATATTTCTGCGCCGCCAACAGGGCTTCTGCTACAATAGCGCTCCTGTATTTCTTTGTTTTATATGGAGCTGACGGTGACTTTCTTTCGCCCTTGTATCGACCTGCATCAGGGACAGGTAAAACAAATTGTTGGTGGTAGCCTGAATGATCAGGGGGCTGATACGAATTTTGTCAGCCAGCACGACGCCGGGTATTACGCGTCACTGTATCGCCAGCATAATCTGACCGGCGGTCATGTTATCGCTTTGGGACCGGGTAACCAGCAGGAGGTTCTGAAAGCACTGTCCAGCTGGCCTCAGGGCCTGCAGTTTGGTGGTGGGGTTAACCGTGAAAATGCTGCGGAATACCTTCAGGCAGGCGCATCCCACGTAATCGTAACCTCCTGGTTATTTGAGAATGACCGTTTCAGCTGGGAGCGACTGGAGCAAATCAAGCAGGAAACCGGCGCTGATCGCCTGGTGCTGGACCTCAGTTGCCGTCGTACCGACAATGGCTGGAATATCGCAACTAACCGCTGGCAGACTGTGACCGGGACGGCGGTTGATGCCGGGACTCTGAGTGAGCTGAGCGAGCACTGTGCCGAGTTTCTGATTCATGCGGCCGATGTGGAAGGGTTACAGGGCGGAATCGACCAGGAACTGGTTAAACTGCTTGGCGAATGTTGCACCGTGCCGGTCACCTATGCCGGGGGCGCTCGTTCGCTGGAAGATCTGAAACTGGTTGATCGCCTTTCGGGCGGTAAGGTGGATCTCACTATCGGTAGTGCGCTGGACATCTTTGGTGGCCAGGGGGTGACGCTGCAGGAGTGTATCGACTGGAACGCATCACGCTAGAGTCGCACGCAATCAGCTACCGCACGGATCTCAGCGCGGTAGCTGAATACGCACTTCAAGCCCGCCTGCCGCGACATTGTGGGCGCTGATCTCACCACCCACCGCTTTTATCTGTCGTTCTGACAAGGCCAGCCCCAGGCCGAAACCGCCGTTCTCCCTGTCGCGGGACTTATCGAGCCTGAAAAAGGGTTTAAATATCAGCTTCGTTGCATGCTCGGGTACCCCGGGACCCTGATCCCTGATGGTCAGCAGAAAGTGTTCTGCTGTTTCCGCAATACTGATGCCCAGTCTGCCCCCCGGTGGGGTATGGCGCAGGCCGTTACGCACGATATTTTCAATAGCCTGCCACAACGCCCGCTCGCTGGACTGGCTGACAACGATATCGTCACGCAGAGCTGACTCTATGCGTCGGTCCGGAAACTCAAACCGGGCATCATCTATCACCGCCTCGACCAGTGTGGTCAGGCATACGGATTCCTTACGCAGGCAGGGGGCTTCGTTCTGCAGCCAGGCAATAGTCAGGGTGTCCTCAACCAGCTGGCGCATCAGAACGGCCTCTCGCTGCATACGGCCGCGCTGGCATTGCTGCTCCTGAGCGGAGCAATCGATAGCGAGCTCCAGCCGGGTCAGGGGGGTACGCAGTTCGTGCGACAGATCGCCCAGCAGCTGACGCTGGGTTTCGATCAGGTTGCCGGTGCGCTCTGCCATCCGGTCAAAGGTATCGGCCAGCCGAGTCAGCTCGTCATCCCGGTCACCCAGCGTTGGCCGGGCACGGCTGCTGTAATCGCCTGCGCTGAAACTGCGGGTTGCCTGTTCCAGTTCACGTAGTGGCCGCATCAGGTGGCGATAGATCAGCAGGCTGAGTGTAATAAAGATCAATACCGGCAGGATAAGGTGCAGGAACAGGTGCGTTGCCGGCCACCACTTCCCCGGGCGCATACGTTGAGGTAACTCGATCAGGAAAAGGTTGCTACTGTGTTCAAACGGCACCCGCATCAGCGGGTTATCGTGGTGAAGATGTATCGGCCACTTAAGCTCTCTGCCAGCACCGATCAGGGGACGCAGCTTTGCATCTGGCAAGATGGGGGAGGTCAGTGAAGTGGCGTTAATGCTGACCACCGTGGCGAATACCTGCTCCTCATTCTGCAGCTGCTCCAGCCAGCGCGTCAGGGCCTGGTTGTCAGCGGTTGCGACCAGGTTTTCGGCCTGACTTCGGTAAGCCCTCAGTTCTTCCTGATACTGACTGTCGATATAGCTCATCCGACGTTCGATATAGATACTGAGTTCGTTAATCTGATAGACCAGTACAACACCTACCAGGGAGATGCTCAGGCACAGCCGCCATAACAGTTTCCGGTTCACTGGATTCGATACCCCTGCCCATGAACAGTATTTATATGCTCACCGTTAAAGCCGGCGTTGGTCAGCTTGCGGCGTAGCTTGCTGATATGCATATCGATGCTGCGGTCGTAACGACTGAATGGGCGTCCCATCAGTGACTGGTACAGGACCGGTTTGCTAATGACCTCACCCGGGGTTTCCAGCAATAGCGCCAGCAAACGAAACTCCATCGGGGTCAGAGGTAGTTCCGTTACCCCAACGCTTGCGACTTGACCGGACAGATCCAGCTGCAGGTTCTGGAACCGCAACAATCGCACACTGGCGGCGTTGGCGCGATCGGCACCGGACGGGCGGCGACGCAGGACTGCTTCGATACGCAGTGTCAGCTCGGTCAGGTTAAAGGGCTTGGGCAGGTAGTCATCTGCTCCGCAGCGAAAGCCGCTGATGCGGTCTTCTTCAGCGCCGCAGGCGGTCAGCATAATCACCGGGGTATCGCGCTGACATCTGAGCTGGTTGAGCAGCTCGAAGCCGTCGAGTTTTGGTAGCAATACGTCCAGCAGGATCAGGCTGAAGTGCTGTCCCAGTGCCCGGCTGAGTCCCTTCCTGCCGTCAAAACATTGCTCGGTCTGGTATCCGTGACGCCGGAGTTGAGAGGCTACAAGGTCATTTACCGCCGGGTCATCTTCAATGATCAGAATCGACGGGTCGGGTGTAGGTACGGCTGCTGGATAGTTCACTGGCAGAGTTCAAAGGTCTGAATCTTGAGGTGACGGATTATATAGAATGAATGGTAAATGTAAATCATTACTGTTTGTGGCTTTTGCCAACCAGGAAAGATGTCCCGGGCGAGGCAGGGGGCAGCCGCTTGGGGGCGTGACGAAAAAGCCCGGAAGGCAGAACCTTCCGGGCTTTCTAAGTTTCAGTTGCAGCCGCCGTGCAGCTGCAGGGACTGAAGACTATTACTTCGCAGCAGACAGTGCTTCGTTGAAGGTCGCACTTGGACGCATAACCGCTTTGGTTTTCTCCGGGTCAGCGTGGTAGTAACCGCCGATATCGACAGCTTGACCCTGAGAGGCGTTCAGCTCAGCAACGATTTTTTCTTCATTTTCGGTCAGAGCGCTTGCCAGAGTGGAGAACTTAGCGGCCAGCTCTTTATCTTCAGTCTGAGCGGCAACAGCCTGAGCCCAGTACATCGCCAGATAGAAGTGGCTGCCACGGTTGTCCAGCTCGCCTGTCTTACGGGAAGGGGACTTGTTGTTGTCCAGCAGTTTGCCAGTGGCATCGTCCAGACAAGCCGCCAGGATTTTCGCCTGAGGGTTGTCGTTCTTGATACCCAGTTCTTCCAGAGAGACAGCCAGGGCCAGGAATTCACCCAGGGAATCCCAGCGCAGGTGGTTCTCTTCCACCAGCTGCTGTACGTGCTTAGGTGCAGAACCGCCGGCGCCAGTCTCGTACATACCACCGCCGTTCAGCATTGGTACGATAGACAGCATTTTGGCAGAAGTACCCAGCTCCATGATCGGGAACAGGTCGGTGAGGTAGTCACGCAGTACGTTACCGGTTACGGAGATAGTGTCCTTGCCACGCAGCATGCGCTCCATGGAGAAGCGGATCGCTTCGTTGTAGGACATAATGTGGATCTCAACGCCGTTCAGGTCGTGATCCTGCAGGTACAGCTCAACTTTCTTGCGCAGTTCGTTGTCGTGGGCACGCTCAGCGTCCAGCCAGAAAACAGCTGGTGTGTCGGACTGACGGGCGCGGGTTACACCCAGCTTGACCCAGTCGCGGATAGGCGCGTCTTTGGTCTGACATGCACGCCAGATATCGCCTTTCTCGACGTCGTGGCTCATCAGGACGTTACCTGCAGCGTCAACGACGCGCATAGTACCGTCTTCTGGCAGCTCGTAAGTCTTATCGTGAGAACCGTACTCTTCAGCCTTCTGCGCCATCAGGCCAACGTTTGGCACTGTACCCATAGTCGTAGGGTCGAAAGCACCGTTGGTCTTACAGAAGTTGATCATCTCCTGATAGATACGCGCGTAAGTAGACTCAGGCATTACCGCCTTGGTGTCTTTCAGCTTGCCGTCCTGACCCCACATCTTACCGGAGTTACGGATCATCGCAGGCATGGACGCATCGACGATTACGTCGGATGGTACGTGCAGGTTGGTGATGCCGCGAACGGAATCAACCATTGCCATTTCCGGACGGTTTTCGTAGCAGGCGTGGATATCTTCCAGAATCTGATCCTGCTGAGACTGAGGCAGTGTGCTGATCTTATCCAGTACAGAACCCAGACCGTTGTTCGGGTTAACGCCCAGCTCTTCGAACAGCTCACCGTGCTTATCGAACGCTTCTTTGTAGAACACGCTAACCGCGTGGCCGAATACGATCGGGTGAGAAACCTTCATCATGGTCGCTTTAACGTGCAGGGACCACATAACGCCGGATTCTTTAGCGTCATTCAGGGACTCTTCAAAGAACGCACGCAGGGCTTTGGCGCTCATGAACATAGAGTCCAGAACTTCACCTTTCTCCAGGCTCAGTTCTTTCTTAACTTCTACCTGACCATCTTTGGAAACGAATTCGATGCGGACAGTGCCGGCATCTTCCATTGTGATGGACTGTTCGCTGGAGAAGAAGTCACCGCCACGCATGTAGTCAGCGTGAGAAGTAGAGGACTTGCTCCATGCACCCATAGAGTGTGGGTTTTTGCGTGCGAAGGCTTTTACTGCCTTAGGTGCGCGACGGTCAGAGTTACCCTGACGCAGAACCGGGTTTACAGCACTACCCAGGATCTTGGAGTAACGGGCCTGTACGTCTTTATCTTCATCAGATGCCGGATCTTCCGGGTAATCAGGCACGTCGTAACCCTGAGACTGCAGCTCTGCGATGGCTGCTTTCAGCTGAGGGATAGAAGCACTGATGTTAGGCAGTTTGATGATGTTAGCTTCAGGCTGCAGAGTCAGCTCACCCAGCTCAGCCAGGGTGTCAGTTACTTTCTGCTCGTCGGTCAGCTTTTCGGGGAAGGATGCCAGGATGCGCGCGGCTACAGAAATATCGCTGATTGCGACATTGATGCCTGCAGCTTTAGTAAAGGTTTTGACGATTGGAAGCAGCGAGGCAGTTGCCAGTGCTGGTGCTTCGTCGGTCAGAGTATAGACAATAGTTGGCGTATTAGTCGTCATTTTATCCCCTGTTTTTCCGGCTTTATATAGCCAAAGGCCCGGTAAAAAAGGCGACTTGTGGTTGCCTTGTCAAGGTTACCTGATCCTTTGGATTATTATGTTGCGGCGGGATTATACGCTATAACCGACCTCATACTGAAGTATGGGCTGACGGATGGTATTGAATTATCGACTAAAAGCTAAGTTATCGGTTGTCTGGTCTGACCGTCAGGGCGGTAATCAGGCGCACCTATCGTCACACCTTCTCGCGACGGTCAGCCCTCCGCCAGCGCCTGAATAACAGGGCTTTTCTGCCTGCAACGACTGCCCGGTAATTTTGTTATTAAAACTTTCATCACCGGTGCCGATAGCGTCTTTATCAATAACGGCCCCAGGGATGCTGCAAAGTCGTTGTTTGCTAGAAACATGCGCGTAATTCCAGGCAGGGCAAGGAGGCGGGGTTGAAGATTTCCAGTTCAGAAGTGGCATTTAACAGTCAGCATCAGAAAGAGTCCCGACACGAGTATCGCGAACTGCGCGCGGAGCAACGGCAGCCCTGGGCCCTGAGTGCGAATGAACGCCTGGTGGCACGGGGCAGCCAGGTCGACATCTCCTATGATGGACGGGTGCGTTCCGAAAAGTCCGATGCGGTGCGCAGCAGTTCGGTTGTGACTGATGGGGATCGGGTCCGCAGGCTGCAACAGAACCATAATGTCAGCGAAATAGTTTCCGGTGTCCTGAAGCGTGATGTCAGCGTCAGGGATCTGCAGATCCCTGAGCCGGTCGCAGCGCAGGTTCGTCCTCGGGCGCCGTCAGTGCAGGCACTGACCTACGAATCGATACAGTCACTGGATGCGCTGATTATCAGCACCCTGACTGGTGAAGAGCCGGTGGGTACCCCTCTTAATATCGCCGCTGCAGAGAGCAGTGAATTGCAGGTTGGCGCTGAAATGCCGGCGATCCTCCAGGCAGAGCAGACACAGGTCAATATTCAGCAATACCATCATTTCAAAGAGGAAGAGCGCTTACAGGTTGCCAGCCAGGGCCGCATTACCACGGCCGATGGCCGTGAGATCAACTTTATGCTCGAACTCGAAATGAACCGTTCATTCGAGCTGGAGGAGACATTGGAGCAGGAGCGCCTCTCCCGCGCGATGATCGATCCGCTGGTGATCAATCTCAGTGGTGGCACTGCAGGCCTTACCAGTTCCAGTTTCAGCTTTGATCTGGATGCAGATGGCTCAAATGAAGATATTTCGTTTGTCACTGAAGGCAGCGGGTTCCTGGCTCTGGATATCAATGAGGATGGTCAGATTAACGATGGCTCTGAGCTGTTTGGTACCCAGGGTACCGAAGGTTTTGCCCATCTGGCCCGTTACGACAGCGACGGCAATCGCTGGATCGATGAGAACGATGAGGTCTTTTCGAAGCTGAAAGTCTGGACCCGGGACGAGAACGGTCAGGATAAGCTCCTGAGCCTCAAAGAAGCCGGTGTGGGCGCGATTCACCTTGGTTCTACGTCATCCAGCTTTGATCTGACAGACAGCAACAACAACCTGCTGGGTCAGGTGAAGCGCAGCGGCGTCTTCCTGATGGAAAGCGGCACCGTTGCCAGTATTCAGGAGCTTGATCTTGCGGTGCATGGCGACAGCAGCAGTGCCGGGGAGCAGGGGCGCCAGGCCGGGACATTCGTGTTGGGCGCAGAGTTTGACGCTGCGGTGAATAATACGAATAGCGCCAGAGGTGGATTAGACGCCAGCGCCGACCGACCGGGTTTTATTGAACTGATGCTACCGCCGCTTAAATCACCTGGCGGGCAGGAACGAAAGCAGTCTCTGGAGGAGTTGCTGGAGGAGCAGTCAGAGACCCGGAGCCAGATATCCAGTAATGATACAGGGGCTATTGATGAAGAGGAGCCGGAAGGCGACTCCGTCCGTGTGCTGCATATCGACCAGAGCGTACTCGATGTCATGGGACGCCTGCGTGAGAAGACCGTAGTGCAGAAAGAGGAGGAGGGTGAGCAGCTTAGCCAGATGAAGGTGATCATCGAGAACCTGGAGCAACAGCGCGAGCAGCATCAGGATGAGGTAAAAGTCGATTCAACCGGCCAGACCGCAGAGTCTGAGCAGCTGTAAGCAATCAGGCGGCTATATTGCTAACACCCGTTAGCCTGCGGTATTGAAATACAATACCGCAGGTGTCTGCTATTCGCTCTTTAGTGGTTTTGGATGACACCCCAGAGGCTTTGTTTCAGGCTGCTATCTGTTTTCTAATCTGAGGCATTCGATGTGCGTCTTTTTCGCCTGTTTAAACGAGATCTTGCACAGGAAGTTTCCGGCTGGGTCGAACAGGGATTAATTTCCCGCGATCAGGGACTGTCAATCTGTCAGTTGTATGGGGCTGATCTGGATGGTCGCCGCAATCATTCCGCCGGCTATTTGATCCTTATCACCCTGGGATATCTGTTTATTGGTCTGGCACTGATCACCCTGATTGGCGCCAACTGGGAAGATATTCCCCGCGCCGTGCGAATGGGCGGGCTGGTGGTTCTAACCCTGACGACTCAGGGCTATGCGCTGTACAGCTATACCCGGGCACCGCCGGGAGGCGGCTTGAAGGTAACTGGCCTGTTCTTGCTGGGAAACCTGTTCTATGGCGCATCCATTATCCTGATCGCCCAGATCTACCATCTGGGAGAACATATGCCGGACGGGATCTTCTGGTGGGCGTTGGGAAGCCTGCCTTTCGGTGTCTTGCTCAGGGACGCCTGGCTGATGCTGTTCAGCCTGTTGCTGGCATTTATCTGGTTCTTCGTTGAATTTAACCTTGGCTTTTTCCCGACGCTGTTTCCGCTGTTTCTTGTCGCGGCGGTCTATGTGCTGGTGCGCGGCGGCGAAAGTAAGCTGTTGTTTCTGTCTGCGGTTTTGGCGTGCTTCGTCTGGATTGAGGGACTGCTTTCCCAGCTGTGGCAGGAGAGGGGCTATGGTTTCAGCTTTTCGGAGGAGCATTTTGTCGTCACCGTTGCCCTGTTTATCCTCGCGTACGCCTGCAGCCACTGGCTGAGCCTGCGGAAAGATCACGCCTATCGGGATTACGGTGTGGTGCTGTCACTCTGGTCTATGCGCTTTGCTATGCTGGTGATGTTCGTGCTGAGTTTTGAGGAACCCTGGCGTGAGCTGATTCGGACCGGCTGGCACCATGCGCCGTCAATGTGGGGGCTGGTTGGAATAATCTGTTGTATGGCGGTTGCCATTGCGGCGCGGTGTCAGCGCTGGCGGCAGACGACGGCGCTGAGCTTGTTCAGCATCCTGTCGGTAGCCCTGTTGCAGGCCACTGATCAGCGTAGTGATGCGGTATTGTTTCAGATCGGCTTCAATATCGCGCTGGTGTGCTGGGGTATCTATCTGATCCTGCGCGGCATACAGCAGGGATCGTCACACTACTTCTTCCTCGGTGTGGTGGCCGTGTTGTTAACCGCCTTTATCCGCTACATCGACCTGATCGGTGATTACGTCGGTGCCGCCATCATGTTTATGGTGCTGGCCGCGCTGTTACTGGGTGCCGCAAAATACTGGAAGCATCAGCAACGCGGAGGCGTTTCACATGAAAACTGATCATTGTGCAGGCTCTGTGGCTGGCCGCCGCTTTACGCTATCACCTGTACTGACAGGCGCAATTCTGGCGGCGATACTGATTCAGCTTCTGGTACTGTCTGGGATGTTGGTAAAAGCAAACTGGCCGCTGTATACAGGCACTGAAGTAAAGGTCAGGACGGTACCTGTCGATCCGCGTTCACTGTTTCGTGGCAACTATGCCCGGCTTAATTACGCCTTCTCCCGCCTGACTAAAGAGCAACTGGCCCTTTCCGAGCAGCAACTGGCCGGATTAAGGGAGGGGGAGATTGTCTACCTGACACTGGTGCCTTCGGCAAGCGGCCTTTACCAGGCCGGAGCTGCCTACCTGAAACCACCCGGGGAAGGAATCTATCTCAGGGGGCGGCTGCAGAACAGGCAGCCTCCCTACCGTGTCCTGTATGGCATTGAAGCCTGGTTTGCACCGCGCCAGGATGCACTGGCGCTGGAGAAGGAGTTACGAGACGGTGGTGTCGCCGTTTTAATGGTGACCGACGGCGGGCGAGGGGCGCTAAAAGCGGTAGCCGGAGAGTAGTTATTATGGTTGGTATTTAAACAGTTGTTTGCCGATTTATCTTGTTGCTACGAAATATGGCCTATATTCTGATCTGAAAATAAGAAAAACTGATCAGGGAAGTTTCTGACAATGGGATTTATCGCAAACGACTCGATTACCGGGTTTATGCTGAAAAAACTCGACTACAAACTTAAATGCAGACTGACTAAGCATCAGGTTCAGCCGGAGAACCGCAACGCCCTGTCAACCTTACAGCGAGACGGCTGTATTGTGTTTCCGCAGTATTTCAGCGATCAGCAGCTGGATTCGTTTGAGGCAGGTATCGCAGCGGCCAAAGCCCGCGAGTCCGCCGACACCATCAAGAACGGTCATATCGATACCGGTATTTCGCGTATCTTTGATCTTACGGAGGTGGCCCCCGCGACCAATGCCATCTTTTCTGATCCGATGGTTGTGGATCTGATAAAGGGCTACTGTTCCAGCGAATGCCGGCTATTGAAGACCTTTTACGAAGAAAAGACCGAGATTGGTGTTCCCTCCCAGTCGAACAACACCCACTTTGATGACTGGCGTCATCGGGTGAAAGTCTGGGTCTATCTCACCGATGTCACCGAGCAGCAGGCGCCGACCACGATTTTTCTGGGGAGCCATAAAGATCACTGGTGGCGGCTCTGGCATGAGTACAACTACTATCTGCACTTTCGTACGGACGAAAATAACCAATATACCCCGTTAACTGATTATTCCGGTATGTTCTGGCCACACGAAGTGGAGACCATCAGAAAGCGCTGGCACTACCGTGAACAGGCGATCACGGGCAAGCGCGGCACTATGTTTATCTTCGACTCCCGGGCGTTGCATCGTTCTACCGTGCTGCAGCAAGGTGAGCGAAAGATTATCACCGGCTATTACACCTTCAATGGGTTAGGCTTATAGGCGCTGGACTATTAGGCACTGAACTATGATCGCTAGACGGCTCCCACATCAGCTTCGGGTACAGCTATGCAGTTATTGTTTATCGAAGGCGTACCCGGCAGTGGTAAGTCGACTCTGGCAGAACTGATCTGCCGCCAGGCTCAGGTGCACGGCATGGATGCCGAGTGGTATCTGGAGGAGATGAAGGATCACCCGGTGCATCCCTATGCGTTGCGCGCCGCCAAGTCGCAGAGTGACTTTCCCGAACACTGCCTGCGCAGCTGGCAACAGTTCCTGCATGAGTGTGGCGACAGAGAAGGTCTGCGGATTCTTGAGGGCAGTATGTTCCAGAGTTCGGTGCGCTTTATGCTAGAGCGGGGGCATGCCGTCCGGATCGACAGCTATTTCCGGGACTTCCTCGCGCTAATGCGTGAATTCGATGTGCGGATGATCTATATCAGGCCGAGGGAGATTGCCAGCCATATCGACTGGATCGCATCGGTTCGTGGCCCGGTGTGGGACGATAAGGTGACGGCTTATCTTGAACGCACCAGTTATTGTGTCCGGCAGGGGCTGGAAGGGCGGCAGTGCATGCACGGGTTCTGGGGCGATTACGCAGAGCTGTGTGATGGACTGATCAGCCAGATACAGATGCCCTGCCTGCAGCTGGACACGTCTCCGGGCGACTGGGATGGGGTACTGCATGCTTCGCTGGAGTTTGCTTCGCTCAGCTAGCCTCGCCCCTGCAGTCTGGCCGTCAATAGCTGCAGAATGCCAGCGCTATAGCAGCGCCAGCACCACACCCATCACCATAAAGCGTCCGATCTGGAAGCCGCCATCAATCAGCCAGAGACGGGTACCCCTGTCCGCAAACTGGTAGTTAATCCCCATGCTGGCCATCACCAGCCCGGCACCCAGTAACAGGGACGTGGTCAGGGCATCCGCCAGTGAAGGCGAGGGGCCAAGCAGTGCCGCCAGAACCAGTGCTGAAACGATGGTCATGACAAAAGAGATACCGAATACCTGCGGCGGGGGCTTATGGTCTTCCAGCTCAGCTGCCTTGATCCACATCGGCAGAAAGGTCAGTGGGGAATACCAGAGTGCGCCGAAGACAAAGGCTGCGATTGCGGCAGCCACGGCGGAGAATACATTTAGATCTTCCATACATCACCTCAATTATCCCTGGACAGGTTGCTCTGATGCCGGGGTTCTGCCGATCCCCAGCGATCGTTTGATATCTTCAAGGATCATAAAGTTCACAGGTACCATCAAAAGAGTAATCAGGGTGGCAAAAATGATGCCGAAGCCCAGCGAAACCGCCATCGGAATCAGGAACTGAGCCTGGGTGGCCTTCTCAAACAGCAGCGGCATCAGGCCGATAAAAGTGGTCATCGAGGTCAGCATCACCGGTCGGAAACGCACCACGCCGGCTTGCAGCACGGCTTCGAGCGTTGCTGCGTGCGGATCGTGCAGGCTGAGGGCTGCCCGTTTGCGATTGACGAAGTCAACCAGCACCAGACTGTCGTTAACCACAATACCCACCAGTGCCAGCAGGCCCAGCACGCTCATGATGGTAAGGTTCATCCCCATCAGCCAGTGGCCGAGTATCGCGCCGATCGCGCCGAAAGGAATCACAGACATGACGATCAGTGGCTGCAGGTAAGAGCGGAACGGAATCGCCAGCAGGCTGTATATAGTGAACAGTACAACGCCGAGGCCGATAGCCAGTGACTGGAAGGAGTCGCGCTGTTCGCGGGCTTCGCCCTCCAGGCGGTAATCTGCGCCCGGATACTGCAGCACCAGTGCCTGCATAAACTGGTCGATATCCCGTTGCAGCACTGTAGCGTTCACGTTTTCCTTTTCCAGATCGGCGGTGACGCTGACGGTACGATACTCATCAACCCGGTAGATACTGGCGGCGCTCTTGCCGGGCACCAGTTGTGCGACATCGGCCAGCGGGACCTGGCCTTCTCGGGTGGTGATCAGTATCTGCTGCAGGCTGGCGACCGACTGGCGTTCATTACGAGGCAGGCGAACCATCACCCGGATATCATCCCGGCCACGCTGCACCCGCTGTACCTCGATGCCGAAAAAGTGTTGCCTGACCTGACGGATCACATCATTTCGTGTCAGACCCAGGGTGTGGGCCTGCTCCGTCAGTTCGACCTGGAGCTCTTCCTTGCCGTCGGACAGGTTATCGCTGATATCGAAAACGCCGGGATAGGTGGCGAGTTGCGCCCGCACCTTGGCGGCGATCGCTTCGAGGTCATCAACATTGCCGGAGCTGAGCTGAATGTCGACCGGGTCACTGCTGCGGCCGATCTCTGCGCGGAAGATCAGGCTCTCTGTACCGGGGATCGGGCCGATCAGCTCGCGCCATTCCCTGACCAGTCTGGAGGTGGTAAGTGTGCTGTCGCGCTCTTCGGAGGGCAGTAATTCAAACCGCACCCGACCCTGTTCGGCACCACCACCGCGGGCACCGGTGGTGGAAAGTATGTTCATAATGGCGCTGTTGCCGTCTTCGTCGCGATAGCGATCCTGCAAGACACCTGCAGCCTCGACCATACGTACTATATGGCGGTCGGTGACGTTAAATGGTGTACCTGCGGGCATGGTCAGGGTGGCGCGCGCCGTTTCGCTCTGAACCCGCGGGAAAAAGATAAAGCGGGTCCAGCCACTGATCACCATCGTCAGGATCAGAATGAAAATACCGCTAAACAGCGCCAGCGTACTGTAGCGGTGACGGATGCTGAATCGCAGAAGGGGCTGATAGTAGCGCAGCACAATGCGCTCGAAACCATCGGCAAAGCTCTGTTGCATGCGGGAAAGTACATTGTTGCGCGGCTTTTCCGTACGCAGCCTTATATGCTTCAGGTGGGCTGGCAGGATGAATTTGGATTCGATCAGCGAAAACAGCAGTACCGGAATCACGATGGCCGGAATCTGGGCGAACAGCGCGGCCCGGCCGCCGTCCATAAAGTAGATTGGCATAAAGGCCGCTACCGTGGTCAGAACGCCAAAGGTAACGGGTACAGCGACCTCCTGGGTGCCCGAAATCGCGGCCTGCAATCCCGACTCGGCATTCTGCATATGGCGGTAGACATTCTCGCCGGTGACAATGGCATCATCCACCACAATCCCCAACACCAGAATAAAGCCAAACAGGCTGATGATATTGAGTGTGACGCCCAGCACAGGCATCAGCAGGAAGGCTCCCATGAAACTCATCGGGATGCCGATAAATACCCAGATAGCGATCGAAGGGCGCAGAAACAGCGTCAGCAACATCAGTACCAGCGCGCCGCCCTGAAGCGCATTGCTGGTCAGGGTCTTGATACGCTTTTTGACGATATCGGAGTCATCGTCCCAGTAAGAGAGGTGAATCCCCTGTGGCAGGAGAGGCTGGGTGCGGTCGATATAGCCTTTGATAGCATCGGCTACGCTGATGGCGCTCTGGTCGCCCACCCGGTAGACCTCGATCATGGCTGCAGGCAGGCCATTAAAGCGGGTGCGCAGGGCCGTCTCTTCAAAGCCATCGGTGACCTTAGCGATATCACGCAACTGAACGATGCTGCCATCGGCATTGGATTTGATGGTGATACGTTCAAACTGATCGCGATGGTAGGCCTGGCCGCGCGAGCGGATCAGGATATCACCGCCTTTGCTGCGAATATTACCGGCAGAGAGATCGAGTGAGCTGTTTTCGATCCGCTCGGCGATATCCTGCAGGGTCAGGCCGAAGTCCCGCAGTTTGTCCTGTTTTACCTCCACCGAGATTTCAAAGTCACGCACGCCGTCGAGTTCGACCTGGGTGACGCCGGGCAGCCTGAGCAGGTCATCACGGATCTTTGCCGCAAAACCGCTCAGTTCCAGTTCGGAAAGGTCCCCTGCGACAGCGACCGAAATAACTTCGCGTTTATAACTGGCGAGCGTGATAACCGGGCGCTCCGCCTCGATTGGGAACGTGCTGATCTCATCAACCCGGGCCTTGACGTCCAGCAGCAATTCACGCGGATCGTAACCCTCGTTAACCTCGATCCAGACTGTGGCGCTGCCCTCGACTGAGCGGCTGGTAATTTCCTCAATTCCCTCCAGGTCTGAAACGGCCTGTTCGATACGTATCGAAAGGCTTTTTTCGCTGTCTTCAGGGGTTGCTCCCCTGAGTGAGACCGAAACGCTGATAGTGTCTGATTCAAAGTCCGGAAATACCTCCAGCGGGATGCGGTAACCGAGTGAAATCAGGCCGGCAATCAGTATGCTGAGCATCAGCAGGTTGGCGGCGACATGGTTGCGGGCAAACCAGGCGATCATGGCTTTTCTCCGCTGTCAGTTGCCGGTGTGGTGGTCGGCGGGACAGGGTGCTGGGCGATGCTGGTGTCAGCGCTGTCGCCTTCACTGATCCTGACTGCTGTGCCGGATATGACCTGGCCGAGGGCGGTCAGTACCAGTTGGTCGCCGTCCTTCAGACCTTTGCTGACGATAGCTTCTTCGCCGTTCTGCCACTCAATCGTGATCTCGGTGCGGCGAAGCAGGTTGTCCTCTACCCGGTAGATATAGGAGCCCTGATAGATCGCCCGGTTGGGAATGACGATGGCCTGATCCAGCGTGCGCCCGGCAATTCGTGCGGTAACGTACTGCCCGACCTTCAGCGGTGCCCGGCCTGCGGCTTTCTCGCCATAGGGATCATCGATCTGCGCGACCACGTAGAGCTGGCGGCTGCTGTCATCGATCGCGCCCTCGGTCTGGACGATCTGTCCCTGCCAGTGTTCGGTGCCGACCAGTTCGGAGGTGATAGTGACGTCGGGCAGTGGCTGTTGATGGTTGGTTTCGAAACGGTAGCGCTCCGGCAGATCGATAAACTGCAGGTCGCGGTTTTGCAGTGGCAGCCGCACCTCCACGTAATCAACGGCATAGATCGACGCCAGAGTGCTGTTGCTGGAGACCACCTGACCAATATCGACGTTCTTTTCCAGTATGCGGCCGGTGTAGGGCGCGCGAATGCGGGTGCGGCTCAGGTTTAGTCGGGCAATATCCCGGGCTGCCCTGGCGGAGGATACTTCAGCCCGGGCTGTATTCAGCTGTGGCTGGCGCAGCACCAGTGCCGGCGCTTTCTCCTTATTGCCCAGTCGCTTCCAGTCGGCCGCAGCCTGCCGGCTCTGGGCTTTCTCCTCTTCCAGCTTCTGGCGGGCGCTTTGCAGCGCGGCTTCGGCGCTGGCTGCCTCGGCTCGGTAGTTGCGGTCATCGATTTTCAGCAGTAGCTCATCCTTTTCGAAGAAGCTGCCGTTGCGGAAATCAGGGTTGATCCAGACGACTTCGCCGGACACCTGGGGTAGCAGCGGGCTTTGGGTGCGGGGGCGGATCTTGCCGTAACTGTTCAGAATAACCTGATAGGGTGCCGCGCTGACGGTCATTACTTCGACATTAACAACCGGCGCCTGAACCTGGCGGCGCTGTTTGGCCTTGGGTGGGTTTTGGTAGAGCTGGTAGGCCACTGCTGCGAACAGAATCAGGATAAGGGCCGGGATTAACTTCTTCATAATGTGCTGTCTGTCACCTGCTGCTGGGTTTTTTCTGGCTGATCGGCCCTGTTGTCGGCGATTTTAAGGTCGCCCCTGTAACTGCCGCCAAGGGCGCGGTACAAAATGACGCGGTTTTGCAGCAGTTGTTTACGTACCTCAATCACGTTGGTCTGGGCGTCGAAGGCGCGGCGCTGG
Organism: Marinobacterium jannaschii DSM 6295; assembly: GCF_000620085.1. Classification (GTDB taxonomy): domain Bacteria; phylum Pseudomonadota; class Gammaproteobacteria; order Pseudomonadales; family Balneatricaceae; genus Pontibacterium; species Pontibacterium jannaschii. Next base: position 12,862 of record NZ_JHVJ01000026.1, on the reverse strand, counting down.
GCTTCCAGCACGGTGGTGTAGTTAACGATTCCGCGGGCATATTGCTCAAAGGCCAGTACTTCTGCGGCGGTGGCGTTCGCCTGCGCTTCCAGGTAGAAACTGTATTGCTGCTTCAATGCGCTGCGGTTGCTTAACGCATTTTCCACTTCGCTGAACTGTGCAAACAGCTGATCGAGATATTGCTGCTCAAGCTCCCGGCGCACCGCAAGCTGGCGGTTCTGTCGCGCCTCAAGGTCTCCGGCATCAAACAGGGTCTGGCTCAGCGACAGGCCGACAGACCACACCAGGTTGCCCCGGCTGACCAGGTCTGAGAGTTGTTCGCTGCGCTGCCCTGTGGAACTGCTCAGGCTGAGGGAAGGGAAGCGATCGCGATGGGCCTGGGCTAATGCCGCATCGGCCGCCAGCAGTTCGAGCCAGCGTTGCTGGATTAAGGGGTGTCTGCTGACCAGTTCGGCAGGGAGGCCCGCGGCGGGTTCGGCATCAATCAGCGGCAGGCGGGCCGGGGCCTGCAGCTGCGCGGCAGGGTAACGTCCCAGTAACCGTTCCAGTTCCCGGCCGGTCCGTTGTACGCGCTGGTGCTGTTCGCTGATGCGGGCATCTTCGGAGCGCACATCGTTGCGCGCCAGATAGACATCGAGTGAGTCGTTCAGGCCCTGCCGATAGCGGGATTCGATCAGTTCCAGGTTCTGTTGCAGGTTAAGCCGTCGCTGCACATATAGGTTCAGCAGCATCTGGGCGGACTGAAGCTCAAACCAGCGATCGCTGATATCGGCTGCCAGCTGTTGCTGGTTATTATCATATTCGGCGACACGGGCACCCAGGTTAAGGCTTGCCTCTTGCTCAGCCGCACCCAGTTTGCCCCAGATATCAGGTTCCCACTCAAGCTTGAGATCGGCGCTGCTGTCGTTGCCGATATCACCCGAAGAGGAGCGGCTGCGCCCGGTATCGATTGACAGATCCAGTGTCGGGTAGCGCGCCGCGGCCGCACTGGTTACGGCCTCTCCGGCCTGGGCAATGCGCTGTGCTGAAGCTTTCAGGGCAAAGTTGTTCTCCATCGCTTCCTTAATCAGCGCCGACAGCTGGGGATCGTCAAAGCTGTCGATCCATCCCTTTGGGGCCTGGCTGCCGTCATGCCTGAAGTGCCAGTTGTCTGGCAGGGTAGGTTGGGGGTTGAGTGCCGGTGGTGCCGAAGCGCAGCCTGACAGTATGCCAAGCAATGCCAGAAAGGAGAGTGATCTGTTCAGTGCTGTCCGATGCACGGAGGACCTCATAGGAGCTGTCTTATTTAAGGATCATTATTGTGGTGGCTGATACTAGTAGCCGACGGCAGAAGCTGCAGCCGGTTTTACATAACTTTACAACCTGCATTAGCTGCCGCCCGAACATTGGCTTCTGAGCTTATGACTACAAGGAGGCGGCAAAGTGCCTGAAGGCAGCCCGGAATGCGCCGTTGGCGTTGCTCCAAGGGCCGGATGGGATGCCTGATCAGGAGTTTAAAGGTACTAAAAGATACGTAATATGTATCATTTGGTAGCTGGTAGCTGTGATCTCCGTGCCTGCGACTTTATGTCTCTCTGCATCTGTTTCATTAAGTGATGCAATAGCAGATTCTGATAGTAGGATGCGCTAAGCGGGGGTAATGCTTGCTTTATGCATTGAAAACGATAGACTGCCTCTCAAATCTAAATCATTCTCATTAAGTTTTAATCCCTATGATCCTGAATAAGCCGCCTGTGTCGAAATGGTTGAGCGCAAAGAGGCCGACCGTTCTGGCCGTTGCTGCAATAATCGGTAGTGCCTTCTTATCTCCTGTGGTGGCCGCTGCGACGGTGGATGGCGTCCGCCAGAGCCTGGAGTCAGCTCACCAGACAGCGGCACAAACTCAGCAAGCAATTAATAAGCTCGATGAGAAAACAGCCACAGATTACGAGACCTACACCGCTGTGCTGCGTCAGGCTAAGTTGGTTGAAGCTTATAACCGTCAGTTGGAAAAGCTGGTGGACTCCCAGCGTAATGAGCTGACTGACCTGGATAGCCAGCTGGCATCACTGGCGGAAACCGAGCAGGCCACGCTGCCGCTGTTGGTGCGGATGCAGGGGATGCTGGAGCGTTTTGTCGAAGCCGACCTGCCATTCCTGCAGGAAGAGCGCGCACAGCGAATCGAACGCCTGAGCAAGCTGATCGATCGGGCGGATGTCAGCATTGCTGAGAAGTATCGCCAGCTGCTGGAGGCCTATCAGATCGAAGCTGAATATGGTCGCACCCTGGAAGCCTGGGATGGCGTGATCGAACAGGCCGGTACGACGCGTGATGTCCGTTTCCTGCGTTTAGGGCGCACAGCCCTCTACTACCAGAGCCTGGATGGCCTGAGTTCCGCTATCTGGAACAATGCGACCGCGTCATGGCAGCCGATCGATCCATCCCTCAACTGGTCGATCCAGAAGGGGATTCGTATCGCATTGCAGCAGGCGGTGCCGGAAATGATGGAACTTCCACTGGTGGCGGGGCAATAAGATGAAACTGATTAAATGTGTCGTAGCTTCGTTGCTGCTGGTGGCGGGTTCTGCTACCCAGGTTCAGGCTGCTGAGGATCTCAATCAACTGCTACAACAGGTGCGCCAGAGTGCCGCCGCCGACAAAGCCACCGACCAGCAGCGCCTGAAAGAGTTTAAGGCCGATGCCGGCAAACAGGCGCAGTTGCTGCAGCAGGCGCAGGATAGGCTGGCCGCAGCAGACGCGCGCCAGGCTGAGTTGAAACAGCAGTTTGATCGTCAGGAAGATGAGCTGGCCGAGAAAGAGGAAGCTCTTCGCAACCGCAGTGGCCAGCTGGGCGAAGTGTTCGGGGTGGTTAAGCAGAGTGCTCAGGAGTTCCGTGGCGTTATGGGCGACTCGATGATCAGCGCCGAGTATCCGGAGCGTCTGAAGCAACTCGACTTCGCCGACAACAAGCGCATCCCCACCGTGACCGAGCTGGAGACCCTCTGGTTCCTGATGCAGCAGGAGATGACCGCCAGCGGTGAGATCAAGACCTTTAGTCATCAGGTGGTTCAGCCTGATGGCAGTCGCCTGCAACAGCAGGTGTTGCGGGTCGGCCCCTTTACCGCCATCAACGAAGCGGGTCAGTACCTGAGCTACCAGCCTGATGCCCATCACCTCAATGTGATCCCGCGCCAGCCGGACAGTGGCGTACAGCAGCAGGCGGCGGCCTTCTTTAGTGGCAGCCAGAACACGTTGGTGGTTGATCCCAGTCGCGGCAACCTGCTGAAGCTGATCACCCAGACGCCAACGATTGAAGAGCGTATCCATCAGGGTGGCCTGGTGGGCTATATCATCATCGCCCTGGGCGCGCTGGGTGCTATCGTCGCGATCTGGCGTCTGCTGCGTACCCTGATGTGTGACCTGGCGGTGCGGCGTCAGATGAAAAACAGCGCCGTGCCTAAACAGTCCAACCCACTGGGGCGAATCCTGCTTTCAGCACGAAAGGCAGACAGCCGCGATGATATGGAGCTGCGTATTGATGAGGCGCTGCTGCAGGAAGTTCCGCGACTTGAAAGCGGTCTGTCGCTGCTGAAGTTGCTGGCAGCGGTGGCGCCGTTGCTGGGGCTGCTGGGGACGGTGACCGGTATGATCGGTACCTTCCAGAGTATCACCCTGTTTGGTACCGGCGATCCTAAGCTGATGGCCGGTGGCATATCCCAGGCGCTGATCACTACAGTGCTGGGTCTGTGCGTGGCGATCCCGCTGCTGTTCTGTCATACCCTGCTGGCAGCCCGTAGCAAGCGCATGCTGCAACGTCTGCAGCAGAAGAGCCTGGCGCTGCTGATCGATCACACTGATCGGGCCGTGGCTAATCCTGCCCGTGCCGCCAATGAAAACGGAGTCAGCGATGCAGCTTGACCGGGAGCTGGCAGAGGGCGTCCTGCTGCAGTTTCTGCATGCCGGTGGGCCGGTACTGCTATTGCTGGCAGGCCTGGCGCTGATTCTGTGGAGCCTGCTGCTGGAGCGGATCTGGTTTAAGTATTTTGACTATCCGCGGATGCGTAAACGCTGTTATGCCAGCAGTGGCCTTGCCCAGATGATTCACCAACGCTGCGATGCGCTGATTGCCCTACAAAACAATCTACCGCTGATCAAGACGCTGATTGCCCTTTGTCCGCTGGTCGGGCTGTTGGGAACCGTCACCGGGATGATTCAGGTGTTTGACCAGCTGGCGTTAAACGGTACGGGCAATGCACGCCTGATGGCGGCAGGCGTTGCCCGGGCAACGCTGCCAACCATGGCAGGGATGGTGGTCGCCGTCACGGGCTTGTTGCTGTATAGCCGCCTGCAGCGCTGGAGCCAGCTACAACAGAACAGCCTGCGAGCGATGGGAGAGCCGGGATGAGAAGTCGAATTAATTTTGAGACCCAGGACAACAGTGCTGAGATCGATATGACGCCGATGCTCGACATCGTCTTTATCATGCTGATCTTCTTTATCGTATCGACCACCTTTGTGCGCGAGTCCGGGGTGGATATCAACCGTCCGACATCTTCCACAGCGGCCACTAAAGAGGCCAGCGGCGCTATGCTGGCGATTACCGCACAGGGCGATATCTGGCTTGATCGCAAGCAGATCGACCTGCGTATGATCCGCCCGACGCTTGAGCGCCTTAAGGTCGAGCAGCCTGATATCGGCGTGATCATCCAGTCGGATAAAGATGCCAAAACCGGCGTCCTGATCAAGGTGCTGGACCAGGTGAAACTGTCCGGAATCGATAAAGTATCCGTTGCTGCGAAGGAAGGCGCGCACTGATGCGCAGTCTGTTTTTTCTGCCGCTGGCGCTGCCGCTGACCCTCGGCACCTTCCTGCTGATGGCCTACCTGGCTGGAATCGGTGCCAGCCAGCCGATTGGCGACAGGGGGACGGCCCTCAGTATTGATCTGTTCCGCCTCAAGATGGACAGCCAGGCCGAGCTGCGTGAGCGCGCGCCACCGCCGCCACCGCTTGAACTGACACCTCAACCGCCGGCGCCGCAGCAGAAGATGAGTGTCGATACCCAGGTGAATATCGACCAGCCTCAGATCGATATCCCAACGCCGAAGATCGACGTTGGCGTTAAGATCAACGCCGCGCCTAATATCTCGGCCGAGATCGCCCAGCCGGTAACACCAGGCCCGATCGCGCCGCCCGCACCCCAGGCGGTGACGATCGGTAAGGCAACGTTTCTGAAGCAGGTCGATGCCAAATATCCGCGCCGTGCACTGCGGCGCAAGATAGAGGGCAAGGTTGTTTTTGAATACCGTATTGATACTCAGGGGCGTGCCATTGCCGAGAGCTTTAAGGTTGTTGAAGCGACGCCCAAGGGCGTCTTTGAGAAAGCCGCCAAGCGCGCGTTGCTGCGTTCCCGCTACGAAGTGCGTTATAGCAATGGCAAGCCGGTTGAGTACAAAGTACGTCAGCCGATTGAATTCAGGATTGATAAGTGACGCGAACAACAAAGACGCTTAATGCAATCGGCCTTGCGCTCTTACTGAGCTACGCGCCGCTCTCTGCTGCAGCCGCCAAGCCGGTACTGACAGCCTTTGAGCATAAGCAACTGATGGCAGCGAAGGATGCGCTGATGGCGGAGAAGCTGACCGACGCCGGTAAGATCCTGCGGGCTATGCAGGAAAAGCCGCTCAAGCCCTATGCTAAGGCGTTGGTGCATCAGTTGCTGGGCAATATCGATCTTAGCCGCGAACGCTATAGCGCGGCTCTGAAACAGTTCAAGCTGGCCTATGCCCAAAACGCCCTGCCTGAAACTGAGCAGCTCAAACTAAGGCATGCCATCGCCCAGCTCTATTTCAGTGAAGAGCAGTGGTCTGAGGGCATCAGCGAGATGCAGCAATGGATGGCCGAAGCAACGCAAAAAGCGCCGACAATGATCAAGGCCAATGACCACCTGCTGATCGCCCAGGGCTACAGTCAACTGAAGCAGTGGAGCGCGCTGATCAGTCCGATCAAAAAAGCCATATCAATGCGCAAGAAGGCCCCGGAGAGCTGGTACCAGCTTCAGCTGGGTGCCCATCTGAGGCTGAAACAACATAAGTCATCCAGCCGCCTGCTCAAGACCATGATTGTACTGTTTCCCGGTAAAATGACCTATTGGGAGCAGCTGACAGACGTCTATCAGCGACGCAAGCTCGACAAACAGGCACTGGCAACGCTGCGTTCGGCCTATATCGACGGCCTGTTTACTAAAGAGCGTCACTATATGCTGCTGGGCCAGATGCTGGTCCGCCAGGGTGCGCCACAGCGTGCCGCAGAGGTGCTGAGTGAAGCGCTTGAAAAGGGCCAGCTCAAGTCCGGCAGCAAAAGCCTCAAACTGCTGTCTTCAGCCCAGCTATTGGCCCGGGAATACAATGATGCGCGCCCGACCCTGCAGAAGCTGCTCGCCATCAAAAACGACACTAAGACACTGAGGCAGCTGGCCCAGGTTGAGATCAGTCTGAAACGCTGGGATGACGCCGTACGTACTATCGATCGTGCACTGGCGCGCAAACCCGGCAACAAGGGGCAGCTGTTGGTGATGCGAGGCATCGCCCAGGTCAACCAGCACAAGCTGGACGACGCCCGCAGATCCTTCACCCAGGCAAAGGCCGAAAAAGCCACCGCCCGCAGCGCCCGCAACTGGCTGGGCTATATCGACCAGATAGAAAGCAACAGCTAAAGACCGCTATACAGCAGCTAGCTCTGATAAAAGCAGTGACAGATGACGTCTCTGTGGGAGTGCACTCCGTGCGCGAATGAACCCCGTGCCCAGCTCCTGTCGCTCGGGAAAAAGCCCCTGCAAATCCTTATTAAACCGGGCTTTTACATCTGCTGGGTAGTATTACCCTCGACCAAATCAGCACCCTTTTAGTTCCAAAGTACCATTCTTGCCCGAAGGGGGGCTGCCTATCATCAAAGGACGTTGTTTCACATCCGAAAACAAAAAAGAGGAAAGGCACTATGTGGACTAAACCTGCTTACCAGGATCTGCGCATTGGTTTTGAAGTCACTATGTACTTCGCAAACCGCTAAGCACCGTTGACTGCTGTGGGGCCCCTATGCCCTGCGGCAGTTTTTGCCTTCCGAAGCCCGTCGTACCCACCTTCTGAAGCCGCACTGAGTACTCCGGGATTCCTCAAAGCCGGGAATAATAATGAAAATACAGGTTTTAGGTTCAGCTGCCGGAGGGGGCTTCCCCCAGTGGAACTGTAACTGCCCCAACTGCAAGGGTGTTCGCGCCGGAACCCTTAACGCCAGCCCCCGCACCCAGTCATCGATTGCTGTCAGCATCGATGGTGAAGACTGGATTCTGTTTAATACCTCACCCGATATCCGCGCTCAGCTGGACAGTTTCGCGCCGATGCAGCCTGCACGGCAGATCCGTGATACCGGCATCGCCGCCATCGTCTTTATGGACAGCCAGATCGACCACACAACCGGTCTGCTGATGCTGCGCGAAGGCTGCCCGCACGATATCTGGTGTACCGAGATGGTGCGTCAGGACCTGAGCAGTGGCTTCCCGGTATTCAATATGCTGGAGCACTGGAATGGCGGTATTAACTGGCATGAGATCAATATAGAAGAGGGCCGGAACCGCTTCGAGATCCCGAAATTCCCGCGGCTGCAACTGACTGCAATACCGCTCAGCAGCAGTGCGCCGCCATATTCGCCACACCGAAACGACCCACATCCGGGCGACAATATCGGTATTCATATTCGTGACCGTGAAACCGGCAAGTCGGTGTTCTACGCCCCGGGCCTGGGTCAGATCGAACCCCACCTGCGTCCCTATATGGAATCGTCAGACTGCGTGCTGGTGGATGGCACTATCTGGCGTGATGACGAGATGATCGTCACCGGTGTCGGCACCAAAACCGGGCAGGAGATGGGCCATCTTTGTCAGTCCGGCCCGGGCGGCATGATCGAATACCTGGATACCCTGGAGAAGCCGCGCAAGGTACTGATCCATATAAATAATACCAACCCGATCCTGGATGAGGATTCGGCAGAGCGTGCCGAGCTGGTGAGTCACGGTATTGAAGTGTCGTATGACGGCATGAGCATAGAGTTGTAGGAGGCGAGCATGTCAGAACATTGCGATCAGGCGGCCATGAGCCGCGAAGAGTTTGAAGCGGCGCTGCGGGCCAAGGGCGACCTTTACCATATCCATCACCCGTTCCATATCGCCATGTACGAAGGCACCTGTACCCCGGAGCAGATTCGCGGCTGGGTCGCGAACCGCTTTTACTACCAGATTATGATCCCGGTGAAAGATGCCGCCATTATGGCTAACTGCCCGGATCGTGACGTACGCCGCCAGTGGATACAGCGGGTGCTGGATCACGATGGCTATGACGGTGCCGAAGGTGGTATCGAGGCCTGGCTGCGTTTGGGTGAAGCCGTGGGCCTGACCCGTGAGGAGATTATCTCCCAGGAGCATGTATTGCCCGGTGTCCGTTTTGCCGTCGACGCCTATGTTAACTTCGCCCGCCGCGCCAACTGGAAAGAGGCCGCCAGCTCCTCGCTGACCGAGCTGTTTGCGCCAACCATCCACCAGTCACGGCTGAAGACCTGGCCGGAGCATTACCCCTGGATCGACGCCAACGGCTACCAGTACTTCCGCAACCGCCTGACTGAAGCCCGTCGCGATGTGGAGCATGGCCTGCAGATCACGCTGGATCACTATAAAACCCGTGAGCAGCAGGAACGTATGCTGGAGATCCTGCAGTTCAAACTCGATATCCTCTGGAGCATGCTCGACGCCATGACCATGGCCTACGAACTTAACCGGCCACCGTACCACACCGTAACCGATCAGAAAGTTTACCACCGGGGGTTGTTCTGATGATCACTGAGGCCAGTCTCAACTCTGTTCCAGGCATAAGCGCCATGTACCGTTTCCAATGGGAGCAGGCACAGAACTGCTACGTGCTGCTCTACCCGGAAGGGATGATCAAACTCAATGGCCCGGCAGGGGAGATCCTCGCCCTGATTGACGGCGACAGATCCATCATCGAGATCGTCGCATTGCTGAAAGAGAAATTCGACGGGGCTGAAGGGATCGAAGGCGATGTGATCGAGTTTATGCAGGACGCCGAAAACCAGAACTGGATCAGCCTGCAGGCCTGAACCGGTTTATTGCAGGGGTCTACTCTATACGCGAAGAAAAGCGCTCCCACAGAGACTAGCTGACTATTGTGGGAGCTCGCTCCGCGAGCGAAGTTTTTTCCCACGGATAGCAAAAAACAGATAACAAGAACAACACCGGAGGCCCGCTATGGCCAACGCCTCATGTAACGCCAAACCCTCCCTCGACTCCGTACCGGGCGTGACGCCGAGCCACGGCCAGCCGCTCTGGCTATTGGCTGAGCTGACCTATAAATGCCCACTGCAGTGCCCATACTGTTCCAATCCGCTCGACTTCGCGGCCCATAGCAACGAGTTGACCACCGATGAGTGGATCGAGGTTTTCCGTCAGGGGCGCGAGCTGGGCGCGGTACAGCTGGGTTTTTCCGGCGGCGAGCCACTGGTGCGGCAGGACCTGGTCGAGCTGATCGGAGCTGCCCGGGAGCTGGGTTACTACACCAACCTGATCACCTCCGGTGTGGGCCTGAATGAACGCAAAGTTGCCGAGTTCCGTCAGGCCGGGCTGGATCATATTCAGGTTAGTTTTCAGGCCAGCGACGAAGAGGTCAACAACATGCTGGCCGGTTCGAAAAAGGCGTTCCAGCAGAAGCTGAAGATGGCGCGCGAGGTCAAAGCCCAGGGCTACCCGATGGTGCTGAACTTCGTCACCCATCGTCACAATATCGACCAGATTGACCGTATCATCGAGCTATGCGTCGAACTGGAAGCCGATTTCGTCGAGTTGGCCACTTGTCAGTATTATGGCTGGGGCTATGAAAACCGCGACCAGCTGCTGCCCACCCGTGCCCAGCTTGAGCGTGCCGAACGGATCACCAACGAATACCGCGAAAAACTGGCCGCCGAGGGCAACCCGATCAAACTGATCTTTGTGACTCCGGACTACTACGAAGAGCGCCCCAAAGGCTGCATGAACGGCTGGGGGCAGGTGTTCCTGACCGTCACCCCGGATGGCACCGCCTTGCCATGTCACAGCGCCCGAATGCTGCCAGTGGAGTTTCCCAACGTGCGAGAGGGCTCGTTGTCCTATATATGGAATGAGTCCTTTGGCTTTAACAAATTCCGCGGCTATGACTGGATGAAGGAGCCATGCCGCTCCTGCGATGAGAAAGAAAAAGACTTCGGCGGTTGCCGCTGTCAGGCCTACATGATGACCGGCGATGCCACCAATGCCGACCCGGTATGTGGCAAGTCACCGCACCACCATAAGATCGTCGAAGCACGTGACAGCGCCGAGACACCGGTCGAAGGCGAATTTATCTACCGCAACGAGCGTAACTCCCGTGTCTTCTTCCGCAGCGAATAGCCCGCGACAACCGGGGTTATGGCCTTCCGACCTCAGCGCAGCCGACGTGGTTGCCGGGATGAAAGAGTATGGCCAGCTGCAAACCGACCCGCAGGGCCGACTCTACTGGGTTGAATTCCGCCCGGAAGAGGGCGGTCGCAGCGTTATCTGCCGCGAATCCGCGCAGGGCATCGAAACCCTCACCCCCGAGAGCTACAACGTCCGCAGCCGTGTGCATGAATACGGCGGCACCAGCTGGTGCCTGCTCGATAACCGCCTGGCCTTCGTTAACAACCAGGACCAGCAGCTATATCTTCAGTGGTTTGATCCTGTAGGAGCCCACTCCGTGGGCGAAGCTTGTGACTCCGCCGATGCAACCGGTGCCACAAAGCGCCTGACCAACTATCCGGGCTACCGCTTCCTCGAACCGATCTGGCAACCCTCCCATGACCGCCTGATCGCCATCTGTGAAGACCACTCCGGCGCTGAAGTGATCAACACGCTGGTCGCCATTGGCCTGGATAGTGGTGAAATGAAAACCCTGCATCAGGGCCATGACTTCTACGCCTACCCAACACTCAGTGACGATGGCGATCAACTGGCCTTCATCGCGTGGGACCACCCCGACCAGCCCTGGACCCGGACAAAGCTGTACCACGGCAACCTGTCAGATGCCGGTGAATTCGACAACTTCAGCTGCATAGCCGCAGGCGACCAGTCGCTTACCCAGCCGCTATTCGACGTCGATAACCAGCTTCTGGCCGTCAGTGATCTTAAAAACGACTGGAAAATATACCGTTATCTTGCAGGATTTTCCGATAAGGCACAAAACCCTGAACCCGCTGCCACGACACCAGCGTTAATCAGCCAGACAGGCGGGGAGTGCGCCACCGCAGGCTGGCAGTGTGGCCTGCGCCACCATGCCATTACTACACCTGGCCTGGTCTCAGTCAGCTTTGAAAGAGGTGTGGGACGGTTATGGCTAACAGATCGGGCAGGCAACGCCTCAGAGATAGCTACAACCTTTAATCACTTCCGTCACCTGCATGGCCGCGGCAATAAGCTCTATGCCGTAGCGCTGTCAGAAAGCACGACCTCGGCGGTGATTGAGATCGACCTGGCCCGAGCAGAAACCCGAATCGTTGCCGGCGGCCAGCAGCCGCTGGATGCTGGTAACCTGTCCCAGCCCCAGCACTTCAGTTATGCGCTAAATAGCAACGAACAGGCCCACGGCTTTTTCTACCCGCCTGCCAATGCAGCCTGCTCCAGTGATCAGCAGCTGCCGCCACTGGTGATCTTCATCCACGGCGGCCCCAGCGGTGCCACCTATCCGGTGCTTAATATGCGCCTGCAATACTGGACCCAGCGTGGCTTTGCTGTTGCCGACCTGAATTATCGGGGCAGTACCGGCTACGGCCGGGAATACAGAATGCGATTGCAGGGAAGTTGGGGCGTCACCGATGTTGAGGATGTCGATGCCGCCATTGATTATCTGGCGGAGCAACAGCTGATTGATGGCGATAAAGTGTTTATCCGGGGCAACAGCGCTGGCGGCTATACCAGCCTCGCTTGTCTGGTCGCCTCCGACCGCTTCCGCGCCGGTGCCAGCCTCTACGGTGTATCAGACCCACTGACACTGACCCGTAACACCCACAAATTTGAATCCCGCTACCTCGACTGGCTGATCGGCGATCCTGTCACGGAATCTCACCGCTACCAGCTACGTGCACCGCTTCATCACGCCGACAAAATCCGTTGCCCGGTGATCTTCTTTCAGGGCAGTGAAGACAAAGTGGTATTGCCCGAACAGACCACACAGATGGCCGACCAGCTCCGCCGCAACGGCATAGAGACCGAGCTGCACCTCTTTCCCGACGAGCAACACGGCTTCCGTAAGGCGGAGAACAATATCACCGTGCTGGAGCGGGAGCTGGCGTTCTATCAGCGCTATCTGGGCTAGCGTCCGCTGGCCCAGGCATACCCTCTATATTATTCATCAGGCCCAACACAGGGTATTCACCTGGCTTTATTGCTGTCTGCAATTAACCCGGCCTGTATGCACAGGAACCACTAGGTGTGGATGCTAAGCACGTTGTTCACAAAGTTTAGGTATTCGAGATACCGGCGGTAAGTTTCCGATACTGCCATGACGGCGCTCCCGGTTATAGTGATTGACCCAATTTGCTAATGCCCAGTGACGTGTCACGGAGTTGGCATAGGGCACGGCATATGCCCACTCTCGCAACATTGTCTGAATAAAGCGTTCTGCCTTGCCATTGGTTCGAGGTGTATAAGGGCGGGTGTATACATGCTTAATGCCTTTCGCCGTCAGGATGCGATTAAACAGCCCAGAGCGGTACGCAGGCCCGTTATCGGTCATCAGCCTCCTCACGCTGACACCAATCACTGCATAGGCTGCAA
>NZ_JHVJ01000025.1 GCF_000620085.1 Marinobacterium jannaschii DSM 6295 | reverse complement strand
GTGAGGCGTTCAGCTAACCGATACTAATTGCTCGTGAGGCTTGACCATATAACGCCAAAGGCGTTTGACGGCCTGCTGAAGTAACACGTCGTAAAGACACCGATAGATCCATCTCCCGGATTGGTTGAGAGACAAGCGATCGTCGTATCAGAATTAAGTGATAGTCCAGATTGTCCAGTTTTTGCTTGGCGACCATAGAGCCGTGGAACCACCTGATCCCATCCCGAACTCAGAAGTGAAACGTGGCATCGCCGATGGTAGTGTGGGGTCTCCCCATGTGAGAGTAGGTCATCGCCAAGCATTGAATACGCAGAACCCCCGGTCTCGTTGAGGCCGGGGGTTTTTGCCTTTACGGCCGGAGAAACCGTGCGCGCGGAACCTGGCTGTCCCCCAGCCCGTTGGCCATTGAGTATTGTAAGCTTCATCACGCACAGCGAGCGCTACGCTGATTGCTATGAGGTCCGTAGTCGCAGAAATTTGCCGGAGTTACTTAGAGCTGAGTTTGCTCTTTGCTATGATGCGTCTTTTGCCGACAGGAATGTCAGATGTTGATCCAAAGTCTCAAAGAGCTGCTGGAGGTCTCCAGGTCTGATGCTGTTTGTTATGGCCGTCGCTGGTACTCTGCTTCCGGCTTCTGGGTCACGCTCTCCTATCGTCTCAGGAAGCTGAGAAAGGAAGCGGGCGGCCCCTATCTGCTACTGATTATTCCCGACCTGCTGCTGACTCTTATACGATCACTGATATCTGATAGTTCATTGCCCACCGGAGCAACAATCGGGCGGAGCTTCTGCTTGCCGCACCCGAACGGTGTCCTCATTAATGATCAGGTAGTGATTGGGGATAACGTTAAGATCTTTCAGCAGGTGACGGTGGGCGAATGGGGTTTGTGTGCACCTGTACTGGAGGATAATGTGGAATTGTTTGCCGGTGCTAAGGTATTTGGCGAGTGCCGTGTTGGTAAGGGGGTTAAAGTCGGGACCAATGCGGTAGTGAATTTCGATGTACCTGCTGGCTCAACGGTATTTCCAGCTGCATCGGTCGTCAAGTTATCAAGATCCGAATCAGTGAATTCTCGCTAAGGAGCTCTAAAGTTGATGGAATTGATTGGTCGCTTTCTGGCCTGGGGAGCGTTAGCCGCAGTGCTGCTGCCTGTGTTGTACTTCACGCTTATTACCCTGGCTGCCCTTATACCTCAGCGTGCGCGGGTTTCAGCTGTTCGACAGCGGCGCTTTGCCGTGGTTATTCCGGCTCATGATGAACAGCTGCTTATTGCTGAAACTGTATCTGCGGCATTGAAACAGTCTTATCCTGCCGATAGTTACGCAGTGATAGTGATTGCGGATAACTGCAGTGACAATACGGCAGAATTGGCTCGTGCCGCCGGTGCCCGGGTGATCGAACGCTCACAGAATCCAGGTAAAGGTCAGGCGCTATTTGAAGCGTTCGAAGGACTGGGCAGTGAAGGCTGGGATGGCTATCTGGTGGTTGATGCTGATTCACTTTTGCATCCGAATGCACTTGATACCATTAATGCTGAGTTTGAAGACGGCGCAGAGGTGATTCAGTTGCACTATGCCATCCGCAATCCTGATGAGAATATGCGCACCCGGGTGATGGAGCTGGCTATGTCATCGTTTAATGGCCTGCGACCCTATGGCAAGACCCGCTTAGGACTGTCGGCAGGGATCTGTGGTAATGGTTTTTGTGTTTCCGCGGATACGTTGAAACGGGTTCCTTATCTGGCTCATTCGATTGTCGAGGATCTTGAGTATCATGTACACCTGCTCAAGTCAGGGATCGCCGTAAGGTTTACCGACCGGGCCTGCGTCGACGCTATTATGCCAATTTCTAAGGAAGCTGCGGAAACACAGCGGGTTCGTTGGGAAAGAGGCAAGCTGATTACGATTAAAAGCTATGCAGCTACGTTGCTTCGCCGAGGCCTGCGGGGAGACCTGAGAGCGCTGGACGGACTATTGGATATCTGCACCCCTCCGGCAACTTTGCTGGTTATCCCTTTGCTGCTGGCAGCTTTATTAGGGGGAAGCCCGGAGCGGGTTCTGGCAGCGCTGATGTTCGCGTTGCTGGTATTTCATTATCTTGTGGCAACCTGGCGTTATGGCAATTTCAGGCGGATGGCACAGGTTGCGGGCTATGTGCCTTGGTATATCTGCTGGAAGCTGTTCGTTGTGCTGAGCTCCCTGGTGAAGAATAAGAGGCTAGGCTGGCAGCGTACAGAGCGCGACTCAGGAGACTAACCGTTTATCCACTGCAAAGCTGAAAGCAGCAAGCACAGGAGGGTTTCTCATCCTTCTGTGCTGTACTCGTCAGTCCTTGCCTATCACGCCCGGCTCAGCGGATATCGGTAATATTAAATATCTCCTGGGCTTCGGCTAGCACCATCAGCTGCCATTGCAGCCATATCTTTTCATCGTCACCGTAACTGATCTGTCGGTAGCTGAAGCGCTTCGATTTCAGATAACCGAGCAGGCCTTTTCTGTCAGCCTTCTGCAATACCAGAAAGTCGTCTGCGTAGATCTTATCCAGGCTGGATTTAAAGCCATCCTCATCGTTAAGCCAGTTTGTAATCGGTAGCGGGAAGCCAACTTTGGGGCGGTGGACAAAATCGTGGCTGAAATACGCTTCGGCAAGGCGCTTTAGTGGTTTCTTATGCATGTCTTCATCCAGCAGCTGCTGGTGAGGCAGGCGGATTACATAATTGATCAGCTCACTATCCATAAAGGGCAGCCGTGCCTCTATACCTGCGGCCATGCTGGCCTTGTCCTGGCGTTCAAGCAGGAAGTTAAGGTATGTCATATGATCGGTTAGCAGTAACTGTTTCATAAAGGGAAACTCTGACAGAGTTTCCGTATCGAGCTGATCGATCATATTGTGTTCCAGCTCGCCGAAATACCGGTTGATGGTCAGCGGCGAAACAAAAGCATTAATATGGTCGAGCATGAGCGAGGTATTCCCCGCATAGTGATGGGACAGGTAGAGGCTGTAGACATAGTTGTAGCGTACGCGATCGAACAGGAAATTCAGGTCAAAAAAAGTATCCGGAATCAGCTTTGCCAGCGGGTTGGGTTTCTGGTACTTGGCTCCTTTGGTGAATTTCCCATAGCCACCGAAGAGTTCGTCAGCACCTTCTCCGGTTAGAAAAACAGTAATATGCTCCCGGGCATACTCGCATAGCAGGAAAATGGGAATTGCATTGGGAATATCCAGCATGCCGTCGAAGTGATACACCATTTTTTTCAACGCGCCGGCAATATCCTTTTTATCAATCGCCAGCTTATGGTGATCCAGCTGATATTTACTGGCAACAAAGTCAGAGTACTTCTCTTCGGAGAACGCCTGATCTGCCTGGTCTTTGAAAACCACACTGAATGAGCTTAAGGGGCCGCTGCTGTGTTCTCTTAACTTTGCTGCGATCAGAGAAGAGTCAACCCCGCCGCTGAGTTGCAGACCAATAGGGACATCAGCAAGCAGACGCTTTTCCATTGCCTTGCCCAGCAGATGGGATACGTTTTCATCGATCTCCTGATCACTCGCCTGCTCGATGGACTCCATGCCTGCTGCGTGCTGTGACAGGTCGAAATGCTGGGCCCTGGTTTCGCTCAGATCGGCATTGATGGTGATGTAGTGTCCCTGCACCACTTTATTGACGCCAAAGAAAATAGTCTTCGGCAGGTGGCTGCCACGATAGGCCATCCAGTGTTTAATACCTTCAAAGTCAAATACACGCAGAGAAGGCTCATATTGCAGGATGGACTTTATCTCGGACGCGAAAATAATACTGTGCCCGGTGTTGGCATAGTAAAGAGGCTTTTTCCCCCAGCGATCTTTAATAAGGTGAAGCTGACCGCTGCGGCGATCGAAGATCGCAGCGGCAAAAAAACCATCCAGCTTTTCGACTAAGTTATCAATTCCCCAGCGAATATAGCCGTGCAGCATAACTTCGCAGTCTGAGTGCCCCTTGAAGTGCTCTTCACCCAGCTCCTGACGCAGAGAGGCATCATTCCAGATCTCGCCGTTAACGGCGACAATCACCTTGTTGTCCTCAGATATGAACGGTTGAATACCGTCACTGCTGAGGTCGCGAATGCTGAGGCGCTGATGGCCTATGTAGAGTCCATCGCTCAGGTGATCAGACCACTGATCCGGTCCCCGGTGTTCCAGCAGATGTAACGCTTCACGCGCCTGATCAAGGTTAATATCAGATTGGCTATATACACCGAAAATACCGCACATAAATCGCTTCCCGGAAGAATTCAGTAGTGATTATGAAAGACCTGAGAGAGTGACTACATGACGGCGCGCTGTTGTGGGGCAGAAACTCAGTCGGGACGTTATTAGACCCCAAATAGGAGGTGACATAAATCGAAGTTTTTATAACTTGCTTCTGTATTTACTTAGGAAGAAGTAATGAAAATAGGTTGCCTTAGATATTGTGGGACCTGCCAAGGTTAAAATATGTCCCGATTGCGGGTATCGTTTGGCGCTAAATACCCAGGCGGGCATAGGCGGGTTCGTTGCTATACGTTCTCAATATGACACGACTTTGATATCTTACCCCTGTGCTTTTACCTGAAATCTCTGCTTCCGTGCCGGACTGGTGTGGAAATAGGATCTTTAGTTCAACTCGCCTCATCGAAAAGGAACGGCTGTGGTCTTTAATCTGAAAAAATGGGCAGTCTCTCTGACCTCCGTATTGGTGCTGGCAGGGTGCAGTACGCAACAGGCGGAGCAGCGTCCCGCTGAGGATCTTAGAAGCAATGATTCCGAAGAGATGACCTTTGCTCCGGCTGCCAGTAAGTTCGACCGGCACCTGTATACCGGGTATAGCCGTCAGGCGAGGCGGGAAGATCGTGAACATGATTTCGCGGATTCAGAGGCTTTTCTGAGCCGGGCTACACGCAGTGCCCGGGGGGAGCTGGTGGAACCTGAATACCTGAATGCACGCAGAATCCCAGCTCATGCTGTGCAGGAGCTTCGTATTGCACGAGACCGGCTGGAGAAGGCTTTCTATCAAGGTGCGTCTGTTCGGCATCCGGAAAGCTCCGCACATGCCCAGGTGATGTTTGATTGCTGGATGGAGCAGCAGGAAGAGGATATCCAGCACTATCATATTGAGGAGTGTAAGAGTGCTTTCTATAAAGCACTGGCGAAAATAGAGCCACAAACTCCTGCCGTACCTCAGAGCCTACCGTTACAGCCGGGCGGCAACTATTGCGGTTGCTGCTGCCAGCCCGGAATTGCCAAACCCGCGGTAAACACCAAGCGCCATGGGCCTTACCTGGTATTGTTTGATCTGGATAGCGCCGAACTGGACGAAGCGGCCCTGGGAACGATCGAGCGGGTGAAGGCTGACTATATGAAGTGGAAGGCCAATAGGGTTGTTATCTCCGGTCATACTGATAGTTCCGGTACAAACCGATACAATGAGGGCCTGTCAAAACGACGTGTAAATGCTGTTGAGCTGGGTTTGAGATTAGCGGGAGTTTCACAGACTCATTTCGATGATTCTCACTTTGGTGAAACCCGTCTCAAGGTACCGACCGGAGACGGCGTCCGCAAGCGTGCAAACCGCCGCGTAGAGATCTTTCTCGAGTGGAAGTGAGGGCTGGTCCTTTCATCGCATTTCCATTGAAAACGCCTGGGGAAACTAAAGTCTCGGGCTTTCGGGTCGATTAAATGTAGGTTCAATTGGTTTTTGGAGTAATGCAGGGTTATGCCTAAAAGCACCAGGCGTGGATTCAGATATGTGTTAGCGAGCCTGCTATGTCTGGCGCTTCCATTTTTTCTTGGCGGTTGCTATGTGCCCCATAAGGCGGCACAGATCGAAGACGAGAAACAGGTATACAAGAAAGACCCCTTGCCGTATTTCGACGCGGGCTATCTTATCTCTCCGGGCGACCGGATTGAGGTTACATACCATGTCGATGTGGATCTTAAGGATAAATACCTTATCGCTATCGGCGATCAGATCCGGGTTGAATTCTTCCACTATCCGCAGCTGGACCGGACCGTGAACGTGCGTCCTGATGGTCGTATTACGCTGCCCTATGAGGGCGATATGATGGCCGCCGGGCTGACGCCCAGTGAGCTGTCAGAGAATATCAACCAGAAGTTCGCGGATCTGCTGACCAAGCCGCGTTCCACGGTTGCGCTGATTCGTTACGGCGCCAGGATTCGGGAGCTGAAAGAGGCGATCCGGACGGCGGCACGAGGACAAAGCCGACTCGCGCTGGTACAGCCAGACGGCAAGGTTACACTGCCGCTGCTGCAGGGGATGCGATTGGCCGGACTGACTATTGATCAGGCCGGTGAGGCGATCAACGAAGCCTATGAGACCGTAGTGCCGGGCATGTTTACCTCTTCGACCCTGCTGGAGGCCACCGGTAACCGGGTGTATGTCTTTGGCGCGGTGAGAAACCCGGGTTATTACCAGCTTCAGGGACCTACGACCGTTTTGCAATCCGTTGGCCTGGCTGGCGGCTTTGCTTCGTCGGGTGAAACCAGCAGTACGCTGCTGATATCGCGGGATGAGTTTAACCGTCCGGTTGGACGTATCGTGAATCTGGGAGAGATCCTCGATGATGGCAATATCGGCCGGGACCTTTTTGTTAAGCAGTCCGACGTGATCTTCGTGCCAACCACTCGTCTGGGGCGGGCCGCGCTTATCGGCGAGAGTATCCGTCGAATGATCCCTGTTAACCTTAACTTCAGTTACTCTCTGGATGATGGTGTCGACTTTGTCGATCAGTAGACCCACCCGGAAGTTAGTACGCTTTCAACTAAGAGTTTTTATATGACCGCAAGTGGTTATCAACGCCGTGAAGAGTCGAAGCTGACAATCAGGGATGTGGTTTCGATCTTTTTCTATACGAAGAAGACATTCGTGCTCGCTTTCATCGGTGTCATCGTTGGTGCTTTGCTGGTGGCCTTCCTGACTCCGCCGGTATACAAGGTATCTGCCCGGCTGGTGGTCAAGCCTCGTATAGAGAAGCCCCTGATATTTGACGGCGAGAGTTCAAATTACGGGGTCTTCGACAAGGTGGATCAGCAAACGCTGAATACCGTGGTTTACCTGCTGATGTCGACGGATGTTGTCAGTGAAGTGGTAAAAAAGCATCGCCTGGCCGATCTGGATGATGAAGCTGATATCCGTGCGGTTGCTGCCCAGTTGCGCGGTGGACTGAAAGCAGAACCGCTGTCTTTGTCGAATATTATCCAGGTCGAATACAAAGGTGGTGATCCTGAAGAGATAACCGCGCAGCTGAATACACTGATCGATTCCTATATCGCCTACCATATCAGCGTGAATCAGGAGTACAGCGGCAGCCTGGGCTTCTTTGAGCAGCAGGCGCAACTCTACCGTAATCGCTATATCGATCTGACCAACAAGGTTGCTGAAACCCGCAAACGTCTCAATCTCGCCAGTCCGGAGATTCAGACCGACAACCGTCTGAACGTGGTGCGTGACCTGGAGATCAATAAAGCCCAGCTGATCGGACGGATGAAGTCGGCGGCGCAGCGCATGCTGCAGTTGCAGGATGCGGCTAAAAACGTCGATGCCGACGGTTTGGCCAGCCTGCCCCGGGGGATTCGTGAGGCCTATCCGGCATTGATTGAGATGGAACGCTCTCTGGCTCAGCTGATCATTAATGTACAGCGAGCCCGCAGCGACTTCCGTCCGCAGTCGAAACCGGTGAAGGATGCGGTGCGGCAGTACGTCAATATGAAAAGCCAGATTGCAGCTTACATCCGCAGTATTATTCAGGGGCTGCAGCTGGAGCAGTCCGCCTTGGATGAGGAAGTTAAGGCACTGGCGGCGCAGATTGAGCAGGCCCGTCAGCAGGTAGGGGATATCAGCGCTGACTCGGTGTTGTTACAGCGAATCGAGTTTGAACGTGATCTGGCGGAGAAGAACTACCAGCTGTACGAGTCCAAGCGCGAAGAAGCCCGGATCAACGATGAGAAAGACCGCTCGCTGTTTGCCAACGTTTCCATCGCCAGCCGTCCTCAGGTTCCGACAGGCGCCTGGTTCCCGAGGCGCGGACTGATTCTGATGATGTCTTTACCGCTTGCCTTGATTGTGGCGATCGCGGCGTCAGTGATTGCTTACTCTATGAATCAGACTGTCCGCAACCCGACAGACGTCTATCTGCGAACCAAGATCCGGTTGCTGGGAACTCTCGATGCACGCTAGTCGCCAGTGTGGCGAATCGAATGATGGTCGTTCAGTCATTAACGTTGATTTAACTTCAGGTTTGAAACATGGGTAAAATTTTCGAAGCACTGTATGGTTCTGAACCGGCGGAGACCGTAGAAGCCTCTGCTCAGGACGATTTTGTGCTGTATCAGCTTGCCCCTGAAGTCGATTCTGCCGCTGCCGGGTCGAAGCCTGAGGCTGCTGGCGAGCCGAAACCTGCTGCTGACAAGGCGCCCCGGGCCGTGGTGCTGTCTGGCCGGGTACCCAATATTGCCCGGCGCTTGAGTAAGAGCGTCAGGGGGAATGAGAAATGGCGGCGGGATATGAAAAAAACTGCCACCAATATCATTGTCTCTGCCGACCCTGATGAGCAGGGTGGCAAAGTGGTGATGTTTACCGGGATGTCGAATGGTGTCGGCACCACCACTGTGGTCGATGAGATCGGTACACTGCTGGCATCGGAGTATGCCTACAACCGAATACTGATTCTTGATTTCAGCCCCTGCAAGAAGGGCGAGCGCTCAAAGACATTACTGAATCTGCTGGCCCACGACTGCCAGCTGGATGAGTTTGTTGCAGTCCATAATGATCGCGAGGTCACCCGGGTGAAAGTTGGTCTGACCGGAGACTCTCAGACAGATATACGGGCGTCACGCCATCTGCAGGAGTTTGTCCGTCAGGCTCAGGAACGCTATGACTGGATACTTATGGATGTGCCGCCGTTCACCCGTATGCCGCTGAGCGACACTCTGGGCCGGATCTCGGACGGAGTGGTCCTGATCGTCAACAGTGGCGTGACCCGGGTGCCTGCCCTGAATGCCATTGAGGAGGATATGCACCAGCTGGGAATCAATCTGCTGGGAATCGTGCTCAATTTCCGCCGCTATCCGATACCCAGTGGCCTGCTTCGCTTCTTCTAAGCGGTTGCTATGTACTATAAAGGCAGAGTTTGATGCTCCCCTCGATTAGCCGTCAGTTCGTCTCATCGGTCGTACCGATCGCTGCCGGTTTCCTGGTCGGCATGCTGTTTGTGACCATGCTGGGGCGTTTCGAGAGTAAGTGGGCGCTTGCCTTTATATTGCTGGTGGCCGGTGTTGCGGCGATGCAGCTATTGCGCATTTTCCGCGTTAGTCTCCAGGATACCTATCTGCTGTCGGCCGCGTTCCTGATGCCGGTGGTTTACGACATTAACTTTTTCTACCAGGACAACCCGCCATTCTTCGTCTCGGCGAATGGCTTTGGTATCAATGCCGCAGATGTCTTTATGGGGATGTTGGTCGGGCAGCGCTTGCTGGAAGGCTTTTTCGGCCAGGTCCGTGCGGAGCAGGCGGTACCGTCGTCGCTGCTCTGGATTATGGGTGCCGTACTGCTGATTAATTCCCTGTCGCTAGTTACCACGCCATTCCCGTTTTTTGCCATCAGCATGATCTGGGCACAGCTCAAGGCCTATGTGGTGTTTTACTACATCGCCGGGAATGTCCGCAGCGAGAAGCTGTTGCAACGTCTGGCCTATGTCATTGTAACGGTGCTGGCCGGGCAGGGACTGGTGGCGCTGGAGCAGAAGTTTGTTGGTGCTATCTTTACGGCAGAACGCCTGGGGATCGCGACGACCCTGCAGAGCCAGGTGGGCGGACAGATACTGACCAGGGTATCGGGGACTTTTGGCCAGCCCAACGCACTGGCAATGTTTATCAACCAGTTGTTCTTTATCGGACTCTTTACGACCCTGATCGAAAACAACACCAAGTATAAGATTCTGATGGCGCTGGGGCTCGCAGTGGCCCTGATTGCAGAGATTTTTACGGCATCAAGGGGCGGCTGGGTCGCGTTGGTTGCGGCATTTTTCGTTTGCTACCTGCTTTGGAACAAGCAGCGTGGACGAGGCCTGCTGCTCAGCCTGGTTTCGGTAGGTTTCGTCAGCCTGTTGGCATTCTCGCTCCTCTTCGTCAGCTCGCAGACACTGCGTGACCGACTGTTACTGGATGACCATGGTACGGCCGATGTACGCAAACCGCTGATGGATGTGGCGTTTAACGTGATCCAGCAGAACCCGCTGTCAGGTGTCGGCCTGAACCAGTACACCTATTTTATGGCGCAGTATGACCGCACGCTCGAAGCCATTGCCAGTAACTATCTGTACCCGGTACACAATACCTACCTGCTGGTGGCTGCCGAAACCGGAGTCCCGAACATTCTGCTGATCCTGTTGTTTATCACCCTGGTGCTGTGGCGTGGCCTGAAACTATTTCTTCGGGCTGATGGCATTGTGGCGGCCATGACCCTTGGTGCCATTGGCGGAATTATCTCCTGGATGATCCATAACCTGGTGGATCTGACATCTATCTACGAAGCATATCCGTTCTGGGTTCTGTTCGGCCTGATAATCGCGATGGATCGTATGGTTCCGCTTCAGGCTGAACCAGGACAGTTGAGCGATCCGCAGGCCAGCCGGCGGGTACTCAGATGAGCGGCAGCCATACACAGCGTACGCTGCGCAGCGTGAACTGGAATATGCTCAGGGTACTGGTTCAGACCGTTGTCAGTCTCGGGGTGGCCGTTATAGTCGCGAGGATATTGCCGCCTGCAGACTTTGGGGTGATGGCGATCGCCCTTATCTTCATTGGCCTGGCTGAGATACTGTCTGGCATGGGGGTGGGGACTGCGATTGTGCAGCGGGCGGAACTCAGCGAGCGCCTGATCAGGCAGGCCAATGTCCTGGCTCTTGGCTTCGCTGCAGTGCTTTTTCTGTTCGGTGCATCCCTTGCTTACCCGGCCGCGATCATTTTCTCTGAGCCGCGACTAAGCTCCATTCTGGTGATGCTGGCAGCCGGGATCGCGCTGGTGACGGCTACCTCGGTCAGCCGTGCATTGATAATGCGTGACCTGGATTTTCGCAGCCTGTTTTTCGTTGATACGGCAGCGTATCTGGGTGGACATGCACTGACAGTTATCGTGCTGGCATACCATGGTTTCGGAGTCTGGAGTCTGGTGCTGGGTGCTTTAGTGGCAAATGTCATCAGTGCTGTGATTTTGTTATGGCTAAGGCCCTTCCGGATAACCCTTAGCTTTGGTGATTTTTCCCAGCTCAAGGAACTGGCCGGGTTCGGCGGCGTGATGAGCCTGAATGGCTTACTTAACTACCTTGCCGCCAATATGGATCAGCTGGTGATCGGCCAGGCCTGGGGGCAGTCTGCACTGGGGTACTATAACCGGGCCAACCATCTGGTAAATCTGCCGCTGGCAAAACTGGCCAGTGTACTCACCTCGGTGATGTTCTCTTCCTATGCTGAAATACAGTTTGATATCCCCCGGCTGCGAACGGTATTTATACGCGTAGTCTCGGTCACGGCATTGCTGATTTTCCCGGTTTTTTCTGCTCTGACGGTGCTGGCTGAACCGGTGGTATTAGGTTTGTATGGCGAACGCTGGCAGGAGTCCGTCATTCTTTTCCAGATTTTGTGTCTTGGCGGAATGCCGCGGGTCTTACTACTGCTGATGGGCCCCGTCATCCAGGCGATGGGACATGTCCGGGCTGAGTTACGCCTGCAGGCAGTCTATATGGCGGTGGTCGTGATCGGAGCTTTAAGTGCGGTTTCCTATGGTATGGAAGCTGTAGCCGTGACGTTGTTGCTCAGCGCGATGTTGCTGTTTCTGTTGATGGCAAAGCTGTTGCTGAGCCTGCTGCATATGCCATGGCAGCAGTTTGCAAAGGCGATGCTTCCCGGTGTGCTGTTATCGGCTTTCGTCTCAATTATCGATTTGGTCGGTTTACGTTTATTAGGCGGCCTGATTGATAGTTTTCCGTTATTACTTCTGCTCTCCATTGTCCTGTCAGGTATCGCCTTTCTCGCAGGTCTCTGGATATTGCCGGAACGCTGGATGCAGGGCACACCGGAGTGGCTGCTGTCACGCTATGCGCATCGTTTACCGGCACCAATTCGAAACATTCTGGGGCGAAGGTTTACACTTCCTGCCCATTCTGGGGAATAGTTACCAGTGAATCAGTTCAGAAATGCGTTGTATGTGCACTATCAGTTTTTCGAGCGGGATGGGTCTCATGTGCATACGACCAATTTTGCGAAGGAGTTCAGCCAGCTGGGCGAAGAGCAGCAGTTTGGCTTTGATGTGGTGTCTCCTGAACTCTTCAGTGGTGTACCGGGACAGCGGGAATCCTGGCTAGGTCGCCTGAGATCCAGGCTGGCACCCTACTATCTGTCAGATATCAAAACTCTGTTGCAGCAGTGCCTGAACTTCTTTAAAGAACGCAGGATGCTCAGAGAACGCCAGGTCGATATCGTTCTGACGCGCTATAACGGCGATACTATCTCGATTATCTGGGCCTGCCGTTCGCTCAATATACCGGTGATTCTGGAGATCAATGCACCGGAAGGCGAGCAGAGAGAAACACACTATTACCATGTTCCGGCGATTCAACGCCTGTTCAGTACCCGAAGGGTACTGAAGCTCTGTAATGGCGGCTTTGCGGTCAGCGGTGTGCTGGCCCGGGAGTTCGAGCAGGCTATCGATGGGCGCATTCCGGTGCGGGCTATTCATAATGGTGTCGATCTGGAGCAGTTTGATCCGGCCCTGTACTCGGTGGAAGAAGCCCGTCGTCGTTTTGCCGTACCCGAGGACGCGATAGTGATCGGCTTTGTCGGCAGCTTCGCACCCTGGCATGGCGTGGGATTGTTGCTGGAAGCCTTCGCCGAACTGGTGAAAAAGGGCTATCCGGTGCACCTGCTGCTGGTCGGACAGGTCAGGGCGGACGCCGAACAGGCTATCGCCAGAGCCAAGCAGAGTGATATCTGTGATGCTGTGACCTTTACCGGCTTTGTCCCGGCGGCGGAGGTTGCCCAATGCCTGGCTGCGATGGATATCAGTGTGCTGGCAAATACCGAATATTACTGCTCGCCACTGAAGATCTTTGAGTATATGGCGATGCAGACGGCTGTAGTGGCAGTGGAAACAGATCCGGTGCGCGAAGTGATCGTCGACCAGATGCACGGTTTGCTGTTTCAAAAGGACTCGGCCGCAGAACTGCAACAACAGCTGTTACGGCTGCTGGAATCGGCCGAGCTGCGTGAGCAGCTCGGAAAGGCGGCGCGTGACCGGGTACTGACGGAGTTCAGCTGGCGTAAAAATGCCGAGCATGTGAATGAGCTACTAAACGATGTCTGGCAGCGACAGCAGCGTGAAACTACAACGGGTTAAGTCTGCAGGCCGGAAAGGGGAGTCTATGTCTTCAGCACGGATCATCGCTATTGTTCTGACACTATGGCTGTTGGCGGTACCTGAACTCTATGCCCAGGACTTTTTCACCGATAGAAATGAGCTGGGCTACGATCCTAACGGTGATGCATTTCCTACCCAGGGCTGGGATAACTTTGCCGACCCCAATGAGGAAGAACTGGCGAAGGCTGTGCCCCATGCACAGAATGATACGGCTTCCATCGATCGCTGGCGTATCTTTATCAGCGGCTGGCAGGTCGATCCTCCCAACTGGATTATCGTGCATGTGATCGACGACCGCCCCTATCTGATATCAGAATCCTATATCGATATCAGGGTGGTTATCGGTAAGGCGGACGATGCCGAGAATATGTTGCCACGTACCCGGACCATCGTACGCGGCATACCGGTGAAACCCGGCTTTAACAGGATCCCAATCGCGATCCATAACGAAATCGATCAGATCGTACACGCCAATATTATCGCGGTTGCAAACAAGGCTGCGATTAAGCTGTTCGACTGAATCCCCGGTCTACCGGTATTACGGGTAATGAGACGTAACTAATGAGTGATCTGCTGGTCAGTGGCACGCGCTTTGACGCCAATAACTTCTTTCCACGCTTCTCCCTGTTAGGGCAGCCGGATGCACGGGCATTCAGCTGGGATTCGCTGGACCTGCTCAGTGGTAGCAACAGCCCGCGCTGGTCTGAAGCGAAAGATGCCCGGACCGGAGTCTGTGTTGCCATCTCCGGTCGTCTGGCATTTGAACAGCCCGAGTGGGCGCGTGCTTCAGGCCTGTCTATCGAAGGCGGCACTGCCGCCGCCCTGATCCTGGAACGCTGGCTGGCAGATGCCGAATCGGTACCCGGCTGGCTGAACGGCGCCGCAGTGGTCTTTATCTGGGAGCCTCAGCATGCACAGCTGAGCGTGATTACCGACCGGCTGGGCGCCAGCCCGGTTTATCACTATGAGAGCGATGCGCAACTCTTGCTGGGAACCCACCCTGATCTGCTGGCCGATCTGGCTCAGGCGCAGGGGCTGGCGACCGAGCTGGATCTTGACAGCATGGCCGAGGCACTGGCGACCGGAGAGGTTTCTCAACCCTATAGTTACTATCAGTCAATCCGACAGCTGGAAGCGGCATCGGTTTACCGCTTTTCCGCTGCTGGCCCGCTGTTAGGGCAGCGACTCTATTGGGGCGCCGAGCTGCAACCCGAATACCTGTCTGACGATCATTGTGCCGATAGACTGGCGGAGAGTATGACCCAGGCCGTACGCAGGCGGATGGATGCCTGCGAAGGCAGGACCGGTTTGCTACTCAGCGGTGGTGCCGATTCCAGGGCGTTATTATTTGCTGCCCGTCAGCCGTCTGAGGTTGAAACGGTTACCTTTTTTGACAGCCCGAATGCCGAGCTGGAAGTTGCAGCTGCGCTGGCAGAAGCAGCCGGTGCCCGCCATACGCCGCTGCAGCGTGACTTTGACCACTATGGTAACAATGCGCTCGAATCGGTGCGGATCGGAGGCGGATTCTGGTCAGTTAAGGACGCCCATTACCATGGTTTCTTTCAACAGCTGAGTTCGATGAATCTGGGACTGTTGCTGACCGGATGCTATGCCGATTATTTGTTAAAGGGACTGGGGTTTAATAAATCCTATCGCCGTTTCATGGGACGCACCGTGCCGATACAGCAGATGGCCGACTTCGACCCGGATTATTACCAGCCCTACAGTCCGCTGGCCGAGCACTGGAATGCACAGGTTCGGGCGCGGCAGATTGTAAGAATCCCCGAACAGCTGCGGCACAATTATGCTGACAAGCCGTGGGAGGTGGAAGACCGGCGGGTCAGGCCGCTGGTGCGCGAGGCTGATGGGATGGGGCGGCTGTATCTGGCGCGCATGCTCCCCTGGGATCCGGTTATGGCTGATCGGGATATTGCCGATTGCTATCTGAAGATGGCACCGGAGCAGAAGCTTAATGCCCGGGTATTCCGCAAGGCCGTGCTGAGGATTGTGGGGCCTGAGGTGGCCGCTATCCGTAACAATAATGATCATGTGGCACTGGGTGATTCTGACGGTGCCCGTATCTATCAGCACTTTCGCCAGAAGGTTGTCCGGCGCTTCAGGCAGCTGTGTGCGGGTCAACCGGATAACCCCTTAACGACCGCAGGATCCTGGCCTGACTTCAGTGCTTATGTGGCCCGAAGTGCCGTAATCAACGAGCTGTGGCAGCAGCCGGGCGCGCAGCAAAAGGAGCTGCTCAGTGACCTGTTGGGATTTGATCCCTGGTCCAGGGATCTCAGCTGGTGGGCACGTCACGAGCAGGTCGATCTGTTCCTGCGATTGCTCACCCTGAAGCTCTGGCTCGGCTTACGTGGATATCAATAAGGCAATGCGGCGCAGAGGGAGTGATATGGCGAAAGTTGTGTTCCTGAATTCGGTGTTTCCGGTATTAAGCGAAACCTTCCTGTTTAGTCAATACAGCAGTCTGCTCAGTCAGAAACTGCCAATGGTGCTGGTGGCGAACAACCGGCCCGCCCCCGATCAGGTTCATCCGGGCATGGAAGAGATCCAGCAACAGGTGGATTATCTCTGTGATGCCTCTGTGCTGACGTTGTTGCTGGCGCATCTGTGGATCTTAGTCCGCCATCCGGTACGTTATTTCGGCTGCCTTTTAAAGCTCTTTTCCTCAGATGCAGGCGCTAAGGCGTCACTGGCGCATATTACCGGTGCCGCGCTGGTGTTGCGTCGTTATAGCGGAAGTCGCCCGCTCTGGATACATGCCCACTTCACCTACGGTGCCGCCTCGGTTGCAATGTGGGCGCAGCGCTTGTCCGGCGTACCTTATTCACTCACGCTGCATGGTTCCGACCTGACCTTCGATGATGCGCCGGATCTGGCGGAAAAACTGGCATCGGCCAGTGAAATTATCTCGATATCGGAATATAACCGGCGTTATATCGCCGAGCACTTTCCGGCAGTCGACAGCTCGCGGATCAGGGTGATTCCAATGGGTGTGAAGCCGTTGCCTGAGACCCCGGTGCGACAAGCCTGCCGAGGGGATGGGCGATCAAGCGCCCTGAAATTGCTCAATGTGGGGCGGCTTTCCAACCATAAGGCGCAGCATATACTGATCGAAGCCTGCGCCAGGTTGCGGCAGCAAGGCGTTGCTTTTTCGCTGGATATTATCGGTGAAGGCGATTACAGGCCACGGCTGGAAGCACTGATTGATCAGCATCAGCTGGGAGATCAGGTACGGCTACTGGGCCCCCGTTTCCACTCAGAGGTCCTGGCGGCCTATGCTGCTGCCGATCTGTTTGTCCTTTCCAGTGTTGCTGAGGGCATGCCGGTGGTGTTGATGGAAGCGATGCAGGCAGGTGTACCGGTGGTCGCCACCGAAATCTCAGGTATTCCCGAGTTACTGGATTATGGCCGGGGAGGGGTATTGGTCCCGCCGGGGGATGTGACAGCGCTGGCTGATGCTTTGTGTCGCATCGCAAATGGAGAGCTGGAGTTAAAACAGAAGCAGGAATATGCGATGCAGCATATTCAGAAACAATTCGACGAAGATAAAAACAGTCGGTATTTTGGTCAGTTTTTAAACGGGCTTTTAGCCTCGCAGGGAGAATAGTTATGCTTGCTGAAGCAGCTTCCCCCCGTCAGTCCCTGATTGGTATCCGATATGATGTTGTCGATCGAAAGGGATTATTCAGCGCTATTAAGTATGCGGCAGAACACAGACAGTCCCGGAATATCCTGAATGTAAATATTCACGCTATGAACCTGGCATATCGGGACGCTCAGTTGTCTGAGGTGCTGGATAAGGCGGATATGGTATTTGTCGATGGAACCGGCGTTAAGCTGGGATGCCAGTTGGCACGGATGCCGGTTGGCGACCGGATGACTCCGATGGACTGGTTGCCGGAACTGTTTGAACATTGCGCAGAACATCAGTGGCCGGTCTTTTTACTGGGTGATACCGAGGAGATGGGGCGGCGTTTTGCAGCGGCATTGAAAGCACGAGTTCCGGACTGTCCATTTGCCGGCTATCACCATGGTTTCTTTAGCCGCGAAGGTGAGGAGAATGAGCGGGTAATCGAGCAGATCAACCGCAGTGGTGCCCGCATACTGCTGGTGGGAATGAGTATGCCGATTCAGGAGAAGTGGATCGCTGAGAACGCCAGCCGCCTGAACCCATCGGTGCGGCTGGCAACCGGCGCGTTTCATCGGGTATACAGCGGCGATATATTACGTGGTCCGAAATGGATGACGGACAACGGTCTGGAATGGCTCTATCGCCTTTGTGTTCAGCCGCAGACCTGGCGCCGCTATATTCTGGGAAACCCTCTTTTTCTCTGGCGTGTATGGCGTTGTCATTACCGCCGCATATTAAAACTGGAAAGTGACTGACGGATTGCTGACCTGGTTTATTAATAGGCTACGACGATTATCTTAAATGCATACCTTAACCCGGTTATGCCTCAAGATCTGACCTCTGTCGCTGTGGTATAGTCGTGTTGTTTATATTGCAGCAGTTCGCTTGAATATTAAAACTCGGAAGAGATCTCAATTTACGGCAGGGTATGGCAAGAGAGTTACTGTATGTATGAAGAGTTTTACGGCTTAAAGCGAAGAGCCTTCGAAAATACGCCAAATCCGGAGTTTTTCTTTGCCAGTAATCAGCATCGGGAAGCGCTGGCTTCTCTGGTCTATGGAGTCATGTACTCCAAGGGATTTGTGCTCGTTACCGGCGATGTGGGTACCGGTAAGACTTTTCTGTCTCATGCGCTGAAGTATGAGCTGGGTGATGAGCATATCGTTGTTGAAGTCACCACGCCCTGGATTACGACCGAAGAGCTGATACAGGCATTGCCTGAAAAGCTTGAGATGGCGTATGACCCTTCCTGGAGCGCGCTGACACTGCAGGAGAAGATAAAAGAGCGTCTGGCTGAACTGCATAAGCAGGAACGGCGGGTACTGATTATTCTGGACGAAGCCCAGCAATTGCCGTTGCGTACGCTGGAAGGTATTCGCCTGCTGTCTAACCTTGAGACACCCGATGCCAAGGTCGTACAGATCGTACTGTTTGGTCAGAACGAGCTGAATGAGATTATCAATCGCCACTCGATGCGTCAGATCCGCCAGCGGATTACACTCTGTCGCTCGCTGGTGGGGCTGGATCAGCAGGATACCCAGCGCTATGTCGCCCATCGCTTATCTGTGGCGGGACGTACGGCCAAGCTGTTCACGGATGAGAGTCTGAAAGTTATCTATCAGTACTCCCGGGGTGTCCCGCGTCTGATAAACCTGATCTGTGACAACTGCCTGATTACCGGTTTTGCACACCAGGCCCCGCTGATCGAGCCGGAGGTGGTGCGTGAAGTGGTATCGGACCTGCCGATAAGCTCCAGCCAGAATACGGCAGTGCATTCGGCAGAGGAGGCCGCGCCGCAGAGTCCGAAGGAGTCGACGTCAATGCCTTCCGAGGACTTGCTGGAGGCCTTCCTGGAAGGGAACTCGGCTGATGAGAAGGAGAAGGAAGAAGAGGACGCGGCAGGTAAAACAGAACCGCTTAAGGCAGAACCCCGTCAACCGGACAGTGCTGCTCCCAGGGTATCGGGCATACCCCTGAAGCAGATCTGGATGATGATCGGAGTCCTGGTCATCACTGTGCTGATTGCCAGCTGGATGCTGAGCCGCTCTCCGGACACTGAAGTATCGTTATCGGAAAACCGTTCTGATACATCGCTGTCTGAAAGCAGCTATGCCTCGACGCAGTCACAACCTGCAGAAGCCGAATACTCGCAGCCGATAAACTCCGCGGCGATGCCGGATGATATCGAAGCGCTGGTGCGGGAGCTGGAGCAGCAGGCGGTGACGATACCGGCAGCCGGCCCGGCCCGGACTCAGCCTGAGGCACCGGTAACCGGCTCACCGATTCCCTCGGATGTGGTGCGCACTGAAGAGGAAGTGAAACCGCTGCCATTTTCCGATGGTGTCAGTGCGCCGAAAGACCTGCTACCCATCGAGGTCCGGAAGACAAGCCAACCGGCGGCACAAAATAATCTGGCGGGCAGCGACCTGACGCCGCTCAGTATGCCGCTGGAAAACGCCTCCCTGTACCAGGAGTATGCACTGCCTCCGGGGTCAACCCTCAGTCAACTGGTTCGCAAGCGCTACCGTACCTGGAATGACAGCAGTCGAGACCTGATACAGGCGCTTAATCCGGCCTTGCGCGAGAGTATGGACAGATTATCGGCCAATGCCCGCCTCAACCTGCCTGATATCAGACGGCAGGACCTGCTGACTCAGGATAGCCTGGGGCAGTGGTATTTCTGGGCCGGCACGACAACCGGGAGCCGTAAGTCGAAGACGATGGTCGATGACTACAAGAATCAGGGCTTTAAGGCCCGTATCGTTGATGCCAAAAACCAGCAACAACCGATTTACCGGGTGTTTGTCGGGCCTTATGCCAATCGCGACGATGTGCTGATCGCGGTGAGCCGTATCAAGCTAAACGGTATGCCTTTCATTCGTTAACCCTCTCTTTTCTCTTTCTTTTCGCACAGGCTGACTCGGCCACTTTATTACTGGATGATTGTATGAATAGTTTTAAGCGCAAGCGTATCCTGGTTACCGGTGGAGCAGGATTTGTCGGGTCTCACCTCTGTCGCAGGTTGCTTGACGATGGGCAGGACGTACTTTGCGTCGATAACTTATATACCGGTAATAAAGACAATATCGTCGACCTGCTGGATCACCCCTACTTCGAGTTTTTACGCCACGATGTAACCCTGCCGCTTTTCGTCGAAGTCGATCAGATCTACAACCTGGCGTGCCCGGCCTCTCCGGTCCACTACCAGGCGGCCCCGATTCAGACCACCAAGACCAGCATTATGGGGGCGTTGAATATGCTGGGACTGGCGCGCCGGACTAATTCACGGATCTTTCAGGCTTCAACCAGCGAGGTCTATGGTGATCCCCATATACATCCGCAGCATGAAGGCTACTGGGGCAACGTCAATCCGATTGGTCTGCGTTCCTGTTACGATGAAGGCAAGCGTTGCGCGGAAACCCTGTTTTTTGACTACCAGCGTGAGCTGGACGTCGATATTAAAGTAGGTCGTATCTTCAATACCTATGGCCCTAATATGCATCCGGATGATGGTCGGGTGGTATCCAACTTTATTATTCAGGCGCTGCTGAACAAGCCGATTACGATTTACGGCGACGGCCAGCAGACCCGCTCTTTCTGCTATGTTTCGGATCTGGTTGAAGCCTTTGTCCGGTTTATGGAAACTCCGAAGGGATTCACCGGTCCGGTTAATCTGGGCAATCCGGGGGAATTTACAATCAAACAGCTGGCTGAAATGGTGATTGAGCTGACCGGTTCATCCTCTGAGCTAAGCTTTAAGCCGCTGCCAAGCGATGACCCGACGCAGCGCTGCCCGGATATCTCACTTGCGAGCCGCGAACTGGGATGGCAGCCGGAAATTCAATTGCGTGAAGGGCTGCAGAAAACGATCAGCTACTTTGATCAGCTGCTGGCCGAAGGCCGTTATAAGATGGACTAAGCGCGCAGAAACAACAAAGGGCCTCCGGGCCCTTTGTTGTTTCTATCGGGCGACTCGCGGTACTTGAGCCTTTCAGCTCTGTAGCTGCTGGATAATATCTTCTTTAATATCCAGAAAGTCATAATCGCAGAGGCCGCAGAACTCCAGCACCGGATTAAGTTCGAACTGCTGTATATCCGCAGAATTTATTCGCCAGTAGCGGCGGTAGCTGTCACTGATCACTTTAGACAGCAGCAGAATTGCCAGCAGCATACGTCCCTCATCCTGCCCATCAGCCGGTGACTGACTGAGCCAGACTTTATAGCCCGGCTGGTTTTTTATCGCTTGCACCGTGGTATCCGGCAGACACCACTCCTTGGCCATTTGCGCGCCGACGGTGAAATGACTTTGTCCGTAACGGTCCCACTGCTGCTTATGCATCTGCGGTAAGCTGATGTCATTCAGGGTGGGTAGAAAGGTTTTGTAGTCATCGAAATTCTGCATCATCACCGGAATGCCACACTCATGCATCATGCCCAGCGTATAGGCCTCATCCCGATCGATAGAGGGATAGCGCTGTGCCAGCAGACTGCAGATGTGAGCAACCTCGGTCGCAGTATCCCAGAAACGCTCCAGCCTGCCGAGTCCGGACAAGGTGCTGCGCATGGCAGCCAGCCTGACGATGGCGTACAGCCGGTTGAGTCCCAGCAAGCCGGCTGCGCGTTCCAGCTGGGTGATCTGCTGGGGCAGGCCGAAGTAGGCTGTATTGACAGTGCCCAGCACCGACACATACAGGGCAACATCCTGTTTCAGATGAAAGCAGATCTGCTCAATATCGGGATCTTCGCTCTTCATCAGCTGACCGACAGCGACCAGGACTTCGGGCCGGGCGGGAATGGAGCAACGCTTTCGTGTGACTGCTTTTACGGGCATTCTGAGACCGGAGTGGGTTTATAGATGGCGGATTAATATATCAGGATATCCCTGATCGATATAAGTATATCTTTGTTTGTAAACGGAAAAACTGACGGACTGTGGCTACGTAAAAAGTATGAATTGTAATTATTCGGCACAGCTCTTTTTTTCACTTATCAGAGTGGTATAGTGCGCGGTCTGATTCCGGCGGCTGTGTGGAAAGGGACACTGTCCAGTCAACCGGGGAATTACCGATTCAGAGATAACCGATTGTCGCGCATTGTTCGATGGCTGCCTGTCGGGAGTCATCTTCTGCGATAGATCATGAACTACGAAAACCAGAAACCCTTTGTTGCCCGTGGCTCGAATATCGAGCGTTGTGAAGCCTGTCTGCTACCCCAGCGGGGTTGTATCTGTGACTATCGGGTCAGTGTGGAAGCCAGGGCCCGTTTCTGGCTGCTGACGCACCGCTACGAGACGCTCAAACCCACCAATACCGGCCGCCTGATTACCGATACGATCGAAGGCTCTGACCTGTTTCGCTGGAGTCGTACCGAACCGGATACGCGCTTTCTTCAGGCGCTGGATGATCCTGCTATCGATCCCTATATAGTGTTTCCTGAAGGCGAGGACTATCAGCACCGGATGGTTGAGTTTGAGCACAAGCCCGGACGACAGCCCGTTTTTATCATTCTTGACGGTACCTGGCGTCAGGCACGACGCATGTTTCGCCATGGCCGCTATCTCGACCGCCTGCCGGTGATCCAGCCATCTACGACACGGACATCCCGGTATATGTTACGCAAGGCCCAGCATGATCATCATCTCTGTACGGCTGAAGTGGCCGTCGCGATGCTGGAGCAGATTGGCGACCAGGCTTCGGCTGATGTGCTGGAGGCCTACTTCGATATCTTTAACCAGCATTACCGGGCTTCCCGGCTCAGTCGGCCGATTGAGTCTGATACGGGCGCCAAAAACCTTCTCAGGGTGACGCAGGGGAATAAGGCGTCAGTCTCAGCCTAGGCATGCAGCGGTAATATAATTTCCGGTATTTACAGCCTGGATATAGTCAGCCGATTACTGTTATGCCAGTAGCAGAGCGGCGCTATACCTTCGGAGACTGGCAGAAGGGGCACTGCCAGACAGATCCCTGCGCTGTAGATATCGATCACCGGATCTGTCTGATCCGGATCTCCGGAAGCAACAGTTTACTCTCACATGAAAAGCCAGCATGCCGATTCAGGCGGACAGACCGGAAAACCGGCGCTGAGTGACGGTATGGGGCCAGACCGGTGAGAGCTGTTCCTTCCACATTATTAATAATTCTAAATTGGAAGTGACTTCAATGAAGTTCAGAAACAAGATAGCAATGGCTTTCAGCCTGATATTGCTATTGGCAATGGGGGTGTTGTCGACGGTCCAGTATCTGCAGGTACGGACCGATGTTGAGGCGATAATTGAGCGCAGTGTGGCGGAGATTGTCAGTAGTGTCGGGCGCAATATCGAAAGTGATATGGCCCTGAAGCGCGACCTGACGGAAAATGCAGCCCGTCTGTTGGAGCAGGCCGATAGTGATGCAGCCCGTGAAGCAATTATATCGACCTCAGTGATCCGCAATAACTTCCTGCTGTCGGGCGTCGGTTATGAGGCTGATGGCAGGCTGATCAGTAATGATCCCACCTGGCAGCCGGCGGACTATGATCCGCGCCAACGCCCCTGGTACCGGGATGCCCGTGCCCGGGGTGATGTGACCTTTACCGCCCCCTATCAGGATGCGGCTACCGGGGAGACCCTGGTCTCGGCGGCCGCGCCACTCTATCAGGCCGGCAGTCTGGAGGGCGTGGTGTTTGTTGATGTCAGCCTGAAGGGGCTGGCGGAGCTGGTTAACCGGGTCTCCCTGTTTGAGTCTGGCTATGCCTTCCTGATCGGTAACGATGGACACTTTATTGCCCACCCGGACGCCTCCCTCAATGGCCAGCCGGCCGCTGAGCTGTTTGGCGATGAATTCGGTCCGGGCAAGCAACGCCAGCAGCTGAGCGTGCAGGGGGAGTCAAACATCATCATTATGACGCCGCTGCAGGGGCTGGACTGGAAGCTCGGGGTTGTGCTGGACAAGGCCAGGATCTACGCGGTGGAAACCCGCCTGCTGAACAGCTCCGTATTGTATACGGTGCTGGCGCTGTTTCTCGGCCTGAGTGCGCTGTTGCTGGTGGTGATCAGGCTGATGAAGCCGCTGCAGACACTGAACGATGCGATGCAGGAAGTGGCAGGCGGTGATGGAGACCTGAGCCGGACCCTGAATACAGATACCGACCTGGAGTTCGCCCAGCTGGCCAGCGCCTTCAACCTGTTTACCGATAAGCTGCGGCAGATGGTGGTTGAGGTAAAACGCCACGGCGATAGCGTTCTGGCTGGTGGCGAACAGACCTCGTCAGGCGCGGCTCGATCTGCCGCGGCGATGGATCAGCAGCTGCGCGAGCTTGAACAGCTGGCAGCGGCGATGAATGAAATGGCGGCCAGTGCGACCCAGGTCGCGGGCAATGCCCAGACCGCCCGCCGGGCGGTCCAGCAGGCCGATAATGCGGTGATGAGCGGCGTGGAGGTTGTCGGGCACACGGCAGCCTCAATCGCCCAGTTGTCGACCCAGATCGATGATACTGTTCAGGTCGTCGGCCAGCTGGCAGATGCAACTGCTAATATCGAGTCGATTCTGGAAGTGATTACCGGCATTGCGGAGCAGACTAACCTGCTGGCCCTGAATGCAGCGATCGAGGCCGCGCGCGCGGGCGATTCCGGTCGCGGTTTTGCCGTGGTGGCCGACGAGGTTCGCTCCCTGGCTCAGCGCACGCAGCAGTCCACCTCTGAAATCCGTGCCATGATCGATCGGCTGACCAAGGGGGCATCCTCTGCCAGTGAGTCGATGGTACAGAGCAAGGAAGTGGTTCAGCTCAGTGTGAAGCAGGCCGAACAGGCGACCGCGGTGCTGAATGATATCCATCTGGGCATCCAGCAAATTACCGAGATGAATCTGCAAATCGCTACTGCCGCAGAACAGCAGAGCGCGGTGGCGGAAGAGATCAACCGCAATGCCACCAACATCCGCGATATTTCGCAGCAGGTCGCTTCAGAAACCGAAGAGACCCATCGCTCGATCGATCAGCAGGTGCAGAGCGTCAAGTTGCAGCATGAAGTGCTGTCCCATTTCAGGGTATAGCGGACAGTAACTGATGACAGAAAAGGGCGCTACGGCGCCCTTTTCTCTGTCAGGCTGTGCCTCCTCAGGCGTGGCGAACTTCAAACCCCGGAGCTGGGGCTTCCGGCACCAGCCGGGCCAGAAGCAGGGATGCCAGGGCCATTGCTGCTCCGGCAAGGAAGACCGCCGCGGGGGAGACCAGCCAGAGCAGCCCGAAGGCGGCGGGAATAATGACCGCTGCGATGTGATTTATCGAAAATGAGACGCCCGCGGTGGGAGCGATATCGGCAGGGTCGGCAATCTTCTGGAAGTAGGTCTTGATGGCGATCGCCATGGCAAAGAACAGGTGATCGATAATATAGAGCGCCACGGCCAGCGCCGCACTCTCGACAAAGGCATAGGCTGTAAACACCAGAATCAGGCCGACATACTCCAGCATCAGGCTGCGCCGCTCCCCCCAGAGGGCGATCAGTTTTCCGATCTGAGGCGCCAGCAGAATATTGAACGCCATATTGGCGAGAAACATCAGGCTGATCTGGGCGGCGCTGAAGCCGAACTTCTCCACCATCAGGAAGCCGGCAAAGACTACGAAGATCTGTCTGCGGGCACCGCTCATAAAGGTCAGGCTGTAGTAGAGCCAGTAGCGCTTGCGCAGGATCAGCTTTTTATGCTGTTCCACTTTCTGCGGAAAACGCGGAAACAGCACCGCTGCCAGCAGGGCGATCAGGGCGGTAATACTGCCGCCGATCAGGAATACCGTTGCCATCTCCAGCTGACCGATGTCCAGCGTCAGGTAGACCAGTCCATAGACGATCACAGAGGCCGCAGAGCCTGCGGCGATCAGTTTACCCATCACTCTGGGAGCCTCGGCTTTATCTAGCCATTGTAACTGCAGTGACTGGTTAACGGTTTCAAAGTAGTGGAAGCCGATCGACATCAATACAGTGGTGAAGCAAAGGCCCCAAAAACTGGGCAGGTAGCCGGTCAGGGCGGTACCGATCCCCAGCAATAAGAGCGAGATCAAAGCCAGTGCCTGTTCCTTCCAGAGCAGTAGCAGGAACACCACGGCAAAGGATAGAAATCCGGGTACTTCGCGCAGACTCTGCAGGATGCCCATATCCGAGCCGTTAAAGCCCGCCTGCTCAATGGTAAAGTTGTTAATCAGCGCCATCCAGCTGCCCATCGAGAACGGCATGGCGGTTGCCATCAGTAACAGCAAAACCCGGGGCGAGCGCCATTGTGATCCAATCAGGTTCTGCACAGGCTTATCTCCTTTAAAACAGCCATCATAGCGCGGCGCTCGATTGCTGTCCGGCACCTTCGCAGGTACGCTGTGTTGCAATATTCGTTGCTGCCACAAGAGAGCGCCCATGGAGCCATTGCTACTGACCTATATTGTTGCTATCACCCTGCTGAGTATCAGCCCCGGTGTCGATACGGTACTGGTACTGCGCAATACCGCCCGGGGTGGTGTTAAAGATGGCATGCTGACCAATCTGGGGATTGGCAGTGGTCTGTTTATCCACGCGACCGTGTCTGCCCTGGGGATCTCCGCGATCCTGCTGCAGTCGGCCTGGGC
This sequence comes from Marinobacterium jannaschii DSM 6295, assembly GCF_000620085.1. Classification (GTDB taxonomy): domain Bacteria; phylum Pseudomonadota; class Gammaproteobacteria; order Pseudomonadales; family Balneatricaceae; genus Pontibacterium; species Pontibacterium jannaschii. Next base: position 78,460 of record NZ_JHVJ01000025.1, on the reverse strand, counting down.
CTTTACCACCCTGAAACTGGCCGGAGCCGCCTATCTGATCTGGCTGGGCATCAGCAGCCTGCGTGGTGCCGTGAAAGGGACCGCATCACTGCAGATAGCGGCAGTGACAGGACGGTGTAAGCCGCTGCGCTCCCTGCGTGAGGGGCTGCTTTCCAATGTGCTGAACCCTAAACCGATCGTGTTTTATATGGCGTTCCTGCCGCAGTTTATCGATCCGGCGGGCAACGTGATGCTGCAGTCGCTGTTTCTGGCCGCGATCCACTTTGCCATCAGCTGCAGCTGGCAGGGGGGGCTGGTATTGCTGGTAAACCGGGCCCGGCAGGTCTTGGCAATGCCTGCCGTTGGCAGCTGGCTGGATGGAATCACCGGTGGCGCAATGGTTTTGCTGGGCGGCAAGCTGGCGCTGGACAGCCAGTAAGACGGTGAGTCATCAAAACGTTGCTGGAATCGGGCCAGAAACCGGCTTTAATAAAGCAGTAGCCAGTTGGAAACAGAGGGAGTCAGGAGATGACAGCGATTAATGGTGATCTGAGTAAGCGTGTACAGCTGGATGCCAGCAGCATGGACTGGCAACCCAGCCCCAGTGGTACCGTCTGGCGCAAGCGCTTCCATCTGGTAGGAGAGGGCGAGTCCGGCCAGGTTACCTCTCTGGTGCGTTATGATCCCGGTGCCCGCTTTCCATCCCATCCCCATCCGGGGGGGGAGGAGATTCTGGTACTGGAGGGTATCTTTTCCGATCAGCAGGGAGACTGGCCCGCAGGCTCCTATCTGCTGAATCCCGAAGGCTTTGAACATGCACCGGGCTCCGCTGAAGGCTGCCTGCTGCTGGTTAAACTACGTCAGTTTGCCGGGCAGGAACGTCGCCATCTGGCGCTGGATACGGCCGAACTGGCCTGGCAACCGTCGGAGATCAAAGGGGTATTGGTGAAGCAGCTGTATGCTGATAACGATTATCCCGAGCAGATGCGGCTGGAACACTGGGCCCCGGACAGTCACTGTGGTGAGCTGGAATATCCGGAGGGTGCCGAGTTTTTCGTTATCAGTGGTGAGTTTGAAGACGAGCAGGGACGTTATCCGGCGGGGAGCTGGCTGCGTCTGCCGGCGGGGAGCCGTCACAACCCCCGCAGCGCGCTGGGTTGTGAGCTGTATATTAAAACCGGCCATCTGTTGCAGCTGCTCGATGCAGCAAAGCCTGAAACGCAGGCCTAGCTGGCTTCCAGCATAAAGGTAACCGGCCCGTCGTTCAGCAACGAGACCTTCATATCGGCACCGAAGCTGCCGGTGGCTATATGATGGTGCTGTGCCCGGGCCTGTGTGACAAAGTAATCATAGAGCCGCTCGCCTTCGGCAGGCGTCGCGCCGGCTGAAAAGCCCGGTCTCATTCCCTTGCGGGTATCGGCAACCAGGGTGAACTGGGACACCACCAGCAAGCCGCCTTCTGCCTGCTGTACATTAAGATTCATCTTGCCGTCCTGGTCGGCAAAGACCCGGTAGCCAAGTACCTTTTTCAATAGTTTATCAGCGACTGCTTCGTTGTCGGTGCGTTCGACACCGAGCAATACCAGCAGGCCATGGCCGATCTCGCCAATGCGCTCGCCCCCGACATCGACCGATGCAGAGGATACCCGTTGTATCAGAGCCTTCATCCGGCTACTCCCGAATCCTTAGCTAAAGTAGCCGGGCATTCTAACCTCAGGCCAGCGAACGGGCAAAGTCATCCGTAGCACGAACCAGGTTATCGCGAATGCCGGGCTCAAAGGCGGAGTGACCGGCATCGCGCACAATATGCAGTTCGGAGTTTGGCAGGGCCTGGTAGAGCGCATAGGCCTGGTCGATCGGACACACCATATCGTAACGACCGTGCACTATTATGGTGCGTATCTGTTTCAGCTTGCCGGCGTTGCGAATCAGCTGGTCTTGTTCCATAAAACCTTTATTGATGAAATAGTGGGCCTCGATTCGGGCGATCGCCAGTGCAACATGGGGATCGGCACAGCCATCCAGCATATCCTGGTTGGGGTCCAGGGTAGAGCAGTGGCCCTCCCACAGCGACCAGGCCTTGGCGGCGGACATGCGGGCGATCTCATTATCTGCCGTCAGGCGCTGATAGTAAGCGCTGACCATATCCGCGCGTTCCTCCTGCGGGATCATCGATTCAAAGTGGCGCCAGTGATCGGGGAAGATGCGGCTGGCGCCTGACTGGAACAGCCAGTGGATATCCGGGTTCCGGCAGAGAAAAATACCGCGCAGGATCAGGCCGGAAACCTGCTCCGGGTATTGCTGGGCGTAAGCCAGGCTGAGGGTCGCCCCCCAGGAACCACCAAACAGCAGCCACTGGTCGATGCCGAGGTGCTGGCGGATCTGTTCCATATCACTGATCAGGTGCTGGGTGCTGTTATTTCGCAGCTCTGCATGGGGGCGGGAGTGGCCACAGCCGCGCTGGTCAAAGAGCACAATGCGGTATTTCTCCGGATCGAAGAAACTACGCTGTGCCGGGTCGGTTCCGCCTCCCGGTCCGCCATGCACAAACAGAACGGGTATGCCCTGCGCGTTGCCGCTCTCCTCTATATAGAGATTATGAATCTCGTCGACCTGAAGGCGGTGTTCGGCATAGGGGTGGATATCCGGGTAAAGACTGTGCATGGGGCCTCCTGCAGCAAGAGCACGGACTGTAGCCAACAGTATAGAGCCCGCAGGGGGAGGTCGTTAACTGCACTTTTGCAGTGGCCACAAAAAAGCAGCCCGAAGGCTGCTTTCTGTTGGCTAAAGGCGGCGAGCTTATCGCTCGCTGCTTTGGCTATGCTTACTTCTTAGCGCGCTTACGCTCATTCTCTTTCAGCAGCTTCTTACGCAGGCGGATGTGGTTAGGGGTAACCTCGACCAGCTCATCGTCTTCGATGAAGTCCAGTGCCTGTTCCAGCGTGAAGCGGATAGGTGGCGTCAGCTGGATGTTTTCGTCGGTACCGGAGGCACGGACGTTGGTCAGCTGCTTGCCTTTGATCGGGTTAACGGCCAGGTCGTTGCTACGGCTGTGAATACCCAGGATCATGCCTTCGTACACTTCGACGTTAGGTCCGATGCACAGGCGGCCACGCTCCTGCAGGTTCCACAGGGAGTAGCCCAGCGCTTTACCGGTTACCATCGTCACCAGTACACCGTTGATACGGCTAACCACTTCACCCTCTTTCACCGGACCGTAATGGTCGAAGATAGAGGTCATGATACCGGTACCGGAGGTCATGGTCAGGAACTGGCTACGGAAGCCGATCAGGCCACGGGATGGGATCATGAAGGAGAGGCGGATACGGCCAGAGCCGTCCACTTCCATATTGGTCATATCGCCGCGACGTTTGCCCAGCTCTTCGATGATGCTGCCCTGGTGCTGCTCTTCGACGTCGATCATTACGACTTCGTACGGCTCCTGGATCTCACCATCAATCTCACGCTGAATTACTTCAGGACGGGACACACCCAGCTCGAAGCCTTCACGACGCATAGTTTCGATCAGTACCGACAGGTGCAGTTCACCGCGGCCGGATACACGGAATTTTTCCGGTGTATCGCCTTCTTCAACACGCAGGGCAACGTTGTGGATCAGCTCGCGATCCAGACGGTCCTTGATGTTACGGCTGGTGACGAACTTACCGTCCTGGCCGGCGAACGGAGAATCGTTAACCTGGAAGGTCATGGAAACGGTCGGTTCATCAACCGACAGCGCTGGCAGTGCTTCAACCTGTTCCGGGTCACACAGAGTGTCAGAGATGTTCAGCTCATCAATACCGGTGATACAGATGATGTCGCCCGCCTGAGCGGTTTCAACTTCAATACGCTCAAGGCCCAGGTAGCCCATGATCTTCTGGATACGGCCGTTACGGACATTACCTTCAGCGTCGATAACCCGAACCTGCTGGTTCACGTTAGCAGTACCGCGCTTAACTCGGCCAACACCGATAACACCAACATAGCTGTTGTAGTCCAGCGCAGAGATCTGCATCTGGAACGGGCCGTCCAGGTCAACTTCCGGCGGAGATACGTGTTCGACGATCGCTTCGAACAGCGGCGTCATATCTTCAGCCAGGTTGTCTGCTTCCAGACCGGCAATACCGTTCAGGGCTGAGGCGTAGATAATCGGGAAGTCGAGCTGCTCATCGGTCGCGCCGAGAGAGTCGAACAGGTCAAATACCAGATCGACAGCGCGATCCGGGTTTGCGCCCGGACGGTCAACCTTGTTTACAACAACGATCGGGCGCAGGCCCTGATCAAACGCCTTCTGCGTCACAAAGCGAGTCTGTGGCATCGGACCATCAACGGCGTCAACCAGCAGGCAGACACAATCGACCATGGAAAGTACGCGCTCTACCTCGCCACCGAAATCGGCGTGTCCCGGGGTATCAACGATGTTGATGCGGTAGTCGTTCCAGTTAATGGCGGTGTTTTTCGCCAGAATGGTAATGCCGCGCTCTTTCTCCTGATCATTGGAGTCCATGATGCGCTCGGTGCCTTCGTCGCGACGACCCAGGGTACCGGACTGGGAGAGCAGCTTATCTACCAGCGTAGTTTTGCCGTGGTCAACGTGAGCCACAATGGCGATGTTGCGTAAATTATTGATGCTATGAGACATTTTAAGACTTCACCCGTGTGAACGGTTCAAATATGTACACGGGCATGGACCCGCTAAAAAAACTAACCCGGCTGCTTTTTGCAAGGCCGGGTGTTTTGATGGGCATATAATACCAGCTTGTGACCCGCATTAAACGTAATTTCCCTTACGCTTTTGTGAGACCGGACTTTGCCGTCTGAATCTTCCTGCTGAGTTTGCCAGCGTCCGGGGTATTGTCACCGGATGGTCACGCAGTGTGCATACCGTCGTCCGGAGAGCCGATGCCTGAATTTCCATAATGGTTACTCTGTTCTCTGCCAGCAGTATCGCTTTTGATCTGCATTGTGAAATGCGTCGAGGGACGATTTCAGGCATGGGCAGCAGCCATATGCTGGAGTATTATTGCCCTGCTGATCAAAATAGAAGAAATCCTGTACTGGGTTGCACTAAATTGGTGCGTTAAAAATGCGCATGCACCATGCTGGTGCCCTTCAGGCAGGGTAATTGGGCGAAAAAGACCCAAAAACAGGCATTTGAAGTTAATTTCAATGCTGGCACAGACCTTGCTATTACGTTACTAACCCGGTTTAGACCGATTTCAGAAAGTACCGAATTGCGCGTCTGGCAAATTCTTAAAAGTGGAGAAAGCCAAATGTCAGAGAAGACTCTGAATCTGATCAAAGAAAGCGAAGCGAAGTGGGTAGACATGCGTTTTACCGATTTTAAAGGTAAAGAACAGCATGTAACCATCCCTGTGACTGACATGGGCGATGACTTCTTCGAAGAAGGCAAAATGTTTGATGGTTCCTCCATCGCAGGCTGGAAAGGTATTAACGATTCCGACATGATCCTGATGCCGGATGACAGCGCTACTGTGCTGGATCCATTTGCAGAAGCTCCGACTGTTATTGTTCGTTGTGACATCGTTGAGCCTGCTACAGGTCAGGGTTATGAGCGTGATCCACGTTCTGTTGCCAAGCGCGCAGAAGAGTTCCTGAAGTCTACCGGTATTGCTGACAGCGCTATGCTGGGTCCAGAGCCAGAATTCTTCGTATTTGACGAAGTACAGTGGCACGCTGACATCTCCGGCTGTGGCTACAGCATCAGCTCTGAAGAAGCTTCCTGGGCTTCCAACCACAAGGTAGAAGGTGGTAACACCGGTCACCGTCCTCGCGTTAAAGGCGGCTACTTCCCGGTACCACCAATCGATTCCCTGCACGACCTGCGTGGTTCTATGTGTGATGCGATGGAAGCCATGGGCCTGACCATCGAAGTACACCACCACGAAGTTGCGACTGCCGGTCAGTGTGAAATCGGTGTTCGTGGTAACACGCTGGTAGACAAGGCTGACGAAGTTCAGATCCTGAAATACTGCGTACATAACGTTGCACACGCTTACGGCAAGACAGCTACTTTCATGCCTAAGCCGCTGGTAGGCGACAACGGTTCCGGTATGCACGTTCACCTGTCCATGTCCAAAGATGGCGTTAACATCTTTGCCGGTGACGGTTACGGCGGCCTGAGCGAAACTGCACTGTACTACATCGGTGGTATCGTTAAGCACGCTCACGCCCTGAACGCTCTGTGTAACCCATCTACCAACTCTTATAAGCGTCTGGTTCCTGGTTTCGAAGCTCCGGTAATGCTGGCTTACTCTGCCCGTAACCGTTCTGCTTCCCTGCGTATTCCTTACACTGCTTCCCCTAAAGGTCGTCGTGTAGAAGCGCGTTTCCCTGATCCGGCTGCTAACCCATACCTGTGCTTCGCAGCACTGCTGATGGCAGGTATCGACGGTATCCAGAACAAGATCCATCCGGGCGAAGCTGCGGATAAAGATCTGTACGACCTGCCAGCTGAAGAAGCAGCTGAGATCCCACAGGTTGTGGGTTCCCTGGAAGAAGCGCTGGACGCTCTGGAGACTGACCGTGAGTTCCTGACTAAGGGTGGCGTATTCACTGACGACATGCTGGACGCTTACATCGGTCTGAAGCGTGAAGAAGTCGAGAAAGTGAACATGACTACTCACCCGGTTGAGTTCGATCTGTACTACTCCGTATAAGATCTGAAAACTCACTGAGTTAAGAAAAGCCTCCTTCGGGAGGCTTTTTTGTGCCTGTCTTATATGCTCAGGAAGTGGCGTGATAGCGATCATTTTTGGTGGTGATCACTATGCTTAAGACAAGTGTTGTGGCTGTGCGGCGCTCAGCATATTGCAGTGCAGTGGGGCTTCCAGTCTGGTGCCTGCTATTGAATATTGCACCAAAATAGTGCATTGCTATCTGCGGGTTTAAGGCGACCCGGGGTGCCGTCACTAAGAGGCGGCCTGAATGCGGGCGCGTTTAGCTTTTTGCGACAGTTGGCTTTAATTTTGCAGCACAGATAAGGACTTACAGCGATGGGCACGACGTCAAAGGGTACTATGTCAAAATCTGATATCCACAAGCTGATACTCGATAACCTGGCGACCTCAGTGGTGATGCTGAATGGCACCCTGACGATTGAGTATATGAATCCGGCCGCGGAGATGTTGCTGGAAGCCAGTTCTCGTCAGCTGAACAAGAAGCCGATCTCCGCCTGGTTCAGCGCCGATGGTGCTGAGCTTGAAACCCTGCATGCTGCGCTGGAATCAGGTCATCCCTATACCCGGCGTGAAGCCCGCCTGGTCACCCACAATGGCCATGAGCTGACAGTCGATTACAGTGTTAACCCGGTGCCGGGCGTTGGAGAGACTCTGCTTCTGATCGAGATCGAAGCGCGTGACCGGCTGATGCGGATTGAGCGTGAGGAAGAGTTGCTGAGCCGGCATGCGACCGCCCGCACGCTGGTGCGCGGACTGGCGCACGAGATTAAAAACCCGCTGGGCGGGATTCGCGGCGCTGCCCAGCTGTTGCAGCGTGAGCTGGATAATATCGAATTGCACGAGTATACCCACGTTATTATCGAAGAGGCCGATCGCCTGAGGAATCTGGTGGATCGCCTGTTGGGGCCACGTAAGCTGCCCAAGATTGAAGATGTGAACATCCATGCCATCCTCGAGCGGGTGTGCAGCCTGGTCACCGCCGAAACCGCCGGGGCTATCCGGCTGGTGCGTGACTACGATCCGAGTATTCCCGAATTGAAGGCCGATGCCGAACAGCTGATTCAGGCGGTACTGAATATTATGCGTAACAGCATGCAGGCGATGCAGGGCGCGGAGACGGTGACGCCACAGATCAAGATCCGTACCCGGGCGCTGCGTCAGATCACGCTTGGCGCAGAGAAGCACCGCCTGGTGTGCTGTATCGATATTGTGGATAACGGCCCGGGTATTCCCGACGAGATTCTCAATAAGATCTTCTATCCGATGGTCAGTGGCCGTGCCCAGGGATCGGGGCTCGGTTTGTCTATCGCGCAGTCCATCATTAACCAGCATCACGGTTTGATCGAATGTCGTACCGAGCCGGGTGAAACCTGTTTCCAACTGTTTATTCCACTGGAGCTGAAATATGAATCTGTCAGGTAGTATATGGATTGTCGATGATGACCGCTCCATTCGCTGGGTGCTGGATAAGGCGATCAGCGCCGAGGGGCTGGCGACCGAGGTGTTTGAGGATGCCGACAGTTTGCTGAGTCGTCTCGGGCAGGAAGTGCCGGATGCCATTATCAGTGATATCCGGATGCCCGGGACTGACGGATTGCAGATGCTGGAGCGGATTCAGGAAACCCATCCCCAGCTGCCGATCATTATCATGACGGCCCACTCTGACCTGGATTCTGCCGTGGCGTCCTACCAGGGCGGGGCCTTTGAGTACCTGCCCAAACCGTTCGATGTGGATGAAGCGCTGGCGTTAGTGAAGCGCGCCGTCGAGCATTCCCATGAGCAGCAGCAACAGGTGGTCGAGCAGGCCAAAAGCGAGACTACCGAGATTATCGGTGAAGCGCCGGCGATGCAGGAGGTATTCCGGGCGATCGGCCGTCTGTCGCAATCCAATATTACGGTGCTGATCAATGGTGAATCGGGCACCGGTAAGGAGCTGGTGGCGGACGCCCTGCATAAACACAGCCCGCGTCGGGAGCGACCCTTTATCCCGCTCAATATGGCGGCGATTCCTCATGACCTGATCGAGTCCGAGCTGTTTGGTCATGAGAAGGGCGCTTTTACCGGCGCCGCCGCAGCCCGCCGTGGCCGTTTTGAGCAGGCCGATGGCGGCACCCTGTTTCTGGACGAGATCGGCGATATGCCGGCGGATGCGCAGACCCGCTTACTAAGGGTGCTGGCGGACAGCGAGTTCTACCGCGTCGGCGGCCATACACCGGTCAAGGTCAATGTACGTATCATCGCCGCGACCCACCAGAACCTGGAAAAACTGGTTCAGGAAGGACGCTTTCGGGAAGACCTCTTTCACCGTCTGAATGTGATCCGGGTGCATCTGCCCAAACTAGCTGAGCGGCGGGAAGATATTCCGCGTCTGGCGCGCTACTTCCTTGCCAAATCAGCCGAGGAGCTGGCGGTGGAAGCCAAGACCCTGCATCCGGATACGGAAACCTTTCTGGCTCAGCTGCCCTGGCCGGGCAACGTGCGGCAGTTGCAGAATACCTGCCGCTGGTTAACAGTCATGGCTTCCGGGCGCGAAGTGCTGCCGTCCGACCTGCCACCGGAGCTGGTGGAAGAGCGGGAGGAGCAGGGCGGTGTGGTATCCGGTAATTGGGAAAGCGCCTTGCGCAACTGGGCCGATCGCCAGCTCAGCATGGGCAACAGCGGCCTGCTGGATGAAGCGGTGCCAACCTTCGAAAAGATTATGATTGAGACGGCGCTGAAGCACACCGCCGGGCGTCGTCGTGATGCCGCCAACCTGCTGGGATGGGGGCGGAATACCCTGACCCGCAAGATCAAGGAGCTGGGGATGGAAGAGAACGGTGATACAGAAGAACCGTAGCCCCGTTTGCACCGATAGGCTTCAGCGTCCCGCGCTGGCGCTTATCGGCTCCTGGCAGTGTTAACTCGCACCGATACCCGCTAGAATTCCGGCTCGTTAATCAGTCCTGAAGCGATCTTATGCTGCATGTCGTGCTCTACCAGCCGGAAATTCCCCCGAACACCGGAAATATTATCCGCCTTTGTGCCAACACCGGCTTTAAGCTGCATCTTATCGAGCCGCTGGGCTTTGATTTTGATGATAAGAAGCTGCGCCGTGCCGGGCTGGATTATCATGAATTTGCCGCCGTTGGCCTGCATCCGGATCTGCAGAGCTGCCTGGCAGAGATTGCGCCGGAGAATGTCTGGGCTCTGACAACAAAAGGCAGCAACCGGCCCAGCGATGTGAACTTCCAGCCCGGGGATGTGTTGTTGTTTGGCCCGGAAACCCGTGGCTTGCCGGTCGAGGTGCGTGAATCCCTGCCTGTGGATAACCTGTTGCGACTGCCGATGACAGAGGGAAGCCGCAGCATGAATCTTTCCAATGCCTGCGCCGTGGTGGTCTATGAGGCCTGGCGGCAACTGGGCTTTAGCGGTGGCGACTAGGCCATTGCGGTTTTTAATTGGTTAAAGATCGTTCATGCTGGCATACTCCGCGCCTGAATTTACATGCCTCAATGGCTATCGTCTGTGCGTGCAGGCGAGTGGGGCAGCGTCTGATCCAACCGGGTAATAAATGAAAAAGATTCTGATTGTGACTGGCTTTGAAGCAACCGCCGGTCGTAGTGATTGCCTCTATCTGCGGGATCACCGGCAGCGCCTCTGTACGGTGCTGACTGCAGCGGATCAGCGGGTAAACCTGCAGTCCCTGTTGCAGCAGCAAGCCCCCTTTGTCTTGTTTTCCGATCGTCTTGAAACTCTGGCGGCTGACCGGTTGCAGATTCCGGCAGATGCGATGATCAGTGTGATGCCGGCGGCATCCGGTTCGATTCAGGCGCTGTTGGAGAGCGGTCAGGCCGAACAGTTGCTGTTACAGCTGGGTGGGTTCTGAGTGCGCTGGCTGGGTACTTTGTTGTTACTGCTGGCTCCGTTACTGCAGGCGTCGGATGAAGTTGAAAAGCTGTGCCGCCAGATCGGAGCCAAGCTATCCAGCGTCAGCAGTAAAGAGTGCCTGCGGCTGGGTTTCGATCAGCCGCGATTCTATTCTGTATCTGGTAAGCCATTGCTGGAAAAGCACTTTCCTGCACGGGCAGAGGCTGAACGGCCGATCCGGATTCTGTTTTTGGGGGGCGTGCACGGCGATGAGTTCTCCTCGGTCAGCGTGACCTTTAAATGGCTGAATAAGCTGGCGCAGCGGCCGCAGTCCGACTACGAGTGGCTGTTTTTGCCGCTGGTAAACCCCGACGGTTTGCTAAAGCGGAAGGGGAGCCGGGTTAATGGCAACAAGGTAGATATTAACCGCAATTTTATTCCGGCGGAAAAAACTAAGACGCCGCTGCAGCACTGGGCGACCCGGGCCCGGAAAAGGGCGCGTTACTATCCCGGTCTGGCGCCGTTAAGTGAGCCGGAGACCCGTGCCATCCATCAGCTGATCGAAGAGTACGCGCCTTCGGTCATTATCTCGGTACATGCGCCTCACGGTATCCTTGATGTGGATGGGGTGAAGTCGCCGCCGAAAAAGCTCGGGCCGCTCTATCTCCGCCGACTGGGGACCTATCCCGGGTCGCTGGGTAACTACGCCTGGTTCGTGAAGAACATACCGGTACTCACCATCGAGCTGCCGAGTGCCGGTTCTATGCCGAAAAACCGGGAAATCCGCCAGATGTGGTCTGACCTGAACGGCTGGATCGCGCGTAAATCAGGCCCCCAGCTGAGAGTGGCAGCACAGGAGCCTGCAGAGACAGCGCCGCTGAACTGATCGTTCGCTATGGCTGTGCGGGACTACGGCTTAGTGGTCGATGGATTCCTCTGCGCGCTCTTCCAGTTGTTGCAGAAACTGTTTGAGTGGCAGCATCTGGTGTTTGCGCAGATAGCTGCGCAACTGGTGATAGCTGAGGCCCAGCTGCTCAGCGGTGCGGCGCTGGTTGAAATGGTTATGTTGCAGGGCCTGCAGTAACGAGCTTTTCTCCTGCTGTTTAATCTGCGTCGGCAGATCCAGCGGCGCACTGACCGCCGTTGCCGTCTGCTCTTTTTGTACGACTTCACTGCCCGTCTTCTGCCAGGGAGGCTGGAACGGATCGATAATCACTTCCGTGACCGGTTCTTCGATCACCGTACTGCGGTAAATGCTGCGTTCAACCACGTTCTTCAGTTCGCGAATATTTCCCGGCCAGGAATACCGGTTGAGCTGTGCGCGCGCTGAGTCACTGAAGCCGGCAAAGAAAGGGCGCTGCAGCTCCATGCAGATACTCAGTGCAAAGTGTTCTGCCAGCAGCTCGATATCGCCGCTGCGATAGCGCAGCGGCGGAAGGTGTACTACGTCAAATGCCAGCCGGTCGAGCAGGTCTGCACGAAACCGGCCCTGTGCAGCCAGTCGTGCTATATCTTCATTGGTGGCTGCAACCAGCCGCACATCGACCTCCAGCGTCTCGCTGCCGCCGAGGCGTTCGAACTCTCCGTATTCAATCACCCGCAGCAGTTTTTCCTGAACCCGCAAAGAGCAGGTTGCCAGCTCATCCAGAAACAGGGTGCCGCCGTCGGCGCGCTCAAAGCGCCCCAGGTGGCGGCGGCTGGCGCCGGTAAAAGCCCCGGCTTCGTGACCGAACAGTTCGGATTCCAGCAGGCTCTCGCTCATTGCTGCGCAGTTCAGTTTGATAAACGGCTGATCCCAGCGGCGGGAGAGAAAATGCAGGCGCTCGGCGACCAGTTCTTTACCGGTGCCACGTTCTCCCAGAATCAGTACAGGCTTGTTCAGTGGCGCCAGTCCCGAAATCTGATCGATCACGTCCATCAGTAGGGGAGATTCGCCAATTATGTTTTGACGCTTATTGGTTAACATGACTAAAAAATAGCATAAATAGCTTAATAATAGTCAATTTAAACAACTCTTTGGGGCTGTTTTTAGTTTTCTTGATTCGTTGTTTTCTATTTATTATCAAAGGTTTAGCGTTTTTTATGAGGGGTTGGCACGGACTTCGCTATATACCAGTCAGTAACTAAACTGATCGGTATCCATGTTAGCTGCTGTATTCAGGATGCCGTGATATCAACAGGAGAGTATGGCTATGGGTATCTTTTCCCGCTTTCAGGACATCGTAAACGCGAATATCAATTCTCTGCTGGACCGTGCTGAAGATCCGGAAAAAATGATCCGGATGATGATTCAGGAGATGGAAGAAACACTGGTCGAAGTCCGTACAACATCCGCCCGGGTGATTGCCGACCGTAAGACGCTGGAACGCCGTATGCGCAACCTGCAGGCTGATGCCGAGGAATGGGAGGGTAAGGCAAAGCTGGCGCTGGGCAAAGGGCGCGAAGATCTGGCCCGGGCGGCGCTGGCGGAACAGGCTGCTGCCGAAGAAACACTGAAGCTGGCCGCGACTGAAATGGCGCAGGTGGGCGAACATCTGGATGAGCTGAACGATGAGGTGGCCCAGTTGCAGCGTAAGCTGGATGATGCCAAGGCGAAACAGAAGGCCCTGCTGGCACGCGAGCAGAGTGCTCGTTCCCGTCTGGATATCCGTCGTCGTTTCAGCCGCGATAAACTGAATGAGGCGTTTGAGAAGTTTGAGCGCTATGAGCGTAAGATGGATGACCTGGAAGGCGAAGTAGAGAGCTTCGATCTGGGTGCCAGGGACCTGGCTGATGAAATTGCCGATCTCGAGCGCGATGAGAAGCTGGATCAGGCACTGGCTGAGTTGAAGGCGAAAATGGACAGCGGCAAAAAAGGTAAATAATGATGTCGGGCATCGTGTTCTTTTTTGTACCTACCGTGATCTTTATGGGACTGGTGGCGCCGCTCTGGCTGGTGCTGCACTACCTCAGTAAGTCACGGTCGGCCAAAGGGTTATCTGATGACGATCGCCACCTGCTGGATGCCGCTATGGCGCAGGTGGATAAGCTGGAGAACCGGATCCAGACACTGGAGACGATTCTGGATGAAGAGCATCCCCAGTGGCGTCGTGATGACCCTGATCATCAATTTAAGGATCGCGCGGAGGGGTAATTATGTTCGCAGGTAAACGCACAGGATATGGTATGGATCTGTACCGCAGTCGTTCGGATCGCTGGCTGGCCGGGGTCTGCGGGGGGATTGCAGATAATATGCAGGTACAGAGCTGGCTGGTCCGGCTGGGGTTTTTTACCCTGTTCCTGTTCACCGGCAGTTTCGCAGTAATGCTCTATGTACTGGCTGTTATCTTAATTGCCAAGCGCCCGGTCGACGGGCGGCAGCACTATTCAGAGGCGAAGGCAGATAGCTGTGCCGGTTACAGTGGCAAACAGCAGTCTAACCTGAAGGAAACCCTGTTCAGCTATGGGCCCAGTCCTTCGGGCCGGGTCGCGGAAATCAGTAAGCGGATGCAGAGTATTGATGCAAAGCTGCGCCGTATGGAAAGTTATGTTACCTCACGTAAGTTCCAGTTTGACCGTGAAATAAAGCGCAGCTAATTCGCGCAGGTATCAGCACAGGACTTCCCGGCGGAAGTCCTTTTTTGTGTGTGGCTGCAATTTCCTTATTGCTGCTCGGCCTCAATCAACTCCCTGATGCAGGCTTGAGTTCGCTTTTGCAGATATTCCTGCAGGGCCTTTATTTCACGACTGCTCATATGCAACCCGAGTTTGCTGCGTCGCCAGAGAATATCTTCAGCCGTCAGCGCCCACTCCTGTTCGATCAGGTACTCCACCTCCCGCTGATAGAGACCGGCACCGAAGTGCTGACCGAGATCACTCAACTGCTGGCAGTAGAGCAGGATCTGCTGGCTCAGGGTGCCGTAGCTGCGGCAATAACGCTGTTTCAGCTCCTCGGGTAACCAGGGATAGTGCTGACTAAAACTCTCCAGCAGTTCTGCCGGGCTGGAAAAATCGCCTCCGGGTAACGGTGTATCGGCGGTCCAGGCCGGCCTCATATCACAGAAGTAAGGGCTTAGCTTATTCAGCGCGGCTTCGGCCAGTTTTCGATAGGTGGTGATCTTGCCACCAAAAACCGACAGCAGGGGAGCTTCTCCCTGGTCATCATCAAGGCTGAATTCGTAGTCCCGGGAAGCTTTCTGGGCCGGACCTGTGTTGGCACAGACCAGGGGGCGGATGCCGGCGAAGCTGTGCACGACATCATCCTTATTCAGCTGCTGCAGGAAGTGGTTGTTGACGACCATCAGCAGGTACTCGACTTCATCCTGTGTGATGCTGATGGTCTCCGGAGTCGTCTCGTGTTCGAGGTCAGTGGTGCCAATCAGGCTGAATCGCCCTTCATAGGGCAGCACAAATACAATACGCCGGTCACTGTGTTGCAGGATGTAGGCTTCATCGCCGCTGTACAGGCGGGGGACAACGATGTGGCTGCCCTGTACCAGGCGTACCTGTTTAGGCGCGGTCTCTTTCAGCTGGTGGTTGTAGAAACGTGATACCCAGGGACCCACGGCATTCACCAGTGCCCGGCTGTACACCACCCGCTCATTGCCCTCCGCCACGTTGCGCAGCCGGATGGTCCACAGGCCCTGCTCCCTGGCGGCGCTGATGCACTGGGTGCGGGTACTGATGACGGCACCGGCCTGTCGCGCAGCCATGGCATTCAGTACTACCAGGCGGGCATCATCCACCCAGGCGTCGGAATACTCGAACAGCTTGTTGAATTCCGGCCTTAACGGCGTTGCGCTGTCGCTGTTGAGGGTTTCAGATGCCGGCAGGGTTGTGCGTCGTGCCAGGCGGTCATAGAGCAGCATCCCCGCCTGGATCACCATCGCTGAACGCAGCTTTGGATTATGCGGCAGGCGGAAGCGCATTGGTCTGATGATATGGGGAGCTTTGCGCAACAGCACTTCACGTTCCCCCAGCGCCTCCCTGACCAGGCGGAATTCACCCTGTTCGAGGTAACGCAGTCCCCCATGGATCAGTTTACTGCTGGCCGATGAGGTCGCGGATGCCAGATCATTCATTTCGCACAGGCCCACGGCCAGTCCGCGTCCGGCCGCATCGGCGGCAATACCTGCGCCATTGATACCGCCGCCGACAACATACAGATCATAGGTAGCTGAGCTGCCCTGACTCATTTTTATTCCTCCGCCTGCGTTGGGTGGCCCGGTGGCCTAATGGCACCAGAGCCGCATGCACGGGTCGGCAGCTGCAGGAGGACGGGGTCATCTGGTGACGTGGCTCCCCTTCAGCGCAACCGTACCTGATAACAATAGTCGTTTTTACGCCGGGCAGTGGCGGATACAGGGAAGTTGCTGTGAGGCGAAGGCCGCGCTCAGCAAGCTTAATCGTTGATTTTCAGGGGCAGAGGGAAAAGGGGGATGAAGTCAGATGTTGCGGTGGGGGAGGGGGAAACAGGCAGAGGCCGGGAAAGCCTCTGCCTGAACAGCTTAGTGCTGTGCTTCTGCCGCTTCAGCTTCCTGCTGAGCCATCTGCTGTGCAAACAGGGCATCGAAGTTAACCGGTGCCAGCATCAGTGGAGGGAAGCTCGCTTTGGTAACCATAGTATCGATGGTTTCACGCGCATAAGGGAACAGAATGTTCGGGCAGAACGCACCCAGGGTGTGGCGCAGTTCCATCTCTTCCAGGCCCGCGATGGTGAAGATGCCCGCCTGCTGTACTTCCACCAGGAACGCAGTTTCGTCTTCGTTCTTAACCGTTACGGTAACAGTCAGTACCACTTCGAAGGCGTTCTCGCCCAACTGCTGGGTACGGCTGTTCAGGTCCAGGTTGATCTCTGGCTGCCACTGCTTAGTGAAGATCTCAGGAGCATTAGGAGACTCCAGTGATGCATCTTTTACGTAGATACGCTGAACCGCGAACTGTGGTTCCTGTTGTTCTGCTGCCTGGTTCTGTTCGTTCTCGGACATGATCAATCCTTAGCCTTACAAAAGTTTCAGTTAGCCAGAAGCGGGTCCAGTGTTCCCTGGCGCTCCATGGCGAAAAGTTCATCACAGCCACCCACATGGGTTTCACCAATGAAGATCTGAGGCACGGTGCGGCGTCCGCTGCGCTCCATCATCTCCAGACGTTTCTGCGGCTGCTCTTCAACGTTGATCTCCTGGTATTGCGCACCTTTGCTATCCAGCAGCATCTTTGCCCGACGGCAGAAGGGGCACCAGTCATTTGAGTAGATCAGTATCGGTTTCATCTTACTTCACAATCGGAAGGTTCTGGGCCTTCCATTCAGTCATGCCACCGGACAGGCGCAGGCTGTTTTCAAACCCGGCCGCTTTCAGCTTTTTCACGGCGCTGCCCGCTGTTTGTCCCAGGTTGCAGACAACGATAACCGGTTTACTGCTGAATTTCTGCAGCTCATCGATACGGCGGTCCAGCTCAGTCACCGGAATGTGACGGGCGCTGGTGATATGGCCGGTTTCCCACTCTTTCTTGTTACGGATGTCGAGCACCAGGGCATCTTCTTTGTTGATCAGCTGAGTAGCCTCTGCCGGAGTGACCGACTTGCCGCCTTTTCGGTTTTCGTTCCACAGAAACAGCGCCAGGGTGAGGCCCCAGGCCGCAACCAGCATAATATGATTGGTGACAAACTCTAGCAGTTGTTCCATCTCTCTTTCCAACTAGTCAGGCGCCGGGGCGGGCTTACTGCCGTCCCTGGCCAGGGCGAAATTAGGGAGCCGGCAGTTATCGGAGCAGGCGTGTTTTTCAGTGCCGGAGTGTGACTGAAAAGCTCTGCTGCCATAAGCGGTTCCTCAGGAGGCGCTAAGTATACAATGCAGATTCGGCAGGGATAAGGCGCTGAGCTAAAAACATAGTACTGAAGCGCGCCTTATTCCGGGCCATCGTTAGTCTTGTCACCTGAATCGGTGTAATATTTGCCCTCATTTCACTAACTGAAAGTAGCCGAACACCACAATATGACTGACACGCGCTCTCCAAAAGCACTGATCATTCTCGACGGCTTCGGCGTCGAGTCCTCCGAATCCTCCGCAATTGACGTTGCCAATACCCCGGTATGGGATGCTCTGCTGGCAAATAATCCGAATGCACGCATCGAAACTTCCGGTATGGCGGTCGGCCTGCCTGACGGGCAGATGGGTAATTCTGAGGTCGGACATATGAATATCGGTGCGGGCCGCATCGTCTATCAGAACTTCACCCGCATCTCCAAGGCGATTGAAGACGGTGATTTCTTTGACAACGATGTGCTGGTCGGTGCAATTGATAAAGCCGTTGCCGCTGGCAAGGCGGTGCATCTGCTGGGCCTGCTTTCGCCAGGCGGGGTGCATTCCCATGAGGAGCATATCTTCGCGCTGATGGAGCTGGCCGTAAAGCGAGGCGCAGAACAGATCTACCTGCACGCAATTCTTGATGGCCGTGATATGCCGCCGCGTTCCGCAGAGCCATCACTGGCCGCGGCCGAAGCTAAGCTGGCACAGATTGGTAAGGGCAAGATTGCCTCGGTGACCGGACGCTACTATGCCATGGACCGGGATAATCGCTGGAACCGCGTCCAGCCTGCCTATGAAGCGATGGTGCTGGGTCAGTCCGAATATCAGGCAACTTCTGCCGTTGATGCACTGAATGCTGCTTACGAGCGTGATGAAAACGATGAGTTTGTACCGGCGACTGTGATTGTCGATCAGCAGGGTACTGCGGTTGCCCGGGTTGAGGATGGCGATACCGTGATCTGCGCCAATTTCCGGCCGGACCGTGCCCGCGAAATCACCCGTGCCTTCGTCGATAGCGCCTTTGATGGTTTTGAGCGTCAGCCGCTGAATCTGTCGGCTTATGTGATGATGACCGAATATGCGGCCGATATTCAGGCCGAATGTGCCTATCCTCCGGCAACCATCAGCAACGACCTGGGTGAATACCTGTCCGGCCTGGGTAAAACCCAGCTGCGCATTGCCGAGACCGAGAAGTATGCCCATGTGACCTTCTTCTTTAACGGCGGTCAGGAAGCGGTATATGAGGGCGAAGAGCGGATTCTGGTGCCGTCTCCGGACGTCGCGACCTATGACCTGCAGCCGGAGATGAGTGCGCCGGAAGTCACAGAAAAGCTGGTGGCAGCGATCCGTAGCCGTAAGCACGACCTGATCGTCTGTAACTTTGCCAATGGCGATATGGTTGGCCATACCGGTAAGTTTGATGCCGCCGTACAGGCCTGTGAGGTGATCGATAACAGTGTCCGTCAGGTGCTGGAAGCAATGGCCGAAGTGGATGGTGAAACCCTGATCACTGCGGATCACGGCAATGTCGAGCTGATGGTGAATCCGAACACCGGCCAGCCCCACACATCCCACACTAACTGGCCGGTTGCCGTGGTCTATGACGGTCCGCGTAAGGATCGCCTGACGCTGAAAAATGGTGCCCTCTGCGACCTGGCTCCGACCCTGCTGTACCTGATGGATATCGAAGCGCCGGCAGAGATGACCGGTCAGATTCTGGCTGAAATTCACTAAGCCGGAATGAGGGCGTGCAGCCCGGCTGCACTCCCGTACTCTCAATATGCGCAAGCTTTTTACCCCCCTGGTCCTGCTTCTGGCGTTATTGCTGGCACTGCCGGCGGTCGCCGCCAAAGATGCCACCGAAAGCCAGCTTAAAAAGCTGCGCCAGAATATCAGCGCACTGCAACGGGACCTGAAAAAGCAGCAGAGCAAAGCCTCTGAGCTGAGCCGTGCACTGCAATCCAGTGAGCGGGAGATTGCGACCCTGAGCCGTTCGATCCGCAGCCTTGAGCGTAAACTTAAAAAGTTGCGCAGCAACGCCGGCGGGTTGGAGAAAAAGCGTGACAGCCTGCGTCGTGATCTGGTCCGGTTACGCCAGGTGATCCGGCTACAGATCCGCGACCAGTACCGTCAGGGCAATCTGCCACGCCTGCAGCTGATCCTCAGCCAGAAAGATCCGGAGGAGGTCTCCCGGATGCTGCGCTATCACGACAAGATCAGCCGCTCACTGCTGACCCGGATCGAGCAGTTCCGCAACACCCTGGCTGATCTTGGCAGTACCGAAACAGACCTGAACAGCGTAGAGCTGGATATTGCCGCTAAGCTGAAACGGCAGAAAGCTGAGGCCGTTCGTCTTGAGGCTGAACAGGGCAAGCGCAGGAATCTGCTGGCCAAGGTTCAGGCCGAGATCAAAACTGATAAACGTCAGCTGGCGCGCTATCGTGCCGATCAGCAGCGCCTCGGCAAGGTACTGAAGGAGATTAAGCGCTCTCTGGATGCTGCCCAGCTGGTGCATAATGACAAAGCCTTCAGGACGCTTAAAGGGAAGCTGCCCTGGCCTTTGAAGGGCAGCGTGCGGCGTACCTTTGGCAGTAACCGGGACAATATCCGTTACGATGGTATCTTTATCTCCGGCCGTGACGGTCATGCGGTTAAGGCGATTCACCATGGCCGGGTCGTGTTTGCAGACTTCCTGCGCGGCTACGGCCTGGTGATTATTATTGATCATGGCGATAACTATCTGTCGCTTTATGGCCATAATCAGAGTATTAACCGTGATGTTGGCGACTGGGTTTCGGCCGGGGATGTGGTGGCGGCCGTCGGTCGCAGTGGAGGACAGAGCGAATCTGGCCTTTACTTTGCTATACGACGCAACGGTAAAGCGGATAACCCGCAGCGCTGGCTGGGACGCAGGGGTTAATGCCCCGATGTGGCTTTTAGCTGAACCTGCGGCGGCCCTTCGTTGTCTTACAGCAGCGGCAGACCAAGGTCAGGCGCAAAGCTGCAAAGGGCTGCTATCAGCCGGCCGCAAGGGCCGCAGAGCCGTAGTTGCAGAGCCGTCGCCTCAGGCTATCAGGGCGGCAGGATGATTTTTTTGATTTAACCGGGCAACCGGGAAAGGAACAGATCTATGAAAACGGCAGTAATTGAAGTGCTGAAAAAATCTCTGCTGGCAGCCACCGTGACTGCCTTGTGCAGCGCCCCGTTGCAGGCCGCTGAAGAGCCTAAGGAATCGGCTGATACGCTGCCGTTGACGGAATTACGCCTGTTCAGTGAGGTGTTTGAGCGCATTAAGAAGGCTTATGTCGAACCGGTCGATGATGCCAAACTGCTGGAAGATGCCGTACGTGGAATGCTGGCAGGCCTGGACCCCCATTCCTCCTACCTCGATGCCGATGATTTCGAATCACTGCAGGTGCATACCAGTGGCGAGTTTGGCGGCCTGGGTATCGAAGTCAGCCTGCAGGAACCCTATATCCGTGTGGTTACCCCCATCGATGACACTCCGGCCCAGAAGGCCGGTGTTAAAGCGGGTGACCTGATTACCCGCCTTGGCGATACGCCGGTCAGCGGCCTGTCGCTGGATGAGGCTGTGAATATCATGCGCGGCAAGCCCGGCGAGCCGATTGTCCTCACCATTATCCGTGACGGCGAAGATAAGCCGTTGAAGATCAAAGTGGTGCGCGACATCATCCATGTTTCCAGTGTGAAGAGCCGTATGCTGGAAGAGGGCTACGGTTACCTGCGTATTACCCAGTTCCAGGTGGCATCCGGCAACGAAATGATCAAGCAGCTGAACAAGCTGCGCGAGAAGGGTGAGCTGAATGGCCTGGTGCTGGATCTGCGAAACAACCCGGGCGGTGTATTGCAGGCGGCGGTGGATGTCTCCGATGTGTTCATCGACAGCGGCCTGATCGTCTATACCGAAGGCCGCATTCCGAATACCGATTCCCGCTTCAGTGCGACCAGTGAAACCGAAGCCGGTGATCTGCCGCTGGTGGTACTGATCAATGGCGGTTCTGCTTCGGCATCGGAGATTGTCGCCGGTGCGCTGCAGGATCATAAGCGTGCGGTAGTGATGGGGACCGACAGCTTCGGTAAGGGTTCCGTTCAGACGGTATTGCCGCTGGCCGATAAGCGAGCGGTGAAGCTGACTACAGCGCGCTACTACACCCCGAACGGCCGCTCGATCCAGGCCCAGGGAATCGTGCCGGATATCCGGGTTGAAGAAGCTGAGTTGCAGCTGGCGGATGAGCAGAATCATCTGGTGAAGGAAGCTGATCTGAGCGGCCATCTGGAGAACGGCAACGGAGTCGCTGAGGCGGATGCGGCAGCCGAACCGGCAGAGGTCAATCTGGCGCGCTCCGACTACCAGCTCTATGAAGCGCTTAATCTGCTGAAAGCCCTGCGTATCGTTCGTAGTAACTGATGCTGTGGCGTTGCCTGCTGGTACTGCTGTATATCGGTACCGGCAGCCTCTCTCTCTGCGCATCCGCTGAAACACAGCCTGCTGACATGCCGCAGGCTGAAGCGGCTCCGTACCCGCCGGTGACCAAGCGCCTGGTACTGATTCTTGATGACCTGGGGAATAACCTGCGTCGCGGCCGGGAGGCGGTGGCGTTACCCGGGCCGATCAGCTATGCAATCCTGCCCCACACCCCCCATGCCCGTTCCCTGGCGAAAGCCGTGCATCAGTCGGGGCGCACCGTTATGCTGCACCTGCCGATGGCAAATAACGCCGGGCTTGCGCTGGGGCCGGGAGCACTGCTACCCGATCAGCCTCGTCAAAAGCTGCAGTCAGTGATGCGTGAGGCGGTGGCTGCCGTACCTTATGTCGAAGGCTTCAATAATCATATGGGATCATTGCTGACACGCCAGCCGCAGGCGATGCAGTGGGTAATGGAAGAGGCCCGGCGATTACAGCTTTTCTTTGTCGACAGCTATACCACGGTCGGATCGGTGGCATGGCAGAAAGCCCGGGAGAATCAGATCCCCTCGCTTCGGCGGCATGTATTCCTTGATCATCGGCGGGACAGACAGGCGATTGCCCATCAGTTTCAGCGTGCAGTCAGGTTGGCGGAACAGCAGCCGGTGGTGGTGGTTATTGGCCATCCCTATCCGGAAACGCTGAGCTATCTGGCGGAAAGGTTGCCCAGGCTGAGGGCGCAGGGGATAGAGCTGGTTGAATTACGTCAGCAGCTACAGCCTCTGCTGGCGCTGGAAGGCAGGCCGTGAAGGCCTGCCTGCGGATTTTTCCGGTCAGGCCGGATTAGTACTGCGGTACCGGGAACAGCGGCACGATACGCAGGGTGTCGCCCTCGCTGACCTGCAGCGCATCGGCGACGGCCGGCGGAATGCGGGCCACATTTGCGCCTTCAAGTTCAATCGGTGTCATACAGCAGCGGTAGTTATCGAAAGAGGTGCTGCCGACCAGATACATCGGACCTTCCTTTTCCAGCTCGCCCACGATCGCCTTGGCGTAGCGGCTGTCACGCACGGCACGGATATCCTGTACCCGTGACTCCAGCAACGGGCCTCCATCGAAAATATCGATGTAGCCGGTGTAGCGGAATCCCTCGGCCTCCAGCAGCTTGCGGGCCGGTACGGTATTCTTGTGGGTCTGGCTGATTGCATCCTGTGCCGCCGGCGGCAGCAGGTTGGCATAGATCGTATGTTTTGGCATCAGCTCGGCGATAAAGCTCTTGCTTTTGGCGCTCTGCATATCGGCTTCGGCGAAGTCGATGGAGAAGAAGTGACGGCCCAGCCCTTCCCAGAATGGAGATACCCCGTTCTCATCCGAATAGCCGCGCATCTCTGCGATCACGTTCTCGTGGAACATGTGCGGGAATTCAGCCATAAACAGGAAGCGTGATTTGGACAACAGGTGACCGTTACGGTCACGGCGGTAGTCCGGACGCAAAAACAGCGTGCAGACCTCTGAATGGCCGGTATGGTCATTACTGTTGGTCAAGGTGCTGATCTGGTTGTAGATGCTGAGGTCGCGAGACGCGTGTACCAGGGTGCCGACACGGAAGTTGTACCAGGGTTCGCTCAGGCCCACGGCCGCTTCGATACCACAGATACCCACGACTTCGCCGCTGTCGGTGTCTTCCATTACAAACAGGTAGTTTGCCATCTCCTTGGCAACGCTCTTGGCAAATGCCTCGATAGCGGCTTCAAACCGGGCCGTTACCTGATCATCATCGTCCTGCAGTGAAGTGAAACCGGTACCGGTCTGGCGGGCCAGTTCCCTCAGTGCCTGCCAGTCGTCTTTTTTCAGGGGTCTTACTACCATCATAATTCCGTTTTCCTCTCTGATACCGGCACGCGCCGGATCGGCATCTGATAGTTATTGAGTGTCGATGCCTGTAAGAGAGCACCTCCGGGGTGCTCCGTTTGGTTATTCTTGTACCCGTTCAGTCTGCCTGATACAGCGGAATGAAGCGGAAGTCGTCGCCGTCTTCCAGCCCCAGCTGTTGTGCCGTGGCGGCGCTAAGCATCGGGCGGGAAGGATCGAGCCGGGTAATCGCACAGCGGAATGCTTCCAGCCGTGTATTGCTGACCAGCACTTCAACACCGGACGCTGAGTCACAGAGCCGCAGCGGACAGGAAATGCTGTCGCGAATACTGTGAATCCCACCGGTGCGGGCTTCCAGTGTCGGGCCGGCATCGAAGATATCCACATAGCCCTGGTGCCTGAAGCCTTCGTCAGTCAGCAGCTGCATGGTGTCGGCAATGTCCGGGCGTGGCTGACCGAGTGTATTGCGCACCGCTTCGGGCAGCATCGGCAGGTAGACCGGGTAATGCGGCATCAGATCGGCAATAAAGCCTTTGGCATCGATGCCGGTCAGATAGTTGGCGCGCTCCAGCTCCATGCTGAAAAAGTGCCGTCCCAGGCATTCCCATAACGGCGACTGGCCCTGCTCATCGACCAGGCCCTGCAGTTCCGCCAGGGTTTTATGGGCGAAGCGTTGCGGATGCTGCGCCATAAACAGCAGTCGTGCCCGCGACAGCAGCTGCAGGTTTCTGGCCGTGCGATGCTGGGGAATCAGGTAAAAGGTGTAGAGCCGGCTGTAACCGTCAAAATCCTGACACAGGTGCATCGAAGGGATGCGGTTATGCACCCGTAACTCGCTGGAGGCATGAACCACTTCATCCAGACGATAGCTGTAGAAAGGAGAGTTCAGGCCGACCGCCGCTTCGATACCGGCGATACCCAGCAATTCACCGTCGCTGTCTTCCAGTACAAAGTGGTAGCTCTGGTCACCGGGGCGGCTGACGGTCTGTCGCAGCGACTGGCGGGTACGGTTAATCAGTTCACTCAGGTGATCGCGGTTAGCCGGCAGGGTAGTCAGATTGCCGCCCGCGATGACTGCCAGGCGTTCCAGCGCCTGCAGATCGGAGAATGCCAGAGGGCGAATTGTCAGCATGGAGATTCCTTAGCCGGGTTCAGCGATTCGGCCGGGATTCCAGCCACTTATAACCACTTCATTATTGATGAAATCCCTTAGTCGGCACAGACAGGAACTATCGCTGAGGCGACCTGCTTTTTCGACAGGCTGACATTTTCCGCAACAGTCACCGGCCGGTTAATCCCCGGGCGGGGTTCGGCAATGCCCGATCTATCTGCTGCCTGAGCAGGATGCCGGTGATAAAAGGCCGGGGACGAGCTCGGGGCTGCGTGAAAAACAGGCAGGTCGCCTCAGCTGAACTTAGCGTCTGATAACTGAAATTTTGTTTCGATCAATTTTGTTAATGTGGTCATCACTTCAGACCCCATGGGTGATGACCGGCTGAAAACTGTTGTATAGCCAGGCGGGTTACCCTGTAAAAACGGCGAGAGAATAATAAGATGCCAGAAAATTCCGCACTCTATCTGAAAGATATCCACAAGTCTTTCGGCGACCTGGAAGTCCTTAAAGGAATCGATCTGCAGGCCCATGAACATGATGTGATCTCGATCATCGGTTCCAGTGGCTCCGGTAAAAGTACCTTCCTGCGCTGTATCAACCTGCTGGAACGGCCGACCGAAGGCGAGATATTTATCACCGGCGAAAAACTGCATCTGGATCGCGCCAAAGATGGTCAGTTGGATGCGGTTTCCCATAAACAGCTGGCTCAGTTGCGCTCCAAGGTGGGGTTCGTATTCCAGAACTTCAATCTCTGGCCGCATATGACGATCACCGAAAACGTGATTGAAGCACCGGTGAAAGTCCTGGGGCGCAGCAAGGCTGAAGCCACTGAGTATGCCCATGAGCTGCTCAATAAGGTTGGTTTGTATCAGCGTAAGGATTTCTATCCGGCCCAGCTTTCCGGTGGTCAGCAGCAGCGTGTAGCCATCGCCCGGGCATTGGCGATGGACCCGCAGGTACTGCTGTTCGATGAGCCGACGTCCGCGCTGGACCCGGAGCTGGTTGGCGAAGTACTGGGCGTTATGCGTGATCTGGCCGGCGAAGGCCGTACCATGCTGATCGTAACCCACGAAATGGCATTCGCACGTGATGTATCCAGTCACGTGATGTTCCTGCATCAGGGCAAGGTTGAAGAGTATGGCCCGCCGGCCCAGGTGTTTGGCAACCCTTCATCCGAGCGTTGCAAAGAGTTTATCTCCACGGTGTTCTGAGCCTCAGCACACTCGTCTCGAAAAAATCCAGTCAATAACAAAAACAGGTGGATCAAATGACTTTTAAGAAAGCGTTCGCGGCAGCAATGGTAGTGGCCACGGCCTCTGTAGGTGCATCTTTTGCACAGGCCGGCGATAAGCTGCGCATTGCCACAGAGGGGGCCTGGGCTCCGTTTAACTTCATCGATGCCAGCGGCAAGCCCCGCGGCTTTGATGTGGATATTGCGAATGCCCTGTGTGAAAAAATGCAGGCCGAGTGCACCATCGTCACTCAGGACTGGGATGGCCTGATTCCGGGGCTGAAAGTTAAAAAGTTCGATGCCATCGTCGCGTCCATGTCAATCACCGAAGATCGCCTGAAACAGGTGGACTTCACCGATCCTTACTACACCGGCGGACTGCGTTACGTCGCGGCTAAGGGCAGCAAGTTTGACACCTCCCGGGCGGCACTGAAAGGCAAGGTGATCGGTGCTCAGCGCGCCACGGTTGCCGGTCAGTATCTGGAAGATAACCTGGACGGTGTGGTTGATATCAAGCTCTACGATAACAACGATGCGGTTTACCTGGACCTGAAAGCCGGCCGTCTGGACGGTGCACTGTCTGACGAGCTGCCAACCTACGAGTGGCTGAAGTCTGATACGGCTAAGGGATTTGAATACAAAGGCCCGGCCTTTGCTAAGGATGACAAAATCGGTATCGCTGTGCGTAAAGGTGATGAGCTGCGCCAGCGTATGAACAAGGCGCTGCAGGAGATCCTGGCGGATGGCACTTATGATGTGATCAACGCCCAGTACTTCCCGTTCTCCATCTATTGATGCCCCCGGGGCCGGTGCTCACCGGTCCCTTCGTTGTTCTTCCTGAGGTATTCGCATGATTGAACTCCAAGGTTTTGGCGATCAGCTGCTGGCCGGTACTCTGGTCACAATCGAGCTGGCACTGGCGAGCCTGCTGGTGGGCCTGGTTCTGGGTATTGCCGGGGCATCGGCCAAGCTCTCTGACAACCGCATTGCCCGCAGTATTGCCAATGCATATACCACCTGTATTCGTGGTATCCCCGAACTGTTGACGGTGCTGATTATCTATTTCGGTGCTACTACTGTGCTGATGGCAGTTGCCAGCCAGTTCGGTTATGACGAGTACATTGAAATTAGTCCCTTTGCAGCCGGCGTCACAGCCCTGGGCCTGACCTTTGGTGCTTATGCGACTGAGGTGTTCCGTGGTGCTATTCAGGCGATTCCCGGTGGACAGCGGGAAGCCGGGCAGGCACTGGGCATGGGCCGCATGCAAATCTTCTTGCGCCTGATTATGCCGCAGATGTGGCGTCTGGCCCTGCCGGGGCTGGGCAATCTGTTTCTGGTGCTGCTGAAAGATACGGCGCTGGTGTCGGTGATCGGCCTTGAAGACATTATGCGCAAAGCCAATGTTGCCGTGGGCTTCACCAAGGAGCCATTCCTGTTCTATCTGCTGGCTGCCTTTATCTATCTGAGCCTGACCATCGTCACTATGGTGCTGGTTCACTATCTGGAAAAACGCGCTAACCGTGGTCTGGAGAGGGGAATCTGATGGATTATTCAGTTATTGCGCAATACTTCCCGAAACTGCTGGAAGGCGTGGGAACGACTGTTGAACTGGTGCTGGTCTCTGGCCTGATCGGTACCTTGCTGGCGATCCCGCTGGGGATTGCCCGTCACGAGAAAAACATCTGGATTCGGGCACTGCCTTACGCCTATATCTTCTTTTTCCGCGGTACCCCGCTGCTGGTGCAGATCTTTCTGGTCTATTACGGCATGGCGCAGTTTGAGGCGGTACGTGAGAGTGCGCTCTGGCCTTACCTGCGGGAACCCTACTGGTGTGCCATTATCGCGTTCTCCCTGAATACCGCGGCCTATTCCGCCGAGATCCTGCGTGGTGCGCTGGATTCGATCCCCAAAGGGGAGGTGGAGGCTGCACAGGTGCTGGGGATGCGTAAGCCGCTGATCTACCGCCGCATTAAGCTGCCAAGGGCTTTCGCGGTGATGCTGCCAGCCTATGGTAACGAGATTATCCTGATGCTGAAGGGCAGTGCGCTGGCCTCCACTATCACCCTGCTGGATCTGACCGGTATGGCGCGCACCATCATCGCCCGTACCTATACTCCGATTGAGATCTTCCTCTCTGCGGGGGTGATCTACCTGCTGCTGAGCGTGGTGATCATCTGGGTATTCCGCATTGTCGAGAAACGCCTTAATCCACAGCAGTCGGTCAAGATCGCCTGATCGCTGTGATGCGGCCACCTCTTGCGGCTCTTGAGGTGGTTGTTCTTTGAACCTTCTGTCGCCGGGTGCTCATGCCCGGGACACTTCCCTCGGGCCGGGGTGCTTATTCGTAGGTGCCCTTATCGCCTGAAACCTCTCCGCCGCTGGCCTCGTGTCAGCGGTTTTTTTTTGCCTGCAGGCCAGCGCCTGAATTCAATAGAGTATTCTGCGTTGATTCGTGGCCGCCAGAGCGGGGCTATCTGATGCGCGACTGAAGGTAACCGGAGAGCGGACAGTATTGCGGGAGGAGGAGGCCGGTATCCTGATTGATACCGGCAGGATCTGAATCGATCAGGCCGGAACGGCAGCTTCGCGGAAAGAGGACGCGGCCAGTACCTGCCACTGGTCGGCCCAGCTGGCAGTTGGCTTGCGCTTGAACTCGCTGCGAACGAACTGGCGGATACGACCCTCTGCGGACGCAAGCATCAGGTTGGCGGTGACACCGGCGCTGGCGCGGGTGCGAAGGCCGGACTTGATCTCGGCTTCGCGCAGGATCTGCTTAAGCTGGGTCTCCAGTCGCTCAAACACCTGGTTGACCTGCATACGCAGACGTTCCGTTTCACCGGAGAGAGCATCGCCGGTCAGTATGCGGGCCATACCGGGGTTCTTTTCCACAAAGGTCAGCAGCAGGGTCAGTAGCTGTTCACACTGGCGCACCGCATCGGCATCCGATTTGGTGATAATGCTGACCCGGGAGAAGATTGTCTCTTCGATAAAGCTGATCAGGCCTTCAAACATGCGGGCCTTACTGGGGAAGTGCCGGTAAAGGGCAGCTTCTGATACACCGACCTGCCTGGCCAGGGCCGCGGTCGTAATACGCTGGCCCGGGTTATTCTGCAGCATTGCTGCCAGCGACTGCAGGATCTGATCGCGGCGGGAAATCTTCTGTTCGCTCATTGGTGCTCCATTTACGAGGCCATAGGCTGGCCGACACCGCCTTGTGGACTGGCGATGTTACTGCTGTGTTGGAAAGTCGGTTGCTTTCCGGCAAGCCGTTAACTGAATAAGGTCAGGCTAACGGCTTGCCAGCGGTTTTCTTGAGGGACCTGGCGACTCCGGCCTGGCCCCGTCGACTGTTGCTGCTAACCGCGATTGGTGATCAGGGTACCGACGCCTTCGTCGGTAAAGATCTCCAGCATGCAGGAGTGGGCAACCCGGCCGTCGATGATATGGGCACTGTTGACCCCGGATTTCACCGCACTCAGGGCGCAACCGATCTTCGGCAGCATGCCGCCATAGATAGTGCCGTCTTCGATCAGGCCATCAACCTGCTCGGTGGACAGGCCGGTGAGGACATTGCCATCCTTATCCATCAGGCCGGTGATGTTGGTCAGCAGGATCAGTTTTTCGGCCTGCATCACTTCAGCGATCTTGCCGGCTACCAGGTCGGCATTGATGTTGTAGGAGACGCCTTCCTTATCGACCCCGATTGGCGCGATCACCGGGATAAAGTCAGATTTTTCCAGCATGTTCAGTACTGAAACGTTGACACTCTCGACTTCGCCCACGTGGCCGATATCGATGATCTCGGGCGCTTCCATTTCCGGGGTTTTGTGACGGACTTTGAGCTTTTTGGCTCGCAGCAGCGGACCGTCTTTACCCGTCAGGCCAATTGCATTACCGCCGTTGCGGTTGATCAGGCCGACGATATCCTTGTTGACCATGCCGCCCAGCACCATCTCGACCACATCCATGGTCTTCTCATCCGTGACGCGCATGCCATTGATAAAGTGGGATTCGATGCTGAGTTTTTCCAGCAGGTCACCGATCTGCGGGCCGCCACCGTGTACCACGATGGGGTTCAGGCCGATCAGCTTCATCATCACGATGTCACGGGCAAAGCTGTTTTTCAGCTTCTCGTCGATCATGGCGTTGCCGCCATACTTGATGACGATGGTTTTATCCTGGAACTGCTGGATATAGGGCATTGCTTCGCTGAGAACTTCAGCGGTAGTCATCGCCTGTTTGCGAGTCAGAGGCATCTCTAATCCTTATTTTTTCTTATATCAGGCCCCGTGGTGACAGGGCCTGCCTTCTGTCGTTATTTATTCGTGCGGGATGTTCAGGTTGGCATCCACGGCATGCAGCTTCTGCTGGAAGTCACTGCGGATACGCTCCAGTACTGGTGCCGATTCCGCTTCAAAGCGCAGTACCAGTACCGGTGTGGTATTCGAGGCGCGTACCAGTCCCCAGCCATCCGGGTAGTCGACACGCACGCCGTCGATTCGGTTGACTTCGCCGCCGCTGAACTCCTGCTGTTGCAGGGCTTCGATGATGCCGAACTTGTTCTCTTCGGTAACTTCGATATTCAGTTCAGGCGTGCTGACATCTTCCGGATACTTGCTGAACAGGGCGTCAGCGTCTTCGTCACGCTTGGCCAGAATTTCCAGCAGCCGGGCTGCGGCGTACATGCCGTCGTCAAAGCCGAACCAGCGCTCTTTGAAAAAGATATGGCCGCTCATCTCGCCTGCCAGCAGGGCACCACACTCTTTCATCTTGTGTTTAATCAGGGAGTGGCCGGTTTTCCACATGGTGGCGGTGCCACCGGCATTGCGGATCACCTGGGCCAGCAGGCGGGAACATTTCACGTCGAAGATGATTTCGGCGCCCGGGTTGCGTTCAATGATATCTTCGGCAAACAGCATCATGACCCGGTCCGGATAGATCATCTTGCCCTGAGGAGTGATCACGCCGACGCGGTCGCCATCGCCGTCAAAGGCCAGGCCCAGATCCGCACCGGTTTCCTTAACTTTGGCGATCGCATCGACCAGGTTTTTGGGTTTACCCGGATCAGGATGGTGGTTGGGGAAAGTGCCATCCACATCGCAATACAGCGGAATCACTTCGCAGCCCAGTTTCTCAAGCAGGCCCGGTGCTACATCGCCCGGAATGCCATTACCGCAGTCCACCACTACTTTCAGCGGACGTGCCAGCTGGATATCACCACTGATGTGCTCGACATACTGGGCGCGGATATCGGCGGAGCTGCGCTTGCCTTTACCTTCAGTGTAATCCTGATCAATGATGCGTTGCTTCAGCTGCTGGATATCATCACCCGAAAGGGTGTGGCCGGCGATCATCATCTTAAAGCCGTTGTAGTTGGCGGGGTTGTGACTGCCGGTGATCATCACGCCGGTGCATTGCTGGTCGTGGTTGGCGGCGAAATAGAGGATCGGGGTGGATACCGCGCCGATATCGTTCACATCGCAACCGCCATCCTGCAGGCCTTCGCTGAGGAAGCGCTTCATGCGCGGGCTGGACAGGCGGCCATCGGCACCGACATTGACACGGCTGACGCCCTGGCTTTTAGCCTGGGCGGCAAAAGCACGGCCCAGATGGTATACGGTGTCGTCGGTCAGGGCTTCGCCCACAATGCCGCGGATGTCATAGGCGCGGAAGATCGCCTGGTCCAGATTTGTCAGTGGATAACGCATAATCAATGTCCTTAAATATAAAACGTGTTTAATGACGTCCGGAGGAGCCAAAGCCGCCGTCGCCGCGATCGCTGTCGCTGAATTCGCTGACGACTTCAAAATCTGCCTGAACCACGGGCACCAGCACCAGCTGGGCAATCCGTTCGCCCGGCTCTACGCTAAATGTGCTCTGTCCGCGGTTCCAGCAGGATACAAAAAGCTGTCCCTGGTAATCGGAATCGATCAGGCCAACCAGATTACCCAGTACGATGCCATGCTTGTGACCGAGCCCGGAACGGGGCAGGATCATGGCGCACAGGGCTGGATCTTCAATATGGATTGCCATGCCGGTCGGGATCAGTTCGGTCTGGCCCGGCTCCAGTGTCAGGGGCTGGTCAAGGCAGGCGCGCAGGTCCAGCCCGGCAGAGCCGGCTGTAGCATATTCAGGTAGCGGGAATTCACGGCCGATGCGTGAATCCAGCAGTTTTACCTGTAATTTCTTCATTGGCTATTCCGGTTGTATTCACTGGCGATCAGTTCGATCAGCTGATTGGCCAGCTGGCGTTTCGATGTCTGAGGCAGGGGCTGGTCCTGATCGGCACTGATGACGGTCACAGCGTTTTCGTCGCTGTTAAAGCCAATGTCACTGCGCGAAACATCATTGGCAACGATCAGGTTAAGGTTTTTGCGTTGCAGTTTATCGCGGGCGTAGGCCAGAACGTCCTGCGTCTCTGCGGCAAACCCAACGGTAAAGGGCTTATCGGGCCGGGCGGCAACGGTGGCGACGATATCCGGATTTTTTACCAGATGCAGCTCCATCACCTCCTCTTTGCCCTTCTTCATCTTGTGTTCGGCTACCGCAGTAGGACGGTAGTCGGCCACCGCGGCGGAGGCGATAAAGATGTCGCACTGTTCGATGCCGTCCAGGGAGGCGTCGAGCATATCCCGGGCGGTTTGTACCATGACCCTTTGCAACCGCTCCGGAGCGGCAAGGTTGACCGGGCCGCTGATCAGTTTCACCCGGGCACCGGCATCGACGGCGGCCTGGGCCAGTGAATAGCCCATCTTTCCGGAGCTGTGGTTGGAGATATAGCGCACCGGGTCAAGCGGCTCGCGGGTGGGGCCAGCGGTAATAAAGACAGTCTTGCCGCTCAGGGCGCCACTGGAAAACTGCTCGGCGCACAGCTGTGCCAGCTCTGCCGGTTCCAGCATCCGCCCCGGACCGGTGTCGCCGCAGGCCTGTTCGCCAGTACCCGGGCCAAACAGTTTAATACCGCGCTGCTGCAGTTTGTCAGCATTGGCCTGGGTTGCGATGTCGCGCCACATCGCCTGGTTCATTGCCGGTGCCAGACAGATCGGTGCATCGGTTGCCAGGCAGAGGGTGGTCAGCAGATCATTGCCCTGTCCTGATTCCAGGCGCGCCATAAAGTCGGCGCTGGCCGGGGCAATCAGGATCAGGTCGGCCCATTTTGCCAGTTCTATATGACCCATGCCGGCTTCTGCCTCGGGGTCCAGCAACTGATGGTGTACCGGGTTGCCGGACAGTGCCTGCATGGTCAGCGGGGTAATGAATTCGGTGGCGGCCGGGGTCATCACGACCCGTACATCGGCGCCGGCGCCTTTTAGCAGGCGGGTAAGCTCAGCACATTTGTAAGCGGCAATGCCGCCGGTGATGCCGAGAATAATCTGACGGTTAGTAAGTCGCTGCATACCCTAAAGTCACGATGGCTGTTGATCTGAGAGGGCGGGGCTATGGTCACCGAAGTACAGAATGATCTGTATCAGGACAGCACCTGCCGGGTGGCATAAGATACCATCTCAGTGCTTTTTTGTCGTAGATTAGTGACAGCATTAAATAAGGCTACGGATTAGCCGGACGGATAGGAACAGGGAGAGTGATATGGCGATACGAGACTGGCCGGAGGGGGAGAGGCCCCGGGAGAAACTGCTGCTGATGGGGCCTCAGAGCCTGTCGGATGCCGAGCTGTTGGCGATCTTCCTGCGCACCGGTGTCAGTGGCAAAAGTGCGGTGGATCTTGCCCGGGAGCTATTACAGAGTTTCGGAGGGCTGCGCGAGTTGCTGGAGAGTGACCGCCAGACATTTTGTGCAGGGCATGGCCTGGGCGATGCCAAATTCACTCAGCTACAGGCCGTGCTGGAGATGGGGCGGCGCCATCTGCAGGCCACGCTGGAACGGGGCGGTGCGCTGGAGAGCCCCGATGCGGTGCGTCAGTACCTGAGTACCCGACTCAGGCATCGTCAGCGGGAGGTGTTTGCCTGCCTGTTGCTGGATAACCGCCATCGTGTGATCAGCTATGAAGAGCTGTTTTTCGGCACCATCGACGCTGCCAGCGTCTATCCCCGGGAAGTGGTGAAAAAAGCCCTGGAGCAGAATGCCGCCGCGCTGATCCTGGCCCATAACCATCCCTCCGGGGTGGCCGAACCCAGCCGGGCAGACCGGCAGATTACCGATCGCCTGATGAAGGCCCTGCAGACGGTGGATATCAGGGTGCTGGACCATATGGTGGTAGGGGATGCCGAGGTGATCTCGTTTGCCGAAAGGGGATGGATCTGAACCGGACAAGGCGCGAACCATAAACAGCATTTTGTGGCTGGTTTAAACTTGAGTTTCCCGGCCTGAGTCTGTATGATCTCGCACCTTCTATCCGCACTCCGGTATGGTATCCTGTCCATTATTTGTTTGGGACGCTCCGCCTGACGTGCAGCTAACGGCCTGAGAGTGCAGGGCGACAAATGGCTGCATCTATAAATACGATGGATAGAAGTAAACGTAACCCTTACATAAAAGGTTTTTACTATGTCTAAAGTTTGCATGGTAACCGGCAAGCGTCCGGTAACCGGGAACAACGTTTCCCACTCTAACCGCAAGACTCGTCGTCGTTTCCTGCCTAACCTGCACTGGCACCGTTTCTGGGTAGAGAGCGAGCAGAAGTTCGTTCGTCTGCGTGTATCTTCTAAAGGTATGCGTATCATCGACAAAAAAGGTATCGACTCAGTTCTGACTGAAGTTCGTGCCAACGGTATCAAGGTATAAGGAGCTAGATCATGGCTAAAGGCGCACGCGATAAAATCAAACTGGTTTCTTCTGCTGGTACTGGTCACTTCTACACCACAGACAAGAACAAGCGTAACACTCCAGACAAACTGGTCTTCAAAAAGTATGACCCAGTAGTGCGTAAGCACGTGGAGTACAAAGAAGCTAAAATCAAGTAATTGGTTCTGGCTTAAGAAAAACCCGGCATTGTCCGGGTTTTTTTGTGCCTGAATGTTTTAGGAAAGAGACAGGAAGTTAGCAACATGCCTCATTGTGTTATCGAATATGCCCGCTCGCTGGCTGACAAGTGTGATCTGAGTGAGTTGCTGAGGCGCGTGCATCAGGCTGCCTTCGATAGTGGTCTGTTCGGTCTGGAAGATATCAAAACCCGTGCCCTGGCAGTGGACCACTATCTGACCGGCAGCGGACATGCTGAGTTTGTTCATATTAATCTGAAGATCCTCAGTGGCCGCAGTGCTGAGCAGAAGCAGCAGCTAAGTCAACGGGTGCTCGGTGCGGCGGTTTCGTTCCTCGGTGACCTGATTGCCAGTTGTTCGGTTGAGGTGAGTGATATGGATCGGGCCAGTTACGCAAAGAAAGTCAGCTGAGGTAACGCTCTGCCGGTGGTGCCGGATGCCAGCCGGGCTGGCTGAACGCCCTGAGCTGGCGGCGGATTCGCTCGGCAAGCTGCAGCAACACCACACGGCCCTTTTCCGCCGTTGCCAGCGTGGCGTCACCGAAGATCCCGCTGGGCGAGTAGAAGCCGTTCTGCTCCGGCTGGCGTCTGAAAGGACCGCTCTGTTTACCGTCCCGGCCATATTCACAACAGGCCAGTTCCATCCTGACCCGTTCCGGTGCTATATAGAGCATCATCGAGGTTTCGATCTCATCGGCATGGCTGCCGCAACGTTGTTCCGCAATCGGGGCCTCAATATCCGGCAGCAGCTCCAGCAGGTCGCTGTAAAGTATCTCGATATGCTGTTGCTGCAATTTCAGGCGCAGTGGCTCTAATACCCAGTTGGTGCTGATACCGGTGTTCAGGAAATAGAAGCGCCGGGCGCCGTGAGTGCTCAGTGCCTGCAGATACTCTTCCAGCATCAGGCCGGCGCAATGCTTACTCAGGCTGACGGTGCCGGGATAATCGGTAAAGGCGGGGAAGAAGCTGAGGCCGATGGGTGGGGTGATCAACAGGTTTTGCAGCGCTGATAACTGCCCTGTGAGGTAGTCGGCCAGTAGCCAGTCGGTATTGAGAGGCAGGTGATGACCGTGCTCTTTCAGTTGCGCGCCCAGTGGTATCACCACGCAGGCCGATTCAGTCAGGGCATTGGCTGCTTCGGGCCAGCTGAGCTGTTCGAGATAGCGGTTTTCCATCCCCCCAGTTTAGGCTGGCTGCAGATATTTTGCGTAAGGTAACTGTCTGCCTGCTAATCGTTGCTATGATCTGGCATCCGGGGGATTTTATGGCGGGCATTGCCTACCTCAGTGGCTGCCGGCATTCCTAGGGCCGGATTTCCGTGATCTCGATCTCTTCGCTGTGGTGTGGCTTCTGCCATAGCACCTGGTCACCGGCCTGCTTCCCCAGCAGTGCATTCGCCAGCGGTGAACGCCAGCTTATCCGCTTGTTTGCGATATCGGCTTCATCTTCGCCGACGATGCGATAGCTGTGCTGCTGATCCTGCTCATCGATAAAACTGATCTCGCAGCCAAATATCACCCGGCTCGGTGCTGATGTTGCCGGTTCGACCTGAATGGCGCTGGCAACCCGGGACCGGTAGTAGTTCAGGTCTCGCTGGATCACTGCCTGTCGTGTCAGGGATGTCAGCGATAGATCGGCTTTAAGTGTGTGCAACTCATGATCCAGCGCAGCGACCTGCTGCACCATTGTCCGGTAGCCTGTGGCGGTCATGTAGTTGGGGTGAGGGCTTACAGGACGTTCCGGCAACTGCTCCGGTTGATCTCCCGAATCCTCTTTGACGAAAGCGCGGCTCATCGAATACTCCAAAATGCTTACGTTAAAGCTTCCCGGTGTGGATCTGAAGAGCCAGTGCGCACAGCGCTAGCAAGAGGTCGCTTATCCGATAGTATCAGTGCGGGAGTGGCGTGCCGGGTATGCCATGGTGCAAACGGACTAAGGCTAAAGTCTGGATATTTTTTAAAACGGATGTTTCAAAAAATATAAGTAAAATTAGTGACTTATTTGTTAATTGAAACTATATACTGTCAGTGTGAGGTTTCAGAATGCTGTGCTAAGGATAAGGCGCAGTACGGTAGGAGTGGCAGCGGCACAGGGAGTGATAAGTCCCCTGTATGGATAGGGGGTCGTCTGTGATTCAGAAAAGGATCGGGGGAATACAGTTTCTCAGGGCCTTTGCAGCTCTGTTGGTAGTCTATTTCCACAGCGCGAATCAGGTTGCAGCCTATGATCTGTATTTGCCGAATATCGGCGAGCAGGGTGTTGATCTGTTCTTTGTGATCTCCGGCTTTATTATGGTGCTGGTTACATCCCGGCCGACTTCGCCTGTAACATTCCTGAAAGACCGCATCCGCCGGGTTGTGCCCCTTTACTGGTTCTTTACTGTGGTCATGGCCGCCGCGCTTTGGTTGTTACCTGATGCCTTTAAGAATGCGGTACTTGATCCGGTGGCCCTGGTTGAAAGTTTGCTATTCATTCCTGCCTACCACCCGGTATTTACCAATCAGGTCTGGCCGGTACTTATACCGGGCTGGTCACTGCATTACGAAGTCTATTTTTATCTGCTGTTCGCTATTGGCTTGCTGTTGCCCCGCCAACTGATCTGGCTCTGGATGAGTGCGGCTCTGAGTGTGATCTGGCTGCTGGCAAACCTGATGCCTGCATCCTACGCCTGGGCCGGGTTTCTGGGTAACAGCATTGTTTTCGAGTTCCTGCTGGGAATGGGAATCGCCTGGATCTATCTGAGTGGTGTCCGGACTGGCCAGATGTTTGCGTGGCCCCTGATGGGAGTCTCATTATTACTACTGCTGATCCCCAATGAGCTGCCAAGAGTCATTGGCTGGGGTGTCCCGGCAGCTGCCTTGTTCTGGTCGGTACTGAACCTCAGGTTGCCGGAGAGTCGTCTGGTGCAGCACCTTGGCGATTGTTCCTATTCGCTGTACCTCAGTCACCTCTTCGTGCTGGGTGTCTGCGCAAAACTGCTACCGCCGCTTCTGGGGGACGGCCTGCTGGCTGCGGTTGCCTTCGTAGTGCTGTCGCTGTTGCTGGCTCAGCTGGTGGCTGTGGCTGTGCATCACCTGATCGATCAGGCGTTGCTGCGGCCTGCGCGCTGGCAGTACCTGGTCTATCAGGCTGCATTCTGGCTGCGGGGCGGGGAGCGCCAATCCGTGATGGCCACTGCCGGGCTCAGCCCGAAATCAGCCCCGCCAGGGTCGAAACTGCCGCGGGAAAAAGCGCGTCTTCCGCGTAACTCGCGTAGTTGAGCCGGATATAGTTCTGGTACTGGCCGCTGCTGGAGAACAGGCTTCCCGGCGTTATGCTGATACCCGCCTGGCGGGCTTGGTGAAACAGTACCTCGCCATCCAGGTGATAAGGCAGCTGAATCCAGCATAAATAGCCTCCCTCTCCGCTATAAATCACAGACTCCCTGGGCCAGCACTTGTCCAGTTGCTCTAACATAAGCTCCCGCCTCTGGCGGTAGGTTCTGCGTATTGAGCGCAGGTGCCTTTCATAGTGCCTGCCAGATAGAAATTCGGCGGCCGCCAACTGCGCGGTACCGTTGGAGGCCATGCTGGTGACATACTTCAGGTAGTTGATCTTCTCGTAATAGCGCCCCGGTAATGTCCATCCCAGCCTGGTGGCTGCATCCAGTGTTTTTGAAAGCGAGCTGCAGAGTATCACCCGTCCATCCGAGTCAAAGGCTTTGATGGGAAGGACCCGGGTTCCCTGATGTTGCAGGTCGCCGAAAACATCATCTTCAATCACCGGCAGGTCGTAGGTGGCGGTGATCTCCAGCAACTTACGCCTGTTCTCTTCCGGCATGCAGAAGCCGAGTGGATTATTAAAGCCGGGATTAAGCATGATGGCGCTGACCGGCCAGCTCTCCAATGCCTGTTGCAGCAGCGGCAGGCTGATCCCGCTGCCCGGGTCTGAAGGGATCTCCAGTGCCTTGAGGCCCAGCGCTTCGATGCACTGCAGGGTGCCATAGAAACTGGGCGATTCGACGATGACGGTATCACCGGGCTGAGCGACCGCTCGCAGAGCCAGGCTGACCGCTTCCTGGGCACCGCTGGTAACGATCACGTCATCGGCCTCAAGTTTCATGTAATCGCTATAGCGTCGTGCCAGCTGTTGCCGCAACCCTGCATCGCCCGGCGTCGCGATATAGGGGCTGAGGCGACAGCTGCGGGCTGCTTCCCGCCGGGCCTGCCTGGCCAGCTCATTATAGAAGCGGGCCCGGGCAGGAAAGCTGCCGGCCGGGTTTGCACTGCCCAGGGGGATCAGCTCAGGCAGGCTGGCATCGTGGATAATTCTCAGAGGCAGAGAGCCGAGCTTGACGCTGCGCGGCTTCAGATTGCTTCCGTTCGTTATGCGGCGACGGACAAAGTAGCCCCGGCGCAGGCGCGGCTCAATCAGTCCCAGGTCCTCCAGCAGGTTATAGGCACGGATTGCCGTATTTCGGCTAACCTGGCGGGATTCGCTGAGCAGGCGGATGGAAGGCAGGGCGTCTCCAGGCCTGAGCTGCTGTTTCTCTATCTGTTGCTGGATCGACTGGGCGAGCTGCTGATATTTCTTCATGGGTACAGGCTAGTGTTTTTTCACCATTTTGGTCAAAGTAAAACTTTCTGTACCCTGTTTTTTACCCCGGTTTTGTATCTTTTTAGGCATTATGTTTCGTCCTAGCCTAGAGCTTCTGTGAATCAGTCTTTCAGGTTTTAAACCTGACTCAGGAGATGGCTATGGTGGTGACTCAATCCCGGCTGGTGGCGCTGGTACCTTTTATATTTGTGTTGTTGTGGAGTACCGGCTTTATCGGGGCTAAATATGCGTTGCCCTATATCGAGCCATTTAACCTGCTATTTATCCGGATGCTCGCCAATCTGGCCGTGTTTGCGCTGCTGATCAGAATCTTTCGGGCGCGCTCGCTTTCGCCTGCCCAGGCGATGCATCAGATGGTCGTGGGGCTGCTGGTGCATGCCGGCTATCTTGGCGGCGTGTTTGCCGCCATCAAGCTTGATATGCCTGCCGGGATAGCCGCCCTGCTGGTTGGGCTGCAGCCATTGCTGACAGCGCTGATCGCCTGGAGGGCATTCTCTGAGCGGCTGCGGTCACTGCAGTGGTTCGGCATGCTGCTGGGGATTGTGGGGGTGGTGGCGGTGTTGCACGGCAATGGCAAGCTGGGGCTGTTTGAGTTTAATGGCTATGCTTTTTCCGCCGCGATGGTGGCGTTGTTTGCTATCTCAATCGGCACGCTGTACCAGAAACGTTTTGGTGCCGGCAGTGACCTCCTCACCGGCTCTTTCTACCAGTATCTGTCGACGGCGGTGGTGATGGGGCTTGTCAGCTACGGGTTTGAAACTGGTGATGTAGACTGGCAGGTGCCGCTGATCCTTTCCCTGGCCTGGTTGGTATTCGGTCTCTCTGTGGCGGCAATACTGTTGCTGCTCTATATGATTCGCGAAGGAGAGTCATCCCGGGTGGCGGCCTACTTCTATCTGGTGCCACCGGCCACGGCGATTGAGGCCTGGTTGCTGTTCGATGAAACGTTCAGCCTGCAGGCGTTGCTGGGGGTAGCCATCACCGTCGCCGGTGTATATATGGTGCTGCGACCACGACGGCACTAGCGTGGTGATCTGCTGACCGGTAATTGCGGTACTATAGTCACTATCGTTCGCCATTATCTTTGCTCTGAAGACTGACAATGCCTGAGTTACCTGAAGTAGAAACCACCCGGCGGGGTATTGAGCCTCATGTTGTAAATCGCACAATCACCCGCTTGAAGGTGCGGCAGCCGCGCTTACGCTGGCCGGTTCCGTTGGAGCTGGGGGAGATTCTTCCCGGTTGTGCGGTTGCGGCGGTCAGTCGTCGGGGCAAGTATCTGCTGCTGAGCGTGGCGGGCGGCGATCTGATGATTCATCTGGGTATGTCCGGCAGCCTGCGTATCGTCGATCAGCTCAAAGAGCCGGGCAAGCACGACCACCTCGATATCTGTCTGAATGACGGGCGGGCATTGCGTCTGACAGATCCCCGTCGCTTTGGCGCCGTGCTCTGGCAACCTGCTGGTGAGCAGCATGCGCTGTTAAGTCATCTGGGACCGGAACCCCTGACTGACGACTTCAATGCCACCTATCTGAAAGCCTGCTGTGAAGGACGCCGGACGGCAATCAAGCAGCTGGTAATGGATAGCAAGGTGGTTGTGGGAGTGGGAAATATCTATGCCAATGAAGCTCTGTTCGCCGCAGGGATTCATCCTAAGCGACGTGCCGGCAATATCTCGCTGGAGCGCCTGAGCATCCTGGTCGAAGAGATTAAGCGGGTACTTGCGGCTGCGATAGAGCAGGGCGGGACCACGCTGAAGGATTTTGTCGGCGGAGATGGTAAACCCGGCTATTTTGCGCAAAAGTTGCAGGTTTACGGTCGCGGGCGCGCGCCATGTGTGCAATGCTTGGAGCCTCTTAAAGAAATCCGGCTGGGGCAACGCTCAACCGTTTTCTGTAGCCACTGCCAAAGGTAGCACAATGAATCAGGCGTTATCAGGACGAATTAACGCAGAACCGGAGCAGCGGCAACGCTTGCGTAAGAAGCTCGGTATCGAGACTTATCTGCAGCAACGCCAGTGTATGACTGTAATGGAGGACAGCATCCACTGTGAACTCTATCACTTTGATGATGATGCTCCGACGCTGCTGTTTCTGCCGGGGATTGGAACTTACAGTGAGCTATACGCGGAGTTGTTGGCGCGACTGAGCCAGCGAGGCTTTAATCTGGTGGCGATTGATCCACCCGGACATGGCTACTCTGGCGGTCCCCGCGGTTACTACACTATCGAATCTGTTCAGGCGGCTGTATCAGCGGTCATCGATCGCCTGGAGCCTCGTTATCAGGGGCCTTTCGGAATATTTGGCTTTTCGATTGGCGCGACACAGGCGCTGGCTGCTGCCGAGAACGATGCGCGCCTGAAAGTACTGCTTTGCGGTACTCTTCTATTACCCGATATTCCTCCCGACCTGATCCATCAGATGGGGTGGAGCTGGACCTGGTCGGGCTCGTTGTTCTTTCCGGGGCTGAAAGTACCGTTAAGAACCCTGGTTGATTTTGATCGCTTGCTGAGCGGCCACCCGGCGGGGGATGAGATTAATCGCGATCCGCTGATCGTATTTGATTACCCGCTCAGTACATTGTCGAGCGTATTCACCTACCACAGTCAGGTGGTGACAACGTCGCTTGGATTTCAGGCGGCAATATTGCACGGTGGCAGGGACGAGGTATTGCCGTTCAGCTACAGCCAGCGCTTAGTGGCCTCGCTGCGGCATCCGTTTAAACTGATGTCGATTCCCCGGGCGGGTCATATGACGCCCTGGCTGCGGCCAGAGTGTATGGTGGATATTGCAGACCAGTGGTTGCAGAGCGCGTTCGCAGATTGTAATTAAAGCTTAAGAGCCGGTTCACCCGCCTGTCACGTAAAAAAAACACCATTACAGGTAGTCAATCTGCCTGAAAAGGGTGGCCGGGATGAACGTACTGCAGCAGAAAATTACA
Organism: Marinobacterium jannaschii DSM 6295; assembly: GCF_000620085.1. Taxonomy (GTDB): domain Bacteria; phylum Pseudomonadota; class Gammaproteobacteria; order Pseudomonadales; family Balneatricaceae; genus Pontibacterium; species Pontibacterium jannaschii. The sequence goes on along the minus strand of NZ_JHVJ01000025.1, from coordinate 36,032 downwards.
CGCTTGGATACCTACGCCTTTAACCTGTGCCTGGGGTACTCTACACGCACATCGCTTTCTTCCTGGAGCCGCTTGATGTCTCGCTTTGGAGACGGTGGCTTCTATCTTCTACTGGGAATCTCCCTGGCACTTTTCGAAGCCGAGGATGGTCAGAGGTTTTTCCTGACCGGCCTGACGGCCTTCGCTATCGAACTGCCGCTCTATCTGGTTTTGAAAAACCTGATCAAGCGGGACCGGCCCTGTGATCGTTTCGATCACTTTGATGCTTTTATCGTGCCTTCCGACAAGTTCAGCTTTCCCTCGGGTCATGCCGCAGCCGCCTTCGTGTTTGCTACCCTGATCAGTCACTTCTATCCGTCTCTGAGCTATCTCAGTTTCGGACTGGCGGCAATGATCGGATCGGCCCGGGTGATGCTGGGGGTTCATTACCCGACTGATATCGTTGCCGGGGCGGTGTTGGGGCTTGCCAGTGCGACCGTCGCGCTGAATCTTTACGGAGTGATCTGATGCGGATCTTGTACGGCGTACAGGCGACAGGGAACGGCCATATCACCCGTGCGCGGGTGATGGCGCCGGCACTGGCGGCGCAGGGCATAGAAGTCGACTACCTGTTCAGTGGACGCAATCCGGATCAGCTGTTCAATATGGAGCCCTTTGGTCACTATCAGACCCGCCAGGGGCTGACGTTTGTGCAGCAGGGCGGGCGAGTGCAGCTGTGGGAGACTCTGCGCAGCAACAACCTGCCTCGCTGCATCGCCGATGCCATGAAGCTGAATCTGAGTGGGTATGATCTGGTAATCACCGATTTCGAGCCGGTCACCGCCTGGGCGGCAAAGCACAGAGGTGTGCCCAGTGTCGGCATTGCCCATCAATATGCGCTGATGCATCGTCTGCCGGGCAATCACAGCCATCGTCTGATGGCGGCGCTGATACAGTTATTTGCCCCGGTCAAAACGGCTATCGGTGTTCACTGGCATCATTTTGATCAGGCGATTCTGCCGCCATTGATACAGCCGCCGTTGTTTGTGCCCGAATACCAGAACGATAAAGTACTGGTTTACCTGCCCACTGACACACTGGAGCTGCTGCGAGAGCGGCTTCAGCCGTTTCAAAGCAATCGCTTTTACATCTATGCGGGGATAGAAAGCCCCATTGATGAAGGTCATCTGCATTTCCGTCCGTTCAGTCGTGAAGGCTTTCAGCGTGACCTGGCCAGTTGCAGCGGCGTTATAACAAATAGCGGGTTTGGCCTCTGCAGTGAGGCGATGCAGTACGGTAAGAAAATCCTTTCCACACCGCTTAAAAATCAGACGGAACAGTTCTCCAATGCCCGCTGCCTGGAGTTTCTGGGCCGCGGTACCGTGATGCCGGAGTACAGTGCCGACTGCCTGAAGCAGTGGCTGGAGATGCCTGAACCCACAGCGCAGCGCTGGCCGGATGTGGCCTCGGTGCTGGCCGCCTGGATAGCGGCCGGGTGCCGGGAAACGGCGGAAGGGTTGGCGCAGGGAATCTGGGGCCAGGATCCCTGCGCTGTTGAAACCGAAATCCCGCAGTCTGAAAGTCGCTGATACCGCGCTACCTGTCGGTACCTCTATTTCAGTGCCTCGCTGCAAGATACTATAGTTGCAGGATTCAGGGCCCGTACCGGGCCCTGTCCTGGCTGAGGAGTATCAATGAGACGCTGGCAACGCTGGGGGCTGGAATTAATCGTCGTGATTGCGCTGTTTATAGCGATCGATCAGTGGCGTTCACGTGACCTGCTGGAGAGTGGTGATCGGGTTGGGCCGGAGCGCCTGGTCACACTCGATCAGCAGGTTGCGGAGCTGGTGCCGCCTGGTCAGCCTGTACTGGTCTACTTCTTCGCGCCCTGGTGCAGCGTCTGTAAACTCAGCATCGGTAACCTGCAATCGCTTCAGAAAGACAATCCCGAACTGGAAATCAGACTGGTCGCTCTCGACTACAGCAGCCGTGCAGAGGTTCTGGCCTTTATTGATGGGCAAAAGCTGTCATTTCCGGTCTTGATGGGCGATGCGGGGCTGGCGAAGCGCTGGCATATCAAAGCTTACCCCACTTATTATCTGATAGGGGACGACAGCCGGATTGTCAGCCGGAATATGGGATACAGTAGCGAACTGGGCCTGCGGGCCAGGCTTGAGATGCTGTAATGCTGTTGTACCGCTTGGTTGCTGCGAATCGCGGCTGCGGCTAAGTGGAGTGTATGTCGCTATCAAGGCCCGGTTGAGGCCTGGTGCTGAGGTGCAGATACAAAAAGAGGACGTCTTTTTCCGTTAAGACATCCTCTCGATATGGCTTCCATTTTCCCTGCGGCTAATCCCTGTTGGGCATCCTGCCCGATATCCTTTTCTCCGTTCCGCGTGTCCAGGCCATCCTGTGTCTATTCGTTCCATGAACAGGAGATCCACGTGTGTCATTATGGATGCTGAGGATTTTTCGTATATAGGAAAAATTCTTAATTTTATGGCTGCGGCCCAGCTGGGTGATCTCAGTTGATCCAGATCAAATGCCATTAAACAGGCAAGAAAAAAGGGTGCCGTCATCCTGACAGCACCCCCTTTATTGGCATCCGTATTCCGTGCGGCTAATCCCTGTTTGGCGTCCTGCCGAGTTCCCTCTCTCCTTTCCGCTTATCAAGGCCGTCCTCGGTATTCGTTCCATGAACAGGAGATCCACGTGACTTATTATGGCCGGATATCTGAGATTAGATATAAGAAAAATTCTTAATTTTCCCTTTCAGCCGGGAATAAGGGCCAGAGATATTGAGGTGTAGTATAAAATATGATCAGTCAGCGCGGGCTGAAAGAGGGGGGTAAAAAGCAAAGAGGGCGCTGTACCGTCCTGGTAGCACCCTCTTCATTGGCATCCATTTTCCCTGCGGTTAATCCCTGTTGGGCATCCTGCCCGAGTTCCTTCTCTCCATTCCGCGTGTCTTGGCCGTCCTGAGTATTCATTCCATGAACAGGAGATCCACGAGACTTATTATGGTTTTTCCTGAAAATATTGATATAGGAAAAATTCTCAATTTTCGATATTAATCAATTTTTGGGCAGGCGCTTTACTCTATGATCAGGCGATATCCGGAGGCGCTATGAATACTCTTGAAGAAGTGGAAATCAGCTGTCCCGCGTGTGGCGAAGGGATCTCCCTGCTGATCGATTGCTGTGATCTGGGGCAGCAGTATGTCGAGGATTGTCCGGTATGCTGCGCGCCTATGGTTCTGACGGTACAGCCTGAACCTGACGGAGATATCCGGGTCGAGGCGTCAAGGGAAGGAGACTGAATGAGCTGAATATTCTGGTAAACTGTGCAGGTTCCTTAGTCGTAGATCCTGTTAAAAGGCTTTTCAGCCTGATTTGAAGCTGTTAGAACAGCCTCTTCCATCATCTAACCGAGTTTAGGTAGTGTGTTGATGTATACCGAAGAAGATATTCGCCGCCTTGCCTGGCAGAGCCGCCGTGGCATGCTGGAGCTGGACGTGTTGTTTGTGCCCTTTGTTAACGAGGCGTTTCGTGATCTGGAGAAAGAGGATCAGGACCGATTTGTTAAGTTGCTGGAATGTGAAGACCAGGATCTGTTTGTCTGGTTTATGCAGCGTGAAGAGCCTGCAGATCCGGATCTGAAGCGGATGGTGCGGATTATTCTGGACCGTGTTCAGCCCGCTTGAAACCGGAATCCGGCCGTCCCGGCTCCTTAAGGGAATCGTGGCGGTCTGTCACCTGTTGGCGCTTATCGCTCTGTTTCTGAGCGACCTGAGCGTCGAATACTTCTGCCTACTACTGACCCTGTCTCTGCTTTCGCTGTTGTGGCAGCTCAATCGTTGCCGGCTGAGCTATGCCGATGCTGTGCTTGCGGTACGCTGGGATGCAAACCGGAAACAGATGTTTCTGTTTTTGCGTGATAGCGGCTGGCTGCAGGTGGAGCAGATCGAAACTGCAGTGGCATTACCCTGGGTGGTGGTACTGCGTCTACGTATGAAACAGCGCTATTTCATCCAGTCGCTGGTGGTGATGAGGGATGCGACGGACGCCAACAGCTTCCGCCGCCTTCGGGTGCTGGCTAGCTTCGGCGACTATCTGGCCCCGCCTGATGATTCTGCCACTGGAAGTTTACCGGGGTCAGGATAGTATCCAGCGCTTCAGGACCTGCATCGGGGAAATCCAGCGTGTAGTGCAGGCCACGGCTTTCCTGTCGGAGCATCGCTGATCGCACGATCAGGTCGGCAACCACCGCCAGATTTCGCAGCTCCAGCAGGTCGCAGCTGATTTTGTAGTTGCTGTAGTACTCGGAAATTTCCTGCTGTAACAGCTCAATGCGATGCTTGGCCCGCTGTAGTCGTTTGCTGGTGCGGACAATGCCGACGTAATCCCACATAAACTGTCGTAACTCACCCCAGTTATGAGAGATGATCACGTCTTCGTCAGAGTCGGTGACCTGTGATTCGTCCCAGCAGGGGATCTCAGGCAACTCGATTTTATTCTGCAGCTGTTGCTGGATATGGCTGGCAGCCGAGCGGGCGTAGACAACACATTCCAGCAGCGAGTTGCTGGCCAGCCGGTTTGCGCCGTGCAGTCCGGTAAAGGCAGTTTCGCCGATGGCATAGAGGCCTTTGACATCGGTCCGCGCCAGGTCATCGGTGATTACGCCGCCACAGGTGTAGTGGGCAGCCGGAACCACCGGGATAGGCTCGCGGGTTATATCGATACCGTACTTCATGCAGCGCTTATAGATGGTCGGAAAGTGGTTCCTGATAAACTCTTCCGGCTTATGGGAGATATCCAGGAACAGGCAATCGGCCCCCAGCCGTTTCATTTCGTGGTCGATGGCCCGTGCCACGATGTCGCGGGGAGCCAGTTCACCGCGCGGGTCAAATCGATCCATAAAGCGACTGCCGTCGGGCAGCAATAGCTTGCCGCCTTCGCCGCGCACCGCTTCTGTGACCAGAAACGATTTCGCCTGGGGATGATAGAGGCAGGTCGGGTGAAACTGGTTGAACTCCAGGTTCGCGACCCGGCAGCCCGCACGCCAGGCCATTGCAATCCCGTCGCCACTGGCACCGTCGGGGTTGCTGGTATAGAGGTAGACTTTAGAAGCCCCCCCGGTGGCCAGTACAACCTGCGGGGCCTTAAAAGCTTCTACGTGACCGCTTTTAATATTCAGCGCATAGGCACCGACGCAGCAGTTATCTGCCAGTCGCAGTTTACTGCGGGTGATCAGATCGACGGCGACATAGTGCTCGAACAGGTCAATATTGCCGGCTTCTTCGGCACGCTGAATCAGGGTTCTCAGTACGGCCTTTCCGGTTGCATCGGCTGCATGGATAATGCGCCGGTGAGAGTGGCCGCCTTCCTTGGTCAGGTGGTAGTCGCTGTCGTCGGCTTCACGGGTGAATGGCACGCCCTGATCGATCAGCCAGTCGATGCTTTCACGACCGTGCTCGACTGTGAAACGCACTGCATCTTCATGGCTGAGATACACGCCGGCATTCAGCGTATCTTCGACATGCGCCTGTTCGGTATCACTGTCATCCAGTACGGCAGCAATACCTCCCTGAGCCAGCCAGGTGGAGCCGTCTTTCATCTGTCCCTTGCTCAGGACAGCTACCCGGGTATTTCTATCCAGATTAAGTGCCAGTGTCAGGCCGGCAGCGCCGCTGCCGATGATAAGCACGTCATACTGATGGGATTTGGCCATGCTCAGAAACAGTCCTCTAAAAATGCAATCCGGAACTCTATAAGGTCACCGATGACGAATTTTGAGTATTATGCCTGAAACCGTTTTTAACCACAGTGTCATATCAGGGTGATTTTTAGTTTCTTTTTGGAACTTATCTGCAACAGCAGGCTCATAGCCTGTAGTTCTTAAATGCTCTGAAAAGAGGTTGAAATGACGTAGCGGCTGAAGTGATACTTTTTGTGGACTGTAGTCTGTCCGGATTACGTCGTCACCTTCCACGGATCATATTAAGGAAACAGAGTGTCTAACGAGAGTCAGGCTTCTATAGACCAGCAACTGGTAGCCAGGGTTCAGGCCGGAGATAAGAGGGCATTTGACCTGCTGGTTAAGAAGTATCAACACAAAATTATCGGGCTGATCGGACGATATGTGTATGACCATCATGAGGCGCTGGATGTTGCGCAGGAGGCGTTCATTAAAGCCTATCGCGCATTGCCAAACTTTCGTGGGGAAAGTGCGTTTTATACCTGGTTGTATCGTATTGCGATTAATACCGCTAAGAATCATCTGGTTGCCCGCGGACGGCGGCCACCGGATGTCGATGTGGATGTGGATGATGCGCACCACTTCGAGGGAGATAATGATTTGAAGGAGATTGAAAACCCTGAAAATCAGTTGTACAGGGACGAGTTGGAAGCTGTGGTGAAAAAGGCACTTGACCGGTTACCGGAAGATCTTCGTGTTGCGTTGACACTGCGTGAGTTTGAGGGGCTCAGCTATGAAGACATTGCACATGTGATGGATTGCCCGGTGGGGACTGTAAGATCGCGTATCTTCAGGGCCCGCGAGGCGATCGATAAAGAGATCATGCCGTTGCTGGCAAGTTAAATTGTGTTTGGGGGATGACTGGGAAAGTTGAGGTAGGGTTATGTCTGATCAATCCGTTGAGTCCTTGTCGGCGCTGATGGACGGTGAGGTAAATGATTTTGAGTTCAGGCGCACACTGGACCGAGTAGCGGAAGATCCGGAACTGGCGCAGAAATGGCGTCGATACCAGGTAGCAAGCTCTGCTTTGCGCCGTGAAGATACCAGTGGCGCTGGACTGGACATCAGTGCCGCCGTCATGACCGCACTGGATGATGAAGCAACTGAAGCTAAACCGGCTGGCTGGAATACTGAAAGCCCGGCTCCGGCGGCAGCAACAGAAGTGAAAGAGCGTTACAGTTTTTGGAAACCACTGTCCAGTATGGCTGTAGCGGCCTCCGTGACTGCGATGGTGATCCTCGGAGTACAGAACTTTCAGGCAACCGCACCAGCACAGCTGGCTGACAATCGCCCGGATTATGTGCTGCCGGGAGCGGCGGCCTCCAGTGATGTCATGCGGGCCCGTTACGGACAGGCATCAATATCTGCACCATTGGGTGCTGAGCCTGAGATTATCCGCCTGTCGCAGGGGCTGAATCGTTATATTGCACAGCACCAGCATATGCTGGGACAGTCTGAACCGGAGTGGCAGACCGCCTGGATGCCCAAGGGCTTCAGCCCGGTGCGCCATGAAGTCATGCCTCAGGCCGAGGTGATGGTCTATTCCGATGGCCGTTATGCCGTGTCGGTCTGTGTCGAAGACTATGGTCGCCAGAGTATGCCGGAAGGTGCTGCGCAGTCCGATCAAATAGTCGCGGTGGGTAAACGGGTCGGCGATCACTTCGTGACAGTTGTTGGTGATGTTCCAATGATGATTGCTGAGCGCATAGCAGCGTCTGTAACGGGGATTAACTGAGCTCATGCTGGAAGAGTCCGGCCGCGTTATTGAGGTCAGCGGCGATGAAATCTGGGTGGAGACGGTACGTCAGAGTGCCTGCTCCTCCTGCAGTGCCCGAAACAGTTGCGGCCAGAAACTGCTCGCATCCGTCGGGCAGGGTAAGCGCTTTGTTGTCCGGGTGGATAACCCGGATGGCCATCAGGTACAGCAGGATGACAGTGTTGTTATAGGTGTCAGCGAAGGCAGCTTTATGAAAGCTTCGCTGCTGCTCTATACACTGCCTCTGCTGATGCTGATTCTGGTCGCACTGGTGCTGGATAGCCTTGGTCTGGGTGAGCCGGTCGTGATTCTGGGATCTGCAGCAGGACTGGGAGGCGGATTCCTGCTGGTACGCCTGCTCAGCCGGCGACTCGCCCGTTCCTGTAGTTATCTTCCCGTATTACTCCGGGTTGTGTAAAACCACATTTGATTGAAACCTATCCAGGGGCTGGAGGTTGTTTCGACCATGCAAAATGCAAAACGCATCTCTCTGTTTTTTATTCTAGTGTTACTGACTCCACTGCTGCAGGCCGCATCACTGCCTGACTTTAAGCAGTTGGTAAAGGACGCCTCTCCTGCCGTTGTTAATATCAGTACGGTACAGAAAGATAAGGAAGGCAATAATGCTTTTGGTATGACGCCGTTCCAGGGGCCTAATGGCGAGGAGATCCCGGAAATCTTCCGGCATTTTTTCCGGATGCCTGATATGGACAGGGATCAGCCAAAACGCATGCCGCAGTCGTTAGGTTCAGGCTTCATTATCTCCAGTGATGGTTATGTGCTGACCAATCACCATGTGGTGGACGGTGCTGAGCGTGTGATCGTTCGTCTCACTGACCGGCGTGAACTCGAGGCCAGGGTGATCGGTTCCGACAAGCGTTCTGATGTGGCGTTGCTTAAAGTCGATGCCGAGGACCTGCCAACCGTCGATCTGGGTGACAGTGACCGGCTGGAGGTGGGCGAATGGGTGCTGGCGATCGGTTCGCCGTTTGGGTTTGATTCCACGGTGACCGCCGGTATCGTCAGCGCGAAAAAGCGTGCCTTGGGTAGCGAGACCTACGTGCCCTTTATCCAGACCGACGTGGCGATCAACCCGGGTAACTCCGGCGGGCCGCTGTTTAATCTGGATGGTGAAGTAGTGGGTATCAACAGCCAGATCTATACCCGCTCGGGTGGCTTTATGGGTTTGTCCTTCGCTATTCCGATTGATGTCGCGATGAATGTTGCCGACCAGCTGAAGGAGAAGGGGTTTGTCACCCGCGGCTGGCTGGGAGTGGTGATTCAGGATGTGAACAAAGACCTGGCAGAGTCGTTTGGACTGGATAAGCCCGCTGGCGCGCTGGTTGCCAAGGTACTGCCGGAAAGCCCGGCGGAAAAAGGTGGGCTGAAAGAGGGCGACGTGATCCTGCAGTTTAATGGTCAGGCCGTGAACCTGTCCTCAGACCTGCCACATCTGGTGGGCGGCGTTAAACCGGGTAAGAGTGCCCGTCTGAGCGTGATGCGCGACGGACGTAAGCGCAGCCTGAGCGTGAAAATCGGCGAGCTGCCGACAACGGACGCCCTGGCGCAGTCGCCGGCCAAACCGAAGCAGAGCGATAACAATCGCCTCAATGTAGTGGTCACCGAGCTGGACGAAGAGCGCCGTACCAAGTGGAATCTGAGCAGCGGTGTTGTGGTTCAGCAGGTGAAGAAAGGTCCGGCTGCCGATGCGGGACTGATGGTCGGTGATGTTATCACGATGCTGAATGGTCAGCGGATCGATTCTTCCCGTCGTTTTGAGCAGGTGGTGCGGGAACTGCCGAATGGTCGCTCAGTACCGATGCGTATTGTACGGCGGGGAAGTCCTCTGTTTATTCCGCTGAAAGCCGAGGGTTAGGCGGCTTTTAGCCGGGAATTACAGGACTACAACAGGAAGGGGCTCAGCCCCTTTCTTCGTTCTGGCGGGGATTTATCCACATCAGTAGTTCATAAGATGGTTCCGATTCGGTAAATACGGTAAAATTCCCGCCTTTCTGCGTCTTTGAACAACAACGGTAGATTACGTGAGCAAACTCGATCACATTCGTAACTTTTCCATCATTGCCCATATTGACCATGGTAAGTCCACTCTGGCCGATCGCTTTATCCAGATTTGTGGTGGCCTGACTGAGCGTGAAATGGCCGCTCAGGTTCTTGATTCTATGGACCTGGAGCGTGAGCGCGGGATTACGATCAAGGCGCAGAGCGTAACGCTGGATTACACCGCAGCGGATGGTAAGACCTATCAGCTGAACTTTATCGACACCCCGGGACATGTGGATTTCTCTTATGAAGTCTCGCGTTCGCTGGCGGCCTGTGAAGGTGCGCTGCTGGTAGTCGATGCTGCTCAGGGGGTGGAAGCCCAGTCTGTAGCCAACTGTTACACCGCCCTGGAACAGGGACTGGAAGTGGTTCCGGTACTGAACAAGATGGACCTGCCTCAGGCAGACCCTGACCGCGTGCGGGTGGAGATTGAAGAGGTGATCGGTATCGATGCCACGGATTCGGTTGCCTGTTCTGCCAAGAGTGGCATGGGTGTCGAGGATGTGCTGGAGCGACTGATCGCCGATATCCCGCCGCCGGAAGGCGATGTGGACGCTGATCTGCAGGCACTGATCATTGACTCCTGGTTTGATAACTACCTGGGCGTTGTCTCCCTGGTCCGTGTGACTCAGGGCACCCTGCGTAAGAAAGACAAGATTCTGGTGAAATCCACCGGTCAGTCTCACGGTGTCGATTCTGTCGGTATCTTCACCCCTAAACGCAAGGAAACCGGCGTTCTTAAGGCCGGGGAAGTCGGCTTTGTGGTTGCCGGTATCAAAGATATCCACGGTGCCCCGGTGGGGGATACCCTGACCCATCTGAAGACTCCTGATGTTGATGTATTGCCGGGTTTCCAGAAGGTTCAGCCCCAGGTTTATGCTGGCCTGTTCCCGACCAGTTCCGATGACTACGAAGATTTCCGTGAAGCGCTGGACAAGCTGACGCTGAACGATGCGTCCCTGTTCTTCGAGCCTGAAACCTCGGATGCACTGGGCTTCGGTTTCCGCTGTGGTTTCCTCGGAATGCTGCACATGGAGATCATTCAGGAACGTCTGGAGCGCGAATACAACCTCGACCTGATCACCACGGCGCCGACCGTAGTCTATGAGGTCGAGCTGAATACCGGTGACACGATTCATATCGACAGTCCGTCAAAACTGCCGGACCCGGGTTCGATCCGTGAAATGCGTGAGCCGATCGTCGAAGCGAATATCCTGGTGCCTCAGGAATATCTGGGCCAGGTGATCGGTCTCTGTGTCGAGAAACGTGGCGTACAGAAAAACATGCAGTTTGTCGGTAACCAGGTCCAGGTGTCCTGGGAGTTGCCGATGGCTGAAGTGGTGATGGACTTCTTCGACCGCCTGAAGTCGGTCAGCCGTGGTTTTGCCTCGCTGGAGTACAACTTTGTACGGTTCCAGGCTGCCAAACTGGTACGCATGGATATCCTGATCAACGGCGATAAGGTCGATGCGCTTGCCGTTATCCTGCACAAAGACAACTCCATGTACCGGGGACGTCTGCTGTGTGAAAAGATGAAGGAAGTGATTCCGCGCCAGATGTTTGACGTGGCCATTCAGGCGGCACTGGGTGGTAAGGTTATCTCCCGTACCACCGTTAAGGCGTTGCGTAAAAACGTAACGGCCAAGTGTTATGGTGGTGACGTCAGTCGTAAGAAGAAACTGCTGCAGAAGCAGAAAGAAGGTAAGAAACGCATGAAGCAGGTCGGCAGTGTGGAAATTCCACAGGATGCCTTCCTGGCAGTGCTGAAAGTAGACGGTTAAGGAAATCCGATGGACTTCGATTTTGCTCTGTTGCTGGTTCTGGTCACCCTTATCAGTGGCATCATCTGGGTATACGACAAGGTGTCTCTGGCACCACGGCGGCAGCAAAAGCTGAACGAAGCGCTGGCCGGTGCCGGCGGCGAGCTGCCGGAAGAGGCGCAGGACGAACTGTTACGTGAGCCGGGCTGGATTGATACCGGTCGTTCCATGTTTCCTGTGCTATTCGTGGTGCTGGTGCTGCGCTCCTTCCTGGTGGAGCCGTTCCAGATCCCGTCCGGCTCTATGCTGCCGACCCTGCAGATCGGAGATTTCATTCTGGTGAATAAGTTTCACTATGGTATCCGTCTGCCGGTCAGCAACACCAAAGTAGTGTCGCTCAATGAACCGGAGCGGGGCGACGTCGTTGTCTTCCGCTATCCGGAGAAACCGAGTGTTAACTATATTAAAAGGGTCGTCGGCGTGCCGGGGGACCGGATTCAGTACGTCAATAAGCAGCTGTTCATCAACGGCGAGGTACAGCCTCAGGAACTGCTGGCCCAGTTGCCTCCCAAGCGACCGCTGCAATTGCTGATGCAGGAAAATCTGGACGGTGTCAGCCACCAGATCTTCCGCGACACTAAACGGGTCGGCGTGGTCGGTGAATGGGTTGTGCCCGCAGGACAGTACTTCGTGGTGGGAGATAACCGCGATAACAGTAACGACAGCCGTTACTGGGGGTTTGTTCCTGAAGAGAACCTGGTAGGCCGGGCCTTTGCGGTCTGGATGCATTGGGAGTCCTTCTTCAGCCTGCCGTCATTCAGCAATGTCCGGGGCATTCAGTAGCCGTAAAAAGGAGAGGGGAGATGGAGAAGAATGCAGGTCGGGAAAAGGGCGCATCAACGCTCTCTATTCTGATTGTCTTAATCGTGGCGGGATTTCTGTTTTCGATAGCATTCAAGTTATACCCCGCCTACTGGGACTACTACCTGATCGATTCGGTTCTGACTGATGTTATTCAGGACCAGGATGAGCTGAAAAAAACCAACAGTACGATGAAGCGGGATCTGCAGCGCAAGTTCCGGATCAACGCGGTGAAACTGCCGCAACAGGATTCGATCGTTTTCGAACGTGAGCGTGGTGTGGTTCGCTTTAATCTGAATTATGAAGTGCGGGTCCCGATGTTCTATAACGTGGATGCGCTGGTGAAGTTTGAAAAGAAATACGAAGCTATAGCACCTTGATAAAACCATTTGCAGAATTAGCCCGCAAGCTGGGATACAGCTTTAACGATGACAGCCTGTTTGAACTGGCTCTGACCCATCGCAGCTGCGGCAAGAAAAACAACGAACGTCTGGAGTTCCTGGGCGATTCCATCCTTAATTTCGTGATTGCGGAAGACCTGTTTATCCGCTTTCCCGAAGCCCGAGAAGGGCAGCTAAGCCGGCTGCGTGCGCGGATGGTGAAAGGCGAAACACTTGCCGAAATCGCCCGCGAACTTAACCTCGGTGATTATCTCTATCTGGGTTCTGGCGAGCTGAAAAGCGGCGGTTTCCGTCGCGATTCGATCCTTGCCGATGCCGTTGAGGCGATCATTGGCGCAATCTATCTGGACAGTGATCTGGAAGTAGCGCGGGGCTTTATTCTGCAGTGGTATGCCGAGCGTTTGCAGAGGCTCGATCTGAACGAAACCCTGAAAGATTCCAAAACCCGGTTGCAGGAGTTCCTGCAGTCCCGTCGCGCGGCACTGCCTCAGTACGAACTGGTCAGCGTGGAAGGAGAAGCCCATGAGCAAACCTTCCATATCCGCTGTGCCGTCGAACTGCTGGAACAACCTACCGAAGGCCATGGCAGCAGCCGCCGTCAGGCGGAGCAGGAAGCAGCCCGTCAGGCTCTGATCGCACTTAAAGTGGAGAAATCCTGATGGCTGAAGATCTGTCCTACCTGTTAACGCCGCAAAGCCCCAATCCCGACCAGAAATGTGGTTTTGTGGCGATTGTTGGCCGTCCGAATGTGGGTAAGTCGACCCTGATGAACCGTATCCTCGGCCAGAAGCTGAGTATTACCTCGCGTAAGCCGCAGACCACGCGTCATCAGATTATGGGCATTAAAACCGAAGATGACCTGCAGGTTATCTACGTGGACACGCCCGGGCTGCACAAAGATGAAGGTAAGAAGGCGCTTAACCGCTACATGAACAAGGCCGCTTCCGAAGCCCTGCGTCATGTGGATCTGGTGGTCTTCATTATCGACCGTACTGCCTGGACCGAAGAGGACCAGATGGTGCTGGATAAGGTAAAGTTCGCCAAATGTCCGGTGATTCTGGTGGTCAACAAGGTCGACCAGCTGAAGGACAAGGCAGAGCTGCTGCCGCATCTTGAGACCCTGGCAGGCCATATGGCATTCGAGCAGATCATGCCGATGTCCGCCCAGGAAGGTCACAATGTGGATGCTCTGGAAGAGGTGATCGCTTCCCTGATGCCTCAGGGACCACACCATTATCCGGAAGATCAGATCACCGACCGCAGCTCCCGCTTTATGGCCGCTGAGCTGGTACGTGAGAAGCTGATGCGTAACCTGGGCGAAGAGATCCCTTACGGCACCACCGTCGAAGTGGAGCAGTTCCAGTACGATGAGCGCGGTGTACTGCATATCAACGCCCTGATTCTGGTCGAACGTGAGGGCCAGAAGCGGATCGTGATCGGTGACAAGGGGGCCCGCATGAAGACCATCGGCCGCGATGCCCGTATCGATATGCAGGATACCTTCGACTGTAAGGTGATGCTTAACCTGTGGGTAAAAGTCCGTCGTGGCTGGGCTGATGATGACCGTGCCCTGCGCAGCCTGGGATACAACGACTTCGACTGATGGACTACCGTGTTGATGGCCAGGCGGCTTATGTCCTGCATAGCCGCCCCTATCGCGATACCAGCCTGTTGGTCGATTTCTTTACCCTGGAGCATGGCAAGGTCAGCGCCGTTGTTAACGGTGCCCGTCGGCCTAACTCCCGACTGCGTCCGGTATTGCAGCCCTTTGTGCCGCTGCAGATCAGCTGGCGCGGGCGGCAGGAGCTGAAAACCCTGGGCCAGGCCGAACCGGTTGCGGCCGCGCTGTTTCTCAAGGGCAGCTCGCTGATGTGCGGCCTCTACGTCAACGAATTGCTGGAACGTACCCTGCAGCCGTTCGATGAACATCCCCGCCTGTATGTCTTTTACCAGTATGTACTGAACGAACTGCTGAGCGGCAGTGACGTTGAGGGAGCCCTGCGTACCTTCGAACATCATCTGCTGGATGAACTGGGTTATGCACAGGCGCTGGCCGAGACCGACGACGACGGCATCTATCAGTGGAATCCCGCTTCAGGCTTTCGTATGCTGACTGCGGCCCCCTCAGAGGGGCGGATGCGCTGTTTTTATGGCCGTCACCTGCAGGCGATCGCCCGGGATGACTACAGCGAAGAATCAACAAGACGCGCAGCAAAACGTCTGATGCGGCTTTTACTGGAGCAGCTGCTGGGGGATAAGCCCCTGCGCAGCCGCGAACTGTTTCAGAAGATGTGAGCAGCGGATGCTGCCCGAGTTATTCAGGAGCTCAACGTGATTGAACCAAGCCGCTTGTTACTGGGCGTAAATATCGACCATATCGCGACCCTGCGCCAGGCGCGCGGAACCCGCTATCCTGATCCGGTACATGCCGCCGCACTCTGCGAAGAAGCCGGTGCCGATGGAATTACCGTGCATCTGCGTGAAGACCGCCGTCATATTCAGGACCGCGATATCTACCTGCTGGCGGAAACGCTGCAGACGCGGATGAACTTCGAGATGGCGGTGACCGACGAGATGATCGCGATTGCCGAGAAGGTCAAGCCGGGACACAGCTGCCTGGTGCCGGAAAAGCGTGAAGAACTGACCACCGAAGGCGGTCTGGATGTGGTTGGCCAGGAAGCCCGTATCAAGGAAGCCTGTGACCGCCTGGCGGCTGCCGGTGTCGAAGTCTCGCTGTTTATCGATGCCGATGAGGCCCAGATTGATGCCACCATCCGCTGTGGAGCACCGGTGATCGAGCTGCACACCGGGGCCTATGCCGATGCGGAAAGTGCTGCCGAACAGGCGGAAGAGCTGGAACGGATCAGGCGTGCCGCCGCCTACGCCTTCGATAAGGGCCTGGTGGTGAATGCCGGTCATGGCCTGCATTACCACAACGTCGAGCAGATCGCCGAGATCCCGCAGCTGAATGAACTGAATATCGGTCATGGCCTGATTGCGCGCGCCGTTTTTGTCGGCCTGAAGCAGGCGGTTTCCGAGATGCGTGAGCTGATGATGGAAACCCAGGCACGGGTTCAGCCGCTGCGTGATGCGGTCTGGAACAAGGGTTAAGCAATAAATGATCAAGGGTATCGGCACTGATATCATCCAGATCAGCCGGGTCAGCAAGGCGCTGGCCCGTTCTCCCCGTCTGGCGGCGCGTATCCTGACGCCGCAGGAACTCTCTCAGTTCGAAACCAAGACCCGCAAAGCGCTGTTTCTGGCCAAACGCTTTGCCGCCAAGGAAGCCGCCGTCAAGGCGCTGGGCACCGGCATCGGCCGGGGAGTCAGCTGGCAACACCTGACTGTCAGCCATGATGAGTGGGGCAAGCCGATGCTGGAGATCTCCGGCGGCGCCCTGCAGCGGGCACAGCAACTGAATATCTCTTCGTTACACCTCTCCTACAGTGATGAGCAGGAATATGTGGTGGCCTTTGTGGTCGCTGAATAGCCTGTTTAAGAAAATCTGAACAGCCTGTTAAAAAAAATTTTCCGTAAAAGCGCGGCTAACCTTTTGATATTGTTTTATATTTCAAAAAAGAATTAGCTTTTGATTTTTTATTACATTACAAGCTAAAGGTGTATCACTATACTGGCCTCACTTGCTTAGACAAACTGGCTCCAATTTAACGGAGCTGCAACAGGCACAAGGGGTTTACCATGCAGGCACAGCGTAAGGTTGATACAGAACAGCATCAGAATCAGGTTGAGATTCAGGCCGCTGCGATGATGAAAGCGATCGACACTGACAGCAATGTGCCTGCCATGAGCGCGGCCAACCAGCCGGAAGCGCGCGTTGAAGAGGTGGTGTACGATTTCGTGGGCATTGCCGGTTAAGTTGCAGTCAGCCGCAATCCGACAGCGATAAAAAAGCCGGAGTCTGAGACCAGACTCCGGCTTTTTTATCGCTGATTTCCCGGAGGTTAGTCGAAGTTCGCTTCGGGTAGCGGCACGATCATCATCGGGATGCGGGACCGCCCCAGCACGTTTTTAGCAACGCTGCCGAGGAAAGTGTGCACCAGTCCCTTCTCATGAGTTCCCATCACAATCAGGTCGACGCCCAGCTCGGTTGATGTCTTCAGAATCGCTTCGGCCGGGTAGGACTCAATCACCTTGATCGACTTGATCTGGTTACGTACCTGCTGGTCTTCCTCGCTCTGCGCCGACCAGAATTCCTCCTGGCGCTGCTGCAACTTATCCTCTGCATGGTGCACGCGTTCGTTGAGAAACTCACGGCGATTACCGGCATCCAATACATAGGTCTTCAGGGTGATCTTGGCGTCGCTGGAGAGCTTTTCCACCACGTGCATGATATGGATCTCGGCACCGGTTTTCTTCGCCAGGTAGGCCGCATGCTCAAAAGCGGCGGTGGCCCCGCGGGACAGGTCAGTGCTGTAAAGAATCTTTTTTACTTCAGGAAGCATGGGATAGTCCTTTTGGCTGGATCGCTAACTGACTGATCCCGTGCAGTCCCAGCCGGGGCTGCACGGGATCGGGCCTAACTCAGCAGGTTGGGCAGGAACAATGAGATCTCCGGCACGAAGGCGATCAGTATCACCGCCATGGCTGACACCAGAGCGAACGGGATCGCCTTGGCGGTTACCTCTTCCAGTGAGGTATCCGATATCCCCGAGGCAACGAACAGGTTCTCCCCCAGCGGTGGCGTCGCGAAGCCGATCGACAGACTACATACCATGACGATACCGAAGTGGATCGGATCGATACCCAGGTTGTAGGTGACCGGCAGCAATACCGGGGTCAGGATCATGATCGCCGCCAGCGTCTCCATAAACATACCGACAAACAGCAGGAAGCCGATAATCAGCAGCCAGATGAAGTAGACGTTATCGGTCAGGCTGAGCATGGATTCCGCCACGATCGCCGGGATCTGGTTTTCAACCAGCAGGCGTCCGAAGACGGTCGCGGTAAAGAGGATCAGCAGTACGCGGCCCGACAGCCAGGTGGTGGTCTCCAGCGAGTGCACCACATCTTTCCACTTCAGCTCTTTATGAATAAAGATACCGACAAACAGGGTGTAGAAGATCGCGACAATTGCAGACTCGGTCGGGGTAAAGAAACCGGAGTAGATACCGCCGAGGATTACCAGTGGCGCCATTACCGACCAGAAACCGTGCTTAAAGGCCTGCATGATCTGGCTGAACGACCAGCCTTCACCGCTGCCTTTGTAGCCGGCACGTTTACAACGGATATAGTTCAGCGTCATCAGCGAGCCTGCCAGCACCATGCCCGGAATAAAGCCGGCAATAAACAGTTTGGTGATGGAGACACTCTGGAAGGTGCCGTGGCGGGCGATCGCCTCAGCCGGAACCTGCATACCGATGGCGGAAATACCGAAAATAACCATAGGGATGGAGGGGGGAATAACGATCCCCAGGCCACCGGCCGAAGCGGTGACGGCAGAGGCATATCCCTTATCGTAGCCGCGCTTCACCATTGCCGGGATCATCAGCATGCCTACGGCAGCAGTGGTTGCCGGGCCTGAGCCGGAAATAGCACCGAAGAACAGGCAGGCCAGGACGGCCGCAGCGGACATACCGCCGGTTACCGGGCCGGCAAAACTTTCGGCCAGATGGACCAGTCGTTTCGATATCCCGGCTGCCTCCATCAGCGCGCCGGCGAGTATAAAGGCCGGCAGGGCCATCAGCGGGAAGGAACCCACCGAGGTAAAGGCGATCTGCACGAATTTAATCGGATTCTGATCGAGGTACAGGAACGAGGCCAGTGCCGCGACCCCCAGGGACACGGTCACCGGGGCACCCATCACCAGCAGTACCAGGAAGGACCCGAAAAGAATAAGGACGATAGAGGATTCGGCCATGATGTGGCTCCCGAATTAAGCGACTTCTTTATTTTTGTTATCGTGACTATCCACGTCGATCAGCTCATCCAGTTCTTTGGATTCAGGGTCGCGGATGTCGATGCCTTTGATCAGCTTGTAGTAGTTCACCTGGAGGATACGGATTGTCATCAGGGTGAAAGCGATCGGCAGAATCATGTAGATGTACTTCATCGGTACACCCAGGGTCTGTGACTTCCAGAACAGGTTCATCTTGTTGAAGACGAAGTCATAGCTCAGGTAGACAAAGTAGCAGTTAAACCCAACCCAGATCAGGTCGGAGAGGGCTTCCAGTACTTGCGGCATCTTGCCCGGCATAATCTTGTACTGAAAGGTAACCCGGTTGTGAGCAGCCAGTTTGGCAGCGTAGCTTGCACCGAAAAACACAAACCAGACGAACATATAGACAGAGAGTTCTTCACTCCACGAAAAGGAGTAGCCGAAAATCTGACGTGAAACGATCTGTGCGAAAAGCAGGGTAACAAAGGCGGCCAGCAGCGTACGACAGATATAACTTTCAATATTGTCGAGGAAGTTGTAGATCTTTCTGCCCATTGCATGGTCTCCGGTAGAACTGTTGCAGAAGGAAATCAGCCCGCAGCGAACACAGATCAGCCAGCGGGCGAGGCCCGTGGCTGATCTGGATGGCTGTAGCTATCAGGAAGGAATCAGTCTTCAGACTTCATCACGGCCCAGAGAGCGCAGCAGTTCGTTGACTTTGGCTTTGCCGCCTACAGACTCGTAGAACTTCGGCCATACTGCCTGCTGAGCGCGTTTAGCCCACTCAGCTTCATCCTGCAGGGCATCGATCTGCATGCCGTAGTCGGATACCAGAGACTTCTTGATGGTGGCTTCTTTCTCTTTCAGCCACTGCAGGCTGTATTCGGTCGCTTCGTTACCCGCAGCCAGGATCGCTTTCTGGGTCGCTTCATTCTGGTCCTGGAACAAGGATTCAGAGATGATCAGCGGCTCCAGCAGGAACAGGTAGTGCAGGTCAGTGATGTACTTCTGTACTTCACCGAACTTCATCGCGTAGATGGTGGTGTACGGCGTGTCCTGACCGTCTACCACACCCTGCTGCAGGGCGGTAAAGGTTTCAGACCAGGCCATCGGGGTCGGGTTGTTGCCCCAGGACTTGTAGGTGTCGATCATGATTTCGTTTTTAGGCACACGAACCACGACGCCCTGCAGGTCATCCAGTTTCTGGATTGGCTTCTTGGAGTTACTCAGTACACGGAACCCGGAGAAGGTCCAGCCCAGAATACGCACGCCGGCATCGCGGATGGTGTTCTTGGTCAGTTCCTCGGCAACAGAACCCTTAACGGTTTTTTCTGCCTGTTCCAGGTTTTCGAAGATGTAGGGGAGAGAGAGGATGCCAACGGTAGGAGAGAATGGTGCGAGGTTATTACTGGCCAGGATGGAGAAGTCCAGGGTGCCCAGTGCAGCATCGTTTACCGTATCCTGCTCTGAACCCAGCTGTCCGTTAAGGAATAGCTTGGCTTTATGCTTACCACCGGTTTTCTGTTCCAGCAATTCCGAAAACTTAAGACCTAAAGCTTCCTGGGCACTGCCGCCGCCATCACCAACCGCAACGTTCCAGGTTGCAGCAAATGGGCTGCTCGCAAAGAGCAGGCCAGCAGTCAGGGAAAGTACTTTTACGATCTTATTCTTATGTTTCATAAGTATCTCCTGGTTTGGGATGTCCATGCTTCCGATGGACTAATATAAGCTGTCTGTAAGCCCCGTCCTGATACCTCTTGTGGGTGTCTAGGACAATGACTCTGCAGTCCGGTTTACCTGTCCCGGGTCTCAGATAGGTTCTGTTAACCCGTCGATCAGGTCACTTCGACAACGCTTCTAGTTTCGTCTGAACGCTATGACCATTTTTAGGGCCAGCTATGTTGAGTGGGTAGTACCAGTATCGTTCCATTGACTCTATCTGGTTGGCAGGCCGCGTCCCTACTGCGTTCTGAGGCGGTTAGCTACAGGTTTGAAAAGTCATATAAACCTAACAGCTAAGCTATGACTTGGGGGGAGGGGAGCGAAAAATCCGGAATTGGATGTCGCTTTTGTGTCTTATATGTCGTTTTTGGATCGTTTGTTGCTGGTGGTTTGAACAGTGGGCAGGTGCTTGCACCTGCCCGGGAGGATCTTATTTTTCCAGATCCTGAATCTGCTGGCGGATCTCATTAATCTTGGCATTCATAACGCGCTCAAGATGATCCAGGTCGGCCAGGAACTTCTCTTTCGGATCAACCGGATTCTGCTCTTCGGTTTCAGACAGCAGCTTCTTCAGCTCGCGCAGGGCATCCAGCAGCATCGGGCTGAGTTTGTTCGGGTTATCGCGCTCGCTGGTGGAGGAATAAGCCGAGACCACACGGTTAGGGCGCACAAAGGTAAACTTCTTGCTGCGGGACAGGAAGCTGCCTTTCGGGCGCTTGTAGTAAATTTTCAGCACATCAGTATCGCCTTCCTGGCGCAGGCTGTATTTCACAACATTCTCGACGGACTTAACGCCCATCTGGTCAAGCGTTGGATAGTCAGACATGGTCTTGTCAGTTTCCCATAGCAAAGTTAGTCAGTCGTTGATGCGTCCTCTCCGCCATTTTGGTAGCGGCGGGATGAGGCAACCAGAAAGCCACAGCTTCAGGGCCGTGTAGCGAGTAATCTCATCTGAAGAGTATTGTAATTATTGTCGTGGTCGGGGCTCCCGGCGAACTTGTGTGATGGGGCAAGTGTCGCCGGAGGATCAGCTTAAGACCATGTCTCTGATAAAGATGCTATTACCTGCGATGTCTGTCGATGTTCAACAGGACGCCGGCAGCAGTTATTAGTACCACGGTTTGCACCAGTGTGGTGCAACCAATGACTTTTCATTGGTTACCCGCTATACCCTGAGTTTCCGCCTGAGGGCCGGAAAAACAGTGCGGTGGCAGCTTTCGGCGGCCATATTATGGATCAGACTATGGGGGGAATAGAACCAGAGAATGCACTTTTTTGGTGCCAGTCTGGACCTATCTCTTTTAATCGTTTTTGGTTATTTATTCTGTGCTTTTTAAGATGTTTAAGGTATTAAAAGCGGCAGTGATCAGTGCCGGCGCCTGATCATCTGCATGATTTCACGAAACATCGCATTGTCCAGCGGGACACTGGTGTCCATCGCCAGATGATGGCGGTAATAGAGGCCCAGATCGAGCCCGACACCCAGTCCGTACAGCTCGATATCACCGCGTAGCTCCAGCATCGCGGCGACCTGCTTCAGGTGGTTGTCAAGAAAGTCCTCCGAGTTGGTCTGGTGGGTCGCGGACTCCATCGGACAGCCATCTGAAACCACAATCAGGATCTTGCGCTGTTCCGGGCGTGCCGCCATGCGGTTGGCTGCCCAGAGCACGGCTTCACCGTCGATTCCCTCCCGGAACAGGTCGGGCTTCAGCAGTGCAGCCATGCCACGGCGCGACTGACGCCAGGGCAGGTCAGCGTCTTTGTAAACGATATGGCACAGTTCGGCCAGTCGGCCGGGGTTTTGTGGCCGGCGTTTACGCTGCCACTCCTTATAGGCGCGGCCGCCCTGCCAGGCACCCGTGGTAAAGCCCAGCACCTCAGATTTGGCGCCAGCCTGTTCCAGTGCCCGGGCAAACACATCCACCATCATGGCGATCGATTCGATATGCTCGCGCATCGAACCGGAGTTATCCAGCAGGAAGGTGACCTGGCAGTTACTGTGCGGCTGGTAGCGTTCCTGGCGGAACAGCTTGCGGTTCTCCGGTGAGGTCACCAGTGAGCTGAGGCGGCGGCCATCCAGGTAGCCCTCTTCCTCGCCGAAGTTCCAGTCGTCCAGCCGCGGCGCGGCCAGCAGCCGGCTCAGTTCGCGTGCCAGGCGCGGGATGTTGATGCCCTGGCCGGCGATGCGCTTATCCAGCTGTTCTCGCAGCTCGAGCAGCAGGTCTTTGCGCACCAGAGCGGTGGAGGCGACCTCGCGGTCCCAGGCCCGGCTGAACACCTGATAGCTTTCCAGCTGCTCGGCCAGTTCGCGGGCGCTGCGCAGCCGTGAGCCATGGCTGCCGCCCTGTTCGCCGCTGCCATCTTCCGGCTCCAGCAACAGGCTGAAGCTGGCGAGGTTTTCCGGCAGTTTCAGCTCTTCCTGGTCATCGTCGCCGTCCTTTTTCAGCGCATTGTTGAGGTTGTCGATAATCTCCGCCACCACCGCCACGATTCCCAGGGCGTTTTCGGCGTAGGCCGACTGATCCGTCTTGCTACGGCGCATGCCCGCCAGGTAAGTGCCGATATGAGGCGCCAGCATCATCCGCTGTGGTTCGACCAGCCCCTCGGTGGACTCGTCGGCGGGCAGGCCGGTCATACGTGACCAGCAGATCTGGGCGATGCTGTAGATCAGCAGGCCGACATGGGATTCGGTGGTGCCGGAGTGATGAAACTCCTGGGTCCAGGCACGAAAGCGGTGGACCATATTCTGCCGTGCGCCGGGATGGGCTGCGCTGACCAGCGACTCGACCCGCAGCTGCTCCAGCATCTCGAAGATCATGGCACCGATATCATCGTCCGGCATCAGGCTGCGATGCAGCACCGGATCGCTGTGCTTCAGGCGCAGGGCTATACCGTCGGCAGCACCGCGGAAGGAGCGGAAATCGTCCTTTTCCACATCGGTGCGCAGGTGTGGCGTACGCACGGCATAAGGACGGCCGTTCAGTTCCAGGCTGCGGCCACGGTAGCGCAGCTGCTTTTCGCCGGACAGCGCCCGGATCAGCGCGCCGCAGAGTTCCTCCGCCTGCTGTTGTAGCTTCTCAGCTCTGGCCATCCGACATGACCTCCCCGTGACGCATATAGGACTCTTCCAGCTCCTGATCGAAGCAGCGCTGGTAGTACTCGGCGATCAGCGGACGTTCGGCTTCGTCACACTTGTTCAGGTAGGAGAGGCGGAAGGCGACGGCCGGGTCACGGAATATCTCGGTATTTTCCGCCCAGGCGATTACGGTGCGGGGGGACATCAGGGTGGACAGATCTCCGGCCGCAAAGCCCTGACGGGTCAGGTCGGCCAGGGCGATCATCGAGTCGACCACATCATGACCCCGCGCATCGGCAAAGGAAGGGACCCGGGCCTGGATGATCTTGATCTCGTCTTCCCGTGGCAGGTAGTTGAGGGTGGCGACGATATTCCAGCGGTCCATCTGGGCCTGGTTGATCATCTGGGTGCCGTGGTAAAGGCCGTTCAGGTTGCCCAGTCCGACGGTGTTGGAGGTGGCAAACAGACGGAAATGGGGGTGAGGGTGGATCACCTCGTTCTGGTCCAGCAGGGTAAACTTGCCGTCGCGTTCGAGGATACGCTGGATCACGAACATTACATCGGGCCGGCCGGCATCGAACTCATCGAAGATCAGCGCCACCGGACGCTTCAGGGCCCAGGGCACGATCCCCTCCTGGAACTGAGTTACCTGCTTGCCATCCTCCAGCACAATCGTGTCCTTACCGACCAGATCGAGGCGGCTGATATGGCCATCCAGGTTGATACGCAGGCAGGGCCAGTTAAGGCGTGCCGCCACCTGCTCGATATGGGTGGATTTGCCGGTGCCGTGCAGGCCCTGCACCATCACGCGACGGTCGCGGGTAAAGCCGGCCAGAATCGCCAGCGTGACTTCCGGGTTAAAGTGGTAGGCCGGATCGATTTCAGGCACATGGTCATCGCGCTCGCTGAACGCCGGGACTTCCAGATTGGTGTCGATGCCGAAAACTTCACGCACTGAGACCATCATATCGGGTTGGTTGACCTGAATATCAGACATAGAGCTACCTTTTCTAAAACTGCTGCAAAGAGAGATGACGGACGCAGTGCCCCTGATTACCCCGATTGTAGGGGCTGGCAGCGGGGCTGGAATGGGCCAGTTAGGGCTGACCGATGCAGCCAACGGGCTATCGGTCGGTTATGAAAAAAACAGGGATAAATTCATCAGAGTGATTTAGTTTGCTATGATCGCTCGAAAATGTCACTGAAAGAGCGATCCGCATGAGCAGCAGCGCCACAACGGGCAAGGCCCGGAAAGAAAGTATCGACAGTGAAAACCTGCGTATCGGCCGCCAAATCCGTGACCTGCGTAAGGCCAAGGGGATAACGCTGGTATCGATGGCAGAAGCGATCGGCAAATCGGTGGGTTATGTCAGCCAGGTCGAACGTGGTGTTTCCTCGCTGCCGATCCCGGTGCTGCAGGCGATCAGTGAAGTACTGGGGGTGCAGATCAGCTGGTTCTTCCATACCGACCAGCAGGCACCGATGGCTGAACTGAACCATGTGGTGCGGGCCGACAACCGCCGCCGCCTCGACTTCGCCGGTACCGGCATCAGTGAGGAGCTGTTGTCGCCGCGCCTCAGCGGCCAGTTACAGATGATCATGACCACCTTTGCGCCCGGTGCCGAAACCGGCAAGGAGTCGCGTAAGCGCAAGGGGGAGGAGGGTGGTTTTGTCCAGTCGGGGACGCTTGAACTGAGCATTGGCGATAAGACCTTCCTGTTGCAGCAGGGCGACAGCTTCTCGATTACGGGTGACGAACCACACTTTGCCCGCAATCCCTCGGCTGATGAGGATGCCGTGGTGATCTGGATGATGACGCCGGCCGGGTATTAAGCGCTACTTTGAATACTGCGGTTTAAAAGATCCCACCACACCCCTGTTGCGAGGGCTTGTCCCACAACAGTGACGGGCGTGGCAGGTAGCCAAAAGTCGGAGATACTCAGGCTAAGAAGGTAAACCCTGTTGATCCGGGCGAACCCGGATCAGAATGACTCAGTCATCCGCTTTCAGGCGTGCGCCTTTGTTGTCATAGACACCGTGGCGGGCGATCGTCGCCGGATAAACCTCACCCAGGACTTTAACGCTGAGCGCAGTGTCCAGGGCGTCGCTGCGGATATAGGCCAGCGCCAGGCTCTTACCGGTGCGGTGGCCGTAGCCGCCGGAGCTGATCTGGCCGACGAGTGCGCCATCGCCATAGACCGGCTCCATGCCCACCGACGCATCCACTTCGGTATCCGCCAGTTCCAGCAGTACCAGCTGGTGCGGCACGCCGTCTGCTTTCTGCGCCTGCAACGCGGCCTTGCCTTCAAACTCACCCTTATCCAGCTTGACGAAGTAGCCGAGGCTGGCTTCCAGCGCGCTGAATTCGGTGGTCAGGTCATGGCCCCAGATCGGGTAAGCCTTCTCCAGTCGCATGGAGTCCATCGCCCGCAGGCCGAAGTCGCCGATACCGTATGCCTGGCCGACTTCCATCAGGGCGTCGTAGAGTGCCAGCTGGTGTTTGATCGGATGGTGCAGCTCCCAGCCCAGTTCGCCGACGAAGTTCATACGCAGTGCCCGGACCGGCACACCGGCGATCTCGATCTCCTGACCGCTGAACCAGGGGAAGCCCGCGTTGCTGAGATCGCTGTCGGTCAGCTGGCTCAGTACCTTACGCGCATCGGGGCCGGCCAGTACCAGGGTGCCGTAGTCACGGGTGATATTGGTCAGGCTGACAGAGCCATCGGCAGGCAGGCGGGTGCGCAACCAGTCTTCGACCATCAGCTCGGCCGCGGCCGGTGCCATCATATAGTAGCGGCCGTCCTGGAGCCGGGTGACGGAGAACTCCCAGGCGACACCGCCCTGAGCGGTCAGTGGGTGTGCCAGGGCGATACCGCCGGCTTCGACCGGAATGCGGTTCGGTGAAATAGCATCCAGATAGTCATAGGCGCCCTCACCGCTGATCTCAAACTTGGTGAAGGGTGACAGGTCCAGTACACCCACCTTGTCCCGCACCAGTTCGCACTCGGCGGCTACGGCATCAAACCAGTTGCTGCGGCGGAAGCTGTGTTCTTCGCGCGGGTCTGATCCCTGTGGCGCAAACCAGCTTGGCCGTTCCCAGCCAAAATAAGCCCCGAAGACGGCACCCTTACCGGCATGACGTGGATAAACCGGCGACTGCTTGTTACCGCGCTTGGCCGGACGCATGGCGTATTCGTTGGGGAAGCCCAGCTGGTACTCGTTGGCATAGACCTCGGTGGCCTTGGCCACGGTGTAATCGTGATCGGCATAGTCGCCGAAGCGACGCGGGTCCAGCTCGAACAGGTCCAGTTCCGGATGGCCGTTAACAATCCACTGCGCCATAAAGTGACCGGCACCGCCGCCCTGCACAATGCCGAAGTTAAAGCCGCTGCAGACGAAGTAGTTATCGTAGCCATGTACCGGACCGATCAGCGGGTGGCCGTCCGGGGTATAGGTGATCGGGCCATTCACCACGGTCTTGATACCGGCATGGCCGATAATGTCGACCTGCTCCATCGCGGTGCACATGATCTCTTCGATACGGTCGAGGTCCGGCTGCAGCAGTTCCTGACCAAAGGCCGCCGGTACGCCATCGGTCGCCCAGGGGATGCCGCCTTTCTCGTAAGGACCGAGGATCAGGCCCTTGCCCTCCTGGCGCAGGTAGTAGGAAACGTCGGGGTCACGCAGCATCGGCAGCATGGTATCGCGCGCTTCCAGCTCCGGTACGTTATCGGTGACGACAAACTGATGCTCCATCGAGGCGATGGGCAGCTGGTGGCCAACCATCGCCGCCACTTCGTTGGCCCGGAAGCCGGCGGCGTTGACGATAATGCCGGCATCAATCACGCCCTTGGCAGTGGTGACCTGCCAGCGGCCGTCCGGCTGCTGTTCGATCTTCTCTACCGGGTTATTACGCACGATGGTGGCACCGCCCTGACGGGCACCGGCGGCCATGGCATTGGTGGCACTGGTAGGATCGATATGGCCATCGTCCGGATCCCACAGGCCACCGATCAGGCCGGTCGTATCCAGATGCGGGTAGAGTTCCTTGAGGCGATCGTTGTCGATGATCTCCAGGTCCAGCCCGGCCATCTCGCCCATGGCCGCAACGCGCTGGAATTCATCCATGCGCTCCTGGGTGTGTGCCAGGCGTACGGCTCCGGTCGGATGATGGTCCACCGGATGACCGGTCTCTTCCTGCAGGCGGGCGTAGAGCGCGATGCTGTACTGCTGCAGCTTCATAATGTTGTAGCTGTTGCTGAAGTGGGGCAGGTTGCCCGCCGCATGCCAGGTTGAGCCGGAGGTCAGCTCCAGTTTCTCAGTCAGCATAACGTCCTTCCAACCCAGCTTGGTCAGATGGTAGAGGGTGCTGACACCTGCGATGCCGCCACCAATGATCAATACATCAGTTTTGTTTTTCATTTTTATTTTCCTGTATAGAGCGCCGCAGCAGACGCCTTGCAAAACCTTGTATTTCGATGGTATGAAGTTAATAAGGATCGCTCAAACGATAAAAAAACGTCTAAAAGATAAGTAAGGCTTATGAATATGGAGAGAGGTCTCACCAGTAATATCCAGCTCAACTGGCTGCGCACCTTTGAGGCGGCCGGACGTTGCCTCAGCTTTACCCTGGCGGCGCAGGAGCTGAGTATGAGCCAGTCGGCGGTGAGCCAGCAGATACAGCTGCTGGAGCATCATCTCGACCAGCAATTATTTGTACGTGCTAATCGCACCATCCAGCTGACCGATGCCGGCCGGGCCTTTCTGCCGCTGGTGCAGGACACCCTGGCGCAGCTGAATGCCGGTGCGGCCCAGATCTTCAGCCCGCTGAATGCGGCGGTGGTGGAAGTGAACGCCAATACTGCCTTCAGCGTGCTCTGGCTGGCGCCTCACCTGCAGCGTTTTAACGCGATTTATCCACAGATCTCGATCCGCCAGCTGGGCACCAACTGGGCGACGGACTTTGATATCTCGACCGCCGAGCTGGAGATCCGCTACGGCAGTGGCGACTGGCCGGGGTTCGAGTCGCATGCGCTGGTGACGCCGCAACTCAGGCCCTACTGCACCGCGGCCACGGCCCGCCGTATCCGCCGCCCGGAAGACCTGGAGGGATTGCCGTTGCTGGATGTGATCGGTACGCCTACCGGCTGGGACAGCTGGCTGAAAAAAATGAAACTACACCAGCTGGCCGATCAGCCCCGGCAGTATATGGACAGCCATGCTACCGCGGTGACCATGGCGGCCAACGGCTTCGGCGTCTGCCTGATGTACGACGACCTGATGCAACAGGGCGGGGTGCTGGCCAGGCAGCTGGTGGCGCCCTTTGTCGATTCGGTCGTAACCGAGGGGAACTATTACCTCTGTCATCAGGGCGGGCGCTCCCTGTCCACCGCGTCGCGGGTATTTAAAGACTGGTTGCTGGGCGAGCTAAGCCCGGAAGCAGCAGGGAATGACAGATCATGAAACGGCGCTTTCCCCCGCTGAATGCCCTGCGGGCTTTCGAGGCCACCGCCCGCCTGCTCAGTTTCCAGCAGGCGGCCCAGGAGCTGAACGTGACCCACTCGGCGGTCAGCCACCAGATCAAGAAACTGGAGCAGGAGCTGGGCCAGGCATTGTTTCACCGGCTGGGCCGCAGCATCGCCCTGACGGATGCCGGGCAGCGTTATTTCGGCGAAATTCACGCCGCATTACAGCAGATAGAGACCAGTACCCAGGCGATATTTGGTGAACCGGATCAGGGCGACCTGATCGTCCAGGCTTACCTGGGAATCGCCTCGCGCTGGCTGGTGCAGCGTATCGGTGACTTCCGCCAGCGTTACCCGGGTATCCATATCGAGCTGTTCAGCTCCTACCTGGACTGGGCGTTTGAACCCCATGTGGCGGATATCGGTATTATCTACAGCGAGCAGACCCGGCCGGGGCTGGTCTATCAACCGTTGTTCAAGGGCACCCTGATTCCGGTCTGCAGTCCGGATCTGTTTGAGAATGGCCGGGCTGAATCGCTGCAGCAACTGTTGCAGCAGCCGTTTCTCGATATCACCGAATCGCCGCGCAACCTGCCGGAGTGGATCCGCGGCATGGGGCTGCATGAGGGGCAGGTCCGGATTGGCAGCCAGCACGATAACCATCAGCTGACGCTGGAAGCGGCGATCGCCGGCAAGGGCGTCGCCATAGTGCAGTCGTTTTTTGCCTGCGGTGACCTGGAGAATAACCGGCTGGTGATCCCTATCGACCTGACCGTACCGGAGATCGGTGCCTGGTATCTGGTGCAGTCGGCCAGTCACCGCTCGGACAGTAAAGTGATCCACTTTGCCAACTGGCTCTATCATCAGCTGATGGCAGATGAATTCCTGCTGCGCAGCCGCTAAGGGCTGCTATGCCAGTCCGGCGAGAACAGTGGCACACTTCTCACGCAGCCGGTCGCGTAACAGCAGCACGCCGGGAGAAACCTGATTGCGGTCCGGACAGATCAGCCACAGGCTGGTCTGATCGGTCTGATAGCCCTGCAGCAGCGGTACCACCCGTCCGGCCCGGATGTCCTCAGCCATATCGAGCTGGGACTTGAAGGCAATACCACGACCGGCCACCGCCCAGCGCCGCACCACGTCCCCGTCGTTACAGATGCGGTTACTGTTAACCTCCACCTCGTAGCGTCCGTGGGCATCACTGAAGACCCAGCGGTCGTAGACCTGGTTATTCAGCCGGAACAGCAGACAGTTATGTTGACGCAGCTCCTCCGGTGTCTGTGGATAACCCTGTCGTTGCAGATAGTCCGGAGAGGCGCAGAGTATCCGCTCCACATCGGCGATCTTAAAGGCGACCAGCGATGAGTCTTCAGGCTCTCCGTAGCGGATCGCCACATCCACCCGGTCGAGATAGAAGTCCGCCAGCGAGTCACCGATGCTGAGCAGGATCGACAGCCGGGGATGCTGCTGCATCAACTCATCCAGCCAGGGCAGGATCAGGTTGCGACCCAGATCGGAGGAGACCGACAGACGCATCTCGCCGCCGATCTGGCCCTGATGGGCGCTCAGGGCTGCGCGGCCACTGTCCAGTGCCTGCAGTGCCTGACGGCAGTGATGCAGGAAGCGTTCGCCCTCAGCGCTGAGTCGCAACTGGCGGGTGGAGCGGATAAACAGCGCGGCCCCCAGCTGCTTTTCCAGCCGCTTCAGTGCCGCGCTGGCCGCCGCCGGGGATATATCCAGCTGGCGCGCCGAGGCGGAGATGCTGCCACTGTCGGCGGTACGGACAAAAAGTGCCAGATCAGCAGTGTTCATTATCAAAAATCCTTTGATAAAGCTTAAATGATTGCATGGTTTTTCATTGATTAATGCTCGCCTAAGATAATCCTATTCGCAACGTAGGAGAGTCATAAAATGAAAGCAGTAGGTTACCGTCAGTCCCTTCCGATTACCGATCCGCAGGCGCTGGAAGATATTGAGTTGCCGATGCCTGAGACCACAGGACGCGACCTGCTGGTGAAAGTCGCCGCCATCTCGGTCAATCCGGTGGATACCAAGGTGCGTCAGCGGGCTGAGCCTGAAGCGGGGCAGTACAAGGTACTGGGCTGGGATGCCGTGGGCGAGGTTGTCGCCATCGGCGATCAGGTCGAACACTACAAGCCGGGCGATAAGGTCTGGTATGCCGGAGACCTGACCCGCCCCGGCAGCAACGCCGAATATCAGCTGGTGGATGAGCGTATTACCGGCCGTCAGCCGCAGACGCTGAGCGAGACTCAGGCCGCCGCGCTGCCACTGACGGCCATCACCGCCTGGGAACTGCTGTTTGACCGTCTTGGATTCAGTGCCGAGCTGAATGCTGCAGCGGATGCCGACAAGCGTATCCTGATTATCGGTGCTGCCGGCGGTGTCGGTTCCATCCTGACCCAGCTGGCAGCTAAACTGACCGGAGCCACGGTGATCGGCACCGCCTCGCGTCCGGAAACCGAAGCCTGGGTGAAGAAACTGGGCGCCGACCATGTGATCAGCCATGCGGCAGGGCAGAGCTTCGCAGAGCAGCTGAAGGCACAGGGACTGGATGATGTCAGCCATGTGATCAGCCTCAACCATACCGACCTGCACTTTGCCAACATCGTCGATGTGCTGGCTCCCCAGGGTAAGCTGGCGCTGATCGATGATCCGGCTGAAGCGCTGGATATTATGCAGCTGAAGATGAAGTCGATCTCGCTGCACTGGGAGTTTATGTACACCCGCTCCATGTTCGGCACCGCCGATATGGACCAGCAGCGCCAGCTGCTGAACCGGGTGGCTGAGCTGATCGACAGCGGTGAACTGATCACCACCGTCGGTGAGGAGCTGGGCCGTATCGATGCCGAAACGTTGCGTCAGGCCCACAGCCTGATCGAAACCGGCCGTGCGATCGGTAAGGTCGTACTGCAGGGCTATTGAGCAGAGTTATTCACAGGAGGGGACCATGTTAACCATCGTCGCCCGGATCAGTGTCGATCCGGCCCGTATTGAGGCCATGAAACAGGCCATGACTGAACTGGTCGCCGCTACCCGGCAGGAACCGGGCTGCATCCTCTATCAGCTGCATCAGGATAACCAGCAACCGGAACGCTTTATATTCACTGAAAGCTGGCACAGTCATGCCCTGTGGCGCCAGCATATGGAAGGTGCGGCGGTGGCGGACTTTAACGCCGGTGCCGCGGATGGCATCACCGGGTTTGAGCTGCAGCAGCTCACCCCGGTGGCTTGAGTTTCTGGCATGAGTTTCAGCGCCAGATAATTCATTTTCCCCCTGAAAAGGAGTGCCAGACCCGCTGGCACGCCTTTTTGTGTTGCGTGTCCCGGACCTCCGGCACGGCACAAGTATGCCCCGACTCCCTCTGCAGACGGTCCGGGCAACCCTGTTCTGTAACGCCTGTTACGAACCTTTTGCTATAACTTATATTTTTTAAAACTGATGTAGAAAGTCTGTCTGCTTTTGCGTGGGTAAAGTCTTTTAAATCAGCGTATTAGGGCTGGATTACACAGATGGGAAAATTACTCAGGGGCAAATAAGAGTCGTTAGTATTTAGACTCCGTCAGCCTGTTTTAATCAGGGCTAGAATTGCAGCGGGCAGAACAATAATAACCCTGAATGTTGCCAATGGAGGCTCCCATGAAAGGCGACAAAAAAGTCATCAAGTACCTCAACGAAGCCCTAACCATCGAACTCACCTCCATCAATCAGTACTTTCTTCATGCCAGGATGTTTAAGAACTGGGGCCTGGATGATCTCAATGAGAAGGAGTACAAGAAATCGATCAAGGATATGAAACAGGCCGACGACCTGATCGAACGTATTCTGTTTCTGGAAGGCCTGCCAAATCTACAGAACCTCAATCGGCTGCGGATCGGTGAACACACCGAAGAGATGCTGCAGTGTGACCTGGATCTGGAGATGGAACAGCTGGCGCAGCTGCGCGAAGCGATCGCCTTTTGCGAGACCCACGAGGACTTTGTTTCCCGTGACCTGCTGGAGGATATCCTCGAAGAGGAAGAGGAATATCTGGATTGGCTTGAAACCCAGCAGGACCTGCTGCGTAAGGTTGGAACCCAGAACTATCTGCAGTCCCAGATGTAGGCTGAGGAGGCAAACATGAAAGGTAATAAAAAAGTACTCGGCGTCCTCAACGAATTGCTGGGCGGTGAACTGACAGCGATGGACCAATATTTTATCCACTCACGGATGTATGACGACTGGGGGCTGGGAGAGCTGCACGAGCGAATCTCCCATGAATCAGACGATGAACGCGGTCACGCCTCACGGCTGATCGAGCGTATCCTGTTTCTTGAAGGCACTCCCGATATGACGCGCAGGCCGGACATCAATGTCGGCAAGGATGTGCCGGAGATGCTGGAGAATGACCGCCAGCTGGAATACGCCACCGACAAGGCATTGAAGGAAGCGATCAAAACCTGTGAGAAAGAGCAGGACTACCAGACCCGTGAGATCCTGGAAAAACTGCTGGAAGATACCGAGGAAGACCACGCCTACTGGCTGGAAAAACAGCTGGGGCTGATCGACAAGGTGGGAATCCAGAACTACCTGCAGTCAAAAATGAGTTAGCTGTCCCTATGAGAACTAATCCGGCTGAGCTGTAGCCGCAAAAGCGGCTACGTTGTGCTCGGTCATCCTTCCGCCTGAACGCAAACAGCTGCAGCGATCGTTGACCGAATTGAAGCTAACTTTGTTCCGGTAGTGGATATGGGGCAGTAACTTAATCGTATTAGAAATCGAGAAAGTGCGGCCATTGTTTTAAAAACGCTGGATATTAACTATCATTTCATTACGATTGTCACCTTAGTGCCAACCTTAAATCGAATCACGTAGATTCAAATAGCGGAATAGAGCCATGTAATTCCACCTCCTCACAGCTTTGGTCAAGTCTCAATGCCTTACATTCGAGACTGCTTGGCTGTGCCTGATAGTTTTCTTTTTTATTAGGATTTTGGAGTTACGTGATGAGATATAAATATCCTCGTACCCCTCATTTACCCTGGTCGCCCGGTGCGACTATTGACGATGTTCGTCATATCAGCCTGAAGTGCTTTGAAGGCAAAAATATCGTTATTACTGAGAAGATGGATGGTGAAAATACCACTATCTACTCGGACTATCTGCATGCTCGCTCTATAGACAGCCGTTTCCACCCATCGCGAAGCTGGGTGAAGTCTCTGCAGGCGCAAATTGGCTATCAGATACCTGAAGGCTGGCGTATCTGTGGCGAAAACCTCTATGCGCAGCATTCAATAGGCTATAAAAGTTTACCCAGTTATTTTCTGGCATTTTCGGTGTGGGATGAGCAAAACCACTGTTTGAGTTGGGATGAGAGTAAATTGCTGTTTGCACAGCTGGGACTGGATACCCCACGAGAGCTATATGTTGGTCCCTGGGATGAACATTTGGTCCGCTCCATTGTGCTTGATACTGAAAAGCAGGAAGGCTTTGTTGTTAGAAATACAGACGGCTTTGCCTTCAGTGAATTCTCGCAGAACGTAGCTAAGTGGGTACGTGAAAACCATGTCCTGTCGGATGAGCATTGGATGCATAAGCCGGTAGTACCGAATCGCTTGAAGGAGATGAGCGATGAAGAATCTTGAATGCTGGTTATCATCGTTACAGCGGGATGGCAGTCCCGGTTTTTCTGTCTGCAGAGATAAGCTGGCTACCTATTTTCCGCTGCTTGAAAGGTATGAGTCGACAGAGCAGGATTCCCAATGGCATGCAGAGGGAAATGTGGCGATACATACGGATATGGTGCTGAATGAGCTTTACTGCCTTTTAAATCGAGAGGCAAACCATATTCAGGGACAGGATCGGCAAGCGCTGATCCTGTCCGCGCTATTACATGATATAGCCAAACCGATAACGACAAGGAGCAAAGAGATTGCTGGAGTCGAGAGGGTGGTCGCTTCTGGTCACGAGGAACGGGGGCTTAGCTATTTAGCAATCCGGCTACTCGCCCTGCCTCTGGAATATGATGTTATTCACAAAGTTATGGCTTTGGTGGGCTACCATCACATGCCCAAGCTACTGGTAGTGAAAAACCAGGGGTATGGTCAGTATCTGAACCTGGCATTGAATGCCGATATTGAGCTGCTGTATTGGCTTGAAGTCGCCGATATGCGTGGACGCCTCTGTAGTGATCTAGACTCGCAATTGGACTTACTCGATCAGTTCAAGATGTTCGCCGAAGAATATGGTGTCTGGCAGGACTGCGCCCCTTTCTCAACTGCAACTAGAAGCATTCAGGTTAAGGCCACTGTGGTTGAACAGATTTATCTGGATAGTTATGCCGTTCGCCTCCTGATCGACAACGATATCCATATGGCTGAGGAGGCTGTTAGCAAGACTTATCAGTCGTCCAGCTCATATAGCCACCTCTATGTGATGTGCGGGGTTAGTGGCAGCGGCAAATCCAGCTGGATTGCCGCTAATTTGAAGGACTTTGAAGTGATCTCACTGGACGAGATTCGTCGAGAGTTGAATGGCGGCCAGGAAAGCCAAAAGAACCGGGGACGAGTGTTACAGCTAGCAAAGGAGCGTTTGAAGACTGCGCTGGCGAAAAAGAGAAATGTTGTTTGGGATGCAACAAATATTCGCCGGGATTTCAGAAAGGTAGTGTGTGATTATGGGCGGAACTACGGCGCCCTGGTCACTATGGTCGTTTTTCAGCTTGCTGAAAGCATCCTGATTAAAAGGGATAGTGAGCGCTCGCGTTCAGTGGGGCGAGACGTAATCTCCGATCAGATTGACAGGTTACAGTGGCCTGAGTTTTCGGAAGCTCATCGGACGATGATAGTAGGTGAGAACGGCAAGCTACTGTCAAAGCTGGGCAGCTTTGATAAGGATGTGCAGTGAGTCGTATCGAAGGCAGGATGAACTAGCTGCACAATTCGGCTTCTGTGCATTGTCACGTCCTAAAATACGTTGACGGTTTTTGATTAAGCCATCTCCAGTGCGGAGATGGCTTTTCTATGCGCTTCGTCTGGCGTTTGCATCCCCAGGCTCAAGTGCGGCCTCATTCGATTGTAGAGCTCCACCGACTCCGCCACCAAGGCCTTCAGCTCCTTAAAGGTCTTGCAGCGATAGAGTAAAAATTCCTGTTTTAAGATCCCGTTGACCCGTTCAGCAAGGGCATTCTGGTAGCAGTCATAGCCGTCTGTCATCGATGTCTGGATACCATGTCGTTTCAACTCTTGTTGATATAAACCTGAACAGTATTGCGCGCCTCTGTCTGAGTGATGGATAAGCG
>NZ_KK211070.1:21020-113928 GCF_000620085.1 Marinobacterium jannaschii DSM 6295 | reverse complement strand
GTACGAGCAACGAGGACGGCCAACTGGACTGATGTTTCATTCTGATCAGGGCAGCCAGTATGCCAGTCGTGCCTTCTGTCAGCGGCTGTGGCGTTATCGAATCATGCAGAGCATGAGCCGAAGGGGCAATTGTTGGGACAACTCGCCAATGGAAAGACTCTTTCGCAGTTACAAGTCCGAGTGGATGCCTATTACGGGTTATCAATCAGCAAGAGAAGCCCAACGAGACATCAGCTTCTATCTGATGGAGCGATACAACTGGCAACGGCCACATCAATATAACAATGGATTACCTCCTGCAAAGGCAGAGGAAGATCCTATCTTACTGTCCGGAATTAGTTGACCACTACATAGAGCTTTTTCTTAGGCTATTAGCTGCAACCTTAGCCTTAATTGCAAGTACGTTTATGCCGGTGTATAGCAAGGCATCACTAATGCCTGGTCGGAGCCGATTGCATGAGGCTAGTAGGCGGAGAAGACGAATCAGATCTCAATGCCGATAAATGGGATTATCGGCATTAAGTGATTGTTTTTTAGGGGTTTTTTAGTGTGCTTAGGTTAGGTCCCCGCCAACCATATTAGCGTACAAGTCTGCGCCCAGTATGCCCGGACACACGTTCTTCCCAAGTTCGGAAAAACGACTCATAGTTCCTTTAATCTTTTTTAGCATAGTAGTGCCCTCCTTTTGGTCATTGTTATCCGCGTCATGATCCGAATCGCGATCAAGTTTTGTTTGCAATAACGACAGACCCACCGAAGTGACGCCCACAGCAGCTAAAACGGTCGCGTAGGTTACCGGGTCCAACCCTAGGGCTACGCCTAACCTAAGCACACTAGGCAACGAAGGCTAGCAAAGCTAACCCATGTTGTCGATATGTGATCAGATATATGCCTATAACGTCCGCCTGAGTTGATGAGTTAAATCCACACTGCTTTAACGTCTTCGTGGTCGGGCTTCTTCTGGTAGAACGTCGATCAACTGGTTGTACCCGGCCTTTGAAATCTCCCCATCTTCTAGTAGCTCTGTCATGATCAGAGCAACCCGAGCAAGCTTGGCTGCAGCTAAGTCATCTGCGATTGCCTGCAGTTGGCCTGTCTGAGCATGTGCCTTTTCAAGTTGTTTACGACCCTGTTCTATCTCGATAGCCTGGCTTTCAATCTTATCTTCACGCAACTGCAATTGGTGATTGAGATCGTCAGCGGCCTGGCGCTGCTGGTGCTCCTGCTCAGTTAATTCTCTAATCGCCTGCACTTGGTCGGAGACCAGCTGCTCCAGATCAGTTCGCTCACGTTCCAATGTATTCAGCTGCCCTTCCAGCTCAATGAACCGTAGCTCTGCAGCGGTGAGAAGGCCTTCTATATCTTTCCGCTCTGCAGCGATCGCTGCCTGTTGTTGATCAATACTTTCGCGTTCTGACTCTACTTCATTATTAGCTAGAGTAAGCGCCTCACTCCACATCGCGCCGAGGGCCGTTTGCAATGGCTTGGGTATCTCCATGTCTAAGCCGGTTGTTGAACCTTTGCCTTTTGTGGCGTGATAGCTACTTATGTAGCGCTGCACGGTGCTGTTCGATCCACTGTATTCATTGCAGTGCCGGCGCACGCTGGTCACGGTTGGTCGACCGCTCTGCTTTTCAATTTCTATGCAGGCTTGATGCACGAGCCCTTCGTTCCACACCGCGCTCCTGGCTCCCCTGCCCCCGCTTGATTGTCCTTCCAGTTCCTGAGTATTGGTTAGCTCATTAGACATTTTTTGCCTCTGTATGTATCGAGCCTGGCTTGGCTGTTTTGCGTTCATTTTATCGTATAAATGTACTATACGCTAATTACACTATTACAGTATAAATATAATTAACTTACGAGATTGCACAATCTAGTAAGTAAGCTATACTGAAACTAGATTCAGGGTATGGTTATACTGATTTTGGGAAAATAAGAACGTGGCAAATAGAGGGCTGGTGGCCAAGTCATCAGGCGAGCTTAGAGAGCTAGCTTTAAGGCAGCTGCGCGATGTTAGCGGTCTGGCTGGATCAGATACTCCGGAGGGCATTGTCTGTATCCGGAAGATGCCGCTGATCGGGGAGGCTTGCCCGGCGACAGTGATGCTCAGCAAGCAGACAGGTAATACTAAATCGACACATAAGAGTCGTCTGCGCCGGATGGCTGCTTTACTGGGAGCGCCTGCTAGGGATCACATTAACGGTGTGGAAAGCTATCAGTGGCTTGACTGGCCAGTGATCACTGCTGATAGGTTCGAAGCCTTCATCGCATCTCTCTATGAGCCGGTATTTGACCAGAGTGGATCTTCCAGCCGGCGATCGCCCAGGACGCTGAACGGCTTCCTTAGTACCTACAAGTCAGCTATGCGCGAGGCTAGTAGAATGGGTCTTGTTGATGTCAGGGAGTTTGATAGGGTCAAGGAGATCAAGAGCTTATCAGTGCATCGAGAGCCTGCAGGTCGAATGGTTGAAGCTGGAGAGATAGCCGATCTACTCGCACTGATCACCGAACTTGAGGATGCAGAAAATACAATCAAGGCTGTTCGGGATAGGGCGATCGTAGCCTTAGCTTTTTTCGTAGGGCTTAGGCGAGGTGAAATATCGGGCTTACAGCTGAGTGGATTAGAGCTGGATAGCGCAGAAGCGACTGTTGTTGGTAAGGGGGACAAGGTTGCCAAGGTGCAGTTGCCTGCGGCGATCGTGACCTATTTGAGGGATTGGTTGTACTATCGAGGCGTAGAGCCTGGCCCGGTCTTCTGTGCGGTGAGTAAAGGCGGTACGATGCCTAGAAAATCGGCCCTTACTGGCACTGCCATCTATCAGATAGTAACGTCACTGGCTCTGAGAGCTGGGATCAAGCATGTGGCTCCACACGATGGTAGGCGTACCTTCATCAGTAATGTGCTAGATATCGATGGTATTGACCCGGCTACAGCGATGAAACTGGCCAGACATAGTTCTTTCAAAACGACTGCGCTGTATGACCGGCGCGGCACAGCAAAACAGAAAGCGATCGTAAATACGATAGCGGATGATTTATTGAAACCTACAAAGGGATCAGAGTGATGGATTATTTGGTTGCGATTGGAGAAATGCTTGATCCGGCAGTCTATGCCTTGCTCGACGTGCTTCTTTTTCCGTTCTTCTATAACGAACTGACTGCTGGTGAAGATGTGCGTGAATGGCTCAATGGTGAAGCCGGTTGGTCATATGGGGTAGCGATCGTTTTGTGTGCTACCTACTTCACAGTCATCGTGGCCGTGACTAAATTTATTGAGTTGCTTGGGTCGAAGTTCCGTTTTCGCCGATGAGGCAGTGCTGCATCTGCCTTCAGAACAGGGTAGCTAAGTCCTTGTCTTTTATATAAGAAACAATCCAGTAACCTGTCAAAGCTATTGAAGCAGATGGGGGAAAGGCTGTACCATTTAATGGTACAGCCTTTTTCTGTTTTGAGATCCTTGCTTTATGG
This sequence comes from Marinobacterium jannaschii DSM 6295, assembly GCF_000620085.1. Lineage (GTDB taxonomy): Bacteria > Pseudomonadota > Gammaproteobacteria > Pseudomonadales > Balneatricaceae > Pontibacterium > Pontibacterium jannaschii. Next base: position 110,460 of record NZ_KK211070.1, on the reverse strand, counting down.
CTATTTCCTTTCGAGATCCCTGGCTCGAAGAGTTTTACTACTCTGGTGCGCGTCAGCGACAGATCCCTATTGGTGTAGAGAACACGCTGAGGCGGAAGTTGCAGATTGTTGATGCCAGTGCAGATGAGGCAGACTTGATCGAGGCTCCCAGTAATGGATTTCAGTGGCTTGATAGCGAGCTTGCTGGGTTCTGTACGATCAGGGTCAATAGGGTCTATCGGCTTGTATTTCGTATGAAAGATGGCCAAAAGACCGATCTTTTCTTCGAAGAGCATCGCATTAGGGAGAGGTGAAGCCCGGTATGAAGCCAACTCAAATAAAGCCAATTTCCCTTGGTGAGATCCTGAGATGCGAATATATGCAGCCAAGAAAACTCACGGTGGGAGAGTTAAGTAAGGCCTTGTCGGTAAGCAGAACTACATTGAGTGCCATCATCAATGACAAGCGGCCATTAACAGCAAAGCAGGCCGTTAAGCTGGCTGAGCAGCTTGGCACTACCGCGGAGTTTTGGATGCGGATTCAAATCGCTAATCAGCTTTGGGAAGCCCGGAATGGCTTTTAGCAACACACCCCGTTCAGTTTTCAGACTCTCTTGCAGCAATTTCATAGCGGTCCATATTCCTATCCACTAGTTTCCACTGCCTGTCATCCAACGTTGCTTTTGCTGTGGTGTGTGGTGAAGTCATCAATTGCAACAACTAAAACCTCAGAGGCAGGAAAACAGATTGAGAGTTCTTCGAGGGATGGATCAGGGATCAGCTTGCGAATCAGTGCTGGGAAGCACTGCACTCATTTAGTGAGTAGCATTGGAATAGTGTTTACGACGAGATTGCGGGATCGATTAGCCTATAAGGGTTAATAATCTGATTGCGATCAACAAGGTGACCAGGATCCCAAACCCGCTAGCTACGAGCTTTACTACCTGAAGAGCAAAGTTACCAAACTCTGAAATCTTAAACATAGCCTACCATGGTCCTTTATTTGCCATCTTTTGTGGAGATGGTTGTCAAAACAGCTGTGTGACACAGAAATGAGGTTGTCCCATCGCTATTCTCCCGCGAGGGAATCTGGGCTGCAAGATCACCCATCCTGTTAGGGATTGCACAGCCACAGATCCACTCGGCTCCGGGCGTGTCAATCAGGAGAGGCAATGCACCTGGTTGTTGGATCTGCTTACACCGCTCCGGATCAGTAACTACGAGGGGAGTGAAGGCCAATGGCACCCACTGTATAGTATCGCTATCGCTGGTGAATTCGTACCGAGCCCAGGTGCCGGCCAACACTGGATACGCAAGCACACCTAAAGCCAGCAAAGCCACGAGACTTGGGCCAACAGTTACCTCACTCCCCGTCCTTATCAATGCTACAAACTCCATTTCTGTCTGTTTTTAATGCTCTTGACAATACCCTGTAATGCCTTCTCAACGCCGTGAGCGAACTGTTCAGGTTCTATCTCTTGTGTCATCGAAGCATAGCGATCACGCTTCATAGAGAGCATTACAATATTCGGACGCACTTCAATATCCACAGCCCATTTTGTCCCACCAGCGGTGGTTGTATACGGTGCTGTATCATCGTCTCCGAAGCAAGAGGTAAGGTCATAGTGGACATGGCACTCCAGCATTGGAACATTAAGTGCCTGTAATTCCTCAAGTACTTGATTGATTTCTGGGTTCTCTATCGGCCGGGAGATGTAACTAGAATCTTCCTTATCGAAGGCACCAGAAGATGCCAATACAAATAAGAATGCAACAGCTAAGATTGCGGAGGGTACTTCATAGTATTTTAAAGGGTTGTCACTCTTCATTCTTACTTCCTTTTTAGAACCACAACCGCCAGGCGAGGGCCTAGTGGGTGTGTCGGTGTTGTAATTTCTTTGACTATGAAAAGGTTGGCTGGTGTAACTGAGTTAGCCCAAGTAATTGGCTCTGAAACGCCAGCAAATGACGCTTAACGCTACGAACGACCATCTCATGCAGACCCATATCGACGGACTGGCCAATAATCTCAGAGGCAATGGAGGAGCTGCAGTTCGAGAGGTTGAAGCTCTTTGGTATACCCATCAGGCGTTTCATAAGGCCCTCTGTTGGCCAAAATAGCTTACCCTGATCGGCTATCACCACTGAGTCCTTGGCCATCCTGATCTGAGACTTGAGAAAGGTTGGTGAGTGGCAAGATTCCCGAGTAATGGTTCGCAATCGCCCGCTTTCGAGTCCATCCTGAAGTGATTTACTATGGCTGACATGACGGCACCCCGGCAGGTGCTCTTTTACAATGCCCCAGATGGTGTCTTGTCGCCGTGTCTGAGGCTTTTCCCAGGAAAAGGGGTTGGGTAGTGCGGTAAAGAAACTGTAGGCTCTCTTACGACTGGTAAGCCCTCCGTGATCCCTCGCATCAGCTACCAAGCAGTGTTCCTGGTAACCCCACTTGCGAAGCCGCAGACTGATCATCTTGTACATGTCTGAGTTTATCCAAGCCGGAACGTTTTCGATGGTGAGCGTGGGAGGAGCCAGGCTTTCAACCAGGCGCAGCAAGTCATAGCCCATATCAATGCTGGAGCTTAAATCAGCCAAAGAGCGCTCTTTGAGAGTAGTTCCCTTCGCGGTGGAGAAGTCATCACATTGGACCGAGATTGATAGATTGGTAAAAGGGCTCTTTGCGACAGCATCAGCAATCCTGGCCACGTCGATCTGATTGATATCCTCGTTGTAAATTGCCTTTACTCCGGGGATGTTGGCCAACACGTTTAGGGCGCCGGTCTCAGAGAGGTCGACCTTATCTCTGGCTTCAGGTGGTCGCCACTCGATCACTGAATGAATGGAGAATCCATTGTCTGACATGCTGCGGAGATCCACGCCGGATGTACAAGCGGCGAATACGCTGAGCGGATCGTCTGCCTTCTTGGCATTGTCCATAGCCCTTTGCTGCAGGCTGGTTAAGGGACGAATTTCAACGCGATCAGGCGTAAATGTAACGTGGACGTGCTTACAGTCAGCTGGAAAGGATCTGTCCAAAAGCTTCTGGCTGCTGATATCCAGTTGATGCTCTATAGGATTGTTCTTCCTACGCTTATAGGTGCGGGTATAGACCTTTTTCACACGCCCGGGTAGATCAAATAGGTCCCGTACCCTTTCGACAACTATCCCTTTGTTATCGCCCAAGGATCGTTCAATGTTCGGCGCATCTGCTTCGAAGCCCACCAACGGTAACCAGTTGGTAGAAACCACCAGCTTTCTACGTCCATCAGATAGGCGAGTAAAAGCCAGGCGTTTAGTTAACTGCTCTGGGAGATTGAAGGACAGTAGAGAGTTTTCCATTGGTGAATCCGTTCCTTTATGACAACGACTGCTGTTAACGGTGAGACTGGTACCTGGCAATGGCGTGTCACGCTGGCCAGCTATTACAGCCTTACAAATAGTTCGCTTTGATCTGAGGCCAGTTATCACTCAGACGCTGAAGAATCGTTTCAACTTCAGCTTCTTGCTCTGCGACTACCCCCCATAGATGCCAGTCGATATATCGCTCGATGTTCGTGCTGATCAGGTCTGCCAGAACTTGAGGCTCAAGTGCATCCAGCTCCCAGGAGGTTTTTCCGAAGCGCTTGATATAATCCTTAGCTCGTGTGTCCGTGACTTTGGCCGGATTGGGTGGAGGGGAATAGCGATCTACTTGATCCATATTCAGAGCCAGGCGTTCTACCGTTACCCTGCCTGGTAACTCGGTAAATAGATCTAGGCGGTCCCGATTGTCACGGGTCATGTCGATACCACTCGGGTCGTGATCACCCAGGTGGAGTAGCACGCAGTGTTAACCTTGGCGCAGCTTCTCTTCAAAGCGCTGGCCTGCGCGCCATGCTTCCGAAGCAGACAGATAGCCCTTGCAGGACATATGCGGCACTAAAAGCGGCTTACAAGCTCGCGAAATCACATTTCCGAGAGCCTCTTTCTCAACCCACATTTCTACATAGCATGGCTGGCGAGCCCAGCGATCAAAGCGAATTTGCTGCGTCAGCTCGCTTATGACAGCTTCTTCATCTTCCTCATACCAGAACGTTTTATGCTCCCGGTTTCGGTCTTCAATCGCCTCCCAGCTAATCATGCCTGCCATTCGGGCTTTGGTAATTATGGTGCCCAAGCTGTTATAACTGCGTTCTGAGTTTTCCAAGAGGTCCTTGGCCACGAACTGGTAGTAGAGCTGTCGTAGCGTCAGCGTGTATCCCTCACTTTGGTACTCAGAGATGATGTGGTCTGCAATGGCAACGATCGCTTCACTTCGCTCACTGGGATTCCATGGTTTGTATAGACGTTTCACCTTCGCCTCCTGGTTGGGCTACATGCAAGCTACATTGGGATAAAGTATATATCCTATAAGAGGTATATTTAAGTATATCTCTTAAGGGGTATATTGCAATGCCCTTGATCTGTATTTTTTGATCAGTGGTGGCTACAGCTTTAGCGGAGCCAAGGGAGAAATTCGAGCGATAGGTTTCGCAAGTCGATAAGCATCCACAAACTCAGCGGCCAGGTTCGAAACGCAGCTGTGACAAAGCTTCAGTGAGATGTGACGAAACTCAAAAACAAGAATTGGAACAGCGCTTTGCGCATCCTGCTGCCCTTTACCGCATTCATCGCAGCATCCGAACCCTTCGAAACAACGTCGAAGATCAGGGGCCTTAGTCATGAGGTGATCCAGGCGTATCGGATTCAGAGTTCTGGGCTCGAATCGAGTCCCATCGTTGCATGACTGCCCCGGAGAAGGACGCCCAGTCTGTTTCGGACATTAGTAGTTGACCAGCATGGAACTGCAAATCGACCTCTTCAATGACATCGAAGAGGCCCTGCTTGCTGGTGGCCTTTGCCAGTGCCGCTAAGACATCTTCGAAGCTGAATTCGTAGTGGCGATCAGTCATACATCTTCCATTTCAGAACGGTTTACAGAGCCACAGGGCAAGCTTTAGATATCTAAGGTGCCCTGCTCCTCTTCGGCTTGTTTATCGGAGCGCTTTTTCTCGATCGCACCTACATCTGCTTTTAAGGCAATAAGCGCCTCAGCTTCCTCAAGTGTCAGCTCAACGGTCACTTTTTCAGTTTTTGCATCTAACGAAGCCCGATCGAGTTTTTCGGTAAACGTGGAAAATGCAGACTGGACTCTGATGGCTACTTTTTTAGGCAGAGGCTTAGGCCCTCCTAAATCTTTGCGGGTGATTCGTTTCCGCCCGGCTTCTTCGGCGTTTTCGACCGCTTTGTTTATGGTCCCTACGGCTGCTGTGCCCTGCTCCTTAAAGGTCTCCAGTGCAGCGGTAGCCGATATCTTACCGTCCTTTATCAGCTGTTTGAGTTCGGTCGGTAGCTCCAGCAGATCGAGCATCTGGCGTACATGGGTTGAGGTTTTACCTACGCGCTCTGCAATCTCTGTGTCGGAGAATCCCCAGGCACTGAGTCGGCGGTAGACCTCTGCGGTCTGAAGCGTCGTTATCTTGAGCCCTGAGTTTGACGTGACGATCAGTGCCACCTGAGCGGCATCATCCCCCTTGTACTCAATCACCGGAGTACGCAGAATCTCAGCGCCTTCCTCGATTGCGAGGAGCATGGCCAGGCGTCGACAGTGACCCTCTCGTATAAAGAGCTTCCCATCGACAACCTTGACTACGACGGGATCTACATAGTCTCCCCGGGCGTACGCATTGGCCAAATTGCGAATATGCTGAACAACGTCAGGGTCATCGTAGTCGCGCACGTTGAAGCCTGGTTCTTCGACCAGAGCCTGAGGTGGGACCGAAAACATATTCCCCTTGGTTACTGTGTCCTTATTGGCCTGCTGATAAGCCCGGAGGCTGCTGATTTGAGCCATTACCTTCTCTCCTTGGAATAGATGGGACTTCCCAGAATATTGATTACAAGATAGACAAAATATATCCATTAAGAGATATATTTGTAAAGTTATATAAGGTAATTATATTAGTATCACTGCCCTAGTTGATTTAACCCAGCACTCGTGATGAGTTCTAAAGCCGCAATACTGACTGCGCTTGCAGTCAGGGAGGTGACAGAGAAAAGGACTAGCTGATTAAGTATCGTTGATCCGTATGAAGTGATACGGGATACGTATTTATCATACTGCATCAGTAGATGCTCGCACTTTGGGAACTGGACATCTCTCGATGATCCTCCTCGCCAGCCTGGCGCAATGCAGTGCGATAGCGATCCGGATAAAGGTATTGCAGCGATACCCGTCCAGCTGGCCATGCTTCAGTCAGACTGATCGATAGCCCATCGCTCAGATTCCATTCGTACTTCGGACTTCCCAGACTGCCAACAGCCACTGGATCACCGTAGCGGCTGGCCAGTAAGTCACGGGTATAGGTGAAGGTAGGTCGACCGCCATTCATGGAATATTTGGCACTGGCAAACTGACCACCAGCCGTATACTCCACCACCAGGTGCTCAGCACCATCAAGCAAGGCAGTAGCATCGTATCGCTGGTGAAATGGTAGATCGGAGTAAAGCAGGTTTGCGCCCTGGTCTTCGATGGCAGCGTGTAGCGCACTCTGGTGAGTGCAAGCTAGCGGCACTGCAAATAGCCTGCTGCTGTTCGGACATGAGCCGGCTTCACCTGCCTGAATCCCTTGAGCGGCCAATACTAAGGACAACAGTAGCGTTGAGCGGATTGCGTTCATAGTAAGCGGTCTCCCTTCATGGTGTTTTCATGCCAAAGCCACAGTGCAACCCGGGCTGGTTGATCACTCTTAATCGAGCGCCAATCAGCTTGGTTTACCCGGATGAAATCTTCGGGTCCAGGTACGAACTGCAGTTCGATTTGTTGGATACGTTCTTGCTGCCCGTTGAGCGTGATAAAGCGGGGGTTAAAAGGCACGGCACTGACTGAGACACCTGAGGAAGTGGCGTGATCAGGCTGAGCCTGTATAGCGCTGGAGTCTTCGAGCAACTCAAACAACAATGCCTGTACTTCAAGATTCCCGAGGCGATAGCCAGGCCGACTGAGGGTATACTCCTGCGCCGTCAAGGTTACGGTACCGCGCTCTAACGCAGCAGGAGCCACGATAGGCGATTCCAGCGTAGAACAGCCAGGTAGGCAACACAGGATGGCCAGTGGCAGGGTTATCTTTTTCACTCTTCGCCCTCTTTATCGGAATGCAGGTAACCGCGGATCGAGGGCAAATAGGGTGTATCTGCCAAGGTACGATCTGCAACTCGGTTTCGTTTTTTAGCCTGGCGCGGGTAGCGTAATGCTGGGGCGATACCGGTATCGAGGCAAAGAATCGGTACCGCACTATGGATCTGTCCGGGCAATCCGATATCGGCCGCATTCCATTGCAAGTTGGCCTTTAGTACCGGCTTTTTCACATTGCCTTGTTGTACAACTGCGATCACCGTGTCGGGTGAGAGGTTGGCCAACTTGGCCCTATCCAGCTTCGACTGCTCACTGGTAAGGCCATCCAGAAGCTTTTCGGCCTGCGCGATCGTCACGTTCTGGACGCTGCGAGAGGCTTTCCCCGTAAACGAGATACGGGCCGGTGCTGGATCAAGCAATGGGAGTTCACGATAGGCCTCATTTGCGCAGAAGCGGTCGATCCCTAAACTGGCCAGTATCGAGATGGTCTCCTGATACTGCTTAGCCGGTGTTTCCCCGGCAGCAGCCAATACAGCCCTTAGTTGGATGCTGGCCTGCTTCAATGCTGCTTTGGCAGCATTGAAGCTTCGAGCCGCGTCCAGGCTCTTATGGCCCACCAGCAAGCAACCCACAAGCTTCTTGGTGGCACGTCCATCCTGGCCATCTGCATATTGGCAAGAGGTTAGAATATTAAGGGCTTTTTCGATCGCATCCTGCGTAGCAGGTTGGAAGACCGGTGACGTAGTGACGGCATCATCTAGCCAGATACTATCGCACTCAAGCGATACTGCAGATCTGAGGCTTCCAGCGCAGCGCTGGAATTTAGAGATAGCGTCAGCCAGTTCTGTCTTAGCTGCAGCGAACTCCATGTTAGACCTCGTAATGTGTCGGATTAGTTTTATATGGATAGGATAGAGTAATTATATTAAATTACTTGGCGATTTATACCCATATAGAATTTTTTTGGTCACGATATGTCCGACTCACCGATGTCTGCAGCTGGATACGCCCTTGTTGAGCTAATGAATTCCAAACCTGAAGCGGCGCTGCTGCACAATCGCAGCTCTGGGCGCTGGATCCTCAAGTACCGGCAAGGTTGCTATCGACCTTCGCTGGAAGTGGATCAACGCGCCGGCCAAGCGCTATTAGATTCAGGCCTGTTGATCGAGAGCTATAGCAAGTTCCCGGAGCAGCAACGATACACGGTCAAAAGAAGCGGTCTTCCCCTGCCGGTCGACAGCGAGAGATAGCAGCGTTATACCGTTATCTTGCCTAAGCCTTTGATCAACCAACACATGACCTAACCCCGCGCCAGCCCCCTTTAAAATCTCCGGCCTCTCCGCCCGATTCAAGGCATTCCTTAACATAAGGCAAGCTTTAAATTTCAAGGCCCTCCTTCCATTAAGAGGACGCCTTAGATAAAGGCATGCCTTAAAAGCCCGTGCTCCAAGCAGATCTTAAAAGGTTACAACATAACAGGTTCAAGGAGGAAGTTTGGTTAAACAAGTATACCCCTGTAAGATAACGGTATATCTTTTACCTGATTGGCCTTTTGGTATACCCTGTTTGGACTATCGAATCGCCCGTAACTATCTAATTTCTGGTAGTTTTATTGGTTACTGGTTAAGCAACACAGCCTAACCAGCGGCTTAGGAACTGGCATTGTTTTGGAGATCAATGGAATTGATAAACATTCTGCGCACTGTATCTGGCAGATTTGGTTGGCTATGACAACAGTATACCCCAAAGGGGATCTGCGCCGGCTACTGATGATTCTGGCTGCCATCGACCAACTTTCCCATCCTTCAGCTCGCAGCATCGCGGCGCACGTCCAGTTGCCCGTCTCCACGGTGCAAAGCCAATTGAAAAAGCTGGTCAGTGGTGAAATCCCAAAACTAGTCATTACCTGCTCATCAGGTATATATACGATTGATAGTTACGGGGACGTGATCTGCAGGGAAGGCTTGATTGCCTTCTATAACGAGGCAATGAACGGCTAACTCATAGGATCCGGCGAACCTATGTAAGCTGCCAGATCTTCACGCTATGGTTAACCGTTGGCTGCTGGACAGCATTGATCCATCAATTGCCATCAGTTGGACTGAATCCACCTACGGTTGAATGTTGAGCGCCTCTTGAACGGATGTCATCCACTGATGCTTATCCGAGCAGTCTGTCTTGTCAATTACGACGGCTGCACTCTGCTGGAAGCTGTAGGCATCAAGTTCGTACTGAGCTAACAGGAAGGAGTACACGGGATGCGTAGTCATGATCTCCCTAATCGATGACGGTGTAGCCTTTACTTGGCAACGTTCACTAAGCGCCACTGCAACAGTAGACGAGGCAATAGCACAGCCTGCACACATCGAGTGGAGCCCAGACAACATAACGTCAACCTCCTCGCTTATACGGGAGTTTGCTGACACACAACTGATTGATAGGCTCGCCGCGATAATCAGGTTCCGGATTTCTGTTCTCATCACCTTCACTCCCACTCCATGTCTAAAGATGGTGTTTCTAACCGCCAAGAGCATGCCCGCTTCCCGATCTGGGCTCAACAGAGGTCTTGTCACTTTTTATCGGATTTCAGAACTAGGGTCAGTGATTCGCGCTCACGCTCAGAAAGCGCAAGTTCACTCTGCAGCTGCGATATGCGTTTTTCTGCTTCCACCAGCTGTCCTTGTGTCTGTCCCAAGGTCTTGGTATCTGCTTTAGCTTCTGCCAAATCGGCGTTCAGGCGCGCTACTTCCTTATCCAAGTTGTCCTTTTGGGTTTGAAGCTGGGTCACACTGGTACGGGTTTGCCCAAGCTCGCTGAGCATTTTTTCATGCTGTACCTTGTCGGCCTCGTGGGTGGTTTTTATCATGCGTAACTGGGACAGCTCAACTGATTGCTCGTTTATCCGCTGGCGTAGATCACGTAGCTCATCAAGGCTTTCCCGGTACTGCTCTTGCTCAATTTCTCTCTTGGCTTGATCGACGCTCAACGCCTTTACTTGCTCACGAAGGGCAGACGCTTCTTGCTCTGCTTTATCTGCACGACGATTAGCTGCTTTAACGAGTGACTCTGCTTCCGACTTAGCTGTGCTTACCAGGATGTCGGTTTTCTGTTCAACGGCAGTGATATTATCCTGCGCATCTTCCTGCGATTTTTGTGCTGCAGCTTCAGCTTCTGTCTGGGCCTGCTCTGCTGACTCAGCTCGCTGTAGGGCCTTCTCGATATCAGCGTTGGCTCTCGCTATAGACTGACTGGCGTTTGCTTCAGCTAGTTCCGCGCGATGAAGGCAGTCACTCTCCTTTTCTTCCATAAGGTCTATAACTTCATCCAGGTGCGCCTTTTGCTCCGCAATGATACCAAGTAGATCTGCCGTTTTTCGGTCTACTACATTTTGAATTTCATCAGCCAAAAGCTTGGCGATTGCGCTACTACCAAGCTCATCAGCCATCGCACGAACTTCCGCCTGGCGCTTTTCAAAGAAGTCCCGAAGGTGTTTGGCCACTGTTTCCGTTTTACCACCCGTAACAGCCATTACGCCCCGTACCGTTGGTTTCACGCCCTGGGTGATCATAGAGGTTGCTGTAGTAGAAACTATTTCGAAAGATACGGCGTTTGGTTGATCTGCCATAAGGCTGCCTAAATTTGGACTTGGATGATTGAGTTAGGTGTAGTGTGGCAGTAAGGGAAACGGGAAACAACTGTTTCCCTAAGAATTAGGTTTCCTTACAGAAATAGCGCAGCTTATGAAGCAGCTGTATTGGGAATGAACTTGGTGATCGCTATGCTTCCCAGGCACCAGTCATGCGAGAGATGATGCCAACCCAATCATCAAAGTTAAAAGCATCAGCCATCTAATCAGTTCTTCTGCTAGGGCCTTTCTAGTCTGAGAATCACGGGGCTTTCCCAGCTCAAAGCCTAAAATATCGCCAAGTTGCATGTTGACTCCTTCAAGGTGCGTCCCAGAATGGTTCAAAAGGTGGCACTTCAGGTGTATGAACCAGACTCGGTCAAAGTCTCGCAATGGTATAGACCCATGAACCTTCACTATCCCACTACTCTCACAAGTCTCCATCCAGTATTTTTTCAGCCACGTTTTTTCTAAGTAACTATTAACAGGTCTTAATACAGACAAGGCAAACCCGCCAGCAATAGCTACAGACAATAGCATTAGAAGAGTAAACACACTTGGAGATTCGCTAAAGCTAATTCCAATGTTTTGATTCGCAGATACCCCCGCGCCTATCACCACGACAACAATTAAAGTGATCCAAGTCGTGTCCCATAGATTCTGACGGCGGCTCCGTTCTTTCTCGAATGCATGCTTTTTATTCATTAAGTCCCTCTATGTTTCTTTCCTTGGCCAGCAATCAGCCTAATCCAGTGAATCAACCAGCGCCCGATCAGGGCACCACATTTGCTTACCGGTAGACTTACCGCGAGTGCGTTCTACCACCCAGCCGTTACCATCCCGTTCAATGAGGCGTACCTGGTTGCCGCTTTTAGTAAAAATCTTGATATCGCCTGCTTTCATAGCTCTTTCCGTCAATGTGGTTTGGTTTACCTGGTATCTATCTACCGACCTTTTTCCACTTCCAATCAGTCTGCGGTGATCGTTTTTGTTGAGCGCTACATCCCTCTCTGCGACACGTTCTCGTATCAGATGAAAAGTCATTGGCTCCACCTTCTCCGTTATGAGAACTCTTACAATCCCAGTCATGAAGGTTAATAGTGCATAGAATACTTTTTCTCATTTCGTTTCCGTGAATTACTGTTGTTTTAGCCAATAGACCAGTCTGTACTCAGGCAATTCTTCAAGAGCCTCCCCGCACGGAACAACCATTCTTACGGAATGCTCCATCAGAACCCTACCGGCAGCTGGGTACATACAGGCAATTGCGGCACCACCTAAAATGATCATTAGCTCTAAATCCATAACGGTATAAGCCGTTTCAGATAATTTAGACAACACCATCCAAAGCGCGACAAGTCCTTGCCCTGCAACCACAAATGCCAGAAATGTGAATATCCAGTTTCGGCATATAAATTTGAACTTTACTCTTCTCATTAGTTAGCCAATTCCGTTAATGTTTTTGTGGGTGCTTTATAGGTCGCTTGCGTTTGCCTTCAAGAGAATCATGGCCCCGCATTTCGATCTGGTCACACAGATCTCCCCATGCCTTACGCTGCTCGATAGATTCAAGACGGTGATATTCATCCATCAACTTTTGCGCCTCAGCTGACAGCTCTTTCATTTTCTCAGTGGGCTCGACTGTGATTCTTACCCATTCTGGAATCTTGGCGGGCATATCTGCTATATCCTTTCGTTAATTCCGTGATTATTTTAAGCCAACGTGATGTCAGACAGCTTGACCATGACCTCGACGGTACCCATCCCACCGAGTGAATAAGCCAGCGAAGAGTCCATATCAACAATGCAGTACGAACCGTTGACCAAAAAAGAAAACTTACCCTTCATGCCAGGTTTAAAAACGTAACCAAATTCGTCTTCATGAACTTCCGAAAGAAGTTTGATCTCAGCCTCTGGGGGATACGCAAAACCAGCCTCGGCACCTTGCGCATTACTAATCACCCCATCAACCCACTTTGGATCAACATCTGGGACCCAACACTTAAGCCTTCAAGACGCTCTTGGGGAATAGAGTCCATCCAAGCCTTCAGTTCGATCAAGGCTTCAACTACTTCCTTATCAACTACTACCGATGCCATATCCAGCCCGATTCCGTGATTGTTTAAGCACTTTGAGCTTGCCGAGATTGATGCTCCAGCAACTCTTGATACAACTCATCGAGCATCGTTGTAACCTGCCATGACGGGATACTGTGGCGTTGTGCCAGCGCCACTTGCATCCATACCCAGCCCGTTAGATTAAAACCAGGTTCTACTGGCCCCAGGCTTTCTTGCAGGCTCGATGCTACACTTGCAAAGCCTGCAATCTGATCCGCTGTAAGCTGGGCTTTCATTTCTGTAACAGATGGTGCTACATAGCCTACAGCAGGCTTTTCAGCCTCCCAATAAGGCTCGGTCAGGCTGTCTTCAAGGCAGTCATGGCAGCGGCCACCGCTGGCAGCAAACTCACCACAATCAGGTGTAGAGCATTCGTTAGTCATCATCGGTCCCTCTTCTTTTCTTGGGGTGTTTTCACTTCCGCAACACCCGATCTGCAGGCGCTAGGGAAGCGAACCGGAATCACCGGCTCGATTCCGTGATTATCTGGAAGGTTCGTTATGTGGGTTGCGATGATGAGGAATGTACTCGCACACCAGCTCTTCACAATCTCGCTCAACGTACAGATTCAAAGCTTTATCCATAGCGCCTTTGTATCCGGTTCGCATATCCTTGGAAAGATTTTCATTAGCCAACGGTTCAGCAAGCCGTTCCAGGGAATACCGAAACTGCTCTTCTGTTAAATTCTTCAAGAAACGTGGTTTTTTCCGCTCAAGAGCATGGGACACACAGTCGGGCCCATGTTCTGGACATTCAGGGATCGCATTGAGGACTTTTTGTCGGTCAGTCAATATCTGTTCATTGGCATTTAGTAGACGAACTACATCCGCAGCAGTAAGAGGATTTCCATCCTCATAAATCACATCCGCTCCACCTACCTTTTGCCAAGCGTAGTTAGGTCTCGTACAAGAGTTTTTACTCACAGTCATTCGTCCCTTATGTGCTATTCACTTCCTAAGCACCTGACCTGCAGGCACTGGGGAAGTGGCCGGAATTTCCCGGCTCGTTTCCGTGAATGCCTGCTTAGTAGGCGGTAAGGTGAATGCGAGTGGTACAGTTGGCTAGGATAGCGCTCGCCTCTTCCGCGTTATTTGCCGCCAGCAGTTCTGTAGGATCGGTTTCAGTCAGAACCGCAGTGCCAATCCCAAACTTGCGCCCTTTTCTGAGGAAGAAATTCAGAGCTGCTTTTTCGCCCGCATCCAGGGTCTCAACATCACGCCGAGCGAGGCGTTTCATAACTTGCTTTGGGTAGAAGTTCCGTACTTTCATCTGTTAGCTCCTTTCCTTCGCCGGTTCCCGGCTCGATTCCGTGATTAATTAGCGTGGTGCTCGATACACGCTGCAGTGCTCTCGAAAACCAGTTCTTTGCCGGTCAGCTGCAGCTCAATACCCAGCTTGTTGGCCAGCCGAACAAAGCCATTATGATCACCGTTAATCAGCATGTGACCAGCACACTGAAGGTCCGTTTTCTTATGACAAACAAACGAGTCCGCTGCCAGGATCTCCGTCATGCGCCCTTCACCCAACCACCCCTTCAGGCTGTCTTTGCAAAATGGGCAGTCCTTGCAGGGCTTCTTTACGTTTGGTAGCTTCATGGCTGCTGTTTTCCGCCCAATTCCGTGAAAGTTATTTGTGACAGAAATTCGTTGTTACATTGGCCATAATTGCCGACTTCGTACTTTCTGGAAGATCCTTGAAGTCATCCATACTTTGTGTCGCCATAACGGTTCCAGGCTTCAAAGGTGAATGACCTGTAGGCAGGTCAGCATTTGACTGGGTAATAATTTCGCACGCTTCATCCAGCATTGGAGTTGTCTTGGTCATCGTCGGTCCCTCTTCTTTCCGTTGAGTGTTTTCACTTCCGCAAAACCCGATCTACAGGCGTTGGGGAATTGAGCCGGAGTCGCCGGCTCGATCCCGTGAATTTCAGATAACACTATATGCTGTAGCGATCGCCAGCTGGTCAACCACAACATCTATTCCTTTGTGTCAAAAAGTAGCTAGCCCGGTTGATGCCAGGCTCGGGTCTTTACTCTGCGGTGTAGCCAGCAATCTGCCAATCGATATCGCAACCTTCTGCGATCTCCTGATCCTGCGAATTGGTGGTGTAGTAATACGCGGTCAGTGTGGCGGGAATACCGTCAACCTCGCAGTTAGTTCTGGCCGCCCATTCGCAGAGTTCATCACCACCTGCCAGACCCTGATAGCCGACAGCGTTGGTTTCGTTACAGGTCATAGCCTCAACCGCTTCGACAGCATTCTGACCAGCTTCAAGAATGGCTGTTTCGCGGGTAATCAGTCCTGCTTTCATATTCTTAAATCCCTTTCGTTGAATTTCTGATAACACTACATGTTCTGGTGATTAGCCGACACCGGCTCACAAGATGTAGTGCAATTCCGTGAATGTCTAAGTGCTTGGCTGTTCGGTGTGTTGAGCCTCAAATTGTCTTCGCTCATGCACTTCAGCTCTCTGCATCAATTATGAAACAAGATAAATATATCTTATTTGAGGCATATTACAAAGCTATAAATTAGCTTTGTTATATCTGAGTCAGCAGAGAATTCAGTAACCGATTCCCTTCAAACGTAGGCCTTCTCAAAGTCGCGGCCCTTCCAGAACTCAATCCCTTTGCCGTACCTGCATCTTCCACCAGCCCGCGTTTCTTGCAACGCTGTCAGGCTTTAAGAATGAGGCCCTTCTGATGCAGAAGGGGTGTGGAAGTGACAGTTCCCGGTATCGACTTCGAACAGCTGTCGCTCCTGCTTATGATGATCAGAACGAGGTTGGTAGGCTTTAGTGACGTACAGCTTTCCTTCCGCTTCAGACAGCTGTAGACCGCTGTCACCGCAACGTTGAAGTGCCTTTTCCAAGTCATATAGAGCAAGCTGCTGCGCGCCAGTGAGCTTTAGTGACTGATCACGTAACTGGAAATTGCCCCGGAGTGTTTTCAGTTCTTCTGCGGTTGGGCGATCCAAGTATTTGCTATTCAAGTGGACGACAGAGCCGTTCATCAGTCTCAAGGACACCCTATCGCCTCGAACGCCAATGACTGTAGACAGCGTATTTTGATAATTGCGAATACTGTATCCATGCAGAGGATGGCAACGGGCAATGATAACCGGTTCCTCAATTTCAAAAGGAGCCGGTGACTCTTCGTGGGTTTTAGGCGGGGCAGAGACAGCAGGCCATAATACGGACTCTATATGCTTCTTAGCCGTTTCAGCATAGTCTTGACCATTTTTAGACAGATTCGCCCGATACTGCTTCTCGATGCGCGTAGACATCCAAGCTTTAAAATCTTTACCCTTTTCAGCCTTCAGGACATCAACCCTGGCAAACACCTTGTATCCGTTTTGAGAAACAGGTTCTCCAAGAAAGCGCCGGATCGCCCCATCTGTCCAATTACGTTCCTCTTTAAGACGCCAGACTGTGATCCACTCGGCCATGATCGCCTTGCGTTCTTCCTCCCGCCTGCGCCGGCCATATTCACGGCGTTCAGAGTCACTGTAGTGCTGATATCGACCGGTTTTATTGTTGTGGAATCCCATAGTGATACTTAGTCAATCCTTTCCATGACTAGCCCTTTACCACACCTCTAGCGGCATCAGACCATTTGCGCCTGACGACTAGGGGCCCTTGTGAAACGGCGCTACTTTTTCGGCCCAGCAATCCAACTTGCGCAGCACTTTTAACTGTCTGGCCATAGCCGGCTGTGTGACGTCAAACTGTTCAGCGATATCTTCCTGTTTCCCCCCCTCCACCAAATATGTTTTCACCGCCTCCTTCAATCTGAGGTTAGTGGCTCCTCTCGGGATGACCCGCTCAAACAACAAGTCGACGTATTCTGCTGGCGTATTACCTTTTTCGATCATGTTCTCCGGATCTCTCCCCATAACGCTCTGAACGATGCTTCCCAAGCATACTGGGAAAGCTATGAACATCAATCAAAATATAGCCTTTCTAAGCAATATATTTCTTAATTATATCTCTAATGGGATATGGTTTGTTGAGTTTTAGCCTCTCAAGCAAAGGAGAACACAATGAAAAACGGATTTGTAAACAGCCTAGAGTACCTGTTCAATGAAGAAGCTGAAGTCGCTTCCCCGCAGCTAGTTAGTAACGAAAATTCTGGAGCATCGGTGATCGCTGGATCTGGAATCAAGTAACAGCTGAATTCACGGATAGGGGCGAATTGGAAGAATGGGCTCAGTCGGTCAGCGAAAGAAGTGGCCCGACGATACCGAACTCTGGTCCATGCTGTTTGCTGCGGCCTTAGAACAATATAATTAAGCTAAATTATATCTCTAAGCGGAACTAAAGTGACTATTCCACTAGATAAAGAGCTGAAGCGGTATGCTAGACAAGGTAAGACCATTAATGCGAAGGGCTTTCATAGCGGCATAACGGGGCAACCCGCTTCAGCCAACCCTCACTCGGCCGGGCAGTGGGATCATGAAGAGTGGCACAATGGCTGGGAGGAAGGAAATGAACGCTATCGACTGACCAATGAAGGCCCTGCTCATGGCTCACTTCACCTGATTACCGACATACAACATGGCGAACTCGACATACTCAGTCCGATCCGAAAGCACAGCCTGAAGATCGTCGTGAATGGCATTCTGGTGCGCACCGTTCCGGCACCTGAGGCGGGCTGGGATCACCAGCAGCTCTGCCAGGAAACGGCTAAAGTCCACATGAGCGCCTATAACGTAGCGGATGCCTATCTCGGTGATCATTGGATAGGAAGCAGTGAAGTGTGAAGTGTGAAGGGACCCAAGAACAGTAAGCAAAAAACAAAAAGGCGATCTATTAGATCGCCTTTTTTCTTACATCGGAAGATTAGGATTTCTGACACCAGCTTACCGCTACATAGGGCATCCGGTTTTCGTGCTCTATATCACTACCGCTACTGCCAATGGTTACGGGTGCCGATAAATTCCCGGAGTAGACACTATCCGAAAACGAGCGGATGTATGCCGATCCCGGATGAAGACCTGGGTTGGGTCTGCCATAAGGAACCTGAGCATTGCTGGATCCATGTGAGTGCGAAGCAAGCTCAGCTTCAGTCAGCTGATGGAAAGCTTCCCCGCCTCTGTCGCCCGGACGATACACAAAATTTCTTCTTCGGCCATTGGCATAGCTTTCAGAGTACCTTCCCGTACCAATAAGTACACGTCCGCGAGCGCTTCTATATTCGGACCAACCACTTGGACACCCCGAAGTAAAGGCCGCAATCTGACCTGCTTCATCACCGGCTCCACCCCCGCCTGGCACTGCCCAGGATCCGGAGACGCAAGACAACAGTGCACCCGTTGCATCTACGGCTAAGCTTCCTGTCGACGTACACGCCGCTCCGGAAGTCACCACATTAGTAATTTGCAGATTACCCTGCAGTTTATCGATCGATGCAGTATCAGAGACGGTGGCGGTAGTCGCCGTTACAGAAGCAGCTGACACGCCACCAGTAGCATTTAGGGAGCCAGTACTGATATTCCCGGTGAAAGACGCACTTGCCGCTGAAACAGCACCTGCGATCGATGCGCTACCTGCAGACAGGCTTCCGCTGGTGGACAATGAGCCCGCCGATACCGCACCTGTAAAGTTACCTGTGTCGGCATTGATGACACTGAAGCCGCCCATATCCAGGTTACCGGTCATCGGTAACGATCCATTGCGCGGTAGAAACACACCGGTCGCTGCGTTAAAGGCAACATTTGCCAGCAGCGTACCGTTTGAGTCATCGGCATAGGTAGTCACAGCATTCATCGCTTCGGTGGTCGATTGCTGTGCCTTAGCCACTGTGTAAGCGGGGCCTAAGACCTGCGCCTCTCCCGCTACGGTAATCTGTGGCCAGGTCGTATTAGCCGCGGTGACGCCCGCTGCATTCGTGACAACAGTAGTGGGATCGCCCCCATACTTGAGGTCAGTAAAAGTGAAGCCACAGGGGAGATACTCAACAGTGCCCCCGGAGGGCAAACCGCATCCAGGTGCATCTTTGAGCCAATCAACGCCCGTGTATGTGTTGGGTATAACTGTCGCGCCCTGATCAACGGTCCACTTGGCAACGGCAGTATTGTACTGAGCAACCCGATTGCCCAGTTTCTCATAGTGCTGAGTTTCTCGGCTGTGCTCTAAAGCTCGCTGGCCTGCTAACGCCAGGATGCTGGCTACGACTAAGCCTATAGAAATCTCTGGCAGGCTATAGCCACTCTGTAGCCGAGCACATCCTGCAAACCTTTCACCGTTTAAGGTCATTCTCGATCTGCTCCAGTTCTAATTTCAGATGCTTGTTAACTGTGCCATTCTTGACCATGGCGATCGTTTCTGGCCGGTACATAGGCAGGCACTGATAAGTTATCCTTTGTGTCTGAGGGTGCTTATAACTGCGGCAAATTAACTTTAACGTCCGAGCGAGCTGAGTCCCTTTCAGGTGGATCCCCTTCACGAGGCGCTCAATTGCGAACTCGATGTCGGTACTCCTCAAGGTCGTGACAACGATTACGCCTCGAAATACGGCATCCATCACAGCTTCAAACTCTGCGTGACTATCGATTTCACTGACGTAGAGGAACTTGCGGCCAGTTCTGGGAAAGAGTCCACTCGCTTGTCGGACTGAACTGGCTAGGTTTGTATCCGTTGAGGTTTCAAGTTGGAATGCTACCGATCGGCCTTTTTGCCCTTTCATCACAACTTCGTGTGAAGTAGAGACCGCCCAGCCAACACCTTCGAAGGACTCGCATAGATGTCCATAGGTTGCAGCCGCTGCTGTTGTGCGACCACTGCCAGGCTCCCCTATGAATAGATAAAGGCCTCCTTCCGTCTTAGGAAGGCGCACCTTTTCAATTGCCGCTTGTAGCTTCCGATCGAAGCTCACCTTAGCCGTTTGATTCGTTAACGAAGGCCATTCATTCTCAATCAGAGCGAAGTGCAACGCCTTACCGTCTGTAATCTGCGATAGCTGAGTGCAACGGTAAAACACCTCTAGGCCATCAGTTAAACTTTTATCCAGGGTAACCATGCCCTCCCCAACGGGCTCGATCTTCTCTCTAACCTGTTCTGATGCGAGACAGCTGAGCAGTTGCTGCATACCCTGGCCCACTGCGCCAGATAACCTTTCCTGCCCCCCTTCATTAAAAACTAAACCAGAAAAAGGCTCTTTAGGCCAATCATGGCCGTCAAAGAAAAGATACAGATCGTGCGGAAAAGACATGGTCATACTACTTCCCTTAGCTTAGCGGGTGGCCATAATCACGTTGATGCTTTGGGTACCCACATTGCACGCGGTAGTCGCGCCAGCCACATCCAAGCTGGTAGTCGGCGTTTTCACAACAGTTGTACCTACAGTGATCTGGTCGATACCTTCACTCACTTGCTGCGTGAACACCAAGCACCCCTCTGGAGCCACAGGCCAGGTCAGCTGTTTAGCCGCGTTAGTCGCACCACCGGTAAGAGTCGTCCCGGTGAAAGCTGGCAGAAATCCATAACTGTTCTCGATGTTGGTACCGTTCACATAAGCTGTAGGAACCAGACCTGCTGCAATTGCCCAATCATTATCCAAACCGGCGTATGGACCGTCAGGCCAGCGAACTTCCAACGATTCAAACATCTGCAGCACCAGACCAGCATTGTCTTTCGCTTCGCTATCGTGTTTCAGCTGTAAGCCTTTCGGCAAAATAGCGGCTCCCAATACACCGACGATGGCCACACCGAGCATAATTTCCATCAAGCCGTAGCCTTTCTGCTTCTTCACTGTTTTTTTGAAGCCTTTTCCATCTTTCATTTCTACAACCATAGTATTTTTCTTCATCACAACGTTTTCCTTAATTAATGTTGCTAGAGTAGATTTTTTAGAAACTCAGTCCTTCGATATAGGACACAAACACTTGATACAAAACGGCTACGATCAGAGCCATCGTTGTATATTTAATAATGTTACTGGTAATACCAATCAGCTTGTCAGCACGCTCCTTTTCCGATTCTGCCAGCCTTAAAAGATAATCAGGGGATATCGACGACCCCATGCTTAAGATATTGTCATTCGCCTCCAGGCTGAATATTGGGTTATTGGCTAATGCCGTATACTGCGGATTTCGAAGATTCTCCATCATTCTGTTAATACAACTACGATACCAAAGGCTATTCGATGCACTTCTCAGCACAATAAACGCTTCCTTATCAGACTTGTCCGCCTCTTTCATAACGGCAAACCCTTCCAAGAAGGCAATTGATGAGAAGATTTTGAATAAGCTCCATGGCGGAACATAGTTATCAAGAAATTTACGAATAGATCCCGTAGGGTCTCCATGAGGAATGGCTTTCGCCAAGTAAAAATATGCCGCGACGATCATTGCGATCAGTGCAAACCCGATAGCTTCGATATTGCTTCCCAATATGATTAACGCGTTACTACTCCCGTCCTTTACCATTATTGGAAGTACCATCGTACCCATAACTTTTATAACGCCATACAGACTCAGTGCGTAAAAAATAATTGGAATTAGCATCGCGCTTATCTGTTTTCTACGCGCTATTGACTCCTCAACCTGAACCCTGGCCCGTTTAAAGCCGTCAGCCAAACGGCCAGCAGATTCCATAGTCGTGATGGTCGTCTTCTCATCATCTGGAATGAGACCTGACAAGCTGGTGGCTATCTGCTGACCTTTTCGGCTACTGGTTGCTCGGATGTGATGATAGAGCGCAGCCTTAAAAGCAGAACTCTTGCCCTTTCGGGACTGGTATAGCAGAGCTAATTTCTCAATCCCTTCAGCAAAGGCCCCCTGATCGGCACGATCCGCAAGGACTTCATACAAATTGATCCGCTCTGCAGGATTTAGTTTGCGGATATTGGATGGCTTAGTAGCTTGTGCTTTTTTGACACCGCGAAGTAGAGACAGCATTAGACAGGCCACCCCTGCGTATCATCAGCAAACTGATTATCCGGTCCTTCAGCTTCCTTAGCGCCGAGAAGCATCGGCACTTCAATCCCGCCAATTTGTTGATCGGCTTCAACGCCTTTCAGAGCCAGGTTCGCGATCTTCTCTTCTACATCACGCGGACAAACCAGCCCGTCTTTCATCTTGTCTAGGGCCGAATCAAATGCGCTGTAACCCAGTACTTTTTGATCAACAGATCCATCACCACCCAAACCGTGATCATCTCTGCCAATTGCCCCCTGCTGAATCCACTGCTCATGCGCTTCATTCAATGCGCCTTGAGCGATCGCTTTCCTCATCCCAGGATCCAGGGTAAGTACCTCTGGCGCAGCAGTTCGCCCGCCAATCCCAGCCAAGCAATGTTTGCATCCGTCATGATTTCGGAATCTCACGTTATCCATATGAGAGCGGGCAACCCGTCTCACTCGATTCAGTAAGCCTGAAGTGAATCCAAGACGGCTCAACTCTTCCGGCGAAGCCTCTTCCAGATCCGCCATGGATTTTGAGCAGTGAGGGCACACGGTTGGCAAAAGTCGCTGGAATACGACAGCTCGAATAAAGCCATCCTGACCGAGCATTCGCCAATCGATCCCCAGTTCATTCAGCCTTGAAAGCGCTTCTATTGCTGAATTAGCATGAACTGTGACTAGGGTTTTATGGCCAGACAGCGCAGCCTGAACAGTATTAGAAGCACTCTCCGGGGTACGCATTTCACCCTGAAAGATAAGATCCGGATCCCGTCGAAGAATATCGGCAGTTGCCTTCACCCACCCGCCCTTTTCACCGTTCACTTGGGTGTGTACTACACCGTCAACCACGTACTCGATCGGGTCTTCCAGCGTGATAACTTGGCGTCGTCCACCGGTAGCACTGACATACTTGTGCAGCAATCCGGCACAGGTCGTCGTCTTACCGTCACCGGTCGCACCCACCACCAGCATCAGCCCGCCGACACCATTAAGGAGCGCATCGTCCAGTAGGCCTACCTGATCCCGGTTATATCCCATCTCAGTTAAGGGCCGCTTATAAAGATCCGAGTCCAGGTCGATCGTACGCAGTGAGACGTGATAGCGGTCCGATTTGGCTTCAATCGCCTGATCCTGGTAACGGAAACGAACCATCTTGCCTTCGCGTCGACGTTCTTCGATGGTGGCACTTTGCCCACGCCCCGGTTCAAAGCCGTTTTTTTCAGACTGAGAGGATCCGGTTTGATCTCCATAAAGATACTTAACGGCTTGGTCTAACTCGACTGGATCAAAAGTCCGTTCCGATGGGACCATTTCGCCCATAATACGAAGCGAAACGGAGGCCGACGCATGGCCACGAACAAAAATATGGATATCTGAGGCCTTTCTGCGAACAGCTTCACCTAGCAATTCATCAGCGGTTTGCTCCGCCTTAGTGGCTTCCCCAACGGTTGAATTGTGTTCTTTCAGTACCTGAGCAATCGCGCCACTATTGATAGTGATAAAGGCATCGAGGCCAGGCTTAGCTGCCAAGCTTCGGTGATTTCGCTTCACATACTGAAGAACCGGAAGCCGCGCACTTCTTTCAATCTCTACGCTGGACAACACAATAATGCTGCCATCCTGCAGTTCTAGGAACGCCATATCACCGTGCACCGACAACAGAGCAGGCAGCTCCTCACCCAGTGTTCGGTGTGCCGTTTTATGGTCTGGAATTATAGATTTATTATGGGGGCCAGCTTGTGCCCCTGTGACTGCTGTCATAGTGTTCATTAGAGCGCCCCGCCATAGTACAAATGTTTCTGCTTGCCTTCCCGAGTAAGCACAATGCCTTGCTCGCTGACCTCTTCGACAAGCCATCCCTGTACAACAGATCCGCTTTTTAGTTCGAGAAGCTTCGAGTTAATTGTCACGTTAGCCACCAGATCATTCGGGCTGCCCCAAAGGCTCTGCAGCTTCACCCGGGTTGCGGGCTGTTTCTTTGGCAATGACTCAGCTGGTTCAGCAGGTGTAGACCCCTCTTTCTTGGGCACCGTGGAGGCTTGACGGCGTTCCGAGCTGGACAAAGCCTGCTCAATCATTTCCTGTACATTGATCTTCTCTGACGATGACGACGCACTACCCTTATTTTTCTTCTCACTTTCATTCAGGATTTTTTGTCGTTCCTGCTGCATCAGCCAGGTGTTATGTGCAGTTTGCAAAATCGAGTAATGCAATTCGGCGAACTTGGAGGCATGTTCTAACTTCTTAATCTGTTTGCTTCGCTCCAACGTGCTATCGGGTACTTTGCTCAGAACTTCACCCAGGTTAACTGAGGCCTCATCAGCTACGGCGTAGTACGGTATACAGCACAGAAGCCCAGCTGCAATTTTTGATTTATTGAACGACATATCGACCCTCAATCTTTATATCTATAGAAACAGCCCCACCGTTATCTTTTACTGAAACGCGGCTGGATTCCGCTCTAACCCAAGCAGGCAATTTCTGTACACGAGTTGAATCAGAAACATCAATAAAATCGCCATAAAGAGACCAGCGTCCCTCCCGCATTACCTTTCCGATCGATGCATTTTGTGCACCACGAATTTGTGATGTGATTGCAGGTGCAATATCATGTTCGATACCAATACCGGCATATTCCAGAAATGCTGATGTTAACTGGTGCGGGCTATTAACATAGCTAGGAGCCTGTAATTGTCCCCCAGGAATATTGAACTCACATATACCAATATTCCCTTGCGGAACTAGATCGAATTTCGTGCATGAATCGGCAATCAAGCTAGACATTTCGCTCATTTGGGCATAGTGCTCATTTCGCCAAGATATTTTGCAGCTAGTACCTAAACAACGCATTTCTTGAAAAACCCACGGTAGGTCAAATGCATTAATACGCTTGATAAAACCGATCTGGTGATCGACGTATTCATCGACAGGCGGAAGGTTAAAAATGGTGTTGTAATATTGATCAACCGCGCGATTAGAGCTTCTTTTCCGTTCCTGCAGTAACTTAAGGCGCTCGTCATCTTCCAATAACCAACCTTGCTGATCGGCGATAAGATACAAAGCCAGGCAGAGCGCTCCTGCCATGACCGATGCTTGAGCAATTTTCCCTGGCGTAAGTCCAGCCTTAACAAGCTGGTGGGCCTCAACAAATCCGTTCTTTTCTTCCAGTAATTGGGTCAGCGTGACGTGGCCAACCCCCTGTTCAAGTTCGAGTCGTTGGATCGCATTACCCACGAACTCGGCATCGCCACCTAAGACGTGAAATAGGTCATTAGCCGCTGTTAACGCTGCATCAGAGCTTTCCAGCAGCAGATCACCTCCTATTGCTACTTCGCCCTCAGTTGCACCACAAACCCACCAATAGCCTTCCTCAGTCAGCTCAATCATGATCAGATCCGAAGGCTTGTCTGACTCGCCGCTTGCCTTCGCTTTATGGCGGACAAAGCTGCACTCCGCCAGCAAACTAGCCGCAGACACAAGGCCTTTGGCATATTGAACATCACAGAAGCCGACCTGGCTTAAGTGGCCATCAGCTTTATAATCGACCACATGGCCATGCTGAGCCCGAGGTAGCTTGGGACGTTTCTCTCCCGTGGCACTCATCCACGTGCATCCCACTACATATTGAGCGCCGTCGATGTACACTGATTGCGCCGGCAAAGTCTGAAACTCATCCATGTTGGCGCTACTCCTTGATGATGTGAGGAGTGACCATAATCAGCATCAACTCTTTAGCTTGCTGCTGGGCCTTTCCGCCACCTAAGCCCCAGAACTCCGTGTTGCCGGTTCCGGTCGCGGTCTGAGATTCAGAAGACGCGATATATCCGCTCAGGATCGCAGTATCGCCATCACGTACCGAGGTTACAGTCCTGAACTCTTTACTCAGTTCATCTTTAAACTTCTGAACGCGACCTTCGCTGACCACCTCATCAAAAGGCTTCGCCCGCTTCATTACAGTGATCACATCGAGTACAACCCTGTTATCTCGGGTAATGCGTGGCTTAAGCGTTATATCGAAACCCGGCGTGATCACGCCGGTCTCGGTTGTGGTCTCTGTAACCCCGTCATTGGTCGTTGAGGTAATATTTGAGGGGTATTCGATATTGTTCACATCACGGAATGGCGCGACAGTGTTATTCATCACTGTGCGGGTTTCAGAATTGACGGTCTTAACCCTGGCTTTCTGTGCCAATGCCTGCAGGAATAGCTTCGAACCAGTGAGCCGCCCAGTGTTCACCGTCACGCCCAGCTGATTCAGTGCTTCGGCAGATAGCTGAGCATCTGCACTGATAAAGGATGTAGACGCTTTCGATCCTGCATACAGCAGGTTTTGCCAGATCACCCCCACGTCACGGCCATCATTGGATGATACAGTGGCCACATAGACATCGAGCGCAACCTGGCGCGTCATATATTTATTTTCGCCGTCGATAAACGCTTCGACAGAATCCAGGTTTTCGGGGGTGTCCGTTACAACAACTGTGCCACTGCCAGGAATGAACTGCAGACGCCCCAGGGGAGACAACATCGCCGCGATCGCCTGCTTATAGTCCTCAACCGAGCTTCCGGTATGGGTAACCTGCATCGCCGTAGACAGACCTGATTCACTTTCATCGGTATTGCTACCACTGAATTTTGTACTGAGGGTTTCCTGAGTCAGGTAATGCAGCGTATAGGTACGGGTATCCAGCTTGTAGATGACGACCTGGCCAGCATCGTAGCGCCAGTGAACGTTGAACGTCGCTGCAAGCTTATCCAACACCTGATCGGCACGGCCTTTCAGCTTAACGCGAAACTTCTGGGCCAGCGGGTTGTTGGCATCTTCAGAGCTGACAGTTTCAGTCTCATCCTCGACCTCATCGCTATCTTGCTGGCTATCGCTGTTCTCACTTTCCGCTTTGTACAACTCAAACAGATCCTGCCCCAGTCGCACAGGCTTTCCGATCTGCCGACTAACCAGCTCAGAGTAATCCCTGAGGCTCATCCGCTCTTCCGGCGAGACAAAGACGTCCAACAACAACCAGTCAGGTTTAGGGATATCCTCAACGAACATCGTTTCTGACCCAGCGATGTACGGAACATGATTCCGCTTGAAACTCGGCAGGCCTTCTTTATACGAAGAGATCTGCTCACTCAGACGAGCGTCAACAGCATCAACTTTAAGATCGAGATGACCCAGCCCAGAACAGCCCGCCATCGACAGGCACAGAGTAGCAACAACGATTGGTTTCATAGCGTTCGGTTTCATAGCGTTAGCGCACGACGACTGTGTTGTTCGGATAGAAGGCAGGTTCGAGGCTACCGCCACTGATTCGAAGAGCCGCAAACAGCTCTTCAACAGCACTATCGAATTCGCCGTAGAATTGAGCATCTGCCTGTATCTGCTGATTCGACTGTGTGTTCCAGACCACTGACCATTCAGACGCGCTATCCCATTTCTGCATCAAGGACTTCACAGTGGAGTTGCGCTTAACGGACCAAATCTGTTCGATGTAAACCGTTTGCCCCATCTTCCGGGCACGAATCGGGAGTCCAGCCAATAGCGACGAAATGACTTGCATAGGCTCGCCGCGCATCAATGCCGGAGGATCCAGCAAGTGGGGCTCTGCTTTATATATGATTGAAAGTCCGGTGATCTTGCCGACCTGCTTGATAGCGTCTTCTAAGTATCCGGACTTCAACTTCAACATGATTTGCGTATCGAGGGCTTCGACGCGCCCCAGATCAGGCTTAACTTCAACCGGCGTACATGCGGTGAGAGTCAATGCGGCCAGTCCCGTAGCGGCAAACAGAGTGGTGATCGATTGCTTTACGTTCATGACCCGAACTCCACTGCCTTATTTGCATAAGTACGAACAAAGCCATCCAACGCGCTGTAATCCAGGATCCGTTCTAAAACGTGCTCAGTGGTATAACCACCGATTTTGACGGGCTGCTGAACTCTAAAATCGTTCAGCAGCCAGTAGCCATCGCTGTAGCCCAGTTTTTTTACAACCGGGCCAATCGACTTCTTAATGCTGCCTGACGGTAATGTGACGGTGTATGTAAACGGTATCAGTTCACCGTTTTCATCTTTGATCTGCCCGGAATCAAAGTGCGGGGCGGTTCGGGCCTGCTGGAACGTGTAACGAACTTTCGGGGTTTCCGCGATTCCGTACTCTTCGAACCGGCTTCCTGCTCCGCCTGCAGCGGCTGCTGGCCCTGGCTTCTGATTAGTCATTGAGTACAGGAAAGCACGCTCGACCTCTGTTAGGGGGTTCGGTGACTCTGCATCGACAATCACGGTTTGCTGTTTACATCCAGAGACCGCCGCTAAAGCAACAAGAAGCACGCTAGCAGGTATGAGCTTTTTCATACGTTATGTCCGATATAACAATTTTTCAATATAGTAATACCAGATTAATCGCTGTTCAACAGCTGAACAAAGCAATATTCTTTACATATACGAGACTTAGTCCATAATTTCAGCCGGATCCGTGGGCAGGGTCTCGACAGAACTCCACAACTCAAGCAGCGCTTTGCACGCAATCACAAACATACCCTGCTTGTATGCGTCTGCATCTTGCGATTCCCCTAGCTCTTCATCAGCTTGCCTTTTCAGCACGTTCTTCATATCAATTTGTGTCAATGCACGCTTGTTGGTGATGACAAACTTAATCTCAGGGTCGGAGTCTTTTTGAATGACCTGAAGTGCATGTGCTTCTTTTCCCGCATGCAAGTGTTCACGGACTTCAGCAGTATCCGCTTCTTGATCACGTAAGTTGGCTTTGCCTGACTTTTCTTTTTCGAGTCGCATTGAGGATCCAACATAGTATCCAGCGGCTTCCGCTATCTCAGGCTTCATCAACATCGCTGTCAATGTTTCAGAAAGTTCAGGTTTTACGGATGTAGACACCCAAGAGATACGCTTCTCTTGGGGTTCCAGGGCACGATTTAGCTTCTCGACCATGAGATCAGCATCGGCATAGTTGCTAGTTAGCACGACAAGCCAGCACTCTCGCACAACGATTGCTTGCACGATCGTCTCACTCGGATTCGTCTCAGGAAGCAAGCTTTTCTTAACCTGCTCTCTAACTTCTTCACGCTGTACTTTGTCCAAAGCAGCCCCGAGTTCTTTCTTCTTCTTCTCACATGCCGCTCTCCATAATCGGGATAGCCGTGACTTTTTCGGGACCTTGCGATCATATCTCAGCGTCACTAAGGCGAATTGATCGGCCTGGTATAAAATCTCCTGCCCTTCAATCCAGTCTTCAGCTGGCGTAAACCCCCACGACTCCTCTTCTTCAGGCTTACACTCAGTGAACTGAAATCGAGTCATAGACTCGGCGAGCTTTGACAAATCGATAGCCCCTAAGTCATTAATCGATACGAATATTGATCTTTTCGGGTTAATCATTTCTGAATACCATTAATATAATTATCCGATATTATTACCAAAACGATGATATAAGAACAGATCATTAATCGAACAGACGTGATGAGGCGTACGATGGATAGCTATCTGATAGATGTAGAGCAGGAGCTTGAAAACCCTACTGGAAGACTCGTGCCCTACTTTCAACCCATCGTGCCTCTCCATTCATCTCGCAAGCCGACGTTGTTTGAAGTGTTAGTACGTTGGGAATGCGCAGAGCATGGCTTAGTCTTCCCAGGGCGATTTATTCGACATGTCGAAGCTTCGCCGGTTAAAGCGATGCAGTTGACCCAGCTAATGATTTCACTGGCAACAGGCAATGTCCGAAAGCTACACGCCAGCATAGCAATCACCATCAACCTACCCGCCAAGTTACTTTCGACTCCAGAATTGAGAGATGAGCTGGTCCAGGCTTGCAAAGGTTTTCCAGCAAACGATGTTCACATCGAAATAACGGAGCACTACTCCCTCTCTGATCTAACGATCGCAAAGCAGCAGATCCAGCAGCTAAGAGCCGCGGGTTTCAGAGTTGTCCTGGATGACTTCGGGGCGGGAGAAAGTGGGATTGCCCGATTAGTTGAGTTACCAATTACCGGTATCAAGTTCGACCAGTCTCTCTTTCGAGCGGCGACTAAGAGCCCAAAGGCCTTAGTTATCTTGCGGAATCTGGTGCAGATTGCATCAGAGTTGGATCTATCTACTGTGATAGAAGGAATTGAGACCTCAGAGGACTATGCATTCGTCGCAAAGCATCTGGGAGACTATCCAGTACTACTTCAAGGCTACTGGTTTGGTCGACCTAGCCCCATGCTGGAAACGCCATCGCCCGTTGATCAGCATTCTTCATCGTCATTTCACTGCCCCCTACTCCAGCCAATCCTCTAACAAAGGTTTAAGCAATGAGTTCCCAGAGATTCTCAGAAGCCTTCTTAGCTCAGGTTAAACAGCAAAGTCCTATTGAAAAAGTCGCTGCGAGCTATGGCATTAAGCTGCATAAATGCGGCAACGATAGCCTGAAGTGCTGCTGCCCGTTCCACGATGACAATGATCCATCCATGGTGATCAATACGAAGAAGCAGCTATGGAACTGCTTTTCCGGCTGCGGCGGTGGTGATGTGTTCAGTTTTATCGAGAGATATGAAGGACTTAACTTCGTTGAGGTCGTCAAGAAGCTGGCCAATGAAGCAGGTATTGAACTGCCTACTGAAGAGAAAAATGCCGCACAGCTGCAGGCTGATAAGAGACGGGCAACTAGCTTCAAGTTGCTGGGTACTGCTGCGCAATTTTATCAGGCAACCATGCTCGATAACGCCCACTCTCCAGCACGCTCCCATTTGGCCCGTAGAAGCATTCCAGATGAGATAATTTCGCGTTTCCAACTGGGCGCGTCACCAGCCGAGTGGAGTGCGTTGTGTTCTGCAGCGGGAGGCTATGCGCGCGCAATTCAAATCAGCGCCGCAGGTCTAGCCGTATATGAGCCAAAGACAGAAACAACAAAAGCTAAGCTCTACGATCGGTTCAGAAACCGCCTCATGTTCCCCATCAGAGATGTTTCTGGCCGAGTTGTGTCGTTCGGTGCTCGCACGCTGACTGATGAGAAACCGAAATATATCAATGGTCCTGAGACCGACGTGTTTAAGAAGGGCCAGGAGCTGTTTGGACTATACGAAAGCTTACAGTTAACGAACCGGAAACCGGACTATCTTGTTGTGACTGAAGGTTATATCGATGTCATCCGCCATCATGCAGCAGGGCTTCCAGTTGCGGTGGCCCCAATGGGAACAGCGGTAACCTCCCAACAGCTACAGAAAGCTCTACGTTATACGGGCAAACTGTATTTCGCGTTTGATGGTGATGCTGCAGGAACGATCGCCTCAACTAAGGCGTTAAAAGAAGTGCTTCCCCTTGCCACAGCAGATCGGGAATTCTACTGCTGTTCTATGCCAGCTGACCACGATCCAGATAGCTACATACGCGACTATGGAGCTGACAAGTATCTAGACCTCTTAGGCAACTCAATGTCGCTGGCAAACTGGATAGTGCACGTTGCACAAGCTGATGGGAGTCTTTCGACAGTAAATGATCGCGCGCAATTTGCAGCGCGCTATATCGAATTAGTAAACATGGTTCCCCCAGGGCACCTCAAAGACGAGCTAGCTAAACGCCTCGATAGCCTGGTCAATATCACCCCGGAGCAATACTTGCCGGTATCTGTGGCAATGAAAAAGCAAGTCGGCAATGTCGATCCTCTCTCCGTTGAGCAAGACATTAAGAAACTTCTTGCATCGAAGTATCAGATCTCAGAATCGGATGTGTCGATAAAAGTATCAGCCCCCCTGCTTCGCTCCGCTACAACCCCAAACCAGCGCCCGTACCGATCTCACAATGCGCCATTAGACGGAGACGAATCTAACAAACAGATTTTTGAGCGATCTAGAAGGCTGATGCAAGATGCACTGACGGCATCCCAAATTGCTCAGCACGAAGTTATCGCGGGTGTCACTGTTGGTGATCTGCTGGTGGATGCAAACGACAACTCACACCCCCGGCTAAAGCAGCTTGCTAATAAAGAACTATTCGATTTCGCGAATACCTACGGATCCCTACTAACAACGATGCAAGGCTTAGAGACCGACGTGGCTGAAGTCATCAAAGGGTTTGAATATCTTCTCGCAGACGATGATGTTCAGACCGACACTCATTCTCAATGGGCTACAGCCTCACTGGAGCACCTCCAACATTGGCAGTCGTTGGTCTCAGACGGCTGCTTGCACTGGCAGAGTATTGCACCGTATATCACAGATCCAGGAACACGTAATGCATGCTATGAAGCAATCAATGCTATTGATGAGCAACTGGCTCAGATCGACTCACTGAGAGCAATCGTCCACACTAACAAAGCTAACATCGCACCTCAGCTATAAGCCTCCGCTTTCCCCTCGGGCTCTTGTATGCGATCAGCATTGAGCCCACTTCTTTCAGTGACTTCTTCTCTATCTGACCTTTCTCGTTTTCTGCTGGCATATTACTGGCAACTGATTACCTGCTAGCTCATATCAAAGTGACACATCATGTGCACTCGATTAGCTGTGACTTCTTAGTGGCAAATAGCTGCCATCTCAGTACAGCTAATCTCCACATATAGGCAGACGTAAGACCCGAAACTGGCAGGTAGGTAATCGTTCCCCCTTTAGTGGTACAGCCTGCACCACCATCACCAAACAGGCCCCTAGTAGTGCGGGACTGGTACAGTGCAGATGTGTGCCGACAACCAACTTCGGTAATCACTCCCCCTTCCGTGGTGCAGCCTGCACCACCAGCACCAGGCTGGCCCTTGGTAGTGCGGGAACTGGTACAGTACAGATGTGTGCCGACAACCAATTTCGGTAATCACTCCCCCTTCCATGGTGCAGCCTGCACCACCAGGCTGGCCCATTAGGATGTCGTATCAATAATCAGGCACACCCCGATTGGCGCGACAGGGCATTGCATAGCCATGTTGGACCATTGTGGCAGGCAACGTGCTGATATGTACTGGCTCCAATAGCGGTAATCAGTCCTCCTTTAGTGGTGCAGCCTGCACCACCATCACCAAACAGGCCCTTAGTAGTGCGGGACTGGTACGGTGCAGATGTGTGCCGACAACCAACTTCGGTAATCACTCCCCCTTCTGTGCTGCAGCCTGCACCACCAGCACCAGGCTGGCCCTTGGTAGTGCGGGAACTGGTACAGTACAGATGTGTGCCGACAACCAATTTCGGTAATCACTCCCCCTTCCATGGTGCAGCCTGCACCACCAGGCTGGCCCATTAGGATGTCGTATCAATAATCAGGCACACCCCGATTGGCGCGATAGGGCATTGCATAGCCATGTTGGACCATTGTGGCAGGCAACGTGCTGATATGTACTGGCTCCAATAGCGGTAATCAGTCCTCCTTTAGTGGTGCAGGATGCACCATTTCCATTTGTGAAAGCCCTAAGCGGTTATGGAGATAGAGAAGCGGAAATAAAGAAGCCCCATCGAGGAATATCAACCTGGCGGGTAATCACTCCCCCTTTTACTGGCTGTCTGTGTCCCATCAGCTTGCTGCTACTTAATACTGGTAACACCGCAGATAGATACCGGGTTCTACTACGGTAATCATTCCCCTCTGGTGGTGCAGGCTGCACCACCTGGCAGGCCGGTGATAGTGAAGTGGCAGGCAACATGCTGATATGTACTGGCTCCGATAGCGGTAATCAATCCTCCTTTTATAGAGCACGCTACACCATTGGTTTGAGCCACTGCCCGGATAGGTAGGCTTGGGAACAGGTTGGAATTAGATAATGGGTCAGCCATTTAGGCGGTAATCAGTCCTCTCTTAATGGTGCATCCTGCACCATTTGCATTTGAGAAAGCCCGAAGCGGTTATGGAGGTAAAGAAGCAGGAATGAAGAAGCGCCATCTAGGAATACCAATCTGGCGGGCAATCGATCCCCTTTAGTAGGGGAGTTCAGAATAGGACAAACTTTCCTCTATTTTCACAGGCCCTTTTACTACAGGCCCTTCAGACAGATCTTGCCGAATCACACCAATGCCAATTATCAAGCTATTGATGCTGGTTGCACCATCAGAGACCAACTTAGATTTCTTGCTGGTGGTCTTGCTGGTGGGGTAGGGGAGTCGACGTAGACTGGTAAACTAAAGAGGAAACAGCTAAGGTAAACGTCCCTCCTCTGGTAAGGGTTCGCTTTACTGCTGAGCACCGATGGGCATAGAGGAGGGAACAGGGATCAGTCAGCCAGATTTGTAATCCAGTCTAGCCCAAGACACAGATCCATCGTCGGCTAGTCGATTCGTCGAAATAGCCACTCAGGCAATGATCCTGTTGTCGCCCTGAATACAACCTGTGCATAACCTGTTGCTATCCAGTTATTAACTGAATCCGGCTTGGTAAGCGCTCCTCCTCTTATCGGAGTAATCAATCCTCTCTTGCCTTGGGTAAACAATCTTCTGCTGAATAGGGAAATCACACCTCCTTTCAGGTAATAGCTGGTAAGGTTTATTGTTATATATCAGCGAGTTAGAGTCATATACGAGATACACCCCTCTCTTTATATCCTCTTATCTCCTTTTATCTCCTTTGAGATCTTAATTTTATATCTTTACACTATATTCAATATCTACTTATCATTAGGACTTGTGAACAAACCACTCAGGCTCACAACTACCTGGCTTCAACTATGACGGATGATTTGAAATCTCAATTGGCGCTGTTTTCTAGCCCTACGCTACAGAAATCAGGACACTCATATGGCTTCGTTCTCTTTGACGGTCTGCCTTTGTTTTCATACAACTTGCAGTCTCTGAATCCGGAGAGGAAAGCAGCAAAAATCATCCGCGACAGTCAGAATCACATCAACGCTCTGGATGTAACATCTGATGCGATTCGGCTAGATCCGATCCACATGCGCGTCAGAGACTATGACGTTACTATCGAGCGAACCGCTGCTGAAATTCAGCAACGTGAGTCCGGCAGCAAAACCGTCAGTGGCAAGATCTGGCGACACTGTGGCCCCCGGGAAGAATCTATTCTTGATGCGATAAAACAGATCGCGATGCAATCTACGCCGATAAAGGTGATGGATAAGCGCGAGCAGGAGTGTTTGCGTGTTCGCTTTACGTTGTCACATCTACGAAGGGTCCTTAGCGAACGCAACTCCGGAAAGCTACCGTATAACAACAATCAGATCCTCGAAGGGCTGGAAGTACTCAATAACGCTCGCTACCGAATCATCCTGCAGAACGACACCCGAAAGCTCGAATTTCTCGGTGACACACTGATATCAAACACGGTGCAGGGGTCTCGACGTAACCAACCAGATAGCGATGATCAGGAATATTACTTCAGCACGTTGCTTCACCCCCTGATCACTGTAGCTCTAAGAGATCTAGATCTATTCCTCTATGATTACAAAACGATGAATGTACTGAAGACCGATACCGCAAAGCGGCTCTATAAGTATCTGTCAGCCGTTTACATTCAAGCGGGTAGGGCACCCTATACGAGCAAGGGATCTGAGCTGCTAGCGCGACTGGGAGCCTCACGCGCCATCACAAAAGATAACGTTAAGAAGTTACGTACTGTTTTCAAGAACCTTCAGGATGGAGATGTACTTGATGACTATGATGTTCAGCTTTCTGACAAAAAAATGAACTTTGAAACAGGTCGCACAGTTCACACTGATCGCCGTATTTCTCTGCAGCCATCCGACACATTTGTTCGCCAGATGAGACGTAGTAACACACTACGCCGTCAGATGCAGGAACGGTTAGATATCAGCGTTAGGCTGGCAAGTGCTGGGGTTCAGAACATCGATCGCATTATTACCCAGCGATCTGAGCACCTACAGTTGTCACTAGCCCTTCTACAAGATGAGCACGGCATAGCACTAATAAATAGCAAAGAAAAAGACGCATAAATTTAAGTTGTTGTTTTTAAAGAAAAAAAGAGGCTTTCGTGGCCTCTTTTTTTGTATCTGCTCAGCAAAAGTGTTCTAATAGGCTTTGACTAGGAGATTTATTAAGAGGGATTGCTTGTGGCACCGATTGTTGATAATGGCGAATATGATGGAAACGATCCGGAACCCCAAGTAGTTTGGACTGCCGATGACTTAATTGCCTATCACTTAGATAGTGGTCCTTCGGAATCTTTCTCAGAGAAAGTCGGCAATGAACTGAGGCACTACAGTGTAGAATTCGCTGTACGAAATGACGGTGAACACGCTGTTGTCTTACTCCAAAACAAAAATAAGCAACTTTATGAATTGCTTATTGATCTCAAGCTGATACCCATTCGGCTAGACGGTGACTACGCTGGTAAGACTGCCTACCAGGTAACAGGCGTGGATGGTACGCGCGCGCAAAGCCAAGGATTTAGTAATCGCGGCTATGCAAAAACCCTCTACCGTTGTACTGCACGGTTGTCGCAATCACTCATAGTGTCCGATAACTACCAACACGATCCCGGCAAATTCCTTTGGCAAGCTATCGGCGCAGAGTGCGACGTCCCAGATGCTCTAACAGTTCGGATCTACCACGCCAGACTGAAAACAGTACTCAAAGAGTGCAGCGTGAAGGGCTTTCAGTTCGATACCGGTACTCCTGTGGAGTACGATGGCGAAAACGTCCCGGAAGATATCATCTGGGGTTTTAACAAAGAGTCAGTCCTTTTGGTTGCAGAGCCACCTACCTCTTAAAGGGGCTCTGTTTGCTATTACTGGCTGCTTTTCATACAATCGCCCATAATTCTATTGTAATTTATACACATATTTATTGAGATTGAGACTGAGATGGCGCTACAGACGGTACAAGTAATGGAAGTGGAGTACCGCCGCTCTTCATACAGCGGGCGTACTTTGCTACGTGAGTATACGAGATTGGATATCGAGAACTTGGATGGTATGCGAATCTACCGCAGAAACGACTATCGGCAAGTAGTTGTTTGCAAGCCAATTCCGCATCGTACTGATCGCTATGAGCTGGTTGCTGATGCCTATCTTGCCCCAGAGTCCAGCGAAGAAGTAGTGAGAGAATATGTAGACAGCACGCCTTCAATCGTTGCTCTGTTAAACCAATGCTTTCTAGAGACAAGGCAAGCCAGACCACAGCGTAGACTACAGCGCTAACCTGGGTGCTTGTTTCACAATAAAAAAACCGCGATGAATGTCGCGGTTTTTTTATGGCCAGTCTGCTGGTCTGTTACCATCGGATTTAGGTATCCGTGGGGATGTAAACTAGCAAACTATCGACTCCATTTTTCAATAGTTGTCCAGCTTAGACGGATGCTGGTGTACTAGGATCAGCCCACCAGCAGTAGTAGCGCGAGATTCAGGCCGAATAAAAGGGCTGCCAGGTTATGTAGCTATTGCTAAAAGATGACCAGATGAGTATTTGGTAGGCCCGTGTTACCATCGATGACCGGTGTTGATGTATTTGGATAAGGTCACAAAGGAGCTAGTGAATATGAATAATTATGGGGTATTCGAAATAAGGTGTGGATTGAGGGTCTTGAGCCCCAGTTCACACCTGGGTTCTAAATCGTAATAACGTGTGGCTCATCTTAAAACAGATGAGCGTATCGACGTGATATCTGTACCCGGTTAATACCAGTCATTCGAGAAACTTCTGCTTTTGAAACTCTCTTTTTGAGTCGCTTCAGCGTACGAATAGCCTCGGTGATCTTTTGCTCACTTTGGCTTACTCGAACTTCGTGAGTTCTGTATGCCGCCTGTTGTTGTCTGCTTAGATCGCTTGGCTCATCCGTCGGCGGCATTACGCCTTTTGCAACTGGCTTTTTGCAGTTTGGCGAAATCCACAGAGTCTCTATTCGCTTGGATCGATTCTTACTTGTACTCGCGATTGTGTCGATTTCAACACGCTGCCATCCGGCATTTTCTAATGGAGAGTAAATGGGATGTTGATATCCAGACAGTACAGCAAGCCCCTTTATTTTCAGGAGATGGTCAACCAGGCGTTCGTGATCTTGAGGCGACATCTCATGTTCGTAATTTCCATTGACCCTGGTCTCTGGGATATAAGGCGGATCAAGGTAGAAAAGTGTCTGTTCTCGGTCGTATCGTGTTAACACGCTTTCCCAGGGCAGATTGTCAACTTGTACCTTCCTGATCCGGCGCGACACCTCACTCAGCCTCTCAATGCCTGCGTGAAATTTGCGAACGCTGGCGCTATAGCCTGCAGCAGGTGCATCAACACAATATGACCACTGCTTACCCAGGCCTCCGTGGCTTTGCCTCTGGATTACGATCATTTGGCGCGCTATTTCAATTTCGTCATCAATGCTATCGACACCGTGCTTGCATGCGTCAAATTCGGACCTGGAATAGGGAGTGAAATTCAGCCTACGTTGTAGCTCTGCTGTTTTTTGGGGGCATGATAAAACGTGATATAAAGCCGCCATTTTTGAATTGATGTCGTTATAAACTTCAACCTTACTTGGCCGCCTTCCTAGCAACACGACTCCAGATCCACCGAATACATCCACGAAGGTCTTATGTTCTGGGAAGTGTGACGTGATTTGCTTTACCAATCGAGACTTCGAGCCGAACCAAGTCACCGGTGCCGGTATTGGTTCATATTCTTGATTTTCCATTCATTACCTCGAAATAAGCATATGCTACATATCCCAGAAAGTGTAGCATATGCTTTCCAATGGACAAATGAGTATTGAATTAGGAAGTCTCATGCTTAACTTACCTTCCATCTTCGTGGAAGAAATCGACGGAGATAATATCGACTACTGGATTAAAGCCTCTATTAAAAATCAGCAGGAAAGTCGTTGTGTTCACTGCTATAAACCAAGCCCGCGCAAGCATGGTGTTAAAAGTCAGCAGATAATGGATACGCCAATGCACGGGAAGCGCGTTGGTATTCAGCTGTATCGACAAAGGTTCAAATGTGATGGGTGCAATAGAACATTCATTGAGAGCTGTTCGGATATCAGCGACAAGCATAGAACCACTGAAAGGCTTGTCGACTACATTAAGAGTCGATGCCTGGTGAGGACAAATACCACCCTTGCTGAAGAGGTTGGCATCAGTGAAGGGACCGTTCGCAATATATTCAGAGATCACATTACTGAACTGGATCGCAGTTATCAGTTTGAGACACCTCGGGTTCTGGGGGTTGATGAAGTTCATCTCAACAAGAAAATGCGCCTGGTCTTAACCAACATTGAGCAGAGGACGCTACTTGATATGGCGCATAGCCGAACAAAGGCAACTGTTATCGAAGCGCTGGGCAAGCTCGATGCCGCTGAAAAGGTTCAGGTTGTGACAATGGACATGTGGAGACCCTACCGTGAAGCTGTAGCGCAGATGCTGCCAAAGGCGGTTGTGGTTATTGATAAGTTCCACGTGGTGAGGATGGCCAATGACGCAGTTGAAAAGGCCCGGAAAGAAGTAAGGCTGGAGCTTAGCCCGAAACAGAGAATAGGGCTAAAAAATGACCGCTTTCTGTTGCTGAAGCGCCGATGCCAGTTAACTGATCAGCAGAAATTCCTTCTTGAAGGATGGACTCTCAACTATCCGCTATTGGCAGCGGCATATGACGCCAAAGAGAAGTTTTATGAGATATATGAAGCAAACTCCAGACATGAATCTGAGCAGCTCTACACTGAATGGAAGCAATCAGTGCCTGCTGGACTGAGAGGGAAGTACGGGGATCTGGTCCGTGTCGTCGATAATTGGCACGATCAAGTATTCAGCTACTTCGACCACCCATATACCAACGCCTATACAGAGTCTATCAACGCTCAGATTAAGGCGATGTATAGACAAGGAAGCGGATACAGCTTTGAAGCATTAAGAGCGCGGATGCTGTTTACTGAAGCCAAGCATAAGGTTCGCTCAGTACCGTATAGGTCTCGACTTCCTGGAGGGTGTCTTAAGGGAAGTCCCAGTTTGAATTACGGCGCCATAATCCACATACACTAGGGCGATTGAAATGGGGGCAAGCTACGCCTGTCCCCACACCTTATTTCGAATACCCTAATTATGAAGGTCGCCTCAAGGAGGTTTTTGAGGAAGATCAAGCGGAAAACAAGCGGATCTATCAGAATGTATCAGATAGGACGCTTGATGTAGTTATAACGATTAAGCACGCCGAAATAGTGGTTCAGCTGGGTCCTGGTTGCATGTATTCCGTACAGGCATAAATAGAGCCCGCTAGGGCTCTTTTGCTTTTTAGGGAGTGCTGTCATACATCGTGCTTTATAGGGCGCGGATCCTGTGGTCTATCTAGAGGCTTCCAATGGGTTGGCTCGGTGCCGTTGGCCATGTAAAACGTTCCTGATTCAGGGCATATATCGACGTAATCAATATGATGGTCGCAGCCGTCCCAGATCAGTACTTCCTTGCCTTTGATGTCGATATCTTCAGGGATGTTAATAGCCGTCCATTCGTTCACGGATTTACCGGAGTCTTTAGATTCGTACTCTTTCATAAATGCCTCTCCAATGGCTGTGAGGTGCTTTGGCTGCCCGCTCTTGGTGTCTAGAAGAAGGCCGCCAGTTACAACAATGCTGTAGGCTGTGTGTCCTGACCAGAAGCCGTCTAGCTGGTTGCGCAAGGTCTTTGCGATCAGGTTGCGCTTTTTCGTAACGCTGTTGTTTATGGCTTCACCAAAGTTGGTGCCCTCAAAGAGGCTGTTAATGAAGTCGTCCGTTATGTTCATTGCAGATCCTTTCTTATTTGGGAGCTGGTGTACTTTCTGTTAAATCATGGTGGGTTTGATTAAGCGCCGCTTATTAGAGAGGCTCTGTATTCAGGGTCATGAATAGCTCGGCGCATCTTTGAAACAGCGCTGTTTACAGCTCCTACAGATACGAAAGCGCCGGAGCCTTCCTCGCATTCAATTGGTTTGGCGTTATCCGTAACCTCTTTTGCTACCACGCATAGCAGTTCTTCGAAATCGTTGTTTTCCATAAAAGCCTCTGTGGTTTATTAGCGTTCCTGGCCGGTGACGACTTAGGTCAGGTATTTCATGACGGGTTAGCTTGCCTGAGCCAGGGTGATAATGGGGATCTGGCTCATGTGCATGGTGTAGCCTGTCTGCTTTTCTAGTTTGTCGTACTGATCGAGCAGAGCCGGGTGGTGCTTCGCTCCGTTACGTAGGTCGTTTTCACTGGCCATCATGCAAAAGACGCAGCTTAGTCGCTGATTACCCAGGCTATAGGCATAGTGCGGTTTCTGGCCGTCCTGGGTGATGGTTGCGAAAACCTCCGGCGTGCTCAGTTCGTGGATTGGAAGCCATTCATACCAGTGGGCTACACTGTTGAAGCCGCGCCTATCGATCTTAAAAAGTTGGCGCTTGGCGCGGCCTGGTGATTCCTGGGCACGCAGCCCCAGGCAGTTGACGATCTTGGTAAAGCCGTGGGCTTTTGCATATCGCCTTACTTCTCGTCGGATCGGGTCGCGCTTCAGGTCGCTTGTGCATTGCCTGGTTGATGCCGATGGCCAGCTGGGGACTTCGGGACGGCTCTGGAAGCGTCTTTTAACCATTTCGAATAGGGTCTTGTTTGCTTTTGCGACGATAAAGGGAAGCCCTGCAACTTCCGCTTGATCTTCTGCCAGCTCCAGGGCTCCGGGCCATTCCATTTCCCCCAAGGAGGCATGAGCAACTATTAGCTGTGAGGCTGGAACTAGATCGAGGAGCTTGATAAGCATGGCTTGGGAGTCCTTGCCGCCTGAGTGATTGGAAACGAATAATGCGCCCTCGGCAATCAGTCGCTGAATCGTTTCTGCGGCTCCCTGTGACTTAATGAAGTCATCCATTTCCTTGATCTTTGATTCAGTGTCGGATGCTTTACTCATGTGCCATCGGTCTCCTAGTTAACTGGTGTACTTTTCCTGACGTGGGCTGATTAGGATCGGCGGGCAGTACTTTTCTGGGGGCGATTGTTCAAACCTCGCTGAATCATATCTTCTACTTCAGGGTCAGCTGCGCCGGAAACTAGCACGCACTGCAGGGCGTTGTGGGCGTTGTCCAACGCCTCCTCCAGGCTCTTGGTATCATTGCTTATGATCCTCCTAACTTCTTTTTCTACGAAATCATGTTCTTCATCGCTCAGCTTACGGTGGATCTCAAACTCGATAGAGTCTATGACTTCAGCAATGTAGTTTTCTGAGCAGGATTGCATCGCTAAAGCGATCTGGTTATCAAAGTTTTTCTGTAGCACTACGTTCTTGGTGTCCAGTTTCTTCAATAGGAACCAACTGAAGTCAGGTGCTTCGCTCTCACTCCAGCCTGCCTCTGCCGCAGTCCCTGCAGTCCAGATTTGAACTTCAATATCTTCGCCTGCAGCTACACCAACTTCCTTGGCATAGTCTCTGATCGGTTGAGCAATGAAGTTTGCCAGTGCCTCATCAGGAGTATCACCAGCACCGAAGAAACTGATGCACTCTTCACCGTATTCAGGGGTAGCAACGTATTTAGGGATTTCAATAGTCATGTAAGCGGTCCTTATAATCCGGTATTCATTAGTGAGAAAGCTTCTTGATTCTTCGCTCTATCGCTGCCAGTGATTTTTGGAGGCCATGTACCTCTCGTTTCTCTTCAGCGATAAGCACCTGGTCTGCGTCAGGGTTGTTGGCAATCCACTTCTCTGAGTCTTGTAGCAAGTTCTTAAGGGCACTTCTTTCATGTTTAGCGGCTTGCAGTTTGGTGGTATAGAGGCCGAAGGGTAGGTGCTCGTCCCCCAACCTGAATTGCTGACGGTCGTACTTTGATATGCTCGAAGCCCAGCCGAAATCACCATGCTGTCGACTTTTCTTAACCCAGGTGTATGCGTTCTTTCGTGTGAGGTTTACGTACTTTCTGGGCTGAAAACCGCCTCTAAACTTTATCCCGTGCCTGCTGATAGTCCCTCGAAGGGCCCTGATTGATCTGACGTACCACTCGCTTACTTCAGTGGTAGTGCTGTTCTTTTCCGGGTCAAAGTATGCGTCCACCGAATAGAATACTAAGCCGATCTTGATGTGCTTCGGTTGCTTGCAGGGTTTCATCTGAT
Organism: Marinobacterium jannaschii DSM 6295; assembly: GCF_000620085.1. GTDB lineage: Bacteria > Pseudomonadota > Gammaproteobacteria > Pseudomonadales > Balneatricaceae > Pontibacterium > Pontibacterium jannaschii. The sequence goes on along the minus strand of NZ_KK211070.1, from coordinate 67,701 downwards.
GATCCTTATCTGGTGCAGGTTTCCCGAATAGGGGATTAGCTATCGAAGTACTCTGGTGATCCGTTTTCACCTATTTGGCCCACGGCAAACATCAGTGCTGTTGAGTACATACGATCGCCAGGAGGCGTATATCTTTCCTCGCCGGTCTTTGGGTCTTTCCAGATCGTGGTACCGGGGCGATTGATCGTGGTTATGTCTAGCCCTGTCTCGCCTGTGACGGCATTCTCTGAAGCCTCAATATTTAAGGCTGTAAGCCCTGTGGCAGCAAGCTCTAGGAGGGACGGATCAGCATTCCTAAGCAGGCTATTGTCAGACTGATCTTCCTCAGCTTTTGCTTCCAGCTGTCGATACTGTGCATATGTAATTCCCTGCCATGCCTGGCTGGCACTCGCGTGACAGTTGCAGGTCATTCCTTCCAGGCCACAGTAGATTTCGACATCCCAAGGTAAGTAGTGAAGTGACTGGCAATGTTTGCATTGGTAGTAGCTAAAGGCTTCGGGCGCGCATTTCTCATTGCTATCGTGACGCTCGCCGCAAACATAACAATGCTCAATACTCATGGCTGCTGATCTCCCGTCTGCGGATCCTGATGAGGGCCGGGTCCGGGTAACAGCACAGCCCAATAAGTAAACGCGGGATCATTCCATCCGAAGTACTTGTCGTATGTCACATACCCTTGCCTGGCAAACTCAAGGGCAATGCCAGGTCTGTATGCCCTGAATACTCCATGCCCACGCTCATCGAGGAGATCGTCGGAAGGGACAACTGCTTTAGGTTTCCAATCGATTGCATCACAAGCCGCTTGCAGCTCATTCAGCCGTGCTATGACGGCATCCTTATCCATGGGCCGGCCGTTATCTGTGATAGGCCATCCGTCGATGCTGTAATCCTTTTGATATCGTTTCATGCGTCACCGTCAGTTTTTGATGTTGATTACGCTTGTTGCTTCTGGTGAGAGTTGAGTAGCTGTATCGCAACCCGTGCTGCTTCAGCTTCAGATGCGTTGCCAAGGCGATAAGGCCCCGCGCCACAGTTACCGCAATACCAACCATTCTTTTGGTAGAGGGCTTCAGAGGGGATGGGGCTTTTACATTGATGAGCCATGGCGTCGGATCCACACGCTGGACAAGCTGGAGTGCTGTTCCCAGGGGAGGGCTCAAAGAAACTCATTCGACCGTGATCTACGAGAGATGACGTTTCTTGCAGTTCGAGTCCGGCAGACTCAACCACTTCGCTGGTGGAGTGCCTCCGATCGTGTAGGGAGCCCAGGGAGCAGAGCGGATACGCTTAGAGATCTCCTCAAGGTCTACTCGATACTGGGGCAGCATGCGGGCTTTCGCTTCAACAGAGTTAGGCATGATCCAGCCGATCGCATACCGATTTGTTAGAGTGACGCGCCAGAAGTAAGAGGGAGTCTCTATACCGTGGCTTTTTACGAAATAGTCGTTCTTATGCGGCCCTCCCCACAATGGCCCTCCCATTACGGTAACGGGTTCATTTTCCCGAAGGCATTCCACCATCTGTTCAGCACGCTTCCAGGCTCCAGTGTTGAGCTGAACGGTCATAGGCAACACATTTGTCATGAAGAAGCTGTTGGCCACGCGCTCAGGACTGTTGTCTACTGTATTTGCAGCGATAAGGTGCCCGCGATGATACTTTACGCCGGCAGCGACTGAATGCTTTGACTTATAGGATGCGGTGGATTTCTGCTGGCACCACGAAGCTTTAGAGTCCTTAAAAAAGCGGTTCAGGCGAGGATGGTTGCCCCGATCCGCGGTTACCCGCACGACAAAGAAATTCGCTGCATGACGTTCACAGTCCATCTGTATCATGTAAAGCCCTCCGCCAGCTGAGTAATCGAGAGTCATCGACTGGGCTGCAGCTGTCATTGGAGCCAAAGCAGCAATGACGGCTGCGGTAATGAGAGTCCTGGTTTTGTTCACGACTAGTTCCTGTTTTCAATGTAAGAGTTAATCCGATTCTCGAACCAATCCAGATTCGCATCAGAGACCGATTTGTAATTGCGTGAGTCCGGCAGCCGGGTGATGTTCACAACAACATCGAAGCTGGTGGATGTCACATGTGCAAAGAGAGAACGTCCGTGCCGATCAAAGTCACAACCAAGGCGGTGGAATAATCGTTTGAGTTCACTGAATCGCTCAGTGTCGTAGTTCGATTGTGATGTGGCCGGTACCCATGTTGGCTGGCCATCCACCCGCATCAGATAGCACAGTTCTGCTGCGCCGCGTTTCTCACACTCTTGCTCTGCATGCCACAAATTGCATGCGGTGATGTAACTGTTGCCGTCATCAGTCGCTATCCGGTACACCGGAGAAGCGTGTGACAATCTGATCATGCGAAATGCCTTTTCGTTTAAGCAACTCATGCATAACTGCGCTTTGGACGTGCTGGCAATGCCGTTGGCAAATTGTCGGAACGTTATTGCTGAATATTAGGGTGAATGAGAACTCCCCTCGCTGTTCAGCACCAAAACAAACAGCCCCTTTGCGTTCGGTAATAGCCCCGGAAGCTGAGATAAGTACTTGATGTTCCGTCGTGGCATCCTTCAACCAGTCCCGAACTACCCGTATAAGCGCCTGGCGGACTTGGCCAGGCAATGTGCTCAGCGGTCTTACAGAGCCTCCAGCACCGACGTAGAAGAGAGGTATCGCGTTCATAGCGGATTAGCTCCTATTCGCCGTTAGTGCTCGCTAAAAGGTAGTCATACTGATCCCAGTGAGAAATTGACGTAATAATATTGCCATTCGAATCAAAAACATCTATTCGCTTGGTCCTTGGAGCCACGACGATAACTGCACGCACTACGCCATTTGGAGTCTGTACCGATACGCGGGATCTGATCATAGCCTAAATCCTTAAGATAGTTTATCTATGTTGTCCTGATTTGTTTTTATCCTAGTAATTGTTATGTTTTTTATCAAGCCTTTGTGCTTTGTTTTTTCGTCTATGGTTTTGATTGGTTTTTTATAATTTTTTGCTATGTTTTTAGCTTATTGTTTGATATGTTTTTGTCTGATTTGTTTTTTGCTGCAAGAGCAAAAGGGATATAGGGAGTGAGCAGTATGGAGATGTCTAGGAGTCCTAACGGACTAGTAAAGCTTGCAATCGCCAACAACAAAGGCGGTGTAGGCAAGACCACGGAGGCTGTGTTTCTTGGCGCATTTGCTGGCCTTCAAGGATTGCGGGTGCTGTTGATTGATCTGGATCCGCAGTGCAACTTGTCATCAATGCTGATCACGATGGACGGAGGAGCCGCAGCGATCCCGCCTGAACTTGATGGTGTTCGCTATGACTCGTCTGCTTTGTTCGAGAATGGCGACATTGACGTGTATCCAACAAAGCTTGAGAACGTGAGCCTGTTACCGTGCAAGGCGGAAAACACGTATTTAGAGGGCCTGCCAGCGAGCGCAATCGAACAGTTCGCTGAATACCTCCAGCACCCCGAACTCGCTGAACTCTTTGACCTCATTATCATCGATACGCCACCAGCCAAGGGCATCTGTTCACGCGCGGCAGTCCGTGCAGCAACTGATGTGCTGATTCCGATTATCCCAGAGCAGAAATCGTTAGAGGGTCTATACGGGATGCTGGATATGGTGAATCAAGAAAACCAAGGCAGCCTGATCGGAGTGTTGCCTACCAAGGTTGATACGCGACTGGCTGTTCACCGCAAGATTATCGCTGAATCCCGTGAGCTGGTGGGCGATGACCTGCTGGTCGAGGATCTCATCAAAGAACGACCAAGCATTAAGACCATGGATTTGCTTGATGCTGCTCCAGAAACCCCGTATGGCCTGAAGCCTTCTCACGATTGCCGGAAGGAATGGGAAAAGATGTCGGTCAATGTGCTGCAAAGGGTAGGCTTATGCCGCTAATTTCGAAGAGTTCAGGATCGAAGGATCAAAAGCCTGCTGTGACCAGCCGGGTGAGTACTGGTATCCAAGACATGATTGCCCAGGGTAACCAGGCCCGGATTCAGTCGATCCCGCTGGATCGTTTGCTCTTTAACCCTGATAACGATCGTAAGTTTGGTGGTGTGAGCCCTGATCAGATTCTGGCGGATGTGAAGCCTTTAGTCAGAGTAAAGGAAGGAGATGTTATTGCTCCCGCTTTTGGTGAGCTTCCTGCCGAGATCTCTTGGGCCAGCAAAGAGCAAAACGAGTCCTGGTATGAGGCGCTAATCAGTTTGGCTATCAGCCTGAATATCCAATCTCTGAAAGAACTGCCGTTGCCTGTTATTCAAGTGAGCCCGGCTGATGATGGTCAGATGCATACTATCCATGCTGGCAACCGACGGACGTTGGCATCGCACTTGATTGGGCTGGAGAGTTACCCCGCCCAGATTTCCAAAGCCCTGCGTACCAGCGCTGAAGGAATGGATCTAACCAGCTGTGCATTCAGCTTTCGTGAGAACAATAATCACGATGGGCTCACACTGAAAGAGAAGTTCGAAAGCCTGGCGCGCTTGATTGAGCTGTATAAAGAGGAGAATGGCAAAGAACCAACAAACGCAGCGTTACGCGCGTTGACAGGGTTGGATCGGACCAACGCTAAGCTTTACCTCTCTATATACAAGAAGAAGCCCTACAAGGCTGTGCTTGATCACATTGAAGAGAAGGGGATCAAGCACCCGCGCTGGCTCTATGACTTCTTAGCGAAGCATCCTTCCGCGCAGGCGGATATCATCGCTGGTATCAAGCCTGAAACCACGCTTGACCAGCCACCAGCCCCGCCGCAACCGCAACTGGCTGCATCGAGTGATTCTGGAGTTGGCAACATTCAGTTGACGCAGGAACAGCCGTCGAAAGATACGTACGTGAGTGGCGTCCAGCAGTCGGTTGCCGCGTCAGTGGATACAGGAGCTGGGTCAGATACTGGAGCTGGATCAAACGGCTATGAAACCCCAGCCCCTGCAGAACTGAATGGAGCAGCTCAGGGGGTTGAGGTACCCACCCTACGCCAGCATGAAGCTGTTACTAATACAGCCCCTGCAGGTGCAGGTGAAGCAGGGTTACAGGATCCTATCGTATATAACCTGCTTCCTGCCGAGGACCAGGCCGAAATCGAAATGGTTAGCAATCAGTGTATCGATCAGCTCTCAAATATACTGGGCTCGAACGGAATTGAACTGCTGCCTGGCCAACCGGGTAATGCGAAGGAAGCAGTGAGGGAGCTGATCGAAGTTCTCTCACAGATAGAGAATGTTGTAGGGGAATAATGTGGCACTGATCTCGCCCAAAAAGGATGTTGCTGTAGCTGCAAAGCGATCCACCAGCCGCACTACGCAGATTAACGTAAGGTTGCTGGACGACCTTGAGAAGAGAATGGTCTACCACGATTCGGATCGCCGCAGTGAATGGATCGTTGAAGCCATCGTTGATTTCCTGTCATCTGCAAGCTATCTGGATGCTGACTGGAGTAGTGCCAACGACGAAGACGCTGATCTATTTATCAGTGCGTTGCTTCCGTTCCAGCAGCTACCTGGCATGAAAAAGGATGCTACTAATACGCCACTGAGAATTGCGGCCGAGCCTAAGACGCTGCTTGATGACGCCGTATCTAATGTAGCTGTTTACCGGCCTGCTTTGAAAAAGGTACGCCTCCTGATTATTCATGCCGCTATATCAAGACGGTGCCATGCGAGGGGAAAACTCTTCAACGAGGTTTTCACAAGCTTTACCGCTGATCCACAGGAGCCTGATCATGGTTGAATCGACAGAAAGAACAATCACAGGTCTTCAGCTATTAGAGCTGGTGGATGTAATGACCGCTGGTAACCTCACTGTGCGCGGTACGTCGAATGATTCCCTTGGAGAAGATCAGACAATCTATATTGGACAGACTGCCGGTGATATAGAGCTGAAGACTACGTGCGGCCTGATAGTGGACTTCAGCTGGATAGCGGTAGCCTGTGGTGACTCTATGCGAGCCGCACATGGGTACAGTGAAGAGAATATCGATGGGCTGACAATGGATACGGAAGAGGGCTTCTGTATTTGTGAGCTGCATGGGGCCACGCTGGTGGATCAGCTTGGCCGTGAGTTGAGCGAGGAAGCTAAGGCCAGTGCGCTAAGCGAGGTCATTGCAGCTACGGGAGACATTTGGAGGCATGTTGTTGTAAACAGCCTCCCGACATATGCTCAATTCTGTAAAAACACAGGTTACGAAGATGTCTGGAGCACCGACGACCTTTGATATTTAGGTCGGCCTTTCAATCAAAATAGGTCGGCCATTATCACTGATCCCGTAGGCCGATCGATTGATCAGACAGCCGGCCACCCAGGATCCCGCTGGTACCCGTATACGGGGCATGACGATATCGCCATTTTCTTGGTATTCCCAGATATCCATTAATATCGCGGTGGCTTCCCCTGAGGCTCGCAGGCGTTGAAAGTCATCATAGTCGACATATCCCCTGAACCTAATATACCGGGTGCTCCCGTCACGCCGACGAACGCCAACGGTCTCCATGACCGACTCATCGAGCCGTATTTTTCGATAGTTCCTACGGATTATAAAAAGCAACATGATCTGTATATTTATACAGTGCTTGTTAAACTGCAACCGTCTGGCGGGACGTCCACCAGCAAAGGCGATCATTAAATAGGATTTCTTTATGAGTAACAGCCAGGCTTTTTAACACGTTAATCAGGTTTGCCCCGCATGCCAGAAGATGACGCTAGCCTACTTTCCACCGGGCACGGCTGACTCTCGGGAGGTGATTATCTGTTCGTCCTGCCAGCATCAGTACAGGGCCGGGAGCCCGGAGTGGGCTGAGTTCATGAAAAATCGTATGAAGATCCCGACCTAAGCATCTGTGATCAATAAAAAAGCCGCACTCTAGTGCGGCTTTTTTATGCCAGATACTCGATGGAGCCAGGTTAAGGAAGGCCCTTGAAATTTAAGGCAATCCTGCAACAAGGCTTTCCTTAGATACAGACTACGATGGTGCTGGTGGATCGTAAAAGTGGTGCAGGCTGCACCACTTTTTCGTTTGGACGTACTATCGAGATGGACCGGTGTGTTGGGTGCCAGATGGCCTAGAGCTAAAGACCTGCCTCACTCGGGAGGCCTCCGCATCATCGGCCCGTGCCGGTGATCGCCCGGATCCGTAGCGCCCCTTTCCGTAGTGCTCCGTGGCGGTTCGATCCGTGCCATGCCCCATAAGGGCTGCAATGGCTCTAAGATCTGCCCTAGACGATTTAAGGTTAGCTGAGAATTGATGGCGTCCCGTATAGAGAGAAGGCCGCTTTTTACGCCGTGGCCACAGTTTTTTTGTAGCGGCGTAGATCCGGTTTTTGCAAGATTTTTGATATCGAGAGAAAGGGGATTCTTCTTCAAGGATATCCCTGTATCGATTGGGAGCCTTGTCTGAAGGAATGCCTTGGGGAAGTTCTGATGCTACGTTTTTAACAAACCCTGAATGGAGTTTTACCACCTCCCATTCTTCTTCGGTCGCTTCCGTGAGAAATATCGTTCGAGATTCTCCATTCGATCGACCATTAGAAGCTTTTCCATTCTGTACGATCAGCTTTCTTTCGTCAATATTCAGCTCGTGGCTCTCCCACTCTGATGGTCTGAGTCCGGTAATCACTCCCGCCCAAAGGAAGGCCAGTGTTTTCATGGCAAGACTTTCATAAATGGGGGCCTGATTTTTAATGCTGTCTTTTTCGGCCTGCTCCAATAGTTCATTGGCCAGGACATTAAAGTCTTTTTCCGAGATGTTTTTCGCCTTAGAAGCTGATGTACGAGTGCCTTTTTCAAGGCATCCCTCTGTACTGATTTCCTTGATACGTTCAGACAGGGCAGGATCCATCTCAATCTCCCTCATAAACCAAACCAGAGCCGCTCTCTGGCGTCTCCAGGATGCCTTACTAAGGGTGTCCCTATATGTGGTTAGCCATTTAATAAGGCCGTCCTTATCCAGGTCCCAATCCACCGCGGATTTTTGACTGTAGTTCTCAAGAAGCTTAGAGACGCGCTCTTGGTAATCCATTTCTGTAGCGCTTTCCCTTGTAAAAACAGTGTCCCATTTTTTTTGGGGTTCATTTTTACTGTGGTTTTCTCTCGTCATGTCGAATTCCGTTGCAATGCTGACAATTTATCGGCTTCCCCTTTTGATATAGCTCCCCATGTTTCAGCAACTGTTTTGGCGGTGTTGCTACAAGCGTATGGAGAGCGTTTCATTCTGCGTGCTACTGGGGGTGTTTGTAATATGTTTCATTATAAATAAGTGAAATGGAAATGGTTAGGGTAGCTAGATTGCATTATATGGTGTCGGTTTGGCCTACGCCTGCCATATATACGCCGTTATACGGCTTGATGCTGCCGCATGGGCTCTGTGCTATACGAACGCAGCCCTGCCAAGGTGGCGTGACTGGTGGTATTGCGCCCGGCAGTTGCCGGTCCAGGGCGTATCACTGGCATCCAGCTGCCTTTTACCCATGGGTTTTAGTGATTTTGGCTGCCACTTGATGTCACTTTGACACAAAGCTGAGAGAAAATGCCTGAGCGAGGGGCTTATATGGCATCTCCATGCCATCTGTATGCCAGTTAGAGGCTGCTAGTGGATTGTTCGGTATTTATGTAATGGCGATGTGCTGCTGCTGGCATCTATATGCCACATCGGTGGCAGTAGGCTGCTAGAGGGGTGTCAATTGATATTCTCTGTAATATAATTAAGCGATATTGAAATAATGCCGTGAATCTAGGGGAGATAAATGAAGACGTTTGGAATCATTGCTCTGTGCTGTGGGGTGCTGGCCGGTACTGGCTGTTCATCAAATTCCCCGCAACAAGGTGAGGGGTTGGGGCACCATGACCCAGCAGTTAAAAGGCTGGTCTCGATTAGCGAAACCATCATGGCCCAGTATGCTGCCAATGACCGATTGGCCTCAGCCCGGTACGGTGTAAAAGATGCTCCTCGTCTCGAAGTATCCAAGCTATCTCCGTCCTTACGTCGCGTCATGAGCTTCCCAGGCGGCATAGAAATTGAGATTGAGCCATTCATACTCAAAATGTCAGAACTAACTGGCTATGACTTCCTAGAGACCATGGGCGTCAAGCCGATCACGCCCATCATTGTTAACTTCCCCGACAAGATCATGACGCTAGGCGAGTACATCACTCATGCTGGTTATATGGCAGGCCACCGTGCCGACGTCATTCTGGATGACCAGCTGAAGACGATTCAGCTGGTATATAAATAGGGGGCTATTGTGTACAAAGCTCTGACAATGACGGTCATCCTCATTAGTGCCAGTGGCTGTGCAACTAATAGTAATAAAGCAAACACCAGCGTATTAGATGAATGGATCGATGTTGATTCGAATGCGTTGGCACAGCCAATTACAGAAGGCTCCCGGTACTCGGGTATGCGTGACGTTGCTATCTCCACTGGTGTGCAGGCTGGTCTTTATGATCGATCACGCGAGATCAATCGTTGGTTAAAGGCATACCACGATCGATTCTCAGTGATTTTTGATTTCAGCAATCTGCTGCTGCCGGGAAATATTCTGCCTCCGGTAGTCACTGAGACCGACGAAATCAAAGAGGTCGCAGACGGCGGTCGAATGGCACGGCGTATCCAGCGCACGTACCAGCTTGAGACGGATCCAGTGGTGGTGACCAGTCCTCCAACCTACCTGAACTATCTCTATCGAGAGTTCCAGAAACCTGAAACACCCCAGAGAGCTGCTTTGCCTCGCCCCGGAAACCCAGAGGAGCAAGAGCTATGGAATCAGTGGGTGCGCGAGGGATGGGCAATTGGTGTTCGCCAGGCAAACATGCAGTTTGACGCTAATGCTAATCGGCTGCAGCGAGATTTTGTGGGTATGCAGCGTTATCTGGAGCTTGCAGATAAGAACGTACTTTCTTTACCCAGAACATCTACTGAGGATCTTGGGGTGACCCGGTCCAAAGACGGCAAGACGCTCTATATCGGAGACGTGGTGCTAAAACTGGATGTCAATCCTGCATTTACAAAGAGCGAAGATTGGCTGGTGGTTCCGCAATGACTAAATATGTATTCGGCCACCCAGAACCGATTACCGCACAATTCGGGGTCAGTGAGTTTAATCAGCTACTTGTTCGCCTTCGGGATCGGGGATGTTCCGACATCTTCTTCAAATCCGATGACTGCATTTGGGCCAGGCTGGATGGCCGTATGACCCGTGTCACTGAAGATGAAATCGATGCAAAAATCATTCGCGAGCATATTGCGCGAGACAAAGGCGAGGGCTATGCCAACTCAATAGCAACTGGTACCCCAAGTTCTTGGGCATATCGAGTCCGTGAATCTGCTGAGCGGACGGGGCGTTTTAGGCTATCAGCAGCGTCAATCGCCGATTCATCGACCAGCACCGGCTTCAGATTAGTTTGTCGTCCGATTTCGGCGCTCCCTCCAAACTTCAATGAACTCGACTTACCCGAAGAGTTGAAATCCGCGCTTGTTCATGAAAACGGAATCGCCTTGGTTACCGGTCCGACCGGAAGCGGTAAAACAACGTGCCTGTTTTCAGTAATCTTGCATCGTCTGGTATATGGTCCAGGCGAGCATCTGGCGACTATTGAAGATCCAATTGAATTTGATCTGAACAACTTGCCAGAAGACCTTGAATCGATACGGACGGGGGTGATCGGTCAAGAAGAGTACATAACAAACGTGGCTGGTTTCTCGGTTGCGCTAAAAGGCCTATTACGCGACAACCCAGACGTCATTCTCGTGGGTGAAATGCGCGATCCGGAAACTATTCGCTTATCTCTGGAAGCTTCACTGACTGGCCATGCTGTCTACTCAACGGTGCATGTGACAGATGCCTCTTCGGCGCTGGCGCGAGTAACAATGAATTTTCCCGAGTCTGAACAAACAAATATGGCAGCAAGCCTCATCAGCTCGCTGCGCGTCATTACCTGCCAACGTCTGTTGCCAAAGCTGGGTGGTGGGCGATGCGCTATCACTGAATATGTGCTCTTCGCGCCTGAAGATAGAGAGCAGCTGAAAGTAGCTTTCATGAAGGGCGGTTTGATCGCAGCTGAAGGGGCAATAAGGGAACGAGTCGGCCAGGGAATACGTGCAATGAGCTTCACCCAGGCCGCTAAGCAGCGATTTGATCAAGGATTTATCAGTGAGCAACAGTTTGCTGAACAGCAACTGGAATTCGGAGAGTGGAGAGATCATCAATGAATCCAGAAGTTAATAAAGAACAACCGATGCAGTGGCATCGAACGGCCCTACCGCTGACGGTATTTGGTTTGCAAGGGGAGTTGATGTTTTGCGGCATCCTATGGATGGTATGGCCAACCTTTGGCATGGCTATGACGGTACTCAAGCTGTGGGGAGTTGCGATCCTGATGAAACTTCTTGGTGTCAGCTTCACCACTATTATCCCGCGTTTCAGGCGTTGGATTTTTGGAAATCGTCGTCCCATCGGGTTTGCCCGTGCTGCTATCCGCCGCATCAATGGATATCTGTAGTTTTAATAGGAGATCAACATGCTACAAATTCAATCGACACAAGAGGTTGGTTTTTTCTCAGGGTTGGATATTCACCAGTACCTGGCTTCATTGGCTGAAGTTTCTGGGCAATCGCTTTTTATGGAAATTGGCTTCCCGCTGATTGCGATCGATGATGGGTATGCAGGAATTAAAGCGTCCTGGTTGGCAGTTGAGGATGGAAAGCTAACGCTAATGAACGACTCGATTGTGTCTATGGCTGGCAGAGGCCGTTGCCTCAATTCCATAGGAAGCGGTGTACCATCTTTATATTGTAGCGACGATGCTGAGTATACGGTGAGCGCCTATCTGGACGCTTCAAAGGTCGAAGATACGCGCCATGATGACTATGGGGTAAGGCCGATCAATCGGATGCTGGTACATGCGCTGTTGAACAAGATTGGTATCACCAATGGTCAGAAAGTTGGCATTGTTACCGGTCTTCCGTTGGAGCAGTTTCTGAAAGGCAGCGATGGTATTAACCAGGTATACATTGATAGAAAGACAGCCAATATCAAGCATCCTGTAAATATCGGCATCAGAGGCGAGCCGTCCGCTGATATTGTTTTTCACGGCTGTTTTGCCGAAGCAATGGGGGGGGGCTTTTGATTATTTAGTCGATCTCAACAACCCCGTTGTGCCTGAGGGTGGCGTTTGCATGGCGATTGATATTGGTGGCAACACCACAGATATGGCCATCGTGAACCCTGATTTTAGCATTGCAGCTAAAAAGACCATTATGAAAGGGGTCAGCCACATCCGTGATCTATTGGCCGATCTCTTGGAGCCGAGACTTCGTGTGAGACCTGATTATACGATTCTGGATGATGCGCTTAAACACCGGCAAGTATCAGCTTTTGGTGGTGCTCCGGAGGATGTAAGTGATGAGGTGTCCACCGCATGCAACATAATTCTTCGTGAAATCATTGAAACGGCGAATGACTTTAAGAAGAGTTTTCCATCGTTACGTAAATATATTGGTATCGGTGGGGGATTTGCGTTGCTCAAAGAGGAAGTGGAGAAAAACTATCAGAGTGTGAGCTGTGTAGAAAAGCCGGAGTACGGCAATGCTGATGGCTTCTTGAAGCTGTTGATCTTTACCCAATTGGATAAGGTTTACGCAGTCGTGAAAGCTGAGAGGTAGGAGGCATGAATTCCGGTAAGAAAACCACACGGCTCACGCTTTCTGAGCTAGAGGGGAAGCCAGGTAGCACACGGCTGATGGATTACGCTGGAGGCTTTGCACAGAACAGTCGTGATAAACCGCGCGTATTCACTGAAATGGCGATGGCAGGGTTGGTTGTCAAAGAGGCTGGGTTGCTGGATCTTTTCCTATTTTTGGCAAATGAGAATGCGGTAAAAGGCCGCGCAGCATCTCGCGATGATGTTGTACGGCTGCTACGCAGCTTGTCAGATGAAGTCGCTGAACCAGAGATGGTGTCTCCATCAGTACCAAGACAGGTTGAAGCACGCGCTCCGCAGACGGCTTCACCAGCTCAGGTGCCGGCCCCTCCAAGCATTGCTGAAGACGTTCGATTACCTGCAGCGGGAACTACTTTAGATAGTGCTGAACTGGAGCGCGAAGCGGATCCCATCCAAGCGCAACATGAAGATCAAGCGGTTCCGCCTGAGACAGTGAAACAGTTTAAGCCACTTGCTGGCTTTAGCGTCACGATGGGGTGATGTATGCGACTTATTTTTCAGAGATGTTTACTAGTAGTTGCAACAATTGCTGCGATGGAGACACAGGCAGGGGTTCAGATTATCTATGGCGAGAATTCTGCACCTGTTCCCAAATCCGAGCGATTGGGGGTCGTTATGCCCGAGCCAGTTATGGTTGAGATGCCAGGCCTGCAAGTCCCACCGCCTGAGCCTCAACCTACAATTGAGTTGGGAGATCACATGGCCATGGTTGCTAACAATAAGGACCGGATTATCCAGCACTATGGGGAGATTCCCCCGATCTTACCGCCGGTGACATTATTTGGTGTCGATCTGCCACTTTGGTCCGCGTTGGAGATGATTGTCCCGGAAGGCTGGCAAGTTTTTGCGGACAAGACCAAGGTTAATATTCGTAAGAGAACAGAGTGGAATATTCGTGATCAGACTTGGATTGAGGCTCTGTATAGCATTGCGGTTTCCCATGAGCTTTATGCAGAAGTCGATTGGAAGAAGCGCCTGGTAGCCATCCACCAGCGAGAGGTATTGGTCGATAACTTTAAGCCTGATGTTAAGCAGGAGCTGGTCAACGTTACATTAGAGAATGGGATGGAGATACCTGAGGGTGCTGAAGGTATCCTGATTATCAACGGCAAGGCAATGAAAATAAGGAAGGATATTAAATCCAACTGGGATGGCGACGGTGGGTTCTCATCACGATAAAGCGGTTTATTTTTATTAAACATTTTGGCCTAGTAATAACTAGGCTTTTTTTTGCCTGTTATTAACCATGCAGTGGCATCACGCAGTTAAGGTCGTGACAGTGTTTGGCATCTATTTGCCAAATAGGTGGAAGGTATTTGTATTAAATATGGCAACTAGTGGTTAAAAGCTTGCTATAAAATAGCGCTTGTGCGAATATTATAAAAAGGGAGTTTTATGCCTTAAGGAGGTTGAAATGAGTGTTTCAGAAAAGAAGTGCTTTAATTTATTTGGCTTGAAAGCTGCTTGGCGGGTCTGGGCTGTTATTGGGTACCTGTTTGCCAGTTTCTTCTGGATGATTCTTTTTTCAGATAATAGGCCAGCCTCACATGCACCGATGGAAATAGTTGGTGCGCACGAGATCGTGTGGTATTGGATCTTGAACGGGGCTTTGGGTTCGGCCTATCTATATATAGCGTTATCTGTTGTTCGTGCTTTGCTCAATAAAAAATCAGTTACAGCCGTAGCATTATCTGTTTGGCTGTGTGGCCTCTATATGGGGTTTAGCCAGGCTGGTATCGAGCTGAAGCTTGATGGTAGCGCGATGGCTGGTGTAAAGCCCGTTGTGACTGTTCCTGAATACCTGAAGCGGGATATTGTAGTTGGGAGTTATGTAAACGGAATTCGCAGATTCAAGGAGGAGGAGGGAGAGTATAAAAATTACTCAGACACTATGCGGGATTTGTATACTGTTTACTTGGAAGCTCGAAAAAAGAATGAAGACTTTGAGAGTTTTAAAAATGGTGTTTATGAATCAATAGTCGGTACAAAAGCACCGAAAAGTAAGGTGGTGTCGCTGGACCTCTGAATCATATCTCAAATCAAAAAAGCCGCCTTCGGGCGGCTTTTTCATGTCCAGAATTTCTCCTTCTTTTAGAAATGGCGATCCATCCGTTGATCATCGCTGATATCCGGCATACCTGAAGAGGCGCTAATGCCATCAGTCGCCTGTCCGCTTGGCCCAGGTGTTGATCTGCTGACTTCTTTAATATGTTGAGTAACACCACCCATCTTGCTATCACCAGCTTGGTAGATGCCTTCGCCACCGCCGCTGATAGGAGCTTGGATGAGCTTAGGGATTTCGTCAGGGATTTCATGCAGCAGATTGAATACCCGCGATACAATCACCTGCAGAACGACATATAGCATCCCGACGGCAAATAGATTGCCCAGCAAAGCAACATAGCCTTGGTTCATGCCATCAAAATACATCCAGATCATTCCTATGATCGGAGTCATGCCATTTAGTATGAGCAGTGCCGTTGGGTAGGTCAGGATCAGAATGATAGGTCTGGTAACAACCGAAATCAGCACGGCATAGCCCGCCCGACCTGTAGTGCCTGAAATACCGTCACCCTCCGGCATGGCGTGTGCAGCCGCCCAAAGCGCCGTTCCGAACATGATCATTACCACTTGACCGATCCAGGTGATAATCGATAGAAGCCAAATGATGGCTGGCTGCAAAGGTATCCAGTATGCCATCAGCAGCCCCAGGATCAGCAAAGCGATAAGAGAGCCTGCAATCCACTTATATAGTAGGCCGATCATCTGATCATTGAGTAGAGCGCCTGAAATCACATCAGCAGCGGTTTGAGCGCCTTTAATAACTGCAGCCGCAGCGCCTCCAAAAAGTGGAATGCCTGAAGCAGCTCTTGCTGCAGCATCGGCAGCAGCTTCGGCAGCTTCGTCGGTGGCTCTCTCCATGGCCAAAGCTGTTTGTATGGATAGCAAGGCTGTGCTGGAGAAGATGATCAGGTTATGACCAAGGTTTTGTATATTGGTCAGTGCATCCTGGTCCTCGTTATGCAGTACAAGCAACTGTTCTCTTGCTTTAATGCCTATAATCGACAAACTGTCGGCCGGTTCTTCAATAAAGAACGCACCTAAGTCGATCAATCCTTCCTTAAGTTCTTGGGATGGATTCTCAGTTGAGTTGTTCTCTTCTTCAACTACTCGAATAGCCTGAGGTTCGTGGTAGGTTGGCGCGATTTTCGACAGGCTTGCCATGAACTGCATGGCGCGAATCTGAGCCGGTAGGTAGAACCCTTGCATGATCCAGCCAGGGCGGTATTGCTCTGAATCTAAGGGAGCTTCACCTGAGATAATTTTGTTGAGATGTTTGGTAACCTCGCTGTTGTATGTGCTGCGAATGGCGTTTTCTAAGGTGTACACAATTTCCTGCAATAGTACTTTGTCGTAGCTGATTACAGGGCTTTTGAACTTGTGAGATGAGGGGGAGATTTTAAGGCTTGGGGAGCTATTTGCCTCCAAGCTTCGAAGCACTTCAACTACTGCAGAGTGATAGGCAATAACGGCTTTCTTAGCGGACTCTCTTTTTACCGCATTCATTTGATCGTGTGATTCAGTGATCCAAGATGTAGCAGAGTCGCTTGAGTAGTCGTGAGCGTCATTCGCAATACCTGAGAGATCAAGTCGTACGCTTCCGCACGCGGGTTGGCCAGTAGAATAAGGCACCCTTCTGTCATAGCGAACCTCGAAGAAGTAGTCGGAACTTGTGCTGGTTACCCCGTCAATTAGCTCGTTGCTCGTATCGATCGGCCCTCCAGTATGCTCCTGGTTCTGGACATATCTGCAGATCTCCATTTTGTAGAGCTGTCGGGCGAGGGGGATAAGGCTATTTCTGTTTGGCGTGAATTCTTGAATCCCTCCGTTTGCGATCGTATAGGCGTTACCCGCCATGGCGGTCATATCTGCTATATGGGTTGTGTAAACGACAAATGTCATTACCAGCTTTTGCGCGAGTGACCAGCCACCTACGGCGGGCATGAGTCCAATGATCGATCCACCCGTTCGGATTGGTACCCAAGTGCTGTTGTAACGTTTACTGAGTAGTGATCCTTCTGTGCCGGCATCAATGCCTCGTGAGACGAATAGGATAAACAGCATCGCACCGAGAATGGTCATAACGCCGATGTTGTAGACCGCCATCATCGCACCCAGCATCCCGGAAGCACCATCTGCTGAAGCGGTTTGCCCAGCAGCATCATGGACGATACCTCCGAGAACCGCTCTAAGAATCTGGATGCTTCGGCTTTCTTCCAAAGCTCCGTCTTTCCACACTTGGTTCATCTCTTCAATCGGATTTGCGTACGCAAAGCTAGAGCAGAGTAGGAAAATAACGGCCGCTAGACGACTTATTCTGTATATATTCATGTCCTAAATGCTGCTTGTTGGGTTAAAAAAGTATTATTATATTAAAAATACTGTGGCTCAATATCCACAAGAACGAGGTTCTTTATGCAAAACCCTCGCGGTCATACAGACGATTACTGGCAACAATTTGGGGCTGAGACATCAGCGCTGGTTCGCCGCATGACAGAGTTCGAAGACTGGACAAAGGGCGATGATACAGAGCAGATTGCTGAGGCTATCAGAGTATTCTTAGCTTCCAGCAACGGTATGCTTGATACGCTCGATGATGATCAGATGATAACGGCGATGGCGCTATTAGCGTTCTTGCCTGCGGACAGGGCGCTGATTCATATGATGAATTTATATGAGAAGGATATAAATCTCTTCGACTCAATGTTGCGAATAGTCAACGATAATCCGCCTCTGCTGGCATACGCGAAAGTGATGCAGGGCCGGCTTATCACGTTGCATCGTCACCGAGTGCTGAGCGAGGTCTTCAGTCCGGAGAACTTCGCAGCCGCAAAAATGGCGTTGGCTGTTGCGACAAAAAGAATGCAAAGAGTGGGGGGGGCAGCGTGAAAAAATGTCTGGTAGCCCTATCGGTAGTGAGTGCTTTGTTTGCCTCTGCTCCTGCACTGTCGGCGATAGCCGATCCTGAACGGTGTGTTGGTCTTGTGGAAGCTGCAGAGAAAAAGCGCCAACACGAAAAGGCCAAGGCCGTTGCCGAGGCGAGCGCGATTCAGGGAGGTGGTGAAGACTTAGGCACAATGTCATGTATGGACAACCTGATGGGCGTGAATTTCAATTTTTTCCAAGGTATTCCGTCTATATCGAGTCTTGTAAGTTCGTTGGCCTCTCAAGTACAGGATGAAATTAGCAACACAGTTTGCGATTACTCCGATGATCTGCAAAGTCAGGTCAATAGCTTCCTGACTTGTACTGCCAGTGTGGATGTGGATGTAAGCGCTGGGTTGCCAAACCCTAATTCACCGGAACTGCAGAACTGCTTGGGGGCCGGGAATGCGTTCGATTTCAACTATTCCGGCCAGGTCGGATCATCATCTTCTGATGTCCGGACTGTATCGAGTGGAGCAACTGTTAGTACTGGGGCTCAAGTTCAATCAACGAGTTCTAAAGGCACTTCCGGTAGTTTCAACACGTTAGAGCAGGGTATTCGTGACAATTGGAAAGCTGTATTGGGGGTCGAGTAAATGTGTATCAAATTCAAGCGAAGTAAGTTGGTTTATAGAATCGCGCTTAGTGCCGTGTTTGTGACCCCATCAATTAGTCATGCCTGCAGTGGCTGCCAGCAAACCAGAATATTTGGCCAAGAAGAAGCGGCTGAAGTCCAGAGTTCCACTCAAGCGATTGGTAACTTGGCGTCTCAAGTTGCCCAGGGGTTTACGTCGATCGTTAGTTCCGTTGTTTTGGGAACGGAAATGCTGGCGAACACAGTTCAGGCTAGTTCAGCGACTATAAGCCAGGAGGTTAAAAGATCTACCGAAGCAAACAGCCGCTTAATGGAAGCTATGGATGCGAGTGAAAATGCACGAATGCAGGCGGCGTTTGTGCAAGAGCATAAGCAGAAGGCTGATCGTACCTATGGGGCGGAAAACATGCCTGCTGAAGCTTGCGAGGCCTTTGCTCACTCGGATGAATTGATTGAAGCATTGAATCAAATCAAGCCTCTAAAACAGCTGATACAAGAGAACCGCGAGGCTAAACGTGTTCTGTTTGATGCGGCCCGGGAGGGCCATACCTCAGTTCTGAGAGAAAAGTATCTGGTAACCAGGTTGCAAGAAGTTTCTGCCGAAAGTGACCTGTCAAAGCTGTCGCTAACAACTGAGGAAACGCAGAAGGCTATTGAATGGGCATCATTGGTAACTGAGCCAGAACCGCCGGTGTCAATCCGTGATGAAAATGGCGATCTAAAAGTACTCTCAGGTGTTGCCACACCTCAGCAGGTTAGGACTACAACCGAAGTATTGCTCTATGAAGAGCACATGAAACCAGTGAATGAAGCTTTCGACAATAGCATTGCCTTGAAAGCCCCTGCTATATCAACACCGGATGGCGAGTATTCGGTGCTGTCGTTTATGGCAGGCTCTGCTGCCGATGCTTTCGATAAAGAGCGCCTCGAAGAGCTTGCGGCAAGCTCTCCGGCAGCGACTTTGCGATCCCTTGTGAGGGGGCAGCAAATGGAGAACTGGACCAAGTTCGAATCACTCAAGGTTAAGTTAAACAGCGCTATGCTACTGGCGCTGCCGATGATTCAGCACCAGGCTGCGTTTGTCCGGAACCAAGGCTTCGAGGGCTGATATGCGAAAATCCCTTCGAGCGACCATATTCGCTGTCTCACTTTATGCATCAAATAGCTACGCCGTTTGCCCTGACTGCGGATGTGATACTGCGTGTGTGCTGCCCACTGTGGCAAGTGCCAAAGCTCAATTGGCGAGTTTGTGGGCTACCTATCAAGCTGCATTTGAGGGGCTGGGCCAAGAGATTGATGCCGGATTTAACTCTACTGACCAAGCCCTTAACCGACAGCAGGTCACACTAGAAAATGCGGTGGCTGCGCTGGGAGGACAAGTTCAGTCTGAAATAAAGCGAAGCACCTCCGCGACTCAACGACTGATGGAAGCCCAGGCGCTAAGCCGGGAGAGCCGAGAACAACAGCTTTATGTTGTGAAGGGCAAGTTACAAGCTGATGAAGATGCGGAGATCCCAGAAGGTCTGAAGTATGCCTATGCAGCTCCTGAGGCGTCAGAGATTTTTTATTTAGTGGAAGCTCAGGTGAATGAAAGCATTCAGTGGTGGCTAGATCCGGAGAATAGGGTCACGGCAGAAAAAGACTTGATAGTAGCCCTGACAGACGATGACGAAGAAAGCTCACACGCGGATAAGCTATCTGCCGGTAGAGAAAAGTATGTCGCCTTGTTTTTTGGGGTTGACCAAAACCCAGTATCGCATTCCAACGTGAGTTACGAACTAATGAAAGACCCTATGGAAATTTTTGCCCGTAAGTTGGCTTGGGAGTCTGAAATTACTATTGGGGAAAGTCAGACATCTTTGATGGAGTATCTGCGTAATCAGGTTGAAAACCCTCACACAAAAGATGGTGTTTTGGATATATCAGGTGGAGAGCCTGAACTTCTAAAGCTGCTAGAAATAGAGAGAAGAAAAAGCCAGCTAATCGATTTCCTTCATTTTCAAATTGATGAAAATATTAACCGGGTTTTAGCTGGAGCAGCGGCGAGTGCCAATCAAGCCAAGATAGCAGTTGTAAACATGAATTCAGCGAATTAAACCACAAATATGTGGCGATAGTTCTAAGTCAAAAAGTACATTTTGTGGTTATATCGAGGTCAAAATGATGAATACAGAAAATGAGAAAGGAATCTCTTTAGCGGATGAGATTTCATTTTTGGCGGAAGTTGAAGCAGGTGGCCATATAGAAGTGATATACCCTTTGGGTCAAGCTGTTCCGGTTACACCTTCATCAGCTCACCACGACGAGGTCGAATTTGTTCAGGAGGCGACAAATGAGTGCTAATCATTTAGAGAAGTACATAGAAAGCCATCCGGATATAGCGAGTTCTTGGGATCGTTTTATTACCGATGGCCTTTCGGACATTTCTGATCAGGAACTCGTTGACTATATACAGCAGTCACTAGATAAAGGGCTGGCTGACCTGATTATTCGTGAACAGTTCGAACGATATATAGGGGTTCAGCTGGTTAGTTCGGATCTGGAAATAAACACTGGGGAAATACCCGCTCCAGACCACGCAGAAGTCGAACCGTCAGAGACTTTCGTAGATGAGAGTGTTCCAGTTTCCAAGCAAGAGTTCATCGATAGCTTTGGAGACTCGCAACCAGAAACTGTTTATAGTCCTATCGAGGATGACGTAGGCTACGAAGTAGTTGCCGATACTACTGGTGCTGCATTTAATTTGGCCGAAGAGTTAGAGCAGGTTGGCTACAGTAATGACTCTGAGTACTTCGAACGTGATGTAAGTGAAGCAGCTACCGCTTCTTTTAGCGATCCTGCGACCGCTGGCGATCAGATCCCGGATCTCGACTGGAGTGATGTCGAGCCCGAGCCGTTAGAAAATGATATCGGTACAGACGCTTCAAGCAGTACCTATACAGCGTTTAACTTAGCCGAAGAGCTTGAGCATGTAGGCGTTCAGGATATCTACAGTGACGACACGGAACAGCGGAACACCGTTGACCATGACGCTAGCCAATCGTTGGTTGAGCCCTCTACCGAGCCTAAAACGACTACCAGCCAGGCTTTGGACTGGGGAGACATTGATTATCCCAGCGAGCCAGAGCGTGCCGAGGATCTATCAGGCGACGATGGCGATGTTCATCGTTCCGCACAGCATAGTGCAAAGCAGCCTGAAACTGCGTCTGCAGAAACGGGTGGTACTGACCGCTCCAAGTCCCATGGCCGCGTAGTGTCACAAACTACAGATGCTCCTCATATGCCTCACTATGAGGGCAGAGCTGGTGGGATGCTTGGGCAGATGTTAGGGCGAGCTGTTGTAGGGATGACTACCTCGCTTACACATTTCGGCACTAACTTCGGCACCGAGATATATAACTCTGCCCAGAATGCGCGTGAAAGCTTTAGTCGTTGGCGTGATCAACGTAAAGGGATGTCCAGCGAAGCTGTTCGCGAACAGGTAGCATCCTTCCAGGAGAAGAAGCTGCAGTCAAAGCTGAACTTGATTGGCAGTACTTTCGCCCAGGTGTCTGAGATTAATGAGTTTCTGCAAGATAGCGGTGATCTGGGAATTTCTATTTCAGAGTTGGCCAAAATGGCTTCCAACAACGATCCGGCAGCGATTCTGGCTAAGAAACAGGTGAAAAAGTGGGCAGCATCCGAGGCTTACAATACGTTAGTTGATCTCGTCAATGAGAGTTCGCACAGTTTCACTGCACTGGATATGGTCGTTGATCGAGTCACAGCACAAGCTAGAATTATGGGGTGGAGCGATGAACAGATAGAAGAACGTATCATTGATCCGTTTGAAGCCGTTGCAGAGCAGCTTGAGCAGGTTGCCCCTGAGTTGAAGGAAATCAGCAATGTACTGGACGACGCTGAACCAGGATCAGATGCTGGGCTGAGCCTCAAAGAGGCAGTCTCTGGCCTGGCGAACGTAATAGACAATATAAAATCGCTCATTAATGATCTGATTTTGAAATTCACTAATAGATCACCCACAACATCACTTTCCCCGGGTATGTAGTGTCGGAAGACGCTACCTATCAATCTGTGAGCCCGCCACAGGGCTCATATTTCTTCAGTATTTCTTTGACCTACTCTGCAGTACAGAACTATGGATAGTACGTTTAGATTCGGTCTGTGCCCAAATCTCTCAGGATATGGTGCAGATACAAAGGTTATCGTTCTTAATGGTCAGGTTTCCGTTGAGGTTAGTCAGTGTTCTGACAAAGCCAGATCATTGCTTATTGGCAGCGGCTGTTTCGTCGGTATTGGCGATAATTTCTATCCAACTACGTTTCTAACAACGGACGCTTGGAAAAGCATATTTCCAGGTATTGCTTTCGACGTAGTAGATCCTCAAGGCGAATTCGTCATCTGTCCGGCTGACCAAGGGATTGAAGCCCGGGCGATCTTCATTGAGCTGCCTGATCGCGTAGCCACCGTAGCTATAGATAACGTTGATCGAGAAAAGAAGCATCTTTTACTGGATACAGGGTTGTTTCTTGCCGTTGGTGAATGCCTGCTAGCCACTAGCCAATTGAGCATGGATGACTGGCTCTCAGTGCTCCCGACATCTGATTTAACTGTAGTGAACGCTGTAGACGAATATGCCATTGCTCCGCTGATCAGGGCTGATAGCCAGGGGCATTGCCAAGTCTTCACAATCAATCAGCAGATAACAGTCATACTCAGTGAACTATCTGAAGGCATTGCGCTAAAGCTGCGTGAGTCAGGTCATTTTTCCGAGGCCTCTGGTACATTTTATTCGCGAAAGACACTTCTATTGGATGATTGGCTCCAGTTGATTGATGACTGTGAAGTTGTGTTGAAGCAGTCTGAAAAACAGGTTGAAACCAGTGCAATCGGAAAAACGATTGCTCCACCAGCTGAGTTTACCGAACGACTCCAGCTGATCTCTGATGACCTCCTGACCGCCCAAGCTAACGAAATCCTCGCGCTAAACGGTATCCATCCTCGCAGGCTAAGGACGCTACTTTCAAGGGGGATTCTCGCAGATGGTTTGGCGGAGATTGTTTTAGCCCTGACTGAATGCTTCTTGCTGGAAGCCCCTGATGATGGTGATCTCGTTCGCTATCTTCATGAGATCTGCCTTGCGGCAGGCATAGAGAACTCGTTACCCGTATCTCCAGAAAAAGTAGTGGGTGGTATATTGGATGAGGGGAGGGATCCTAAGCTATTGCAGCTACTGCCTAAATACCTGTCGAAAAATAGCAGTGGTCGTCATGTTGTCTCCATTGATCCATTTGGTCTTAGCGTGATGCACATTGATGTAGGGGCGGGAGCAAGCTATTCAGAGTCGTTTATCGATGCTGAAGCCTTGTGTGCCCACCTGAAGCGGCATTCATACTTCCAAAGTGTGTCTCAAGACATTCAGGCTCAAGCTGGATCACTTGTAGCTTCTACAGAAGAGCCGGCCCTCAATGCTGAGGGTGGTGAAGTTGATCCTCCTGATGATCTTACTCTGTTGAATTGGGACGATAGTGGTAGCACTTTTGATCAATCGGGGGAGCAGCTAAAAAATGCTTTGGATCAGGATTTGGAAAATCTAACAAAAGGATATGACCAACTCCTGGTACGACGAAAGCTCTTGGCACTTCTCGAAGATGTGGATGGCGCTGAGTACCAACAAGCTTTTCGCGAGGAATTGCTAGGCTTGGTGCCAGGTCCAGCCAACCCCACACTCGATTATTGGATCGCGTTAAAGCAGTTGCTCCAGCTGGCACCGCTTTCGCAGGACAAGCCATTGGAGAATATTGAAGAATCAGGCTTTTTCTCTCAGATGCCCGCTACCGCGGATAGTTTAACTGCTGAAGGCCAGGCGTGGCTGTCCAACCTGTTTGCTGTGCCGGATGATTCGAATCGCAAGGTAGCCAAGTTACTTCGGTTCCTGACGTTTCCAGGGTTTAACTCAACAATCCATGAGCATGGTTCCTGGTGGTTTCTTGGTGGTGTTTTTCAAAATGATGCTGCCGGATCCTGTTCATGGACGTTGGTCTCCGGCAATGGCTCAGTTTCAGCCAGCAACAAGCCCCAGCTATCATTGAAGGTATGGGAGGCTGTCTGTCGTAAAAACCTTAGGGCTGTCCGGCAATCACGGGATCAAGCCGACTGGGAGGTTCGGCTTAACGTCGGTGATGGAACTGACTACTTTTATCTGCTGGAAACTGGATTTGAATCGAGGGAGAAGGCCTTAGATTGGATGAACAGTCCAAGCGCGGATACAGCGCTTACCCATCTACTTTCTAGTTCCAGCCCACGACGAAAGCCCACTCCTCAGGGCCAAGTAGCAAATGACCATACTGCAATCGGTATTTTGCCGATGGAACGTGATTACCCGGGTTTAGAAAGGGCCTCTGATTCGTTTCTGTATATGATGGCCATCCTTGGCCATGCATGGGGACTCGATGCTGATCAGCTGACCTTCAACCGCTCATTAACTGTCGAAGCAAGTGGCAGCGTGGATTATGTCAGCGCCTCCTGGTTAATCGGTGAGCCGGTTAAGTTTTCCCGTGGTGAGATTGCTTATGTGTGGGCAAGGTTACTATTTCGGTGGATTGATGCAGGATCTGACCGATTTGGTTTGAATACCGATAACGATGCTCTGAAACCGGCTTTTCAACGGCTGCGGTGCCTGCCTGTGCCGTTTTATCCGCGTAACTACTGCAGTTGGTCCAGAGCGATTACGGATGCGTTACAGGAGCTTGGAGGGGATCTAGCTACTGTTGAGAGTTTAAGCTACTCAGATGAGACGCTACCGCTACTTCTTGAAGCACGGAAACTAGTCGAGTTTACCTCAGCTTCGCATTACCGCTTGAATGACTGGCTGGTGGACACCGCCAAGGCGTGTGAGGCGTCTAATGAGTGGGCGGGATATCGAAATGAAGCGCTGTTTACAAGAAGCTTTGAGGGCGCTACAGGGTGGATACTTTCACAGCTTGGCATCGAAGGTAATAGTGTCGCATTTGCAGCGAGCAACAGACGCCAGTTAAAGCGTCACTATTACCCAAACCATAGTGAGTATATGGAGATCATTACGGGCTTT
The DNA here is from genome assembly GCF_000620085.1 of Marinobacterium jannaschii DSM 6295. Lineage (GTDB taxonomy): Bacteria > Pseudomonadota > Gammaproteobacteria > Pseudomonadales > Balneatricaceae > Pontibacterium > Pontibacterium jannaschii. The sequence continues at coordinate 42,313 of NZ_KK211070.1, read as the reverse complement.
CGGTTACTGATGGGTGAGGCTTACTAGAAAGCCTCACTCTGTATCTGGCCAGCCTTTGGCTTCAGCAAGCTTCTCCAATGAGATGTTTCTGGATGCTGCCTCTTCCTCAATACAGCTTATCCAAATACTGAATTCTTTTTTGCTCATTGTATTGAGCAACTGAATCGTACGCTGGATCGCTGGAACTATCTTCTTGCCCCTGCGAAGGCGAATAACGGTCGTATAGGCCCGGCCCAGCAGGACTCCTTCGTGAAGGTAACGAGGCAATGTAGCTGCTCTGCTCACATAAGAGGCTTCGAAGTCACGGTATTCCAGCGGGTCTGGCAACTGGGAGATTGTTCTTCTTTCCGCTGGTGGGACCGATCGTTGTTCTTCATCCATGGTGATTAGCAGGTAGCGAATCAACAGACATGTCAGGACATCATTGATCGGTTCTGTTGGAACGGAAGTAAATTGTCTGATCTTGGGCATGTATAGGCCCAGAAGGAACTGCAGGTCCAGGTAATCATAGAGTTCTGAGTCTCTAAGATTCAGTATGTGCTGGCCAGTAATACGGTTATGGTCTGAAACGGGCGTCGGCCACCCTCTCTTATCGATAAGGTCATCCATCTTTAGTCCACGACAAGCCGCTTCCTGCTCCAGGCACGTGATCCAGGTTTCAATGGTGCCTTTCTCGGTCAGCAGCGCTGCAATAATCGTTTGAGCGCGCCGAACTGCAGGGATGAGCGTTGCTCCCTGCTCATAGCGCCGAATACTACTTTCCTGCTTGCCAAGCAGGATTCCGAAGTACTCATAGCTGGCAGGAAAAGGGATGTAGCGAGCCTTTCTTTGCACCAAACTGACGATGTCTGAAAAAGAAATATCATCTGCTAGCAAAGGCCGACGTGATATTTTACTGAAGTAGCGTATCAACAAGCAGGTGTTAGTGTCTGAGATAACGTTGTCGACGTTTTTCTTAGACGAAATTTTGGACAGCTTAGGCGCGAACAATCCTAGTAAATACTGGAGCTCCAGGGTATCGAAGTAGGAATCCTTAAGCTCGATATAATCATGACCTGTTACTCGTTTCGCAGCTCGCACGTTATACACCCTTGCCTTTCATCCAGTCTCAGTAAGTTGGCCACATAAATCACATAAAGCCAATATAGTACTATTAATGCTGTAAATCCGTGAATTGTATAGTGATTTTATTTTTGTGACCACTAATGCGGTTTACCACCTTCCATGATCTTGCGTACATTTTCAGCAAGTGATTCGGCATTTCGTACGGGTTTAGGCGGTATCATGTAAGATACACCGGCTGCGAGAGAGCTAACACTGCCCTTGGCTGTTTGAACGGCGTCTTCACTAGACATACCTAGTATTTCGTTTATTGAGGCAAATTCCCTAAGAAGTCTGTCTTGGGTTTCAGCATCAAGTGATACGTATTCATTGCCTTCTGAGTGCTGTGTCAGACACTCGGCTTGTTTGCTAGTTTCTGGTAGGAGATCTTCTGAATTCAGTGTTTTTTCAGGATCCGGGACTTCGACCTGTTGAGCGACTGCACTATCCAGGGTGTGATGTAAGCAGTGTTCTGTCGAGTCATCATCTGTTTCATCTCTTGTTTCCTCGCCTTCATCGAAATCAGCATATAGCGACGAATCTCCAAATTCAGCCAGGCCCTCGCTGCTATCTATATCCGACGGAGCAGCTTCGAGGTGACCAGTCGAGGTGATATCAGGCTGGTGTTGTGGGTCCGCTAGAGGAGAATTTGATCGTCGGGTTGGGGTAACCGTCAGAGAGAGTTCTTTATGGAACCCAGCCAGGATCTCGCAACCGATATCTTTACCGCTGCCGGAAGCGGTGCCTGCAAGCCTGGCAATCTTTTTCAATGAGGCAGGCAATTTGGAGACTCTTTTTCTGTCTTGGCAAAGAAAATCCAGCAGATTAAGTTCTGTCTCAGTGGCTGCGTATTCGGCATCAGTCGGGAAGTAACTACGAACCAGGCGGTGATATCTGATGTTCTCTGTGATGGCGTGTTCATTGATATCGGTGTACACGAAATCAATCATGGAGTATTTGCCACGCCATATAGTAGCAAATCTACCGGCATCCAATTCCTGAAGGTCTTGGATATCGACCGGTTTCCGTCTTACTACAGACGGAGTGCTATTGGGCATATAGCGTCCTACCCAACCACTAACATGTTCGTATCCTGAACGCACAATCACGTCGACCTCACCTAGCAAACCGGAAACTTTGTCCCAGGTCTTACCTGAGTCCTCCATAGCACCTATTAACTTTAATCGTGCGTTGGAAAATATGGATTCTGCATCGATCTGACCGCCACGCTCAGTACCGATATAGTCCTGTGCGCCCATGAGCCCAGAAATATTGATGCCGCGAATCTGAGCGGGCAGCAGACTGAAATCTTCGATGATATAGAACGCAAATTCGTCAAACTGGTAGGAGTAGGGTGTTTTCCAGGCCTTTGGCAGGTTGCTGGTGGTCTCCTCCCTTGTGCCTTCGTATTCGTCCCCCAAGCCTCGTGCTGAGGCCGCACGTGCCAAGGTGAGAAGCACTTTACCCAGCCCCGTTAACTCGTTACCAGACTTTTCAAGAGCCGGGATCGTAAACACCAGAAATCGTCTGTTATCGACGGTATCGTTGATATTCACTTCGCCCTGATCGGTCAGATAAATAGAGCTGTAGTTGGTGGTGAAGGAAGCGATAATTTTCTGAAAGTAGTTCAGGGCGTAACCATGCATCTTTGTTACGTTATCTGGTTGTTGATTTGCCGGCTTCTCGAAATTGTAACTAAGACCAGAAAGATAGGACTTGGCATAGGCGCGAGTTTCTCTTGATAGTTCAGGGTGTTTGGTGAGCTTGTAAAGCTCATCGAGCGGCATATGCCGACCGATCTCGCGTATATCCAGCTCTAGTAGCCCCATCACTTTGAGTTCGTGAAGGATGGGCATCAGGTACTCAAGCAACGTTACAGCTTGGTCGACAAAGACCTGGTTGTCTCCACCGCCCTCGTTACTGGCGGACATGAGTGACGCCATCGTTTCCTTACTGGTTGCGGCTGAAGAGCTGGCAAACGGATTTATACTATTTGATCCCTTGGTTTTTCGTCTGCCTATTCTGGTTTTATCGCCAGTAATGTAGTTAATACCGAAGAAGTCATCTTCAGCCCCTACCATGCGGGTCAACGTGTAGTATTGCTTGGGAAACATCTGTGTTCCCTTGCCATCCCCTGCGAGAATGCCGGATCCGGAAAAAATGAAGTTCATCGACCAGGTTAACAGCGCTTCGGATTTACCCGCTCCGGTCGCTCCCATGATATAGGCATGAACTTTACTGTCTCCCCAGCTTAGCCAAAACTCCTTACCTGTTTTGGAGTCGTTGCCCAATAGCATCGAGCCTTTGGCTGGCTTGGTCCTTCCTTTGTCATCTTTCCCTTCAGTCGGGTCCGCTAGGCCAGAATTCTCGGGGAGTCGTCCAGGCAGATCTGGCTGACGACTTCTGAATACGGTGGGTAATACAATTAGAGACGCAAAAGCGAACAAAGATAATGAAATGCTATCTGGCAAGAAGAAGCCGATCAGCATCAGTGTCGACGAGAGAATGTAAATGGCCCCTCTTGCTGAGGAACTTTCTGACCAGTCGATGTACTTCGTTAATGGAGATCTTGGGTCAATAATGACCTCTTGTCGCTTAAGCGTATATGTCATCGCTACTCGTTCCGTAAATTAGCCCTGGCTAGAGAAAGGGTAGTTTGTCTCTTCGGCTTGCTCTGTCACCGCTGAAGCCTGGTTCTGGGATGTGGGTGGTGGCACCACTAAGGTCACTGCGGTTGCGCAGCAGATCACGACAGACGCGATAAGGCTCAAAGGCCAAAGGATTCCCCGCTTCGCAGTGTTTGGGTTATGCTTTCGGATGACTTTTTGAAGTACCTTAAAGTCTTCAGGTGTGGCTGGAATAGAGTCAGCCTCGACATAACTCCAACTGATTTTCCCTTCGCTAAATACAAAGCGGCTACTAATTGGGGCCGATGTCGAAATGTCAGTATTCTGCAAGTAAACCGTGTGTCGTTTGCAGATGATTCGCAGAGTTTGCTTTTTCATGAGATTGCCTCGATTCGTTGTTTAGCTTCGGAAATCAGCGTTGGTCGGCTCCCGTCTTCATGTTCGACTAGTACGTCTTCATATAGCCAGTCTGACTGCTGTAGTTGCAGCATGAGATCGATCCAAGCACTTCTAACATGTGGCTTGACTAGTGGGCGCTTGTGCCGGATCTCAGCCCTGTAGTGCGTCCTAATACCACAGGTTTCAGTCCTAGCTCTTTCCAGCCCGATTTGATTGATTGCGAAGTACAAAGTACGGTTTACGGGCTTCAACCAGATGAAGTCACGGCTCTGGATCGTTTTGTAGTTGTCCTTTGCCGTGCTATAGAGCGATGTAAATGCTGTGCTCCAATAAGCATGTGTCCGCCTTGCTGTGTTCAACGCCTTTATAACCTTAAGGTCGCTCTTGATAAGGTCGTACAGAGCGTCAATACCATCCAGGTCGGCCTGATGTTCTCCCGAGCTGGTGTCGTCCCCTTCGATGAAGGTATCTGCAATTTGGTCAAGCAGTTCATTTATCAACGTTCGGGCGTCATCTCGTTGGGAAATGCAACCTAAGAAGAGAATCCATAATGCGCGCTCAAGGTCGGGGAGCTGATTGTGGTCAATCATTCCATCATCCGTGTAGGCACACTTATCCCCCAGCTGAGAGCTAATGGCATCCCTTAACTTGGTGGTGTTGAGTCGAAGATGCCCGTGATAGTGATCGTGCATATCGTGGCGTTCTTTAAGCGACAGCGATTCAATAGGGGCAAGTTTCAGATCCTGAATATGGGCGCTATCAACTTCGGTCGTAAATAGGTTCAAATTCAGGCAATACGCTACCGGATTGTGTTGAGTCGCCCAGGGGCCGAATCTCGGATCTTCGTTCTCAAGTACCTTTCGAGCTGCAGGTTTGACCCGCGGATAGAGATGCATGAAATGGTCTCTTAGCAGCGACTCTTTAGTGAACTTACGGGTGAAATCAAGCTTGGCCGCATGCTTTATTAAGTAACGCCCGCGAAACAATAGGATCGGTGCCAGAAACAATATGATGGACTTGAAAGTTACTGAGGCAAAAGCGATAAATACCGAGAAAGTAACTTTGTCCGGCGTAATGTGGTTTAGGTATGCATCATAGTTAAAGATTGAATCTCGATATGAAAGAGGAAATATTGGAATATATGCGAGGGGAATTTGTGGAATTCTTGTGTATTGACCCAACCAGGCCGCATACACCGTGAGCTCATACTTCCATTTTAGCCAGCCAAGATAAAGCAGAAAGGAGGTTAGGCATAACAGAATTACGACAGTCCACAAGTTTTCTATAGGCTCTTCATTTCTTTCCTGCGCCATTTTTTTTATCCCCGAAGTAAGTCTTGTATTTCTGTATTAGCTTGTTTCTGTATCTATTGCGATACTTTGGAGTTTTTGAGTGATAGGTTGCAAGAACACCGAAGTAGTCGAGATCACTGTTTTTGTACTCACGCTTTCTGCGATCTATCAACAGCGCCGCTGCCAATGTATTTAAGCAAGCGTTATACCTAATCTCATCGTGAGATAAATTAAACGTGTCCTTAAGATACTTTAGATTGACAGTGTTAATCTGAAAGAAGCCGTAATCGTAAGTGCCATTTGACTTGTTGCGAACGTGGATGCCGTTGCTGCCACCTTCGACTTTGTAAATCAAAAAGAGGTCCATCATGCTGACCCCTGTTTTTTCACTGACAACCTCCATACAGGTCGGTGTCAGGTGTGTAACGTAATCGGGTGGGGCTGGAAGATCCAAAGCTTACCTCTTGTGAAACTCGCGTAGGATGGCCAGTGATAAGGTGCTAGAAACAGCGATGCTTAGGGCAATACTGGATACCAGGGCAGAGAGAGATAAACGGTCCCATACGAGTGTCCAGGCTGTTAGCGCTAGTAATGGAAGAACGCTCCATAGGACTGATGCTATGACCGGTTTAGTATCGAGATCCGATTCGGGAATAGTCCAGTTTTTTACCCCAGCCAATACCACCTGTAGAAACGCTATATAGGACACAGCCACCATAAAGGAGACCGATACAATTACTAATGTCACTATCTCAGTTATAGGTGCGTACTTGAATAAACAAGTGAGAGCAACAATCGCAAGTGTGGAGAAATAAGATCTCCAATACTTATTCGATATATGAAGAGTTACAGAGCTATTGCTAGTACACGATCTTAATTTGAGTACATCTGTCCAGGATATATAGGCGCGAAAAATCAGGTATATAGATAGGGATATCGCTACGACTATCGACGACCCTGATATCAGAAGGTCAATAAACGAACCTTTAAAAATAAAGCTCTGATAAATATAGAACGTAAATGCATAGATTAAGACAATGAACCAAGTAATATTTGATCCGGTTGCTCTTATGGCATTGATCATCCAGAACTCTCTATCACGATGATCAACTTCTTCTAGCTGGTAGCTAGTGGCAGCAGATTCATTCGAACTCGCTGGCGTAAACAAACCCTTAAATAAAGTTTCGAGTACACCTTTTGTCTCCGCTAGGTTTCGATGGTTTCTTCTGAATGAAGAGCCCAAGACATTAAATCCAAATGCTTCTTTAGCTATGAAACCGGAGGTCTTAAGTACCTTTTTACCCTTACTGGGTTTTGAATCTCTTTCGGCACTCATCGTTGCATCTCCATGCTATGTCTTAGTCCCAATTGCTCAATGAGGTTACTTGCAGCATCATCAAACTTGTTAAACAGATCATCAGTCGGAAATCCCAGCCCATACTGGCGAACAATGTTTGCCGGTGATTCGGACTCCAGCATTAGGCGGTACTTCTCCGCGTCTTGATCAAATATCGCCACGTAAAGTTCGGTGAGCTGAGTGATCAGTGCGGATCTGACTTCATTGTCATCACCAACCCGCTCAGCAGCCGCCGAAGCGTAATTGTCGATCACTGAAAATGCCTTATTTGTCAGCTTGCTTTGAGGCCTCAGATAGCTGAAGTTCGCGTGTAGTGAACTTAGTTTCTGTAAGGTGATTACGCTGGCTACAACGAGGTTATCGGAGTATGTCGGAGGCGAAATAGGCCCGGCCTGCATGAATTGAATAGCTTCATCACATACATCTACTTCAATACGCCCCGTCCGTTCAAGCGAGGAGCAGGCCAGCGGAAGAATCGCGTTTCTGATCCACGCCATGTTGGGTTCAAATGCTGTATCTACTCCGAGAGATACAGCAACCGAATGCGCAGCATTGTAAAAATCTTCACTCACTTGATTCAGGTCGCACTGATAACTTGACCTGGCTGCTGCAACTTGCAGTTGGTTAAACACCTTTAGCTGGTGCAGCGCGCTTCGAGTTGGTGAAGCCGCTGGCTGTTCAAACTGTTGCAGCAATGACATGTCTAATCCGGGTAGGGCTAGGCTACTGTTTGTTCAGGAAGCTCAGGAAGGATCGAAAAGAGGGCTGTATCGGGTATGACAGAGATGTCGGTACCGTTATACGCCCTATATTGATTAAGAACCTGTCGAAGTGTGTGCGTTGCATGCACCAGCGCCGTACCAAAAGGCATAGTGTTTTCATCAGGCTCCGGTGCAACGATGATCATATGGCTCAGATTGTCGGTCGCCTCTGCGCCTGATTCATTGATTGAAAATCGGAATTTATCCGTTGAGCCTGTCTCTGCATGGGAAGAGATCATACCCACCACGATTTGTGGCAGAAGCCCAGCAGGGCTTAGTGCATCCTCAACCGCCATGGGGATCCCTTCAAACTCAATCATTGTTACACCCTCCTGGCGGGCAAGCTCGATCAAGCTTTCTGAGAGCAGTGTAATTTCCTGAACTTGAACTGCGGACGCAGAGTTACCGCAGTTCGGGCATGTATGTTTACCACCGGTCCGTATTTCCTCTAACCACGTGCCACAGTGCGCGCAGGGGACTTCCTGAATTAGCATATCTATCCGTACTCCGTATGCTGCGTTGGAACTAGTCGCCATATATATTAGCTATATTATCGTATTGTCAGCCAATATGACAATGTTTAACTAATTAGTGGCGATCGTATTCTACATATTCCAAACAGTTTAGGAACAAATATCTAAAAACTAACCTTGCAAACCCTTGTTTGAATTTCGCCCTGGGCAGTTTCTGTTGCTGCAGGAAAGGTAGGGTGAAGCTGGCTTAGATGATTTAGTATTTCTCTGCATCTTGGTAATCATTTTTGAGGCGCATTTCGGACATTTGCTTCCGTGCCCCTCAATTGGCTTCACTGGACGTCCTTTATCGTCATCGACATATTCCCTGCAGGAGCGGCACTGCCAATACGGATTACCCTTATCAGGAGTGCGTCGTGTCAATACACCTCCGCAGTCATGAGTGAAGGCCAACGGGTTGTTTCGAATTGTTACCGTATTGGAAGTGGCAAGCTGTCTTCCTATGTAGTCGTTCACATTCTGCTTAAACTGAACCGCCTTTGTCGGGTCGGACTTGATGTTTCGGAATGCGATTTCCCACATCGCGGTGAGGTCTGGTGTGGTAAGCGATGAAGCCAACTGCGAGATGATTTCGTCGGCCATTAGACCGCGTTTGGAGATGTCGATAATATTTCCTTTGGCTACCAGAAGGTCCCGGAGCTCAAGCCCTTCCAGTATGCTGGCCCGAGTTGCATCAGTGCCAAGGCTGGCTGTCTTAATGCGTGTTTGTAGCTGAGGACTACAGAACCGTTTCGCGTTTTTCATGATGGCCAGTAGATCACCACGCGAGTACCTTTTCGGTGGGCGTGTACTTTTTTCTGATACCGAAAAAGAATCGATCGAAATAGTTTGCCCTTGCTGTAGCTCTGGAATGTAAGGCACATCTTCTTTTTCCTCAGAAATAATCGCACTCCAGCCAAGCTCAAGCACCGTCTGTCCTCTGAGAGAAATTGTGTAGGAGCCTACCGACAGGGTGGCGCTGGTCGTTTCAACTGAAACATCAGGGTAAAACTGAGCGAGATAACGCAAGCAAACTATCTTAAAAATACTGCGTTCCGCCTCGCTTAGCCGCCCCCAGTCAGGCAACTTTCCGGTCGGTCCCAGGGCCGCGTGCTCAACTACTTTGGAGGTGTCGAACGCTGATGAGGGGTTGGAAATATCAGCTCCTGCAGCAGCTGACTCAATTCCAGGTACTTTGCCCAGCATTGCAATGGTTTTTGGCGCTTTGGCAAGCTCGTCTGTTTCATAGTGGTCTGAGCCCGTTCGGGGATATGAAAGAAGCTTGTAGGTCTCGTAAAGGCTCTGGCATGTTTCCAGTGTTTTTGCGGGTGGGAATTGCCATTGTTTGTCCGCATGGATCTGAAGATCGGTTTGGGTGAAGGGGAGGGGAGCGGCTTTTCTACTGTGGTTCTTCGATATCGCTGACACCAAGCATTCTGCGTTCTGTATGCCCCGCATAATCTGATTAATGGCGTCTTTATCAGTACAGTGACCATTCTTTAGCAGATGGTCTGGAAGATTGACCTTGCCTTCGACTTTCGTGCCATCAGGCATCACTAAATTCGCAGAAAGCTCATAGTACTTTCCCGCCTTGAACTGATCGATTTCACGTTTTCTGTTGGCGACGATGTGAAGGATGGGTGATTGCACGCGACCGGCGGGCACCAGAAAATCATATCCGCGTTCCTGAGCGAGTAGCGTGAAGCAGCGTGAAAAGTTGATTCCGAGTAACCAGTCTCCCTTTTCACGTGAATCTCCAGAAGCTGCGATTCCTGCGTACTCGGAGTTAGGCCGCATTTCCCGAATGGCCTTGCGGAGCCCGTTGATTTCCATTTCAGACGACCAGACACGCCACGTTCTGCCTTTCCAACCGGTTTCTTTAAGGAAGATCTCCCCCATCAACTGACCTTCCTGGCCTGCATCAGTAGCGATCACAACCTCGTCAGCCTTTTTCAACAGTCCACAAATGGTTTGAATCAGGTCTTCCTTGTCTTTCATTTTTTGATACCGAAATTGCTCAGGCCGAATGGGTAGGCTTTCAAGATTCCAGCGCTTCCACTCATCTTTGTACTGGCCTGGCTCCAGCAGCTCGTATACGTGGCCGGCCAAGTAGCAGACGATCCAGTTGTCGCCTTGGTAATAGCCTTTCTTCTTATCTCTTTTGGTATCGCCACCCAGGGCCTCAACGTATGTGGCTGCAGCAGAAGGTTTTTCGCAAAGAAAAAGTTTCAATGTATTGTGCTCCATAGAGGAGCCGGGTATCGACTACCCGGCTGACGTGTGGATGATTAATGGAGGGGAGTGGGTGCCTGGCTTGGGACCGATTGAGCTGCGACAATATCAGCCACAGTGATTAGCTCATCATCAGTGAGAGAGGGCTTAGCCGCCTGCTTTTTGGTGCCGACTAGGCCACCAACAGACTCCAGTAGTAACTCGAATTCGTGCAGACCTTCAGTTGTTATGAATTGGCTTGGATCTTCCTGCTCAGCCATTTCCCGCAGCTCAACATCCAGTTCTCTGCTGCGTTTATCCAGATCCTGTAGTTCTGCTGCGTGAGGAAACTCGCTTTCGGCTTGACTGGTAAGCTCAACGAGCTGACTACGATAGTTTTCAATCTGACTTTCAGTGTATGCAATGCGAGTTGGGATGTTTTGCAGCGCGCGCTCCAGCATTGAAACAAACTGTTCAGGCCGCTTAGTGATATCTACTTCAATTGGGAGTGCCGTATCCAGCTTCACAGCATAGCTGTTGCCCTTGTTAAAGCAGCTGAATGGGATACCCATAATGTGGCCGCACTGAAACCCTTTCCCAAACACTGGATTGCGCTTTAGGGCCGCAATGATTGCAGCACCCGCAAGGCCATGTTTATCGAAACGTTGTCCTTCCACGACGATATCCAGGCCACCAGCGAAGTCCGGGTTACGATTCTGTTCGATGGTATCTCTTAGTGAAGTCAGCTCTGCAAGCCGGCGCTCTACATCTGGTATTAAACTAGTTTCTGTCTGGTAGATATCGCGAATGGCCAGTCTTTTTGATCGATCGTGACCGAGACTCAACATGTACAACTCATCCAACCGCGAATCCACTTCAATCTTGTCGCGGATGAGTGTATTGCCGGTTGTGATTGCCATGATTTCGGCAAACCCAGGATCGCAGTCTTCTTCCATCGAACGTGCGCATTTCTCAGGGGAAGCCATACCTTGGGTGATGAACTTCAGCTTTCTGATCAGTGCCTCGAACATGAACAGATCAAAACTGTCTTCGGTTGAGTAAAAGTGGATGTTCACGCCATCGAACAGGTTGCCCTGGCGATCGAAACGCTTTCGCCGCTGGTGGACGTCGATAGGGCGCCAAGGAACATCCAGCATGTGCAGGTCACTGCCGCGTGTTTGTACGTTGGTTCCAACCCCCATTTTGTCAGAGCTGCCAAGCAATATACGGATTTCACCGGACCGAACTTTTGAGAATAGGCGCTCTTTATCAGCATCAGTCTTGGCATCATGAATGAAGGCGATTTCTTCGGCTGGAATCCCCATAGCGATCCATTTGGCCTTCATGTCGTTGTACAGGTCGAACGTTTTATTGGGGCCTGGTGTTCCGGAGTCGCAGAATACAAGTTGTGTACGGGCATCGGTTTTATGCTCTGCCCACTTTTCGAAAACTTCTTTGACACATAGGTTTAGCTTGGATTGAGGGTCGTCGGGTAACTTTGGATTAAGCAACCGCATATCGATCGCTGCTAACCTGCCGTGGGTAGATATCCTCAATAGATTATCTTCAGAAGCGTCCACGGATCCATTCCGTACGGATTGAGCCCGATGGCCAAGCCAATTCATGAACAGCTTTATTTGGTCACTGGCCGCTGCGACATGCCGGATCTCTTCGCAATTTGGTGTAGGGAGGTCAAGGTCTTCGGCTGTCTTGATGTCTGCGAAGGTTCTGAACAGCCGAATTAGCTCAGGCACATTGTTGAACTTCGAAAGTCGCTGCTTTACCTGGTAACCACCGCCTTCCGGTTTAATTTCTACATGCTCGACGACTTCTGCGAAGTTACTGAGGAAGTGGTCGAAGTGTTGCAGATCCATATCCCTAAGTAGCTGGGGCGCAGCCAACCGAGCCATTACATAGAGTTCTGATAGGGAGTTGGTGATTGGAGTGGCGGTGGCCAGCAGTACGCCTTTTTCATCCCCCCGTTGCTCCCTGATATAGTCGAACTTCATCATGCTATCGAGACCGCGAATGGAGGTTGTGGTATTAACCCCGGCGATCTGCCCCAACTTAGTTGGGAATGCGATGTTCTTCAGGTAGTGGGCTTCATCGTATGATACAAAATCAATGCCCAGCTGATCGAACTGAATGGCATCTTTCTTTCTGGTAACCCTGTCGACCATACGATCAATCTTGGCTTCGAGGTTCTTGATGGAGCGCTGTATGCGTCTCTCTGACCACTTATCGCCTTCAAATTGGGCTTCCCTCAATAGGCTCTCGTATCCATCTAATTCACTTTCCATCGAGGAGCGGATGTACTCCTCAGGCAGAGCGATTGCGTCCCACATGCCATGAGTGATGATTACCAGATCCCAGTCTTCAGCGGCAATACGTGCAGCTGTCTGCGATCGGCCGTCTGCAGAAGCTAGAAGTTCCTTATTGGCCGTGTATATCTTTGCTGATGGGTACAGCTCATACGCTTCGAAGGTGAATTGCTCCAGCATATGGTTCGGTACCACCAACACAGGCTTTTTCGCGAACCCTAACCGCTTATGTTCGTAGGCAATCGTGATCTGCTCAATCGTCTTGCCAGCGCCTGCTTCATGGGCGAGCAGATCTCCGTGAGGTGTTGTCAGTGCCCGCTCGACACCTTGATACTGGTGCGATCTAAACTGCAGCGGCGAGCCTTTGAGGGTCTTGGCCTGCCCAGGGAATGAGAGATAGCTTCCGTCGTATCCTGCTTCCTTAAAGCGGTTGAATGTCTGGTTGTATAACGCCTCAACTTCATCGGCACGTTCCGGATACGAAGTGCTGTATTTGATAAAGGATTCGAAATTTGCCTGAATTTCTTTTAGCTTGGCGCGGGCTAAGCTTGTGTTCTCATGATCAACGATCAGTTCATCGTTAAACCGCTTTTTAACAGTTGGCTGTTTCAGTTCAAGGGCGCATTTTACAAGCTCAACGAAACTGCATTCTGGGATGCCGTGCACTGTTGTATTTAGCTTATCGCATGCAGCAAGCGCAGCCCCTGTTACTTTGACCTTCCATTCAGCTGTGGTGGAGTTGTACTTAACGTCAACGCGATCAGAATACCCGGCTTTGTTCAGATCCAACGTCTCTCTTATAAACTGAGAGATCATGTGGTCTGGGATCCAGAATGAACCCAGTTTTACGCTGATATCTTCGATTGGAACGGGCTTGGGTAAGTTCTCTTTAAGTGCTTCGACATTTGCCTTAAAGGCGGGATTCACTTCAGCCGCGGCTTCTGCATCTTCCAGCTTACGGTACATATCGCCAGCCAGGTAAAGAGGGGCTGGAATCCAGGCTCCGATGTCGGGATCCAGGAAGCAAGTCGCCTTAAGTTGTTCGATTGCATCATCCAACTCTATCTGCAGCAAGTTCGCCACTCGATCAGCGTTAATCATTGCTGACTCATCCATCGCTACGGCGATCGCATCCCGGATGTCGGTAATTTCAGGCTTTGATGAAAGCGCGACCGCACGCTCTTCGAAGATGGATGACTTTATGTAAGTCCGGGAGGCTAGGTCATACAGCTCAAGGGCCAGTACAGAGAAACAATCCGGATCCCGTTTCAGTTTCTTTAGGAACTTGCATTCAGACAAAGGACCATGGCTGGTCACAAAATTGTCGTAGATGCGATTCAGGCTCTCTCTAAGAGGCTCTGTTACATCATCTGGCTGATAGGAACGTTCAGCTTCATATAGGGTTGTCGCGGCATCTCGCAGCGGAATATAGTCAGCAATGCCTGATCGTTCCCGTTTATTCAGCTTCACCTCCTGATAAACACTGTCTCCCAGGTAGATGCTGATCGCACCGTCTACAAGTGCGTAGGAACCGCGTTTAATCGCAGCGGATTGATGTTCTGAGCTTTCGAATACCTTAGGGGCTTTGCGGTGTTGTACCGGTTCCGCATCGAATACGTTTTCTTTGATGTCAGCTAAGCGCTCTGATAGAGCATCAAGGCTATTAACCGCCGAGTCCGTCCACTCAACACCGATTTCAGCACCGTACTGGCCAATCTTTCCGGTAAGCGTGCCATGCACATGGCCAGGGTGATCAAGAAAGTACTGGTTGATGAATGCCGGTTTTGATTCCGGATCCTCTTGGCTTGGTTGTAGCGCTTTGGGCGCTTCGACAGAGTTCACCCAGCGGTCGTCCCCGCGCGCCTCTCCTGGTTTTCGCTTACGGAAGAAGACCATATCGGATACGACTTCTGTTCCAGACGATTGGAATGTATCGGAGGGCAAGCGAATGGCATGGACCAGATCCGCGTCTCTATACAGCGCCTTACGGATAGCCGGGTTCGCTTTATCGAGGGTGCCTGTACTGGTGACGAACGATACCAAGCCACCAGGCTTGGCTAGCCGTACTGATTGCAGCAAAAAGTAGTCGTGTACTAAGGGGCTTTTACCAGTTTTGCGGTCGTATATAACGAAGTCACCGAAAGGTACGTTTCCGGTGACGATATCCTGCGAGCCTTCTGGCATAAGGATCTTTTCAAAGCCTTTATTGATTACCTTGGCTTCCGGATAGAGGTGGCCGGTGATTGTGGCGCTCATTGCGTCGAGATCTACAGCTGTGATCTCAGCGCTACGTCGCACACTGTTTGGGGCCAATCCGATAAAGTGGCCGGTACCGCAAGCAGGTTCAGTGATTGATAGTGAATGTGTAGCGTTTGAAATCCCCAGGCGGTCAAGCGCTGACCACATGAAATCGACTACAGGTTTGGGTGTGAAATATGCTGTAAGGGTGCTGGCTTTTAGCGCTCGATAGGCAGAGGAGTCTACCTCTTTTAGTCGTGCTAGCGCGCGCCGGAGATCCTGAGAATAGGCCTGGTAACGTTCCAGTTCTTTGCGGATAGCTTTATGACCTGCACCGGTATATTCGGCCAGCATAGTCATTTGATCTTGCGAAAGAGTTTTATGCCCACCAGCTTTCACTATGTCGCAGTAAAGCTCGATACATGCGGCGGTATTGGCGATCAACTCATAGTCGGCACGTTCCGCTTTGTAGATAGCATTAAGTTGCTTCTCGGGCGAAAAGAATAGTGACTCGTCTCGTTCAATGACTAGTTGATTGTCATGGTCGAGCTCAACAGGGTTGCGATCGCCACGTGAATCAAGTCGTTTTCCAGATCCAGCTTTTTCCGGCGCACGTTGAGGAGTGCCTGTTCCCGTTGCGCGTGATCCCGGATCTGCTGTGCGGATCGGATCAATGGCTCCGTCATTTCGTGCTCCTGGTTCTCGATCTGTTGCTCTGTTTGGATCAACCAGTTTTCCAGCAGCGATTCCTGTTTCATCTGCGCCACGATTTCCGGATGCTGGTTTGTCAAGCTCGCCTGCAGGCGCTGGGCTATCTGTCCCAAGTTGTTCATCACTAAGAGTCTCCTGTGCATGGTCGGTTAATATATTATAGCTATGTGCAAACTTAGTGTAGTGCGAAATAAGCCCATCAGTTATCTCAAGAGCCTCTTCGCCTATGCCATGCACTACGTCACCATTATCGGGATTGGTAAGTACGACAGAGTAGAGTTCTAGCTGGCCCCTAGCATCGAGGGTCACCGTCAACTCACTATCGAGCTGTTCACTTGAATAGCTGGGATCCAGGCGGTGGTTGAACACCAGTTCGAGCCGGTTTGATATGTTTGATGGGAGTGCCCGGACGGCCAATTCCATAACGCCAGGATAGTGAATTAACAGCTCTTCAAAGTACGGTCCCTCGCTGGCCAACAGTTTGCTTAGAGCAGTGTCATCCATTAGCTTCGCGAGCTGTCCCATGATCGGGGAATCCTGCTGATGGTCTGGCGCGATGTAACTGAATTTGGCTTTCGATAGAGTATTGGCTGATATCTCTTTGGCAGCACTAGCCGCCTTATCATTTTCAAGAAGCTCTTCGGAGAGATTCACGTCGAGAACAAAGTTGAAGTTCCTGTAGTCGGCGTAAGGATCCGAATCGTGGTAATTGTATGCATTGGCAATGGCTTCAAAGTAGCGAATGAGCGCCGCGCCCTCAGCGGTATACTTCGATGGGTATTCACTATAGGACGTATGTGGATTTGCAGCCTTGAAGCTATTCCAGTCAGGATTGATCAGCGGATAGAGAGACCTTGGCGCATCCTTGATGGTAATCTTTAGTGAACCGTATCCATGTTTCTTAAAGGTTGCCTTCACATCTTTGGGCAGGATTCCAGCAGCCTTATCCTGCTTCACACGCTCTCGCAAATGCTTATTGATGGCCGTCAGATCATAAATGCTTTCTTTGGCGTATTCCTCGCCATAACTCGGGAGGTTAGAGCAATCGACCTGAGTCTTGTATAGCTTCCGAAACTCGTTAGCCATGTCGATAATGTCATCGATGCTTTCGCTACGGTCGCCATCGACATTAAAGTGCTTCGCCTCTGCAGATAGCTCTTTTGAGTATGGCTTGTAGTAGTCTGCGCTGAAATGCCAGGTGAAGCCTGACTGCTCTGAGTTCTCGTTTTCGACTACTGAGATCGTAAGCTCCATCGGACCTGAAGAACAGACAAGCTGGCTTTGCCGAGGCTGTTGGGGGTCATCAGTCAGCTTCCAGTCTTGTAACTTTGAATCCAGACTGCGAAGGGCTTGGTACGCTGGGCGCGCTCGATATGCGTTGTTGTTTCGATTGTAAAATTCGTTCTGGATTCTCTCTGCGAGAATCTGTGCAGCCTCAAATGATAGCTTGTGCTGATCCTCCAGTATCTCGACAAACTCCGAGTATGAGCCGGTTAATCGATAGCTCTCTATATGCTCATCTGTGATCTCTATAAGATCCGGAGCGTATGACACATTAGCGAGTTCCTTGCGTAGCTCGCGCTGTTCGTTTTGGGCGTTGGTTCGGGGGATCGGAGACAGTTGGTTGTAACCGTCAATGAAGACCTGCAATTGCGCAATCTGATAGCGGAGGAGTACTTTTTTGTAACTCTGATCCATCTCATTGGCGAGATAGTCTTTGAGACCCTGAATGGATGAGATCTGTTCTCCCATGAACGTCTCTGCAAAGCTGGCATCCTTCGCGGATCCCCAGTACCGCGCGATGGTGGTGTACGCCTGCAGCTGGCTATGCAGCGGTAGATTGCTGGATGTTCCGTTCTGGTGAAGTATGGTTGCAACCAGTTCAGCTATACGATGCTCATGAAGCCCCTTGAGAGTCGATGTCTCGATCTTGAGGAAGTTGTAGCCAGTCTCTTCGATAACCTGCTTTGTGTGATTGTCAGCGTCCAAGGATGACTGGGTAAAGCTGATCAGATTGGCCAGATCCACTTCATAACCAGCCTGACGAGCCTGAGAGATCAGTTCTGATATCTCGGTATCTAGCTGAGCGATTCGTCGCGCATCCTGCAGGGAGGGAACTTCCTTATCCTGTGATAGTTCCACATATTCAGTAATCAAGCCGATAAGAGACGGGTAGTCAGTGCCAATGTCTTTCAGGGTCTCTTCGATTGACTTGGAGGTTTGATCGGCTTCAAAGGTATCCTGAGCGGTTCTCAGGCGTTTACTGTCTGTGAAGCTCAGGACATTATTCGATTTGCTTGGTGCGCTGCTGTGTTCAGGCTCTGAGGCTGTGGTGTTAGCTACTTCAATAACGTTCGGTGCTTCAGCCGATTTTCTCTCATCAACTGCAGTATCCATAGTGGTAGCTTTCGGTTCTGCAGGTAACGGGGAGGATGCCAGGTCTAACTTCTCGGTTTTAGGCTCTTCAACTATCTCTTCAAACTCTGCAGTTTCAATGTCTTCTGAAGCGTCACTGTTATTGGTGATCGCGGCTATTTCCTGAATGAGCGCATTGCGAGCGGCTTCATACTCGTAGTATTCGTATGTCTCATACATCAACTCTGCAATACGCGCTTCAGAAATGCCTTCTGACAAGGCTACCTTTATAGCGCCAGACGCTTCCGGATAGTTGGACAGCAGTCGACGCTCTGGCGACATATCGACATAGTTGTTTGCCTGAAAAAAGCTGTATGCAAACCCTTCAGGAGTGGCCGAGCGGGCATTTTTTGTTGCCAGGCTTTTTCCACCATATTGCGAGTGCATTTTACTACCCGCAGTGGGTTCAGTGTTCGCTATCGGTAAGTCTTCGTTGAACTGTCCCCACAGTATGGTTTTTTTGGTGTAGTCTTCTCCAAAATGATGGGGCTGGAAGATCAATCTTGCTTTCGGAAGCCCTGTTAGTCGTTCAATACGGCCAACCGGGTTTTCCAAGGCCCAGAAGCCCTTTGGACGAAAATACTCGATGGTTCTGAGGGTCTGAAAGACCAGCTCTTTACTTGCTTCAGTGCGTCCATCGGCATCTTTTTCAGCAAACCAGCGGGCTCCGGACGATGCAAAGTCAGTGCAAGGACATGCAGCCAGAATTCCCCATACTTCGCCAAAATCCCAGTTCTCGATAAAGTAGTCGGCACTGAATTCCATTACATCCTGGCCGGACTGAATGTCGAACCGGATAACGTTATAGCCGGCTTCTTCGTATGGACGGCTCCATTCGCCAGAAAGGTCGAAGAAACTGAGAATGGTACGGTTAGAGTTCTCGGATCTGTTCTCTCGAAACTGTTTTCTTACGTTTTCTTTCCAGCTATCAACTCGGGCTTGCGCTTCGGACTCAGAGAGAAACCCTTCCGCCTTGGCGCTCTTTTCAAGGCTTACCCTTTCAGGGGGATCCTGAAACAAGCTGGCCCACTCATCAGTGATTTCCCTGAACGCGTCAACGTCCATGGTGATCGGCACCAGGCTTTCATCAACCGGATCAAATCCCTTGGCGTCATTTACATTAGCGGCGGTATAGTCAAACGTTCGGGTCTCATCTAAGGGCTTTCTTTGGTTGGAGCGGTGCTCTGGGGCGGTACTGATTGCTGTGTCTGTCGTTGCAGGCTCCGCTGGTAGAGGCTCATCTGCACCATTCGATATATCCGAGTCAGCTTCGATTTCCTGCTCGATCAGCTCCGCCTGCAGACGCATTGCCTCATCGGCCCATGGTTGGCCGACAAAGCGTTCGTATGTTTTTTCAGGGGATGCTGGTGGTGGAACAGATTTGGAAGGCTCGATGTAGCGCTGTGCTTCTTCGATAGTCAGTTGATAATTAGCTGCCAGATAATCTGCAAGGCTAGCGTCTGACGTATGAGGCTGAACTTTCATCAGCGAAACACGAGGGTCGTCAGCTAAGTCCCTAATAATATCCAGGGCTTGGCCAACCGCTGCACGCCAGCTGTAGATGTCACCAACGATTTCTGTGATTGGGACCAGGTCATTCTCGGTCGGAGAAGCGGGGGCAATATCTTGAGTATCCGCCTTGCTCTCGGTTATATCGTCGGTGGATGGAGCTGCCTTGCTTACATCATCTTCTTTTACTGGCTTGCTTGAGCTTGGTACCGGAGCCTTTTCAACGACCGCTTCAGCGTCTGTCTCTGATTCGATCTGTATTTTTTCATGCAAAGCGATCGCATCAGCCCATTCAGCGGGAGTTAGCAGTAATGGCGATAGATCAGGGTGTCGAATAGTCGCGCGCAGCACACCTGCAGGGGAATCAGCAATGCTGGATAGGTTGTTAATGATCTGCTCAGGGGTGGAGCCCTTTTGGCACGCAGCAAACTTTCCGTTCTGCAGGCGAACGACCACCAGCGATTCATACTCAAACGGAACGTCGAATTCTTTGTCGGTAAAGCCTTCGATTTCGTTATTCAGTGCCTCCTGGCGTGATTCCATGAAAGCGTTGGTAAAGAAGTCCATCGTTACAATGTTATTGGCACCGACAACCACTTTTACCCATTGGTTGTCATGAAAGTA
Organism: Marinobacterium jannaschii DSM 6295; assembly: GCF_000620085.1. Classification (GTDB taxonomy): domain Bacteria; phylum Pseudomonadota; class Gammaproteobacteria; order Pseudomonadales; family Balneatricaceae; genus Pontibacterium; species Pontibacterium jannaschii. Next base: position 22,235 of record NZ_KK211070.1, on the reverse strand, counting down.
CAACCTCTCCGGGTTGCTAGCGCTTGCACCACCAAAAGGGGGCGCGTTTTCTTCCAGCCAAGAGGGCAACATCCTATAAGCAGGCGGGACTATGCCGTGAAACACTCGGTGGCCATCGATATTTGCTTCTGTTGCCTGTTCATACAAATAGTTCAGCGCACCATGCATAAATTCATCGACTGACTTGGTGCGTTCGGTGGCAGAAGAGGTCGGAGGAGCTGGCTTGGCAGCTTCTCTTCGGTCTACCAGAAACGAATCTACTGATTGCTCAGTTATGTTTACTAAAGGAAATGCTAGCCTTAGGTGGCCTAAGTCGAGCCCAGATACTACACGCGAGTGTCCGGACGTATCTCTTTGAAAACCCAGCGAGACCAATACCGAGGCTTCATGCGAACCAATATCGCCATCCAGGTGGATTGTAGGAGCTTGATTGGTTAGAACCAGCTTGGCGGAGATCTTAGAGTTTGTTACGTCTTGATGCTTGCTGAAGTCCAGCCACAGACGAGATGGGGTTACCTTGCTATTCATACTGCAATCCTTATCAGAAGTCGCTTAAGTCGCTTTCTCCTCTAAGGAGAAAGCGACCTCCATGGCTGAGCGTTATCGGTTCAGGTTTGGTGCGTTTCCGTGGCTTTGGCTCAAGTCAGCCGCGAGGCTTTCGAGATTCCAAGAATCGATATCGTTGTTGGTCGCACTACCATGATTGGCAAGTAATTTTTGGACGTGATGATCCAACACCATGTTGGCGTTGCCGTATTGTTCTGGGATTGCCTGGCGCAAGGTACTGACTGCATCCTCCAGCATGTTGAGTACTTCGGCAGCGCGGTTCACTGGACAAGCAAAAACGTCGTCCCTTAGCTGAATTTCAACATCTGGAAGCGCCCGCTGTATCGTTTGAACCGAAGAGGTTTCAAGATCCAAGTCAATATTGGGCAACTGGACTAATACCAGATCACCAGCCCGTTTCACTGAATAATCCCCGCCAGTGGCTGACGGCGGTTGCGGTTGCGGTTGCGGTTGGCTCTGCGGTTCAGGCTGGAACTGATGAGGATCCTGCCACTGGTCCTGGTACGTAGTGCTCTGGGCCGGATCCTGCTGGTAGTCCTGATACTGGGACTGTTCTGGCTGGCGGGATGCTGGTGCTGGCTGTGGAGCACGTTGTGCCGGTGCCTGCTGATGGCCCGGCTGCTGAGCCTGCTGCGGCTGGCGGGATGC
>NZ_KK211070.1:0-20425 GCF_000620085.1 Marinobacterium jannaschii DSM 6295 | reverse complement strand
TGGCTGCTGACCCCGTACCGGTTGGCGGGATGCCGGCGCTTGCTGCGGAGCACGTTGTGCCGGTGCCTGCTGGCGGCTCTGGTTTGGATCCTGCTGCAGCTGTCCGTCGACTAAGTAGTAAGGTCGTGAAGCGCTGTTGATCTTGATCGAATCTTGCTGGAACGAGGACAGGCTGATACTCGGGTAGCTCTCGCAAGGCATAGCAGCCGTTGCCAGCATTGATGATTGATCTGAGGAATAGCGAAAAGCGATATGCATTTCGGTGAACCCAGCGGAGAAGCCCTCTGCCCCATTCTCATCGACAAAGTGAAGCTCTGTTGTGCTGATAGGAGAATTGTTCGATAGCGATTTTTCGCGAGCAGCTGGGCCTATCCAGGGTTTCTCTCCGGGAATGACTTCAATCGTGTAGCCTGCGGCAAGCGCTCTAGCCGCAACTGGCAGCATTGCTTGTAGTCGGCCACCAGCGCCTAATAGATCAGCCGAAGTGGTTTCAATTGGTGCAGGAGAGCGGAAACCTCCAGCATCTTCAACAAAGCTTGTTTTGAAAGACAAAAGTTGGGATTCGCTGTCTTTGCTTATTCGCAGGTAAGCGATCGGATTGGCGCACGCAAGCGGAGTCATGTAGCGGCCATCTTTGATCGAGGGGTCGAGCAATTGCAGCAGTTCTTTCTGCAGTTGCACCTCATCTGTAACCGATATTGCTCTATGCTCCTGCATTATCTCGATAGACAAGAAGGATTCAGGCACTACGTTCGGATCTTCGCTCAATTTGGCGGGTACTCTGGCCGGGGCAATCCTGGCTTTACCTGTGAGAACGTAGCCTTCTGTCTGGTGGGGCACATATCCGCGAAGCCACTCGGCGTTAAGAACGGTTAGACCAGCTTCATATGGCAGTTTTTTAGCGTCTGGATAGGCTTTTTCCAGCATGATAATGCCAGAAGGGGCAATACCATTATCCAACTGGTGGCGTCGAGGCTCTGAGAACGAACGAATAGTCGGGCGTTTCGCTTCCAGATGTGGCTTATTCTTGAGGCTTCGAAGCACCACTTCAACCGGTTCACCGGTATCCAATCGCGTTCCTCTAATTCGGTCATCAGCGCCTCGTCCGAAATCTCCAGTGAGAAGGTAACCTTCGACCTTTACCGGGATGTTTTGCGCGCTTCTTTGGGACGTATTATTCTTTACAGCAAATTGGTCAAGTAAGTTTGTCATGTTGCTTTCCTTTATTCTCAGACTGCCTTAAAAGTTGCTTTCCGTATGTGTAGCTAGCCTTAAACTGCTTGCATCGGTGATAGCACCGATGGTGTTTCTACTTCTGGTGATACTGTCTTCTGTTGAGGGGCGATGGCGGATTCAATTCGCGTGCGAAGTGGTTGTTCCAATTCTTCTCGAATCTGCTGGTACTGTTTGTTAGCAGGGCCACGGCGTGACTTGGCAATGTGGATACCTTCCTCAGTGAATTGCTGTGGGCTCTCTCCAACGGATCGCAAAGCATCTTTGACGAGTTCTTCTTGGTATTTGCCAGGCTTCAGGCAGGCACTTACGTCGAGTCCGTTGTTTTGGCACAGCTTAATGAGGGCTGCAGCGTCGTAATCCTTCGCTTGCGGGTTCTTTGGAGCGGGCTTTAAGCCTGTAAGATCCAATGAGTACTTCTGGAGTTGAGCGACTGCTGCGTCAGTATCGAAGACTTCCTTCGCTTTTATGTCATGCACGGATCCTTTTATGCCGCTTCCCAAATCATGACCCCGTGCCAATTGATTGATTTCGTCTACGACTGATTTGTGCATTTTATCGGCAACCTCCGTCACAGCCCTTACTGATGCCAGCCTGTTTTCAAGGGCAGCTAAGTGGGCTGTGTTTGATTCTGATAGAGGAGGGTGTGACGGTTTGGGGGCAGTGAACTGGATGCCTGATATAACTGCATCCATTGTCTGGGTAGCTACCAACTGCATAGCTTCGTGTACATGCATTGAGCGGCCAGCGACTGTGGTCGTCATATCGGGATCAACTTTGACCATGTTAATGCGACAGCCTGGCAGGTTGTCTCGAACCATACGTTCCAACATGGTATTGACCAGAGTCGCTTGGCTTTGATCGCCGGACTCCAGCATTCGGGTCCAGCTCTCGGCAAGGTTCTTGTCGATATCCAGTTCTGCTATCACGTGGCCATCGACGTTGTAGCCGCGTTTTTCTAGCAGTAGCCCGTATTCATGCACCTGGCTGGCATAGAGGAAGTGCTTTTCGTTGGTGGAGCAGTCGCGGATAGTTTCTTCTGAGGCACACAGAGGGATCTTAATGTCTACAACAAACCGGTTATCTTTCAGCAACCAAATGAGATCGGCGTTACCTGCCAGATCGGCAGGAGAGTCGGGGTGAGGCATTCGCATTGCTAGCTCAGCCTTAACATCTCTTTCACCACCGTAGACCTTAAGAATGGCCATGCGAACAGCTTCCTCAAGGACTACACCTCGCCGCATGTGCTGCAGTAGCGGCTTAAATGGTCGCTTAAACAGCTTATCGGCAATGATCCCCTCGGTGGTATCAAAGGGGGCCACACGGCCATCGGCTTCAAGAAGCAGCGTTCCCATCTCGCTACCTCCAACGGCCCCTTTCCGTTTGATATGCCAGAGTATCTCTCGCTCGGATAGACCCGCTTCTAAGCAGCTTTTTAGGTAGGTCTTGACGTCAGACTCAACGAGTACCGAGGCCTGAGGCAATGCCTTTATAGCCGAGGTAATCTTGGATAAATCCCCCATCACTGGCTCCTACGTAATTAGTATTAATGAATGATATTTCTGCATGTGTATCATGGCAAACAATATCAATTAATAATATTCAAAACATGCTTTCAGTAAGAGTATTTGCTACACCCTTCATGTAGCCGGGTATCAGGATGGTTTGCCCGTTTTTGTCCTTATAAACGAGCTGTGGAGTGCCCGTTTTTGCCAGCTGCGAGTACACCTGTTGGTTTGTTGCCATTCTGGATGCTGCTGTTCCCACATCCTCCTGAGAAAGTGCATAGAGAGCGGGATCAAATGTCTTGGTGTGCATCTCGGTCATCATGTTGATGCTGCCCTTGTCTGAGGCCAGGTGTACCAACCAGTTGAAGGGGCGGGGGGATTTCGAAATGACCGGAATCCAGCGAATCTTAAACGGGTGCCCTTTCCCGGAAAGTGCCGCGAACTCTTTCACGCAGTATGCGCACTTGGGGTCATAAAAGATGTGAACGGCAGGAGCTGATTCAGGACCCTCTTCAAGTGCGTAGGCGTTCTCAACGGATTGCATGAACTGCTCTGTACTCTGCGATTTATCCCTGAGATGCCGCTGCCCCATCTGAAATCGAAGGTAGGGGGCTGCTTTTCTATTCGGAGCCACACTGGTTCCTGCTGTTGAGGCGGGCTTGCCACTTGCCGAACCGACTTCCATCCGCTGATTCATGTGCGTCGATGCTGCCGTCAAAGCTGCCGCGTAGGAGGGCACGTTGATAGGTGGGCGCTCCAGGATGTGTACGCCATCAGGAAGCATTAAGAACACTTTAGGGGGCTCGCTCCGCAGGCTGTATTGAACCTGAGTGCTTTGTTCAAGACCGGCAATCTTTGGCCCCTCCATTACCCGAAGTACTTCAACCTCGCTGCCAAACCGCATCTTGGCCAGTTCGGTTGCGCGCTCTTCTACATGTTGAGGGACGGCTAATGCACTGCAGGAAAGCGTAAGTGCGGCAGCTGAAGTAATGCAATTAAGCTTAATCATATTGTGGCTCGCTATTGATTAAATTTAATTTAATAATATGATATTGCTTGTCCAACAACTAGACAAATAAATGTATATGGAAGACGAAATCGATATTGAAGGAAGACACCCTGATGTAGGGGCTAAGGATCAATCTGCTGAACAGATCCGGCTCGCTAAATTTTTGATCGCGCTGGCAGACACTCAGGGCGGGCGAATGAAGGCGTATGAGCACCTTAAAGCGAAGTTGGATGGTGCTGGATACGAAGTATCAGTGACCACGATTCGACGTTGGTTTACCGACAGCGATCACTTCACGCCCCCGCCACCAGTCGAGGCTGTTTGGAGTGTGCTTGAGGATTTGAGCATCGACGAGCTTAAGCGATCTGATATCCATCCAATACCAGAGTTTTACGAAAACTATGAGCAAACCGGACGAACTGGGTGATAGCCCGGCTTCAGCATCTTCGCAGGAATCCTTAAAGGCGGATCTACAGGCTGCAGTGAAGGCGGATCCTTTGTACGGGATTGCGTTGGCGAAGGTCTTGGGTGAAGAATTATCAGACAATCTGAAATCCAGCCGGAGACTTAATCTCATCGGCTTTTCAGCAGCCGTGCTTTTCGCCGCGCTTTGGGGCGCTGATATCGGGAGCAGTGTGCGCCATCACTACTTTCTTCAGGAGTCTGATGGCACTGTCTACGAAATTGCGGAATCACCGATACCCAGAACAACTGATGCTGATGTACGTCAATTTGCTTTGGACGCAGCAATTGCTGTTCATGAGTGGAACTACCTCAACTACATGGATCGCTTTGAGAAAGCGACTTCCTATTATTCGTCTGAAGCGTTGGATGCATATATTGATCTGCTGCTCTCTAAAGATACCTTCAGTAACGCAGAAAAATATAAAGCTCGGTACACGTCCACGCTGAATAAGAAGCAAAGCATTCGCTTAAGAAAGAGGCCTTTTGGTCATGGCTATCAGTGGATCGCGACCGTTCCGTTGCTGGAAGAACTGAATGACTTGGGTGGGAGAAGGCTGAATAACTGGCATATCCAGTTAACCATACAGTCTGTCAGCCTGATGAAGAACCCTCAGGGTATTGAGGTCGTCTTAATGCAGGAGACGCTCAAGCCATGAGAATTAAATCATATCAGGCTGTTCTTCTGGCATTGGCTGCTTGTCCGGCTGTCTGGGCTGCTGACACTAATGCAGCAAAAGACAATGGTGTTTTTGACATCAAGGTCGCTCCCGACGCAGAGGTCAAAAAAGCTGTTACTCAGGCGATGGGAGGGATTAGCCCAGAAGCTACCCGCCAGGTAGACGAACAGATTGAGGATTACAGCAGGGCTAAGCGGTTTCGCCCCGAAGCAACTGCTATTTCCGAGACCTACCCTCTGAGCCTTAAGGCAGGGGCGTCACGCCCGACAATTTATGTAACGCCGCATAGACAAACCAGTTTGGTGTTTTTAGATATCAATGGACGCCCGTGGAACGTTCAGGAAGCTTATTGCGGCGATTGTCCTGATGCCAATGGCAGTGGGGATGGCCGTTTTAAGAGCAAGCGCAGTGATGCCAAGCAACATGTTATCCAGCTGGAGGCTCTGCAGGATACGTTGAGAACAAATATCACCTTGTTCTTTGACGGTATTGATATCCCGTTTGAGTTTGCAGTCGAGTCAACGTCGACACAGTACCACTCAGTTGCTCGCATGGTCTTGCCGCTGGCCGCTCCGGGGCAAGGGGCTCTTACTATGTCTGCTTCGGGCACCACGTCGAGCACCGCTGTCCAGTCACAAGCGGGTGCGCTATCAGCCTCACCGCTCACTCCCGTTGTGCGGAAGATCCTTGATGGCCAGGCCGCAATGCTGGATGGGCTTGAGGCGCTTTCTGTCGATCTGGAAACACTGAGCGGAAGGCCTGTGGCCGGCACGTTTAGCTTCCAGGCGTGGCTGTCGTCAGAAGGAACGCTTTACGTAGCCACTAATGCTCGTGCCCCTCAGCCACCAGCAATGCGAAGTGTGGCAGGTACTCACGGACTTTCAGTTTTCGAATTCACTGCATTCCATGATGTTCTGAGCCTCGTGGACAACGCTTCTGGACAGCGTGTCATCGTCAGCTTACGTCCCCCTAAAGATCGACTTGGTTATGTCTACCAGGGAGGTGTAAATGGCCAGTAAATCAGGCTTAAAGGGGTTGCTTACAGATCCGCAGAAAAAATCTTACAGGCGCATTCTCGGTCTTGGTGCGGTGACCATCGCTGGATCCATATGGGCTTTTACACCTGATAGCGTGGCAATCGAAGCCGGTGAAACACTGCGCGTTGGCCAAGAGTCTGAGACAGGGGCGCTGGGTAAAACGACCGATGCGGATACACAGAAGCAGGCATCTGAGCATGCTTCTCAGCTGTATGAAAAGGCTGTTGGATCAGGAAGTACGTTTACTCCTTACCGCCCTATGGATACCACTCCGGACCCTGATATTTCGCAGGTCGATAAAGCTGCTTCTCAAGCGGAAAACAACGAATCACAGGTTTCTCAACCACCGGCAGACAACGAGTCAAGCGAACCTGATTCAGGGGATACAGGCGCTCCGGAATATCCGGAAAAAACCAATACAGCCGTTGCAACACTGGCAGCTGCTGAAGAGCCAATGTCTTTGGATTCGATGATGAACAGGCTAAACACGGCGACTGGGTTAGAAGCGCCTGATTCCGTCGATGCGCTTCAACCACAATCCCCGCTAGAGGCCTATGCCCAGGTGGCATTGAAACGCCTCCAACAGCAGCCTGATTCGGTTCGGCTAACGTTTTCTGGGGCAATTACCGCAAGGGCTACAGATCCAGCACCGTCAGCTACACAACCTAACTTGGTAGCGGGAAATGCTCAGCAGGCCCTGTTTGCTCAACCTAACACGCCCGAGGCTGATGCTGAGAGTTTAGACAGCAACCCGAACCAAGCTGAAGCAGGCTTCAAGGATCCTGTCACATTTACGGCTGGCCACTATATGTATGGGCTTTCACTCTCTGCAATCAACAGTGATGTGGCCAATCGTACCGTCCTGGCCGAAGTGGTTGGCGGGCCATTTGGTAGGGCTCGCCTGATGGGTACGTGGGATGTCCTCAGTGAGTGGACCGAAGAATTATCGCTGGTGTTCACGACGATGACGTGGAACGGCCAGACGCAGGCCGTGAACCTTGTTGCTTTCAATGCGGAAACTGATCTACCGGCATTTGCCAGTGACGTTGATCGCCACTTGCTGACTCGGTACGGCGGACTCTTTCTCGGATCCGTTGGCGAAGCGCTCAAAGAGCGCGTAGCAGCCAGGCAGCAGAATGAAACTGATCGCCAATTCGATGGCGACGGAAACCTAATCAGCGAATCAATCGAATCGCTCACGAACGATGAACTAGATTCCATCCTGATCGAATCGGTCGGTGCAGAGTTCTTTTCTAATTTGAAGAACCACTACAACCGCCCAATCACCCGCTCTCTGCGCAAGCATCAGGATCTGAAGCTTCTAGCCATGACTACCATCACACTTGACCGTGGAGAAAAAGGGAAATGAGTTCCGAATTAGATCAATCTGATACGTATATACCGGATGATACTGCGCATCAGCAGCCTTTAGACGAAGGAAGCAACTCGTCTGAACAGCCTTCAGGCGGTAATGCTAAACCTGTTAAGTCGGTTGCGAAGAAAAAGGGCGGTAAGGCGTTCAAAATTATTTTCTTTGGGCTTGGTGGGACCTTGTTAGTTGCAGCTGGTGGCGCTGTCTTTTTTACATTTCAGGGCGGTGCGGCATCCGGTTATGCCGGAGGTGGGGAATTCGTTGATGTACCGCCACAGGGATCTGCGGTAGCGCCAACCGCTGACCCTCAACCCGTTGCGGACGGCATACCACCGTCAAGCCCGAATAAGCTGGTGGATGGTCTGCGAAGAGAGTTAGAGGCCAAGAATGCAGCTTCCGCGCAAGCGCTGGCCAGCGGAATACCGACACCAACGGATGCTGCCAGTTCGAAGCCAATGGTTGGAATCGCAGGCACCGGGGATCTGCAAGAGATTCAGAATCGAATAGCCGCATTGGAAGATGCTGCTAACCGGGCTGAGTCTATGATTGCGCTTGAAGTCCAAAGGCGTGTTAGCCAGCTACAGCGATCCCATTCGACGGAGATCCAACGGGCTAACCAGCGGATCACTAATCTTGAAAACTCAATGGACACGATGATCCGGGATGTTTCATCGGTTCGTCAGGCCATACAAAAGCACAATGGCGTCATGCCAGGCTCATCCGACCTTGTTTCGCGTCTGGTGAAAGTTGAGAAACTCGCAGCGGACAATAAAAAGAACTTTGGATGGCTGAATCACCGGGCATGTAAAACAGAGGCAGTCGCCTTAGGCACTGTGAAAAGAGCTTGTAAAGGTCTGGTCGAAGACAAGCTGATCAAGAAAGGGCGGCAGTTACACCAGGCCTTATATGACATTGTGCCTGATATGCCGCAGATTGCGGCGTCTGCTAAGTCTTCTGGCAATGCCACCGCAATGGTGCAACCGGATCTTTCTGTACAAACCGCACAGGAGCGAGCCCAGAAGTTCCTCAATGTTATACAGCCGCCCAGACCGGTTACTGCAGCTACTACACAGGGCAATTCAGGTTACCAGCAACAGCCGAACCAGCGTACTTACTACACCGGCCATAGTGTTAGTCCACAGTATCAGGCGCAGCAACCCTACAACCCTCAACAAATGGTTGCTACCCAGAACGTTTGTAGCTTCGCAAACAACGAGTGGCGGATCGTCGGCATTACGTCAAACCGGGCGTGGATTCGTTCAAGAGATGGCAAGGATATTCCGGTTGAGCGTCACGTGAATGTGCCAGGCCTTGGCATTGTTCAGTACATCGAAGCCAGCTCATTTCCGCGTTATGTGCAGTTCACTAACGGCATCGTGTGTGGGGCCTAAGTATCCATGGCTACCTCTGTTGAGATGTACAACAACCAGGCGATTGAGTTGCTGGTGAACGTATCCGCGAATTTCCCTGGCTTGTTCCTCTTCATGCGGATGTTCCTACTGTTTGTTGCAGTTTGTCTCGTCACATACGTGTTGTGGAGCTGGTTGAAAGCTGTTCTGTACGTCAATGAACAACCGATCGGGTGGTTAGGGGGCTGTGTTGTGATTCTTGTATCTGGCGCTATGGCATCCCTGAGCATCACGATGGATACAGCAATCGATACCTGGTTCGCGGATGGACACGGGGGCGGTCTGTTTCCATCGGCCGTCAATGACAGTGGAGCTGTACTGAGGAATTTCACAGAACAGTTTTTACGCCTCGTCGGCTGGGGATTCCTTGGCTGGGGGTTGGTTACCTTGGCTATGAGCCGACTGAAAAATTCGCAAGTTTCCTGGGGAGCCGGTGTCGTTCGCGTGCTTTTGGCCCCCCTTTTTGTAAAAGCCATGTATTTGGCTTCGCTAGTCGGAATCGACTTCAACATCTAACTACACGCAATCTGTGAGACGAAAAATGAACATGAAAAATGTAAAAAATGCACTGAAAATCGCGCTGGCTTCTTCCGCCATGATGATGGCAAGTTCGGTTGCTGCGGCGGATTCCTCTGGAGGCTTCGGTGGACTGGCTTCGGGGCAGGGGGTCACTCAGATCAAGGGATTTCTGATCTTTGTTGAGGCTGCTTGTCTTCTGGTTGGACTGGTCGCGTCAGCGTTCTGTCTCTGGGAGCTCTATAACCTGAAGATGGGCAAGCAAACTCAGATGCAACAGAGCGCCGGAGCATACATGGCGGGAATTGCCATTGGCGGCACCATAGCAGTCGCCGGTATTGCGTTAGAGTTTGCCACCGGCACTATGTTTGGTGATTCTTCGGGTACTAAAACTGGCCTGCAGCAGCTACGCGGAAGCGCTTCTATTGAGCATGTGCTGCCTGAAGATGTGCTGAAAGGCGCTACGCCAGCAGTACTGGTAGCCAGGACTGCCTAATGCAGTTGCCGTTCCTAAATAGCTGGGGACAGCCAGAACAGCCTTCACAGGCTGTTCTGGAGCTTCTGGTTGATAAGAATTTTACCTGTGCGTATTGCGGGCTTGTGTCGGAGGGCTCCGTTAAGCACCCGCATGGATACATGAAAATTGTCCGCAAGGATCCTCTGAATCCGCGCCCGATTGATGCTCATAATACGCACTGCCTGTGCGAGATGTGTGCGCATCTTACCCAACACAATCTCGCGACCCTTAAGGAGTCTGTTTATCGCAGCTCTGGCGAAACAGAGGAGGCTGAGCCGGTCTCAGAGCCGGTGTGGGGCGTTGTCATTGAGGCCCCCTATATCAAACAGTCTGCGCTTAATAGCCTCGTTCGGGCTTCATGGGTTGCAGCGCACCATAATGATCGTTTGGGGCTGGATGGATTGTCCGAATCCGCTGCTCGCCTGCTGCATGATCTGTCCAGTACGCCGACTGAGTGGCAGGATCAAATGAAGTGGATGGGGGAGCTGGAGCTATTATTGCGAAGCAATCCTCATATCGATCAGCGAAAGCCCTTCACGAACAGCCAATATATTAAGAACCTACGGTTCTTCTTCTACCCAGACAGGTTCAAGGACGCTATTGCCTACTGGTCCAATGTTCTCGAATCTCAGCTTTCCTCGCCGGAGGTTTGACCACCATGCTCTTTGGGATGGTTAAAAGCACCGACGACAATAGAAAATTCCAGCGCTTTGACAGCCGGGATCCAGCTTCGGGCTGGGTATCGGTAACTGATAAACAGCTGAATCAGGATCGTCTATGGCTGTCTGATCTTAGCGCGCCATTCTTACGTAAGTTTCATCCAGGTAAACGCAGACTCAAGCCCTCTACCTGGTTTGTTCTGCAGGACAGGACGATTCGAAGTGATTTCGGTGTTGATGTCTCTGATACATCAAACCTTGTTCTTTGGCTGAGCATGATGGAACGGGTGCAGACCTACTGCAGATCCATCAACTCACCTCATATTATAGAAACCCCTTATCAGTTGTTGGCCCATCAAGGAAGCCGACATAAAAGCAGAGATATCATTAGCATCCTGATGTCCATGCCTCCCACATTTTCCAACTACAGTTCGCTGGGGTCAGATGCTAAAAGCGTGTGGTTAACGGTGTCACCTGATGCCTTGCTGGGCTCACTATTTCGACAGTTTATTCCTGTAGGGCCTTTTACTCAGACCGCTGGCCGTACTGTACCGACAGGCTTTTCTCAGCACTCTATGCATCAATGCTTCATCGAGATCAGTCAGCGCTCCTACGAACGCGCCCGACAGGCTATCCAATGGCTACCACAACGCTTCGGGAAAACTGTATGGGTCTCGCGACCTGAGCTCGATCTAATTGAAGCTGAGTTGGGGGCACAGATGCCTTTGGCTGCGATCTATAGTCGATCTTCAATATCACTCAAAGATTACCTGCAGATGGAGCTTGAGCGCCGGGATCAGATCAGCCCAGTATCAATCATAGGGCTTCATGCTCTGCTGCTAGCGCTTTTGGGGCGTGGTCACGACTATCCCTCGCTGACAGAAAGCTACCTTGGGGCTTTGGTCCGTCTGATGCTCATGCCCGTTGCCGCGGATTTTGCCGAATCTGGAATCCCGGTCTATGGCATCGGTGCAGGTCGCCTACACGTTGCCCAGGTTACCAATGAGCTTTCAGGGCGACATAAGCTGTTACTACCCGCTCACCTTGGGCTCTCTTTGCCCGAGCCCACCAGCCCCTTTGAGATTGCGCGCGATGTGGTGCAACAAGGGGATCTTAAAGAATGCCTCAGGCTTGATGACCTTTCCCTGAAGTACAAGGAGGATATCCCGTCATGTTAATGGAATCGGCTCTACACCGCCTGCATCGAACAATGCATCCAGGTAACGATTGCTGTCTGGAACTGCCAGTCGGTGACAGTGGCGTATTCGTCTGCAATGACGGGTCACTACTTACTGTCTTTAAGTTATTGGGTACCTCGCGCTGGGTTGGCCATAAGGAGTTGAAGCAAACAACCAAAGCGCTTACCAAAGGGATCAAGGAGATCTTCAAAAATAAGATCCATGACCTGCAATTCGTCTTCGAAGCGGATCCTGACGAGACGGCGATGAAAGATGACTTGTCCCGTCGGCTGGCTAACAAATTCACATCTGCCCGTCATTTGGGAATCGACAGTGAAGCGCTGTATCAGGAACAGATTGATCTGATGGCAAAGGACAGTCAGTTTGAGCGCTGCTGGGTAACGATCTGGACGGGCAAAAAAGGTAGCTCACTGCGTGATATCCCGGAAGAACTTACCGCTTTGCCAGCGGTTCATGATGCTCAATCTCCCGGTGCGCTAAAGTATCACCATCAAAACAAGAACCTTCACGAGGCAGCTGTAGACCAGCTGGTCGCTACGATGAAGTCAGCCTATGTCGGCCTCAGTGCTTTGACATCGCTTCAGGCAGTACGCGACATGTTCAGCTGCGTGAGTGGTAACAATGCTGGGCAAGGCTTTACACCAGGATTATTTGGCGGCGAGCAGGGGCCAAGGGCCAGCTATGGGCGTCCTCCCTCAAACATGAAGTACTTAGCTGAAGATCACTCACTCATTCTACCGGAGAAAGTTGGCTTCCAGCTTTGGACGAGCGATCCTGAATACGATGAACGTGATGCATCGATACTCCACGTTGGCGATCGTTCCTACCGCAACTTCCTTTTCTCCTCAAGCCCATTTGGCTACGACCCTTTTTCCAAGGTGGTCCGCGACCTCAAGGAAGCCAGCATTCCCTATCGGATGAGCTGGTTTCTAAAGGGGGATGCACTGGGGATGAGCACCGTAAAGTACATCGTGGCGAGTATGCTGAGCCTGGTTCCGCTTGGTTCCATACCGGCCGTGCGGCGAGAGATGGAGCGAGTGCGCAAACATGCAGCTCAAACCGACGAGGCGACGGGTTGGCAAATGAGCATCCTGACATGGGCTGATAATCGGGATATCAACCTACTTCGCGAGCGTTCTCAAAAACTGGCCCGAATTGTATCTTCTTGGGAAGGCGCTGCATTGCAGGAAGACCGGCATGACTCCTTGAGTTCATTCTGTGCCAGTGTGCCGGCTTATCTGCGAGGAAACCCGGCCCCAGCAGCGATAGCGCCAATGAGGGATGCGTTTTGGTATCTCCCGGTCACGCGGCCAGTATCCCCCGTGGAAGATGGCGGAGTGTTGCTATCAAACGGCAATGGCCGATTGATTCAGTTCCAGCCGATGGATCCGCAGCTGATGGAGCATCACGTCTATCTGGTGGCTGGAGAACCAGGCTTCGGTAAATCGCTGCTATGTAACTTACTTTGCTTTGTGCTGGCGACCTCATGTGAACAGATCCCCTATATCGCGATCTCGGATGTTGGTACATCGAGTAAAGGGCTAATCAAACTTCTGGCATCGACATTCCCGCCGCATCTTAAGCACCTGGTGCAATACCGGCGACAGAAGAACCGTGAAGAAGATGCGATAAACCCATTCGATACACCGCTAGCGCTGACCCGGCCTCTCTCTGACCAGATGGCTAAGCTGCAGAACTTCTGTGAATTAGTACTGACCGATGACAAAACCGGCGAGCTTCCACCCAATGTATCAGGTCTGTTGCAGCAAGCGATTCCGCTGGTTTACAAGCGTAAGGATGACCAGGAGTCAGGTAGTGAACCAAACCGCTTTAGGGAGAGTGTCAAAACCGATCCGTATTGGCCTGTAATCGAACGGGCGATGGATGCTGTGGGAATTCATCCAACCAAGCGTACAACATGGTGGGAGATCACCCGGACGCTAATGAAAGCGGGCTACACCCGAGAGGCAGGCCTGGCTCAGCGCTTTGCGGTACCCCTTTTATCCGACATTGCCCAGGTTATGTCACAGCCAGAGTTGCGTGAGATCTACCGTGACGATGTGGGTGGAATCCCGCTCACTGAATTGGTGTCGCGCCGGATCGGTGAGGTACTGGAGCGCTACAGAGTGCTGCGCGTGCCAACCCGCCAGGATTTAGGTGAAGCGCGTATCGTTAGCTTTGACCTCGAAGAAGTGTGTCCCCGGGCGAGTAAAGAGGATGTTTCGCTGCGTAAACAGAGTGCCATTTTTTATGGCCTCACGTCGGCGTTATTGGTTAGCCGTTTCTTCTGGAACAAGTCGATGCTGCAGGAGATTCCAGAGGAGTATCGAGCCTATTACAGCGACTATATAGATTCGATCCGCCAAACCCCAAACCTCTATTTTGCTGATGAGCAGCAACGCTTTGCGGGTATCCCTCAGGCTGATGAGATGAACATCCAGATCACCCGAGAAGGTCGAAAGCTCAAGGTCGGTGTCATGTTGGCCAGCCAGGGTGTTACTGAGTTCCCTGAAGATGTTGTCACTATGTCGACCGCTCAATTCGTACTTGGCTTTGGTGACAAGTCGATCGAGCCGGTGAAGAAAGCCTTCAAGCTCAATGACACAGAAGCATTCCTGTTAACAGAGCGAATCCCAAGGCCCGGCAAGCATGGTAGTTACTTCCTTCTGCGTCTCGATAAAACCAATGAACACGGAAATATCAGCCAACTAGTGAACCTAAAAATGGGACCGCAAATCATTTGGGGGCTATCAACGAATGGTGACGACGACCGGCTTCGATCGGCCATGGAAGCAGAGTTCACTGAAGCCGATGCCCGGCGCATTTTGGCGCGCTTGTATCCGCAGGGTTCAATCCTTCCAGAAATAAAGCGGCGAGAGATAGAGCGGGATGCTGCCCGTCAGCAAGACCTCATCAATATCGACAAGGTAGGGAAATCACTATCGATCTTCGAGGAAATCACGATGGATACCATCCAGAAAGGGAAATCATACTTTATGGAGCAGACGGCATGACGATGAAGCAGAGCCAGGTAGGTATTGATTTCGAGCAATTGGATGAGCATGTGTTTATGGTTGGTGTGAAGACGGGTCTAAAGAGTGTCGCAGTAAACCGCGTTCACGAATGGATCGTTGATGATGAAGCAGGCTTAGGGCTGGAGCTTGCGAACTCATATGTGACTTTCAATCACTCACTTACCGAAAAACACGTCAAATCCTACTTCTTCCATATCGAGCAGGTACCTGAACTCGTTTCCGTGCGCCCGTTTTATCCGGAGGCTGTCTAGTGGGCTCGCTAGCAAGGACACTTAAGGTATTGCTGCTGGTGGCCGTAACCCCAGTTTGTGCGTCCACCAGCAACACTATGGGCTACTACACACCGGGAACGATGCCCCCACCAGCATTAGAGGGTATCGACCCTAATAACAGGTTGCAGCCGCAGCTACCCGATACTTTTACTGCTGGGCAAGCCGGGAAGATATATACCCCGGTAGAGTTCAAAATTACCCCTTTTTGGGCTAAGCGGCAGACGGAGTTCTATACGGGTCAACAAAGTGCTTGGGAGCCATCGCTATCCGGCGTGATAAGCGGGTTTCAGTTTAACTACCTGGTACCCAAAGCGACTTCATCGTCTGCTCAGGAGCGGGCTTTGGCCGCAGAGTTTAAAGCTGTATTCCAGTACCTGTTGAGCCGAGGAATCCGCACTGGCCAGGGTAGTTACTACATGTCAGATGTTTCACCGGGTGCTTACTGCGAGCTGCAGGCTGACGATGTGCATGTCGTCTACTATTCGGATCGAGATGGACAGAAAACGGCTCCAGTGTGGAAACGGCTGGTTCGTATCGGCCTTGCCAAACCGAGCGACAGTGAAGCACCGGTTCGGCCATGGGCTCCGGATCCGAAGCGCAAACCGGTGAAGTGGGATCGAGAGTCATTAGCCCGCTTGCTGATCGATGATTACCCCTACTTTCGCCAGCAATATGGCGATCATGGCTACAGGGATGTTACCCCGTACTTGACGCCGAGCCTTGGTGGTCGGAATACGGGGCGAATCTATTCCGGTAGAAAAACATCTGTAACCGATTCTGGTGGGCGTTGAGGAGGGGAGAGATGCTGCTATCAGGAGAGAGTTTGCATCGATGCATTGCTAACAAGCGGGCAGGGCTAGCTGTATGCATCTACATCGATCCTTTCCACAAACGTGGTGCTGGCACCGAACTCATCAGCCGGAAATGGGTGGCAGACGCTACACTGGTTCACAATCAGTGTATGGTGTTTCGCTCAGGTAGCACCGGCTATCACTTTGTAATGTCGGGTATTTGTGTCGGTAAGGCTCTGGAGCTGGGCACTGAAGATGTTCTGCAGACCATCAATCACATCGTGAATCAGACGCCTAAAAATCTGTTTGAACGAACAGCTGTTGAACTGCTGCGTAAGGAAGTTTTTATAAAGGCCCGGCATGTCAGGGCCTTTAGGCGATGTTCATCGCAAATAGAATATATGAGCTATGTTTGCTTTTAATATAAGTAAGCGATATTGTTTCTTTGTCGGCTCCACAGACAGCGTTACTAACGAACACGGCCTTGTTGTGTTTTTTGCCCGATCGACGTCCGACGGGCCTTTTATTTCTCCGTTTAGCTCCTTTAGCTAAACGTCATGACTGCCCTAAGGACTAAGGCAGTCAGAATGGACAGGAGGTCCACAATTTCCTGTTCCAAAGCCACCATCCCCGATGGTGGTTTTTTTTTTGGGTTTTTGGCCGCAATACATGTAAAGCCAATCGCCGCTTTATCCGTGCCCCTTCATCCAGCCGGATGTTGTTTCAACCTTCCCGTCTTTACCTCGAACCTGGATCTCAGCTTTATGAATGTAGCCGTTTGCCTTCAGGGAGAGGCGGATATCTGCAGTTAATGCGGAAACTTCATACACCGGTTGCCCGGTATCAGCAGTCTTTCCAATGTGTTCGAGTGGCAGATCTTTTGCGTCAATGATACGTACTTGTGGCATAGGCACACCTTATCGATAGCTAAATTTTGTGTTGGTGCGGTTTCATGCCGGAATCCTAACACTATGATCTGTCGGCAGAAAATCAATTTAGGGAATGCAAAGACAGGCAGGAAGGGCAGAGGCGGATATGTGTAGCCGATGAAAGGGCATACTGTGAAAGCCCTATTCCTTTCGAAGGGGATTTTATATTGCAATATATCCTATATAGGGTATATTAATAAGCATATTCACATGCTTATAAGGGAGTAAATCATGACCGACGTAACCAATGAAGTACGTGCTGAATGGGCTAGAAATGCATTGGAATACTTCGCTTCTCTCTCGCGGGATAATCCGGAGGATCGAGAAGATTCCGTCGGCGATCTGCTGTGTAATCTGATGCACTACGCGAAGGAAGAGGGCATTGATTTCGAAAGTGAGTTGGCCAACGGCCGTGCCTTGTACGAGGACGAAGTGGCCTTCGAAGAGCAATTAGATTGATAGCCTGGTAATAGCCATCGGCAGCGAGCCCGGTCTAAGGGGCCTGCTGCCAATGGCGACAGTTGATTAAATATCTTGAATGCAGGGCCCTAGCAGACGCCACCATGGTAGTGTTACTCCATAAATGTCATGGCCCAGGTCTCCCACGGCAGCTTCTATGACAACATCACGAAGCTCTTTTACCTCATCTAAGTCGCTAGGCTCACCAAACTTGGTTGTTACTACTAATCCCCACGTACCTGACAGGGGGCGCTTAGCTGCATCTTGGCCAACGTATTTAAACGAAACGTAACTATTCATTAGGCTATCACTGAGTCTAATTACTATTAATAAATAGATTTTTCTGATAAACCCCAATTGGGGTTATCGTCTATCATCATAATTTGGACTGATTGTTGAGATGTTTTCTAATCTCAGATTTCATTCTGTCAATAAATCCATCTGTGATTTCTATAGTCTTATTGTAATGATAATCAGCGTCAAAACTCATCAATATGTGTTCTATGTCCGTCTCCGTATCTGAAGAATCACCTTGAAGTACAGCTATTAGAAGATTTTTTTTGAGACTTTTTCCAGATTCTGATTTTTCCTCATACTCAAAAGTGAAGCTCCCACCAGAGCATCCTGAGCCACAATCACAATCAGTACTTATTAGTTTGTAATGTTCAAATCCTTTTGGCTCTCTAAATGGACGGCAATTTTCGCTTCTTTCAATTCTATCTGTATCAGGGTTAAGGGCTATAAGTGAAAAATTGCCTAACCGTCTATTGTATAGATCTATTGCTTGTTTTGAATCCATTATAGCTAATCCTTGAGTAGCTAACTTGACGCCATTCACTATAGCTCTTGGAATTATTATAAACACTCTATCATTGTCTAGGTGCAATCGATCTATGCATGGTTTTTCCAAGTGAACGTTACTTCTAGTTATTTTGATTGCATGTCGCCTATTATGCATTGGCCAAAATTCAATGGATCCTTTCTTAATACTGCAATCATCATTGTAAAATGCATGACCTGACCCAATTATTACATCAAAATCTCTATTCTTTGCAGATACTGGCGGAGTTACAAGAGTTCCTGAAGAAACAGACGTTCCTATCTTTCTTCTAATTATTATGGATCCAGAGCCGCTATACCTTTTCTTCTCCTCTTCTGATAGCTTCCTGCGGTCATAAGTTGGAGCAAAATTTATAACATCGCGAATGTGCCAAGATCTGTGCTGATTGAGTTGTCTCGAAAAGGCTTTCCTACTAATTTCTAATGTGGCGTTATTGGCATATTCAGGCAGTGAATAGACTGTAGGTCTTCCATCGTGATTTGCTAATACTTCCTGGTTCAGGAGATATAATAAGAAACTTAAGGTGAATAGCTTCAATTAGTACTCCATAGTTTCCTTGTGATAAGAAAATATAAAAGTAATCTCTCGATATAAGTGAAATGAGTTGCGTTAACACTTGTTGCCCGAGAAGTAGTAACCCCTATATTTATAGACTACTTTTTAGCTTTGCGTTATGTGTCATTTTCACGTACACCTACATCGTCATGTTGTGATTTAAGCCAAGCCCAATATCCAGATCGACGTAGCCTCACAAGCTCCTGAGTCTCATTCAGAACAAAGTAAGCACTCTAGGGAGTAGGTCAGCACGGGCCTTTGCTTGATGGATTGTTCAAACAAAACCGTCTCTGAAGAACTGAAGCGACTGGGCAATAAAGGGTACTGTACCGCTCCGGCTGATAGCAAAGCCAGCTAGGTGCGACAACTTGGAGAGAAGGATCAACGTTTTAACGCTTCGTATCAGTAGCAGCTAACAGCTAACAGCTAACAGCTAACAGCTAACAGCTCTATCGTGGGGGAGGGATACGAATGAGGCCAGCGATCTGTTCAGGGCTTTGATCCATTGTTCTTCACCTCGTATGCTGGTCTGGGTACACTGCTAACTACTTTGTAGAATTGGATGTAGTTTGCAATAAGCAGTGACAGTGATTGTCCAGCCAGTTGTATCGTTGGATGTATTAACCCTAGCCTTATAGGATGTATTTTCTAGCTTTTTCTCTTTGCAACTTATGAGTTCCTCTTAGGTGTATATGGAGGGGATACATTCATCATACGAAGTATGGATTCCCCAGAAGACAAGTCTATGGCTACCATAGCGGCCGAGATTTTTAAACTGGGTTTTACCACATGCTTTGCAGCAATCTTTATTGACTATTTTAGAAGGAAACAGCATGAAAGATATTTAAGGGATATAAAAAAGGATGCGTTCTACAATGCTTTTAATATTGATTTGCCAGATGCAATTCAAAATACGATTAGGAACCAACTTTTCGAAAAAAAGGTTTATCGATCTAAGTATAGTCTTAGATATATTTTCAAGAATTATGATGCGGATAATCTCATTGTTACAGCATCATCTGAGTACTACCTTAACAACGCATCTGACAAAAAACAAAAGCACCTTATTCGTAGAGATGTTGAATCATCTAAGGATGAAGAAGGCGATACTGTATCTATAATGGTTGATGATATTCAGGTGACCCCGAAGAAAACCAAAAATAGTAATAGCAAGATTACCTATGTTTTTAGCGTAGACTTAGTTCCCAATGGATCTGTAAAGGTGCAGACTCATACTACGACAATCAAAAGCAGAACAGATAGCGATGCCATATATTGTCTGCTATTAACCGGGCAGATGGAGGTTGATGTCATATTTGCTTTGGATGAAGAGGAGTATGAGTGTGAGTGTGAGTTTTTCTCCTTATGTGATAATGATACTAGACGCGAAGAAAATAGTGGCAAATCATTAGGGTTAGACTGTCCTAACGTTTTTAATTGGGCGTGTAATTCTCCTTTACTCAAGTACCAGGGAGTCAAGGTGCAGTGGAAGCCGAAGAAAAATATAGAATAATAGTGGCAAGGATATACACTAGTGTTTTCTTTTGTGCTCTATCTAGCTACTCTGAGTTTTTTATATGACAGTTTCTTTGGCTTAGTGTAGTGGTCTAATGATTCCGGACACCATTTAAGGTGGTAAAGTCACCACCAAAGGAGAGGTGTTCAATGGCAAGACAGCGTCGTTCGTTTTCAACCGAGTTCAAAATGGAAGCCGCCAGCTTGGTGGTTGATCAGGGCTACAGCCTGACTGAAGCCAGTCGTGCAGTTGATGTGGGTGAGACCGCATTGCGGCGCTGGGTTAACCAGTTGCGTGCAGAGCGAGATGGTGTAACGCCAGCGTCAAAGGCACTTACACCCGAACAGCAAAAGATTCAGGAGCTGGAAGCCAGGATCAACCGGCTGGAGAGGGAGAAGGCGATACTAAAAAAGGCTACGGCTCTCT
>NZ_JHVJ01000022.1 GCF_000620085.1 Marinobacterium jannaschii DSM 6295 | reverse complement strand
TCGTGCCAACAGGTTCTCGTTTGCTAACCCTTGGGCACAGATATTGAGACGCCGGGCAACATCACCGATGGGTTCATCACGAAAGAGTGCCATACCCAAGACCATCCATAGAACCTGATCAGACGGTAGACGTCGTCGGCGAATACTCGCCTTGTCAGTCAGGGTCAGCGCTGACTCTATCCATTCAATCGGGATGTTCTGAGTGAAGGTGCTTTGATCTGAGAACTGGTGCAGCTCATCAATCTCAAGCAAGGTTTGGTGTAGGGGCATAAAAAAAATCCAGCAACCGACAGGGATGCTGGATTTTATTCAATTATGCCGTTTTTGGCTTAAGTGAACAGCATTGGCCGATAAGGCTGCTTTTTTGTGCTTTCTGGGTTTTATGTAATTTAGGGTGCTGGTTAATACCAGCCGTAATTTACGGTTAACCTGAGAAAGAAATTTGGCAAAGCCCATTTTAAGAAAATGTGATCTATAGAGAGTGGGCCAGTGGAGCTGTTTCAATCGGGTTAAATAATACACCTATGCAGTATGAAGGCCTCCGCGTACTTCGTACCTATGGCGTGCCCCCTGAATCGGGCCAGTGCTTCAACATTATCCAGGCTACGGCTATGCGGAGCAGGCCTCATCTCGCTTTCATAAGCCTTGAGCGCTTTCAGCTTGGCTGAAAAGTGTTTGGAAATATCGAAAAAGAAGTTAGGCTGGAATGGCGTAGTGCCCGGTGCCTGCCACTCGGTGCTGGAGAGTACTTCACAGCTCAGTATATTCTTGACGAAATAGCCTGGTTGCGGTCTGCACGCAGTCATCACCGCCTGGAAAGTTAAGCGGTGGTCAATATTCAGGTCGCCGGAGTGATGAGTAATGATAGTGTCAGGCTTAATCTCAACAAGTAACTTTTCAAGCGCTTTGACCAGGGTTAGTAGCGGTATCTTGTCCATCTCATTATCTGGAAAGCCAAGGAAGTAGGGCCGTGAAGAGCCTAATGCTTCCGATGAAGCTACCGCAGATAGCTGTCTCTTCCCGATATCGGAGGCTATGGCCTCATAACGGGCAGTTTCACCGTCCGATAAGAAAATGGTATGAACCTTTTTACCAGCCTCGCATAACCTGGCAATGGTTCCGCCGCAGCCAAGCACCTCATCATCTGGATGAGCAACGATAATCGCTATGTTTTCTGAGGTGATCATGGTTCTATATCTTCCCACTGAACTGATGTCCCGTAGGCAATATCCCTCGCTACTTTGCGCCCTATAAGCTCTTTCAGGTATTTAGGTGCAATCCCGTATCCTGGACGAATCCTGCGAATCGCTGCCTCGGTAATTGTATCGCCAGCTTTGAGGTCTTTGACGAAATATAGCGACCGTCTGAATTTGATGCTCGAATTCTCGGCGGGTTTAAGCTCATATCCTGGCTGACCCAGGGCATCAAAGGCCTGCCTGGATTGTTGTACTAATTGAGAAAGCTCATCAGGCTCCAGTGAAAATTCACTATCGGGCCCTTTATCTGACCTGCTTAGCGTGAAGTGCTTTTCTATAATTGAAGCTCCGAGCGCGGTAGCGGCGATTGCGGTCAGGTTTCCGATAGTGTGGTCTGATAATCCGATAACAGTATCGAATCGGCTACTCATATCGCTAATGGTACTTAAATTAGCTTGATTGACGGGGCTTGGATAACCGCTAACACAGTGAAGAATTGCAAGCTCATTACAGCCGCTTTCACGGGCTGTAGAGATGGCTTCTTGTATTTCCTCTAAGTTGGCCATCCCTGTGGATATGATAAGCGGCTTACCGGTACTTGCCGCATAACTGATTAGCGGTAAGTCGGTAGATTCGAACGAAGCAATTTTGTAGGCAGGGGCATTTAAGTCCTCAAGCATGTCTACTGCTGCTTCATCAAATGGTGTTGAGAAGATAGTTATCTGCTGTTTTGCCGCAAAGTCAAAGATAGGCTTATGCCACTCGTATGGTGTTTGAGCCCATTTGTACAGATCATAGAGCTTGAAGCCGTCCCAAAGCCCACCCTCAACCATAAAATCGGGCTGACTCGAGTCAATGGTCATAGAGTCGGCCGTGTAGCTCTGAATCTTAATGGCGTCTGCACCGCACTTGGCAGCCATGGCTATGGTATCCAGGGCCCTTTGCAGGTCGCCGTTATGATTTGCTGATAGTTCCGCAATAACATAAGGGGGATGACTTCCCCCTATCTGCCGACCATTAATAGAAAATTCTGTCATAGTATTGGCCTTCTCATACTGTTGTAACTTTCACTTCGGCGCTGACTTCGTCGCCATTTATTTTTGCATTTGAAAAGGTATACCTACAACCATCATGCTCGATGTAAGCACGAGGGTAACCCTCGGCATCCAGCATTCTAATAAAGTCGTAAAGCTCTTCTCCGTTCATCCCGCTGGGGATTCTGCTCATATGAGGCTGGCGTCGAGTGAAATAGGTTACTTCTCCTTCCTGTGGCTTACTGCTTGGCCAGCAGTGCACCATATCAACAATAATCTCATAGGCGACTGTATTCATTCTGCAATATATCTCTTCTGCGCTGCCTGCCAATGATAAAGGGCGCTTGCAATATACTGGGCCGCCGTCGATCTCGCTTGTCATCTCGAGAGCGCTAAGAACGGTTTCTTTAAAGCCCCGGAGGATCAGATTCTGTAGTGGACTTCCTCCCCGGCCATAGGGCAGGTCGGTCATATGGAAGCATACGCAGCGGTATTTTTGGAGAATGCTGTCTTTAACGATCCACCGCCAGTGGACAAAAAATATAGCCTCGATGCCTGGTGACAGCTGGGCTACCAGCTCGTCAGGGCTTGAAACGAGGATAAAGTCAGCCTGATCAGCAAGAGCGGACTTTGAAAGCTCATTTCCACCCCAGGAGGCTGCATTCGCAATAATATACTTACTCATCACTAAACTCTTCGATTTTAAGCTTATACTTCTTCCCTCTATAGAAGAAGAAGGCTGGATAACGTTCGTTATCCACCACTCTCAATAGCTCAAACTGACTTGCAATAGTTTTAGTTACATCAATCTCGCTATCAGAAGGGGTTCTTCGTTTATAGAATGACCCGCCTTCTGGCTGATCGGTCGGGTTTATGTGGCAGGCGTTGGTTAATGCATCTATGCACATACTCTCAGTCACGTTACCCTGAATATTACGCCACTCGGAGCAGAGTTCCGTGCCTGCCAGCTTAATACGCTTCTTAAGCCAGATCCTCCCCGAATCTGCTCCGCCTGATGCTTCAAACAGTGTAAATGTTATTTCATCTGAGCCTTCGAGTATTTGCCATGCCATAGGAGCAAAGCCCTTGCCTTGAGGTAGATCGCTTTCGTGTACTACAAGATTATGCGTGCAATATTCAAGCTCGCTATCTGACAGTAGTTTTGTGAATCCCAAAATAAAGCAAATCCAGGAGTTTTCAATCTCATCTGCAGAGAAAACTATTTTACATTCGTAGCCGAGCCCGAAAATTTTCTCGGATAGGGATCTGGCATGAGGGAGTATCCAGCTAGATGGCTCTGTCAGTATTACGATTTTTTTTGAGTTCATAGTTTTCTATGGCCTTTACTACTCGTAGAGCCCCTTTCCCATCGCATACTTTCAGGCAGCGCTCGACCATTCCTTTATAATCATGATTTATTCTGGCTATAGCGCTGCGAATCTCTCCTAACGAAAGGGTGTCGATTGTTACTGCGATATTATGGGACTCTAGTTTATTCGCTATATATCTCTGATTCTGTGCGAATGGAAAAACTATTGACGGTATACCCAAAATGCAGCGCTCCCAGCTCATTCCTCCGGGAGCTCCTATTGCTAAATCGGATTCTGCCATCACTTTTGCTATATCGCTGGCGTTCAGGTATAGGTCAACTTTTTCGGAGTTTCTATATTGAGCTACGATTTTTTCTGCGTCTTTGTTATTGGACGTTATCAGGACTATGATCTTTTTTATATCTTCAAGATTTACTGCTATGTTCAATGCGGTCAGGGTAAGCCCTTGGGGATCGCTCCCACCAAAGCAAACAAGAACAGAGCTTGCGCTGCCTGCATTTTTCTTTCCATCTACTGATACGGTTCTCTGCTTTATAAATTCGTTTCTCAACAGGATGAAAGCAGGTCCAAGCAGATGTAATGTTTTTGAAGTGGTCAGGTCTTGATAGTCTGATATTTCTCTACCAAGGTTTGGGTCTAGTAAAATCTCACAGTTGTGTTTGTTTTGAGCTTTATCATCTAATACCAAGAGGTTTTTGCTGAAACCGTAGGCTTCTGATTCCCAGCGATAATCTATGGCGTAGTGGTCGACCACCAGCCACTCAAGCTGCCTTTTGGCGAGGCTGGTCCGGACCTCGCTCAGGTCTAGTCCCCAGGCACATCCTAGCCATTGTGCTTCACTGCCGCCTGTTGGAGTGGGTATCCAGGGCAGGACTATTACTTCAAAGCTGAGCTTGCGTATATATTCAATTAGGTTTCCTTCAAAAGGACGACAAATGAATGTGCATCTATGTCCCCGCTCTCTTAGTTTATCCGCAAGAGTCAGGCAGCGCATGATGTGGCCGCTGCCTATCCTAATTGAAGCGTCAGCCCTGAAGCCTATATTGAGTGCTTCAGTTAAGTCGTTTGAAGCCATTATGACAAACAGGGCCTTCGATTAATTTATGGAAGTCGTCGCACTCGTAGTGTTTGCTTAGTTCTTCAAAAACTTCTTCTATATTTTCAAAATAGGTATTTAGTATATCTTCTTTATGCTCGGTGCATACGTACAGGCTTGTTGAAGCCAAAAAGCCCCGCTTTAGCATTTCCTGAGTGATAAAGGTCTTATACAACAGGTTATTTTCACTGTTAAAGCTAAAGCCTGTTAGTGCCGGTATACCGTGTGTACTAATGTTTAGGCCGTATTTTTTACCGAGTTCCAGCCATTTATCTGTGATAGCTTCGCCCGTTTTTGTGATGTAGTCCCACGACTTCTCGGCTTCCATGATTTCCAGGGTTTTTAGCGCCGCCGTCGGGCCTATTCGCTCAGTCCAGAAAGTGCTGCTAATGAATGTTGACTGAGCGGCCTCCATTATATCTCTCTTACCAATGGTTGCTGTAATCGCGTAGCCATTTCCAAGCGTCTTCCCGAATATTGCCATATCCGGGGTTATTCCATATATCTTATGGATGCCGCCAAACGATTGCCTGAAACCTGAAGTACTTTCATCAAAAATAAGAACTATGTTATGCCCGTCTGCCAGTGCTCTGACTTTGTTTAAAAAGTCATCTTTTGGCCGCTCATTCCGTTGAACTTCCATTTTTATGACGCCAATGTCATTGTTCTGGACGAGTTGGAGCAGGCCCTCGAAGTCATTGTATTCGAAGGTCAGCACGGAGCCCCTTAGTGATTGGGGAACGCCTTTCGGAGCCAGGCCTGGTAGCAGGTGGCCTGATAGTTCTTCTTCACTGCTAAGATTTGCTGATAAGTACCAATCATGCCAGCCGTGATAACCACAAACGGCTACCTGGTCCTTGCCCGACGCGGCTCTCGCTATCCGAATTGCAATTGCATTTGCTTCGCCACCGGTGCGGGCGAAACGGGCCATGTCAGCCCAGGGATGAATCTCTACTAACTTTTCCGCGAGAAATACTTCTTCCGGACAGTTTAAGGTGGACATATTGCCAAGAGAAGCGGCTTGTATTACAGCCTGGTCTACTTCTGCCCGGTTATAGCCAAGTGTATTTGTGCCTATGCCCATGATAGACATATCAATAAACTCATTCCCATCTAGGTCCCACACCTTGCAACCCGATGTTTTTGAGAAGTAAGAAGGCCACTGTTCCGGCAAGAACATTTCAGGTCGCTTCGAAAGTAGCATGTTGCCGCCAGGGATTACTTTCTTTGCCCGGCGCCATAGCTTCTGGCCGCTTACAAGCTTCATTCCTTCATTCCTCTTATGATTGCTATTGTGGCTGAATAGCTCGCTATTTGTTGTTGCGAGTGTGAGAACCTGCTGCCAGTCGAAGTCTACCCGAGGGCTAAAGTGCTCAAACACTCCCTGAATGACTTTAAAGTCTTCTGGTTCGTCGACAGTCCAGCGCATATCTGAATAGTCAGTATTTAGTGCAACGTTCAGGCGTTTAACTTCAGGGCTACTTCTAAGCCAGGTGGTGACGTGCTCTCTGTCTGAGGATTTTATGGTTGATACCTGAGCTTTTTCCAGGGCACTCATGGAGAAGACCTCAACATCCAGTCCATCGGGGTATGTTGGCGGTTCAATATTCGATACGTAGTCGGCGTCAGAGTCTAAGTGGGTTGCGATTACCTTATCTACAATGTCAGCAGAGACTAGTGGGCAGTCTCCTGTAATGCGCACTACGGTTTCAGCCTTATATTCTCGAGCACACTCAACGTATCGTTGTAATACGTCATCTTCGGATCCTGAATATACATCGTAGCCCAGAGACTCTACATGTGACTTGAGAGCCTTATCGATACTATTGTCTGTTGTAGCTAAAACAATTCGCGTAAGGTGCTTCGAGTGACTCAGCCTCTCTAAAAGCAGGGATATAAGTGATCTCCCCAGAATTGGCTTAATGACTTTATTTGGCAGCCTGGTTGAGCCTAATCGGGCCTGAACTATAGCGATAATGCTCATGAGAATTTCCAGTTTGATGGTGCTATTAATTTCTCATTACTACTAGATGGAAGGTCTAGTATATTTATGCTTGCTGTCTTGGTTGATTCAACAGCATTCAGAATTCCAACTAGGTTGTCTAAGCTGTCAATGCCTATAACGACTTTATCCAGATGTGGAACCTGCTTAATGAAGCTAATGCAGCCTTCAATTGGCGTGAGGTCATTACTCCGGAGGAAGTTATGCCAAGCGTCAAGAATAGAGAGCCATTGGTGAAAGTAAGGTGGGAGGTCGCTTTTACTCATAAGGAGTAGCCCTTGAAGAAAAATTGATCTTGCATGAATCTCAATCTTTCTTTCTGCTAAAGACGTAATTGAGCCTGAATCCAGAAACCGCCTGTCAAATGTATTAATAGGCAATTGTACAATGTTTAGTAATTTGAAGCGTTCTAATATTTCAAGCTCAGCTGGGTTGTAAACTGATATGCCAATTTTTTTCACTAATCCACTGTCCACTAAGGCATTGAGTGCCTCATACAGGCATTGTCCTATCTTTTTATCTGATAACTGGTTTGGTCTATGGAGTAGCAGAGCGTAAAGCTGGTGGCAGCCCAGCTTCCGGATGCTGTCTCTTGCCTGATTTTCCACCCATTCCTTAATATCGCCCGTGCCATCTGGTATAGGCGGAAGTTTGGTTACAATATCAAACGGGTTGCTGTGGAATGGCTCGATGGCATTGCCAATTGCACTTTCGCTTGAACCGTAAAGCTTAGCCGTATCTAATGTCCGGATGCCGCTTATATAAGCATGTCTTAAAAGCTGTCTGGCGTCCTTAACTATACCGGTGGTGTTATTTATTCCATAGTCCAGGCCAAATTGAGCACCACCTATCGCAATCTTATCTGGTGTCACCAAATTCCTCCTTTAGCAGGGAAAGCCAAAAACACCCTTGTCTTTTACCGTCCAGCTCTACACTTTTCCGAAAGAAGCCTTCGACCGTATAGCCATTTTTCAGAAAGGCTCTTAGCGACCCCGTATTTTCTTCGTAGCAGCCGGCTTCAAGGCGCGTTAATTCTAGGTGTCTGAATGAGTATTTAGAGATGAGGTGAATCGCTTCACTACCTATACCCTTTCCCCAATAGTCTCTATCACCAATCAAAAGGCTTACCTGGCCGCTTTCGTATCTATCAATGAAGCCAACCTTAATATTTCCGATGTGTTTGTCGGAGGAGAGGGAAAAAATACCAAATATGTGGCTGTTTTGATCTGCGTCCACGGACGCTAAAAACTCGACGCAAGATTCACGGCTATGGGTTTGATGGCGTACTTCTAAAAACCTGTTTACCTTGGGGTCGTTAAGCCATGATACGTACTCATCGGAAACATCATCCAGTCCCAATGGCCTAATATATATCTGTTTAGAGAGCAGCTTCATTAATAGCGTCCTTCAGGTAGCGGCATACCCTGCTTTGGTCTTCTTTTGATAGTTGAGGATGAAGGGGTAAAGTGATGCAGCTATTATAGTATGCTTCAGCCACAGGGAAGTCCCCTTTCTTGAAACCTAATTTCCTGAAATAGGGCTGTAAGTGTATAGGGATGTAGTGTACGTTTACGCCGACACCAGCTTCTTTCAGTTTTTGGAAAACGTATTTTCGTTTGTCGGGAATAGTAGTGAGTTTGATTGAAAATAGGTGATAAGCAGATTTATAGCCTGTATCTACAAATTGTGTGCTAATCACGCTGGAGTCAAACTGGGCGTTGTATAGATTGGCTAGCTCGTTTCGGCTGTTTACATAGCTGTCTAAGCGTTTCAGCTGGCTTTCTCCCAGAGCCGCATGGATATCAGACATCCTGTAATTAAATCCCAGGTTTTGTTGCTCATAATACCAGGGTGAGGCGTCATGAATTAATTTTCCGGGATCCCGGGTTATGCCGTGTGACCTTAGCTCTAAAACCTTTTTAAACAGTTTCTCGCTAGTCGTTGTTATAGCACCGCCCTCCGCGGAAGTAATGACTTTCACCGGATGGAAGCTGAACACCGTTATATCGCTATACCTACAGTCACCGATTTTAGAGTTGAAGTAACTTGCTCCGATTCCGTGAGCGGCATCTTCAATAATATGAAATCCGTAGGAATCGGCAAGCTCCCTTATTTTTTTCAGATCGCAGGGCAGGCCGCCAAAATGTACCGGAATTACTACTTTTGGTAATTTTCCGTTTGCTTTGGCGATAGAGAGTTTTTCCTCGAGTCTATCCGGGCACAGGTTGTAGGTGTTTTCATTGATATCTACGAAATCAATACTTGCTCCGCAATAGAGTGCACAATTCGCCGATGCTACGAAAGAGATGGGAGATGTCCACACATAGTCACCCGGCCCTACACCTAGAGCAAGGCAAGCAAGATGAAGGGCGGAGGTCGCACTGTTTACGCTTGCGCAATAGGATGCCCCACAGTAGCTGGCTAATGCACTTTCAAAGCGCTCGGTAGCGGGTCCTTGCGTCAGGTAGCTTGAGCTTAAGACCTCTACTACGGCATCGATATCTTCAGCTGTAATATGCTGGCGCCCATAAGAAAACATCTTAGTTCTACTCCGCTGACTGGTTAAAAGAAGTGATCTCTTGTGGTGACAGGAAGTCAGCATTATTGCCAGAGTTGTATTCGAAGCCCTGTTTGACCGGACTGCCTGTTTCTCCAAGATTATTAGTGGCGAAATTATTGCTTCTGCTGGTAAAGGTTATTGTCGGGCGTATCACATAGTGATCGTCAAACTCTAACGTCAGATGTGAATCATCTGACGGGCACATAATTTCGTCCAGTTTTTCACCAGGCCTTATCCCTACGATTTCATGCGCGATGCCCGGTGCCATTGCCTCGGCGAGATCGGTGATCTTCACAGAAGGAATCTTGGGGACGAAAATCTCGCCGCCCTGCATGCGGGCAAAATTCTTCAGCACGAAATCTACACCTTGTTGCAGCGTGATCCAGAAGCGCGTCATGCGTGGGTCTGTAATCGGTAGGGATTCAGCTCCTTCATTGATCAGTTTGCGGAAGAAGGGCACTACAGAGCCACGTGAACCGACGACATTGCCATAGCGCACCACGCTGAAGCAGGTAGGATGCCCCCCGGACATATTGTTAGCCGCGACGAACAGTTTGTCGGAGGCCAGCTTGGTCGCTCCGTAAAGGTTGATCGGATTGGCTGCCTTGTCGGTGGAGAGCGCAATGACCTTTTCGACATCGTTGGCCAGGGCTGCATGGATCACGTTCTCAGCGCCATGGATGTTGGTCTTGATGCACTCCATCGGATTGTATTCAGCGGCGGGGACTTGTTTCAGGGCCGCAGCGTGAATAACGTAGTCTACGCCCTGCATCGCTTGCGTAAGGCGCTCTTTGTCCCGCACGTCGCCGATAAAGTAGCGCATGCAGGGGGCGTTGAACTCCTGCTGCATCTCGAACTGCTTGAGCTCGTCCCGAGAGTAGATGATGATTTTTCTCGGTGAGTAGTGCTTCAGAAGCGTTTCGGTGTAACACTTACCGAATGACCCGGTGCCACCGGTGATGAGTATAGATTTATCATTAAACATAGCGGGCTTCCGATGCAGTGACTGACGGAGTTAAAAAGGGTTATCGGCCGTGAAACGGTGAATTGTAGGGCTTAAAATACCGTCTAAAGGAATGCCTTTGTATGCCGATAGCTGTTACCAGTGGGGCGAAGGTGCTCCAGGCGACGCATTCAATTATAAGTTTTTGTTTCAGAGGTTCCAGATGAGCGTAAACCTTAATGCATTAAAACAGTACCAGAACGTGAACCTGCGTGCTGCGGTAGAGTCGGCCAGCCCGCACCAGCTGATTCTGATGCTGTTCAATGGGGCTTTGGAAGCGTTGGTCAAAGCGAAGTCCTCTATCGAACGCAAGGATATCGAGACGCGTACCCAGCAACTGAACAAGGCTAATGATATCGTGCTGGCGTTGCAAGACTATCTCGATCATGAACAGGGCGGCGAGATTGCGGAGAACCTGAATGCGCTTTATGACTACATCGCACGAGGGATTGCGACGGCTAATCGCGAGAACAACCCTGAGAAAATTCAGGAGCTGATGAACCTGATTCTGGAGGTGAAGCAGGGCTGGGAGCAGATGCCGATGGAGCATCGTCAGTAGCTCTGTAAGGCTCTACAATACAATGTGCTAAAAAGCCGACGTGATGTCGGCTTTTTTATGTCTGATCACTACGCATAGCACTTGCGTGTAGGCTCTCTATGACTACAGGAATTGCCACCAGCGTGCTAGCTTTCTTTGTGGGACGCTCTGCAGTACCTCTTCGAACAGCTGATCCATATGCTCCATATGGTGGACTTTGATCGCCTGCTCGTCGGAGTAGATCTTAAACTCTTTGATCGATCCGCCTGAGGTCTTGAACAGGGCTATATGGAACTGGCGCAGGTCGATATTGTCCTCCTCCTGTCCGTGATATAGGAAGCTCATGATCGGACCGTCCAGCTTTAGTTCAAGGCTTCTGATACGCTGCAGCTCCTGCCACTTTTTGCCAGCTGTTAGGGCGAGTACCAGAACAAATAGGATCAGGGCGAGCTGGGGTGTGATCCAGTTTACGGAAACAAGCACGGCAAAGAGTCCGGCAAGGCCGATGAGCTGTTCCAGTTTTTCGAACAGGAATTTTACGGTTGCCTGACGGCTGGTTTTATAAGTCACTGTCTGAGTATACCTGTGTGTCGATCGCTACAGGGTATATCAGTTTATCCAGAATTCGCAGTCAGTTCTTGGGGCCAGGGGAGGGCTGTCGCTGGGGCCAGGAGACTCCGTACCGTTTCGCTGCACAGTCAGCAAAACGGTACGGGAATGTGCATGGAGGGTGCACAATTACATAATGGCATAGGGTTACTCTTCCAGCAGACCGGTTTCTATGATCTGTCGGGTCAGCTCGCTGGCTTCAATACGCTCAGCGAGGGTTGGATCGGGTAGTTCCTCTGTCTGAAAGTTAAGAGAGTGGAGCGGAAAGTACTGTTCCGACTGACGGCTGTAATCAATGTTGGGCTCGTGCATCAAGGCTTCCTTTGCTGATGACCACTTGCAAAGCAGGTGATTCACAGGTTTTGTTATTTTTGTTGCCTGAGTGATCGATTAAAAAATGATCAGGAAGAAATATTAATAAAACATTCGTTTAGTGAAAGCCAGAGCTGCTTTAGTTCGATTGATTATAAAACGATCGTTTTTTAATGCGTGTTTTTTGTATGGTTATTTCGCGTACGCAAAAAAATAGCCGCTGGAGTAGCGGCTATTCGACGTACAGGAGGGGGCTTTAACCACCCAGATAGGCTTGCTGCACGGCTTCGTTAGTCAGCAGGGCATCGCCACTGTCTTCCAGTACCACGCGGCCATTTTCCAGCACATAACCACGGTCTGCGATACGCAGTGCCTGGTTGGCGTTCTGCTCGACCAGGAAGATGGTTACGCCCTCATCCCGCAGCTTCTGGATGATATCGAAGATCTGCTGGATGATGATCGGTGCCAGACCCAGCGAGGGCTCGTCCAGCAGGATCATGCGCGGTTTTGACATCATGGCACGGCCAATCGCGAGCATCTGCTGCTCGCCGCCCGACATGGTGCCTGCACGCTGGCTGAAGCGCTCACGCAGGCGCGGAAAAAGTTCCAGCACGTGCTCGGCCGTTTCAGCGGCTTCGGCCTTGCTACGATAGTAGGAGCCCATGTAAAGATTCTCTTCGACCGTCAGGCCACTGAAGACGCGACGCCCTTCAGGTACGATCGCCAGGCCTTTCTGCATGATCTTGGCGGTCGTCAGGCGGCTGATATCCTCTCCGTCGAAGTGAATTTTGCCGCTGCTGGCCTGGGGATCTCCGCAGATAGTCATCATCAGGGTGGTTTTACCGGCACCGTTCGCACCGATCAGGGTAACAATCTCTCCCTTCTTTACCTCTACGGAGACATCGTGCAGGGCCTGAATCTGACCATAATGGGTATTGATGTTGTTAATTCGCAGCATCTTACTCTTCCCCCAGATAGGCTTTAATCACGTCCGGGTTGTTCTTCACTTCATCCGGGCTGCCATCGGCCAGTGGAGTCCCCTGGGCGATGACGTAGATGTGATCAGAGATGCCCATTACCAGCCCCATATCGTGCTCAATCAGCAATACGGAGATTTCGTGTTCATCACGCAGCTTGATGATCAGCTCATCCAGCTCTTTGGTCTCGTTCGGGTTAAGGCCCGCTGCCGGTTCGTCCAGCAACAACAGCTCGGGCTGGGTCACCATGCAGCGCGCAATCTCAAGGCGTCGCTGCTGGCCATAGGCCAGATTCCCCGCTTCGCGGTTGGCAAACTCCAGCAGATCGACCTCTTTCAGCCAGTGTACGGCACGATCCATCGCTTCCTGTTCCAGGCGGCGGTAGTTGGGAGTCTTAAACAGGCCGGAGATTAAGTTGGTATTGAGGTGACGATGCTGGGCAACCAGCATGTTCTCAATCACTGTCATCTTGGAAAACAGGCGCACGTGCTGGAAAGTACGTACCAGCCCCTGGCGGGAGATCTGGTAGTCCTTGAGGCCGGCAATCTGTTTGCCATTAAACATCACGCTGCCATCGGACGGAATGTAGAATCCGGACAGGCAGTTAAATACGGTGGTTTTACCCGCGCCATTCGGACCGATAATCGATACGATCTGGCGGTTTTTCACGGTTAGGTCAACGCCATTCACCGCTACCAGGCCGCCAAAACGCATGGTCAGGCCATTTACATCCAGCAGTAGCTGACTCATTGTTTTAACTCCAGGTGTGGACGCTTCATCGGTACCAGACCTTCAGGTCTCCAGCGCATCATCAGAACCATCAGCAATCCGAACAGCAACATGCGGTATTCAGAGAACTCGCGCGCCAGCTCCGGCAGTATGGTCATCACGATGGCCGCGAGGATAACACCGACCTGAGAACCCATGCCGCCCAGCACGACGATCGCGAGGATGATGGCGGACTCTATAAAGATGAAGGATTCCGGGCTGATAAAGCCCTGGCGTGCAGCGAAGAAGGAACCGGCGAAACCTGCTGTGGATGCTCCCAGGGTGAACGCGGAAAGTTTGATTGCAGTACGGTTCAGACCCAGAGAACGGCAGGCGATCTCATCATCACGCAGTGCTTCCCAGGCGCGTCCGATCGGCATCCGCATCAGGCGGTTGATGACGTAGATCACGAACAGCACCAGCAGCACGGCGATCAGGTAGAGGAAGATCACCTTGTAGCTGCTGGAGTAATCGATACCCAGGAACTCATGGAACGGTACGTTGCCTTCCTCCTTG
This sequence comes from Marinobacterium jannaschii DSM 6295, assembly GCF_000620085.1. GTDB lineage: Bacteria > Pseudomonadota > Gammaproteobacteria > Pseudomonadales > Balneatricaceae > Pontibacterium > Pontibacterium jannaschii. The sequence goes on along the minus strand of NZ_JHVJ01000022.1, from coordinate 113,168 downwards.
GCGCGGCGGGTAAACTCCAGGCCGAACAGGGTTGGCTTGGCGATACCTGAGATACCGCTGGGACCACCGGTAACGGCAGACCAGTTGTTCAGCAGGATTCGGATAATTTCACCGAAGCCCAGCGTTACAATGGCGAGGTAGTCGCCACGCAGGCGCAGTACCGGGAAGCCGAGAATAAAGCCGAACAGCGCCGCCATACCGGCAGAGATCGGCAGGCAGGCCCAGAAGGATAGGCCGAAGTATTCGGACAGTAAGGCGTAGGTATAGGCGCCCACAGCGTAAAAGGCCACGAAGCCCAGATCCAGCAGGCCTGCCAGGCCTACCACGATATTCAGGCCCAGCCCCAGCATGATGTAAATCAGGGTCAGGGTCGCCAGATCGACAGATCCACGGGAGACCATGAATGGCCAGATCAGCATAATGACGACGACCGCAGCGATCAGCCAGGGCTTCAGGGTCGCCATTTTGCGCTCTTCAGGCAGCATCGCGCCGAGGTTTGGCTTGGGAATCTTGCCAAACATCGCATCGATCTGACTGGAGAACAGCTGGGAGAAGAATACGATTGCGATACCCAGGCCGATCCAGCCCCACTGCTCAGCGGTGGCGCCTTTTACCGCCAGCTGGGCACCTTCATTATCCAGCTTAATGCCGATCATCAGGCAGGCCAGGATCAGGGTGATGCCTGCCGCGAAGATCGCGTTGTAGAACTTACTGTTGCTCATCAGACTTTCTCAACCTCCGGTTTACCCAACAGACCACTTGGGCGGAACAGCAGGATCAGTACCAACAGGCTGAAAGCCACCACATCTTTGTATTCGGAAGGGAAGAACGCCGCCGTCATCGCCTCGGTCACACCAAGGATCAGGCCACCCAGCATCGCGCCCGGAATAGAGCCGATACCACCCAGCACCGCCGCAGTGAATGCCTTCAGGCCGGCGATAAAGCCGACAAACGGGTTTACCACGCCGTAATAGAGGCTGAGCAGCAGGCCGGCGATTGCCGCCAGTGCGGCACCTATGATAAAGGTCAGGGCGATAATACGGTTGGTATCGATGCCCAGCAGGTTGGTCATACCCAGGTCTTCAGAGCAGGCGCGGCAGGCGCGGCCCATGCGGGATCGGGAGATGAACAGCGTCAGGCCGATCATGGTGATCAGCGTGGCAGCCCAGATCAGCAGCTGCATATAGGAGATGGACACTTCAAACACTGAAGGGTCGCCGAAGTTCCAGCCTCCGGTGACCTGAGGTGGCAGCGCCACATCACGGGAACCCTGTGACAGCACCACAAAGTTCTGCAGGAAAATAGACATACCGATCGCGGAGATCAGTGGAATCAGTCGGTTGGAGCCGCGCAGCGGGCGATAGGCTACTCGCTCGACCGTCCAGCCGTAGGTACTGGCGATGACCACAGCGACAACCAGCGCGATGATCAGGATAACAGGTAAGCTCACCAGACCCATGCCCATCAGTCCCGCGATGACAATGAATGTCACGTAGGAGCCGATCATATAGATCTCGCCGTGGGCAAAGTTGATCATACCGATGATGCCATAAACCATTGTGTAGCCGATGGCGATCAGGGCATAGGTGGACCCGATGGTCAGCCCGTTAATGAGCTGTTGCAACAGATAGAGAGAAAGTTCTGACATTTTCCAGGGACCAGATTACTCGACGCCCGGGTGAACAGGATACAGACTCAGCGCAAACCGGTTATTACCGGTAACAGACCTGACGGCATCCGGGCCGGGAGCAGGGTAGTAAAAGCGCAAATACCGGGCCATCCGCTGGCCCGGCGATAATTGAGGCGTATCCACTTCACCTTAACTCCGGATCACGGAGCCGGGTGTCAAAGGCCTGCGTGCGGCAGGCCCTCTGTTTAATGGATGAAAATTTATTTAGCCGGTGTTTTGGAACCGTCTTTGTGCAGCTCGTATACCAGGAAGGTAGATTCAGTCAGATCGCCTTTAGCGTCGTACTTAACCTTGCCGATAGAAGTATCGAAGCTGGTTTCGCGGATATGATCAGCCAGTTTGAACGGATCAGTTTCGCCGGTCGCCTTGATAGAGTCAGCCATTACCTGCACGGCTGCATAGGCCGTGAATACGAATGGACCTGTCGGATCTTCGCCTTTGGCTTTGATCGCGTCTACACGGGCCTGGTTAACCGGGTTCTGGTCAAAGCTCTTCGGAGCTGTCGCCAGGACGCCTTCGGACGCTTCACCGGCGATTTTTGCCAGGTCTGCGTTTACGATGCCTTCAGGTCCCATAAACTGAGCGCCAAATCCCTTTTCCTTAGACTGACGCAGGATCAGGCCAAGTTCAGGGTGGTAACCACCGTAGTATACGAAGTCGATATTGTTTTTCTTCAGCTTGGCAATCAGCGCCGAGAAGTCTTTGTCGCCAGGGGTGACACCTTCAAACATGGCCGGCTTCATACCGGCAGCTTCCAGCTGGCCTTTAACCGTGGTTGCCAGACCTTCGCCATACTGCTGCTTGTCATGTACGACAGCGATACGGGCAGGCTTTTCCTTGTTGATGATGTAGTCAGCGGCCAGGGTGCCCTGCAGGCTGTCCAGACCGATGGTACGGAATACCAGCTGCAGGCCTTTCTCGGTGATAGAAGGAGAGGTGGATGCGGCTGTGATCATCAGCACGCCTTCTTCTTCATAGATGTCAGTCGCAGGTTCTGTAGATGAAGAGCAAAGGTGACCAACAACGTGCTGGATGCCGTCGTTGACGATCTTGTTGGCTACGGCAACGGCCTGTTTCGGGTCACAAGCGTCGTCGTAAATAACACCTTCAAGCTGCATGCCGTTGATGCCGCCTGCTTTATTGATGTCTTCAATCGCCGCCATGACGCCGATTTTCTGCATATCACCATACTGTGCCACAGGGCCGGTTGCCGGTCCTGCCAGACCGATTTTCAGTGTTTCAGCGTTTGCTGCGGAAACAGCGCCAGCCAGTGCAATAGCAGTGCTCAGGGTCATGAGCTTTTTGGTGATTTTCTTCATCACGTACCCCTTATTTTTTTAATCAGAGCGCCCTTATGGGGATGGCTCAAATTGGGTTGTTAAATCAATCGGGAACAAAGATAACCTCACAACGGGAGCTTAACAACGATTGGCCTGGTTAATATCTGACCGCTCAAAAACTCTGCCAGGTTAATAAGCCGCTGTTAAGCCACGTTTTTTTTATAACTTGTTGTTTGTTAAGGAAAAAAATTGATCTGGTCTTGATGCTGAATTAATGCTCTATATTTTTGTTCTTTTTGGTATTATTGGCTGTCTTTTTGGTTTTTTTGCAGTTAAATATCCTGCCTAAATCTGTTTTAGCGAGAGTGTGTGAGGAGTGTTTAGCTGAGCTATAGATTGTTTTATTGATTACACACTGACGGCGATATATCGCAATTTACCGGGATAGACTGGCGATTTGACGGTTTTCGGACTGATTTTTGCGCACTAAGTCAGGAAAACTACGTAAGTTCTTAGATTGGAGAAGAGTCTGTGTGAAGGGGGTATTTTGAGTTTATTTTCTGAGCAATGATTTCTGAAAAGTTTATTTTTCTGCAAGATTGGCTTGCTTTAGAATATATTATAAATATCGGTAATCGGTAATACTACGTAGGGCTGGGCGAGGGGATAAACCTGATACCGTCGGTCTTTGTCCTATTAGTCCTGAGATTGTAGTCCTGAGATTGTTGGATGGGACGATATTCAATACAGCTTTGGCTGCTCCGGCATTTAAATATCCTGAGGCACTTACTGATATCGGCAAACTCCGGTCGTGAGTCGTTATCACCCGTCGGTAATTTCACCGGCTTTCGCTATTGTAGCGCCGCTTTATGACGGATCGTATCAAGCTGCAGCTTAAGACAGCTCCCTCTCAGGCTCGCTATCTCTGTAAGCTTCACGGACCAGTAGAGTTCTCAATCTGTAATAGGTTCCATCAGAACTTCACCCTGACGTCAGGTGGTGATCATAGGCCGCCTGACCCGGAGGGCTATAGCAGCATGGCTAAGGCTCAATCGCGTCGAAAGTTATTGTGTTGCTGCTTTGCGATTCCGATAGATACTGCGGTGGGTACTCGGCAGACACAGGCATGTCGAAGGAGGATGGTGCTGAGTCGTTTCAGCCTTTTGCTGTGCTGTTAGTTACCTGCCTGGCCGTCGGCAGGAGCGTGAAAAAAAGCAGCCTTATTCATCCGGCTGCTCTCTCTGAGTAGCCGGGTGAGCTTCAGCGCGGCCTGAGCCTGTTGCTGATCTAATTGCTTTACACTCAGTATTCCGAGGCGATAGACCTGCTGCAGGTAACCAGACTGCTCCAGGGCAGATGGCAATGAGAGCAGGGTGTCGTCCGCTTCTTCGGCGTTCATACCGAACTGACAGCGTAGCGCCTTATGCAGGCCAAGACGATAGAGTAAGGGGGCTTGCTCCTGACCGGCGCTGATCTGCTCCAGAGCTCCGGCAAAAAATATCAGTGCGCAAAGCCAGCTTTGTTCATTCTGAGCCAGTTCTTCAGGCCTCATCGAAGCCATCTGGCGGTTAAAAAAGCGATAGAAGCTCTCATGGTTGAGGTTGACGGATTCCTGCAGTGACAGGCTCCAGTTCCCCGGCTGTGGATCAAAGTCGATGTAGGGCTTCAGCTCGCAGGCTTCAAACAGGATGGCAGAGTTCATAGCGATTGGCGTCAGTGATTGGGTAAAGAAATGGAGGCGGTATATATTGCTGTGTCAGTGCCCGCCAACCTGAGTATATAAGGTGTCATAAGCGATCATTGTTCTCAGTACGACGGTTCCGGTCGGGCAGAAAGTTTTTAATCGATTGGCGCTATTATCCGGTATAAACTCAGCGCTTTAATACTGTCGGCAGATAAACAGCCTGTATCATGCGCACATTACCCTCACTAACCGCCCTGCGGGTGTTTGAAGAAACCGGCAAGCACCTCAGCTTCACCCGGGCCGCCCAGGAACTGCATGTTACCCAGGGGGCGGTCAGTCGTCAGGTTAAGCAGCTGGAGGACTACCTCGGTACCGCTCTCTTTATCCGCCACCATCACCGGCTGGAGCTGACTGATGCCGGACGTCAGCTGCTGCCGCAACTGGCCCAGTCTTTCAACCTGATGGAGAACGCCCTGCAGCAGCTGCGTGATCCCAATCAGCGCCAGAAACTCAATATCCTGGTGCCACCGACCTTTTCTACCCGCTGGTTGGTGTCACGCCTGGCCGACTTCCGCAAGCGCTACCCGGAACTGACCCTGTCGGTGAAAGACAGTCAGGGGGAGGAGGGCAGTTACGACTGTGTGATCCGCTTTGGTCGCACTGCCCAGCCGCGTTGCTATAGCGAGTTGCTGATGCTGGAGCGCCATGTGGCGGTATGTGCGCCGCAATTGCTGGATGCAAACGGCGAGCTCGACCTGGCACAGCAGAGTTTGTTGCATATCCTACATAAGGGACGGCCGCTGGAGGTCTGGCAGGCCTGGCTAAGCGCGGCAGGTATCGAGGGAATCGATCCGAATCAGGGGATGGAGTTCAGTACCCTGGATCAGGTGATCAACGCCGCCGTAGCGGGGGCCGGCCCTGCGATTATAGACCGTACTATGATCACTAAGGAGCTGAACGCCGGTACATTGGTGGCCTTCAGTGATATCGAGGTGGACGGACCTTTTGGCTACTGGCTGGATGTCTCACGTGACCGGCAGGGACTGGCGAAAGTGATGCGCTTTACCGAATGGCTGCGCGATAGTTCCAAGTGACTTTTTGTTGTCTGACGCCGGTGCGAATTGCTCCGGTCAGCCTGCTGTGAATACTGATTGCATAAAAAGAAAATCCGGGCTTAGAGCCCGGATACCTGAAAGGATTATAACTGCGCAGAATTACTTCGCGAAACGACCCTGAGCCGGACGAGGCGAGCGTGGGATACGCTTGCCTGCGGTGTAGTCGGTGATCAGGTCGCAAGGCGTGTAGTTACGCTCCAGCTCGTAGATCTCCTCTTCATCCAGCTTGGTTTCCAGTGCCGCCAGGGCGCTGTTGAATTGCTCTTGAGTATCCGCACCGACCAGCATGCTGCTGACTTCCTGCTTCTGCAGCACCCATGCCTGGGCGATCTGTGCAGGCGTGCAACCGCGGGCTTCAGCAACGCGGGCAACCGAGCCGGAGATATCCAGGGTAGCCTGGTCGTTGTACATCTCCTGGGTGAAGAAGTCGGTCTTATTGCGGTTGGAGTTCATATCGCAGGTCAGGGTGCCGCGGGCCAGTGGGCTGAATACGGACACACCGATGCCCTGATCCATGCAGTAAGGGATCATCTCCCGCTCTTCCTCGCGGTAAGCGCAGTTCAGCTGCAGCTGCATGTTGATCGGGCGTGCCCAGCCGTTCATATCGCAAACGTGCAGGATCTTCGCCAGCTGCCAGGTGTTCATGGTGGAAACACCGATGTAGCGTGCCTTACCGGAACGGACGATATCGTTCATTGCCGCCATGGTCTCTTCAACCGGTGTTTCGGTATCGAAGAAATGCAGCATGTAGATATCGACGTAATCCATCTTCATACGGCTCAGAGAGGCGTCGATGCTGTCCATGATGTGCTTGCGGGAGTGGCCCTGGGCGTTGATATCGTCGCTCATGGCATAGCCGCATTTGGTGGTGATCACCAGGTCTTCGCGGCGAGCGGCGCGGCGCAGGACATTACATACAACCTCTTCACCGGCACCGGTCGAGTAGAAGTCAGCCAGATCGATAAAGTTAACGCCGCTATCCAGCGCGTGCTCAATGATCGGTGCGGATTCACGCTCGTCGTAGATCCATGGTTTCCACTCTTTGGAACCCATGTTCATGGTGCCCAGGCAGAGACGGGATACTTTCAGGCCGGAGTTGCCAAGTCGTACGTATTGCATAGATTTCTCTCTTGTTGTTTTCACAGCGGCAGGCTGAAAGCTGATAGCCCCGTTCCCCGATACCGGCTGCGTTGAATAAGTTGGATTACGAATCGAAATTCAATGAAGGGAAATTTGTCAGTTTTACCGAAACCGCAAAAGCGACATAAAGTCATTTGCGCATTCAAAAAAGTCATAGGCAGCGACCGGATAAGCACATCTGTCAGCGTTTTTACTCGCTCTGTTGTGGCTTCTGTCAGGCGCTAAGCGGAGGATGGTATTGCGCTGAATATCTGATCGCGTCAACCCGATGACGTGATCAGATACTATCGCTACGGGGTAGGTTGCTGCGTTTTCTTCTCTTTTTGTAGTTAACTATCTGAATTAAAAAGAAAAAATCAACGTATGTTCACTAATTAACACCTATGTGTATCCCATAAAAACGAAATAGTTGTATTGTTATATCGATTATTCCGATTGAAGAGAGGGCTTCTCAGGATGAATATTGAGCACGTTCGCGCCTTCCTGGAGGTGGCCGCCAGCGGTAGTTTCCAGCTTGCAGCAGAGCGGCTGCACATTACCCAGTCGACCATCAGCGCCCGCATTAAAGCGCTGGAGGAGCGGATGAACCAGCAGTTGTTGGCACGGCGGCGCAGCGGTATCCAGCTGACCCGGGCCGGGCGGCTGTTCCATCGTCATGCGCTCAAGCTGGTCAGTACCTGGGAGCAGGCGCGGCATGAAGTGGCCCTGTCCGAGGATAAGGATGCGATGGTCAGCCTCGGACTGCAGCTGCATGTCTGGAAGGCGCTGACACCACGCTGGCTGGACTGGATGGAAGAGCATGCGCCTCACGTGGCAACCCAGGTGACGGCGGATTACTCCGATCACCTGTGGCAGCAGCTGCGCGAAGGTTTGCTGGATATGGCGGTGGCCTACGACCCGCGCCACAGCCAGGACCTGCACATAGAGGTCTTTAATGAGACCCGGCTGATACTGGTGTCGACCGAGCCGGGCAAAGTGAAGGGCGATCCGCTGCATAACTATGTCTTTGTCGACTGGGGGCGGCTTTTTCGTGATGAACATAGCAAGGCGCTGGCGGAAAAAACCGAGCAGCGTCTGTCGGTAGGGATGGCCGATATCGGCCTGGATTTCATCCTGACCCATGGCGGCGCCGGTTACTTCGATATCGAGGTGATCGGTGAGTTGATTGAACAAGGTGTGCTGCACCCGGTGGCAGGTGCCCCGAAGATATTGCAACCGATCTATCTGGTTTACTCCCGCAGTCGTGGTGAGGAGGCCAATGTAAAAACTGCACTGGCGGGGCTGAAGCGTCTGAGGTGATCGCAGGCCATGCCAGGACAACAACAATAAAATCCTGAGGTTTTGGCATGAGTCCTAATCCATTTTCAGTATCCAACCGCAAGATCGATCCGACCCGCCGCCGTGGCGGGGCGCTGAAACCGGATGGATCGCCCAATGACAATGACCGGGTTGAGATCGGGCCAACCGATCTGGCCTTCAATGAGTGGGAGGAGCTTGGGCTCATCACACCCAACCTGGCGCGCATGCGTGAGTATCGTCTCAACCGTATCGTCGATCAGCTGAAGAAGCGTGATCTGGCCGGGGTTCTGCTGTTCGACCCGCTGAATATCCGTTACGCCACCGATTCCACCAATATGCAGCTGTGGATCACCCATAACCATGCCCGGGCCTGCTATGTCTCGGCTGAGGGCTATATGATCCTGTGGGATTTCCACAACTGCGACCATCTCTCTGCGCACCTGCCGCTGGTGCGTGAGCTGCGCGGTGGCGCTTCCTTCTTCTATTTCGAGACCGGTAACAAGACCGAGCAGCATGCGGCCCACTTTGCCGCTGAGATCGATTCGATCATCCGTGAGCATGCCGGTGATAACCGTCGCCTGGCAGTGGATAAGATCGAGATCGCCGGTCTGCGTGAGCTGGATAAGCTGGGTATCGAAACCTTCGATGGCCAGGAGGTGATGGAGCTGGCCCGAGCGGTGAAAAACGTCGATGAGATCAATGCCATGCGTTGCTCTATCGCCTCGACCGAGATCGCGATGGCCAAGATGCAGCAGGTCACCGTGCCGGGCGTAACTGAAAACGATATCTGGTCGGTGCTGCATGCGGAAAATATCCGCCGTGGTGGCGAGTGGATCGAGTGTCGTATTCTCTCATCCGGTCCACGTACCAACCCCTGGTTCCAGGAGTGTGGGCCCCGCGTAGTGCAGGAAGGTGAACTGCTGGCCTTTGATACCGACCTGATCGGTCCTTACGGTATCTGTGCCGACCTTTCCCGTACCTGGCTGATCGGTGACGGTGAACCGACGGCAGAGCAGAAGCATCTCTATCAGGTGGCCTATGAGCATATCCAATACAACATGGAGATCCTCAAGCCAGGTATGAGCTTTAGCGAGGTGACCGAAGCGGGCTTGCTGCTACCTAAAGAGTTCCGTGACCAGCGTTACGGCGTGATGATGCACGGAGTTGGTCTTTGTGATGAGTATCCATCGATCCGCTATCCGGAAGACCTGGAGTGCCACGGGTATGACGGTGTGCTGGAGCCGGGGATGGCGCTCTGTGTCGAAGCCTATGTCGGTGCTGTTGGCGGTGGCGAAGGGGTGAAACTGGAAGACCAGGTGATCATTACCGAAGATGGCTTCGAGAACCTGACCCGCTATCCATTTGAAGAAAAATTTCTTAAGTAAGCGACTGATTTAAAAATACTCTTTCGAGCTTCTGTCGAAACTAAAAAGACTGCTTCTGCGCTGCCGGGAGCGGTCTTTTTCTGCTGAATTTTCTCTCCGTACCACGACCCAATAGGCATGACTTTAAATCATGCCTGAATGACTTAAAGTCGTTTTTGCTTCTGCCGGAGCCGTGTGACATTGCTTCTCAGGCTGATCTGCCAGCGGGCAATCAGCGGCATGTTCTGGTTCCCATAACCGCCAGCGCCGGGCAGACGAGACCCATCCCCGGGAACTGCTGCAGGGACACTCTGCTGCAAAGCGGTTTTGGCTGAACCCGCATACCGACAACAAAAATAATCAAATAGAGGTAGTGGAATCATGTTTAAGAAACTCTCCAAACAGCTGGCATCCGCCGTCCTGTGCAGTGCAATCGCTTCAACCGCCTGGGCGGCCGATAAGGTGGTCGTCGGGGGTAAGTTCTTTACCGAACAGTTCCTGCTCTCGGAGATGACTACCCAACTGCTGAAGGCGAGCAACATCCCGGTGGAGCAGAAAACCGGTATGGGCAGTTCCCTGGTACGAAAGGCCCAGGAGAATGGCGAGGTCGACCTGTATTGGGAGTACACCGGTACTTCACTGGTGGTCTACAACAAATTCAAACAGCGTCTGAACTCCGAGCAGACCTACAGCAAGGTTAAGGAGCTGGACGCTAAGAAAGGCCTGGTATGGCTGCAGCCATCCAAAGCGAACAACACCTTCGCCCTGGCTGTGCGTAAGAATGGCAACTCCATCTTTACCCTGTCAGATATGGCCAACGCCTACAAATCCGGCGCTGAGCTGAATATGGCGGGTACCGCCGAGTTTATCGGTCGTTCTGATGGTATCCGCAGCCTGCAGAAAGCATACGATTTCCGTGTGCCACGCAGCATGCTGAAATCAATGGAAGCGGGCCTGACCTACAGCGCGCTGAAAGATGAGCTGGTGGATATCGCCCTGGTCTTCGCGACCGATGGGCGCATCGCTGCTTTCGACTTCTACCTGCTGGAAGATGACCTGCAGTTCTTCCCTGATTACGCCGTGGTGCCTGTGGTGCGTGAAGAGGTGCTGAAGCAGTACCCGGAGATCGAAGCCAAGCTGAATACCCTGTCCGCCGCCCTGGATGACGAGGTTATGCAGCGTCTGAACGCCAGCGTCGATATCGACAAAAAGCCGGTTGAGGAAGTGGCGACTGCCTTCCTGAAAGCGCAGAACCTGCTGTAACCGTCCGTGCCCAACCCCTGCAATGGCAGGGATTGGGCGTCTCATACCCCTGCCGGGCTGCGTGCCCGGTCAGACTCTCTATGAGTATCCGGCTATGAATCTGATCGATTATTTTCTCCAGAACCAGGATCTGGTGCTGATGCGCACCTTCGAGCATATCGCCCTGGTGGCCTGTGCCGTGGGGCTGGCAATACTGGTGGGTGTCCCTACCGGTGTTGCCATTACCCAGAATAAGCTGATCGCCGATATGGTGCTTTATCTGGGCTCTGTGGTGATCACCATTCCATCCATCGCCCTGTTTGGCCTGATGATTCCGATCCTGTCGCAGATCGGACAAGGGATCGGCTATGTCCCGGCGGTGATCGCCGTGTTCCTCTACGCCCTGTTGCCCATTGTGCGTAACACCTATACCGCCATTACCGATGTCGATCCGGCCCTGCGCGAAGCGGCCCGTGGTGTAGGCATGAGCGCCCTGCAGCGCCTCTACAAGGTTGAGATCCCGCTCTCTCTGCCGGTGATTATGGCAGGTGTCCGCTCCGCCGTGGTGATCAATATCGGCGTGATGGCTATCGCTGCCTATATTGGCGCGGGTGGCCTGGGCAGCATAATCAGCCGTGGCATCTCCCAGAGTGATCCGGTGCAGATCTTTGCCGGTGCGATCACCGTCAGTGTGCTGGCAATTATCACCGATGGCGCGCTGTTTCTGCTGCAGAAGAAAGTTACCCCGCCGGGGCAGGCGAGCCACTGAGGCCGCCTGCGGCGATCGAATTGAAAAGGTAGCGGCTTCAATCCGGGCTGCTATCGGAGAACAGAATAACAATAAGGTTTGCAGCGATGATAAAACTGGAAAAGCTGACCAAGATTTTCGACTCTTACGGGCATCAGGTAATGGCCGCCAACCAGATCGACATGGAGGTGCCCAGTGGTGAGATCTGTGTACTGTTAGGTCCATCCGGTTGTGGTAAGACCACTACCCTGAAAATGATCAACCGTATCATCCACCCGACCTCGGGTAAGGTCTACATCAACGGCGAAGATACCTCGAAGCTTTGCGACACCGAGCTGCGCCGCCGCATTGGCTATGTGATTCAGCAGATCGGCCTGTTTCCCAATATGACCATTGAGGACAATATCTGCGTGGTGCCGGATCTGCTGGGCTGGCCTAAGGCGCAGTCACGTAAGCGGGCTAAAGAGCTGCTGGAGATGGTGGCACTGGATCCATCGGTATTCCTTAAGCGTTACCCGGCCCAACTCTCCGGCGGTCAGCAGCAGCGTGTTGGCGTAATCCGGGCGCTGGCGGCGGATGCACCGGTGATGCTGATGGATGAGCCTTTCGGTGCGATCGACCCGATCAACCGTGAGATTATCCAGGATGAGTTCCTCAAGATGCAGCAGGAACTGAATAAGACCATTATGTTTGTCAGCCACGATATCGATGAAGCGGTGAAGATGGCTGACAAGATCGCGATCTTCTCTCAGGGTGAGCTGCTGCAGTTTGATTCTCCGGACCGGATACTGGCTAATCCGATCAATGAGTTTGTGGAAAATTTTGTCGGTGCCGACCGTGCCATTAAGCGCCTGCGTCTGTTCACGGCTGCCGATGCGCTGGTGGCTGATGCCACGACCAGCATCGGAACCGAGCCGGTGGTTTCCTTGCAGACCAGCCTGACCGATGCCTCCGCCATGCTCTACAGCAGCGGTGCAGAGCGCCTCTGCTGCGTTGATGCGGACAATCGCATTGTCGGCTGGTTGGGGCACCAGCAGATTGCTGCCCGTCTGGCCCAGGCACCGCAGGCTTCTATGGAAAAGGAGGCGCTGTCATGCCAAAAAGCCTGCTGAATATCGCCGCGCGTACCCTGTTGATGGCCGCAGTGATCCTGCTGCTGGCTGCGACGATGGAAGAGGGGACTCTGGATGAGATGCTCTACTATATGCCGGATGTGCTCTACCTGGGTGGCCAGCACCTGGAGCTGGCGGCGGTGTCTGCTGGGCTGGCGCTGATCACGGCGATCCCGCTGGGAGTGATCCTGAGCCGTCCGGCGTGCCGCCGTTATGCCGAATACGTGATGCAGTTCCTCAATGTGGGTGCCACTATCCCGACTCTGGCCCTGCTGGCAATGAGCATGAGTTTTCTCGGCATCGGTTTCCTGCCGGCGGCTTTTGGCCTCTACGTCATCACCCTGCTGCCGATCACCCGCAATACTTACACCGGGCTGTGCAATGTGCCGAATCACCTCACTGAGGCGGCGCGGGGGATGGGAATGACCGCCATGCAACGGCTGCTGCGGGTCGAACTGCCTAACTCGCTGAGTGTAATCTTCGCCGGTACCCGTACCGCCTTCTCGCTCAATATCGGTACCGTGCCGATCGCTTACCTGATCGGGGGCGGCGGTCTGGGTGAGCTGGTGTTTATGGGTATCCGCCTTAACGACACGCCGATGATGCTCTCCGGTGCGATAGCGACCGCATTGCTGGCGGTAGCGGTAGACCTGAGCCTGGGCCTGCTGTCGCAGATCACCATTCCGAAAGGTATTCGTATGTCCGCGGGGCAGGCCTGAGGCACCTGGTCCGCAAAACTTACAAAGCCGCGTTTGACGCGGCTTTTTATTTTTACAGCCTGGCCCGGTTATTCCGGGCGAGCCGGTCTGGTTGCTTATTGACCAGCGAAGCCGGATAATGCGCGCCCTGATCAGCCATCGGCCGCACCGTTCGCGGACTGTCCACAAGACCCGCTGGAATGATCTGATTCTGCTCACAAGGTTCAGATAGCGATATATCCTGTTTTATGACTCAAAAACACTCTTTCCGTGAGGATCTGCTGGCGCTGCTGGTGGCCTCAGGCCTGGTTTCCCTGGGCGTATTTCTGTTTAAACAGATCGGCCTGCTGACCGGGGGTACCGCAGGGCTGACCCTGCTGGCGACCCAACTGACGGAATTCAGCTTTGGCGAACTGTTCTTCCTGTTCAACCTGCCGTTTTACTGGCTGGCCTACAGCCAGATGGGCAAGCGCTTCACGCTCAATACCTTTATCTCGGTATCGGTGGTCTCCTTTGCCGTGGATAACCTGCACTGGGTGCTGGATATCCAGCTGGTAAATCCCTTCTATGCCGCCATGATGGGCGGGGCCCTGATCGGGCTGGGGATGCTGATTATGTTCCGTCATGCTTCCAGCCTGGGGGGCTTTGGCATCCTGGCGCTCTATCTGCAGGCTAAACGGGGGATTGCGGCGGGTAAGGTGCAGATGGGGGTGGATGTCGCCGTTCTGGTGGCGTCCTTCTTTATTGTCGATATCCAGCTGCTGTTGCTATCGATTCTGGGAGCCCTGATCTGCAATCTGGTAGTGACCTTTAACCACAAGCCGGGACGCTATCAGGTGGCTTGATACATCCCGGCGAGCGGCTTATCCCGAAGGGGCGAGCCGTTTTGCTGACTCTGCAATCGAATCACGCAGCTCCCGCCACCAGGCCTGGTATTCCGGTATTGCCTGCAGCGGCACGGCTTCACCGATCCGCGGTGTGACCAGCCTGATATCCTGTTCTGCAGCCAGTGTGTCCAGGCGCTGCATCGGCTCGTACCAGGGGTGCAGGGCGAGGTCGAAGGTACTGTTATGAACCGGTAACAGGGCCTTACCCCTGAGATCGATATGGGCCTGGAGCGTCTGCTCCGGCGACATATGGATCTTTGACCAGTTGCGGTCGTAAGCGCCGTTCTCCATCAGCGTCAGGTCAAAGGGACCGTAGCGCTCACCAATCTCCCTGAAGCCATCGAAGTATCCGGTATCACCGCTGTAGAACAGGGATAGATCCTGGGTACGTATCACCCAGGAAGCCCACAGGGTTTTATTGCCATCACCCAGGCCGCGTCCCGAGAAGTGCTGAGCCGGGGTGGCGACCAGCTCTACCTTGCCGAGATGAATGGATTGCCACCAGTCCAGCTCGGTAATCTGTTGCTCCGCAATTCCCCATTCGCGCAGGTGGTTACCAACGCCCAGTGGCACGATAAAGCGTTCCACCTTGTGCTGCAGCTGCAGGACGGTTGCCTTGTCCAGATGATCGTAGTGGTCATGAGAGATGATAATGCCCCGGAGTCTGGGCAGCTCATCCAGTGCGATCGGAGGCTGGTGGAAGCGCTTCGGACCGAGAAAGCTGATTGGCGAGGCCCGTTCGCTGAAAACCGGGTCAATCAGCCAGAACTCGCCGGCCAGGCGCAGCAGGGTACTGGAGTGACCCAAGCGAAACAAAGAGGCTGTGCCAGCATCCGCGACCAGCTGTTGCGGATCGATAGTGCTCAGCGGCACGGGATCAGCCGGAACCGGATCCTTGCGCTTCTCAAACAGATAGCGCCACAGGGTGTTCATCAGGGCGCTGCTTTCGGCGGACTGGGCATGGGAGCTGTTGTGGAACTTGCCGTCACGGTATTGCGCAGATTGCTCGTGGTTTGGCTGGCTGGGGGTATGACTACAGCTGAGGGTTAACATCAGTAACAGGCCTCCGGTGATCAGTAAGGAATAGCGGCGCTTCACAGGGCTCTCCGGCATATTTAAGTAAACTACACTGTGCAGTGTAATTCAGGCCTTGGATAAAAGTAAACTCTCTAGTGTAGAATGAGCGCAATACAGAGTTGTCCGGATAGAACATGAAAGAGAAGTTGAGTCAGAGTGAACGCAAGCGTGCTGCCATTATCGAGGCTGCGATTGAGGAGTTTCGGGAGAAGGGCTTCCATGCCGCCAGTATGGATGCGATCTCTGCCCGGGCCGGAGTCTCCAAGCGCACGGTATATAACCACTTTGTCAGCAAAGAGGCGCTGTTTCAGGCGATCGTACAGCGATTGTTCCAGCACAGCCTTAAGGTGACGCAGCTGGCTTACAGTCCGCAGCAGCCTCTGGCGGATCAACTGCAGGCGTTTGCCCTGCGTGAGCTTGAACTGCTGCGTTGCGATGAGTTTCGCGCACTGGCGAGGATGGTGATCGTGGAGTTTATGCTGTCCGAAAGCCTGGCTGACGAAGCGATGGCGCAGCTGGGTGAGCAGGGTATGGGGCTGGAGTTGTGGATGAAGGCTGCGATGGAGGATAACCGGTTACAGCAGGTGGATACCGGCTATGCGGCGGCCCAGTTTCTGGGGCTGATTAAAGCAGTGGCCTTCTGGCCACAGTTACTGATGCGCCAGCCGGTACCGGATGAGGCGATGGCAGTGCGGATTGCCGAGGATGCAGTGACTATGTTCCTCAGCCGCTACACCGTTGCATAGAAACAAATAAGGCAGCCCACAGGCTGCCTTTCTATCGGGTGCTGAAGTTACAGCTGGTATACCAGCTGGCCGTCGATCAGGGTGTGACTGACGCGGCCTTTCAGCTCGAAGTTCATAAAGGGCGTATTGCTGCCTTCTGAACGGGTGGTTTCCGCTGTCAGGCTCCACTTCTCTTCAGGATCGAAGATGCAGATATCGGCGGCGCGGCCAACTTCCAGGCTGCCGCTCTCCAGGCCGAGGATCTTCGCTGGCTGGGTGGCCAGTTTGTCGATGATCTGACTGATCTCCATCAGGCCCTGATTGACCAGCAGCAGCGACAGAGGCAACAGGGTTTCGAAGCCGATGATGCCGGGCTCGGTAGAGGCAAACGGTGCTTCCTTGGCGGCCCGGTCATGCGGCTGGTGGTCGGAACAGATCGCCTGAATACCTTCTGCCAGCAGCGCCTGACGCAGGCCGGCGCGGTCAAGCTGACTGCGCAGTGGCGGGATCAGGTGGAAGTTGGAGTCAAAGCCGTTGACGTTCTCATCGGTCAGCAGGAAGTGCTGGATCGCCACGTCCGCCGTAACCGGCAGGCCGCGCTCGCGCGCATCCATCACCATCCGTACCGAGCGCTCGGCAGAGAGCTGGCCGAAGTGGGCACGGACTCCGGTCTGCTCTACCAGCAGCAGGTTGCGGGAAACTTCGATGGTTTCCGCGCTTTCCGGTATGCCGTTCAGGCCGAGGCGGGTGCAGGTGGTGTCATCGTGCATGCAGCCCTTGTTGGTAAGGCTTTCATCCTGAGGCTGAAAGATCACCAGCAGGTCGTGGGTGGCGGCATACTCCAGACAGCGGGTCAGTGCCAGGGAGCTGGCGTTGGCATGGCGGCCGTTGGTAAAAGCAACACAGCCGGAGCTGGCCAGCGCATGCAGCGGTGCCAGCTGTTCGCCCTGCAGTCCTTTGGTCAGTGCGCCCATCGGCAGCACCTTAGCCAGGTTGGCCCGTTCGGCGCGATCTTTGATCAGCTCGACCACGGCGGGGTTATCCACAATCGGCTTGGTCGTGGGGGGCGTTACCACTGAGGTGATCCCACCAGCTACCGCTGCTTCAGTTTCCGAGGCGATATTACCCTTGTGGGTGTAACCCGGTTCGCGCAGGTGACCACAGAGATCGATCAGGCCCGGGCTGACGACCTTGCCACTGGCATCAATGGTCTGATCAGCTTCAAAGCCCTCTGGTGCATCGCCCAGGGCAATGATCTTGCCCTGGCTGATATACAGGTCGCTAACCTTGTCGAGGCTCTGGGCCGGATCAATCACGCGGCCGCCTTTAATCTGGATATTCATCAGCTGACTCATCTGTTTATTCCCCGTTCCCAAGACGTGCCTGTTTCTCAGTGGTCTGGCCGCTCATCGACATCGACATCACCGCCATACGTACGGCGATACCGTTAGTCACCTGATCGAGGATCAGGGAACGAGGACCATCGGCCACGACAGACTCGATCTCAACCCCACGGTTGATCGGGCCCGGGTGCATCACCACGGCATCCGGCTTGGCCAGTGCCAGCTTTTCCTCGGACAGGCCGTAGAGCTTGAAGAACTCCGATTCGCTGGGCAGCAGGGCGCTGGTCATACGCTCTTTCTGCAGGCGCAGCATCATCACCACATCGACATCCTTCAGGCCTTCATTCATATCGGTGAAGACGCGAACGCCCAGGGCTTCGATATGTTTTGGCAGCAGGGTCTGAGGCGCGATAACACGGACCTCGGCCGCACCCAGGGTGCGCAGGGCGTGGATCTGCGAACGTGCCACGCGGCTGTGCAGGATATCGCCGACGATCGCCACTACCAGCGGTGCAAAGTCACCTTTGTGGCGGCGGATGGTCAGCATATCCAGCATCGCCTGGGTCGGGTGGGCATGGCGGCCATCACCGGCGTTGATCACCGCGACATCCGGCGTCACGTGCTGAGCGATAAAGTGGGCCGCGCCGCTGTCGGAGTGACGTACCACAAACATATCGGAGTGCATCGCTTCCAGTGTCATCAGGGTGTCTTTCAGGGTTTCACCCTTAGATGTGGAGGAGGTACTGATATTGAGGTTCAGGACATCGGCAGACAGACGTTTGGCAGCCAGCTCAAAGGTGGACAGGGTGCGGGTGCTGGCTTCGAAGAACAGGTTCACCACGGTCTTACCACGCAGCAAAGGTACCTTCTTAACCTGCTGGGCACTCATATCGACAAAGGAATCGGCAGTATCAAGAATCTCTGTCAGCAGCTCACGGGAGAGTCCTTCCGTCGTGAGGTAGTGTTTCAGCTGTCCTTCGCTGTTGAGTTGGATCTGATTCGGATCGGTTTGCTCAAACATGGGGGGCTCAGTTCACAAAAGTTTTCAGGGGCGCTGGCGAATTTCGAGTTGCAGCGGTTCAGGGCCATTCAGTTTGACCATCTGGTTGGGACCCAGTGACAGGGTGCCGCCAACCACATCTGCCTGTATCGGCAGCTCGCGACGTTGCAGATCCAGCAGGGTAATCAGTGATACGGACGCCGGTCGGCCATAGTCGAACAGCTCATTCATCGCCGCGCGGATAGTGCGGCCGGACATGATGACATCGTCAACCAGCAGGATATGACGGCCTTCGGTGGGGCAGGGCAACTGGGAAGGTTTTACCTTCGGGTTGAGGCCAGCCTGGGTGAAATCATCGCGGTAGAAGGAGATATCCAGGGTGCCGATCGGACCTGCCAGTTCGAGCTGCTTATGCAGCCGTTCTGCCAGCCAGACGCCACCGGTATGAATGCCGATTACCAGCGGGTCTTCGATCTGGCGCTGGATCAGCAGGGCTTGCAGGTCCTTGCCCATCTTATCCAGCAGTGCTTCTACGCTAAGGGTTCCCGTTGTCATAAAGCTCCTCCAATCGGGTATGGCTGGGAATCAGTTGGTCGGTGGTAAACCAGCTTTCCAGAATCAGTCGGGCAGCGATGCCATCAACGGATTCCTTGCGAAAGTTTGTCCCGCCCCCTGAGGCCAGATGTATTTGTTTGGCTTCGGCAGTGCTCAGGCGCTCATCCATCAGGAACACCGGCAGCTTGAATCGTTCGTGCAGACGATTGGCAAACTTGCGTGCCCGTCGGGCCATTTCGCTGATAGTGCCGTCCATGTTCAGTGGAATGCCTACCACCAGAGCGTCCGGTTTCCATTCGGAGACGGCGCGGTCGATCTTCTCCCATTGTGGAACGCCATCACGGGCGGCGACAGGATCGATCGGGGTAGCGGTGGCGGTAATAGCCTGACCTGCGGCCAGACCGATGCGTGAGGTTCCGAAATCGAACCCCAGAATAGTTTGATAGTTACTGCTCATTCGGTCTTATGCGTGTCCTGGTTGTGCAGTCAGGAGGTCAAGGTTGACACCCAGTGTCGCAGCCGCGGCATGCAGACGTTCTTCGGCTGGTTGGCGGAACATTATATCTAAATTGGCCGAACAGCTTAACCAGGAGTTTTGCGCCAGCTCATGTTCAAGCTGACCGGCGGCCCAGCCGGCATAGCCGAGGGCGATCAGAAATTGCTGGGGGCCTTCGCCGCCAGCGATCGCTTCCAGGATATCGAGGGAAGAGGTGAGGCAGATACCGTCATCAATCTCATAGCTGGCCAGCCAGTTTCGATTCACCTCGGCCGGGTGCAGCACAAAGCCATGTTCCGGCCGAACCGGTCCGCCATCAAAGATGGTGCAGTTTTCAGCCGGAGACAGGGCCTGATGTGGCATTTCCAAGTGAGAAAAAAGTTCGAACAGGTCCAGATTAAGTGGGCGGTTAATCACGATGCCCATGGCACCATATTCATTGTGGTCACAGATATAGGTGACACTTTGGCCAAAATGAGGATCGTCCAGATGGGGCATTGAGAGCAGGAAATGGCCTCTCAGACTTTGGTGTTTAGCACTCATAAGCATCGTCCAGCCGTTTTGTTGGGCGGCAGGGCCGGGCCTGCTACCGGGTGTAACGTCAGTCAATAGCCCTGACGCATATCGGTGTCTTGATGTATGGCGTACAGTCAGAGCACAGGAGCGGTGACGGTTTGCTCCGGTGACGACAATGAGTCTTCCCTGATCGGACGCGTAGTTGCCTGATGCCTTGCAGCAGCCCGGACAGACCGATATGACGGTTGCCAGAGCGTCTCTATTAAGACTTAGTACACGAAGGCTTTTTTCTCAAACTTCCAGGTTCGGATTATCTCCAGTATATCGGTATTTTTTCGCATCTCCACCGGGAAGGGGTCAAAGGGGGCTGCCAGCCGGACAATGCGTATCGCCGCATCGTCCAGAATCTTATAGCCCGATGAGCTAAGAACGGCGATCTCGCGGATAGTGCCATCCGGCTTCAGTCCAACCAGCAGGCGCAGACTGCCGTAGAGCTTGTTACGGCGGGCGGCTTCCGGGTAGTTGATATTACCGACGGTTTCGATCTTGCGGCGCCAGCTTTCCAGGTACTGGGCATCATAGCTGTAGCGGGTGGCATTGGAGGTGATCTGACGTACTCTCGGTCCGGCCGTTTCCGACTGCTGCTGGTCGGATATCTGAGCCTGCAGGCTGGCGATATCCAAGCTGCGGGCCAGCAGCGAGGTGGAGGTGCCGGGTGTGGCTTCCGGTGGCGCGGTGGGGGCGGTTTGTTTTTCAACGGCCTGCTTGCGTTCTGCCGCGTGCTGGCTGGCGATCACTTTCTGCGGTGCCTGTTGCTGTTGTTCCTGCTGCACCTTGTCGGTTGGTTCGCTGGAACTTTGCGAACGGAGCGGCACCGGCTGGGTTTCACTTTCAGTTGGCTGCAACAGTGCCTGCTGAGGCGCCTGTTGTTGCGCTTCATTGTCGCTGAAATCGGCGCTTTCCCGACTGCTGAGTTTCTGCTTTTCTGCTTCACTGCCGCTGCGTTGCTGATTGCTTTGGGCAACGTAGTCGGCATGATCCACCGCTTCCTCAGACTCAAACTGAGCCAGGGTGATCTCGATGGTTTTCTGCAGCGGTCGGATCTCTTCACTATCGAAATGAATACCGAAGAGGATGGCGGCGTGCAGCAGCAACGCCACTGTCAGGGTCAGCCCCAGGCGATTGCCTGAGGCTGCGACACTCCATGTATTTACCCTGTTCACGTCGACCTACCCGTTACTGCAGGCGTTTTTCGATGGCGTCCATCAGCTGCATGCCGATATCCAGGCCAAACTGGTCATCCAGCTCGCGGATACAGGTTGGGCTGGTGACGTTAATCTCAGTCAGGTAATCGCCGATCACATCCAGGCCGACAAATAGCAGGCCCTCTTTTTTCAGCGCCGGACCGATCTGTTCGCAGATCCAGCGATCCTGATCGGTCAGGGGACGGCCTTCACCGCGGCCGCCGGCCGCCAGGTTGCCGCGGGTTTCGCCAGCGGTCGGGATACGGGCCAGGGCGTAAGGGACCGGCTCGCCGTCCACCATCAGGATGCGCTTATCACCGTCGACGATCTCAGGCAGGTACTTCTGCGCCATGATGGTCTGGTGGCCATGACGGGTCAGGGTCTCGATAATCACCCCGAGGTTGACGCCATCGGGCTGGATACGGAATATCTGGCTGCCGCCCATACCGTCCAGTGGCTTGAAGATCACGTCACCGTGTTCGGCATGAAATTCGCGCAACAGCTGTTCGCTGCGGGTCACCAGTACCGGTGGGCAGCACTGTGGGAAATGGGTGGCGAACAGTTTCTCGTTGAAGTCACGCAGGCGCTGAGCCGGGTTGACCACCAGTACTCCGGCGCTTTCGGCCTGCTCCAGCAGATGGGTGCTGTAGAGATATTCGTTATCGAATGGCGGATCCTTGCGCATCAGGATGACGTCCAGGGACGCCAGAGGCTTACGCTGGTATTCGCCGCGCTCAAACCAGTTGTGCGGTTCCATCGCTACCTTCAGCGGGGCCATATCAGCCTGTACCACTCCATCGCGTGAGAACAGCTGGTGCTGTTCCATGTACCAGATCTCCCAGCCTTTGCGCTGAGCTGCCCATAGCATCGCCAGTGAACTGTCTTTCTTAAAGTTGATGGCGTCAATCGGGTCCATCACTATGCCGATTTTGATGGTCATATAAAATCCTGTCTCGTTATATCGCGATGATCTGAAGAGTGTACCCTGCGACGGGCGATGAAGGCAGTGAAAACTCTGTTGTGGAATTGCACTGCGGCCGGTGCTTAGCTGATATCGCCCCAGAGCTGCTGCAGAATCGCCTGTGCGGCAACCGGAGCGGTCTCTGTCCGCATGACCCTTGGGCCGAGCGCCAGTGGCTGGAACCCGGCTGCAATAGCCAGTTCAACTTCGGTTTCGGTCAGGCCGCCTTCTGGGCCGATCAACAGGGCCACGGAGGCAGGCTTGTCCAGCTGTCCCAGCGGTTGTGCGCTATGGTGATGCATGACTAACTTTAGTTCAGCGTCACACTGCTGCAGCCACTGCTTCAACTGGCTGGTGTCTTCGATCTTTGGGACCCGGGTACGGCCGCTTTGTTCACTGGCGCTGATGGCAATCTGTTGCCAGTGGCGAATGCGCTTTTCCTGCCGGTCTTCATTCAGCCGTACCTCGCAGCGCTCACTGAATAACGGGGTCATGCTCTGCATGCCCATCTCGGTCGCCTTCTGGACGGCATAGTCCATACGTTCGCCCCGCGAGATCACCTGGCCGATATGAACGGCCAAGGGGGATTCGACAGCGGGTGTGGCTATATCTGTGATGCGGACGCTGACACGACGCTTCTCCACCTGTAACAGCTCGGCGGTGTATTCTGAGCCGCTGTTGTTGAAAAGCTGAATCAGTTCGCCCGGACGCATTCTCAATGCGCGGGCGATATGCTGTACCGCATTGTCATCCAGCTCAAACTCAAGTCCGGTGGCCAGCTCGGCCGGTTGATAGAAGCGAGGAATCCGCATGGTCTTATCCACAGTCACAAAAAAGCAGGATTCTACTCTACTTCTGACATCAGATCTTGCTCCAGCAGGGCGGTGAAATCAGCTTTCTGCAACGGACGGCTGAGCAGGAAGCCCTGAACGCCATCACAGCCGAGCTGTCGCAGCCACTCCAGTTGCTGCTCTGTCTCGATACCTTCGGCGATGGATTTCAGTCCCATCCCCTTTGCGATCAGCACCACGGCTTCGACGATCATCCGGTCGGAGTGGTTGTGCTCAATCTCCTCGACAAAGGAACGATCGATCTTAACGCTGTCTACCGGCAGGTTTTTCAGCCGGCTGAGGGAGGAGTAACCGGTTCCGAAGTCGTCAATGGCGATGCGGATGCCGGCCCGGTGCAGGCGTTCGATCCGGTTGGATACCTGAGCGAAGTCGTTGATCAGCACCCCCTCGGTCAGCTCCAGCTGGATCAGCCTGAGCGGCACATTATATTGAGCAAAGGTCTGCTGCAGCCTTTCTTCAAAGTCATGCTGCAGAAAGCTGATGGCGGACAAGTTGATGGAAAGGCGGGGGAACGATATCTGCCCGCTGAGCCACTCCCGGCATTGCCTGGCAACGGCGTCCAGTACCCAGTGATCGACCGCACTGATAATACCGTTCTGTTCGGCTACAGGAATAAAGTGGGCGGGTGAGATGGCGCCCTTTTCCGGATGTTGCCAGCGGAGCAGGACTTCGGCGCAGTTCATCTGGCCGCTGGCCAGATCGTAGAGCGGCTGAAACACCAGCCTGAGCTGGTGACTGTCGAGGGCGATCTGCAGGTCCTGCCATAATTCGATCTGCTGCCGGGTACCTTCCCGCATATTGTCAAACCAGACAAAAGGCTGTTCCCGCTGGGTCGCTTCATGGGCGGCGATCTCAGCCCGGCCTATCAACTGGAACTCATGGTCCCCATTGTGAGGGTAGCTGCTGATGCCCAGATGAGGCTTAAGCTGCAGCAAGCCGTCGGACAGTTCGATCGGTGCAGCGCAGGTCTCGATAATCTGGTTGATGCGTTGTTCCAGTGATATCAGATCGGCCTGATCGCGCAGCAAAATGCCAAAGCTGTCATCGGAGAGCCTGGCCAGCAGGTCATCAACCTGCAGGTGGCTGCGAATGCGCTGACTGAGACAAAGCAACATCTGGTCGCGATGCGCGTTGCCCTGATGTATGGCGATCTCCCGCAGCAGGGGGAAGCGGATAACCATTGAGGTCAGGCCGGACTGGATATAGCGGGCGCGGTGAATTTCCCGTTGCACGGCCAGGCCGAAAGATTGTCTGTTCAGCAGCCGGGTGGCCGGGTCGAACTCCTGCAGGAAGCGGATCTCCTCGTGTGCTTCCCGCAGCCTGTTGTTTTCCAGCATATGTTCACGGAAGCAATCAACGGCTTCACTCATGGCTCCCAGCTCATCCCGCCGCTCTTCCCTGACAGATTCATGCTTCAGGTCACCCTGGGACAGTGCGTGCATCAGGCCGGACAGGCGTTTCAGTGGACGGCTGATATTTCGACTGATGCGGAGCGCAACAAACAGCGAGAGCGCAAGAATCAGAGCGGTAAGGCAGGCAAAGTAGATCATGCGCCGGGTTTTCAGAGGCTGCAGATCATCGAGATAGAGGCTGCTTGCCAGAATCAGCTGCAGCTCGGGAATATGCTCAGCGTACCCGATCTTCGGTACCGGCGGGCTGTCTGGTGTGCGCGGCCAGGCCAGTTGCCAGTATAGTTCGCCGTTGCTCAGGGTTTTGCTGATCATCAGTTCGGCGGCACGACGGATACCGGGATCCTGCGCCTGAAGTACATTAGTGCCTTCCAGCTGAGCCATCACCGGGTGAGCAATATTGATGCCTTGGTCGGAGTAGAGGAACAGGTAGCCATTGTCTTTAAAGTGACTGTGGTGGACAAACTGTCTCAGCCGCTGCTGATATTCAGTTGCCGTGAGGTCACCCAGCTGTAATTCGTTGTGCAGGCCGCGGATCTGGCTGATGCCGGCCTCAACAATATGCTTTAGCCGGCCTTTACGCTCATTGATAATATCCTGCTGGGTCAGGTAGAAGGCGAGGCCTGATGTGGCACTGATTCCGGCAATAAGGACCAGAACCTGCAGGATGAGCTTGCGGCGTATACTGATATTGCTAAGACGCATTGTAATACTTTAGTCATAGATTCGAGGCTAGATTACACGGTGGCAGGGGATCTCCGTCAATCGCTGAAAAGACTGAAAAAAAGGCACCCGAAGGTGCCTTTTTTACATTTATCTGACTCAGAGGCCGGCGGCTGCGCGCAGTGCATCGGCCTTATCTGTGCGTTCCCAGGTGAAGGCGGTGAAGGTTTCACCGTTAACTTCCATCTCGTAAGGATCGCGTCCGAAGTGACCGTAAGCCGCAGTGGCGCGGTACATCGGGTGCAGCAGATCAAGCATCTTGGTGATCGCGAACGGACGCAGATCGAAGTGCTCGCGAACCAGCTGGATAATCTTGTCGTCAGAGATCTTGCCGGTGCCAAAGGTATTGATTGATACAGACGTTGGCTCTGCAACACCGATCGCGTAGGAGACCTGGATCTCACAACGGTCCGCAAGGCCTGCTGCAACAACGTTTTTAGCAACATAACGGCCGGCGTAGGCTGCTGAACGGTCAACCTTGGACGGGTCTTTGCCGGAGAAGGCTCCGCCACCGTGACGCGCCATACCACCGTAAGTGTCGACGATGATCTTACGACCGGTCAGGCCACAGTCACCGACAGGACCGCCGATCACGAAGTTACCGGTTGGGTTGATATGGAATTTAGTGTCGTTAGTGATCCATTCCGCAGGAATGACATGCTTAACGATCAGTTCCATCACCGCTTCGCGCAGGTCAGCCTGGGAAACGTCCGGGTTGTGCTGGGTGGACAGAACCAGTGCGTCAACAGCCACCGGCTTACCGTTTTCGTAACGGAAGGTCAGCTGGGACTTGGCGTCCGGACGCAGCCATGGCAACAGGCCGGATTTCCGCGCTTCGGCCTGACGCTCAACCAAACGGTGGGCGTAGGTGATCGGTGCAGGCATCAGTACGTCAGTTTCGTTAGATGCATAGCCAAACATCAGGCCCTGGTCGCCGGCACCCTGGTCTTCAGGCTTAGAGCGGTCAACACCCTGGGCGATATCGATAGACTGCTTGCCGATGATGTTGATCACACCACAGGTTTCGCCGTCGTAG
The DNA here is from genome assembly GCF_000620085.1 of Marinobacterium jannaschii DSM 6295. Taxonomy (GTDB): domain Bacteria; phylum Pseudomonadota; class Gammaproteobacteria; order Pseudomonadales; family Balneatricaceae; genus Pontibacterium; species Pontibacterium jannaschii. Next base: position 86,973 of record NZ_JHVJ01000022.1, on the reverse strand, counting down.
CCCACGTCAGAGGAGGTATAGCCAATGTCACAGATCACTTTACGAACCAGGTCTTCCAGATCGACCCAGGCAGATGTGCTGATCTCACCGGAGACAACGGCAACACCGGTTTTTACCAGTGTTTCGCAGGCTACGCGGGCGTACTTATCTTCGCTGATAATGGCATCGAGAACGGCGTCGGAGATCTGGTCCGCAATCTTGTCCGGGTGACCCTCGGACACAGATTCGGATGTGAACAAGCTGTATTCGCTCATTTCAGTTAAACATCCTCAAAAAGAATCAGGTGGTGGCAGAGCATCTGACGGAGAGTCAGGCCGGGAGTCTTTCCCTGCTGCTGCCGCTCTGTGGATTTCTAAACGGAGTATTTTAGCTAGGTCACGTCCTGATTGCATGATGTGAAGTCCGAAAACAGATGAAAAAAACCATTCAGTTTATGAATTTCACTCATTTTTGAAGAAAAATGTGGTTTCCCATTTGATGCAAACGTTTATCTGGGAGAAAATTACGCCTTTGGATTTCCACCGTTTATTAATTGTTTTGGGTTTACCCCAGGAGTAGATTGAATGTCCTCTCGTAGAGAACTTGCCAACGCAATCCGCGCGCTGAGCATGGACGCCGTTCAGAAAGCCAAGTCCGGTCACCCGGGTGCCCCAATGGGTATGGCGGATATTGCCGAGGTACTGTGGAACGACTTTATGCAGCACAACCCGGCTAACCCGCAGTGGTTCAACCGCGACCGTTTTGTGCTGTCTAATGGCCACGGATCTATGCTGATCTACTCTCTGCTGCACCTGACCGGTTACGATGTATCCATCGATGACCTGAAAAACTTCCGTCAGCTGCACTCTAAAACGGCCGGCCACCCGGAATACGGTTACTGCCCGGGCGTTGAAACCACTACCGGTCCGCTGGGCCAGGGTATTACCAACGCTGTCGGTATGGCGGTGGCAGAGAAAATCCTGGCGGCACAGTTCAACCGCGACGGCCACGACATCGTTGACCATAACACCTATGCGTTTATGGGCGACGGCTGCCTGATGGAAGGTATCTCCCACGAAGCCTGTTCCCTGGCCGGTACCCTGGGTCTGGGCAAGCTGATCGCGTTCTGGGATGACAACGGCATCTCTATCGACGGTGAAGTGGAAGGCTGGTACACCGACGACAACGTTAAGCGCTTCGAGTCTTACGGCTGGCAGGTGATCCCGAACATCGACGGTCACAACCCTGACCAGATCCGCGATGCGATCAGTCAGGCCAAGGCCAATACTGAACAGCCAACCCTGATCTGCTGTAAAACCATCATCGGTTTCGGCTCCCCTAATAAAGAAGGCAAGGAAGATTGCCACGGTGCCCCGCTGGGTGACGACGAGATCAAGCTGACCCGCGAGCGTCTGGGCTGGACTCATGCCGCCTTCGAAGTACCTGAAGATCTTTACGCTGACTGGAATGCAGTAGAAGCGGGTAGCCACGCGGAGAACGAGTGGAACGAACGCCTGTCTGCCTACCGTGCTGAGTTCCCTGAACTGGCTGATGAACTGTTGCGTCGTATCTCTGGCGAACTGCCAGCCGATTTCTCCGAGAAGGCTGAAGCCTATATCGCTGCAGTGGCGGAGAAGGGCGATACCATCGCTTCCCGTAAAGCCTCCCAAAATGCGATTAACGCTTACGCGCCAATGCTGCCTGAGCTGCTGGGTGGTTCCGCTGACCTGGCCGGTTCTAACCTGACCCTGTGGTCCGGTGCCAAGGGTGTCTCCAAAGAAGACGCCTCCGGCAACTATCTGTTCTACGGCGTACGTGAGTTCGGTATGTCCGCCATCATGAACGGTATTGCCCTGCACGGTGGTTTCGTACCGTACGGTGCAACCTTCCTGGTATTTATGGAGTACGCCCGTAACGCCCTGCGTATGGCTGCCCTGATGAAGCAGCGTGCGATCCACGTTTATACCCACGATTCTATCGGTCTGGGCGAAGATGGTCCGACTCACCAGCCAATCGAGCAGGTTGCCAATCTGCGTCATACCCCGAACATGAGCACATGGCGTCCATGTGACGCGGTTGAATCCGCCGTTGCCTGGAAAGCCGCGCTGGAGCGTACTGACGGCCCGACCGCGATGGTCTTCTCCCGTCAGGGACTGCCTCACCATGCGCGTACGGCTGAGCAGATCGCAAATATCAAGCGCGGTGGTTACATCCTGCGTGACACTGACGGTCAGCCAGATGCGATCCTGATCGCAACCGGCTCCGAAGTCGGGCTGGCGATGGATGCGGCGGAAGCTCTGGCGGCTGATGGCGTTAAGGCACGTGTTGTCTCCATGCCTGAAACCGGCCTGTTCGACAAGCAGGATGCTGAGTACCGTGAATCCGTACTGCCATCTGCAGTGACCGCACGTGTTGCAGTCGAAGCGCTGCAGGCTGACTTCTGGTACAAGTACGTTGGCCTGAATGGCGCTATCGTCGGTATGACTACTTTCGGTGAGTCCGCACCGGCCGGTGAGCTGTTCAAGCACTTCGGCTTTACCGTCGAAAACGTTGCAGAGAAAGTTAAGTCTGTAATCTGATGTTGTTCCGGGGGCTGGTATCTATACTGGCCCTCGTTCTGTTGAGTGTAGTGAATGTCCTATCGGGTAGCGATTAACGGTTATGGGCGGATCGGTCAGTCGGTCCTGCGTGCGATCTATGAAAGCGGCTATCGGGATCAGTTCGAAGTCGTTGCACTGAATGAACTGTCGGATATCGACACCGTCACTTATCTGACACGTTATGATACCACCCACGGACGCTTCCCCTTTCCGGTAGAGCATGACGGTCGGCATCTTAAGATCAATCAGGATGCGATACTGGTCCTCAACGAGGAAGATCCGCGTAACCTGCCCTGGAAGGAGCTGGATGTAGATCTGGTGCTGGAGTGCTCCGGTGCATTTAACGACCGCCACACCGCCGAGCTGCATCTGGCTAAAGGCGCGCGTCGCCTGCTGTTTTCCCAGCCTGCGACTGCCGAGGTCGATGCCACTGTGGTCTTTGGCCTGAACCAGCATCTGGTTAAAGCCTCGCATACAGTCGTATCCGCAGCCTCCTGTACCACCAACTGCGTGGTGCCCCTGCTGCAGCTGCTGGACGAGGCTTTCGGAATTGAAAACGGTGTCACGACAACCGTGCACTCAGCGATGAATGACCAGCCGGTTATCGACAGCTATCACCAGACGGATCTGCGACTGACCCGCAGTGCCCTGCATTCGATTATTCCGGTCGATACCGGACTGGATAAGGGGATCGATCGTCTGCTGCCCCATCTGGCCGGGCGCTTTGAATGTCTGCACCTGAGGGTACCGACGATCAATGTCTCGCTGATGGACCTGGCAGTCAATGTACGCCAGGAGTGCAGCGCTGAAGAGGTTAACCGGGTTCTGCGTCAGGCCGCCCATGGCCCGCTTTCCGGACTATTGGGCTATACCGACGAGCCTCATGCTTCAGTAGACTTTAACCGCGATCCGCGTTCGGGCATTGTTGATGCCACCCAGACCCGGGTATCCGGCGGCACTATGATCAAGTTGTTGTGCTGGTTCGATAACGAGTGGGGCTTTGCCAACCGTATGTTGGATGTGGCCCGCTACTGGCTGAACCTGCGTTAAGAATTCCCTCAGCCTGAACCTGTGTTCAGGCTGATTTTTTATGAAATTTAATCCATACAGGACACTTTAATGAGCGTACTGAAGATGACGGATCTGGATCTGAGCGGCAAGCGCGTTCTGATCCGTGAAGACCTCAACGTACCGGTCAAGGATGGCCAGGTTACTTCCGACGCACGTATTCGTGCTTCTCTGCCAACCATCGAGCTGGCGTTGAAAGCCGGTGCTAAAGTGATGGTGATGTCTCACCTGGGACGTCCGACCGAAGGTGAGTACGAAGAGAAATACAGCCTGGCACCGGTTGCGGAGTACATTTCCGGTTTGTTGCAGCGCCCGGTTCCGCTGGTGAAAGACTGGCTGGATGGTGGCGTCGAGGTTGGCGAAGGTGAGCTGGTGCTGCTGGAAAACGTACGCTTCAATGCCGGTGAGAAGAAAGATGACGAAGCCCTGTCTAAGCAGATGGCTGCGTTGTGTGATGTCTATGTGATGGATGCTTTTGGTACGGCTCACCGTGCCCAGGCGTCTACCCACGGTGTTGCCAAATTCGCACCTGTTGCCTGCGCCGGCCCTCTGCTGGCAGGCGAGCTGGATGCACTGGCGAAGGCCCTGAATGCGCCAGCCAGCCCACTGGCCGCAATTGTCGGCGGCTCTAAGGTTTCTACTAAGCTGACTGTACTGGAAACCCTGTCCGACAAGGTTGACCAGTTGATCGTCGGGGGTGGTATCGCCAATACGTTCCTGGCAGCGGCAGGCAAGCCAGTAGGTAAGTCCCTGTATGAAGAAGATCTGATTCCGGCAGCACAGGCACTGATGGAGAAGGTAAACGTGCCTATCCCAGTCGATGTGGTGGTTGCTAAAGAGTTTGCTGAATCCGCAGAAGCTGTCATCAAATCAGCCGATGATGTGGCTGAGGACGAGATGATCCTGGATATTGGTCCTGAATCAGCGGCAAGCCTGGCCGCAATGCTGAAAGAAGCCGGTACTATTATCTGGAATGGCCCGGTGGGCGTATTTGAGTTTGATCAGTTCGGAGAAGGCACCAAGGCGCTGTCTCTGGCGATTGCAGAGAATAACGGCTTCTCCATTGCAGGGGGCGGTGACACCCTGGCTGCAGTGGATAAGTACGATATCGCTGACAAGGTTTCTTATATCTCTACCGGTGGTGGCGCATTCCTTGAGTTCGTCGAAGGTAAGGTATTGCCTGCGGTAGCCATGCTGGAAGCGCGTGCTGCAGAGTAACGCTTAACGATCGGCAGCGGTTATAATCGCTGCCACTTGCATCAGGCTTTGGCCTGAGTAACAACGGTTAGCAAATTAAAAGGGTGACAAGATGGCTCTGATCTCCATGCGTCAGCTGCTGGACCACGCCGCCGAGAACGGCTATGGCATTCCGGCTTTTAACGTCAATAACCTGGAACAGATGCGCGCGATTATGGAAGCCGCTGACAAGACCGATTCTCCGGTGATTGTTCAGGCTTCTGCAGGTGCACGCAAGTACGCCGGTTCCAACTTCCTGCGTCATATGATTCTGGCAGCTATCGCTGAATTCCCGCATATTCCGGTATGTATGCATCAGGATCACGGTACTTCTCCGTCTGTGAACCAGCGCTCTATCGCAATGGGCTTCTCCTCAGTAATGATGGATGGCTCACTGCGTGAAGATGGCAAGACGCCATCCGACTACGAGTACAACGTTGATGTAACCCGTCGTGTTGTTGAGATGGCTCATGCCTGCGGTGTTTCCGTGGAAGGCGAGCTGGGCTGCCTGGGTTCCCTGGAAACAGGACAGGCGGGTGAGGAAGACGGTGTCGGTGCTGAAGGTACCCTGTCTCACGACCAGATGCTGACTGATCCGGAAGAAGCCAAGGATTTCGTAGCCAAGACCGGCGTTGATGCCCTGGCGATCGCCTGCGGTACTTCCCACGGTGCCTATAAGTTCACCCGTCCGCCAACAGGTGACATCCTGGCGATCGATCGCATCAAAGCGATCCACGATGCGATCCCGGGCACTCACCTGGTAATGCACGGTTCCTCTTCTGTACCTCAGGAGTGGCTGGCGATTATCAATGAGTTCGGTGGCGAAATCCCTGAGACTTACGGTGTGCCGGTTGAGCAGATCGTTGAAGGTATCAAGCACGGTGTACGTAAGGTCAATATCGATACTGACCTGCGTCTTGCTTCTACCGGCGCGATCCGTCGCTTTATGGCGGAAAACCCATCCGAGTTTGATCCGCGTAAATACCTGAAAGCCAGCATGCAGGCGATGACCGATATCTGTATCGACCGCTATGAAGCCTTTGGTGCTGCGGGTAATGCCAGCAAGATCACTGCTGTTTCTCTGGAAGAGATGGCTGATCGTTACGAGCGTGGCGAACTGGCCTGATCCTTTCCGTCAGGCAATAAAAAGCGCAGCCCTCCGGGCTGCGCTTTTTTGTGTCTGACTATCAGAGTTGTGAAGACTATTGGGCCGAGTACATCTGCATCAGCAGCCTTTCCTGCATACTGCCAAAAGTCTTATCTACCGCCTTATTGATTCCGTCCGAAGTTTTAAAAGCCGTAACCCTGGCATCCCGTCGCTGATTGCTGACGACCTTGCCATCCTGTACTGAGATCAGTTTCATATTCAGGTCGGCCTGTACGACTTTCAGGCTTTTGGTCAGGCTGGATTCACTGCTGCTGGCCAGTAGTCGTGCTGACAGGAGGAGGTCTGCCTTGCGCTTCTGGGCAACCTGGCGCCGCTTATTACTGGCTGTCGTGCTGAGGTCGATAAACTGAATATTCTGCTGCTCCAGTACCTGGAATAACCGGTTCTTGAGAGGGTGGCTGTTTTCTCCGTCGATAGCCACGGCCACCAGCATATTGCTCTGGTCTCGCTGTATCAGGCCGGCAACACTGAGGTGATGTTCCAGCTTTTTGCGATCCAGCGCATGCAATACCGAGATCGTGGTGGTCAGGCCTTCCTGCAGGCGATAGGCAATACGGCTGCTGATCAGGGCCTGATGCATTGGCAGTTTCTGGGCTTTGGCGAATGCCGGCTTACGGCGCTTATTGCCATACCGTGCATTGAGATAGCTGCGGGTAAAACGGCTTTTGGCCTGTTTCAGAACGATCGCATCGCTGCTCATCAGGCCGTTCCCGGACGGTACCTGAACGTTCTGTACCCAGATATCCAGCTCGCGCTTTTGTTTCAGGGCCTCATAGGCCGGATAGAGGAAGTCGTCCTGGGGTTCTCTGGCCGGAATTTTGCCACTGGCCATCCAGCCCAGCAGTTGCTTAAGGTCCTTGCCATGCCCATCGGGCATCAGGTTGCGGGCTTCAGCCCATTTGTGCTGCTCCAGCAGTGGCACTATCTTCATCCAGCGCTCGCCCAGCCAGCCCAGTTCGAGGTTGTCGGACTTTTCGAGCGATTGCCAGTCGATTGTGACCGGTCCTTCCAGTTTGGCTATCGCACTGCCGAAATCGGGCTCTTCCAGGGCCAGGCCTGCGATGGTCACTGGCGATGCGCTGCTAAGGTGCACTTTGTTCCTTGCCAGCCGGCTCTTGTCGGCATGGATAATCGGGGTGCGCGATATCTGGCCGATTTGCAGGGCGGTCCCGTTATCTGTCAGGCGGCTGTCGTTCAGCCTCAGCTGGGCGCGGTTGACCATAATGGCGACGGGGGCATCATCTACCCGGCTTCGGGTCAGGGTCAGCAGGCTGGAGTTGGTTACGGCGATTGCCAAACCGGCAAACTGGCTGTCGCTAATCTCCAGAGTGCTTTGTTTCAGTTCCAGTTTTCCGCCTTGGCCGTGGGATTTTACCCAGCGCCAGGGCTGGCTGACCTTGCTGCTGGTGAGGCTGACCCTGAAGTCATCGCCATTGAGTACTACGGGAGCGCTTTCTGTGCCGTTAAGCTGCAGGTTGCCGACAACATTCAGCTGACTGCCCGGGGCAAATTCAATCAGTGTGCCCGGCAGTATCTGCAACCGGGCTGCCGGGCCGAGGGTAACCTTGCCGCTGATCTGATAAGGACTGCCAAGGGCAGACCAGACCTGGCTGGTCAGTATATCGCCGCTTATCGTGGTTGGGCCAGGCGGTACGATCGCGGCGGTAGTGGTGGCAGAGGAGCCCTGGTTACCGGCTGCGTCACGGGGCGTTACGCGATATACATAGGTGTGGTTGGTCTCGACGTTTTTATCGATAAAGCGATTGATCGATGCATCGGCCACTGAGTGGTAAACACCGTCCTGTACATCGGCGCGCTCGATGCCATAACTGATCTCGCTACCGCTGTCATCCTGTGCCTTCCAGCTAAGCTGAACACCATCCTGTTGCGGCAGGTTCTCAAGCGAAGCCAGCTGCACCGGAGGCTGGGTGTCCAGTCCGATACGACCGGACAGGCGCCAGAGTGTTTCTGTCTTGTCGCTGGTACGTACCGCTTTAACTTCGATAACCCCGTCGTTGAGGGCATCGCCCTGTTTTACGACATAGCGGCCAATATAGTTTCCGGAAGTTTGCTCCTGCATCTCAATGGGCTGACGGCCGCTGAGGGTAAAGGAGGCCAGAAGGTCCGGTTCTGCTTCCATCAGTACCTGAACCTCATCGCCTGCGCGGAAAGGGCCATCGGCACCATTGGATACCGCCAGTTGTATCGCAGGGGGCTTGATACTGCTGCCGGTATTGGGTTCGGGGATAACGCTGGCAAACTTGCGCGCCAGCTGGTCGATCAGTTTAAGCCGGGTGGCTTCCGATAGCACTTTGGCCGATGTGACGGCCGTCGCGATGATGCCGATGGGGTTGAGTGACACGCCGCCATCACGCTCGATAATCGAGTCCTGATGCTTCCAGATCTCTTTACGGTCCTTCGCAGAGAACAGACGGGCGGAGACGACAAATTCGTAATGGGCATAAGCACCGGCATAGACCTTATCGACTTTATCGACATCGATCCAGAGCAGGCCATCCACTCTCAGTGCATCAGCGATCTCATCGGCATTCATGCTCAGGTAGGACTGGCCGCGCTGGGATTCCAGTCGTTTCAGGCCATGCTCAAGCTGATGCGGCTTCAGGAGATTGAACTGACTGGTGCCCAGGTTGTTGTGTATCGCGTTGCTGATATCGTGCTTTTCAGCTTCGTTACCCTCACCCGTGGCGGGCATTACGGCGATGCGTATCGGGACATCCTTCAGTCCCATCACTTTCTTAGTGCTTTCTTTTACAAAGCCGAAGGCATCTTTCACCGCGTCGACCGCCACATTATCCGTCAAGCCATCGCTGACAGAGTTGGTGAAGTCGGCAGCAAAATTATTGCCTTCGTCTGCGGCCTGCGCCATATAGGGCAGGCCAAGGATCAGACATCCAGCCAGAGTGCGGCGTAACATCTCATTTACCCCCGGTCTGCACAGGATCAGTTAGTGCTCAAAGCCAGCAGCTTCAGCGCATTCAGCTGTTCCTGATGCTCAAGTCCTTTCGCTTTCAGCATGGCGACTGCTTTACCCATGGCACTGGTCGCACCTTTCAGGTCACCGGCTGTTTGCAGCTGTTCTGCCTGTTGCAGGTAGCGGCGTTCCGGATTGTTCAGCTGCTCAAGCAGCTTGTCACCGATCTGGTCGGCCAGTTTTTGGGTGAGCTCGCGCAGAATCTTGTTGCTCGCCGGCAACTGGGCATTCTCCGCCGGAAGGATAAACAGGCCAATCTCAACCCCTTCGTTGCTGACGCCTTCGTACTTCTGTTCTTCCTGCAGGGATTCTGCGTGAACCAGCTTGGCGTTGGACGGGTTGATGATGCGGAAAGAGGCCGTGACACTGCCCAGCTTACGATGCTGGGTTATGTTGTAGCGGATCGTTTCCTTGACCTCTGTTTTGATGGTCTTTTCCGGTTTTTCCCGGCGTTCGCGTTCACTGTCGGAAAGCTGTTTCCATTCCTTGAACTCAGGATTGGGGTCTTCCTGAATGTCGGTGATAACACGCTTTGTCTTCTGGGTGGCCTGGTTCGATTCATCGACACTGGCTTCCAGTACGGCGCCTTGCAGCAGGAAGTCTGCGCTGCTGATATTGACGTCGCTGCCTTCCTGCAGGGCCTTGATCTCCTGTTCCTTCAGCACGTCGTCAATATTGTCACGCTCAAGGATACGGATATCTTTCTGGTCTTCATTAAGGAAGCGTTCGATCAGGCGGGCGGTAATCAGCGATCCGAGACCCGGTACATTGCTTGGGCTATCGAAAGCACTGGAGGCAACCTTTACCACGCTGCGATCGTACAGCTGACGGTTCACCTGATCCTGAATAACCTTCAGTTCTTCGGTCATGGGCTGAAGATCGGCCAGGACAGAGGTGTAGGCCATCGCCGCGCCCAGGTCCTGATTTTCGGCAGCTTCAGTCGCCTGCAGATAGATCTGGCTGGCAAAGTCCTGCTCAATTGTGCGGTCCAGCCCCATCACGGGCATTGCCTTGGTGAGGTGACGGACTTTAGACAGGTGGCTGTAGGTAGCGGCCTGATCGCCTTCAATCAGGCTGTTCTGGGCCATCAGGTTGTAATAGGAAGCGAGATCAGTCACCACGGACTGAAGCTGCTGGCGGTATTTCTCTGACTTATATTCAGATAGCAGGGCGATGACAACGGTGTGGATTTCATCCACTTTACCCTGCTGTTGTAAGGTCTGAACACTATTGAGGCTGTCCTGGAAACGCGCGTCAGCGTAAAGCTCATGACTTGCCGGATTTTCATCAGCTTCAATCAGAATCGCCAGCAAGGCGACAGCCTGTTTAAACTTTTTCTCTTCCAGCCACTGGCTGGCCTTGCCGCGGGCCTGCTCAAACATCGTCTGTCGGCGTTGCTGACGCTGGTCGAAGTCGCTGTTAAGGGTATAAATCCGGCTATCCAGCTCCAGCTTCTTCTTCAGCTCGTCGGCGCTGTGACGGTTGAACTGGTCCTGCAGGTTGGAGAGCCGGGCACGACGTTTGCTTTCGGCTTTGCCGATCAGCGCTGTCGCCTGCTTATAGGTTTCTGCATCCCAGTCATTCAGGTTTTTGAGTGTCGGGTCCAGAGAGTCCTGCAGTGATTTTGGCAGGAAGCCCGCGGTTGTCAGGCCGCCGTTGATCTTGGCTTTAAGCTCTTTTAGGTCGCGTGTGGCGAGTACTTTGCCAACTTTCTTTAACGACTGCTTTGCGGCTTTGTTGTCTGGATCTTTTTCCAGAATCTGACTCAGGTCTTCGTACTTTTCCAGCAGTGCATTTTCTGCCTGCAGTTCTTTAATTTCGGCGTCTGTGATTGGTTTCAGATTATTCGCACAGGCGGCCAGAAGTGTAACCGTTACGCCCAACGCCAATCCCCTGATAGCGCGGCCGTTTTCCTTAGATGTCAGCATGTTTCCCTCGAAATCCCCAAATTTCCTCAGCACTATCCCCCGAGAGTGCTGAATCTGAAGCATATCAGATGGTTAATAGATATCACATCTTTGTGTCGGTATGAAAAAACTAATTGCAGCTTTCCATCTGGGGTTTTTGCTCCCTGGTAATGGTGTTTATTAATTAGCCAGATTTAGACTCCGGAGTCATGATTTTAGTGTCACCTTCTGGTTGGCGTTATTTAATTAACTGGCAGCTAAAAGTTGTCCAGCTGCTGCAGATTTAGCAATGTTTCGCCTATCGCGGAGTTTAGCTTTAAAGATAGTAGATCATCGGCCCGCGTTTTCCCCAGAGTCAGGCTACAGATTGGTTTTTGCCATTCATCGGCACGTCGACAGAAGCGGAAACCGGAATACACCATCAGTGAGGAGCCAATCACCAGCATGGCATCTGCCCGTCTCAAATGGTCAAGCGCGGTCAGGACGCGGGATTTGGGGACGTTATCGCCGAAAAACACCACGTCGGGCTTAAGGATGCCATTGCAGTGAGGGCAGTCCGGTAGTCTGAAGTCAGGGAAGGGGCCTTCGAGCCGGGCATCGCCATCCGGAGCAGGCGCCGCGGTGAGTCGTGTGAATGCGGGGTTGGCTATCGCAGACTGATGATGGATCTGGTCTCTGGGTAACAGTACCTGGCATTCCATGCAGCGCACCTGATCGGAGCGCCCGTGCAGGTCGATCACTCTTTTGCTGCCAGCCTGTTGGTGCAGGCGGTCGACATTCTGTGTGACGATCTGCTCAATATGGCCGCGCTGTTCCAGCTGGGCCAGAACCTGATGGGCAATCCCAGGCTGAGCATCGCGGATAACCGGCCAGCCAGCAAGGCTGCGGGCCCAGTAACGCTGTCTGATCTGCTGGTCTGACATAAAATGCTGATGCTGAACCGGCTGTTTGTGTTGCCAGCGACCTTCGGCATCCCTGTAAGCCGGAATGCCGGATTCGGTGCTGACACCGGCACCGGTTAAGACAAATAGTCGGGGATGCTGCTGGATAAATTTTTTTATCTTAATAGCGTTTTGATAGCAGGACTCAGGCATAGCTGACTTAAACACCTGTCTGGTTAAAGTATTGAGTTAAGTGCCTGCTCAGATAGCAACCGGCTCTATATCTAACAGCATCAGGCAATCCAGTGGGCGAAACAATATTACATACTGATAATGGCCGTTGGGTTCCAGTGGGTAGCTGGCAATACCGTTTACCGGAAATGACTCTTTCAACTCGTTAATCTGATTGCACAGTCGGGAAAGTGCCGTGCTGACCGAACCATTCAGGTTGATCAGCGGGAAGAACAGCCGTTCGAAATCGCCTTTTCTCAGTACCGCCAGGCTCAGGCTTTGTTGTGGGCAGGTGGTGACCATGTAATTTCCGGATTGCAGCAGCGCCGTTGTCGGGGTGTGGCTCCAGAGGCTGGTGCCGTTACTGTAGAGCCCCCGGTGATAGAGCCGGGAACGGCGGCCGTATACTTCGATCTGCCCCAGTTGCATGGCGCGACGGATGGTGCTTAACAGGTTGTGTGGCTGTTGTGAGCTGAGAGTCATGCCACCTCCTTTAAATCAGGAAGCCGAAACTGATCAGGTTGAACGCGGACTCTGTAATTGCTGATAGGTCCCGCTGTTGCTCTAAGATCTCCGGTTTCGGCTTATGGCGTTGCTTTTCCCTTTTGATCATAGTTCAGGTAGATGGTTGCATCCTGCTGGCAGTGAAACCCGGAGGAAATTACTGGATAAAAAATGCGCGACAAAAAGTTGACATAATTTGCCCAGCTGAAATACTTCCCTCCAATGTTTTTTTGACGCTATGGCCAGGGATATGAGTTATTCTCGCCAAATTATCTTGCTGGATGACACGCCCGCCAGCTATCTGCCGGTGTGCTGTCAGCTATTGGAACTGCAGTATCGTCATTTCGATTATCCTGGCTGGTTGCAGGCCTTTGATGCAGAGGTTGCGGCCGAACCGCTGGTGGTTTTCCTCGGGCACTGTGCTGCGCCGGTCGCTATCGATCGATTACTGAACCGGATGCAGGAGCTGCAGGAGGATATCTCCTTGGTGGCAGCCGGGATTGCAGCGCAGGAGCTTAAGGCTCTGCCTGAGCAGATACAGAACCGAATCATTGCAAGGCTGAACCCGGGATTCAGTTACAGTCATTTTATCGATCTGCTGCACCGGCTTCAGGTGGCCAGTGAGAGCGGTGAACCGGCCGTCGCTGAGCCGGAAGAGGCGACCCATAACCTGCTCGGGGTCTCTGAAGGTATTCGCTTTACCCGCCAGATGATTGCCAAGGTCGGTCGACGTGATGTCAGTGTGCTGATCACCGGTGAATCAGGCACCGGTAAAGAGGTGGTTGCCCGCAGCCTGCATGAGAACTCGGTGCGCGCGAAAGGCCCCTTTGTTCCCATCAATTGTGGTGCGATTCCGGCGGACCTACTGGAAAGCGAACTTTTCGGGCATGAAAAAGGCGCTTTTACCGGTGCGGTAGCCAGTCGGGCCGGACGTTTCGAAATGGCCGCAGGCGGTACGTTGTTTCTCGATGAAATCGGGGACATGCCCCTGAGTATGCAGGTAAAGCTGTTGCGGGTATTGCAGGAACGGCGTTATGAGCGGGTTGGCGGAACCCGGACGCTTGAAGCGGATGTCAGGGTGATTGCGGCCACGCATAAAGATCTCGAAGCGATGATTGCCCAGGGCGAGTTCCGGGAGGACCTGTTCTTCCGTCTCAACGTATTTCCGATTGATATGCCGCCCCTGAGGGAGCGGGTTGAGGATATCCCTGTGCTGCTCAATGAGATGGTACTCAGGGCTGAAGCGCAGGGGTTGGGGAAGGTGATTTTTCATCCTACTGCGATCGCTTCATTGCAGCGGCATGCCTGGAAAGGAAACGTCAGGGAGCTGGCGAACCTGGTTGAACGTCTGGTGATCATGCATCCGTCAGGCATTGTAGGGGTATCGGAACTGCCGTCAAAATTCCGGCACCTGGATGAGCCTGATCCGGAGCGTTACCTGAAGGCGAAGCAGTCCACGCCTGTGGCTGAGGCTGTTAATGGTCATTCCGAGGCTGCGAGATTGCTTCCTGCCGAAGGCATTAATCTGAAACAGCACCTTGAGGCACTCGAGCGGGAATTGATTGATCAGGCGCTGGATCAGTGCGAAGGCGTTGTGGCCCGGGCTGCTGAGTGCCTGCAGGTCAGGCGCACCACGCTGGTCGAAAAAATGCGCAAATATGGTATTCAGCGCAAGTAACAGAGGTTTTATGGCGAACACGCAGGACCCGACAGCACGCATCGCTGTGCTGGAACAACAGATTGAGCGGCTGCAGCGAGAAGTCGAGACTGAAAGAGAGCGCTGCAATGGTGAGGTCGCCCAGGCTGCCCGAATTACCCATCAGATGCGGCAGTTGCTGGAACTGCTTCCCGGCGGCATTATCCTGATTGACGGTGACGGCCGGGTGGCGGACTGTAATCCGGAAGCCGAAGCCCTGCTGGGAGAGTCATTGCGGCAGCGTCCCTGGGGCGAGGTGATCAGTGCCTGTTTTGCCCCCCGAACCGACGATGGTCATGAAGTCTCGCTTAAGAATGGCCGTCGCGTGAGCCTGGCCACCCGTGCTATGCAGGATCAGCCGGGCCAGATATTGCTGCTGACGGATCAGACCGAAACCCGGCTGCTGCAGGAACGCCTGTCACACTACCAGCGACTGAGCGGTATGGGCCAGATGATGGCATCGCTGGCGCATCAGATCCGCACACCGCTGTCGGCGGCGTTGCTTTATTCGGACCATATAGCGCGGCCGGACATCCAGCCGGATAAGCGGGCAAAATTTGCCGGTAAGATAAAGTCGCGTCTCAGCCAGCTGGAACAGCAGGTGCGGGATATGCTGGTCTTTGCCCGCGGTGAGATCCGGCTGGATGATGAGATCACCACGGATGAGCTGATGCGCGATCTGGAAGATCAGCTGGATGTGCCGCTGGCCAGCTACGATGCGGACTGCGAGTGCATTAATGAATTGCCTGGCGCACTGCTGCGCTGTAATAAAGAATCACTGACCGGGGTGGTACTGAACCTGGTCAATAATGCTCTGCAGGCCTGTGGCCAGGAAGCGGATATTGAACTGCACTTTACGTCGCAGGATGGCAACCTCCGGATTTGCGTTCATGACCATGGTCCTGGCATGGATGAGGAAACGCGTCGCCGCGCGATGGAACCGTTTTTTACCACTAAGACCCATGGCACCGGCCTCGGTCTGGCCGTGGCACAGGTAGTGGCTGTCGCCCATGGTGGACGCTTTGAACTGATAACCGCAGCGGGTGAGGGCACCCGGGCCGCTATTGTCCTGCCGTTGCGGGGCTGAATTTGTTGATAGGAAATGCATGGCTATTCGAGTACTGATTGTTGAGGATGACCTGGAGCTGCGTGAAGCGCTGTGCGATACGCTGGAGCTTGCCGGTATCGATTTTTTAGAGGCAGGAAGCGGCGAGGCGGCACTGGAAGTGCTGGCTGAAACCCATGTGGATATGGTGGTCAGTGACGTTAACATGCCGGGCATTGACGGTCATGAGCTGCTGGACCGTATCAAGCAGTTGCAGCCGGGTTTACCCGTTATGCTGATCACCGCGTTTGGGCAGATTCAGAAGGCCGTTGATGCAATTCGTGCAGGTGCGGTCGATTATCTGATGAAACCTTTCGCTGCGCAGGATCTTATTGAGGCAATCCAGCGCTTTGCATCAGGTACCATTAAAAAAGGCCAGCGGGACGATCCGGTGGCGGAAGACCCGGCCAGTAAGCAGTTGCTGCAACTGGCCAGAAGGGTCGCGGCGAGTGAGTCTACCGTCCTGATCACCGGCGAGTCCGGAACCGGTAAGGAAGTGCTGGCCAGTTATATTCACAGTCACTCTGCACGTGCCGATAAGCCGTTTGTGGCCATTAACTGTGCTGCTATTCCTGAGAATATGCTGGAGGCCACATTATTCGGCTATGAAAAGGGTGCTTTTACCGGCGCTTACAGCAGCCATCCGGGTAAGTTTGAGCAGGCCAATGGCGGTACCCTGCTGCTGGATGAGATCAGCGAAATGGACCTGGGGCTGCAGGCCAAGCTGTTGCGGGTACTGCAGGAGCAGGAAGTCGAGCGCCTGGGTGGACGCAAGCTGATTAAGCTGGATGTCCGGGTGCTGGCAACCAGTAACCGCAAGCTGGAAGAGTATGTGGCCCAGAATCGTTTTCGTGAGGATTTGTATTACCGGCTCAACGTTTTTCCGCTGCAATGGAAAGCGCTGCGGGAGCGGGCCGAGGATATAGTGCCACTGACAGAACGGTTGCTGGCGAAACACTGCCATAAGATGAATCGCCCGCCGGTGACGCTGAGCGAAGATGCCTGTCAGGCACTGAAGAGTCATCAATGGCCGGGCAATGTGCGGGAGTTGGATAATGTTGTGCAGCGGGCTCTGATCCTGCAATCCGGTAGCTGTATCAGGGCCTGTGATCTGTTGCTCAATCCCGATAACCTGCAGATTGTCGAAACCTCAGGATGGGAAAAGGATACGGAGGAGGATGATCCGGCCAATCAGCTCGGCGACGATCTGCGCCAGCATGAATTTCAGCTGATCGTTGATGCGCTGAAATCAACGTTCGGCAGCCGTAAGGAAGCTGCCGCTAAGCTTGGTATCAGTCCCAGGACTCTGCGCTATAAGCTGGCAAAAATGCGTGAGGCGGGACTGGATCTGGACCGGCTGTTAGGTAAGCACTGACAGTCAGCCTGTACTATGGTCTAACTCCGGATATACCAATGTCTAATTAGAGGAGGCGCGGTGGTTGGGTATAAAACTAAACCAGAACGGTCGCCCACTATCTCTGATGATTTAAGGCACTTCCAGAGGCGAAGGGAACCTAATAATTAAAACAAACAAGCTAAGGGCATCACGATGAGTGAAGTAAAGGTATATCCGGTACAGCCGGAGTTCGCTGCAGCAGCGCACATTGATAACGCTAAGTACGAAGAGATGTATACGCAGTCGGTTGAGAACCCTGATGCTTTCTGGGGCGAGCACGGCAAGCGTATTGACTGGTTTAAGCCGTACAGCAAGGTTAAGAACACCTCATTCGATCCACATAATGTGGATATACGCTGGTTTGAAGATGGCACGCTGAACGCGGCCTACAACTGTCTGGACCGTCATCTGGAAACCCGGGGCGACCAGGTAGCCATCATCTGGGAAGGTGATGACCCGAGTGAGTCCGAATCCATCACTTATCGTGACCTGCACGAGCGTGTATCCCGCTTCGCTAATGCCCTGAAATCAGAAGGCGTTGAGAAGGGCGATGTCGTTACCCTTTACATGCCTATGATCCCTGAAGCCGCTGTGGCGATGCTGGCCTGTGCCCGTATCGGTGCTGTGCACTCCATCGTATTCGGTGGTTTCTCGCCTGAAGCCCTGGCAGCCCGTATCGAAGGCGCTAACTCTAAGGTGGTTGTAACCTCCAATTACTCCCTGCGCGGCGGTAAAGTTGTCCCTCTGAAAGAGAATGTTGATAAGGCGCTGGAGAACGCCGCGGCTGCGGCCTGCGTGAGCAGCGTGGTAGTGGTTAAGCGTGTTGATCAGGATGTTATCTGGGATAGCAGCCGTGATAAGTGGTATGAAGAG
The DNA here is from genome assembly GCF_000620085.1 of Marinobacterium jannaschii DSM 6295. Classification (GTDB taxonomy): domain Bacteria; phylum Pseudomonadota; class Gammaproteobacteria; order Pseudomonadales; family Balneatricaceae; genus Pontibacterium; species Pontibacterium jannaschii. The sequence goes on along the minus strand of NZ_JHVJ01000022.1, from coordinate 69,337 downwards.
CTGGTTGCCAAAGCCTCTGCGGAGTGTCCGGCTGAAGAGATGGAAGCGGAAGCGCCGCTGTTTATCCTTTATACCTCCGGCTCTACCGGTGCACCTAAAGGCCTGAAACACACTACCGGTGGATACATGGTTTATGCATCCATGACCCATGAGTACGTGTTTGACTACAAAGAGGGTGATATCTACTGGTGTACTGCCGATGTGGGCTGGGTCACCGGTCACTCCTATATCGTTTACGGCCCGCTGGCGAACGGCGCAACCACCCTGATGTTCGAAGGTGTGCCAAGCTACCCGGACAACAGCCGCTTTGGCCGCGTGATCGAGAAGCACAAGGTTAACCAGTTCTACACGGCTCCGACTGCGATCCGTGCCCTGATGCAGCAGGGTGAGGACGTGCTGGGTGATGCTGATCTCTCTTCCCTGCGCGTACTGGGCTCTGTGGGCGAGCCGATCAACCCTGAAGCCTGGGAGTGGTATAACCGCATTGTCGGATCTGAGAAATGCCCGATTGTTGATACCTGGTGGCAGACTGAAACCGGCGGCATCATGATTGTTCCGCTACCGGGCGCTACCGCGACTAAGCCGGGCTCTGCTACCCGTCCGTTCTTTGGTGTACAGCCTGCGCTGCTGGATAACGAAGGCAATACTCTGGAAGGTGCAGTTGACGGCAACCTGGTTATCACTGATTCCTGGCCTTCCCAGGCGCGTTCTATCTGGGGCGATCACGAGCGCTATATCCAGACCTACTTCTCTTCATTCAAGGGTGTTTATACCACCGGTGATGGTGCCCGCCGCGATGAAGATGGTTACTACTGGATCACTGGTCGTGTCGATGACGTGATCAATGTCTCCGGCCACCGCATGGGTACGGCTGAAGTGGAATCCGCACTGGTGGCGCACGAGGCGGTAGCCGAAGCAGCCGTAGTGGGCTATCCGCATGACATTAAAGGCCAGGGCATCTATGTGTATGTCACTCTGCAGGCCGGTTACGAACAGTCTGATGAGCTGATGAAGGAGCTGCGTAACTGGGTTCGTGCCGAAATCGGCCCGATTGCCTCTCCGGATCTGATTCAGTTTGCACCGGGTATGCCGAAAACCCGCTCTGGTAAGATCATGCGCCGTATCCTGCGTAAGATTGCCGAGGATGATTTCGGTGCCCTGGGTGATACTTCTACCCTGGCTGACCCGACGGTAGTTGATGACCTGATCGATAACCGCATGAACCGTAAAGGTTAATTTCGTACCTTGACGTAAAAGTAACTCCCCCCGGTGTGAACCGGGGGGAGTTTTTTTATATTAGGTGGTACTATTGAAGATTAGGAATGCCGCAGGGAGCGGTTTGCGTTCGTTAAGGGATAGTGCAAACAGGGGAGCTGAGTGCATGCAGTTAGCGCAGAAAATAATTATTGCGGATGACCATCCGTTGTTTCGTGCTGCATTGAAGCAGGCTGTAGCCCAGGCGGTGCCTGGAGTAGAAACTGTTGAATCTGATAGCCTTGCGGCTGTACAGGAAGCGGTGGAACAGAATCCGGATGCCGATCTGGTGTTGCTGGATATCCATATGCCGGGCACAAATGGATTTTCCGGACTGGTGTTTCTTCGTGGACAGAATCCGAGTATTCCGGTAGTGGTTGTCTCCGGTAGCGAAGAGCCGCATGTGATGAAGCGTGCCATCGATTATGGCGCGTCGGGCTTTATTCCCAAATCGGCCCCGCTGGATACGATCTCTGAAGCGATCGTTGCCGTTCTGGAAGGTGAAGAGTGGCTGCCTCAGGAAGTCGCTGAAAACCTTGGAGAAGTGAGTGAAGAAGATCAGCGCTTTGCTGAAGCGCTGGCGGCACTGACACCCCAGCAGTTCCGGGTGCTGACGATGCTTACCGAAGGCTTGCTGAACAAGCAGATCGCCTACGAGCTGAATGTTTCTGAAGCTACCATTAAGGCCCATGTTACAGCGATCCTGCGTAAGCTTGGCGTACATAGCCGTACCCAGGCAGTTATTGCCGCGCAGCGATTGGGCGTAGAGCCGCCAAAAACTGAGCTTAGCTGATCGTTTTCAGCCTTTAGGTCCTGATAAAAAGCCGCTCTTTGCAGAGCGGCTTTTTATTGTTCTCTGTCCCGTCCTGAAATAGCTTCAGGCATTGTAGAGCCAATATGGACAGCCCTTTTATTGCCTGTCGCTGAGCCCTGGCAGGCGATACCGATGAAGCTCGCCTGCTGCCGCTGCCGTTATTTATCGGCCGCCCGGCTTGATGCGATTACCTTGTTGATCATGGCGCGAAGGGCTGCGGGTCGAACCGGTTTGGTTAGCAGGTGAACGCCCGCGTCCGAGATTTCCTGTTTCACCGCTTCGGTGCGATCTGCCGTAATGGCGATGGCGGGGGTGCCTTGCGGAATCAGATCCTGCAGATCGTTGAGTGCCATGATGCCGGTATAGGTCTCGGAAAGATGGTAATCGACCAGAATGATATCCGGTGTGGACTCGCGCTGTGCGAGCTGCTCACGGGCGTCCGGACCTGACAGTGCTGTGATGACATCACAGGACCATCCGTTCAGCAACGCCGACATCCCTTCCAGTATTTTCGGTTCATTATCGATGACGAGTGCCTCAATACCGTTGAGGCCCTTGCTGCGAATCCAGCCCCGCTTCTCCGGTTTGGGCTTCACTGCTTTCGCCGGGTCGCCAAACGGGACTTCTATGCTGAATACGGTACCGCGCGTTGGCCAGGAGCGTACATCCAGGCGATGTTCCAGCATACGGGCAATGCGCTCGGTGATGGCGAGGCCCAGGCCAAGCCCCTGAACCTGGGAATGTTTTGGATTATCGATCCGTTTAAACTCTTCAAACACTTCCTTCAGCTTATCCGGTGCTATGCCTACGCCGGTATCCCAGACTTCAATTCTCAGCTTGCTACCGCGACGACGGCAGCCCATCAGGATGCTGCCACTCTGTGTGTAGCGAATCGCATTAGAGAGGAAGTTCTGCAGTATACGGCGTAACAGCTGTTGATCTGAGCGCAATACGACTTTGCAGTCCTTATAGCGGAAGCGCAGGCCTTTATCGGCTGCGACGGCCGTGAATTCCGCCTGCAGGTTATTGATCAGGTCGCTGATACTGAAATCGGTCAGTGAAGGCGCCAATGCGCCGGCATCCAGCTTTGATATATCCAGTAGTGCCGTAATCAGCTCCTCTGCGGCCTTCAGTGAGCCATCGAGATTACTCACCAGCTGGTTGGTTTCGCTGCTGTGGCTCTGTTGCGCCAGCGCAGAGGTAAACAGCCGGGCCGCATTCAGCGGCTGCAGCAGGTCGTGACTGGCCGCAGCTAGGAAGCGGGTCTTACCGATATTGGCGTCATCCGCATCCGACTTGGCCTGGCGTAGCTCATCCTCCATCAGGGCGCGGATGGTGTTCTCCTTGCGCAGCTCCTTGTTAACGACGGAGAGGGCGTGGGTTCGCTCCTTGACGCGCTGTTCCAGCGTTTCGTTGGTTTCCTGCAGGGCCAGTTCGGCGATGCGGCGTTCGGTAATATCCTGGTAGAGAGTAAAGTAGCCCAGTACGTCGCCGTACTCGCCGATATGTGGAATGTAAGTGACCTCTGCGTAGCGGGTTGAGCCATCCCGGGTTGGTAGCATGGTTTCAAAACGTTGCCGGGAGCCCTGAAGTACTTTGCCGATGTGTTCACTGCGGCGCTCGTATTCCTGATGGCTCAGTACGCGATAGCAGGGAAGGCCGGCAATGTTATGGCGGTCGAGGCCAAAAGTATCGGCGTAGGCTTTGTTAACAAACAGGTAGCGGCGATCCGGATCCAGATAGGCAATCAGTACCGGTACATTGTCGGTGTACATGCGAATATTGTGTTCACTTTCCCGCAGCGCCTCTTCGGTTCGCTTATGGATGGTGATATCCATATAAGTGTTAACGTAGCCACCGTTCGGCATTGGATTGCCACGCACTTCCAGTACGGTGCCATCCGGACGGTAGCGTTCGTAACTATGCGGCTCGGCGGAGTTAATCAGGGCCAGGCGGCGTTCGACCTGTTCATCCAGGTTGCCCGGGCCATATTCCCCCTTGATGGCGTTGTAACGGAAAACTTCCTCTATCGGGCGGCCGACACAGATCAGGCCGTCGGGATACTCAAACATCTCAATATAAGGGCGGTTCCAGGCGACCAGCCGCATTTGCTGATCGACCACGCTGATACCCAATGAAATGTTTTCGATGGTGGATTGCAGCAGCGAACGGTTAAAGCGGAGTGCCTGAGAGGCTTCGTCGACGATGGTGACGACATCACCGATATGCATCTCTTTACCCCGCAGAATCGAGGCCAGCACGATACGGGCAGAGGAGGCACCTATAACGCCCGCCAGCAGGCGTTCAGTAAACTGAATCAGCTCGGAGTCTGCGCGGTCTCCCGAGAGCGGCGGGTCTTCATTACGCTGCAGGGCGAAGCCGGTGAAGGCATGCTGGGTCCGACTGATGCCAAGAAAGCGCTCGGCCAGCATCTGCAGGTCTCCGACCGTAACCTGGGTTTGCTGGGTGGCGGTCTCGGTCAGATCCTTACTGTAGACATCGACAAAAGCGCTGGCCTGAATCCGGTCGACCAGCCGGGGGGCCGAATAACCGGATAGCAGAATATAGAGGGCTGTATTGACACTCAGGCTCCAGAAAACGCCATGACTCAGTGTGTCCAGTGAGTCAAAACCAAACAGCGCTGTTGGCTCAAGCCAGCTGTAACCAAACAGTCCCTGTGCCAAAAAATTGGCGTTAATGATGTCGGCTTCAATGAATGCCGGGATCACCAGGGTATATATCCACAGGGCAAAGCCGCCAATCATGCCGGCAAGGACGCCGGTTCGGGTGCCGGTCTTCCAGAATATGCCACCGATAATTGCCGGCAGGAACTGGCTGGCGGCCGCGAAGGCCAGCAGGCCAAAGGATGCCAGAGCCGCTTCATCGCCGAGAATACGGTAGTAGAAATAGGCCAGCAGCATCAGGCAGACGATGGTGATGCGCCGGATACGCAGCAGCATGGCACCAAGGTCTTTATTCTCAGACAGTTTCAGCCAGGATATACGCAGCAAAAGTGGCATGGCGATATCATTACTGACCATGGTTGCCAGGGTTATGGTCGCGACGATAACCATGCCGGTCGCCGCAGACAGGCCGCCGAGGAATGCGAAGGCGGCGAGTGACTCATAGCCAGCCCCCAGAGGCAGCATCAGTACGAAGGTGTCAGCGTCGATCCCTTCGGGATGCAGCATCATCATACCGGCGGTGGAGATCGGTAATACGAAGGTGGCCAGCAGGATCATATAGAGCGGAAACAGCCAGCGGGCGATCCGCAGATCGCGGGCGTCAGTGTTTTCAACAATGGTGACATGAAATTGACGCGGAAGGCAGATGATGGCGGCGCAGGCCAGCAGGGTTTCCGTCAAAAAACTGTCTTGCCAGAGGCTGCCAAAGTTTTCGTTATAGCTGAGCTGGTTGCTGACGTTAAACAGCAGATCTTCAAAGCCATCGAAGATCTCCAGCGTCACGAACAGGCCGACGGCGATAAATGCGGTCAGCTTGATCAGGGATTCAAAGGCGATAGCCAGCACCAGGCCTTCATGGTGTTCGGTGGCATCGATATGACGGGTACCAAACAGTACGGTGAATGCAGCCATCAGCATGGCCACAAAGAGAGCGGTGTCGCTGCCTGCACTCAGGGCGCTTTCGGAGCCGCTGGTCAGGGCATTGAAGCTGATTGCCACCGCTTTGAGCTGCATGGCGATATAGGGAATGGTGCCGGTGACGGCGATTATAGTGACCAGTACCGCCAGTGACTGGCTTTTACCATAGCGGGAGGAGATAAAGTCCGCGATAGTAGTGATGTTCTGCTGCTTTGAGACAAGGATAATCTTTTCAATCACCTGCCAGCCAAGAATAAAGACAATCACCGGGCCGATATAGGTGGCCAGAAACTCCCAGCCTGAGGTAGAAGCACGTCCAACCGCTCCGTAAAAGGTCCAGGAAGAGCAGTACACCGCCAGAGATAGAGAATAGATAACCGGCTTACCAATGCGTTTATGGGCCGCTGGGTTTTTATCTCCATAGTATGCGATGGCAAATAACAGCCCGACATAACCGAGCGAGATGAGAATCATATTCCAGCCTGAAAGCATGTCGACACATTATCCCTTAGTTAAAGACCCGCCCGGATAAACTGCATAATAAGCGCCCTGCAGCTCTCCTAAGACCTTTGTATAGCTTGTTGAAATCCAAGCCCTTACCTATTTTAAGCCTGAGATCGGTGTTATTACACCGGTTTAGTTAAACCATTGAATTGTCGACAGTTGGATGAGACTAAAGTTGAGCTTTGTTTGCGTAGTCGCTCTGTTAGTCTCTAGCTGTCAACTTTCACCAATTCGATCATAAAAAAAATTAAGGATGGTGCCATGTCAATCAGCAATGAACAGGCGCAAGCTTACTGGCGTGAGAATTTGCGTATTATTATGGGCTACCTCGCAATATGGTTCGTCGTATCATATGGCTGCGGTGTCCTCTTTGTAGAACAGCTTAACGAAATTCAGTTCTTCGGCTTCCCGCTGGGATTCTGGTTTGGTCAGCAGGGTTCTATCTTCGTTTTCGTCGGCATTATCTGGGCTTATGTAGCCAGCATGAATAAGCTCGACGAAAAATATGACGTTCATGAATAACAACAATAACAAATCCTTGAGGACGGCATTGCTATGAGTCTCGACTTGCTTACATATCTGTTTATTGGGGGGTCCTTCGTACTCTATATCGCTATTGCGATCTGGGCGCGTGCAGGTTCCACTAAAGAGTTCTACGTTGCGGGTGGTGGTGTTCCGCCAATCGCCAACGGTATGGCGACTGCTGCTGACTGGATGTCAGCTGCGTCATTTATCTCCCTGGCTGGTCTGATCTCCTTCATCGGCCGCGACGGTTCTGCCTACCTGATGGGCTGGACCGGTGGTTACGTACTGCTGGCACTGCTGCTGGCACCTTACCTGCGTAAGTTCGGTAAGTTCACAGTGCCTGACTTCGTCGGTGACCGTTACTACTCCAGCACTGCACGTACTATCGCCGTAGTCTGCACCATCGTAATCTCCTTCACTTATGTAGCGGGTCAGATGCGTGGTGTTGGTATCGTGTTCTCCCGTTACCTGCACGTTGATATCAATACCGGTGTTATCCTCGGTATGGCGATCGTGTTCTTCTACGCTGTACTGGGTGGTATGAAAGGTATTACCTACACTCAGGTTGCACAGTACTGTGTACTGATCCTGGCATTCACCGTACCGGCGTTCTTCCTGTCTGCTCAGATTACGGGTCACATCCTGCCTCAGACTGGTCTGGGCGCAACTCTGGAAAGCGGTCAGTCTGTGCTGGCGACGCTGGACCAGTTGTCCATGGATCTTGGCTTCGCGCAGTACACTGAAGGTAAGAAATCTACCATTGATATGTTCTTCCTGACGGTGGCGCTGATGTGCGGTACTGCAGGTCTGCCACATGTAATCGTACGTTTCTTCACTGTACCTCGCGTAAAAGACGCCCGTACCTCTGCCGGTTACGCGCTGATCTTCATCGCGCTGCTGTACACTGCGGTTCCTGGTGTTGCAGGTTTCGGTCGCGTAAACCTGATCCAGACTATCAACGGTCCTGATAACGCCGGTACTGAATACGCTGAGATGCCTCAGTGGTTCAAGAACTGGGAAAATGCGGGTCTGCTGGGTTGGAACGACCGTAACGGTGACGGCAAAGTACAGTACGCTGCCGGTAAAGCGTTTGAAGGTAAAGGCAAGCCTGCCTACGAAGGCGAAAACCGTGGTGAGCATGGTGAGCGTCTGGCAAGCAATGCTGTCTCCGGTGCTGAGTTTGATGCCAGCAAACAGCCATTTGCCAACGAAGTATACGTAGACCGTGACATCATGGTACTGGCTAACCCTGAGATCGCTCAGCTGCCAAACTGGGTAATCGCCCTGGTTGCTGCCGGTGCTGTTGCCGCGGCACTGTCGACTGCCGCAGGCCTGCTGCTGGTAATCTCGACCGCTATCTCGCACGACTTGATGAAGAAGACTATCAACCCGAATATCACTGATAAGCAGGAGCTGATGTATGCCCGTCTCGCGGCCATCGTAGCGATCTGTATTGCAGGTTACTTCGGTATTAACCCGCCGGGCTTCGTAGCCCAGGTAGTCGCACTGGCATTCGGTCTGGCATGTGCCTCCGTATTCCCGGCTATCGTAATGGGTATCTTCTCCAAGCGTATGAACACTCAGGGTGCTATCTCCGGTATGCTGGTAGGTCTGATCTCTACTATGGCTTACATGTACTACTTCGCATTCGCTGGCGGTACTCCTGACCAGTACTTCATGGGTATCTCCCCAGGTGGTTTCGGTACTGTCGGTATGATCCTGCACTTCATCGTCGCTTACGCTGTGTCCAGCATGACTCCGGAGCCTCCACAGGAGATTCAGGATATCGTTGAAGACCTGCGTATCCCACGCGGTGCTGGTGCTGCCCACGCCCACTAAGCATCTGAGTTAATACTCTGCAGAGGCATGCCAGCGAAAGTTGGCATGCCTTTTTTCATTTCAGGGGGATTACGGATATGCCCACATCATTCAATATGGAAACCATGCCTTTTAGCCTGCTGGACGAGAACGAACAGCAGTTATTGCGGCAGCGGCTGGATATCGGTTATTACCAGAGTGGCGAGACCATTCTTGCTGCGGGTGATGAGCCCGAAGGTGTCTATATCATTCTCAAGGGCAAGGTCAGTGAGAGTGAGGCGCAGCAGGAAGGAGTCGATGCACCACAGCATATCTTTGTGCATTACACCAACGAGGATTACTTTGGTGCCTGGTCGGCGATCCGTGGCACGGCGATCCATAACTTTATTGCAGAAGAAGAAACGATCTGCCATATACTGTCGACCAAGACACTGCTGGATCTGATGTCCAGTAACTCGTTGTTTGCTGACTACTTTCAGCAGAACCTTGCTGCGAAGTCAGAAATCGTTGCTCAGCACGGTGCAGAACAGGATATGGCCGAGTTTATGCTGGCCAGAGTATCGAGCGGGGTCATTCGTGAGCCGCTGATTATTCTCGAAGGGACCAGTATCTTCGATGCCACCACGCTGATGCGGGAAAAAAAGTCCGACTGTATGCTGGTGAAGCGTGGTAATCGCTACGGCATGGTGACCGGAACCGATCTGCTGGATGCGCTGGTGATACGTCAGCAGCCGCAGTCAACGGATGTGGCCGATGTAGCATCTTACCGCCTTATTACCATCGACCCGGAGGACTACCTGTTCAATGCCCTGATTGTCATGACGCAGCAACACATTGAACGTGTAGTCGTGATGCGCCGGGAAGAACTGGTCGGTATCGTCGAGCTGACTGATGTACTGAGCTATTTCTCCAGCCACTCTCATGTAATTGGTCTGAGAATCGAACGTGCACAAACGGTCGATGATCTGCATGAGGCGGCAGAAGGGCTGAACGACCTGATCAAGGCGCTGGTGTCTCAGGGTGTTAAGGCTCGCTTTGCTATGGATCTGCTGGCCGCGATGAATGGCCGTATTATGGCTAAGCTATTCGATATAGTAGTGCCGGCGGATATGCTTCCGCATGTGTGTCTGGTCGTTATGGGCTCTGAGGGACGTGGTGAGCAGATCATGAAGACTGACCAGGACAACGCTATTATCCACCGCGATGGTCTGGTCTGGCCGGGAATGCAGGAAACCATGGAGCGCTACAGTCGTACGCTGATTGAATTTGGTTTCCCACCCTGTCCCGGCAATATTATGGTTTCCAACCCATACTGGGTGAACTCTCTGGGTGACTGGACTCAGCGAATGAGCGACTGGGCCGAAAGCTGTTCGGGCGAGGCGCTGATGAACCTGGCGATTGCGGTTGATGCTAAGCCGGTAGCGGGTAATCCGGCGATCTTTAAGGCGGGGCGTAACTGGTTTATGCGTCACCTGCGCAATAATGACGTATTCTTCAGTCACTTTGCCAAGGCCAGTCTGGAGTTTGATACGCCGCTGACACTGTTCGGTAACCTCAAAGATAAGGGGCAGCTGGATATTAAGAAAGCCGGCATTTTCCCGATTGTGCATGGCATCCGGACCATGGCAATGCAGTACCGTATCAAGGCGACTAATACCTTTAAGCGCATTGAGGCGCTGGTCGAAGAGGGGCAGCTGAAGGAGAAACATGGCCGGGAGCTGGAGGAGGCGCTGGGGCTGTTTATCCAGTTGCGCCTGCGGCAGCAGCTGAAACGCAGTGAATGCAGTGATGAAGGCATTGATCTAACGCCCAATATCATTGACCTGCAGTCTTTGGATAAGATGGAACGAGATCTGCTGCGCGATGCGTTGCATATCGTTAAGGGCTTTAAGAAGCATCTGGGGTTGCGATACCACTTAGGGGGTTGATCACATGATCCTTCCACGATCTATAAGAAGAATAAAAGAGCGCTACGACCATAAGGATGGTCCTTATGCATCGTTGTTCGAAAGCTATGATGGTGATGAAGTTGTATCACTGGACTGTGAAACCACCAGTCTGGATGTGAAGAAAGGCGAAATCCTCTCAATCGGGGCTGTAAAGATTAAGGGTAATAAGGTGATGACCAGCGAGCGGCTGGACATCAAGCTTAAGCCGCCTGAATCACTGACCGGTGAATCGATTAAGATCCACAAGATCAGAGCCAGCGACCTCAGTGATGGTATCGAACTGGATGATGCGCTGGATCAGGTGCTGGAGTTTGTCGGTAACCGGCCAATCCTGGGCTACTACGTTAACTATGATATCCGCATGCTGGATAAGTTTATCCGGCCGCGGTTCGAGTTCAGCCTGCCGAATAAGGCCATAGAGCTGTCACATGTCTACCACGATATTATCAAGTGGAAGCATGTGGGAGGGAGTGTCGATCTCCGCTTCGACACTATAGCCAGTCAGCTGGATATCCCTATTCTGGAACGCCACACCGCATTGGGTGATGCCATCACGGTTGCCCTGATGTACGTTCGCCTGAAGCATGGAGAAGCGCCGGCTGTATCCGCCTAGCTCCTGAGCTGTATAATCCCTTCCGGAAAATAAAGCGGGCGCTGGCCCGCTTTTTGCATTTTAAATGCTTGTTTTATTCGATTTATGATCACTTCGCCAATTAATTGGCGAAACCTGATCGACATGTCTTGATGGTTCTTGGCGGCTGTCTATAATGCCAATAAATTGCCGCGTAGATGGCAAGGGGATGGTTTTGGTGGAACGAGCGGATATCAATAGCGTGCTGATGCAGATGCGCGCTATTAAGCAGCAGGTACAGACGGGTGCGGAAGCCGGGGTATCTCCCGTAGTAAATCCTCATACCAATATGGCGACTGAAAAGGCAGATTTCGGCAACTTGTTGAAATCGGCTGTGGACAAAGTGCATGAAGTCCAGCTGGAAGCCAAAAATTTGACGACTGCATATGAAAAAGGCGATCCAACAGTGGATTTGCCGGAAGTTATGATCAGTATGCAGAAAGCTTCGGTCTCCTTCGAAGCTTTGACTCAGGTGCGTAACCGGGTCGTGCGTGCTTATGAGGATGTGATGAAGATGCCGATCTGATTGGCAGTTCCGGTAGTTGTCTGAGAATTTCTTAATATGGCTGAAAGTACAGCAGAGTCTGACGGCGTTGCTAAGGGCAACCCTATACTTGGCTTTAACCGCCTGGGTATAGCGCGTCAGATTGGTTTGATGGTCGGGCTGGCAGCGAGTATCGCTATCGGCCTTGCTGTCGTGCTTTGGTCTCAGGAAAAAGAGTATCGGGTACTGTTCAGCAACCTCAGCTTTGAGGATGCAAACCAGGTCATAGAGCAGCTGCAGCTGTTCAGCGTGCCGTATAAATTTGATGCTGATGGCCGCGCCATCCTGGTTCCCCAGGAAAATGTTCATCAGGCGCGGCTAAAACTTGCAGCTGAGGGTTTCAGTACCGAGAAAACCGTCGGTTTTGAGCTGCTCGATCAGGAGCAGAGTCTGGGCGCCAGTCAATTTATGGAAACCACCCGCTATCGGCGGGGCCTTGAAGGTGAGTTGGCGCGCACTATTTCCAGTATGATCGCGGTGCGTAATGCCCGGGTGCATCTGGCCATTCCTAAAGAGTCTGTTTTTATCCGTGATGCCCGAAAGCCTACGGCTTCGGTGTTTCTGGAGCTGTTTGCAGGGCGTAAGCTGGACCGGGTGCAGGTGGCGGCTATCTCCAATCTGGTGGCCTCCAGTATTCCCGAACTGAAAACAGAAGATGTCACCGTTGTCGATCAGAAGGGGCGGTTGCTTAATACCCGTGATAGCAATGAAAACGTGGTGGTTGCCGCCAAGCAGCTCGAATACACCCGGAGCGTGGAGGAAACACTGCTAAACCGGGTCAACAGCATTCTGCAGCCGGTTGTGGGGATGGACCGCTTCAGGGCTGAGGTTTCCGCAGATATCGACTTTACCGCAGTCGAGCAGACCGATGAACTTTACAATCCAGAGCTGCCGTCACTGCGCAGTGAGCAAACGCTGGATGAAGAGCGGGTTGGCGCTAATGCGCCGGTCGGCATACCTGGAGCGCTTTCCAATCAGCCTCCCGGAGAGAGTTCCGTACCGGAAGTGGCCAGTGGTGAAGGTGTGCGTGGCAACGCCAAACAGCCGGGAAGCAAGCGCAGCCAGGCAACCCGTAACTACGAAATTGACCGCACTATCAGTTACACAAAACATCAGCAGGGGCGGGTGCGTCGCCTGACGGTGGCTGTGGTGGTGGATGATCTGCTCAGCGTCGATCCGCAAAGCGGTAAATCCCGTCATGTTCCCTGGAGTGAGAGTGAACTGGCTCGCCTGAGGCTGCTGGTTCAGGATGCGGTCGGCTTTTCGCCGCTGCGCGGTGACAGTGTAAATGTCGTAAACTCTCCGTTTGTACCGCCGGAACAGGTTGTTGAAGAAGTTCCCTTCTATACGGAACAGTGGTTCTGGGATGCGTCTAAACAGATACTGGCGGCCCTATTTGTACTGTTGCTTATCTTCGGCGTGCTGCGGCCGATTCTGCGCAGCCTGGCAACGGCGGGCACCGAAGCGAGCGTGACCGGACTGGGTGCCGCCGGCGAGTTGTCGGCGGAGCTGGCCGGGCTGGATGATTCTGAGATTACCGATGATGAAGTGACGCTTGAGGGTGACAGTGAGCTGTTACCGGGGCCTGCTGAAAGTTTTGATTATCAGATTAATGCGATCCGCAGCCTAATCGCGGAAGATCCCGCGCGCGTGGCGCAGGCGGTTCGTCAGTGGGTAGTGGTCGATGAGTGAAAATGGGGAAAATGGGGAGCTGCTGGATATTGATAAGGCAGCCATTCTGTTAATCAGCCTGGGCGAAGCCGATGCCGCTGAGATTCTGAAGCATCTCGGACCTAAAGAGGTGCAGTTGATCGGTGAAGCCATGTCCAAGCTGGACAACGTTCCTCAGTCCCGGGTGGAAACGGTGGTCGGCGATTTTATGGGGCTGGTGGAAGACCAGACATGGATTGGTATTAACAACGACCGCTATATCCGGGCTATGCTGAATCAGGCGCTGGGCGAAGAAAAAGCCAAGACCCTGATCGATCGTATCCTGATGAGCACCAATACCTCCGGCCTGGATACATTGCGCTGGATGGAGCCTCGGCAGATCGCTGAAATCATTCGCTATGAGCACCCGCAGATCCAGGCGGTGGTGCTGGCTTATCTGGAAGCGGATGCCGCGGCCAGCGTGCTGAGTTTCTTTGATGATAAAGTGCGCCTGGACGTACTGATGCGTATTGCCTCGCTGGATCGTATCCAGCCGCAGGCGCTGCAGGAACTCAACGATATTCTCGAGCGTCAGTTTACCGGCAGTGCAGGTTCTGCTGCCGCCACCCTGGGCGGTATTCAGTCTGCCGCCAATATTATGAACTTTACAGAGTCCTCTATTGAGGCCGAACTGATGGATGGTATCAAGGACAGCGACGAAGTGCTGGCCGATAAGATCTCCGACCTGATGTTCGTGTTTGACAACCTGATCGATGTCGACGATCGAGGGATTCAGGCGATATTGCGTGAAGTCTCTACCGATGTGCTGGTGGTGGGTCTTAAGGGGGCCGATACCGCACTGCAGGAAAAAGTGTTCCGTAATATGTCCAAGCGTGCAGCTGAACTGTTGCGTGACGACCTTGAAGCAAAAGGTCCGGTCCGTGTCAGTGAAGTGGAAGAGGCGCAGAAAGAGGTGCTTACCGTTGCCCGCAGGCTGGCCGATGATGGCGAAATCATGCTGGGCGGCGGCGGCGAAGAGATGATTTGATGTTTATATGAAACCGTTCGATAAAAGCATCAAGCGTATTCCGGCATCCCAGGTTGAGGCGGCTCTCGGCTGGGCGTTGCCAGATATTACCGGTGAGCACATCGTTGCGTTGCACCGCAAGATCGAAGAGATTCCGCCGCCAGAGCCTGAAGACAGCACTATTGTTATTGATGAGGAGCTGGAGCTCGAACCGGAACGCCTTACCGTAGCCGATCTGGATCAGATTCGTGACGATGCCCATCAGGAAGGCCTGGAGCAGGGCCGTCAGGAAGGTCTGGCTAAAGGTCATGAGGAAGGGGTGAGTAAAGGGCATGCCGAAGGCTTAGAGAAGGGCATGGCTGAGGGGCGTGAGCAGGGTCATCAGGAAGGGCTTGCCCAGGGGCAGCAAGAGATTGCTCAGGCTCAGGCACTGTTACAGCAACTGGCTGACCAGCTGGCTCCGGTGGGCGATCAGGTGCAGGCTCAGCTGGAGTCTCTGGTGCTGGATCTGGTACTTAAGATCTCTTCAACCGTTTTACAGCATGAAGTGGCAACCCGCCCTGAATTGATCCAGAGTACCATTACTAAGGCGCTGGAGCAGTTGCCCCCGCCTGTCAGCCGGGTTCAGATCAAGCTTAATCCGGCAGATATCGAATATGTCGAACCCGTTAAGGCGCGTCATAATTTTGACATTGAGCTGCAGGCTGAAGAGACGGTTGGTCGCGGCAGTTGTCAGCTAACCACCGCTAACACCCTGATTGAATCTGATATTCAGGCGGCTTTTCAGCAGGTCGTAGAGCAGTTTTCTGAGCAGCTGGAAAAGTCCACTCAAGAGGCAGGCTGATGAGTCGCCTTCTATCCTCGCTGCAGAGGTATCAGCAGCTTAAACTGCGTAAACCCAGGCTCAGGGTCGAGGGCCGCATAACCCGAATGATCGGCCTGACGCTGGAAGCGGTCGGGATTCAGGCGGCAGTCGGTGACTGCTGTCAGATCGCCATCTCCGTAACGCAGCGGGTTGAGGCCGAGGTGGTGGGTTTTTCCGGCGACCGGATCTACCTGATGCCCCTGCATCCCATTGAAGGATTGCAACCGGGTGCCAAAGTTTATCCACTGATGGATATCTCCGGGGTTGCTGTCGGACCTGGTCTTTTAGGGCGGGTGCTGAACGGCACGGGCCAGCCGATCGACGGTCTCGGACCTATTGATGCCGAGCAGCATGTTTCGCTGGCAGGAGAGATTATCAACCCCCTGATTCGTGATCCCATTAAACAGACGCTGGATGTGGGTATACGCGCCATTAACTCGGTGCTGACCGTCGGTCGCGGACAGCGCATGGGACTGTTTGCCGGTAGTGGTGTGGGTAAATCGGTATTGCTGGGAATGATGACCCGGTTCACCGAAGCCGAGATCACGGTGGTTGGGCTTATTGGTGAGCGAGGTCGAGAGGTCAAGGAGTTCATCGAGCATAGCCTCGGGCCAGAAGGGATGAAACGCTCCGTGGTGATTGCATCACCGGCAGATGATTCGCCCCTGATGCGATTGAGGGCGGCTCAGTTGACGACCCGGATTGCCGAATACTATCGTGATCAGGGGCGTAACGTATTGTTGCTGATGGATTCACTGACCCGTTATGCCCAGGCGCAGCGAGAGATTGCGCTGGCGGTAGGGGAACCTCCGGCCACTAAAGGCTATCCTCCTTCTGTGTTTGCGAAGCTGCCTAAGCTGGTTGAGCGGGCGGGTAATGGCAAGGCGGGTGGAGGCTCTGTGACCGCCTTCTATACAGTGCTGACGGAAGGGGATGATCAGCAGGACCCGGTAGCGGACTCTGCCCGTGCGATCCTGGATGGCCACGTGGTGCTTTCGCGCAGCCTTGCCGAGCAGGGACACTATCCTGCAATCGATATCGAGGCCTCGATCAGCAGGGCGATGCCGCAGATTGTTGAACCGGAGCATCTGCAGATGATGCTGCGTCTGAAACAGATTTACTCAAAATACCGTCAGAATGAGGATCTGATTGCCGTAGGTGCCTACGTGCGTGGCAGCGATCCGGATACTGACTTTGCGATCGAAAAAATGCCTTTGCTGAAGGCTTTCCTGCAGCAGGGTATTAATGATGCTCATCCGCTCAGGGAGTCGGTTCAGCACCTGGCAATGGCGTTGGCGCCGACACCGCAGCCGGGCGCAAACAGTGCCACTGTGGCGCAGGGCTAACAGCAGGTTTGCAGGAGTAACAGATGGCTAAAAAGTCCAAGAGAATGGAACTGGTCCGAGGCCTGGCTGAGCGCCGAAAGCAGGAAGCTGATCAGATGCTGGCAGCCAGTCGTGCCCGGGTTGAGCAGGATAAAATGAGCGAGCAGCAGTTGCAGGCTTTTCTGGGCGATTATCAGCAGCAGTACCGGAATAACGCAGGTCAGAGCCTGAGTGTGGCCGAGTTGCAGAACCAGCAGGCATTTATGCAGAAGATTACCTCCGCTTTGCTGCAGCAGCAGAAAGCGGCTGAGATGCATCAGCGTGAGTTGCAGGCCGTGGAACAGCACTGGAAGCAAACCTACGGTAAGTTGAAGGGCATGGAGAAACTGGTTCGCACGGCCCGGGAGCAGGAAGAGAAAGAGGAAGATAAGCAGCTGCAAAAAGCGCTGGATGAGCGATCTCAGCTGGTAAAGACTAACTTTATCTGATCATTAGGGGGATTGGCCCCTATTTTGCTACATATGGCTGGACCATTATTTCCGGGAGAGGAGATATGAGCGACCAGCTCTCGAACATACTACCTCTGAGTCTCCCGACTCAGATGCCGGGAAGTGCGCCATCGGGCCTGATGGCCACTTCTGGCGGCGCTCCTGCCGGTTTTTCATTTACCAGCTTGCTGACTCCGCAGGCCTCTGCCACTGCGACTTTGCCGTGGAGTGCTACAGGCCAGTCATTGCCGTTGCCGGGCGAGACGTTGCCGCCCGACGCAGAAGGCAGCGGGCCGCAGCTACCGCAACAATTACCGCAATTGTTGGCAGGGCTTGATGGCCGGGCGGATCAGGCTCCACTGAATTCCGGGCAATTACAGGCACTCTCCGAGATGTTGCCTGAACCGCTGCGCAATCTGGACCGATTGAAACAGTTTGCCGAACAGTCCGATGACCCGGTTTTGCAGGCCCTGGCGCGACAGTTATCAGCAGTCAATGACAGCGATATGCCTCCGGCCGCTGAAGTAACGCCAGCTGTTCCGTCGCCGGCTGAGACTTTGCCTGAAACCCTGTCTTCGGACAGTGGTTTGTTGCCATCTGAACGGTTACAGCCAGGGACCGCCGCCCGAGCCCCGCAGCTGATCGCCGGAGAGGGAGTTGTGCAGGCTGAAAATCCACAGTCAGCGAATAGCACCGGTGTTGTGTCTGACATGGCTGCCCCTTCCTTAGAGTCATCACCACTACCGCAAGCGGGATCTTCTCCTCAGGGATCGCCGTCACAGGGCTTACAGACGGAATCGGATGATAAGCCGGGCGTCGCAGTTGGCGTGCCGCCGGCACCGGTAAAAGACGCTTCAGTAACGGATATCGGTCAGTCTCCCCAGGACACAGTGCCGCTCTCTGTTTCTTTGCGAGATCAAGCGGTAGCCGGCAAGGCCGCTACTGACAATCTCCAGTCAATGCCCTCTGGCAAAGGTGGGGCTGCCGTAATGGCAGATCCGCTGGCTGGAAGTCAGTCTGGGATGACGCAACCTCCGGTGTCTGAAGCTGCGCTGCAGCAGTCTCGATCTGAAATCGGGCCTGCAAACGATAAAGTCCCGGAATTATTGGCTGATCGCCCCTCTGTTATGCCGGGTGCTCAGCATCCGGCAAATGATCCTGGGGTGTCGGGCGCTGTATCCGAGGCTACCCGCTCCACCAGGGGGGTTGATGCATTAACCCTGGACGGTGTCCGGCCGGATGCACTGGCTGACAGTAGCCTGCCTGAGAAATCGCCTGCAATTCAAGCCGATCAGGGCAGTCATCAGCCGCGCACGGCCGTTGATACCCCGGTGTTGAGCGCGGCTCCGGCTGCGGACGTCACGATTGATGAGCCTGCACGACCGGTGTCCGAGACCCAGTCAGTTGCAGGGTCGACGCTGGCACCGCAGTCTGCGGCAGCGGCTGCAGTGGTACAGGAAGCTGCTGACAGCCTTACGGCTGAGCAGCGAAGACTGGCTTCTGCCAGGAGCAATGAGCCGCTTTCCCAGGTGCGCTCTGTCGATGTCGGGAGCCTTGAATCCGAGCAGCCGCCACCAGGGGCGGCAGCACAGCGTCAACAGCCCGTAGCCGTCCAGGGAGTTACGACTGCGGCCCCTGTCGTTGAACTGGTGAATTCTTCTGCCGGCCGGTTTGAAGCCGCCTTACCTGAGAATCTACAGGCGCTGTTGCAGCGGCCAGTGCAACAGGAGAAGTCACTTCCAATGGATATCTCCTCGCAGTCGGCTACCCCGGGCGTAGAGAGTCTGAGCCGGACTGAGGCTGCTGCTGCGACGGTATCTGCATTGCAGTCAGCTACCACCGGGAGTGCGGCTGCCGTCAGGGAAACGCCTCATCAGATGCAGATGAACAGTCAGCCGCAGCTGAATACGCCGGCATGGCGTAATGAGGTGGGTGAAAAAGCGGTCTGGCTGTCTGCGCAAAACAGTAAGGTGGCCGAGATTCAGCTTGATCCACCCGAGCTGGGGGCATTGAAGGTCAGGGTTCAGGTCAATCAGGATCAGGTCAGCCTGAGCTTTAGCTCGCCTCATGGCGCTGTCAGGGATGCACTGGAGCAGGCGATGCCCCGGCTGCGGGAGATGTTTGCCGAACAGGGTATGACACTGGCTGATTCATCCGTGTCAGATCAGTC
Source organism: Marinobacterium jannaschii DSM 6295 (assembly GCF_000620085.1). Lineage (GTDB taxonomy): Bacteria > Pseudomonadota > Gammaproteobacteria > Pseudomonadales > Balneatricaceae > Pontibacterium > Pontibacterium jannaschii. The sequence goes on along the minus strand of NZ_JHVJ01000022.1, from coordinate 50,171 downwards.
TGGCGGCCAGGCGAATGAAGGGCGCGAGCGTGCGCAGTCTGAGTTCGCAGGTTACGATTCCGGCGCTGCCGCTGACGGTACCCCGGCGGATGCCGAACCTTCTCCGGCCGATGGGCGTGCAATTTCTCTGGTAGATTACTACGCCTGATGTATAGCGGGTAAATCTGTGTGTTATATTTACCGGTTGGGTACGACCGGTAAATATTCTTTTTAACACACGAGGGACGCTAATATGGCCGACGAACAGGATAATGCAGCAGAAGAGAGCGGCGGAAAGAAAAAGTCGAAGCTCAAGCTGATTATCATTCTTGTAGTTGCCCTTTTAGTTGTAGGCGGTGGTGGTGCGGGTGCCGCTTACTTTCTGTTGGGCGATTCCAGCGAAGAGGTCGCCGAAACGGAAGAGGCTGAGGCTGAACAGTCCACCGAACGTCAACAGGCGATCTATACCAAGGTCAGGACGATGGAAGGGCGGCCGATGTTCGTTGTGACTTTGCAGTCGGCGGATGGTCGCTCACACTATATGCAGGCCTATGTTGAAGCCAAAAGCCGCGACCAGGTGGTGGCAGATGCGCTGAAACTGCATATGCCAGTCGTTGTCTCTCGCCTGAATGCATTTTTCTCCACGCAGACCTTTGAGACGCTTCAGACTCAGTCCGGTAAGGTAGCGTTGCGCCAGCATGCGACCGACCTGGTCAGGGAGGTCATGATGGAGCGCATCGGCAAGCCGGGTGTGGAAACCGTATTGTTTACCAACTTTGTAATGCAGTAAGCAGGCCGGGTATAAAGCAATGTCAGTAAAGGACCTTCTCTCACAGGATGAAATCGATGCTCTGTTACACGGAGTAGACGATGGAGATGTCGAAACCTCTGATGAAGAATCTGAAGAGGAAGGGGAGGTTCGTTCCTACGATCTTGCCAGTCAGGAGCGTATTGTCCGCGGGCGGATGCCGACGCTCGAAATGATAAATGAGCGTTTTGCCCGCCTGACCCGAATGAGCCTCTTCAACCTGCTCCGGCGCGCCGCAGATGTCACGGTGGGTGGAATTCAGGTGATGAAGTATGGCGATTACGTTCATACTCTTTATGTGCCTACCAGTATGAACCTGGTGCGGATGTCGCCGCTGCGGGGAACGGCCTTGTTTATTATGGATGCCAAGCTGGTATTCAAACTCGTGGATAACTTCTTTGGCGGTGACGGACGTCATGCCAAGATTGAAGGGCGCGAATTTACCCCGACAGAAACACGTCTGGTGCATAAGGTTATTGATCAGTTTTTCGTCGATCTCAAGGATGCCTGGGATGCGGTGCTTGAGGTGGAGTTCGAGCACCTGGGGCATGAAGTGAATCCGGCCATGGCTAACGTCGTTAATCCGACGGAGGTGGTAGTGGTCAGTACCTTTCAGGTTGATCTTGAGGGTGGAAGCGGCGAATTCCATCTGGCGTTGCCGTACTCAATGCTGGAGCCTATTCGTGAGCTGCTGGTGGCAGGCTTCAAGAGTTCTGATGATGAGAAAGATGAGCGTTGGCAGGTTGCCCTGAGACGCGATATCACGCGGGCCGAGATGAAGCTCCATATCACTCTGGCGGAGCGCGAGATGACGCTGCGGGATGTGATGGAGCTTGAAAAAGGGGACATAATCCCGATCGAGCTGCCCGAAACCTTCAAACTGAAGGTGAATAAGGTGCCAGTGTTCGAGTGTAAGCTGGGCAGTAGCAGAAGTAACCTGGCTGCCAAGATTGTTGATTTTTCCAAAGAGTAACATTCACCCAACGGATAGAATCGGGGAAAGGTCTGAATGGCTGATGATAAAGATGTAGACCAACAGGCGTTGGCGGATGAGTGGGCTGCGGCAATGGAAGAGCAGGTTGGCGGTGACGAGGCCGCTGAAGAGCCTGCCGGCGAACAGCCTCGCGCAGTCGAGTTGGATGAGCTCCAGGATGAAGGTCAGCCGGTAGCTGACCCCAAACTGGATGTGATTCTTGATATCCCCGTCACCCTGTCTATGGAGGTCGGAGAGACCGATATTGCTATCCGTAACCTGTTGCAGCTTAACCAGGGTTCCGTGATTGAGCTGGATCGCATGGCGGGTGAGCCGCTGGATGTCAAAGTCAACGGCACGCTGATCGCCCATGGCGAGGTTGTTGTGGTTAACGAGCGCTACGGTATTCGTCTGACTGATGTGATCAGTCCGCAGGAACGTATTCGTCGCCTCAAATAGGAAGCCCTGATGCGGATAGCATACAGCCTGTTGATGGTCGCTTTGCCGCTGTCCGCAGCCGAAAAAGATTCAGTTCCGGATCCCTTTGCAATGGACGCTGTTGTCCAGTTGGTGACAGGCCTGGCCATTGTTATCGCACTGATTCTGGTGCTGGCCTGGGTGGCACGCCGCTTTATGGGCGCCGTGCCTCAGCAGAAAAAGCTGAAAACACTGGCTGTTTTGCCCCTGGGGACCCGGGAAAAAGCGGTGCTGGTAGAAGTTGGTGGTCAACAGATGCTGTTAGGGGTGGCTCCCGGTAGAGTCAATCTTTTGACGCGCTTTGACGAGCCGGTCATCAGCGAGCCGGAGGGGGAGGCATTTGCCTCACGCTTGCGTGATGCCGTCCAGCAGAGGACTCCCGGCCAATGAAGTCGCTGTTCAGTCTCTTTCTGCTGGTGCTGCTGTCGGTACCGGCACTCGCTGCCGATACCGGAATACCTGCTGTAAATGTTGTTACCGGTGAGGATGGTGCGACCAACTACAGTGTGACGATTCAGATCCTCGCGCTGATGACATTGCTGACGTTCCTGCCGGCGATGGTGATGATGATGACCTCCTTTACCCGGATCATCGTTGTCTTTGCCATATTGCGTCAGGCGCTCGGACTTCAGCAAACGCCCTCCAACCAGGTGCTGGTGGGACTGGCCCTGTTTCTGAGTCTGTTTATTATGGGGCCGGTACTGGATAAGGTGAACGAGGTTGCTGTGCAGCCTTATATCCAGGAGGAGCTGACGGCATTTGAGGCGGTTCAGGCTGCCAGCGGCCCGTTTCGCCAGTTTATGGTGCGACAGACACGGGAAACCGATCTCGATCTGTTTATGAAGCTGTCAAAGACGCCTCCGGTTGCCACGCCTGAGGATATCCCTTTCACGGTACTGGTGCCGGCATTTGTCACCAGTGAGCTTAAAACCGCCTTCCAGATAGGGTTTATGTTGTTTATCCCGTTTCTGGTGCTGGATCTGGTCGTCGCCAGTGTATTGATGGCGATGGGTATGATGATGCTGTCACCGGTGATTATCTCTTTACCGTTCAAGTTGATGCTGTTTGTATTGGTGGATGGTTGGGCGATGGTGATCGGCACGCTGGCTGCGAGCTTCGGACTTTAGGGAGGATGCAGGATGACGCCTGAGGTAGTGCTGGATCTGTTTGGTGACGCATTTTTCCTGGTGGTGGTACTGGTTTCGGTGATCGTGCTGCCCAGTCTGATGGTCGGGCTGGTGATATCGATGTTTCAGGCCGCCACCCAGATCAATGAGCAGACCCTGAGCTTCCTGCCCCGATTACTCATCACGCTATTGGTCGTGATGTCGGCCGGCCCCTGGATACTGACCCGGTTAATGGATCTGTTTAATTATCTGTTTCTCAATATTCCGATCCTGATCGGGTAAGTGCCGTGTTCGAGCTCAGCTTCCTGCAGATCGAATCCATGGTGGCGACCTTTCTTTTGCCGCTGTTCCGCGTGGCCTCCTTTCTGATGGTTATCCCGATTATCGGTTCGCAGCTGCTGCCCGTGAATATCCGCCTCGGGCTGGCAATTGTGTTGACCATTCTGCTGCTGCCGGGGCTGCCTGAGATTCCGTCTTTTAACGCCCTGGCTGTTGAGACCTGGATCGTGGTCGCGCAGCAGATACTGATCGGCATCGTGATGGGCTTTATGGTGCAGGTGTTGTTTCAGGTGGTTGTGCTGGGAGGGCAGATGATTGCGCAGCAGATGGGTCTGGGTTTTGCTTCGATGACCGACCCTGCGAACGGTATCTCTGTGGTTATGTTGGGGCAGTTTTACCTGACTCTGGTAATGGTGTTGTTTATTACCATGAACGGGCACCTGGTAATGATCGATATACTGGCCCGGAGCTTTCACCTGATTCCGATTGGCTCTGGTGGATTGCCGGATGCAAGTCTTTGGAAGATTGTCCGTTCCGGTACCTGGCTGTTTTCGGCCGCATTGCTGATGGCGTTACCGGCGGTGACTTCACTGCTGGTGGTGAACTTTGCCTTTGGCATTATGACCCGGGCGGCTCCTCAGCTGAATATTTTTGCGATTGGTTTCCCTTTTACCATGTTGATGGGGATGTTGATTGTCTGGGCGAATCTGGGAGGCTTCCTCGGGCAGTACCGGCGCCTGTCGGAGTTCATGCTGAATTACATTACCAGTTTGCTGATGTGAGGAGGGATTAATGGCCGAAGATTCAGGGCAGGAACGCTCGGAAGAGCCCACGGCGAAGCGATTGCAGGAAGCGCGGGACAAAGGCGATATTCCGCGATCGCGTGAACTGATAACGATGGCAATACTGCTGGCATCAGTGGCATCGGCAATGTTGTTTGGCGACCAACTGGTTGAGCGGATGATTGGCATGATGGAGTTTAACTTCAGCCTGCCGCGTGAGGCGGGTTACGACAGTGCCTATATGTTCACCCACCTCGGGCATTCGATGGGCGACGCCCTGATCGGACTGATCGGATTCTTTGCCGCCTTGCTGATTGCCGCTCTGCTGACGCCGATCACCCTGGGGGGGTGGAACTTCAGTATGCAGGCACTGGCCCCGAAGGGAAGTCGTCTTAATCCGCTCTCCGGTCTGAAGCGGATGTTTTCGATGAATGCCCTGGTTGAACTGCTCAAGGCGCTGGCGAAGTTTGGTTTGGTGGGAAGCTTTGCTGTCGCGATGTTGTGGCTTATCCGGGCCGACCTGATATCTCTCAGTGAAAGTAACGTACGCGGCGCTATCGCTGAAGCTGTATCGATGCTGATGTGGGTCTTTATGGTATTGAGTGCGACTCTGATCCTGATCGCGCTGGTAGATGTGCCCTTCCAGCTGTATTCGTATAACAAGAAAATGAAGATGACGATGCAGGAGATCAAGGATGAGATGAAGAACAGCGAAGGTAAGCCCGAGGTCAAGGGGCGCATACGTCAGTTGCAGCGTGAGATTGCGCAGCGGCAGATGATGAGTCAGGTGCCGGAGGCTGACGTGGTGATCACCAACCCGACTCACTATTCCGTGGCGCTGAAGTATGAAGAGGGGCGGGGAGACGCGCCGATTCTGCTGGCTAAGGGCGGGGATTTTGTTGCTTTGAAAATCCGTGAAATTGCGCAGGAGCATGATGTCCCGGTGCTTTCTGCACCGCCGCTGGCGCGTGCGATCTATCATTCTACTGAGGTTGATCAGGAGATCCCTGCCGGACTTTATATGGCCGTGGCGCAGGTGCTGGCACACGTATATCAGCTGAAGCGGTTTAAGGCGAGGCAGGCAGAGCGGCCACAGCCGTTGCGGGAATCTGAAATGGATATTCCGGATGAATTGCGAATAGACCCTGAATAGTTGGCCGGAAAATTGCAAATTTTTCTGGGTTTTTGTCAGAGTGTCAAAAAACTGTGCCCTCAACGCTGTTAATATAAGCGCAGTTTGAATATCGGTTGATTTACTTAGGTTTGGAAGACAAAAATTTGACGCTTTTCGGGATGCAGATTGATCGCAGTACGGTCACCGGCAATTTACGCAGTTTAGGACACGGGAACCTGGGTATCCCGCTGTTGCTGCTGATTATTATGGCAATGGTGACATTGCCGATGCCGCCGTTTCTGCTGGATGTGCTTTTTACGTTTAACATCGCATTGTCGATTGTAGTACTGCTGGTGAGTATCTACTCATTGCGGCCACTGGATTTTGCTGTATTTCCGACCATTCTGCTGGCCGCGACTCTGATGCGGCTGGCGCTGAATGTGGCTTCGACCCGTGTGGTCCTGCTATACGGTCATGAGGGGGGAGATGCCGCCGGTAAGGTGATCGAGGCCTTCGGTGAGGTGGTGATCGGTGGTAACTATGTCGTCGGTCTGGTCGTCTTTCTGATCCTGGTTATCATCAACTTTGTCGTGGTGACCAAAGGTGCCGGCCGTATTTCGGAAGTAAGTGCCCGCTTTACCCTGGACGCTATGCCGGGTAAGCAGATGGCGATTGATGCCGACCTGAATGCCGGTCTGATCGATCAGGAGCAGGCACGAGCCCGGCGCGAAGATGTGACCCAGGAGGCCGACTTCTACGGGTCTATGGACGGTGCCTCCAAGTTTGTCCGGGGCGACGCGGTCGCGGGCATCATGGTGCTGGTCATCAACATTCTCGGTGGCTTGCTGATCGGGATGTTGCAGCATGACCTGGACTTTGAAACGGCTGCACGCTTTTACTCCTTGCTGACCATCGGTGATGGTCTGGTCGCTCAGATCCCGTCGCTGCTGCTGTCGACTGCAGCTGCGATTATGGTGACGCGTCAGAACACAACCCACGACGTGGGTAATCAGGTTCTGGGGCAGTTGTTTGGTTCGCCCAAGGCCCTGGCGGTTACGGCGGCTATCCTCGGAATTATGGGGTCTGTGCCGGGGATGCCGCATCTGGCTTTCCTGTCTCTGGCCGCGGCTGCCGGCGGTGGTGCCTGGTGGCTGAGCCAGAAGGCGAAAAAGGAACAGGCTGCTGCCCTGAATCAGGCCGATGCGGACGTGGCTGCCGCCGCTGAGGATGCCCCGGCGGAGGAGCAGCGTGAGCTTGACTGGGATGATGTGATGCCGGTCGATATGGTCGGGCTGGAGGTTGGATACCGTCTTATCCCCATGGTGGATAAGATGCAGGGAGGCCAGTTGCTGAACCGCATCAAGGGGGTGCGTAAGAAACTCTCTCAGGATCTGGGCTTCCTGGTACCCTCGGTTCATATCAGGGATAACCTTGATCTGATGCCCGGTGCCTATCGCATCACGCTGATGGGGGTTATTGTGGGAGAAGCCGAGATCTATCCGGATCGAGAACTGGCGATTAATCCGGGGCAGGTGTTCGGGTCTGTGCAGGGAATCGAAGTTAAGGATCCGGCATTCGGCCTCGACGCGATCTGGGTTGAACAGTCGAATAAAGAGCAGGCGCAGTCACTGGGTTATACCGTGGTTGATGCGGCGACGGTGGTGGCTACGCATCTCAATCAGCTGCTGCAATCTCATGCCCATGAATTGCTCGGGCATGAAGAGGTTCAGCAACTTATTGATATGTTGGCGAAATCTTCGCCTAAACTGGTAGAAGAGCTTATACCCGGAAAGTTGTCGGTTAGTACTTTATTGAAGGTTTTGCAGAACCTGCTGATGGAACAAGTGCCGCTGAAGGATTTCCGGACTATTACCGAGACCCTGGCCGATGCAGTCAGCCGGACGCAGGATCCGCTGGCATTAACGGCGGCGGTGAGGGTCGGTCTGGCGAGGTTGATAGTACAGACTATTAATGGCGCTGAACCCGAGTTACCGGTTATTACGCTGGACCCGCAATTGGAACAGCTGTTGCTGAATTCGGTGCATCAGGGTAACGCCGATGCCGGGCTGGTACTGGAACCGGGGATGGCGGAGCGGTTGCAGGTATCGCTATCTGAGACCGCAACACAGCAGGAATTAAAGGGATTGCCGTCGGTGTTACTGGTTGCTGCGCCGGTGCGGCCGTTGTTGGCAAAGTTTGTTCGCTATGGCGATCATCAGATTTATGTGTTGTCCTATCAGGAAATACCTGAAAATAAAAAGGTAACTATAGTCGCGACCGTGGGCGGTCAGGCAAATGGTTAATCATTTGTGAAGATTCGGACTGCCCGGCCGATATGAAGGTAACTTATGAAAGTTAAACGCTTTTTTGCCCCTGATATGCGCCAGGCTATGCGCCGCGTGCGAGAGGAGATTGGCCCTGATGCGGTCATTGTCTCCAATCATAAGGTGGCCGGAGGCGTTGAAGTAGTTGCCGCTCACGAGCAAGAGTACGAGGCCGCGCAGGCAGAGTTTAAAAGTGAGCGTCAGCGTCGACAGCGCAGGGATGAGCAGGTCAAAACGCTGACTTCAAAAGGGCGGCCAGAGCCGGACCTGTCTGATGAGCTGCGTAAGGCGCAGGCCCGGATAGCTGCTGCTCAGCAGGGTGAGCCACTGGAACCACCCAGTGGTCGCAACCGCCAGATTGAGAGAGACAGCGAAGAGGATCTGCGTGCCATCCTGGACTCCTTAAAGGACCGCCAGAAGGCCCGGGCCGATCAGGCGCACCGCCACTTTGTTCAGGCCAGGGAAGAACCGGCTGTTCCCCCCGCTCCAGCACATCCGTCCGCAGAAGAGCAGGCACGGATCAGTGCCATGCAGCAGGAGATTAACCAGCTTAAGACCATGCTGCAGCAGCAAATGCAGCAACAACAGGTGCAGCAACAGCAGATGCAACAGCCGCCTCCGCCGCCTCCACCGCAAAGTAATGGCGCGCAGGCGGGCCCGGTGGCGAGAAAGCTTGAGTTGCTGGGTATCAGTGATCGTCTCAGAGTACACCTGATGAGTGGGGTCGAGTCAGGATTGGAGCCTGAAAGCGCCTGGCGCAACACCCTGGCTAAGTTGTCAGATTCGATACCGGTGATCGGTGATGACTTTATAGAGCGTGGTGGCATGATCGCCTTTCTCGGGCCGACCGGAGTAGGGAAAACCACCACGATCGGCAAACTCGCGGCACGCTATGTGCTGCAGAACGGCAGCTCAAGTGTTGCCCTGGTAACTACCGATACCTATCGGATTGCCGCCCATGAACAGTTAAAGACATTCGGACGTATTCTCGATGTGCCGGTACGGGTGGTCGATGAAAGCCACCCTCTGGATGAGGTTCTGAAAAGCTTGCGGAATAAGCGTCTGGTGCTGATAGATACTGCCGGCCTCAATGCGCAGGAAGCGCACAGTCAGGACCAGCTGGAGATGCTTGAGAATATCAGCGTCAGGATGAAAAAGTTGCTGGTGGTGTCCTGCTCCAGTCAGCGTCAGTTGATGGAACAGGGTTATGCAGCTTACGCGAAGCTGGGGCTGCATGGCTGTGTTCTGAGTAAGCTGGATGAATCCGGCAGTTTGGGTGATGCGCTGTCGTTTGTGGTTGAGCGCAAGCTGTCGGTGGCCTACGTAGCTGATGGGCAGAAGATACCGGATGACATCGGCGTTGCCCGTAAGCACGATCTGGTCAGCCGGGCCGTTGTAACGGCACAGAAATCGATTGAAGCAGGCTACAGTAATATCAGTGCCGGTTTGGGTGGCAATGAGTTCCACAAAGTGGGCTGAGGCTAAAGGTATTAGTAATGATGACAGCAACCAAGCCCGTAAGAGTGATTGCCGTGACCGGTGGTAAAGGCGGGGTAGGGAAAACCAATGTCTCGGTTAATCTAGCACTTGCCCTGAGTCAGACTGAGCAGCGGGTGGTCCTGATGGACGCCGATCTTGGCCTGGCCAATGTGGACGTGTTGCTGGGACTTAAACCCTCTAAGACCATAGCTGACGTACTGGATGGCCGTTGCGGGCTGTCTGAAGTGATGGTGCCGTACAATGACTTTATGAGTATTGTTCCGGCCAGCTCGGGCACTCAGGAGATGACGGCCCTCAGTGTGCATGAGCATGCTGAACTGATCCATGCGTTTAATGATGTAGCGGATCAGATGGATGTACTGGTTGTGGATACAGCTGCGGGTATTTCGGATTCTGTGATTAACTTTGTCCGGGCGGCTCAGGAAGTGTTGGTTGTCGTCTGTGACGAACCTACGTCAATTACAGATGCATATGCGTTGATTAAACTGCTCAACCGCGATTATCAGATGACACGCTTCCGGGTACTTGCCAATATGGTGCGTACCGAACAGGAGGGGCGGAATATGTTCAGTAAGCTCCAGACCGTTACCGACCGCTTTCTTGATGTTACCCTTCAATATGTCGGATCAATACCTTATGATGAGTCGGTACGTAAGGCGGTTCAAAGGCAAGCTGCTGTTTTAAAAGCGTTTCCCAAGAGTAAGGCTGCATTAGCATATCGTCAGTTAGCCAACAAAGTAGAGAGTTGGCCTGTGCTCACTACGCCCAGAGGTCATCTGGAGTTTTTTGTAGAGCGTTTAGTTCAAGGCGCACGCACAGGGAATTGAAGACCGAGGTGGCATGTACAACCAGCTACAGTTTACTTCCAGCGAAGAATTAATCAGGCAGTACGCCCCGCTGGTAAAGCGTATAGCTCATCATCTGCTGGCGCGGCTTCCCTCATCGGTTGTTCTGGATGACCTGCTGCAGGCGGGCATGGTTGGGTTGCTGGAGGCCTCAACCAAGTATGATCCCTCAAAGGGGGCCAGTTTTGAGACCTACGCCGGCATTCGTATACGCGGTTCTATTATCGATGAGGTTCGCCGCGGAGACTGGACCCCCCGTTCAGTCCACCGAAATGGCCGGAAGATTGCCGAAACCATTCAGATTATCGAAGCCCGTACGGGAAAGGATGCCAGTGACATAGAAGTGGCAAAAGAGCTGGGTGTCTCGATGGACGAGTACCACAGCTTATTAAAGGATTCGCTGGAAAGCCGGCTTTTCAGTCTGGATGAGATAACTTCGTCGACAGAAAATCAACCTGGGGAGATGATCGCCGGTGATGATCCCGGGCCAAATGCACAGGTTGAAAAGGGGGCTTTTATGGAAGCCCTTACCGGTGCGATCAGTAACCTGCCCGAGCGTGAAAAGCTTGTGCTGGCGCTTTATTATGACGAAGAGCTGAACCTTAAAGAGATCGGGCAAGTGCTTGGTGTCAGTGAATCCCGGGTGAGCCAGATTCACAGTCAGGCTGCATTGCGACTAAGATCCCGATTAAGCGACTGGACTTCTTAAAAGTTACTCACAATTTCATGTAATTGTGGTATTTAAGGCTAGACTCAAAAAATTGCGTAGTTTTTAACTGGAGGCATGTCTTGAAAAAAGACATAAAGATTCTTGTGGTTGATGATTTCTCCACAATGAGACGGATTATTAAAAATCTGCTGCGTGATCTGGGGCTGACAAATGTTATCGAAGCGGATGACGGTCAGACTGCACTGCCTATCCTGAAACAGGGTGGTGTTGAGTTTCTGATCACCGATTGGAATATGCCCGGAATGACGGGTATTGAGCTGATTGGACATGTTCGTTCTGATCCAAATATGTCCCACATTCCAATTTTGATGGTAACCGCAGAAGCGAAACGGGAGCAGATTATTGCTGCGGCTCAGGCGGGCGTCAATGGTTACGTTGTTAAGCCATTTACTGCAGCGGTACTCAAAGAAAAAATCGATAAGATTTTTGAACGAATTGACGGTTAATTAGGGTTAGGGATCTTTATGTCTGCTGCAGATATCAACAAATCAGGTGTAGAACGCTTCGAGGGACAGCTGCAGGAAAAAGCACGCGAATTGGTGTCTGTGTTGGATCAGGGTGACCTTTCCTCCGCAATGGATTTGATTCGGGATCTTCATGAATACCGCCATCAGGCGTTCTATCAGGAAATAGGCCACCTGACACGCGGACTGCATGAAGCCATCAAATCTTTTTCCGATGATTTGGGCAATAACTTTGGCGATGCCGGCGAGACAACGGCCGTCTTTACCGATGCCTCTGATCGCCTGAATCATGTTATTGAACTCACTGAAAAAAATGCCCACGATACGATGGATCGTATTGACAGCGCATTGACTCTGGTTGACCGACTGGATACTCAGAGCGAACGATTTAAGGACCTGCTTTCCCTGGTTGGTCAGCTGGAGGGCGAGTATGTTGGCCTTCAGGGGACCTATGATCGCACTTGTCAGCTTAAAGAGGAGTCTGAGGTTACGATTGAAACCCTCAGGTCCCAACTGACCGACATTCTGGTGTCGCAAAGCTACCAGGATATTACCGGACAGCTGATTCGCCGGGTTATTCATCTGGTAACCAATGTCGAACAACACCTGGTGTTGTTGATGGATATGGCTTCTAAAGTAGAGCGCATTGCCGGACTGGAAAAAAGCAAAACGGAAGTTGCTCAGGTTAAAGAAACAAGAACTCAAGCCGATGTTATTCAGGCTGAGGGGCCACAAATCAATACGTCTGGTAAAGCTGATGTAGCACAGAATCAGGACGATGTTGATGAACTGTTGTCCAGTCTGGGTTTTTAAAAGGAGCTCCGTATGAGTTTGGAAGTGGATCAGGAAATACTCGAAGACTTCCTGGTAGAAGCGGGTGAGATCCTTGAGCAGTTGTCTGAACAGTTAGTAGATCTGGAGCAGCGCCCGGAAGACCGGGAGCTTTTGAATGCTATTTTTCGGGGCTTTCATACTGTTAAAGGCGGTGCAGGGTTCCTGCAGCTTGAGGCGATGGTTGATTGCTGCCATAAGGCAGAAAACCTGTTCGACCTTTTGCGTAATGGCGAAGTTCAGATTACACCTGAGCTGATGGATGCCGTGCTACAGGCTCTGGATGCGGTCAATGTCATGTTCGATAACGTTCGTTCAGGACAGGAGCCAGAGGCTGCATCACCGGCGTTGCTCGATTTACTGGAACAGTTTGCCAAAGGCTCTGCACCGGCCGCTACTGCACCAGTAGCGCCGCCGCAGCCAGCTATCCCTGAACCGGTCGCTCCGCCGCCAGTGGCGCCTGTCGCACCGGCCAGTGGCGTAGGCGATCAGTCCGATGCTGAATTTGAGATGCTACTGGGCGATATCGGTGGTACTCAGCCGGCAATCTCTGCTGAGGCTCAGCCTGAAACGGGCGACAGCAGCTCCGACCTGATTACCGAAGATGAATTTGAAGCCCTGCTGGATGAACTTCACGGTTCGGGCGCTCCGGGTATGGTGCCCGCCGCCGCTGCGCCCGCTGTGGCAGACGCAGATCCGGCGGCTGGATCAGATGACCTGATTACGGATTCTGAGTTTGAGGCCTTGCTGGATGAGCTTCAGGCGCAGGGTAAGGGAGCGTTCGCTCAAGCTGATACTGAGGCCGCCCCGGCTGCAGTTGTTGAAGCGCCAGTTGCTCCGGCACCAGTATCGGCCCCGGTTGCAGCGCCTACCGTGTCAGAATCGGTATCCGCCCCAGCAGCCAAAGCAACAAGCAATAATCAGCATAAGGCGGCCCCTGAAAGCAATGTCCGTGTAGACACACGCTTGCTGGATAAGATCATGAATATGGTCGGTGAGCTGGTGTTGGTGCGCAACCGTCTGGTTCGCCTGGGTGTTACCCGGGAAGACGAAGAGATGGCCAAGGCGCTGGCAACCCTGGATATGGTAACGGCTGATCTGCAGATGTCGGTGATGAAAACCCGAATGCAGCCGGTGAAGAAGGTATTTGGCCGCTTCCCTCGCCTGATTCGCGACCTTTCCCGAAACCTGCATAAAGAGGTTCGCCTCGAACTCCGCGGTGAAGATACTGATCTGGATAAAAACCTGGTCGAGGCACTTGCGGACCCGCTGATTCACCTTGTACGAAACGCGGTAGACCATGGGGTCGAAGGACCTGATGTACGTGAGGCCGCCGGCAAGCCGCGCGAAGGGCATGTTCTGCTCTCCGCCGAACAGGAAGGTGACCATATCCTGCTGATTATTCAGGACGATGGCGGCGGTATGGATGCAGAGAAGCTGCGACAGCTGGCTGTCGACCGTGGAATGCTGGACCTTGAAGCTGCGCGTCGCCTGACTGAGCAGGAATGCTTTAACCTGATTTTCCAGGCCGGATTCTCGACCAAGACCGAGATCTCCGATGTCTCTGGACGTGGCGTGGGCATGGATGTCGTCAAGACCAAGATCACTCAGCTGAACGGAACGCTCAGCATCGATTCGGTGATTGGTCAGGGCACACGTATTGCGATTCAGGTACCGCTGACACTGGCTATCATGCCGACTCTGATGGTTATTCTGGAAGATCAGGCGTTCGCACTGCCGCTGGTTAACGTGAATGAAATCTTTAACCTGGATCTGACTCAGACCAACGTTGTTGACGGTCAGCAGGTTATTATTGTGCGTGATCAGGCGTTGCCGCTGTTCCATCTCAAACGCTGGCTGATCGACGGTCAGCAATATGCTGATCTGCCAGAGCAGGGGCATGTGGTTATCGTTACTGTAGGCACTCAGCGCGTCGGTTTTGTGGTGGACCAGTTGGTGGGACAGGAGGAAGTGGTGATCAAGCCTCTTGGCACCATCCTGCATGGTACGCCCGGACTGTCCGGAGCCACTATCACAGGCGATGGCCGCATCGCCCTTATCATCGATATTCCAAATCTGCTGAAGCATTACGCTTCCTGATCACTGACTGATCAGGAGCATCTATGCCAGTAAAGGTTTTGATTGTTGATGATTCCGGATTCTTTCGCCACCGTATAGCTGATCTCCTCTCCTCCGACCGGAGGATTGAGGTGATCGGCTCTGCCAGTAATGGCATTGAGGCGGTCGAAAAGGTTAAGCAACTGAAGCCGGACGTGGTGACGATGGATGTGGAGATGCCGCAGATGAATGGCATCGAAGCGGTGCGCATCATTATGCGTGAAAATCCGACCCATGTATTAATGTTATCCTCGCTCACTCATGAAGGGGCCAGGGTGACCCTGGATGCCCTTGATGCCGGCGCTGTCGATTTTCTTTCCAAGGACATGCGCGCCTGGATGGATAAAAATGACAGCCTGAAAACCCAGCTTTGCGACAAGGTCGTCGAAATCAGTCGCTTTCGGGCCAGCTCCCGGCGGGGACTGTTTGCCGGGCGGCCTGGGAGTGAGGCTGCAACCGGCACTACGATGGTGTTTCGCCCGCAGCAGCGGGAGAAAGCCGTGCCGCTGGCTGCAGGGAAAGCTACCTCAAGACCCGCCCCGGCGGCCTCGGTTGCACCGCGGGGAACAAACGCTCCGGTTTCAGCGCCCGCTCCTGCTCATGCGGTGGCCAGGCCTCTGCGACGTCCCAGGGTCAATTGTGACCTGATGGTTATCGGCTCATCTACCGGCGGGCCTGCTGCTCTGCAGCAGATACTGACTCAGCTTCCTGCAAACTTTCCCTATCCGATCCTTCTGGTGCAGCATATGCCGGGTACCTTTACCTCGGTTTTTGCTCAGCGCCTGAATCAGCAGTGTGCGATTGAGGTAAGGGAGGCCCGGGACGGGGATCAGATTAAGCCCGGTCTGGCGCTACTGGCACCGGGCGGCCATCAGATGATCCTCGATGGCCGTCGCAGTAGCCGGGTCCGGGTGCTGCCCGGAGATGAACGTCTGACTTATAAACCGAGTGTGGATGTTACCTATGGCTCATCCGCTAAAAGTCATGGCAGCAGGGTCCTGGCGCTGATCCTTACCGGCATGGGAGCTGACGGCTGTGAGGGGGCGAAGATGCTGAAGCGCTGCGGAGCTACCGTCTGGGCCCAGAATAAGGAAAGCTCGACGATCTTCGGCATGCCTCAGGCAGTGATCAATGCCGGGTTAGCGGATGAGATTCTTGATTTGCAGGAGATCGGCCCGATTCTGAGCCGTATGGGAGCGCGATAATGGATCTTCTGACATTACTTGGTATGGCCCTGGCGGGGCTGGCACTGTTTGGCGGAAACTATCTGGAAGGCGGGCAGGCGGCGCAGCTGGTTAACCTGCCTGCGCTGGTTATTGTGCTTGGCGGTACGCTGGCAGCAGCGACAGTCCAGTCGCCCAGAGGAGAGCTGGGGCGGGCGTTCAGGCTGATTGGTTGGGCATTTTCTTCAAACCGGCCGGACTTTAATAAGGGGATTAGCAATATCACTGAATGGAGTTCGAGAGTGCGCCGCAATGGCCTGCTCGAACTGGAGCCGGTGATGGAGCGGGAGAAAGATGATTTCATTCGCTCGGGTCTGCAGCTTCTGATTGATGGCAGGACCGCAGATGTACTGAGGACCAATCTCAGCGTCGAACTGATCAGCCAGGAGCAGAGCGACCTTAAAGGCGCGAGGGTGCTTGAGAGTATGGGGGGCTACGCCCCGACCATGGGTATTATCGGCGCTGTACTGGGGTTGATTCACGTCATGAACAGCCTGGATGATCCGAGTGCACTCGGGGCCGGTATCGCCACGGCGTTTGTTGCTACGATCTACGGTGTAGGAATCGCTAACCTGTTACTGATTCCCCTGGCGAATAAGATCAAGACATTGGTGCTGATGCGCTACCACTATCACGAGATGATGCTTGAAGGGATGATGGCGATTGCACAGGGACAAAATACCCGTAATATCGAACAGCGCCTTCGGGGCTTTGTGAAGTAACGATGCCCAGACGCGAACCGCCAACGGATTACGTAAGAGAAGATCGCTGGGTATTGTCCTATGCCGATTTCGTTACACTGTTGTTTGCGTTTTTTGTCGTGATGTACTCTCTGTCCTCGGTAAACGAGGAGAAGTACCGGGAGTTGTCGGATGCGCTGAACAGCGCTTTCATCGGCCTGGGTGGTGGCGACCGGTTAGGGCTGGAGTCACCGGACCGGATGGCCGAGGAGATGATTACCGGCGATAGTGGCAGTCCTGTTTCGCTTAAGCCTCTGGTCGCGGCACCGGATGCTGAAAAGACCCGGGAGCTACTGACCCTCAGGCAGAAGATGGAAAGTGCTTTTCCCCATCTTGTCGATGAGGGAGGTGTCCGCCTGAAGAGCAATGAGCTATGGCTGGCGATCGAACTGAATTCCAGTTTATTGTTTGAATCCGGTGACGCACTACCCACTATTGCGGCCGATCAGTTATTGGAAAAGATCGCAGCGATTCTGCAGGGCCATGGCAATCCGATACATGTTGAAGGCTTTACCGATAACAGGTCTATTTCGACGGACCAGTTTCCCTCCAACTGGGAATTATCGGCAGCCAGGGCTGCTGCTGTTGTCAGGCTTCTGGCTTTGAATGGAGTGGATCCGATCAGGCTTGCTGCAGTAGGATACGGCGAACATCAGCCGGCCTACAGTAACCGCACTGAGTCGGGGCGCAGTCTGAACCGCAGGGTAGTAATCGTTGTATCCCGTGATGAAAAGGTGCGCAGGGCGTTATCGGCTTTTGGCAGTGAGCAGATTAGTAAAGATGCTGTATCCGGTGTGATTGCAGAGCTGAATCAATCGGAAAATACCGGTGCTATCGAGCAGGTCCAGAAACCCGGAGGGGGTGTTTTGTACCGGCAGATGGCACCTATTGATCAAAGTAGAGTTCAGGAATAGTCGCTATGCAGGTTTGGGCGGTTGCTAACCAGAAAGGGGGGGTTGGCAAAACAACAACGGTAGTTACCCTTGCCGGCCTCCTGGCGGAAGTCGGCTATCGGGTACTGCTGATAGATCTGGATCCACATGGCTCGCTGACCAGTTATTTCGGTTATGACCCGGATGAGCTGGATAACAGCGTATATGATCTGTTCGCAGGCGACGGAGCAGTGGATGCAGCACTGGTAAATAGTCTGCTAAAGAGTAGCAGCCATGAAAAAATCACCCTGATTCCGGCATCAACAGCCCTTGCGACCCTTGAACGCAAGGCCGTCGGTCAGGAAGGCATGGGGCTGCAGATTGCCAAGGCGTTACGTCATGTGCGTCAGCAATATGATTTCGTACTGATTGACAGCCCGCCGGTCCTCGGTGTGTTAATGGTGAATGCACTGGCGGCCTGCCAGCAGCTATTGGTGCCTGTACAGACCGAATTCCTTGCCCTTAAAGGCCTGGAACGGATGGTGCGGACGATAAATATGATTAACCGTGCCCGGCAGAGAAAACTGAGCTTTACTATTATCCCGACCTTTTATGACCGTCGGACGCAAGCCTCGGTGCAGAGCCTGCGGGAATTGCATAATCGCTATGCTGAAAATATATCCAGTGCGGTGATTCCTGTTGATACCAAGTTCCGCAATGCCAGTATTAAAGGCTTGGTACCTTCTTCAATGGATTCCGGTAGCCGCGGTGTACACGCTTATGCGCGGCTGCTGCGTTCTCTGATGGAAGCGGTTGATGCTGAGGTGGTTGTATGAGTGAAAAGCTTGACCCGAATGCTGAAGACAGCAATGAGGTAATGGGCACGCAAAAGGTCGTTCTGGACTACCTCGAGTCCCTGCTGGCTGAGCCGTTGGAAGCTGATTATGACCTCGGATCCGCCGAATCCCGGGATGCTGAGCTGGAAGAACATCAATCTGATGCCGACAGCTCCGCAAATGAAGCCTGTCCGGCTGCCCCGGATTTACTAGCCGGGCAGGAGAGCGATGCTTCGTATTCGGACAGTGCTGCATCTCCGGATGACGAGGTGGCCTGGGAGCTGCCTGTTTCAGGCGGGTCAGAAGCAGAGGCCGCACTTGAGGATTTCGTTGCTGCAGAGCCTATTACTGACGATGAGGTTACAGGCCTGGCTGAGTCAGTATCCGGCGATGACCTGCTGCCAGATAATGCGGACCTGGCGATAGATCTTCCAGTTGCTTCCGGTGATGTGCTGGAGCAATCGTTTGATATGGCATCTGTCGAGAGTGATCTGCTGTCAGAGGCAACTGTCGAACGTGAAGATGAAGTGGAGTTGGTTGAGGTTGAGTTCGGCGCAGAGGCTGACAGCATTATCTTAGAAGAAATGCCATTGCAGCTGCAGCCAGATCTTGATCCGCCTGCCTTTCTGGATACTGTTCCGCCAGAGCCAGAGCCAGAGCCAGAGCCAGAGCCAGAGCCAGAGCCAGAGCCAGAGCCAGAGCCAGAGCCAGAGCCGCCCGTCGCTGTGTCTACGCCTGAGGCTTCCACTGAGGCAGTTGAATCGTTGCCAGTGCCTGAGTCAGTATTGGCGATGGGAGAGGAGATCAATTGTGTTCTGGTGCGGATGCATGGGTTGAGTCTGGCGCTGCCGTTTGATGATATCGAGGGCACCTTACATATGACCTCGACCTCTATGCGGCTGGATCACCACCACGACTGGATTTTGGGACACTTCGGTGCTGCGATGGGGGAGACCAGTGTTGTCGATACCGCTATGTGGCTGATTCCCGAACGTTATGATCCTGAGCGGGCGCGTTATGACGAGTTGCTGATTCTGCAGGGACGTCACTGGGCACTCGCCTGTGACGAGCTAGTGAAATCAGTGCGCATACCGGTAAGGGAAGTAACCTGGTCTACCGATCGACAGAAACGCCCCTGGCTGAAAGGTACCTATATGGCCGAGCGGTGCGCACTGGTGGATGTCAAAAAATTGACAGAGATGTTCAATGCCGCTTACTGATAGTATTAGCCATTTGGTTATTCCGTGGGCACCTGGCCCGCTGATCTGAGGTCGAGTGTGAGCGAAGGTATATATCTGTTGGTATCTGCTCTGTCTGTGGTGACATTAATCGCAGTGTTCTGCTGTTTTATTCTGTTCCGGCGCCTGAGGAAGCATGAGCGACGTTACCAGGCGCTGATTAATGTATTGCGCAACGAAATTCAGGCCATGACCAATGGTTCCATTGGTATGGGGCGGCGTCTGCTCGAAATCGAGCAGAAACTGAATATCACGGCGGAAAAGCAGCTGGAACTGGAAAACCGCGATCCCGGTAATATGGCCTATAACCAGGCAGCCCAACTGATGGAGATGGGCGCAGATGTGGATGATCTGGTTAAGAACTGCGGTATTGGCCGTCCTGAAGCCGAGCTGATGGCTCTCTTGCATAACGAATTGAGTTCGACCGAAGCGCTGGGGCACAAACGTTAACCTTATTGCGGTGTGGTCTGGGACTTCAGGCCATAGGCAAAGGCGATCACCTCGGCGATTGCCAGATACAGACTTTCCGGTATCTCTTCCCCCAGTTCCAGTCTGACCAGGACTTCGACCAGTTCTGGTGAATGGTGCAGAAAAATTTCGTTTTCCTCGGCTAGTCGAATGATCTGCTCGGCTATCTCCCCCTGGCCCTTTGCGACGACCAGCGGCGCTCGCTGTTGCTGGTGCTTGTAACTCAGTGCGACGGCTTTCTTGTTCTCGTACTTCATCTATCGGCTTACTTCATCAGGTGCGCAGGTCGATTAGTTGCTTCTGAACCGGCGCTTGTTTTTCCGGGGCGCTGCCATGATGGCACTGAAGCTCAGCCTCAGTATATCCCTGTTGCAGCAGGCGTTGGTTAAACTCATCAAGACGTTGCTGAAGCTTCAGGTAGGTGCTTTGTTTGTTGCACCAGAACTGGGTGCTTAACTGATCATTCTCCCGCAGGCGGATCTCCGCATCGACACTACCATCTTCTTGCAAATCAAAGTGCAGGCGTACCCGCCACTGAGGTTTCAGTTCCTCGCCGTGATGGGCCTGGGCTTCATGACTGATCTTCAGTTCTACATTTTCCAGTTTATTCTGAAAATGCACCGGAATATCCAGTTGCAGAACTCGTTCAAACTGGCCGTCGGGCTGTTCCTTTCGCTGTTGCAGGGCCTGAATCTGTTGCCCGGTGATTCTGGCCTTAATGCCCTGGACAAGTTGATCCAGCCGGTTGGCTTCTGCTTCCGGTAACTGCTTTGAAAGTTGCTGTAATATCGACAGCTGGGATTTCATATCCTGGCTATTGGTTTGATGGGTCTTTGCGAGCTGATTTTCGGTCTGGTGTCCACCCAGCTCTATATTCTGCTGAATAATCGATGGACTGCGTTGCGCGGGCTTAAAGCCAAAAAGCTGCAGCATCGATCGTACCACGGAGCTTACCGGACTGTTTTGAGGCTCTGTTGCAAAATGATTGAGCTGTGTCAGGGCGTTACCTAACGATATTTGTTGAGGTAACGCCTGCCGTAAGGAGGACTGAATTTCGAGCTGATCCAGTGCGGACATAGTGGTTGCAGAGGACGCTTGCAGTACTTTTGAAACGACCGACCCGTCCGGCTGTAGATTAAATTGCAGCTGACTGCCCTGCGGCAGTGGCTTGTCGCTCTGCAGCTGAATATTACTGCCGTTATTCAGTGCCAGCTGAAGCTGGAAGGTGGTATTCCTTACCGCTGGTGGCGGCTGGCTGACCACAGAGGTAAGGGGCGCTGCGGTCGGCAGCGATTTTGAGTCAGCAGTTGAGGCGGTTGCGGCTGGCGTGCCTTCTTTCCCGCCAACGGGTGTCGATGGTCCGGGCTGGGGTAGCACACCGCGACTGTTGCTCTGGCTTTCCGGTGATGGTCTGGAAGCTGCGGTACCTGCGACCGTTTGGGGGGGCGCTGGTTCACGGACAGGGGGCATTGTGGACATTGCATCACGGGCTGTTGTCGCAGTTGTGGCTGTGGTCTGAGGTGCTGATGAGGCTGAAGCCTGGTTTGCCGATGCCGATGCCGCGATTGACGGCACTGTCCCGGTTTTCGATCCCGTCCCGGTCTGTTGAGCTTGGCCGGGTGCTTGCAAGACCTGGGCCGATGTAGACTGATTTGAACCCGGAGTCTGGGGCGGTGTCGGGGAGGAAGTGGTTGCCGGAATAGCTCCCCTGTCTTGAGCCACGCTACCGCTGGCTGTCGTGGCCTTGGGCTGATCGGGCGGTGGGGCAGCCGTCGAGGGAGGGGGCACCGGCGTACTGCGGGATTTAGGATGGCTGGTCTGAGCCTGTTGTGCTCCAGTCGAGGCAGGCGGGTTGGTCTGGCCTTGATTTCCCTGCGGTGAGTTTGAGCTGGAGGTTCCCGAAATGGCCGGCGCGGCGCGCTCGGGTTGTCCGACGGCAGCAGGAGTCGGAGCTGATGGTGTGCTACCGGCTGTTGCAGGAGGAGTGTTTGGCGTTGCGGCCGGCGATGTCGGTCGGGCGGCTTGCTTCGCAGCCTGCGTCTGAAGGGGCGTTATTGTCGCAGCGGGACCCTGGGTGGCTGGTTGTGGCGTCTGGACGCCTGGGCCATTGTTTACGGACGCTTGCTGGGCATTTACTCCGGATGTCGGGCTTTGTGCAGAACCCTGTATGCTTGTGGCTGTAGCGGCGAGAGCGGGCGCCGATCTGGAAGCAGTCTGATCGCCTGCCGGGGCACGCTGCGATGGATGGGACTGAGGCGGTGAAGCCGGGGAGGCGGACTTGGATTTAGCCGCCTGGCTGCTGATGACAACGGCGCTGACCGCCCCGCTGGCGGTATGCCTGAAGGCATTATTCAACGCCTCCCTGGCAGCCGGCGGGAGCTTCAGCTGAATGCTGTTCTGTTTGTCTGCGCTGGTGTTGACGGCTGCGGGCTGAACTGCTCGATTCGCTTCAGGGGCTGGCCGGGGCTGCTGGGGGGCTGATGCCTTGCTGCTGTTTTCCAGCAGGGTGAGCAGGATCTGACCGCTGGCCTGGCGGTTAAGTGTAACTTGCTGCCCCGCCTGTAGCTGTTGTGGCAGACGGATCTCCAGCAACTGATTCTGTAGCTGCAGCTTTACCCGGCTGACATCGGGTGATTGTGAGGGCTGGCTGCTGACTACGCTGGCTTTTACCGTTTTATCCCGCGGGAGCAGGGAATCAAGAGCGGCACTGTCACTTTGTTTGGACGTCTGAACCTGAACGGGGATGGAAAGAGTGCTGATCATGATATAGCCCCGTTAGTTTGGCTGACGTTTATGAACCGAGTTGTATATAATCTACCGCTTATTTATCGGCGGCAGATAGGAAAAGTATACCGCGACCCGACTGAAGTCGCTCCGGTAGCCGTCTGTTACATATCACCAGCGCTGACTGGTATAAGGTGAAGTGGTTTTGTCTGACCCGTTAATGATCGTTGAAAACCTGTATTGCGAGCGCGATGACCGGGTTCTGTTCGAGGATTTAGGTTTCTCACTGATGAAGGGTGAGGTGTTACAGATCGAAGGGCAGAATGGCAGCGGAAAAACCACGCTACTGCGAATTCTGGCCGGCCTCTCCAGTCATTTTGAAGGTGATATCTACTGGCGTGGCCTGCCTCTTATGGATGTTCAGGACGACTTTCGCCGCGATATGCTGTATTTCGGACATCAGCCGGGTGTGAAGGCCATGCTTTCCCCGGAAGAGAATCTGCGGTGGTACGCGGCAATGCACCCGGCTATCGATCTGGATCGGATGGCGACCGCGCTGGATGCAGTTGGCTTGAACGGTTATGAGGATGTGCCTTGCCACTCCCTGTCAGCGGGCCAGCATCGCCGGGTTAGTCTGGCACGGCTGTATATGACTGCAGCCCCTCTGTGGATTCTCGATGAACCCTTTACCGCCATTGATAAGGCCGGCGTTGCCAAGCAGGAGATGCTGATCCAGCGACATGCAGAGTTGGGCGGAAGCGTTATCCTGACAACCCATCATGAACTCCACCTCGGCAGCCATATGCGTCGAATTAACCTTGATCAATTGGCGGGAACTTAATGGCTGATACCCTGACTAAAGAGCCGGATTATAGTGCCGGAAGGTCTGTAGGAAGCTTGTATTGGGCGGTATTGCGTCGAGAGTTGTTACTGTTTTTTCGCCGTCGCAGTGATCTGCTCAATCCTCTGGTGTTTTTTCTGCTGGTCGCATCTTTGTTTCCCCTGGGAGTCAGTCCGGACCCGACTTTCCTTGCCCAGGTAGCGCCGGGTGTGGTCTGGGTCGCGGCTTTACTTTCGACGCTGTTGTCGATGGATGGGCTTTTCCGGTCGGATTTTGACGACGGCACATTGGAGCAGACCTTGCTCAGCCCGCAACCGATGTTTGTGGTCGGACTGGCCAAGGTGTCGGCCCACTGGATAATGACCGGCCTGCCTTTGACGCTGCTGGCACCGCTGATTGCCGTGATGCTGTTTTTGCCGGCAGACGGGATGGCCGGGCTGGTGCTGACTTTACTGTTGGGCACGCCAACACTGAGCCTGATCGGTGCGATTGGGGCGGCATTAACGGTCGGGTTACGTAAAGGCGGTGTACTATTGTCGTTACTGGTTTTACCGCTTTATGTCCCGGTGCTTATTTTTGGCTCCAGTGCGGTACAGGCTGCGATTAATGGCTTGCCGGTGAGTGGTCATCTCGCGTTACTGGGCGCGATGCTGGCACTGGGTGTGGTGATGGCTCCGCTGGCGATCGGGGCTGCATTAAGAATTTCTGTGAGTGGGTGAGCAAAGAGCTATGTCAGGTCAGAAAAAATGGATGCCACGCTGGTTTTATCAACTGGCGTCGCCGCGTTGGTGTTACGACATTACCGGTAAGCTGTTACCGGGTTTTGTTATCGCCGCCCTTCTGCTATTGGGAGTCGGGACTGTCTGGGCGCTGCTGTTTGCTCCGGCTGATTATCAGCAAGGCAACAGCTTTCGAATCATTTATATTCACGTGCCCGCCGCAATTCTGGCCCAGTCCTGTTACATGATGATGGCGGTAGCCGGTGCCATTGGTCTGATCTGGAAGATGAAAGTTGCTGATATGGTGGCGAAAAGCTGCGCACCTATCGGTGTCAGTGTTGCCTTGCTGGCGCTGGCAACCGGCGCGATCTGGGGTAAGCCGACCTGGGGTTCATGGTGGGTCTGGGATGCGCGTCTGACATCAATGCTTATCCTGCTGTTCCTCTACCTGGGGGTTATCGCACTGCATTCTGCCATCGAAAATGAAGTGACTGCTGCACAGTCAGCGGCTGTCCTGTCCTTAGTGGGACTGGTGAATATCCCGATCATCAAATACTCGGTGGAGTGGTGGAACACACTGCATCAGCCAGCTACGTTCACCCTGACCGAACGGCCAGCGATGCCGGCTGAAATGTGGGTACCGCTGCTGGTGATGGTGATCGGCTTCTACTGTTTCTTTGCCGTGTCGCTGATGTTAAGAATTCGTAACGAGATCCTACACCGTGAACGTCGTGCAGGCTGGGTCCGTCAGATGATCGGTGGGGAGTAAGTTGCTATGAGCTTTAACAGTTTTTCAGAATTTCTGGCTATGGATGGGCATGGTCTCTATGTCTGGCTGAGCTATGCCATCGCTGCCACTATCGTAACGATTAATCTTGTAAGTCCTCTGCTGCGTAAAAAGCAGCTCAAAGCTGAGTTGCTGCGCCGCCTGCGTCGGGAGAAAAAGGCCGTATGAATCCTAAGCGTAAACAACGTTTGATGATTGTGCTGTTTATTGTGTTCGGAGTCGGCATTGCCGTCGGCCTGACCATGTATGCACTGAGTCAGAATATCAACCTGTTTTACTCCCCTACCCAGATTGCTGAGGGTGAGGCTCCGGAGAAGGCACGTATCCGTGCCGGCGGCATGGTCGTTGAAGGCAGTGTGAAGAGGGATCCTGAAAGCCTGAGAGTCAGCTTTGCGCTGACCGACTATCAAGAAACGGTCGATGTTGAATATACCGGTATTCTGCCGGATCTGTTCCGTGAGGGACAGGGGATTGTGGCTCAGGGATCGCTGGATAACCGGGGAGTATTTCAGGCGGTAGAAGTGCTGGCGAAGCACGATGAGAACTATATGCCTCCAGAAGTTGCGGATGCGCTGGAGAAGTCCGGCCAGATGCCAATGCCTTCCGCTGAGGAGTTTAATAAATGATACCTGAACTAGGTGAGTACTCACTGATACTGGCACTCTGCATGGCCTCGCTGCTGGCGGTTGTGCCATTGTTCGGTGCTGCGACCGGTCATCGCCTCTGGATGGGCTACGCCAGGCCGCTGTCGCAGGGTATGTTTCTGTTTCTGATGATCAGCATCCTCTGCCTGGGCTATGCCTTCGTGACAGATGATTTCTCGGTTAAATATGTGGCCTCAAACTCCAATACTGCGCTTCCGGTACAGTACAAGATCAGTGCTATCTGGGGTGGCCATGAAGGTTCGTTGTTGCTCTGGGTGGTAATCCTGGGCGGCTGGACCTACGCGGTTGCAGTGAAAAGCCGAGAGCTGCCGCTGGATATCGTTGCCCGGGTGCTGGGTGTGATGGGGCTGGTTTCTGTTGGCTTTATCCTCTTTACGCTGCTGACCTCCAGCCCGTTTGAGCGATACCTGCCGAACTTCCCCAATGAAGGTGGTGACCTGAACCCGCTGCTGCAGGATATTGGTCTGATCCTTCATCCTCCAATGCTCTACATGGGTTATGTGGGCTTTTCCGTTGCCTTTGCATTTGCGATAGCAGCCTTGCTGAGCGGCCGCCTTGATGCCGCATGGGCGCGCTGGTCCCGTCCCTGGACTACTGTCGCCTGGGCCTTCCTGACCCTGGGTATTGCGCTGGGCAGCTGGTGGGCTTATTACGAACTGGGCTGGGGTGGCTGGTGGTTCTGGGATCCGGTTGAAAACGCCTCATTTATGCCGTGGCTGGTCGGGACTGCGCTGGTGCACAGCCTTGCCGTGACGGAAAAGCGTGGAGTCTTCAAGAGCTGGACAGTACTGCTGGCGATATTTGCGTTCTCGCTGAGCCTGCTGGGGACCTTCCTGGTGCGTTCCGGCGTCCTGACCTCCGTTCATGCCTTTGCGGCTGATCCGGGGCGCGGTTACTTTATCCTTGCCCTGCTGGCCATCACTATTGGTGGTTCGTTGCTGCTCTATGCCATCAAGGCGGTGCATGTGAAAAGTGAGTCCAGTTTTGAGCTGGTATCGCGGGAATCCCTGCTGTTAATGAACAATATTCTGCTGGTCATCGTGGCGATGACGGTATTGCTGGGAACTATCTACCCGCTGCTGATTGATGCACTGGGTATGGGTAAGATTTCCGTTGGCCCGCCGTATTTCAACGCATTGTTTATTCCGTTGATGTCCGGACTGGTGGTGCTGTTGGGTATCGGCGCTATGAGTCGCTGGCGCAAGACCGATCCTAAGTACATTGTGCGCCAGATCTGGCTGCCGGCTGTGCTCAGTATTGTTGCCGGTGCTGCTTTCCCTTATATCTATGACGGGGCGTTCGATCTGAATACCGCGCTGGGAATGATGCTGGCATTCTGGATTCTTTTCGTGGGATTGCGTGACCTGAGCAATAAAGTCGCGAATAAGGCCGATAAGATCGGAGGGTTACGGAACCTGTCCCGTAGCTATTACGCCATGGTGCTGGCACATATCGGTGTGGCTGTGACCGCTGTGGGAATCTGTATGGTCTCAATCTATACGGAAGAACGGGACCTGCGTATGGCGCCGGGCGATCGGGTGGCATTTAAGCAGTACGAGTTTGTGTTCCAGGGCGCGCATCAGGTGCAGGGACCTAACTATCGCTCTGATATGGGTACGGTTGTGGTTTATAAGGATGGTGAACTCCAGACCACCCTCTATCCTGAGAAACGCTTTTATCAAGCGCGTGGCAATGTGATGACCGAGGCTGCAATCGATCCGGGCCTGAGCCGAGATCTGTATGTGGCGCTGGGTGAAGCGCTGCCGGATGGTGCCTGGGCTGTGCGGGTCCAGCATAAGCCGTTCGTGCGCTGGTTATGGCTGGGTGGGCTGCTGATGACCTTCGGTGGCCTGCTGGCTGCCAGTGATCCTCGTTATCGAAAAGTAGCCCGCCGTCAGGCCGTTGCCGCCTGAGGAGTTTATACATGCGTCGCGTATTATTGTTTATTCCGCTGGTTATCTTCTTTGCGCTGGGGGTCTTTCTCTGGCGCGGACTGCAGCTGGATCCGACCCACCTGCCGTCGGCTCTGATAGACCGGCCGATGCCTGCGTTCCAGCTGCCTTCGCTGTATGACGAGTCACGTCAGCTGAGTGAGGTCGACCTGAAAGGCAAGCCCGCGTTGCTGAATGTATGGGCGACCTGGTGTCCATCCTGTAAGCAGGAGCATGCCCAGCTGAATCGTATTAAGGATGCCGGATATACGGTCTATGGTGTCAACTATAAGGACGAGCGTGGCAAGGCTAAAGAGTGGCTGAGAAAGTACGATGATCCCTACAGCCTGAATGTCTTCGATCAGGCCGGTACCCTGGGTATCGACCTGGGCGTCTATGGTGCGCCGGAAACTTACGTGCTCGATAGCCAGGGCGTGATTCGTTACAAGCACGTGGGTGTAGTGGATGAGAAGGTCTGGCAGCAGCTGCGCAGTATTATGGATGGACTGGAAACCGGTACTGATATCCAGGCGGGTGCGCAATGAAAAGACTGATTACACTGCTGATCCTTTTATTCCCACTGACTCTGCAGGCGGCGATTGATACCTACGAGTTTCGGGATGAGGAAACCCGTAAACGGTTCCTGGTACTGACCGCCGAGTTGCGCTGTCCTAAATGCCAGAACCAGAACCTGGCGGATTCTAACTCCCCGATAGCTGAAGACCTGCGTGGCGAAGTCTATCGGATGCTGGAAAAGGGTGAGTCGGATACTGACATCATCGATTTTATGGTCGTTCGTTACGGCGAGTTTGTGCTCTACCGGCCGCGCCTGAGCAGCGAAACCTATCTGCTCTGGTATGGCCCGGCCGCGCTGGTTGTGATCGGTGTAGTTGTAGTGCTACTGGTCACCCGCCGACGCCGGAAAAACACCGGTCAGGTAGTTGAGTCTGAGTCGTCAAGCGGCTTGGATGAGGCGGAACAGCAACGCCTCAAGCGTCTTCTCGATCAGGATTCAGATAAATGACAGCTCTTTGGTTAGGAATAGCGCTACTGACAGCGCTGGCTATAGCAATCGTATTCTGGCCCTTCTTGAAGGCCGGACAGAAGCAGCAGGATCAGGCGGATCGTAGGCTGCAGAATATCACCATCTTCCGCGAACGCCAGGAAGAACTGGAGCAGGAAAGACATAACGGTGCACTTGATGACGAAGCCTTCGAAGCACTGAAGCTGGAGCTGGAACGTAACCTGCTGATCGATGCAGAGGATGAGCCGGAAGAAGAGCAGTTTAATGCCCGTACCCGGTCTAATTTGCTGACGGTGACCCTGTTTGCCATGCTGGTGCCGACAATGGCATTGGGCATCTACGCGGAATATGGCCGCTCTGATGATCTCCAGCTGGCGCTGAACAAGCCGGCCGATCCGTTTAACGGCCGCACGCCAAGTCTGGAAGAGGCGGTCGCCAAGCTGGAAGAGGAGCTGCAGCAGCGTCCTGAAAATGCCGAGGGCTGGTATATGCTGTCCAGCACCTACCTCAGTATGGGACGTTACGATGACAGTGTGCAGGGATTTGCCAAAGTACTGGAGTTGCTGCCGAAAACCTCACCTCAGTATAGCGGTGTGATGGGGCAGTATGCCCAGGCGATGTTTTTTGCCAATGGCGGCAAAATGAATGATGCGGTGCGTAAGCAGATCAGCGCGACACTGGCGTTCGAGCCGATGGAAGTGACTGCACTGGGTCTACAGGGGATCGATGCGTTTGAGCAAGCCCGCTACGAAGCTGCAATTCAAAGCTGGAGACTGGCATTGCAGAATGCCGGTGGTGCTGCTGAGGGCTCTCTGCGCTCCGGGATAGAGCGCGCCGTCGCTGCCCTGAAAGCAGAAGGAAAGACCGTACCTGATATGCCGGAACTGGCTGAAGCCCGTATTAAGGTGCATGTAAGCCTGAGCGAAGAACTACAGACCCGGGCAAGCGAAGATCAGGTTGTGTTTGTCTTCGCTCGTCCTGTCGGTGGGCGAATGCCTCTGGCAGCCGCGCGGATTTCCGTCGCAGATCTTCCGCTGGAGCTTACACTGGATGATAGCCAGGCAATGACACCGCAGGCGCGACTCTCCAGCGTGGATGAAGTTGAAGTAACGGCCAAGGTATCTGTTTCCGGCCAGCCGGAGAGCAGCTCCGGGGATCTGGTCGGTAAATTGTCTCCGGTGAGTGTGCGTGGGGATGATAAAACTTTGTCGTTAGTCATTGATCAGGTTGTAGAGTAACGTCCAGACGTTCTATAGTGGCATCAATTTGTGTTGGTAATTGTTTGAGGTTGCGGCTGGGGCATGGAAATCGGTCTGCGAGAATGGTTGGTAATCGGGGGGATAATTCTTATTGCCCTGATTGTGTTGGATGGCTGGCGGCGCATGCGCAGCAACAAAGCGCAGTTGCGGATGAAAATCGACCGGCAGTTGGTGGCGGAATATTCGGAAGAACAGGATGACAGTTATAACCCGGAACTGCCAAATGGTGGTGCCCGGGTAATCGGCGATCATCCTGAGTTTGCCGATGAACGACATCACATCGAGCCAACATTCGATACTGATATCCATCTGGAGTCTGAGGTTTCTTACCCGCGCGCCGAGCGTCAGTACAATACCTCTGAATCGGCGGAGAGGGATATCCAGTCTCCTGCAGATCACTCCGTGCATTATCCAGGTTCTGACAGCAATCACGCTGAGCCAGTGACTGAAGCAGATTCCTATCGGGGGGCGCCGGAACATTTAGATGCTTCGCTGTTGTCGGAAGATAGTCAATCGCCGACAGAAACTGCACCTTCGGTACAGTTCAGCTCAGAGCAACCCCGCGAGGCAGCTCGTCAGTGGGATGATTCGGATCCGCTGTTCTCTGACCCGGGGGCAATGCCGCTTCTGCAGCCGGAACCTTCGCTGAATCCGGCTTTTGAAAGCGACCAATCTGACACTGATCCGACCGCAATGGCTGGCTTTACTGCCTCTGCCCTGGAAAGTCAGGAGCTGGCCCCAGAGCCAGCTACTCCGGGCACCGAGGATAAAACGGATCGCAACAATGATGAGTTTTCGGGCACCGCTGGCATTGTTGATATGGCTGGCGAACCGGATACCGCTGATGACAAGAAGTCTGCCGAGTTCGGCCCGGCACTGACCACTGCCGATGAGGAATTTGACTTTAACCGGCCAATCTCTCAGCTGATGGACGCGTCAGAGACTGACACAACGTCCTGTCAGGATTTTGAGCAACACAGCCTTTTGGCTGAAGACGTTGAAGCCAGCGTACCTAATCCGCCCCTGGAGGAGCAGATGCCTCCTCTGATTACGGACGTGCTGGCCGGGACGGAGGATGTCTCCACAGATAGTCCGGCTGAACCGGGTGTGCCTGAACGCGCAGACGACTCTTTTGAGGAGCTGCCCGGAGGGGACCAGCTATCAGCCGCGCGCCCCGCGCGTCATTCTGTTCCGAGCGAAAAGAGTCCGTCTTCTGCCGACCCAGGTTCTTCAATACCCGGGACCTCAGTGGAGCCGGAGGCTGAAGAGAGATCTGCTGATTCTGTGGCGAGTCCTGCCGGTAAACGCCGCGCGCTCAGCGAAACGCCTGATCCGGAGAATGTACTGGTCATCACCGTGGTCGCCGGTAAAGACCGTCCAATTGGTGGCGCAGTGCTCCACAAGCTGGTTGAAGCCTGTGGTATGCAGCACGGTGATATGGATATCTATCATCGCTTTGAGGATGGTAAAGGTCAGGGCGCGATTCAGTTCAGTATGGCAAACGCGGTCAGTCCGGGCAGCTTCGAGCTTTCCCGACTGGATAGCCTGCAGACCCCTGCCGTCAGCTTTTTTATGTCGATGGAAGAGCCTGACGATGTGATGAATGCCTATGAGTGCATGCTGGCAACGGCGGAAACTGTCGCAAAGCATATGAAGGCAGAGCTGCTGGATGAGAATCGTTCGGTGATGCGTCCGCAAACCAAACAGCATTACCGCCAGCGCATCCGTGACTTTGAGATGCATAAACGCTCACGCCGCCCCGGTTAAGTCTGTTTTCTTGCTGGAGGCTTTTACCTGCCTGGGTATCAGCCTCTGCTTAGCAACTTCAATCGCCTTTAGAAATCCGCTCCCTCTGTACTGTTACTTGCCTTAAAATAGGCTCTCGACGCCCGGGCGATGGATTTCCCCGCATAACCCAATTTAGCTGAGTCTGCCGTGTCAATTGATCAGGAAATAGCGCGCCTGCGCGAAGCATTGAATCTGCATAATTACCGATACTACGTACTGGATGATCCAACAGTTCCTGACGCTGAGTATGATCGCCTTTTCCGACAGCTGAAACAGCTGGAGAAGGATCATCCAGAGTTGATTACCCCGGACTCTCCCACTCAGCGGGTGGGTGCTGCACCGCTGGCAGGCTTTACCCAGGTCAATCATGAAATGCCGATGCTGTCGCTGGGTAATGCCTTTAACGAAGAAGATATGATGGCTTTCCATCAGCGCGTATCAAAGGAGCTGGGGCTGGCCGAGTCTGCAGACCTTGAGTATGCCTGTGAGCCGAAGCTGGATGGCATTGCCGTCAGTCTGCTCTATGAAGAGGGTGTTCTGGTGCGCGGTGCAACCCGGGGAGATGGTTCTACGGGGGAGGACATTACCCACAATGTCAGAACTATCGCGACGGTGCCGTTACGTCTGCAGGGCGAGGGCTTTCCGCATCGGCTGGAAGTGCGCGGCGAAATCTATATGCCAAAGTCCGGCTTTGAAGCATTTAATGAGCGTGCGCGTGCCAGCGGTGAAAAGCCTTTTGTGAACCCGCGTAATGCTGCGGCTGGTAGCCTGAGGCAGCTTGATTCCCGTCTTACAGCCCAGCGTTCGCTGGAGATGTGCAGTTATAGTGTTGGTATTGTTGAAGGCGGTCAGCTACCGGCACGGCACGCAGATATTCTGAAGCAATTACAGCAGTGGGGATTCAAGCTGAACCACCTGCTGGAAGTTGTCACGGGAGTGGAGGGCTGCCTCGACTACTACCGACGCATCGGAGAACTCAGAAATCAGCTTCCATTCGAAATCGATGGTGTTGTTTTTAAAGTTAATGATCTCGTACAGCAACAGAAGCTGGGCTTTATCTCCCGTGCGCCTCGCTGGGCAATCGCCCATAAGTTTCCAGCCCAGGAAGAGATGACACTGTTGCGGGATGTGGAATTCCAGGTGGGGCGCACCGGTGCTGTCACTCCGGTAGCGCGGCTTGAACCGGTGTTTGTCGGCGGGGTCACGGTTTCCAATGCGACCTTGCATAATATGGACGAGATTGCTCGGCTGGATGTCCGGGTGGGAGACTCGGTTATCGTCCGCCGAGCCGGAGACGTGATACCTCAGATCGTCAAAGTGGTAACAGAGCGCCGTCCTGCCGATGCTAAGCTGGTCGAGGTTCCTGCCCACTGTCCAGTGTGTGGCTCCGATGTAGAGCGGGTGCAGATTGTAAAACGCAGTAAGTCCGGTGCGCAGTTAACGCAAGGTGCTGCTTACCGCTGCGTTGGTCGTCTCTCCTGTCAGGCCCAGTTACAACAGGCGATTATCCACTTTGCGTCTCGCAAGGCGATGGAGATAGACGGTCTGGGGGAAAAGATTGTTGAGCAGCTGGTATCGCTGCAACTGGTTCGCTCTCCCGCCGACCTCTATCGCCTGAAGGCTGAGCAGCTTAAGGGGTTGGAGGGATTTGCAGAGCTTTCCGCCAGTAACCTCTGCCGTGCTATTGAGGCTAGCAAGCAGGTTGCGCTTGCGCGCTTTATCTATGCGCTGGGTATTCCCGATGTGGGAGAGGAAACTGCGCGGGTGCTGGCGCAGAGCCTGGGTAGTCTGGATCACATCAAAGTCGCATTGCCGGAAATACTCTCCTGGTTACCGGATATTGGGCTGGAAGTTGCGGGCGAGATTCACAACTTTTTCAATGATGATCACAACATTCGGGTGATCGATGAGTTGCAGGCCGAAGGGATCAGCTTTACAGATCAGTCTGCTATGGCCGGGCTGAAGGTAACCTTTGCGGAACTGATTGAACGAATGGAAATCAGTGGCGTGGCGAAAGTCGGCGCCCAGCGCCTGGCAGCACACTATAAGTCACTGGATGCTCTGCTTGCCGCCAGTTTTAAGTCACTGGATACGGTGGAAAAGCTCTCTGCCCGTGCGATAAACGGCGTGATGGATTGTCTGGAAGATGCTGAAAGGGTCGCCCGTATCCGCGCTATAGAGGCGCAGCTGCGTGATTTCAATATGCACTGGGAGTCGGAACAACCGGCTGAGACCCTGATTAAGGCGCTGCCGTTGGCGGATAAGGTTTATGTGCTGACCGGCACGCTGGAGCAGATGGCACGCAGTAAGGCCAAAGATTATCTGTTGCAGTTAGGAGCCAAGGTGACCGGGAGTGTCTCGAAAAAAACCGATTGTGTTGTCGCAGGTCCCGGTGCAGGTTCCAAACTGACAAAGGCTCAGGAACTGAATATTCCGGTGCTGGATGAGGCCGGCTTTATTGAGATGCTATCTGAATACGGCATCGATGGGGTGGAATGAGCTGTGATTATTCCTTTCGATGCCCTCAGTGATGATGCTCTGAACGGACTGATTGAAGAGTTTGTGACCCGTGATGGCACCGATTATGGCGAGCAGGAGATAACGCTGAATGAAAGGGTGCTGCAGGTGAAGCAGATGTTACAGCGCGGAGAGGCGGTACTGCTATTCAGCGAAAGTACAGGGCTGTGCAATATAGTGTTAAGCAATTCACTGGACCACTGAGGTCATTCATCGCTAGCCGTAAAAGGCCTCCTGACCAGTGACTCTGTTGCTGTAGTAAGGAGGCGCCTGTGGAACATCTCGAACAGATATCCGGATTGCTGGCTTTATCGATGGGGCTTGCCTGGGCCAGCGGAATTAACCTCTATGCCACGCTGACGATGCTGGGACTCATGTCCCAGCTGGGTCATATAGAGCTACCGCCGGGGCTGGCTCTGGTGGCAGATCCGATGGTTATCGCTGCTGCTGGCTTTATGTATTGCGTTGAGTTTTTTGCCGATAAGGTCCCCGGGATTGATTCCGGCTGGGACGGCTTGCACACCTTTATCCGCATACCTGCCGGCGCTGTTCTGGCAGGCTCAGCACTGGGGGATATATCTCCTGCCGCCGAGCTGGCTGCGGCATTGGTGGGAGGCGGTATTGCAGCAGGTACCCATGCCACCAAGGCGGGTTCGCGTTTACTGATCAACACCTCACCGGAGCCTCTAAGTAACTGGACGGCATCGGTAGCAGAGGATCTGGCTGTGCTGGGTGGGCTTTGGGTTGCTCTGAATAATCCCCTGTTATTCCTGCTTGGGCTGGGGTTATTCCTGCTGCTGCTGGTATGGTTATTACCGCGCATCTGGCGGGCCATCCGGGCGATAGGGCGAAAGCTATCTTCTCTTTTCGCAGGGAAGCCGGATGAATCTCTCAGGCCCAGCGCTCCAGATTCGGTCCGCTGACCAGTAAACGCAGCAGATCGGTACGGCACACAATGCCTATCACTTTATCCGTATCATCTACGACCGGCATGGAGTTGATACTGTTTTCGATAAAGCTGTTGGCCACCTGACGGACCAGCGTATCAGGCGAGGCTGCGATGAGTTGCCGGCTATAGACTTCGGAAACGCTGATCTCTTGCTCATTTTCCATTTGGAACAGGTCTTTCTCCGATAGCAGTCCCAGTGGACGACCGTCGTCGCTGGTGACTACCAGGTGGCGGATCTGCAGCTCTTTCATGCGCTGCCAGGCGAGACTGACACTGGTTTCAGTCGGTACGCTATGTACCGGGCTGCTCATAATATGAGAAACAGCTAAACGGCGCCGGTCATTTACTGAGCTGGCAGTTTTCTGGTAGGCCTGGGTCGCGTTGGAGTGAGGTTGGGGGCTTCCGCTACCTCCTGATGTTGAGGGCCTGGCGCCTTCAGGTAACAGCTTTTCGAAAGCGTCCTCTGTATCTGCAGTACGTGGCAGATGCTTGATCTGTTCAAGCGGGGTTACGCCTTTGGGGGGGAAGATCGATTCCAGTGGCGTATTGATTCGATAGCCGTGATCATAAACTACTAGCGCCATAATAAACCCTCTGATCGAATCAATTACTATCGGACAACGGTGACGCTCTCACAACCTCTGGTTCTGGTTAAAGGTCGGGCCTGCGACTTCTCCTGATGGAGTGCTGTCGCGGCTCTCTGTCAGGTCCCGCCTTGAACTGTAAGTACCAATTTAACAGCTATCAGTTTTGTTAACAGAGTGATGGTTCGATATTTTCTCCCCTCTTAAGATTATATCGTCCCCTTGATCAGTTGCTTAATAATAAATCTGGCTGGGTTTTGTATTGCCGCCAGCGAATACTCTACAGGCAGTGGCTCATTGCAGATCATCGCGGCCACCAACTCTCCTCCGATTGGACAAGTGATAAGGCCCTTTGATCCGTGACCGGTATTGAGATACAGGCCCGGGTGATGCGGAGGGACTTCAGCGGGGAATGGCCATTTGCGATCTTTACCTAGTTTGGCAT
This sequence comes from Marinobacterium jannaschii DSM 6295, assembly GCF_000620085.1. GTDB lineage: Bacteria > Pseudomonadota > Gammaproteobacteria > Pseudomonadales > Balneatricaceae > Pontibacterium > Pontibacterium jannaschii. Next base: position 14,210 of record NZ_JHVJ01000022.1, on the reverse strand, counting down.
AGCGGTAAACGAAGGCATCGTAGTCCGGCACCGGCCCGACTATGGGCAGGTAGTCCGGTGTGGCACAGCGGAAGGCCACCCGGCCAGTCTTAGGCTTCGATCTCAGTGAGTCAGCCAGTCCGGGCAGTGCTTTCTGCAGTTTTCCGAAGTTATAGTCGTGGTCTTCCTCCCTGATCTCGCTATGACGCGTATGCAGGTCAAAAGTAGCACCAAAGCAATACTGCCCGTCCATCGCGGGTGATATATAGCCGTCGCCGCAGACCACGGTCTCTAGCTTGGTAGCGCTTTCATCGCTGCTGCAGTGAGTGACCTGACCACGGATCGGTTTCAGCTTCAGGTATGAAGTCTGTGGCAGCTGATTAGCCGCTTCCGCAGTACAGATCACCAGGTGACTGGAGGCATAATGGTTGCCTTCAGCGGTCGAAAGCTTCCACTGTTCTTTGGCGCTATCATATTGATAACCTGACACTTTCTGATGGGTTATGCAGGTGATCAGAGGATGCTGGATCAGCTCTCTGCACAAGGCTTTGGGGTGTACCCAGCCCGCCTGTGGAAAGTACAGTCCATCAAAGGGAGTTGCTTGCCCCGCAATTTCAGTCGCTTCGCTGGTCGTTACACCCCGTACTACCGATCTAGGGTAGAGCTGACGTTCCAAAAGAGTCTGCTGGCGACCTTGCTCCTTTTCCGTGCAGGCCAGCTGAATTAGTCCGCAATCGGACCAGAAATTCTGATCCGGATCTAACTGTCGTAAAAGCCGCAGACTGTACAGAAAGCCACTCAGGTGTAACTGTCCCTGAGGTGTCTGTTCCATCGGAAGCTTGGCATACAATGCGCCTTGCCGGTTACCGGAACCTGCAGTAGCGATGCTATCTGACTGATCCAGCAGTGTGACCTTGATCCCCCGGGCTGCGAGGGCTGCCGCTGTGCTGCAACCCGAAAGCCCGGCGCCAACGACGGTAACCTGTCTGACGCTTGTAGCCGCCGGACGGTCAAACCATGGGGAAGGTGATATTGTCTCGGTATTTTCATCCATACTGAAGCGGCCGATCAGGCGTTCTCTTTTTCGACCAAAGCCTTTTGCTTTCTCGACTGTAAATCCCGCCTGTTGCAAGCCTCTTTTAACAAATCCAGCGGCAGTAAAGGTTGCGAAGCTGGTTGCTTCATGACTGAGTCTTGCCATCTGATCAAACAGTGACTGCTGCCACATATCCGGATTTTTTGAGGGGGCAAATCCATCGAGAAACCACGCATCTACCGATGCATCCAGCTTACTGTATGATGCGGCTGCATCGCCAAATAGCAGAGTGAGCGTGATTCTTCCCCCGTCAAAGCTGAGGCGGTGAAAGCCCGCAACAGCGACCGGGTACTGTGCTAAAAGCTGCTGGCAGCCGTCTCTGAACTGAGGCCAGGCCGACAGTGCCCGCTCCAGGTCCTGTGGATTCAATGGATGCTTTTCAACGGAGATATAGTGCAGTCTGCTATCGGCGGGTGCCTGATCCAGCCATAGCCTGCGTGCACAGAAGAAGTTAAGTCCGGTACCAAATCCTGTTTCGGCAATAGTGAAGCACTGTTTAACCTGTACGAAGCGATCTTCAAGCCGGTTACCTGTGACAAAGACAAATTCTGATTCTTCAATCCCTTCTTCAAGGTTGAAGTACATATCTTCATATTGCTGGCTGAGAGGGGCTTCATTTTGCCACTCCAGTGAAGCAGGGTTTAGCAGGTGGTCTGGCTGAGGCATTTCAGATATTCAATGATAAAAAGCAGCAGTATATCGCGATAAAGAGGGATTGTGCTGCACTTAGGGTGAGGATTAGTGCCTTAGGCAGGAGCCTTTAGGCGGACTTGAATTGGGGGGCGAACGTTGCTGCCTAAAGTAACAGATCTGATTCATCGGCACTGGAATCAGATCTGCTGTATGGGCAAGGTAGCGATGCTCAGGATAAGCTATCGGCTTCCTGCACCTGGCCGCGTCCGATTCCCTGATACTGAAAGCCGTACTCTGACATCTGACCGGGATCAAACATATTACGGCCATCCAGTAGTAACGGGCGACGCATCTCCGAGAGAATGGCAGGGAAGTCGCGCATACCGTACTCCGGCCACTCGGTGACCAGCAGAATAGCATCACTGCCCGCAGCGGCCTCTTCAGGGGTGTTACAACAAATCAGTTTATCTGAATTGTGATAATGAGCGGCAACATTGTCCAGCGCTAGGGGGTCATGCACCCGAACCTCGACACCCTGTGCAAGGCAGGCATCAATTGTACATATCGAGGGGGCATTCTCGATATTAGCGCTGCCGGGTTTATAGGCCGCTCCCCAGATCGCTATTTTTTTACCCTTGAGGTTACCGTCATAAGCGCGCCAGAGGCGGCGGAACAGGGTCTCTTTTTGATGCTCGTTAATATCAATGACCGTGCGTAACAGGGAAGAGCGACGACGCTCTTTCAGGAAGTCAGAGAACAACAGAAGGTTCTCGGAAAACTTCTGGCCGCCAAAGCCACAGCCCGGGCTGAGGAAGTGCTGGCCAATTCGACTGTCTCCGGCCATCGCATCGCGTACTACTTCGATATCTACTCCCATACTGTCAGCCAGGTTTGCCAGTTCATTGATATAGCTAATCCGCATCGCCAGCATACCATTGGCAGCCAGGGTGCTGAATTCGGCTTCTTTGGTGGACATAATTCGGGTGCAGTTTGTATGGCCCAGCAAAACCCGGATCATGGCGCTGATACGATTAATCGCCCAACTGGAGTCGCTGCCTAGTATGACCTGGTCGGGGTTGCTAAATGAGCTCAGGGCCTGGCCTTCTCTCAGGTTATCCGGCACAAATACCATGCAACGCTGCTCCTGATTTGTGAGGCGCTCATTAAGCTTTGCGGTAGAGCCGATGCCGAATAGGCTCTGATTTAAGAATAAGAGAGGGCCTCCTGAGTGATTTGCTACATGATCGACTATTTGTTCGGCCTTCTGGAGTTCATCTGCTTCCAGACAAAGCCAGTGAAGATCAGCCTTAATAGGAGGGCGAGAGGGGTCATAGGGTTGTAGTCGGCCTGTTTCAAATTGCTTTGTTAGGAGGTCTTTTAATCCTGGTTCCTTCAGCGTTACCTTGCGAGACAATAACTCTGTCACCGTTATAGGGAGCCTAACCTGATTGCCTGCCTGTGCCAGTAGTCCAGCCGCAACAAGGGCGGGGAGGGTTGTGCCATATATTACTATGTACATGGGCTAGCTCTCCTGAAGTGCCTGAATTTCCCGAAGAATGGCTTCGGTGGATTGATCCATCATCGGCCTGTCCGTGGATTGTGTCAGCGCTTGATAGGTCTCATTTGCCATCACTTTTCCTAACTCGACTCCCCACTGATCGAAAGGATTGATATTCCAGATAACCGACTGAACGAATACCTTGTGTTCATAGAGGGCGATGAGTTGGCCAAGCGAAAATGGACAAAGTTCATCGAGAAGAATTGTAGTGCTTGGTTGGTTGCCGTGGTAGCGCTTATAGGCGGGAACCTGATTTTCAGTCTTAAGAATATTATCGCCAAATGCCAGAACGCGAGATTGTGCCAGGCAGTTCGATAGCGCAAGGGTGTGCTGCACTTTCAGCTCATCATTTCCAGATTGTTCGCAGTGATAGCGTCTGGCTGGGGCGATAAAATCACACATAACTCTTTCTGTGCCCTGATGCAGCAGCTGATAGAAGGCATGCTGTGCATTAGGGCCTATATCGCCCCAGATAATAGGACAAGTGGAATAGCTGACTTCATGCTCCTCAATCGTGGTGTGCTTGCCATTACTCTCCATTTCCAGCTGCTCGAGATATGCCGGCAGGCTTGCCAGGCGCCCATCGTAGGGAAGAATGGCATGTGCATGTATATCGAGGAAGTTTACATTCCAGATGCCAATCAAGGCCAACAGCACCGGAATATTTTCCAGGAAAGGGGTTGTCCGGAAGTGCTCGTCCATGCAATGGGCACCTGCCAGTAGCTGGCGGAAATTATCCATCCCGATACGAGCTGCAATGGGGAATCCAATGCATGACCATAAAGAGTAGCGACCACCGACCCATTCCCAGAACATCAATTGGTTATCTGCAGCAATACCAAACTGGGTCATCTTTTCAGGGTTGGCAGAGATGCCTATAAAGTGGTGCTGAAGTATCTTTCTGTCTTCGGCGCCCAGTCCATTGCGAAGCCAGTGCAAAGCGGTATCCGCATTGGCCATGGTATCTATTGTCGAGAAGGACTTTGAAGCTATAACAAACAGGGTTTCTGAAGGTTCCAGCTCTTTTAGTAGCAGCGAAAGCTGACTGCCATCCATGGATGATACAAAGTGAACGCTAAGGTCATGTTCTGTCGGGGGCTTCAGGTCACACAGGGCTCTGTTTGTCATCAGAGGGCCAAGGTCAGAGCCGCCAACACCGATATGAACCAGATTACGTATAGGGCGTCCTGTATGACCACGCCACTGGGCTGAGTGGAGTTGAGAGACCAGCTTGTCCATCCGACTGAGCTGTTCATGGATCTGGCCAATTATATCGATACCGTTGAGCTCAAGTCGGGCTTCTTCGGGAGAGCGTAGCGCCATATGGAGAGCCGGGCGTTGTTCAAAGCGATTTACTGACTCTCCCTGAAACAGGGCTTCGATCTTTTGCTGCAGCTGGCTGGCATTGGCAAGATCGACTAGTAATTGTAGTGTTTCTTCTGAAATTCGCTGTTTGGAGAAATCTATAAACAGGTCATTATTTCGAAATGACAGGGCTTCGCTGCGCTTATTACTTTGATTGAACAGATCAAATAAATGTTCTCGGCTCATACTTTTCGCGTGGGCTTGAAGTAAATGCCACTCCTCGCGTTCGGTCTGCAGCATAATCAATCGCTCAGGTTATTGATTAGTTTTCTGGTGGCGTCTTTGGTTTCGGGGTGTCGCAGGGCATAGTGAAGGACGGCTTCGACATAGCCGGCCTTATTGCCACAGTCGAAGGTCAATCCACTCATACGGTAAACCTGCATGCTCTGCTCATGACGCAATTCGTCCATGGCATCCGTCAGCTGGATTTCACCGCCTGCTCCGGGCTGCGTATCGGCCAGCAGGCTCATGATGCGAGCTGGAAAAACATAGCGTCCCACGACGGCAAGGTCTGAAGGAGCGATAGCTGGATCAGGTTTTTCGATAAATCCATTAACTTTGCAGCTGTTACCGGCTTCAGGGGAGTACTTGCAATCGGCAATACCATATTTACTGATATCTTCCTGCGCGACTTTTTCCACCATTACCTGAGTGCAACCATTCTGATTGAATGTACTGATCATTCTCTGGAGGTCGTGAGTCTCAGTATCCCGGCAGTCAACCAGAACATCAGGTAACAGAACGGCAAAGGGCTCCTCTCCGACAAAAGGGGCTGCGCAGTGGATGGCATGGCCAAGGCCTTTTGCGTCTGGCTGCCGCACCGCACAGATACGCACGTCAGCAGGCAGAATATTGCGCACGCTATCAAGAATAGCCGCCTTGCTACTGCCTTTGCGCTCCAGCTCGGCTTCCAGTTCATAGTGTTTATCAAAGTGATTCTCGATGGCTTCCTTGCCAGAGCGGGTGACCAGAATAATCTCTTTGATACCGGCTTCAATCGCTTCTTCGATCACAAGCTGTATAGCGGGCTTATCGACGACGGGCAGCATCTCTTTGGGGATTGACTTGCTGGCGGGCAAAACACGGGTGCCCAGGCCGGCGACAGGAATCACAGCTTTTGTAACCATTTTACATATCACTCCACGACAGATACTTATAAATAATCCGTAGCACTGGCTGACTTATCCGATCGGTGATCAGGCTAGGCTCATATAATACCGGACTGAGGAGTTATTCGCTCATGGATTGAGGTAGAAGAAGGGGGGCACTGTCTCTGCAGGCTCATGCTTCCCTATTGCTTTTCACTGCTCGTTCCCTGAAGCAGATAACACACTCTAATAAGCCAGCACACAGCGGCCGGAATTTACCTTACCTTTTAGGAGTGAAGCAGACTATCAGTTGATTGGGTTATTCATATGACGGTCATGTGGGGAGTAGCAAGAGGGGATGGTGGGCCTTCCGGGACTTGAACCCAGGACCTGCCGATTATGAGTCGGATGCTCTAACCAACTGAGCTAAAGGCCCTCACCAGGTTTTACGAGACAGAAGAGCCTATCCTGTAAAAACGAGCGCCAATGATACCGATAAGGAGTCATTGGCGCAATAGCTTGAAAACTATGGATTTATTCGTCGATGAAGCCGCGCAGATGCTCAGAGCGACTTGGGTGGCGCAGCTTGCGCAGGGCCTTGGCTTCGATCTGGCGAATACGTTCACGGGTAACGTCGAACTGTTTGCCCACTTCCTCAAGGGTGTGGTCGGTGTTCATATCGATACCGAAGCGCATGCGCAGGACTTTTGATTCCCGGGCAGTCAGACCAGCCAGAACTTCTCGGGTCGCTTCGCGCAGGCCTTCACCTGTCGCTGAGTCCACCGGAGAGGAGAGGGTTATGTCTTCGATAAAGTCACCCAGGCTGGAGTCTTCATCGTCACCGATCGGGGTTTCCATCGAGATCGGTTCTTTGGCGATCTTGAGCACCTTGCGGATCTTATCTTCCGGCATCTCCATACGCTCTGCCAGTTCTTCCGGCGTAGCCTCGCGTCCCATCTCCTGCAACATCTGGCGTGAGATACGGTTCAGTTTATTGATCGTTTCGATCATATGAACCGGGATACGGATCGTACGTGCCTGGTCGGCGATTGAGCGGGTGATTGCCTGACGAATCCACCAGGTGGCATAGGTTGAGAACTTATAACCACGGCGATATTCAAATTTGTCCACCGCTTTCATCAGACCAATATTACCTTCCTGGATCAGGTCGAGGAACTGAAGACCACGGTTGGTGTACTTCTTGGCAATAGAGATAACCAGACGCAGGTTGGCTTCGACCATCTCCTTCTTGGCACGGCGGGCACGTGCCTCACCAATCGACATGCGGCGGTTAACTTCCTTAATTTCAGACAGAGACAGGGTGTAGTCCTGCTCAATCTGAATCAGGCGTTTCTGTGCACGTTTCAGCTCGACGATATTGCGTTTTATACGCGGAGAATAGTCGGCGTTAGCGTCGATTAGCGTGTTAAACCAATCCGGGTTTGTTTCATTGCCCGGGAAGGTCTGGATAAACTGCTTACGAGGCATCTTGCAGCGCTGTGTACAGATGCGCATGATAGTGCGCTCCTGATGACGGACACTGTCGATAGCATAGCGGACACGTGAAACCAGCTCGTCGTAATAGCGAGGTGCCAGTTTAATCGGAGAAAATGCGGTCCCCAGTTCAATCAGAGCCAGTTCGGCCTGCTTTGAATTGCGGCCATGGGCTTCAACGGCGGCCTTAAGCTCTGTCAGGCACTCGTCGATGAGGCCAAAGCGCTGCTTGGCTTCTTCCGGATCGGGACCGCGTTCCTTCTCGTCGGAACTATCGTCGTCGCTCTCGTCTTTATCGTCTTCGTCGTCATCCTCATCATCAGCATCAGGTTCCGCGACAACGACAGGCGGAGCTTCAGGGTAGCCATCGTCCGGGTCGATATAGCCACTGAAGATGTCGCTCAGGCGTCCCTCTTCAGTCAAAGTAAGCTTATATGCATCCAGAATGGTATCGACGCTGCCAGGCAGGTAAGCCAGTGCGGTCATTACTTCGCGGATGCCTTCCTCGATACGCTTGGCGATATCGATCTCGCCTTCACGGGTAAGCAGTTCTACAGTACCCATCTCGCGCATATACATGCGGACCGGATCTGTTGTGCGTCCCGCGTCAGATTCTACGGCAGCCAGTGCGGCTACGGCATCGTCGTCGGCTTCTTCGGCGGAGTCACCTTCGGTCATCAACAGGGTTTCTGCATCCGGTGTTTCTTCGGATACTTTAATACCCATATCGTTGATCATACGAATAATATCTTCGACCTGATCCGGATCGGCAATATCCTCCGGGAGGTGGTCGTTGACTTCTGCGTAGGTAAGGTAGCCCTGCTCCTTACCACGGGCGATCAATTCCTTTAGGCGCGATTGCTGCTGAGAAGTATCGGACATGGGACCCTGTTCTGACGAAGATTGTACGGAAAATCAAGCCCGACATTATAACGGGCGTTCGAGATATTTACCACCGGAAAAGATTGGGCCGGTGGGTTGGGTGTACCTTAAACATAGACCAGAAAGTCCGCTTTGCCTAAAGGTAACCCGTCCCCTTTAAATGGGGATTGTTTCAGGGATTTCAATGCCCTAAGAGCAATTAGAGTGTTTTTTAAGCTAGTCGCCGGGCTTCAGGCGTTTTAGCAGGAGAGTGTTTAACAGTTGTTTCTCGCTTTGTGTTAATGCGGGCTTTCGCTTGAGCGCTTCAAGGCGTTGTTCGTCGATGCGCTGTTCCAGCACTTTCAGGGCGTCTGCAAGTATCTGGCGGGCCTGCTCTTCGCTATCGACAGGGTCAGTCCAGGTGATCTCATTCAGTTTTTGCAGATACTGGCTGCGCTGACCGCCGTCCTGCCAGTCGACGCCCAGAGTTCCCAGTGTTGCCTGGGGGTCTTCGCACAGGTATTCGCTCAGCTCAATCAACAGGCTGATATTCGGTTCCGGAAGCAGAGGCAGCTCAGCTGGAAGCGGGCAGCTTTTTGCCAGAGCGGGAAAGTGCAGCAGCAACGAGATGATGCGGTCGCTCAGCGCCAGGCTACGGACTTTTTTTCCACTGCCTCTGTTGTGTAGCTGTCGCTCGGGTTGTCTGCCCGGAGGGCTGGCAGGGCTGTCGTAGCCGATGCTGTAATTATCCGGCTCCGGATAATCGTAATCATTTGCAGGGTAGTCATCGTAGCCGTCGTCATAAGCAGGGGGCTGGTAGATCTGCGGAATGTCGGGCTTCGGCTCTGTCTTTTTAATGGCGGTCTGGGTTGCCTGTTGCAGGTTGGCGACGCTCTGTAACTGTTCCAGTGAGAGGCCGGTAATATCACATACCTTATCCAGCATCATCTGCTGGAGTATACCGGGTTTCATCTCTCGCAGAGCCGGGAGTGCCTCCTTGCTGAAGCGGGCGCGGCCATCCATGCTGGTCAGGTCCGCATGCTCTGAGTGGCACTTAAAGAAGAACTCTGACATTGGCAGGGATTCCTGCTGGCGCTGTTCAAAGCCATCCCGCCCCTCTTTGCGCACCAGGGTGTCCGGGTCTTCGCCTTCCGGCAGGAAAAGAAAGCGGGCTTCCTGGCCGTCCGCGATCACAGGCAGGGCGGTATCCAGTGCGCGGCGAGCGGCCTTGCGACCGGCTTCATCGCCGTCAAAGCAGAAGATCACCTCAGGCACCAGTTTGAACAGGCGCTCCAGATGTTGTTTGGTTGCGGCGGTACCCAGGGTGGCGACCGCGTAATGGATGCCAAACTGCGCCAGCCCAACCACATCCATATAACCCTCAACGATGATCAGGCGCTCTAGCTTATTGCTGTGCTTGCGCGCTTCATAGAGGCCGTAGAGCTCACGGCTCTTGTTAAAAGTGTCAGTTTCTGGCGAATTCAGGTACTTGGGCTTCTCATCGCCCAGGACCCGCCCGCCAAATGCGATCACCCGTCCGCGCTGATCCCTGATGGGAAACATGATGCGGTTACGGAAGCGGTCGTAATAACTGTTGCGCTCTTCCTTGTGGATCAGCATGCCAGCTTTCTCCAGCAGGCGGGTCTGTTCCGGGCTGTCTGCCAGCTCGCGCATCAGGTTGTCCCAGCCGGGTGGGGCATAGCCAATGCCAAAGGCCTTGGCGATCTGGCCGTTCAGGCCGCGCTGCTTGAGGTAATTGACGGCGTCACTGCGTTGATGATGGCTGCGCAGTTGCTGTGCGAAGAAGTCTGCAGAGCTTTCAAGTAACTGGTAGAGGTCTTTGAGATGTCTGTCTTTCTGCTGGCTTTGGGGGCTGGACTGCTCTCGTGGAACTTCCATGCCAACCATTTTTGCCAGCTCTTCGATCGCCTGGGGGAAGTCGAGGCGTTCGTATTCCATCAGGAAGCCGAGGGCGTTGCCGCCTGCACCGCAGCCGAAACAGTAATAGAACTGTTTTTCCTGATTGGCGGTAAATGAGGGGGTTTTTTCTTTGTGAAATGGACAGAGGCCGGAGTAGTTCTTGCCGGTGCGCTTTAGTTTATTAACACGACCATCCAGCACGTCAATGATGTTGACGCGCGCCAAAAGGTCGTCGATAAAGTGTTGCGGTATGCGTCCGGCCATTCTCTATGCGGCTGATTCCTGAATCAGCTGCAGTTTAACCGGCGATACGCGTTTTGACGAGTTTGGAAACCTGGCCCATGTCAGCGCGCCCCTGAACCTGAGGTTTCAGGACGGCCATCACTTTACCCATATCCTGCATCGTCGCTGCGCCTGACGCAGCGATCGCCTGGTCGACCAGTGCGGTCAGCTCTTCATCGTTTAGCGGTTGCGGCAGGAAAGTTTTAATCACCTCCAGCTCCTGTCGCTCAGCATCCGCAAGATCCGTGCGGGCCGCTTCTTCGTACTGCGAGATCGAGTCGCGGCGTTGCTTGGACATTTTGTCCAGAACAACCAGAACCCGGGCATCATCCAGTTCAATGCGCTCATCGACTTCGATGCGCTTGAGTTCGGCCAGAATCATGCGGATAGTCCCCAGGCGTAGCTTTTCTTTGGCTCGCATGGCGTTTTTCATGGCATCAGTAATCTGTTGCTTCAACGTGGACATAGTATGAATCTCGCTATCTGAATGAAGGATCTATCTCAGCTCAGTACGTTTAATCAGTACAGCAGTTAGTAGGACTAAAAGCTTTAGTAACGATCAGTACAGACGAACGCGACGAGACTGTTCGCGAGATACTTTTTTCATGTGACGCTTAACAGCGGCTGCTGCTTTACGCTTACGAACAGAAGTTGGCTTTTCGTAGAATTCACGACGACGAACTTCAGCCAGGATGCCGGCTTTTTCGCAAGAACGCTTGAAACGACGCAGAGCAACGTCAAATGGCTCGTTATCTTTAACTTTTACTGAAGGCATCTGTAACAGACCTTAAATAAGTAGGTTGATTTGGGATTTTCCAGCCAGGCACGAGGCACATAGCTTAGAAGGCGCAAAATTTTAGACGTTGCACCTGTCTGTGTAAAGTATAACAACGGTGAAATTAAACGCTTTTTGCCGGATAATAGTGATCTCTCCAACTTAATCAGAACGAATGAACGATGCGAGTACTGGGAATCGAAACCTCCTGTGATGAAACAGGTGTAGCCATCTACGATAGCGAGCAGGGTTTGCTGGCAGATACGCTTTACAGTCAGGTCAAAATGCACGCGGAATACGGTGGCGTGGTTCCTGAGCTGGCATCCCGTGACCATGTCCGTCGGTTGTTGCCGCTGATCCGCGAGTGCTTCAGTCAGGCGAACCTGCCGCTGGGTGATGTGGATGCGGTAGCCTATACCGCAGGCCCTGGCCTGATCGGTGCGCTGATGGTGGGTGCTTCTACCGGTCGCGCGATGGCGCTGGCATGGGATAAGCCGGCGATCGGGGTGCATCATATGGAAGGTCACCTGCTGGCGCCGATGCTGGAAGAGACGCCGCCGGAGTTTCCTTTTGTCGCCCTGTTGGTATCCGGTGGACACACCCAGTTGGTTCGCGTCGATGGTATCGGTGAGTACCAGCTACTGGGCGAGTCACTAGATGATGCGGCCGGCGAGGCCTTCGATAAGGCGGCCAAGATGCTGGGGCTGGATTATCCGGGCGGGCCTGAAGTGGCGCGTCTGGCGCAGCAGGGTACGCCGGGCCGGTTTAAATTCCCGCGTCCGATGACCGATCGTCCGGGGGTCGATTTCAGCTTTTCCGGCCTCAAGACCTTTACCCTGAATACCGCCAACGCGCACCGTGATGAAAACGGCAAGCTGGATCAGCAAACGATTGCCGATATCGCTTATGCGTTTGAGGAAGCGGTGGTGGAAACCCTTGCCATCAAGTGTCGACGCGCTCTGCAGCAGACCGGTATGAAGCAGCTGGTGATCGCCGGTGGTGTGAGTGCAAACCGCCATCTGCGTGAGCGCCTGGAGACGATGGTCGGGAAAGAACGGGCGAAGCTCTTTTATGCCCGTCCCGAATTCTGTACCGATAATGGTGCCATGATCGCCTTTGCCGGTTGCCAGCGCCTGATGGCGGGGCAGCAGAGTGATCTGACCATCCTCGCCAAACCACGCTGGCCGATGGACACGCTGGAAGCGATACGATAAGCCGAAGCATGCTGGGCTCGTAGCTCGTAGCTCGTAGCTCGTAGCTGCGGGCTCGAAGCTGCGCTAAAACCGGCTTTCCTCGCCAGCGAGCAGTTTTTCTATATTTTCCCGGTGGGTCAGCATCAGGATGATTCCCATCAGGCAGATCATCCCCATCAGCTGCGGTGCCAGCAGCCATACAAATAGTGGCGTCACCAGGGCGGTACTGATCGAGGCAAGGGAAGCGATACGGCCGACGCTGAACATCAGTAACCAGAAAATGACCTGCAGGATGCCGGTCGGCCAGTGCAGCGCCAGGCAGCAGCCAAAAAAGGTCGCCACACCTTTGCCGCCCTGAAAGCGGGTATAGAGAGGATAGATGTGGCCCAGCAGGGCGGCTGCAGCGCAGAAGCCCTGTTCCAGCACCGGAAGCTGCAGCCAGATAGCCGGTAACGTGGCAAGGATACCTTTGCCCATATCTCCGATCAGCGTGAACAGGGCAGCCAGTCGATTACCGACACGTAATACATTACTTGTACCGGGGTTGCCTGAGCCCTGTTGACGGGGGTCTCTGATGCCCATAGAGTGGCACACCAGAATAGCAGTAGGAAGCGAGCCCAGCAGGTACGCTGTCAGTATCAGTGCTGGTAAAACAAGCTCAATTCCCTGCATCAAGCGATCCAACAGGTTGAAGTAAATGGATATAGTCTACATACGTGAATTAGCGGTCGAAACGGTCATCGGTATCTACGACTGGGAGCGGGAGATCCGCCAGACCGTAAACCTTGATCTGGAAATGGCTACCGACATCCGGACTGCCGCTTCCTCCGAGGATATCGATAACACGCTGAATTACAAGTCTGTTTCCGACCGCCTGATCAGCTTTATCGAGGGCAGCGAGTTTCTGCTGGTGGAAACCATGGCAGAGGAGATCGCGACCATTATCCTTAGTGAGTTCAATGTTAAGTGGCTGCGCCTGCGCCTGGGTAAACCTGGAGCGGTGCCTAAGGCAAAGGATGTGGGCGTGGTAATCGAACGCGGAGAACGTTTCTGATGGCACAGGTCTATGTCAGTATTGGCAGTAACATGGACCGTGAACGTTATATCAGCAGCTGCCTGGATGCGCTGCAGAAAGAGTTCGGTGCGCTTCAGCTTTCATCCGTTTATGAAAGCGAAGCCGTGGGCTTCGCAGGTGACCCTTTCCTGAATATGGTTGCAGGTTTTCAGACCCTTTTGCCTGTTGGTGAGCTGTCTGTGCGCCTGAAGCAGATAGAGGATGAGCATGACCGCTGCCGTCAGGGACCTAAGTTCTCTGGCCGGACCCTGGATATCGATATCCTGACTTACGATGACTGCCAGGGGAACTGTGATGGTATTCAGCTGCCGCGGGATGAGATCACCCGCAATGCGTTCGTACTCTGGCCGCTGGCCGAGATTGCGGCCGAGACCTGTCACCCGCTGAGTCAGCAGAGTTATGCCCAGCTTTGGTCTGACTACGATAAGTCGAAGCAGAAGCTCTGGCCGGTTGATTTTATCTGGCAGGACGTGCAGATCTCCTGTCAGGCCGGTACGGCCTGAACAGAACATCTCTGCATTGAACAGAAGGCGGCTTAACCAGCCAATGCTGTTCACTTAAGAGGGGCAGCACTGCGATCAACCGGATAGCGGGTCTTGCTCATTTTCACCGTCCTGGGTCTTGAAGGCCTGGGACGGTAGTGGATGCACAACTCACCTATGCCGGATCTTAAGTTCGCTAATCGCTGCCCTGTTTTGGATACAGGCTGAGCCTGAGCCATCACGATTAGTTGGCTGGCAATGTAACAATAGGCCGCTTTAAAACTTATCTCGCTTGGCGTTCTCTGATAAGCGATGGCTGCCAGCGCGGCCTCCCGGCGGATCACATTGTAAGCGAGCAACATGCCCCAGAGCTCTTGATAAACCAACGCAACTTTTTTACTCCGTAGCG
>NZ_KK211069.1:45526-143744 GCF_000620085.1 Marinobacterium jannaschii DSM 6295 | reverse complement strand
AATCTCAGCTTTGAGGCGCTCTTCGGCATACATCTTCTTGAGGCGACGGTTTTCTTCTTCAAGCTCTTTCATGCGAGCCATGAGCGAAGCGTCCATACCGCCGTACTTGGCGCGCCATTTATAGAATGTAGCGGAACTCATGCCATGTTCACGGCACAGCTCAGGCACAGGCGTACCTGCTTCAGCTTGCTTAAGAATCGCCATGATCTGGCTGTCGGTGTAACGCGATTTTTTCATGCAGAATCTCCTGCGTGTAGATTACGAGAAAATTCTACTTTTGAGCACCGCTAATTCTCGGGGGGATTACCCTTTGAGCTGGACACGCCCCGTGATCGCAACGGCTCTTTTGAGCCACAAACGGTTAAGAAACATCAGACCCGGCTCACCGACGAGATGGAGCGGAAAATCATCTCATTGTTCGCCTTGGGGAACAGTTACCAGAACATCCGTGAACACTTGGTAGACCTGTACGGCATGGAAGTCTCTAATGGCACAATCAACTCCATCACAGACCGCCTGGTTCCAGAACTAAGGGCTTGGCAGGAGCGTGAGTTAGAGGCGGTGTATCCCTTTGTTTGGCTGGATGCCATTCATTACAAAATCAAAGAAAACGGACGCTTTATCTCCAAGGCGGTCTATACCATCCTGGGGTTGACCATCGAGGGGAAGAAAGAATTGCTGGGCCTGTATATCTCCGAGAGCGAAGGCGCACGCTACTGGCTCAATGTGCTGACGGACCTGCAGAACCGAGGGGTAAAAGACATCCTTATCGCGTCTGTCGATGGTCTGAAGGGCTTTCCCGAGGCCATCGAAACCATCTACCCCCATACCGAAGTCCAGCTTTGTGTGATCCACCAGATCCGTAACTCCCTGAAGTATGTGGCCAGCAAAAATCAGAAAGCCTTCATGTCGGACCTGAAATGCGTGTACAAAGCAACGACTCAAAATGCAGCTGAGCAGGCGCTGGACGAACTGGAAACGAAGTGGGGTCAGCAGTATCCACTGGTGATTAAAGCATGGCGCAGTAAATGGGATAACCTGTCAGTATATTTCAAGTATCCAGAGTACGTACGCAAGGCGATTTATACGACGAACGCGGTTGAAGCGGTGCATCGTCAGTTCCGAAAACTGACAAAAACCAAGGGCGGCTTCGCCAATGAAACGGCTTTACTCAAACTGCTCTATGCCGGTATGTTAAAAGCCTCGGAGAAGTGGACGCACCCCGTGCAAAACTGGAATCTGACACTGTCTCAGTTGAGCATCCACTTCGAAGGCCGGATCGACGAATACGTCGATCTGTAAAACCCGGATGACACAGAACTATGAACACCCTCGACACAGAACTATGAACACCCTCAGAGAGCCAAATTGTGCGATACCGAATTGGAAGTTGTCCTGATTCAGAACAACCTCCTTAGTAATCACTAACTAGTCTGCTAACCCGTTCCCACTTTCAAATATTAGGCCGTAAGCTCACGACGAATACGCTGAAATTCTCCTCCTTGATCAGGGAAAGTAAGAATGGAGCGGTAGGGATATCCTTCTTCAGTAAGGTTGAATATTATACTTATCTTTGAAGCTTCTTGATCAATATTGAAAGTTAACACATGATTTTTGTTAAAAAAGGCTTCACCATCTGAGTTGTACTCCAAACATCCAACGTTACTTCCACCAGCCACTTCATCCGTAATCCCATCTTTAAGATGCACTCTAACGAATTGTCCATAAGTCGTATCATTACAGACTTGATTAGCTTCCATGATGCTTCCCATAATTTTCCCTATAAATTAAGTTTTAAATCCAGCGTCTAGGGCTCGTTAACGCTGGCTGTTGAGTCTAATCGCTGCGTATCAGGAAATTATTTTTCGAACACCTGACCCTTATGGGCAACGATGTAGTATGGCTGCCGCCTTAAACTTTTCTGCGAACTCGAACAGCTATATCAGCTTACTAGTTTCCTAATAGCAGTACTGCTTTTTACTACTTCTGCATTCGGCTGGCAAGCAGCCTTCGAAAGATCTCTCTCGATAGCTAAACCACCAAGATACGATATAGCCGAACCAGGCTAAATCTAGTCGGCATATAAGTGAAAAACCAGGGACTCCCTTAGAAACATCCACCTAGAATCACCGACTGAATACGGTCAACCTCAGGTCGCCCCAAGCACCGAAAATCACCGCTGTGACTGAGTTAAACCTTTGACCCAGCTGTTCCCCACCTGTCCGGCGTATAGCTTCAGCCGTTCGATTCTTCTCAAAGCACGACTGAGCTGCAATCCCCTTAGCTGCATCGCACGTAGCCACTATTCAGCATCAATGCCGAGGCGCTATAGTATCGGCGGCAGATTACCTGGAATACGACCGCGCTTATCCTGGCTGCAACAACGCCCGTTCCAGTCGACCAGTTCCAAATAGTCCGCCAAATCAAACGGTACAGCCCGTTCGATATCAGACTGCTTCGGTGACAATGCTTTGAGCGCCAGTGACGCAGTCTCAGCCGGCTGCTACTGATACTCACGTATGCACTTGTTGTATCGAGGTAAAATCAGAGCGCTCCGGGCAATCGGCGATCGCTGCCCGAATGGGGTTCAGATCGACATACGCCATACAGGCCAGCAGCCCCTGAGTTTTAAATCGACCTTCCTAATCAGTAAACACCGTCTGTAAATTTTGGTGGGTGTCCTTTTTCTCTGTAACGAGTCCGGTAGCCGGAGGCTGCGAACTGCAGTAACCAATTACGTTGCACTACGTAGTCTCTTGATCGATAGAAAGAACATAACTAACAGCATTGGCACGAACCAAGCGTACATTCCGAGCATTACTCCATCTACTGAAGAAAACTGATGCGCTGATAGGACTATTTTTAATAGAGCGACAATACCGATTACGTGAAATAGCCAATGTATATCTTTCCCTTTCAACGTCTTAAAAAGCACCACAGCAGGAACCGCAAGAAGAGCCCACCAAGCTACGATTGATGATTCTAATGGTCCGGTATAAATCTCCATTACCATCATCAATAGCTGAAAGAGCGTATACACGACTAGGTAAACCCACAGCAACCCCCTTAAAAACTTCATTAGAATCCTCTTGAGACATAACGTCCAAATCAGCCAGCGCTGTCAGGCATCGGCTGTATTTTCTTGCTCTGCTCCGCTACAAGATGCGTTTTGAACTGGACCATAACAGGTAAAGTCATTAGACCTATGATTTGAACCAGGCCAGATGTGACGATGTTCGCTATGATTCCAGAAATTGGAAGCATACCAAATACTAAGATGAGCACATACTCAATTGCATAAATGGCAAGCCATACGCCACAAAGAAGAAAAGTGACACGGAAAACCCTGCCCTGCAGCAAGGAAGCGCTAGAAGCCACTGCCTCAATTGGGCCTTGGTTCTCCTGCAATATATAGATTGGCGCAAAGAATGAAGCGGCCATGATAATGACCCCTAGAATTATGAAGATCATCATGCCAAGCATCGTAGCTATACCTATATAGGCCGCTGCCATTATGTAGATGATGATTTTTGCAGAAGTAACCTCAACTGCCTCACCCCTAGACTTGAAGAGAACTTGAAGGCCCGCAAAGGCAACCATGGCCTGAAGAATCATTTCTACTGCAGAGAGCAGGAACTCTACAAAGCCATTTAATTTCTCACTGAATACGGTAGAGACAGCACTAAGAGCTACGACAGCAACTATCCATGGCAATGTTGCTATTACCAAGGGCTTTAGCTGGACTAAAAATTCCGACCAACTTTCCTTCAGAACTTCAAGCATAGTGATCATCCATGTTTTTGAGCATAACGCCTCGACTTGTGGAAAATTTGCCTTTAGCTGCGCAGTCGCGTTAATTTGTCCAGCACCAGCTTGCTCGTGCGGTGCAACATCACTTTGATACTAATTGAGCCTTCTCCGTTCAGCCAGGCATTTACCTAGGCTGATAGGTGACCAAACCAATCCGGAGAAGGCTAATGAGATTCTACACCAATAATCACCACTACTACTGTGGTATCGATCTACATGCCGGGGTCCTGTATGTCTGCATCCTCGACGCGTCCGGTAATGTCGCTGTTCACCAGAACATTCCGGCCACCTCGATTGATCTGATTGACGTACTGGCACCATTTTTGAGGCAAGACCTGGTCGTCAGGGTGGAATGTATGCATTGCTGGTACTGGGTTTCCGACCTCTGTCGGGACTTCAAAATTCCGTTTGTCCTTGGGCACGCACTTTATATGCGTGCTATTCATGGTGGCAAAGCCAAAAATGACAAAATTGACTCCCTCAAAATTGCCCGATTAATTAAGGGTGGTATGTTTCCTCTGGCATACGACTACCCTGCCGACATGCGTGCAACCCGGGATCTACTCCGGAGACGCGAACACCTGATGCGTAAACGGGCTGAGTTGCTCGCCCATATTAAAAACACCAATAGTCAGTACAACCTGTCTGCCATCAATCTAAATCTGCGTTACGTGCAAAACCGGGCAAAAATCAAAGATCGCTTCGACGATCCCAGCGTACAACGCAGTATGGATATGGACCTCCACCTGATCGATTTCTATGATCATGAACTCAGCGTGATCGAGTGTTTCATCGAAAAACAGGCGAAACAACACGGCTATCAGGACTATGTCTCGCTGCGCTTGATACCCGGTATCGGCCAGATACTGGCCCTGACCATTCTCTATGAAATCGGTGATATCCGGCGCTTTGAACGTGTCCAGCAGTTTGCTTCATACGCCCGACTCGTGAAGTGTAAAGCGGAGTCTGCCGGCAAACGCTACGGCACTTCCGGTGCCAAAATCGGCAATGCTCACCTGAAATGGGCTTTTTCAGAAGCCGCTGTCGGCTACCTGTGTTCCCCCCCCCCCAAAGGTCAGGCATATTTAGCAAAACTACAAAGACGCATGAGTAAAGCCAAAGCCCAGTCAGCCCTCGCTCACAAGCTGGGCCGTGCCGTATTTTTCATGCTCAAACGAAGGCAGGTGTTCGATGAAACTCAGTTCCTAAGTTAAGCGGAAGCTGTCCAAGCGAAACACATAGCGGGCGTCATACGGTTAAAGTGATCAATAAGAGGGCCGGACAATCCGGTAATACCTGAGGCCTGACCTCTTCACCTCAGTATCACACTCACCGACAGCCCGGGGCCTTGATGAGATGGGCAGCTTCCGCACCTGAATCTAATAATTCGACTGTGTACGCTCTGACTGATCCCGCTACTAACGGGTACACCCAGGTGATCCAACCCTCCTTGAATAGGACAGTCAGAGTTACCGAGTAATTTCTAGCGGCCCATTCGGAGCCGGACTTCCGATATGGCAGCACTTCTGGTGCGTAAGAGACCCTCTATATGTGTTTGTTACCACACAGTAGGCAACTCAAAGAAAGACGAAGTATGTCGATCGAATTATTAAAGAGTACCCATGAGGAAAGCCTCAGGGGCTATTTCGCCTATTGACTTGGGGACGGCTCATATGTGTTATGCAGGGCCAAAATATTTAACTAATGCGAATGAAATAGCTGCACCGAATGAGCCTGATACAAGAGCTATTACTAAATCATCTTTTTTTCTTTTGAGAAATGATTGTTTAGTATTTTTTTCTTCGGTTAATACAACAACTTTATTATTAATTTGGTACTTAATTACAGGGTAAATACTAAGAAGCACTATCAATAGCATTGCAGCTGCATATTTATATTGGCCTGCTACAATGAAAGCCCCGAAACCAATGGCTGGCAAGGCTGATAAAAAATTAGTCACTTTACCGAAATGACGTCGTTGCCGATGGTTTAGTATGTCGCTTATTTTTGATACAACTCCTCTTTGAGAGGTATTGTCCTCACTTATGTATATACGAACACCAAAAGTCCTTAGATCTATTGAAATATATGGCTGAGATGTTCGAATGTAGATATCAGAAAATCTATCTGTGTCAGTGTTGCGCACTAGTTCATCTAGCTCTTCTGGCTCCACCTCATGATATTCCCCTGTTTGAAGCTTAACTTCACCACAAGATTCAGTAAGGATGTTAAGTATCTCCCTGACGTCATTCAGGTAGAGAGTGACGGATGGGAAGTCTTCAAAAGATTTATTTGCAGATCTTTTCATATTTCCTGCTTACTGAATGTGAGGGGCAACGCTTCGCTCACAAGTCCTGCTTATGCTCTTTATAAGCAGGACTTGTGCAGCGACTTGTTGGACTGCACCGCCGTGCGAAAACATCCGCCACTGACGATATTAAAGGTGGTTCCACTGAACTATTCAGTGTGAGATTTCTCCGAAACCGATCAATTATCCTGATAAACCAGCCCATATCCCGATGCAGCCTTGCCGTGAACTCGTCGGTATGCGTCGTTCAGACGCGCATTCTGCGGTTCACGGTACAGCAAAAATACCAACGGAGATATTGGACATTTTCTGAATTTCACTCGTTTGAGATAACTCAGCCCACTAACAGCCCATTTAAAAACTATTGTTAGAAGTGTTCTGATGATATTTATCAGTCAGGTGTCAGCTCCAACAGTCAATTTGACGGATATCTCCAGAACATTGATTCAATAATAGTGGGTAAGTGTATTATTCTACTATCATCTTTAAGCATTATTCCAAAGTCCTTCTGTGGAAAATTGTCAAAGTGGCGTCTATCCTTGCACACCTCTTCGCCATATAAAACCACAGTATAATAATTTCTATGTCTTCGCCATTTATACGTGCATGCGTGATCAGGTTTGTGGCGACATTACAGTAAATGTTGGATTCCCGATGACTATCTTAACCACCGCAGTGTAAATCTGTATCTGTAAAACCAGACACCACTTAGTGAGGGAAAACAAAGCACAGCGTCATAAACAAAACCTTGGAAGGGGCTATTAAGCCCCTTCCACTGATAGCTCAGTCGCAAACCAACAGGTCAACGCAATCTGCTTAATACTGTTCATCCTTCCACATATCCCGGGTAAAGCGTACCGCCTGATTACGGCCCGTATCTTTGGCCTGATACAGGGCTACATCGGCATATTTCAAACCCTTCCACAGAGACTCATCATCGCCGGGGAATTCACTCACACCAATGCTGATGGTCTTGGTGATGCGTTCGCCCGTATCCAGGGTAAATTGATGGTCTTCAAAGGTCTTACACATCTTCTCAGCAATGGTGAGGGCTTCTCCTGGCTCTACATCCACCAGCATGATGAAGAACTCCTCGCCGCCAAAACGGAAGATAAGGTCTGCATCACGCACGCTGTTCTTCAGGATCTTGGCGGTTTCAACCAGGATCAGATCGCCCGCATCATGGCCATGGGTATCATTCACCTGCTTGAAGTAGTCCAGATCACACATCAGCAAGCCAATGGTCTTCTTACGACGTATGGCCCCCGAACAGATATTAGTGGCGGATTCCTGCAGGAAACGGCGGTTATGCAGACCGGTAAGGGGGTCAGACAAAGCAGACTCTCGTAATGTGGCGGTCAAGCGCTTGGACTCAATAACCGGCAAGGCTTCCTTGATGTATTGAGCGGCCTTATCCACCTGATCGGTCACATTCAGACGGGTTTCATTGTCCTGCTCACCCGTAAAGTTAAACTGCACCACGCCAATGGTACTGCCACCAATGGTCATAGGAACGCACACGTGGTGGCTATTACCATGATCGATGAACTGCTTACAGACCTTCGGGAAATCGTATGAGCTGATGGCATGGCCAGTGCGTTTAGCCTTACACAGATTGCAGTTATCCAGTATTTCCTGATTACAGACCTGATTGTTCTCGTTCAGGGTCAGTGGATACACCTGCTTCATGCGCTTATGGATATCATCCACCTCAAAAATCACCGGCGATTCCAGCTTGAGATCCTGAGTGAATACATCGTAAAGGCGGGAATAAACATCCTCCATCACATCATCTTCCTCAATCACCTTGCGGAAGGTAGTGAGGTCACTGATGGACTCCATCAGCGCGTTAAACTCGCTGGAGAGCGCACCAATTTCATCGATAGAGGTGATGGCAATACGTTTACGGAGATCAACATCCCCCTTGCCCTGAGCCACATCTTTCAGGCCGTCGATCACCCGTTCCAGACGTCGGGTCAGGGAGCTACCCACCCACCATGCCAGCGCCATGGTAAGCAGGGCGAAAAAAACGCCTCCGGCAATAGCCAGGTTGCGCAAGTTGAGGATCTCTTCCTGCACATCATCCAGATAGATGCCGCTGCCTACGATCCAGCCCCAGGGCTTGAAACTCTTGACGTAAGAGAGCTTGGGTACCGGCGCCTGCTCACCGGGTTTGGGCCACATATAGTCCACAAAACCCGCACCATAAGCGTTGGTAACGTTAACGAACTCTTTAAAAAGCAAAGTCCCGTTGGGGTCAGCAAAGTCGCTCAGGTCTGTGCCGTTCAGCTTAGGGGCTGTGGGGTGCATCACCATGCGGGGGTGGGTGTCATTGATCCAGAAATATTCCCGACCGCTGTAACGCAGGCCATTAATGGCCCGCTTAGCACGCTCTTTGGCCTCCTCAGTCGATAGCTCATGATTCTCCACCAATGACTGATAGTGGGTCAGTACACCAAAGGTCACCTCCACCGCCTGACGGGTGGCGTCCTTCTTACCTTCCATAATGCGTGACTCAATGTGGGGGATAAACACCATAAAGGTAACAGCCAGGATAATTGATACCCCGATAAACGAGGTCAGCAGGATTTTTGGCAGGATTGGCCAATTGCGCAGATACAACGATTTCAGCATGGCGTGCTCAAACTAACTACCTGATAGGACGGTCATTATTTTTGAAAATTAACATTAAAGCAATGACCGCCGTATATATGGGATATAGAAGTCTGTCGCTTTAACTCTCTGTATTTAGATTATTTATCTGCCTCATAAGGCGAACCCTTCGGCTCTGCTGCGAAATAACAACGGGTTGAATACGCTATAGAGAGCGAACCCATCCTTTAATGTAGCGCGCTAACACGAGCGTAATCCGCAATCGACCAGAGTAATGCTGGCTATATTTGGTGCGCGTACCCGGCGCCAGAAATACGGCGAATAGAGATCGGGATAATAGTTCTTTTAGCGACAGTGTTAATTCACACAAATAAAGATCGAACGCTCAAGTAAATGGGCTTGAAGGAAACATGCTCACACCGCTGGTATTTAATATCATTCGGCCTGATTCAAACGCCGGTATAAAAAGTCCTGCAGCAATTTCAGGCGGTGTGGAGCCATATGGTCTTTTGGTCGGAGGGCAAAGAGTGACAGGGCTTCAGTATCGAAATCGGTCAATATCGGCGTTAGGCGACCGCTGGCAAGATCTTCATTCACCATAAACTCTGGAATCAACATGATGCCCTGCCCGGCCAGCAATGTCGTATGCAGGAGCTTACTGTTGTTCGACTGCAGATAGGGGTCGATATAGAGGTCCAGTGTTTTTCCATCCTGAAAGAACTGCCACTTAGGTGTCGCACCCGGATTGAGGTAGATCAGGCAGGCGTGTTGTTTCAGCTCCTGAGGATGAAGCGGCGTACCATTTTCTGCCAGATACTCCGGGGTGGCACAGGCGATATAACGATACTGGGTGATGCGCTGGCACAGTAAGGCGCTGTCCGCCAGCTGGCGACTCAGGCGCAGCACCAGGTCATACTCCCCTTCCAGTACATTGACATGCTGATCATTGAGCTGGATATCCAGCCGGATCTGCGGATACATTGCCATAAATTCGGTCAGTAGCGGTGCCAGGTGACAGAGGCCCCAGGTCATGGGTGCACTGATACGCAGCTTCCCCTGCGGGCTGGCCTGGGTTTCGGTCAGCTCATCTTTCAGCGCCTTCCACTGCCCCAGCAGTGTTAATGCCTGCCGGTAGCAGCGTTCGCCACTGTCGGTGATCTGCATATGCCGGGTGCTGCGCTTGAACAGTGTAGTTTCGAGTTCTTCTTCCAGGCGCTCAATCGACTTAGATACCCGAGCAGCCGAGATCTTTAGTCGCCCTGCGGCTGCCGTAAAGCTCCCCGACTCCACTACCGCTTTCAAAACCCTGAGGCTTTCGAGTTGATTTATACCGGCCATATTCAATAAAAAGTTATTAAAGATTCAATTAAGACCGATATTCACACTCTTTTTATTGGGTGTCAAAGTAGCCGGGACTTCAGACAACCCGGAGAGTTTAACCATGACAACCGCATTTTCAGCACTGTTTGAACCCGGCCGTATCGGCCACCTTAACCTTCGCAATCGGCTTGCCGTTGCCCCAATGACGCGGGTCAGCGCCAATGACGATGGCACTGCGACTGTGCCTATGCGTGACTACTACCAGCAGTATGCCAAAGGTGGTTTTAGCATGATTATCAGCGAGGGCCTGTATACCGATCAGTTATACAGCCAGTGCTATCAGCAGCAACCCGGTATCAGCAGCCCAGAGCAGGCTGACAGCTGGTCTGCCATTGTCGATGCGGTTCATGCCAAAGGCAGCGTGATCATTGCGCAACTGATGCATGGCGGTGCGCTGTCACAATTCAACAAATACCGATCTGAGGGTCCGCACTCTGCAGGCTACGGGCCTTCAGCAGTACAACCACTGGGCGAGCAGATGAAAAACTACTACGGATCTGGCACCTACCCGGTACCAACGGCAATGACACCGCAGGATATCAGGGACGCTGTACAGGGCTTTGCGGATGCTGCGGCCCGGGCAAAATCAGCCGGTTTTGACGGGGTGGAGATTCACGGTGCTAACGGTTACCTGCTTGATCAGTTCCTGACGAATTACACCAATCAACGCGACGATAAGTACGGTGGCGACCTGAAAAATCGCCTGCGGATCTATCTTGAGATTATCGACGCGGTGCGTAAAGCGGTCGGGCCGGAGTTTGTCGTTGGCGTACGCTTCTCACAAACCAAGGTTAACGACAGCCGCTACAGCTGGCCGGAGCAGCTGGAAGCCGCCGAGGAGATTTTCGGCGCGATGCGTATCGCCGAGGTCGATTACCTGCACACTACCGAGCCTCTGCTGACCCGGCCCGCCTTTCAGGCTGACAGTACGGCTCCTGATGGCCCTTCACTCGCCACCCTTGCCAAACAGGCCAGCGGCTTACCGGTGATTGCTAACGGCGGAGTATCAAAGCCGGAGCTGGCTGAGACGGTACTGGCTGATGGCCAGGCCGACCTGATCGCGCTGGGTACAGCGGCATTGGCAAACCCGCTCTGGCCGCAGTCGGTACTGAACAATAAGGCCCTGAAGACCTTTGACTACGCCATGCTGTCACCCATCGCTAATCTCGAGTGCGCAGATCGCTATTTTGCGGCTGCAGATTAGTGGGCTTGTAGCTTTCAGCACTGTGCATTCCTGCCAGTACAGGCTTCGCTATAGGGCTGCACACTGAAAAAAGAAAAGCCCCTGCTATCTGTTGATGGCGGGGCTTTCTTCGCTTCCGGAAAACGGATTAGCCTCAGAAACCGGGCAGTATATTATCGGGCATATAGCGGTTAAAGGTAGCCCGCTGAATCAGCGCCTTGGCCGCTTCGATATCCGGTGAGAAATAGCGGTCTTTATCATAAAACCCTACCACTTTACGCACTTCGGCTTTGGCCTGCTCCAGTAGCTGACTGGACTTCAGCGGCGCGCGGAAGTCCAGTCCCTGACAGGCGGCCAGCATCTCGATCGCCAGTATGCCCGCCGTATTGTCAGCCATATCACGCAGACGACGCGCCGCGAAGGTCGCCATTGAGACATGGTCTTCCTGATTGGCTGAGGTTGGCAGACTGTCGACTGATGCCGGATGAGCCAGGCTTTTGTTTTCCGATGCCAGTGCGGCCCCGGTGACCTGGGCGATCATAAAGCCGGAATTCACCCCGCCATTGTTAACCAGAAACGGCGGTAACTTGCTGAGGTTGGTATCGATCAGCAGGGCCATCCGACGTTCTGACAGCGATCCGATCTCGGCGATAGCCAGTGCCAGGTTATCGGCGGCCATCGCCACCGGCTCGGCATGGAAGTTACCGGCAGAGATAAACTCATCTTCGTCAGCAAATACCAGCGGGTTATCAGACACCGAATTGGCCTCGATCAGCAATACATCGGCGGCAGAACGGATCTGTTGCAGGCAAGCCCCCATCACCTGGGGCTGACAGCGCAGGGAGTACGGGTCCTGCACTTTTTCGCAACGCTGGTGAGAGGCACCCAGTTCGGACGCGTCGCACAGCAGGTGACGATAACAGGCCGCCGCATCGATCTGCCCCGGCTGGCCGCGTACCGCATGCACCCGGTGATCGAACGGCTTGCGGCTGCCCAGCGCGGCTTCCACGGACAGAGCACCGGCGACGGTTGCGGCGGCATACATATCCTCGGCAGCAAACAGCCCCTGCAGAGCAAACGCCGTCGACGCCTGAGTACCATTCAACAGCGCCAGCCCCTCTTTCGGTGCCAGGGTGATCGGCTGCAAACCTGCGATCTTCAGCCCCTCGGCCCCGGACAGGCGCTCGCCCTTGTAAGTCACTTCACCCTCACCCAGCAGCACGGTGCTCATATGGGCCAGCGGTGCCAGGTCTCCGGAGGCGCCAACCGATCCTTTCTGTGGCACACAGGGATAGACTTCGGCATTGAGCAATGCGATCAGCGCATCCAGTACCTGCAGGCGGATACCGGAGAATCCCCGCGCCAGCGAGTTGAGTTTCAGTACCATCATCAGACGGACGCTGTTCTCATCCATTAATTCGCCAATGCCTGCCGCATGGGAAAGTACGATGCTGCGCTGTAATAACTCCAGATCCTGCGGCTCTATCAGGGTGTTTGCCAGCAGGCCAAAGCCGGTATTGATGCCATAGACGACACGGCCCTGTTCCACTACCCGCGCCACGGCTGCACTGCTGGCGTCGATGCCTTCAATGCTGGCGGGATCCAGCTCCAGGCGCACTGCTTCATTGTTAATCCGACGCAGTTCAGCCAGGGTCAGCTGGCCGGGTTTAAGGGTTAGGCTTAGCATTATTTTTATTCCTTAAATTCAGTCGGTTAGGTTACTTATCTCAACTAGCTTTGCAATCAGTCCTGCAACATCGGAAGATCAAGCCCCTGCTCTCTGGCGCAGTCTTTTGCAATCTCGTAGCCCGCATCGGCATGACGCATCACGCCACTGGCGGGATCGTTATGCAGCACCCGGCCGAGGCGCTTTGCCGCCGCCTCGGTTCCATCAGCGACAATCACCACGCCGGCATGCTGGCTAAAGCCCATACCCACGCCGCCGCCATGATGCAGTGAGACCCAGGTAGCGCCACCCGCGGTATTGAGCAGCGCATTCAGCAGCGGCCAGTCAGATACTGCATCAGACCCGTCCATCATCGATTCGGTTTCCCGGTTGGGGCTGGCAACCGAGCCGGAATCCAGATGATCACGGCCGATCACCACCGGCGCTTTCAGTTCGCCATTCTTAACCATCTCGTTAAAAGCCAGTGCCAGACGCTGGCGGTCTTTCAAGCCCACCCAACAGATCCGTGCAGGCAACCCCTGAAACGCGATCCTTTCCCGCGCCATATCCAGCCAGTTGTGCAGCATCGGGTTATCCGGGATCAATTCTTTGACCTTCTGATCCGTCTTATAGATATCCTCCGGGTCACCGGACAGCGCTACCCAACGGAATGGCCCGATCCCTTCGCAAAACAGCGGCCGGATATAAGCCGGTACGAAGCCCGGAAAGTCAAAGGCATTATCGACACCGACTTCAAACGCCATCTGACGGATATTATTGCCGTAATCGGTGGTGGCCGAGCCACGCGACTGCAGCGTCAACATGGCACGGACCTGTATCGCCATCGACTCTTTGGCCGCCTTCACCACCGCCGCTTCATCCTGCTGGCGCATTTGGGCAGCGTATTGCATCGTCCAGCCCTGCGGCAGATAACCGTTCAGCGGGTCATGGGCGCTGGTCTGATCGGTAACACAATCCGGTGTGATGCCGCGTCCGACCAGCTCGGGATAGATATCGGCACAGTTGCCCAATAGTCCTACCGACAACGCTTCTCCTTTCGTGTTAGCACGGTCGATCATCTCCAGGGCTTCATCCAGCGAGTAGGCTTTCTTATCGAGGTAACCGGTACGCAGGCGGAAGTCGATGCGGGTCTCATCGCACTCCACTGCCAGGCAGCTGAAGCCGGCCATAGTGGCGGCCAGTGGCTGGGCACCACCCATGCCGCCCAAGCCACCGGTCAGAATCCAGCGCCCTTTGGATTCACCAGAAAAATGCTGACGCGCCATCGCGGCAAAGGTTTCATAAGTACCCTGCACAATGCCCTGCGAACCGATATACACCCAGGAGCCAGCCGTCATCTGGCCGTACATCATCAGGCCTTGCTTATCCAGTTCGTTAAAGTGCTCCCAGTTTGCCCAGTGCGGTACCAGATTGGAGTTGGCGATCAGCACCCGCGGTGCGTCTGTGTGGGTCTTAAACACGCCGACCGGCTTGCCCGACTGGATCAGTAGCGATTCATCCGCCTCCAGCCGCTGCAATACTTCGATAATCTTGTCATAGCACTGCCAGTCACGGGCAGCGCGGCCAATACCGCCATACACCACCAGATCTTCCGGGCGCTCTGCGACGTCCGGATGCAGGTTATTCATCAGCATGCGCATCGCCGCTTCGGTCAGCCAGCTTTTACAACTGAGCTGGGTGCCGGTCGGGGCCTGGATAACACGGGTACTGTCGTGACGCTGGGAAGACATAATATGACCTCATATCGGGTGGCTGGGACTGCTGCGATGTCTGACAGCGCAGCAGTCTTTGCATTTCTGATTATGTATTTTTAAGTATTGTTACCGGCGCAGGTCGGTACTTCCGCCCCGGTTAGTGAAAGTCACTTCGCCGTCGAAAATTCGTTGTCTGATCGGGTTGGTGCCAAACTGGCAGGCCAGTTGCGCCGGTCGCTGGATATCCCACAGCACCATATCGGCGCGCATACCAACCCGAAGCTGACCCAGCTGATCGGACTGTCCCAGGGCCCGGGCGGCATGGCGGGTGACCCCTGCCAGCGCCTCTTCCGGGTTCAGTGCAAACAGGGTGCAGGCCATATTGAGCATCAGCTGCAGGGAAGCGATCGGGGAAGATCCCGGGTTGAGGTCGCTGGCAATTGCGATCGGCACGCCAGCGCGGCGCAGCGTTTCAACCGGCGGTCGCTGGGTCTCTCTGAGATAGTAGAAGGCACCCGGCAATAAAGTAGCGACGGTACCGTGTTTTGCCATCGCGTCGATCCCTGCCTGATCGAGGTATTCCAGATGTTCGGCCGACCAGGCCCCGAATCCGGCCGCCATCTCCGCCCCATGCAGATTGCTCAGCTGCTCGGCATGACATTTAATGCCCAGTCCCGCCTGGTTAGCGGCAGCAAAAACCCGGGCACACTGTTCCGGGCTGAAAGCGATGGTTTCACAGAAGGCATCCACCGCATCGGCCAGATTCTGTCCAGCCGCGGCGGGAATCATCTCGTCGCAGACGAGATCGATATACTGATCTGCCCGCCCCTTATACTCCGGCGGCAGTGCGTGGGCCGCCAGCAGACTGGTGCTGATACGGACCGGATAGATCTCGCCCAAACGGCGCGCCGCCTGCAGCATCTTCAGCTCTGATTCCGTGGTCAGGCCATAGCCCGACTTAATCTCAATCGTAGTGACCCCCTCGCGGATTAAGGCTTCCATACGCGGCCGCGCCATCGCTACCAATTCATCAACACTGGCCGCCCGGGTTGCAGTCACCGTAGACAGAATCCCGCCACCCTGGCGTGCAATCTCTTCATAGCTGGCACCGTTAAGCCGCATCTCCGCTTCATTGACCCGGTTACCGCCAAACACCAGATGGGTATGGCAGTCGATCAGCCCCGGTGTGATCCAGCCTCCGGCAGCGTCGATAATTTCACCATTGAACGCAGAGAGATCAGCCTGATCCTGTAGAGCGATCAAACTGATCAGTCCATCTTTCACGCCGATAAGATGTCCGGTCAGTGCCCCGTAGGGTTCGGCCCGGTCAGGATCAAAGGTTGCCAGACGGGCATTTAGCCAGATCCGGTCGCAGCGGTTTAGCGCGATAGTATTTGCAGTGTCATTCATCTCTAAACACTCATCGAAGCTTTTATCGGCTGTCACTGGTTAGAGGAACCGGGCTTCGGTTACTGCCTGTGATCTATCCAGTGACCTATTGTATATACATTTATATACCATTAAATTTCCGAGGGAAACCTCTCCACACCTTCGATTGGACAATTTTTTTACAGCAGGGATCTGCCTGTGATTTCAGACCATAAGAATGCGGCTGTGATTCAGCTCGAATCACAGCCGTATTTTCAATTACAGTATGGCCCTGTAGATAGTCGCCTGACCAGCGTCAGGGCATCGGCGGTGGTGGCCGCAAATCTCAGCCTGACAGGTTTGCCAGCGAGCGTAGCTTGTAACGTGAGCCGGGATGGGTGAGGCGGGCAAAACTGATCAGATGACTGTCAGACCATGTGCGGCGATTGACCAGCAGGCAAGGCTCACTCGCGCTGATATTCAACAGCTGGCAGGCCGTCGTGTCCGGCAGGATGGCTTCAACGATATGTTCCACATTGGAGACCGGACACACTTCTGAGAGATATTCATTGGGGGTTTTGCGGGTAAAGTCCTGAGACAGGTAATCAGGCACCCAAGCTGGAGAGACAAAACGCGCCTCCAGTTGAATCGGCTTGCCATTCTCCAGATGCACCAGCTGACTGTGATAGACCGCGCTACCCACCGGCAGGCCCAGCTGCATCGCCACCTGCTCGTCAGCTTCCACCGTCGCCATCGAGATCAGCTCACAACTGTACTGATGACCACGCAACCTAACCTCTTCGGCGATATTCTTTACATCCAGTAACGGTGATTCGGCTTTCTGGTCACTGACGAAGGTGCCCAGTCCCGGATGGCGGTTGAGGGCATTCTCCTGCACCAGGTCGCGGATCGCCTTATTCACCGTCATGCGGCTGACGTCAAACTGACGGGCGAGATCAACTTCGGCAGGAATCTTCTCTCCCACCGCATACCTGCCGGACTGAATAGCCTGCTTCAGGTATTCCTTGATCTGAACGTAACGGGGCTTGGTACTCACCTGAAATCCTGCGTCTGCGTGAACGATGACGCTATTGTATATACTTTTAATCAGATCATGAAATATCAGGCTCTGTCACTCTGCGATAGCCCGCTACCAGCCCGCCTCCGGCCAGCTGATAGCGGTGACTTTCAGATCAGCCTCCAGTGCCTGCTCCAGCGACACCTGTTCCGGATTGATATCAACCGTGGCTGCCAGTTGTTGGGTGGACAGGCTGTACCAGATTTTTCCGCCGCCGATAAAGTTGTGGTGGTGAGCCGCACCATATCTGAATTTGCTGTCACGCTTGGCCACCAGCGAACGGATTCCCTCCCCAACGCGGATACCATACTGGTCCGGTATTTCGGCGCTGTGGATCTGTAACAGGTCAATATCTACGGCCTCCGCCTGGATATCTGCGGCGCTTTCAATAAAGGATGTCAGCGAGAATAACACCTCGCCCTGCTGATTGATCAACTGGTAGTAGTGATACGCCAGCGAATCGCCCTCTGCGCGCTGATAGTGTACCTGCAGCGCCGGAAACAGGGCCTGCAATGACGGGCCGGATATACGCGTCTGTTCAGACAGCTGCAGAGGACCCAGCCGGTCTGCGCTGAGCGTAAGAGAATCATCCCTGTCACTGCATCCAGCCAGAGTTACAACCACCACCATCACTGTCAAAGCGCACCACTTCATTAACGTCTCCCTAAAATTGCTGCCGGTGGGTTCGGCTCCAGGCTGTTAGCCACACGTTGCTGGCACGAGCTACCAGACTTCCTTAGCTGATCGGCTTTTCTCACTTTCACCTGGCCGGCAATAATAGTTGCAGCACCGCCCCAGCCGTTAACGTGATCTTAACCCTTGATCTTTTAGCATGGCGGCAAAAATACAGAATATCGAATCCAGGAGCCTTTCATGTCTCATAAGCGCCATATTATCACTGCTGCGGCCGCCTCTTTATTATTACCCGCCGCAACTCAGGCCGAGGAGCTTGAAATTGGCCTGGGCCTTGGTATCAGTGCCGGACAATCTATCTACCGTGGCGTGGATACCCAGTATCAGGCGATCCCCCTGCTGAACCTACAGTATGGTGCCTTTTACCTTGAAGGATTCGAAGCGGGCTATCAGATCGCCGATAACGATCGCTTTAACCTCTACGCCGCCCTTGCAGCAGATAGCCTCGACGGTGAGAGAACAGACGGCGACCTGCTGGATGACCTGGGTGATGCCGACAGCGGCGTTAACCTCAAGCTGGGTGGTGAGTTTTACACCCCGGCCGGTATCCTTGGTGGCTATATCGCACAGGATGTCAGCGATGAACACGAAGGCACCGAATTGAATCTTAGCTGGGCTGTGCCAACAAAGCTGGCTGGCGTGCAACTGAAACCGGCGGTCTACGCCACCTGGATGAGTGATGAGCTGACCAACCACTACTACGGTGTCTCGGCTGCTAACAGCCGTCCGGGCCGTGCCGCCTATACGGCGGATTCCGGCTGGCGCTATGGCGTCGAAGTGATGGCACAGTATCCCCCTGTCTGAACAGTGGATCATGATGGGCGGCGTAACAGCAGAATGGTACGGCGATGAGGTGACCAACAGCCCGATCGTCGAAGACGACAATGCACTTTCAGCCTTTATGGGCGTCAGCTACCGCTTCTGATTGTTGCGCCCCCCGGTGTAATCCAGAGTGCAATCCAGAGTGCAATATAGATGAAGCCTGCAAAAAGAAAGGGCCGCTGAATCACTTCAGCGGCCCTTTCCAGGTGTTAACACGCGGGCTTATTATTGCGTCTAGCGGCTAATCAGATGCGAGAATACCGCATGCAGGTCGTCAGATGCGCCCTCGCCATCCAGGTTCAGCTTGGCTTCGATATGATCCAGATGGTGCATCATCAGCTCGACGGCTTTGGCCTGCTCGCCGGACTCAATGGCGGCGATCAGCTGATTATGCTCATCAAAGGAGCAGTGTGACTTACCACCGGTCTCATACTGGGCGATGATCAGAGATGTCTGGGAAACCAGGCTACGCTGAAAGTTCAGCAGCGGCGCGTTTCTAGCCATCTTGGCCAGTTGCAGGTGAAACTCACCGGATAGACGGATACCTGCACCGCGGTCGCCGCGATCGAAACAGGCTTGCTCCTCCACCACCATGCCACGGATGATTTCAATCTGCTCCTTAGTCGCATGCAATACCGCCTGTTCTGTCACCGCCTGCTCGACAATACGGCGGGCCAGAAATACCTGCCTCGCTTCATCTATCGTCGGACTGGCAACGACGGCTCCCCGATTGGGCCGCAGGATAACGATCTGTTCATGGCCTAGACGTGACAGTGCGCGTCGGATGACGGTACGGCTGACGCCGAATATCTCACCCAGTGCTTCTTCATTCAACTTAGTGCCGGGCGCCAGACGCTGTTCCAGGATGGCATCAAAGATATGTGCGTAGACCACATCATCCTGAGTTCCTGCTTTACTGGTGCCTTTTACAGGCTTGTTTGTGCTCAGTTGCTCTTTTACTGACATAAGACTCTGTCCTGGCTTTTTCTTTCCCGCCTCTGTTGCTACCTGACAAAGCGGAATTTCCTATACCTGTATCGCAGTCCCAATGACCAGGCTGATTCCAGGCTGACAAGCACCTTAAATAGTACACAATAAGGGTTATTTTGTACACATGACAGAGCCTCCACTCATTGCGCAATGTGACATAGAGTCCTGGCCGAACAATCCGGTGCTTCAAAGGCCGAATAGAGCTCTGGAAGCGCCTGATTCTGATTAATCGCTTAATATTCACTGAAAAAATTGCATACATTACAACGTGAACAGCCGCCATACCTTAAAGCACCAGGAATAGCGATTTTTTTATCTTTAATATCAAACAATTAGATAGATATTACCGATAATTTTCTGATCTGAATACGGCACTACAACAAGCAGAAAACGGAACAAGCACACAACAAAAACGGATGCAGAATAGAAATTTTCATATACAAATAAGCATTCATTATTGGAATCGATTGTACACAATGCAATAATGACTCTCGCAACCAATTTGCAATACAGAGTGTTTAGTCGCCTGTAGCCCGGTTAATCCAGCCTCTGAAATCTGCCTTTCAGGCAGTCAGAGATGAAACGACAGGTCACAGGCCCCCACCTCAAGGGCACCGTGAGCAGCACGCTAATTAATAACAACAAACCGGCGTACTGGAACCACAAACAACAAATGAGGAACACAAGTTGTGGATAGCGTTAAACAAGAACAACTAAGCGCGGAATTCTCTCAGAACGATGAAGGCAACCGTAGCTTTCTGGATCGCTTTTTCAAACTGAAAGAGCATAACACCAATATCCGGACTGAATTGATTGCCGGCCTGACAACCTTTGTCACCATGGCTTATATCATCTTCGTCAACCCCAACATCATGGCAAACGCCGGTGTCGACCACGGCGCCGCCTTTGTAGCAACCTGTTTAGGTGCTGCATTGGGTTGTTTCCTGATGGGCTTGTATGCCAACTGGCCGGTAGGCCTGGCACCGGGCATGGGGCTTAACGCCTTCTTCACTTACTCTGTTGTCGGTGAGATGGGTTACGACTGGCAGGTTGCACTGGGGGCTGTATTTATCTCAGGGGTGATCTTTGTCATTCTGAGTATCTACAAAATCCGTGAAATCATGCTTAACAGCATTCCACTCAGCATCCGCTATGCGATGGGCGCCGGTGTTGGACTGTTCCTCGGTATTATCGGCCTTAAGACTGCAGGTATTGTGGTCGACAACCCGGTAACGCTGGTCTCCCTGGGTGACTTCAGTGACCCACGTGCCTTGCTTGCCGGTGTCTGCTTTCTGGCGATCGCCGTCCTCTCCTACCGTAATGTTTTCGGTGCCGTTCTGATCAGCATCCTGGGTGTCACCGCCATCGGCTGGGGCTTAGGTCTGGTTGAGTATCAGGGCCTGGTTTCAATGCCACCTAGCATCGCGCCGACCTTCCTTGCACTGGATATTATGGGTGCACTGGATATCACTATGGTCAGCGTTATTCTGGCGTTCCTGTTCGTGAACATGTTTGACACCGCCGGTACCCTGATGGGGGTTGCCCACCGTGCCAACCTGATCCGTCCGGATGGCTACATTGAAAACCTCAGCAAATCACTGAAAGCCGATTCTGTGTCCAGTGTTGTCGGTGCCGGCCTGGGTTGCCCACCCGTGACCAGCTACGTAGAAAGTGCTTCAGGTGTTGCGGCAGGTGGCCGTACCGGTCTGACCGCAGTCGTCGTTGGCGTGCTGTTTGTTGCGGCGATGTTCCTCTCTCCGCTGGCCGGTATGGTGCCTGCCTATGCCACCGCCGGCGCGCTGATCTACGTCGCCATGCTGATGATGACTGGTATGAGTGAGATCACCTGGAAAGATCTGAGTGAAGCGATTCCGGCAATCATCACCGTGGTGATGATGCCGCTGACCTTCTCCATCGCAAACGGTATCGCGCTGGGCTTTATCACCTACACCGTGATGAAACTGGCCACCGGACAGCGTGAGCAGATCTCTATCAGTATCTACGTGCTGACCGCGGTATTCGTCGCCAAGTTCGTCTTCCTGTAACAGAGCGCTGTAAAAGATCGCCCGCAGCGCGGACTCCTGCAATGACGTCAGGTCATTGCCGGGGCCGCGCTGCGGGCGATCTCATTTCTGAATTAAACCAGTGTTTCCAGCATATGCATCAGGGTGGTTTTCAGCTTCAGCGGCCGGACCGGTTTATTCATCAGCATATAGCCCAGCTCACGAATCTCTGCTTTTAACTCTTTGCTGTAATTGGCCGTGATCATCAACACCGGCAGCGGCATATCGATCGCCCGCCTCACCCTGGCGGCAGCATCTATACCGTTGTGACCGTCATCCAGATGGTAATCGGCAATCAGCAGATCCACTTCTGCCGCCTCGGCATCGACCTTCTGCAGCAGATCCTCCGCCGAAAGTGCCGTGGTGATATCAGCCCCCCAGCCGGTCAGCAGGGTTTCCATCGCTTCGCAGATGGCCTGATCGTTATCGATCACCCAGATTCGGGCACCGGCCAGTCGCTCGATGATATCCGGCAGCACCGGCGTATGGCTGAGGTTGTTCGGCAGCGTCTGCCCATAGGGGACTTCAACCGAGAATACCGATCCGGCACCTTCGACTGAGGAGACCGATATCTGGTGCCCCAGTACTCCGGCGATCTTGTCGACAATGGCCAGCCCAAGGCCCAGCCCTTTATCCTGACCACTTCCCGGACGCTTCAGGCGCTCGAACTCCTGGAAGATCTGCACCAGTTTGTTCTGCGGAATACCGACTCCGGTATCCCATACCTCTATGACCAATCCAGTTTTAC
Organism: Marinobacterium jannaschii DSM 6295; assembly: GCF_000620085.1. GTDB lineage: Bacteria > Pseudomonadota > Gammaproteobacteria > Pseudomonadales > Balneatricaceae > Pontibacterium > Pontibacterium jannaschii. Next base: position 121,307 of record NZ_KK211069.1, on the reverse strand, counting down.
GATGGCGGCAGCCCAGCAACACCCGGCCACCTTCGGCGGTATAACGAATCGCATTGGAGAGGAAGTTACGCAGGATACGGGCGAGCAGCTGGGAGTCCGAGTGGATGACCGCATTGCTGGGCACAAACCCCATACGCAGGTTTTCACTCTCGGCAATACGGCTGTATTCGGTCGCTATGTTCTTCAGCAGGTCGTTGACGTTAAACGAGATCTTATCGGCGACGACAACCCCGGCGTCCAGTTTTGAGATATCCACCAGAGTACTGAGCAGTGACTCCACATCCTCCAGCGAGTTGCCGACGGCCCGGGTCAGGTTACGGGTCTCACCCTGCAGCGGATGCTCGCTAAGCGCGCCAACAAACAACCGGGCAGCGTTCAGTGGCTGCAGCAGGTCATGACTGACGGCGGCAAGAAACTTGGTCTTGGAAAGGTTCGCCTGCTCCGCCGCTTTAGTGGCCTCACGCAAGCGGTTTTCCATCAGTCGCCGTTCGTCGATCTCGGAACGCAGCTGATCGTTAAGATCGGTCAGTTCGGCAGTACGCTCTTTGACCCGTCGCTCCATATGTTCGTAGGCATTCTGCAACTCGATAGCGGTGCGACGGCGCTCGGTGATGTCACGGATCATCACGAAGAAACCCACCGCCCGGCCGGACTTATCCATGTTGGGTACGTAGGCTTTCAGCATGTAGCGCAGTTCGCCATCGGCATTACGTTCATCCAGCTCGAAAGAGACACTCTCGCCGGCAAGCGCTCGCTCAATATAGGGCGTCAGCCGCGGCATCTGATCCTGACCATGCACCAGACTGATATGTTTGCCGTTCAGCGCATCCCGAGGCCAGCCATACCACTCGTCATAGACCTTATTGGTAAAGCGGTAACAGAGGTCTTCACCTACATAGGCGATCAGCGCCGGGACATGGTCGGTGATCAGGCGAATCCACTGCTCACTCTGGCGCAGGGTTTCCGCATAGCGATGGCGCTCGGTGATATCGGTATAGGTTGCCACGTAGCCACCGCCGGGTAGCGGATGGCAACGCACTTCGATTACCTGGCCATTGTCACGCCGCAATTCGATATCGGCGAACTCTTCCGGCTGCTGCAACGGGCGCAACAGGTTAGGTTCTGCGCCGATCAGGTACTCGATGCAGGTATGGTCGGAGATATGCTGGTTTTCCAGCCCGAGCAGTTCGAGGAAGCGTCCGTTCCACAGCTCCAGCTCGCCCTGATTATTGATCAGCACGACCCCCTGAGACAGGTTATCGACCGCACTCTGCAGCAGTTCGGTTTTCTGTGCCAGCGCCTGTTCGCGGCGAGCGGTTTCAGCAGCTTTGAGGTCGCTGATATCGGTATAGAGTACCACCAGGCCGCCATCACTGGTCGGCCGTTCACTCATCTGCATCCAGCGCCCGTCACAGAGCCTGAATACCTTGCTGCCGTCATTATTGGCGCCATACTCCTCACAGATCAGGCCGTGCTCCAGCGACAACCGGCGTACGTCCTGGATGGCGGTGCCGGTTTCGATGGTGACACCGGAACCTTCCCAGAATTCGCCAAAACGATTGTTGAACAACACAATACGTCGTTCACGATCGAACAGCACAAAGGCATCGGAGATGCTCTCAATCGCATCGGTCAGGCGCTGATGGGCAGTGGCAGCCTGATCATTGGCCTGTTGCAGGGCGTGATGACTGACTTTGAGTTCAGACAGTGCCGCATTCAGCGCCTCGGTGCGTTCACGCACCTGCTCAGAAAGGGTGACCGAATGTTCGAAGGCAGCATAGGCGCTTGAGCCCTGCGAGCCGCTGGATTCGATCCGCTCAATCAGCACGCGGTTAATCCGCCGCAACTTACTATTTTCGTACTCCAGCGCAGCCAGCCGCGCTTCAAGCGCCGGATCAGTCATGACCTGAGCCTCCGATTGCCACCGCCGTAAAGGTCTGGTTCACATGCATCCCTTCGATATGTTCACCATAGGTATTGAAGCCAATAACGCGGTTTTCCCGCAGGAAGTCGGACATCTCCCGGTCACGTCCGCGATACTCGGTTTCCAGACGGCGCAGGAAACAGTCGCAGCCGATCACCAGTTGCGGCTTACCGATCTTCTGGCCGATACGCTCCATCTCCTGCTGCAGTCCCGGCATCATATCGCCCGGTTTCATCACCGTCAGGACGATGCCGTTTTCGATGGCACAATAGAATGTCAGGCTCTGGTCATCATTGACCCGCTGGATGGAGCGCACATAATAGTCATCGCCCAGCCGCACGCCGATCGGTTTCAGCGCAAAGGTCTCAAGGTCCAGCTCTTCCAGCGGCACGCCAACCGCCCGGGCGTACTCACGCGCCGCCGGTTCAGCGTTTATCTCCTGCACCGTGCGGCTTTCACTGTCGGCTGCCGTCACTACCAGCTTCTCCTGCTGGCTTTCCATATGGTGGGTGCTGAACACCTCAAAGTCGCAATCGGTATTAAACAGCATCACCACGGCGGCATCGGTACGGAAACGGCCATTCACAAATACATGGGTATGGGCCAGGTGGATGTCGTCACCGGCCGAACCGCCAAAGTGCGGAATACTACCCAGTGCCGCATTCAGCGCCAGCAGTACGTTCTCTTCTTCACTGGACAGTCCGTCCAGCAGGGTCAGGGCAAAGCTGTTGCCCTTAATCGGTGCGACCTGTCTTGGCCGACAGCCTTCCATCAGTTGCCCGACCAATGCCTGCGCATCGGTCAGCCTGAACCCTTCCAGCGTCTCGATGACGGCAGCCTCAACGGCGAAGTGTTTGCGATTAAACCCAATCGCCGTAATGCAACCCTGGCCATAGCCCTGCGGCGTGATCTCGCCGGCCGTAGTGCAGCCCGCCAGCGGCAAGTCACCGAAATGGGCCTCCAGCTCGCTGGCCAGCCGTTCCAGGTCATACTCAGCAGAACAGAAGAACAGCACAAAGCCCAGTCCGGGTGAAGACAGTTGCTGATAGAGCTCAGCCGCCGCCTGCTGCGGATTCTGGCTCTCGGAAAATGCGGATGTTACGGATTCTGAATTCATCACCTGTTCTACACCTGGAAAACGCCTGATCTAATCCCATACTAGCGACAGGGCAATAGTCGGAAAATACTACTTGCGACCCTGCACCTATGTCGGCCCCACCGTCAAAGTTGCCGGAAACACGGGGAAACAGCAGCTATATAACGCTAATCGAAGGCAATTTCTGTTAATCCACTGACAGCGGCCTGTCCGGCCCGGGTTAGTACTTTGGCACTAAATACACAGAGCAGTGGAATGCAATGCTATTCAACCCAGCAGATGCGTCAGTAGCGCCCTCAGCTTGCCCGGCTTCAGCGGTTTATTCAGTACCGGCAGTTTCAGACGGCGGAACAACTGGCGACTTTCATCACTGCGATCCGCTGTGATGATCACGGCTGGCACCTGTTCGCCCAGCATATCGCGCACAGCGCGAATCGCCTCGGTGCCCAGCCGGTCGTCATCGAGATGGTAATCGGCCAGTACCAGGTCCGGTTTAAAGTTGTCCTGCCGACATAACCCGATCGCCTCCTGCTGGTCGCAAGCCAGCTGCAGCTCGCAGCCCCAGGGAGCGAGTAAGGCCTGCATACTGATCAGGATATTCTCTTCATTGTCGATCACCAGGATACGCGCGCCCTGCAGGGCGTCACTGGGTAGGATGCCCTGAGACAGGCGCTGATTTCTGACGGCCGGGAGTGTTGCCGTCGGCACATCCACGGCAAACATCGAGCCTTTACCCGGCACAGAATGCACCCGTATCGGGTGCTCCAGTACCCGGGCGATACGATCCACGATCGCCAGTCCCAATCCCACGCCTTTACGTTCGCTGCCTTTCTTCCGCTGCAGCTGACGGAACTCCTGAAAAATCTCATCCAGCTGCTCCGGTGCTATGCCGTCGCCGGTATCCCAGATCTGGATACTCAGCTGGCCCTGCTGCCGGCGACAGCCGATCAGAATCCGTCCGCTGGCGGTATAGCGAATGGCATTGCTGATAAAATTGCGCAGGATGCGCCGTAGCAGTCGCAGGTCAGTCTCTACCGCCAGACGGCTGGGTATCGCGGACAGGGTCAGTCCGGCCTGACTGGCAACCGGCTGAAACTCCTCCACCAGTCCGCTCAGGACATGATCGATGGCAAAGATATCCCGCTCCGGCTGCACCGCATTCTGGTCCAGTCGCGATATCTCCAGCAGGTCGGTCAGTAGCTCTTCAGCGCCATCCAGCGCCAGATGCACCCGTTCGACCAGATGCTTTTCATCGCTGCCCAGTGATCGCTCGCGCAGTGCCGATACCAGCAGCCGGGCGGCATTCATTGGCTGCAGCAGGTCGTGGCTGGCAGCGGCGAGGTACTTATCTTTGCTCAGGTTGGCCTGCTCGGCATCTTCTTTTGCCGCTTCCAGCTGGCGCTGAATCTGCTCACGCTCGCTGATCTCAACCCACAGTTTGGAGTTAAGCCGGGTCAGCTCCCGGGTGCGTTTCTCGACCCGGGCTTCCAGCTCCGCATTCATCTGCTTCAGCTGGTCCTGATTACGTCGCCGCTCCGTTATATCCTGGACGAAGGCTTCGATCTGATCCTGGTCGGCATCCTGACGCAGCAGCAGGTTGATCGATACACACACCGGCTCCCCTCCGGCCCGGGCCATCAGGGTTTCATAACCTTCAATGCTGCCACTCTCCTGCAGCTGAAGGGTCAGTTGTTCGAAATCACCGTCGTGGAAAAACAGGGCAGCGGCCTGCTGATCGAGCGCCCCGCTCAGTTGCTCGCCATCACGATAACCGCAGAGACGGGCCATCGCCGGATTAACGGCCAGCAGTTTGCCTGAGATATCGGCCCGGAAGATGCCGTGCAGGGCATGGTCAAACAGCCATTTGTAGCGATTGCGCTCTGTTTCAAGCTCATCAATCTTATGCTCAAGCTCGGCATAGTAGCTCTTGCGCGCAGACTGGGTGCCTAAGCCGATAAGATCCTGAAACGTCGCCTCTTCACGTGCCTCTACTGCTGCATCACGTTTAGAGGGCTTCTTCATAGACAACCTCTACATCGCGTTTACTCGACTTGCGTGGATTGGTGAGGATGCAGGGGTCAAGCACTGCCTTCGCCGACAGCGGTGATATATCGGCATAGTTAACACCGATTTCGGCCAGTTTCTGAGTCAGGCCGACGTGACCTTTAAGTTCAATTACCCGCGCCATCAGCCGCGCCTTCACTTCGGGCGTAGTCAGGCCGCGGGTATCCAGGCCCATGGTCTCAGCCACCACCTTGAAGCGGTCCGGCGCAGCGTTGTAGTTAAAATCGATCACATGCTCCAGCAGCATGGCGTTGCAAAGGCCGTGCGGCAGATCGAGATAACCACCGAGGCTGTGTGACATGGCATGAACAGCCCCGAGAATGGCGTTAGAGAACGCCAGCCCGGCCTTCATGGAACCGAGCATGATCTGTTCGCGCAGCTGAATATCGGCCGGATTGGCGATCAGTTGCTCCAGATTGCCATTGATCAGCCGGATCGCATCCAGCGCATGCATATCAGTCAGCGGCCCTGCTGCCGTGGAGACAAAGGCCTCAATGGCATGCACCAGCGCGTCGACACCGGTGCAGGCGCTGAGAAACGGGTCCATAGTGGCGGTGGTTTCCGGGTCGATCAGCGCCACATCCGGCACCACGGCCTTACTGACGATGGAGATTTTCACCCGTTCGGACTGGTCGTTAATAATTGCGAACTGGGAAACATCGGCGGACGTACCGGCCGTGGTGGGGATAAAGATCAAGGGCGGAATCGGTGCATCGATCCGGTCGATACCTTCGTAATCGAGGATAAAGCCACCATTGGCACTGACGATACCAATCCCCTTAGCACAGTCCATCGGACTGCCGCCGCCTACCGCAACGATGACATTGCACTCATGTTCGCGATAAAACTCGGCACCGCGCATCACCTGATCTTCGCGCGGATTGGGTGATACATCGGTAAAGGTGACATATTCGATTCCCTCCTCTTCGAGGGAATCTGATACATCTTTCACCCAACCGGCTTTCTCCACACCGGGATCTGAGACCAGCAATACCTTGCGCGCACCAAAGGTTCGCGCATAGTTCGCAACGGTTTTACGTGCCCCGGCGCCGAAAATAATCTCCGGAGAGACAAATTTTCGCAGTTTCGAGAAATCACTGCTCATCGGTTTTCTGCCCTTTAGGCCCGGTATAGTGCCGGTACCTGTTTATATTTTTTATTATCTGCTTTTAAGTCAGCTTAAAAACTCAACTACGACTGTGCAACTGGTCTTTGGACCTGATTTTTGCGCCTTTTTTACGCAGCTGCAGCAAAAAAGTTACTGCTTCAGTGCCATGCGTCTGTGTTCCAAAGGCTTACTACCAGCCGACCGTTCGTCCTGAACCATACAGAACGAACGTTTTGTAACTTGAAAGTACCACTGATTCAGATACATAGCACAATTCTTATCGACTCTCCCCGTCCTGATAATCGTTTTGCCTTCCATGGTGAGCGTGCCAGCAATGGCTGGCGCACAAAATTGAAAACGGGGAACATAATGAACAATAAGAAACTGCTTCCAACGCTTCTATCGCTGGCTGTTGCCGCGTCGCTGAGCACTCAGGCCCAGGCCGGTATTGAGCTGTACAATAAAGACGGCACCACCTTCAGTACCGACGGTCTGGTGAACACCTTTCTTGTCAGCAGCGACATAGACGACAGCAATGATGCTCTCGATCGTACACAATCCCGCGTAAAGATGGGTTTCCTACCAAACTGGATTGGTTTCAATTTTGCGAAGGACAATGGCGATATCAAACTCGGTGCCCGTTCATCTTTCTGGGTAAGTATTAACGACTCCGACCCTAACCGGGCCTCATCGGCTGGCCACGGCGTAACCGATACCGGTATCGATGTGCGTCAGTTCTATGGCACCATCGAAAGCGACTGGGGTCAGGTGCTGATCGGTAAAGACTTCTCGCTGTTCAACCGTTCCAATATCCTCGGCGATGAACTGCTGCTGGGTTACGGTCAGGTTAACAGTGACGGCCTGGTAGATGGCGGCAATGTCTCTTTTGGTAATATCGGCACCGGTTACCTGTACCCGTTCCCCAACGCCCAGATCACCTACCGCAGCCCCGAATCACAGGGCTTCCAGATCGCAGTCGGCCTGCTGGACCCGAGTAAATCCGGCACCCTGTCAGAAGAATCAGCACCGCGGCTGGAAACTGAGGTTACCTACAAGACATCGCTCGCTGGCGCAGATATCAAGGCCTGGCTGGGTGGTATGAGCCAGAGCAGTAATAACGGCGCCGCCGATATTGATTCCAGCGGGGTCTCCTACGGCGTCAATGTTAAAGCGGGACAGTTCTCCGTCAGCGCTTCTGGCTTCGATGCCGAAGGTGTCGGTACCGCCGGGTTATCGAATTTTGTAACCGCCGACAGTGCCGATGTCGAAGGCTATCTGATCCAGACCGCCTACAGCTTCGGCCAGGAACGACTGGTTCTGTCCTATGGTGAAAACAGCGGCGGTACGACGCCGGGGGCCAATAATCTGGATGCAGAAAACACCGCCATTGCCCTCTTCCACACGGTCAATGACAACCTGAAGCTGGTGGCGGAATATGACCAATCTGAAACCGCCAGCCGCGAAACTGACACCATCGCCCTGGGCGCGGTACTGACCTGGTAACGGCTGCCCTTCCGGGCCTCATGCTGGATTGACTCCCTCCACAGTGCCGTGATTGTCGTGCGGCTTACCTGCGGGGCCCGGCCTTCGATACCGCTCAGCTCCCCCTTCGCTGCAGCGGTTTTTTACCTATATTTCACTGATGTTTATGAAATATTAAGTTTTGATGACATTTCTTCATCTTAATTGACGATGTCGCTTTCAGACTATACTTTGGTACGGGCATTTGGGGCAGGCGCCAGAAAGTTGCTTAAAAACAACGAATTATATGCGCTAACCAAATGCGGCTTGCATCGGGCACAGCCGGGACAGGCTTCCGGAGATTAACAATGCCCATGCGGGTAATACCTTTATGGAAAACGTGGTGTGAACCACCCTATTCAGTGGAGTCTGAAGACATGGCTAAGAAAATTGCAAAGAAAGACCTGAAGAAAGCGATCAAAGCACGCCAGGCTAAAATCGCCAAGCACGAAGGCAAGCTGAACAAGCTGCAGAAGCTGCTGAAAAAAGCGTAAGCTGACAGCACAGGGTCATCCCAACTGCCTCGCAGATAGATCAGGATGGCCCTGGCCTCAAACCTCCCGCCCCGCCCAACCTCTTTTCAAACTCAGCTTCAATCCAGACAGCTGTAAATATCTTAAGCAGCCTCAGAACGTCCCCGTGAATAGGAAAAGTAGGCCGCCAGCAAGGTGTAGCCCAATGCCAGTGCCAGCGTAAAGCGGATTACGGTGAGTAACTGAGGGTACTGCTCAGGTCCGATCTCTGTCGCCCCCAGCATCAGGTTAAACAGCAACACCACAATTGCCATGCCAAACATGTTCCCCTGCGTTCGCGCCAGATTAAGCAATGATGACGCAATTCCCAAACGCTCCCTCGGTACCGACGCCAGTGCCGCATTACTGCTGGGTGATGAAAACAGGCCGAAGCCAAGCCCCTGCACAAACAGCCCCGAGACTAACAACGAGGTGTTGGCCTGACCGTCCAGCATCAGCAGAATCGCAAATCCCGCCCCGAACAACAGGCAGCCTAGAGTAGCGATAAGATGTGCCGGAAAGCGATCAGACAGCCGTCCTGCCAGCGGGGAGACAAACGCCATTGTCAGGGCCTGCACCAGTATCAGCTGGCCCGACTCTGTCGGTGACAACCCCTGAATATACTGTAGATAGAGGCTGAGCAGAAATAGCACGGGGGCATGGGCACCATACATAAACAGGCTGGTCAGCATCGACCGGTTCAGCACCCGGTTTTCCCGCAGAGCCCGAAGCCGGACCAGAGGATACTCGACACTGAGCTGCTGCCTGACAAAGCACCAGAGCAGCACAACGCCTGCGCCGATCAGAACCAGATAAAGAGGCTCTGGCAGACCGGATAAGCCGATAAACAGCGCCGTCACCCAGAGGGTGAACAGCAGCGATCCGGTCCAGTCGAAACGCTCCTTTTTACCCTCTTTTTTGGCTAATCGGACATTCACCACCACCAGCAACACGGCAATAATAATCAGGGGTACCGGGCCCCAGAAGACACTGCGCCAGCCGGAGTATTCCGTAAGCCAGCCGCCGATCAGCGGCCCGCATGTCAGGCCGAGATAGACGGATGTGGAGGTCAGGCCGAGTGCCGTGCCCCGACTACTGTCAGCGAAGACCGAACTGACAATCGCCATCGCAGTACCAAACACCATCGAACTGGACAGCCCCTGCAACAGCCGCACCACAAGCAGCTGATCGACATCCTGCACCACAAGCACCAGCAGCGAAGACAGTGCGAAACAGAGAGTCCCGAAAATATAGACCCGCTTCGCACCGATCATATCGGCCAGCCTGCCCGCCGGGAGCATCAGCACTACATTGGCCCAGAGGTTTACCGTCGACAGCCAGCTCAGCTTCACCGCATCTGCCTGCAGCTCGCTGGCAATTACCGGCAGAGCGATATTCACGGCAGACATCGACTGAGGTATCAGGAAGGTAGCGACACAGATCGAAACCAGTGCCAGCCAGCGGGACGCGGGCTGAGATGAAGATGTGTGGCTCATATCGATGTAGTCCGGTGACGACAGCTGCGTGCCCAGAAATCAGGAGGCGGCGGAAATATTAAAAAGGGGCGCGATTATAACAATGCTATCCCGTCGGGTGTATAGCAGCCGGGCCGGGATGTTTGATCTATATTGGGAAGCGCCGGCAGTAATAATCAGGGAGCACAGCGATGACAAAAACCATGGCTTTTCTTACAGCAGCCATTGTCCTCAATGGTTGCCAGTCTCCTAAGTATCAACCGGTCAGCAATAATCTGCCCCGACTCGAGATTCAACTGGCAGACCGGGGGTGGAATGGCGAACAGATTCCGACCGACCAGATCTGCGCCAGGGATGGCGGCAAGGCAGCCACGCCCCCGCTTCGGGTCGGAAACATTCCCCCAGAAGCCAACGCCATCATTATCGAGTTTAATAACCGCGACCGGCGCGCCCTGCGCAAGAATGGCGGCCTGGGCAAGATCGGCTTCTGGATCGAGCAACAGACCGAAATCATCCTGCTGCCGGTTGAGGCAGAAACGCTGAATGTCGAAGCCCCGGCCTTTGTCGAATCAGACAGCCGAGGCGATAGCGTCGGCTATCAGCCCCCCTGTTCCGGCGGTAAGGGGCATCGCTACTTTGCGCTGGTCAAAGCCGTTTTCAAGCCGATAAGTGATGAAGAGAAAGCCCGCCTGCTGGCGATCGGTAAGATTGAGCTGGGGCGTTACTAAACCCATCAGATAATGAGACCGGTCGATAGCACCAAACGAATGCCCCGGGAAAGATACCTGGTCAGTAACCCTCGCCGCGCAGCGATTCTGACAGATTTTCACAGGGTCGGGCGCTGCCGCTGAAGTACTTTTTGTAATGTTGATAGCCATTCAGGCTGTACCGCTCGGAAACGCTCTGTTGTTCCTGACTCACTATCATCGTCTCCAGCTGGCGTGTCAGGTTCCAGAGCTGGCGATGAATCCGTGCAGCATCCTGAGTACGCCCGCGGTCAAAGAACTGATGTTCGCAAAACCTCGCCATTCCGGCGAGTCGCGACAACGAACGAATCTGGTCCAGGTTGTCCTCTGCCATAGCACCGCCGGACAGGCTTAAGGCGATAAGCGTACAAAGCAGGCCCGGCACTTTAATAGCACGGTGCCGACATCGGATATGAATAGTTTGAAGCACGATGGCCAGTCTCATTCCTTGGCTGAATAGCGCTCATTATATACCCGAACCCGGTGCAATGGCGTTGCAACGAAGGGGTTTAGTGAGAGCGGTTAGCGTCAGTTGTGACTGTCAGGCAGTCGCACTGCCAGAAGATGGCCGGAGACAGACAAAAAAATCCCCTCCGATGCAATGACAAAGGAGGGGCAAGGAAGATATGACGGACTGAGCGCCGCCACACAACGGACTCTGCAAAAGACCTGTAAACCAATCCAGAGTATTAGCTACCGCGATAGGTCGAGTAGCTGTAAGGAGATATCAACAGCGGAACATGGTAGTGCTCAGCTTCATCAGCTATACCAAAGCGGATCACAACATCCCCAAGGAATGCGGGTTCAGGCAGCTCTACGCCAAGGCGGCGGTAATAGTCAGAGACTGCAAACTGAAGCTCATAGACACCTTTACGAAACTCATCTTTCTCCAGTAGCGGCGCATCAACCCGGCCATCATCATTGGTGGTTACGGTTTTCAGCAAGCTACGCTGCTCACCAATCTGATAAAGCCTGATCTCAATCTCATTGCCCGGTACACCATGTGCCGAGTCGAGTACATGTGTCGTTAGATAACCCATATCCAGTGGATGCCAGCTGGCACCTTCCTCCTGCTAATCAAGTGAACCTCAGGGCGCTTTCAATCCCACGCCCAGCCGATAGATCAATTTTTACCAATGTTTTGTATACAATGCAAATTGTTTTTGTACTTTAGCATACACCTGTATTTTCCTCTCACCTCATCCTTATCTTCGGGAAATCTGGCGCTTCAGGCAGCGGTAACAACTATTGTGGGCGGTGAATCTGCGGCAACTTCAGCATTGATACCATGAATATTTTTAGAACAATTACCCTTTACTAAAAGAAACATCTTTGTATACAATCAAAAAACACCTGAGAAACATACGAGCTACACTTGTCTATACAATATAGACAGAGAGTGGCTCTGGAACACTAACCTGATTTTAAGGAGTAGACGATGAGTGACGCTTACCCACGTGACCTGATCGGCTACGGCGCCAACCCTCCCCATCCTCACTGGCCTAACGACGCCCGTGTGGCCGTTTCCTTTGTACTCAACTATGAGGAAGGCGGAGAGCGTTGCACTTTGCACGGAGACAACGAGTCTGAAGCGTTTCTCTCGGAGATGCCGTCCGCTCAGGCGCTACCCAATGTCCGCAACATGAGTATGGAATCCTGCTATGAATATGGTAGCCGCGCAGGTGTATGGCGCCTGCTGCGCCTGTTTGATAAGCACAATATTCCGCTGACGATCTTCGCCGTTGCGATGGCAGTAGAGCGTCATCCCGAGGTTGCCAGGGCGATGGTGGAAGCCGGTCACGAGATTTGCAGCCACGGCTATCGCTGGATCGACTATCAGTACATGGATGAATCAGAAGAGCGCGACCATCTGGAACAGGCGATCGAGATCATCCGCAAGGTTACTGGCGAGCGGCCGCTGGGCTGGTACACCGGCCGCAACAGCCCGAACACCCGAAAGCTGGTGATGCAGGAAGGTGGTTTCCTCTACGACTCCGATGCCTATGACGACGACCTCCCCTACTGGGTCGCAGGCGCCGATAAGCCCCATCTGGTCGTCCCCTACACCTTAGATGTCAATGATATGCGCTTTGCCACGCCTCAGGGCTTCAACAGTGGCGAGCAGTTTTTTCAGTACCTCAAAGACAGCTTCGACACCCTGTACGAAGAAGGTGCCGAGACGCCGAAAATGATGTCGATCGGCCTTCATTGCCGACTGGTGGGTCGCCCGGGCCGGATCGCAGCGCTGGAGCGATTCCTGCACTACGTCCGCAGTCATGACAACGTCTGGTTCAGCCGCCGTATCGATATTGCGCGTCACTGGTACGAACACCATCCCTATAAAAAGGACAGCAACGCATGAGCACCTCCCTGTTTCAGACCTGCCAACCCAGCGAAATGAGCCGCGAAGCCTTTTGCGAAGTATTTGGTGATATCTACGAGCACTCAGTATGGGTTGCGGAAAAGGCATGGGATAACGGCCTGACCCGCCAGCATAACCAGGTCGGCGTACTTCACAGCCTGATGTCTGACCTGCTGCTGTCGGCAGACAGAGCAACGCAGCTGGCGCTGATCAATGCCCACCCTGACCTGGCCGGCAAAGCCGCCGTGCGCGGCGAGCTGACCGAAGCCTCCACCTCCGAGCAGGCAGGCGCCGGTATTAACGAGTGTACGGCGGAAGAGTTTTCCCGCTTTACCGAGCTGAACGATGCCTACAAAGAAAAGTTTGGCTTCCCTTTCATCATGGCGGTGAAAGGCAGCAACCGGCACCAGATTCTGGCGGCCTTTGAGGAGCGCATTCACAACACACCTGAGAAGGAGTTTGAGCGCGCCCTGACGGAGATTAACCGGATCGCGCTGTTCCGACTGGAAACGCTGTAACCCGTCCAGCCTGATCCCCAAAATCAATACGGATAATAAAAACATGACACAAGCTTCAGATTTCGAAAAGTACATCAACCTGGCGGATGAACGCCTGGGCACCAAGGCCCTCTATGTCACCGACGACTGGTTTGCCGATGTAAACCGCATGTTCCAGCCGGAGCCGGCAGTATGGAAAGAAGGTGTATTCGACGACAACGGTAAATGGATGGACGGCTGGGAGTCCCGCCGCAAGCGCTTTGAAGGCCACGATTACGCGGTAATCAAGCTGGGCGTACCGGGCACCATCAAAGGCGTTAATATCGACACCTGCCACTTTACCGGTAATTTCCCGCCATCCGCATCACTGGAAGCCTGTTTCAGCCCCGATGCCGACCCATCCGACAACACCGAATGGCATGAAGTACTGCCCGCGGTTGCGCTGCAGGGCGACAGCGAACATATCCATGCTATCGAAGATGACCGGGCCTGGACCCATGTCCGTTTCAACATCTACCCGGACGGCGGTGTTGCCCGACTGCGCATCTACGGCGTGCCGTTTATTGACTGGGCTAATGTCGACAGCAACGAACAGATTGATCTGGCGGCATCACTGAATGGCGGCCGCGCCCTGGCCTGCAACGACCAGCACTTCGGCCATATGCGCAACATCCTGAACCCGGGCCGTGGCGTCAACATGGGTGATGGCTGGGAAACCGCTCGCCGCCGTACACCTGGGAATGACTGGGTCATAGTAGCGCTGGGCCATCCCGGCGTGATTGAACGAATCGTCGTCGATACCCATCACTTTAAAGGCAATTACCCTGACAGCTGCTCTATCCAGGCGGCCTATGTGAAGGGGGGTACCGATGCCCAGATCGAAACCCAGAGCCTTTACTGGAGCGAACTGCTGCCCTCCCAGAAGCTGGAGATGCATCAGGAGCACAGCTTCAGCGAGCAGATCAAGGACCTCGGTACGGTCACACATGTCCGCCTGAATATATTCCCGGACGGGGGGATCAGCCGCCTGCGTCTGTTCGGCAAAGTCAGCGCAGCAAAGTGAGCAGCTAATCATGAACGAACTGACGATCGAGCCATTAACCGCCGAAGCCTTTGCTGAATTCGGTGACGTGATCGAAACACGCGACCGCGATCACTTCATGATCAACAACGGATCGACCAAGCGTTTTCACGCCCTTTCGACCGTGGATCTGGCCGGCGAAGATGCCCGCGCGATTATCAGCATCTTCAGAGCAAAGAAACTGCAGTATCCACTGGCGATCAGCATGGTGGAACGCCATCCCCTTGGCAGTCAGGCGTTTATTCCCCTCAGGGGCAACCCGTTTCTGATTGTTGTCGCTCCGAAAGGTGACAAACCTCAGCCTGAAGACCTGCGGGCCTTTATTACCGACGGTACTCAGGGTATCAGCTACGGTCGTGGTGTCTGGCACCACCCGATTCTGACCATCGCCCCGGAAGATGACTTTCTGGTTGTCGACCGGGCCGGGTCAGGCAACAACTGTGAAGAGATTCACTTCGAAGCTGCGCAGCAAGCTGTGCTAGCCCAATAATAAAAACTGACCGGCATGGCCCGAAACATGCCGGCGACTATATCAAGGAGTACGTTATGGATCCTCATGTTACCGAATGGCTAAACCTGGCGGTGCGCTGGGTACATATGATTACCGGTATCGCCTGGATCGGAGCATCCTTCTACTTCGTCTGGCTGGAAAACAACCTTGACCGCCGCAGCCCGAAAGAGGGATTGTCCGGCGATCTCTGGGCGATTCACGGTGGTGGTATCTACCATCTGGAAAAATATAAACTGGCACCGCCACAGATGCCGGAAACCCTGCACTGGTTTAAGTGGGAAGCCTATTTCACCTGGATCAGCGGTGTCACACTGCTGGCCGTCGTGTACTACCTGAACGCTGAGCTTTACCTGATTGCCCCGGGCAGCGGCCTGAGCCCTGCTACGGCGATCGCTATCGGCGTCGGCTCACTGATTGCAGGCTGGTTTATCTATGACTTCCTGTGTGACTCTGCACTGGGTAAAAAGCCCCTGCTGCTTGGCGTCTTGCTTTTCGTACTGATCATCTTTGCTGCCTGGGCCTTCACCCTGGTCTTCAGTGGCCGTGGTGCCTTTATCCATGTCGGCGCCCTGATCGGTACCATCATGGTAGGTAACGTATTCCGGACCATCATGCCGGCCCAGCGTGGTCTGGTCAGCGCAATCGAAGAGAACCGCCAGCCTGATCCGGCCCTGCCTGCCAAAGCCTTGCTGCGCTCTCGTCACAACAACTATTTCACGCTGCCGGTGCTGTTCATCATGATCAGCAACCACTTCCCGAGCACTTATGGCAGTGAGTTTAACTGGGCGATACTGGCCGCTATTGCAGCTCTGAGCATTCTGGTGCGCCATTACTTCAACACCCGTCATGACGGCCAGAAGTTCGCCTGGGCGCTGCCTGCCGCCGCAGTCGGCATGATTGCGCTGGCCTTTGTTTCTGCACCTAAAAGCGCAGAAGTGTCCCAGGGCGCTGCTGCCGGAAAAGCTGCAGTACCGGTATTCGCCGAAGTATCTGACGTCATCAGTAAACGCTGTACAGTCTGTCATTCAGAGAGTCCCAGCAGTGAGATGTTTAAAACGGCGCCCGGCGGTGTGATGTTTGATAGCCCTGAGCAGATCAAAATCCTGGCACCACAGATCTTTGCCCAGTCCGTTGCCTCCAATGCCATGCCATTGGGCAATATTACCGGTATGACTCCGGAAGAACGTAATATGCTGAGAGACTGGATCCAGCAAGGTGCTGAGTTGCACTGACACAAGGGAGACCGGGCGCAACGTCCGGTCTCTTCGCTACTCCCCGAGCAATGTTGTCGATAGTGCTGTTGCCGCGTGCCATCCTGGCTAGCGGCCTTTTTGCTTTGTATACATAAATTCAATTTCATCTGACATATTCATAGTAACCAATGCCCGGCCATAGCTGAATCGACTACAGCTATTCATCCCCCTTCCCGTTAAAAGATCGCCAAAAAGCACGATATATTCGGACTTTTATACGATTTACCGCCTTATTCATAACTTCTTATTTAAAAAGCACCAATATTTAGCCTGAAAATTGTTGTACACATTTTGATACATTTATGTGGACACAAGACAATGTGATGCATATAGTTTTTAACAAGCTGACCTCCGGGTCAGTGAGTAGATGGTGTTCTTAGTGGCAGCCCGGTCAGATGAGCGGGCTGGTGACCTCATAAAAATAAGCAAAGGTAATCTCCACAATGGCGACCAGTCGAAATCACAACTACCGTCAGAAAAGCGCCCAATCGGATCTGGTGTTTGGTCTTGATGACAAACCCTCCCCGTCGGTGTCGATGTTTGCGGCACTACAGCACGTACTGGCGAGTTTTATAGGCATAATTACACCAACGCTGATTGTTGGTGGTGTACTGGGTCTGGGCGCGGAAGTGCCCTACCTGGTGAGCATGGCGCTGATCGTCTCAGGCGTCGGCACCTTTATCCAGGCAAGACGCTTTGGTCCTGTCGGCTCTGGCCTGCTCTGTGTTCAGGGCACCAGTTTCGCCTTCCTGAGTTCCATTCTGGCTGCGGGCTTTATCGTGAAAAACAACGGTGGCGGCCCCGATGAGATACTCGCAACAATATTCGGCGTCTGCTTTGTCGCCGCCTTTGTTGAGATATTCCTCAGTCGCGTTATCCATAAACTGCGTAAGATCGTCACGCCGATTGTGACCGGCACCATCATCACCCTGATCGGCCTGTCGCTGATTAAAGTGGCGATGACCGATATCGCCGGAGGCTACGGCGCATCGGACCTGGGCCATCCGGACAACCTCGGACTGGCAGCGCTGGTGTTAATGACCATTGTGGTTTTTAACCGTTTCCAGTTTCAGATTTTGCGTCTGAGTGCGGTAATTGCCGGCCTGACCGTAGGTTTCGCGGTAGCCTGGTCGATGGGTAAGGTGGACTTCAGCGGCCTGAATGAAGTTGCCCTGATCGCCATTCCAGAGCCGTTTAAGTATGGCTTCAGCTTTGATATCGCAGCATTTATACCCATCGCAGTGATCTTCCTGATCACCCCGCTGGAAACCACCGGCGACCTGACGGCCAATAGCATGGTCTCCAAGCAGCCGGTATCCGGCCCGGTATACATCGAGCGTATCAAGTCCGGCGTACTGGCGGATGGCGTGAACTCGGCAATTGCCGCGACCTTCAACAGCCTGCCGATGACAACCTTCAGTCAGAACAACGGTGTTATCCAACTGACCGGTGTTGCCAGCCGCCATGTAGCGTTCTTTATTGCCGGTATCCTGGTGGTGCTGGGCATGTTCCCGCTGATCGGTGGCGTGTTGCAGCAGATGCCGAAGCCAGTGCTGGGTGGTGCAACGCTGATTATGTTCGGCACCGTATCGATTGCCGGTATCAAGATACTGGCCGAAGCCGGACTTAACCGCCGCAATATCCTGATCGCCGCCACAGCGATCGGCATTGGCCTGGGCGTAAGCAATGTACCTGAAGTGCTGCAGGCAATGCCGCCAGCCATCAAGAACATTTTTGGCTCACCGATCAGCCTCGGTGCATTTACGGCCATCGCCCTCAACCTCTTTCTGCCGGCAAGTTCCGATGAGATTGCCAATACTGCAGAGTCCGCAGCAGAAAATACCGCAAGCGCATCATCCGAGCCCTCTGAAAAGTCCGTTGCATAAACAGCGACACATCGTCTTTCAGACGGGCAACCTGTCCGCTACAGAACCTTTCCGGATTGTTCTGTAACGGCTGACTACATCCGGGCAGATTAAACAGAAGTCTGAGGAACTTAGTATGCCCATGCAGCACGCACGCCGCCTATGGATTAAAGCCCCGGCGGCCACCCTGGAGCCGAGCTATGCCGGTGGAATTGTTATTACCGGTTCGACAATCAGTGAACTGATACCGGCAGGAGCATCCCCCTCCAGCCCGGTTGACGAGGTATTTGATGCCGCAGAACACGTCCTGTTACCCGGCCTTATCAATGCCCATCATCATTTTTATCAGACCCTGACCCGGGCATTTCCAGCCGCGCTGAACAAAGAACTGTTTCCCTGGCTGAAAAGCCTTTACCCGGTTTGGGCGGAACTGAGTCAGGAGATGGTCGAGGTATCCACCCAGATTGCCCTGGCCGAACTGCTACTCTCCGGCTGCACCACGGCCAGCGATCATCACTACCTGTTTCCCCGCGGGCTGGAGGAAGCGATCGATATCCAGATGGCCCAAGCTGAAAGACTCGGGGTACGGGTCCATCTCACCCGGGGGTCCATGAGCCTCGGTGAAGATGACGGGGGCCTGCCGCCGCAGAAAACCGTACAGGAGGAGGAGGTCATCCTGGCCGACTCCGAACGGCTGATAAAGCGCTACCACCAGAGTGACGATGGTGCGATGCGCCGTGTCGCCCTGGCCCCCTGCTCGCCGTTTTCTGTCAGCGAAGCCCTGATGAAAGCCTCGGCCGGGTTGGCAGAACAGTATGGTGTACGCCTGCATACCCATCTGGCGGAAACCCATGATGAGACTGAATTCTGCCAACAGATGTTTGGCCTGAGGCCGGTCGATTACCTGGAAAAAGTCGGCTGGCTGAACAATAAGGTCTGGCTGGCCCACGGCATCCACTTCAATGATGAGGAAATTCAGCGCCTGGGGCGTAACGGTGTCGGCATCTGTCACTGTCCGTCGTCCAATATGCTGCTGGCATCGGGACAGTGCCCGACACTGGATCTGGAAGCTGCGGGCAGCCCGGTTGGACTGGGTGTCGACGGCTCTGCCTCCAATGACTGCTCGAACATGATTCAGGAAGTACGTCAGGCGCTGCTATTGCAACGCTTACGCTATGGCGCTTCCAAAATCACGCACCAGAAAGTACTGGACTGGGCAACACGCGGTTCCGCAGCCTGTCTCGGACGTGACGATATCGGCACCATTGCGCCCGGAAAGCAGGCCGATTTCGCACTCTTCAGGCTCGACGCCCTGCGCTTTGCCGGGGCCGGTGACCCATTGGCGGCACTGGTACTCTGCGGCGCAGACCAAGCCGACCGGATGATGGTCGCGGGAGAATGGCGGGTTAAGGACGGCGAAGTAGCCGGGCTCGACCTCAAGCGCCTGATGGCAAGGCAGCGCGAGCTGGCCGCTCAGCTCGCAGCAACGGTTTAAGGACCCGTCTCCGGCCTTTGCCGTAGCGGAGGCCGGAATCACGACGAACAGGATGTTTCATTCGCGGGGTTACAACCCTAAAACTAAAATCTATAAAAACAACAATTTAGGAAAACTACTTCATGCATCTGAAGAAATCAGCTTTATGTGTACTGGCGGGACTGGGAATCACAGCGCAGGCCCAGGCAGAGATGTTCTGGAACGATTTCAGCATCAGCTACCTGAATGGCGACAACTATGAAGTTGGCGACCCGGAACGCGAGGTGATCACCTTTGAGCATGCCAGTGGCCATAGCTGGGGCGACACCTTCCTGTTTGTCGACCGACTCAAATCTGATAATGGCGATACTGAAACCTACTTCGAGTTTTCCCCTCGCCTGAGCATCGGAAACCTGAGCGGCAGCGACCTCTCCTTTGGCCCGGTTAAGGATGTCTTTCTGGCGACCACCTGGGAGAGCGGCGAAAACTTCGATAACATTCTCTACGGTATTGGCTTCTCTTTTGACGCCCCCGGCTTCAACTACCTGGATGCCAACATCTACCACGCCAGCAATGAAAATGGCGAAGATGACGAGCAGCTCACCCTGACCTGGGGCCTGCCCTTCAACATCGCCGGCGGCGAGTTTCTTTACGACGGCTTCCTCGACTGGAGCACAGCAAAAACCGGTGGTAGTTCCGAGATGAACTTTACCTCCCAGCTGAAATGGAACGTCGCTAAGGCGCTGGGCCATGATGCACGCTTTTACGTAGGGCTGGAGTACGCATACTGGAACAATAAGTTCGGTATAACCGATATTGACGAGCGCAACCCGTCACTGCTGGTAAAATGGCACTTCTGAGCCAGCTGAACTGAACGCCTGACCCCTTCATCCTGAAAGCCAGCCGTTTGCTGGCTTTTTTATATCTGGCCGCAAGCCAAATAACACACCAATGCCCCCGACCCTGCGGGCCCACTCAGGGATCAGCGCTTGAGAAAATCCTGACCCCGGTGATAGTATTCGCCCCTTACTTTATCTTGGAACAGGCGCCTGCCCAGCAGTCACCGCCCTTGGGAGTCAGGAAACCTTGGCCAGCATCCGCGAACGCAACAGAGCAACCATCCTTACCGTAGCCAGTGAAGTCTTTGCCGACAAAGGCTTTGCTGCCACCAAGATAATCGATATCGCCAACAAAGCCGGCTTACCCAAGCCCAATGTCTACTACTACTTTAAAAGCAAAGAGATCCTCTACCGTTCGGTACTGGAATCGGTAGTAGAACCCCTGCTGGCCTCATCTGAACCCTTCGAAATCTATCAGGATCCGGAAACGGCGTTACGGGAATATATTAAAGCCAAGATTACCATCTCCCAGAACTACCCCAGTGCTTCCAAGGTATTTGCCAGCGAGATCATGCATGGCGCACCTCACCTGCCCGAGGATATTACCGAGCGCCTGATGGAGCAGACCCGCGCCAGTGTCGCCCGCATTGAACAGTGGATCGCCGACGGGCAGATGCAGGCGGTCGACCCGAAGCATCTGCTTTTCACCATCTGGGCATCCACCCAGACCTACGCCGACTTTGACTGGCAGATCACCGCAGTCACCGGAAAAGAGAAGCTGGACCAGGAAGATTACGACACCGCCGCCGAACTGATTACCCGCCTGGTACTGGCCGGGACACTGCCTGGCTAGCACCCCATGGCGCGGAGCCTCAAAGCGGAACCCCGGGATTCCTGCAAGCAGGGCTCATCTCTTCAGCACTCACACTTACGTGACGGCATTCAACCGGCCCGCAAATGGCAATACAAAGCGCAGTGAATCTCTCAGCTATCGGCTGGCAAAGCTTTGCCAGCCGATAACTACGCAGATCTCCTACCTTAACCGACACCTGGGCACCCTACTCCCGCGCAGCAAGAACCGGCAACCTACACCATCCGCGACCTGTATACGCTGTAACACTCATATCCCCATACTCATACCTCCATACTCACATCTCCACGATCGGCGCTGTAAGAGCCATCGGGATCACATCCAGGCCAGGCCTGAGCGCCCCGCCTGAGGCCACAGGCACCTGCAGCCGGCATGGCTCCCAGCCCTGATTAACCGGTCAGTTTCACGGAAACGTCAGCACCAAGGCCGATAAGAAAACCTGCAATAGGAACACGCAAGATAACGGTATATATAAATCCCGATATTTTCTGACTTTTAAGTCAATTTCCAATTGACCCAAAAGTCAGGTTTTGCTGTAATGAAGGTGCTCTAAGGGCCCCCTGAAGGTGAGCGATTGCACTTCAGAACCGGGGTTACTCTGTATATCAAAGTTGGCTTTGAAGCCCCATCCTTACCGATGGGGCTTTTTTTTGACGATACGACAGCAGCGACAGAGACAGCAGATGAGATCAGCGGTGCTGATCGATCAGTATCGGATTGCCATCGGGATCGGTGACGATAAAGCTGGCGGGCCCCGCCTCACTTGCGCAGCTTTCATCCTGCTCGATAGGGATATCTGACGCGCTCAGTCGCTGATGCAACTCCCGAATATCGGTAAACGTCTCCAGCTGATTGCCCTGCTGATCCCAGCCGGGATTAAAAGTGAGCATATTGCGTTCGAACATGCCCTGAAACAGGCCAATCAACTGGTCGCCGTTCTGCATAATCAACCAGTTTTCAGCCTCATCACCGCAGCTCGCGCTGAAACCAAGCTTCTCATAAAAGGAACGGGAAGCTTGCAGGTCCCGGACAGTCAGGCTGATAGAAAAGGTGCCAAGTTGCATAGAAAGTTGCATAGAAAACTCCTTAGCTCAGGCGACGCTTTAAGCGGCGCAGATCAGGAAAGACTGAGCATCATCTCCGCCCAGCATCGTGCCGGCAGTGGCCATATCCCCCTGCAACCATTGCCGGACACAATCAGGCCTGATAAACAGCGGCATACGGTGATGGTAAGGCAGGCAAGCGGGATTGGCAGGTCGGGTAAGGGAGACAAACTGACCGCCCTCTTTATCAGGACAGCCACGCGCGGGATACCAGACCGCAGCCATCAGCAGAGGTAAACCCGAAGGCTCAGTGAACAGGTATTTCTGTTTATGCCCCTCGCCTTCTATGCGCCATTCATACCAGCCGGAACAGGGTATCAGGCAGCGAGTAGCGGCAAATGCAGCTTTGAAGGTAATTTTCTCCGCGACTGTTTCCGCTTTAGCGTTAATCAGAAGCCGTTTTGCCCAGGCCGGCTTGATGCCCCATTGCAAATCAAGCTGCGTAGGCTGTTGCAGTGAAACAACCGCAGCCACATTGTCAGTCGGACGCAGGTCACTGTTGCTGTGGGCCTGAAACCTGATACCCAGTAGCTCACTGACCCACTCACTCAGTGGCGCGTCTGATACGTTTAAACGTCCACACACTTTTTGTCACCCTGTTCGCGGCTTTGGCTTCCTTTAGTATAGTGATTGCCAATCTCCGCGATCCAAAGCCTGATTTATCGCAACGACGCGACTAAAAGATCGCCAGACTAAACCTTTAGGTGGTTTTTGAATTGGTGTGATATTGCTAACGTAGGGTCTTCGGGCGAATCAGATAGGGACATTGTTCCATGAGTATTGACCGCGAAAGCATCTGCGACATTCTGCTTGAAGCTTATCCAACAGCCAACAGGAGCTACATTGATGGCGCAATTGAAGGCGCCCTGGACCATGTAGTGCGGATTTTCTCAGCCAGCGCACTGCAACAGATCAGCACCCAGCGCTGGGCAATCATCCTGTGCACCGCGGCCAAACCCAAGGGCCAGTCGCACTGTGATTTCTACACCCAGGTCCTCGACATGGTCTATGAGGAACTGACCCGGGCCAGGCGTTCGGCACCGGACCTTAAGCTGGTTAAATAGATCGGCACCTAGCCTGAACTGATCGCTTTTACCTTCCCTGCCATTTGCAGCAGGGCTAAAACCAAACAGCCACGGAATTCCGGGGCTGTTTGGTTTCAGGCAATGTTATCAGCTCTGCAGTACTTTCAGCGGTAATCCCAGTACCGCATCACCACTACCGGCAAAGTAGATGATAATGCCGACCAGGCCCGCCACCGTCAGCAGGTACCAGACAAAGGAGAATATCTGACCGTAACGATCGAGCGGCAGTAACCGGCTGTACTGGCGGTAGCGCCACTCCAGCAGGATCTCCACACTGCCGATCAGAAGCAGGAAGCCGAGCAACGCCAGTCCGAAGGTATAGCTGACATAGACTCCCGCCACCGCAGCCAGGATGCAGACCACCAGCCCGACAATACTGTTCATCGAAAAGCTGATGCTCTTGAGGATATGCCCGCCATCCAGCGGCAGCACCGGCAGCAGATTAAACAGGTTCAGCAGCGCATTGAAGGCCGAGAGTCCGGCAAAGATCATCTCACCGGTCATCCAGTAAGCCAGCAGTAGGAGTACTGACATCCCCAGACCAAAGGTCGGCCCCATAATGGCGATCACCACATCCTGCCAGCGGGTGTTGACCTTATTCTCACTCAGCGCCAGGCCACCCAGAAACGGAATCAGGTAGATCCCCTTGGTTTTCATACCAAAGTGCTTCATCGCCCGCACATGGCCGTACTCATGCACCACCAGACAGGCGATCAGCGCCAACGCAAACTGCAGCGAAAACAGCCAGGCGTAGGCCGCGACGCTGAGGCCCGCCAGCAGCACTTTGATCACCTTGGCGCTCTTAAACAGCTTAAATCCGAGTGAGGCCAGCCCCATCATATTCAGCTGCGGCCTTTCAGGCGTCACGACCGACGGTGTCGAGCTTCCCAGATCATTGCCATCACGCGCCCCCTCAGCCACCGCCTGATCGTTCACCAGTGCGCGGTAACTGATTGAAAACGGCTGCCACTCCAGATCAAGAATAATGCTGCAACGAACACTGCTTTCATCATGCTGGTGCTGCAGCTCGAAATGGTGCTCGATTGGCTCGCCGTCATCCGCTGAAGCAACCCGCTCTGATACCAGCTGGTTGTCCCAGTAAAGCTGTTGCCAGCCAGCCATATTGCCCTCAAGACGCAGGGGACGTCCGAGAAATTCCGTATTGAGTAGTTCCACTAGCCCGCCTCACAGAAAATTGTGCGGCGATTGTAGCAAGGAGCTGATCGACTCTCACCCATTAGAGCTCGAGCCGAGGTGATGCACACAGGTTCATTAGGCTTTAACTTTCAATGCTAGCAACAGTCCACACACGCTTAAGTGGCAGCTCTGCTTTAATCGATTCATCCAGTTTGTCGTAATGTACAAAGAGCTGTTCCAGCAGATCATGCTGAGTCCATAAACGAACCCTGAAGAAGCTGGACGCTAGTTCTTTTTGGACATTGGACCGAAAACCTCCCCAAGAGACGAATAATCCCTGTGGGGCGTTGAACTTGGTCATTGCCCCGATCAGCTTATCTACCGTAGGTCTGTCTACCAGACCATCACCAGACTTTACCTCCACACAAATATTCTGCGCTCCGAATCCCATCGGACCATCACCAGCGAGGATATCAACACCACCATCCGCCCCTTCCGGGCTTTGCCAGCAGGTATAACCTTTAGCTTCGAGAATCGCTGTCACAAGGCGCGTAAGATTGTGTCCCTTAAAGCGGGCCTTAATCAGCTTGATGATTTGATCGTGAGCGTAAGATTCCAGATCAGACTCAACCTGTTCATCAGTCGCATCTGACTCAACTGAACCTGACGAAGGTGCAATGATCTGCTGGTTACTTTCTGCTTTCCAGCCATTAGCCTCCATCTGATCCAAACGAGCTTCGGCATTATTTCTCTGGATACGACAGATTGTGAGAAAGGCCCCAAAGCTGTACAACAAGTCTTGTGAGAAGTGAGAACGTGGCACTGCATCCGGTAGCCACTGAATAGACCGCCAGTGATAGAACGGGTTCTCAGCTGAGGCATCATGCTGGTATTCAGACGTGATCCGCCCAATATAGATCACTGGCTGAGTTTTAGACGGCAGAATAACCCGATCACCAATCTGCATTGTTCGAGCGAATGGCCAGATCTGGCTGGCATGGTTCATCAGTTTTTTTGGCTTGGCATCACTATCCAATTCAGCCAATACTGAAATTAATTGCGCTCTATCTTCAATCTGAGTTAACTCTGCGTTCAATTCATCCCAGGTAAGGTAGATCCGGTTTTCCTGAATAAACTTTTGTTCGTATTCACCCTGCGCGCCCGCTCTTACTAACCAAACTGCCATTAAAAATCCTCAATTAGTGCGAAAAAGGTTAAAAGAACCGATCCAATAGGGACAATTCTCCATCAGTGACATGAAAACTATTTTTGTCCACATTATCATCGCCCACCAGCTCACCGGTGCTTTGATAACTTTCCATCTCCTCACATAGCAGGTATCTGGACTGCTCTCCTTTCACCCAATCGCTACGATTACCCAAAATAAACAGATGTTTCTTAGCCCTGGTTACCGCTACGTTCAGCAGATTAGGCGTACTGTTTACCCAGCTAATGCCCCCACTCTTTTTACGCACGGTAGATGCAGCCAGACAGAGGATAACCACGCCTGCTTCCTTGCCCTGGAATGTGTGTACGGTACCGATATTGTTCTCAGCAAACACTTTCGGATCAGCGCCTTTATCAGACCTGGACAACACTTTACACATCCATCCTTCGTTCTTGCTTAGCTTCGCGGCTTTGTTCCACTTATTCTCCAGCGCTTTAGCCATCTTGGTAAACGGTGTAATGACAAAAATACCGTCTTCAATTACATCAGGATGCTCCTCTGCCAGGAATCGAATCAGTGTGAGCGCCGCATCCGCTTCCGCATCGTTGATATATCCTTCGGACTGAACTTCCTCCGGTTGTTCGACCACATTTACCCACCCGCTTTTAACTGAGCTTGTCTTGCTGCTGTGGGTTGCTAATACCATCTTTCCGTCATACGCCATCTGATTGGCAATACTGAACATAGGGTCGACACAACGTCGATGGACCAATAGAGGAATTCCGATACGTCTATGCCCGATCATAGAGTAAAAACCAGAGGCACGATCGGCAATTGACTGCGCCGAAAGCATCTTGACCAGATAGTCATCGCCCCACTTGCCTTCATCGCCTTGCACAGATACCGGCATAAAGTCTGCTGCAATATCCCGGTCTATAGATTCAGGCGTGGTTACCACCGGCTCAATTTGAATAGGGTCACCAACGAAAATGGCCTGACGACTCCTTTGCAATAAGCCCGCCACATGGTAGTTCACCGCTTGTCCGGCTTCATCGAACATCACCAGACCAAAACCCTCTTTCTTTTGCATCAGCTTGAACTGCGTCTGAACCGATGACAGTGAAGTGCTGACCACAGGAAAAAACAGGAATAAAGTCGCCCACACGTGCTGATATTCCGGTTGGAGTTCAAAGGTTTCAGAACGGCCATCAATCAACTGCGATAACTCATCCCACTGTATTAAGAGCGCTTTCGCAACGCTTTCAAGAAGCGCCTCGTTTAGTGCAAGTGCGGCAATAAACAGCTCCGAACGTCGTCCATTTATATCCTTACTGCCCAAGGGGCTGGACTTCTGCAACCGTTGCTCAGCCGACTCATCCGACTCACCATAGTTACGGGCATAGGAGTCAGGAAAAAGCAGGTGGTCAGAGATATTCAGTCCACTACGCCCCGCACTCAGTTCGATATTCGTTAATTCCTGATAACAAAGCTCAAAACACGCGCGAGCTTTAGCTAATTTCTCTTCGACTCTTTTATCCCCGAGACCTATCCCAAACCACTGGCGTTTGAAATCGTTTAACGCTTCAAACATATCGGTACATGCTGCTTCATCAGCATCCATCCAAAGCTTGCCCGCCAGTTCAGGCTCATCGAAACCCAAGGCCACTTTATTCAGACAGTTACGAAACGCTCCAAGAAATACTGCGTGCTTCTGATATGCTGGGGTTTTCTGCAGATCACTGGCAAGATCGATTAATAGCGCCTTTTTGTTCAACCTGGCGACATAGTCAGTGATCAACTCTTTCGCACGGGAAGCCTCGGCGCTTTCCAGCCGCCGGATAAGATCGTTCAGAGAAAACGGGTCTCTCAGGTTTCGAAGGTGAGCTTTTAATCGTTCAAGAACAGGTTTGAAATTTCCGCGATTGGACTGATTGCCCAATACCGCACAAAACGTCCCCCAATCCCCGATGTTGGCCGCACTCTTGAAATGGCCAATCTGATCCTGATAGGCCGTGTGGATTTTCGATAGTTGGGGCAGTTCACGGGAGATATTTTCAACCGCTTTGTTATTACTGGAAGCGACGACCATGCTATGGGCCATAATCGCCTCGACCACCGCATCAGAGCCTAACCAATCATCACCTATTGATAGATCCGCCAACGCACGGGTTCGAGCAACAAAGCACGCAGCTATCACATCCTTTAGCAAAGTTGTTTTGCCAGTGCCGGGCGGACCGTTAACAGCCACCACGGGATGGGACTGTGTATCCAACGCTGTATTAACCGCAAAGGACTGCAGCAAACTCAAACCATAATCAGGATTTTCAGGCCAGCGCCCGGAAATAACCCTGGCGGTGTGAGCATGGAAGAACTCGCCATTATCCAATGCGGAACCAACTTCAACCTGGTTGGCGTGACCAAACAGGTATTTTCGCAGCGGTGTAGAAAGACTATCCGTACCATTGTCCATCACCTTATCCAGCAAGCGTTCCAGATCCTTTACGAAGAAAGGCCCCAGCTGCTGATTTTCATTGCCATCGGGATAGAAACAGAAGCGCCAGCGGAAACTGATCTCACCATCGCGGAATCGATGCCCTATGTAGGAATCATCGTATCCCGCATCCAGCGGCTGACTTTGTTCAGCCATAAAGCGATGCGCAGCGCTATTGGGCCAGAACTGTTTTGCTAACAGTCTGTTAACAATTTTGGCACATCTGTAGAGCGTTTCGGTATCAAGCCCCTGACCATCTGCAGACGACAGCTCCCGTGTAATGAGGCCTTCGATATCCTTCAGACGGGCATCCATCCATTCATAGAGCGACATATTGTCAGGTACCGATGCCTGGCATTTACGATACAGGGTACGGATTGATGCCAGATTCACCGTCTGATCGGCTACATCATCCGACAGTTTCCAGATGATGCAATGACGCACTTCATCCCACTGCGGCACCATCGCCTGAGACACCAGAAAGGTTCTGGGTACGTTATAGTTCGGATGCACTTCCGAGTTGTACATCAGGTACCCGGCATAATGGCATTGGAACATCAGTACCAAGCGGCTTTTATCGGTCAGTTCTAACTTACCTTCCCGGATCTGCCGTTGGGTGTTTTTACCCCAAACTTCAGTAAAACGCCCTGCCGGGTGAAAGTGTTTGTTTACGGGTGACGGGCATGTGGGTAGATCGAACAGTTCAGATTCGATCCAGTAACGTAAGATCCCCCTACATCTATCGGCCAAAGGATCAAACCTTGACGGTGCAACCGAGCAGCCGTAAGAGGAGTATTCATCCAAGCGCCAGCCGAAGAGTTTTCCTAACAGCTCTTTGAAAATCCCTTTCATTTTATAACTTATGTCCTTTTTTTACGGCCTTTCTTCTGTGGTGCCAGTTTTTCCTGTTCCGCTTTTATGCGCTCCAGCAACGCCTGTGCTGAATTTTCACCGGAGATCAGTTCTGGATGCTCGGCACGCCAGTCCACGGTGAGTTCACCACGGAAGGCTTTGGCGAGGATGGATTGGGTGAGGTTATTGACCTGTGACTGGGCTTTTTTCACTTGCTGTTCAATCTGTTTTGCAATTGCTAGGTGCCCGGAAACCCTTCTAACAATTTCTTCTTGTTCATCCAGCATCGGCAATGGTATTCGAAATGCTTTCATTTTACCGATACCTAAATCAGGTACTCCTACACTTTGAACTCCATCAAATGCTTGCTTGATTATACTTTCACAAGAAATTACCAACCTCAGAAATGCACCATCAATTACCCCACTTGGGGTTACGATTGCCATCGCATGACTTACCCCGTAATTATGAGGCAAGGGCAAGCTAACTGATTTTCCAATGGTCCCAATTCGGGTAAATGCGAAGGTAGTGTGTGTAACTTCATACCGTTGTTTCTGTTTTTGTAATTCTTCGTCCGTAATTTTTTTTCCCTTATTGAAATCAACTGAATCGTTTCTAGTAATATTTTCACTAGATATAAATGGAAGTCCATCATCAACGTACTTTGGCATGCGATGGGACGGATTAGGATCAATCACTTCTGCAACATTTTCTAATGAGACCGAAACCCAGCCCAGTTCATCATTCTCAATGATTACAGGATCGCCGAACTTCTTCCAATTATCACTTTTGGGCCTTTTTCCCTTTCTCTTAAATTCCCTCTCTTTTGCCTCAAACCATTCACGTTCCATAATTTCCTTAAGCTGGGGAACATCATGTTTCCCTAGTGCCGATCTTTCACGCCAAGTTTTAGTAAGTTCACCTGAAGTAGCAGCGGCTAGGACGGATTGGCGGAAGCGTTTGAGAATGACGGGGATGGCATCAAGGCGGGCTTTAATGCTGTCGACCTGTGCCAGCAGGTTATCCAATCTGTCAGCGATCTCTTTTTGTTCAGCAATTGGTGGCAAAGGCAGAGGGTAACTTTCAACAAACGTTTTTGGCACACGTTTATGGCCTACGGAACCAGACATGTTTGTCGCGCCGTTAACCAAAAACGCCTTTGTCTTCACCAATGCCAGAAGCAGTTTCGGATTGATCGCGTGACCAATAGGCCGTAATACATAATACTCAGTGCTACCCGCACCCCATCCAGAAGGGAAGCCCTCAATAACTGCTGCCTTACTGTTTTCAAAACATGGAGTTATCTTGGCAAAGATCGCATCCCCATCGCGAAACTGAGTAAAGCCTTTCTTTACACTTTCCCATTTACGAAGTTCAAATTGGCAAGTCCCGTGAAAGACCGTAGGCACTCCAGCCATAGGCATAAAGCCTACGTCCAGCTCATCGGCTAAACGTTCTTTAGGGTTTAGTAAACATACAGTTGAGATCGTGGAGCTTTCCCACCCCTCAGGTAAAACAACCTCACTCACGGCTTCACCTCAGCATCCATTGTCAATACATCTGCTAACAACTGCTTCTGCACCGTCGCTTGGTCTCCAGCACCCAACGCCTGCATCAAACCATCCAACTCACGCAATGCCTCTGTCAGCTCACTCATGGCTTCTGCGGCCAACAGTTCCGGCGCTGGCAGGTCGGCGGCATCCACACTGTCGCTGTCTTTTAGCCAGCTGATATCCAACGAGTTGCCTTTGGTTTCGGCAATATATTCACGGCTGAATCTGCGCCAGCGAGAGGTTGTTTCAACCTGCTCGGTATCTGTATCAGTAAATGACCAGTCCCCTGCAGTGCGCTCACTAGTTCCGTTAGGGTCTTCACCGTAAAGCGCTTCAAACGGTTTCAGATAGGTTTCATTAAACGGGGTACGCTTACCAAAACTTGGCATATTGGTACGCAGGTCATAGACCCAGACGTTCTCTGTACAGTTCTCTTCCTGATAAGTATCCGTAGCGCTGCCCTTGGTGAAGAAGAGCACATTGGTTTTTACACCTTGGGCGTAGAAGATGCCGGTCGGTAATCGGAGGATAGTGTGCAGGTTACACTTATCCATCAGGTCACGACGAATATCAGTACCTTTACCTGCTTCAAACAAGACGTTATCCGGTAGTACCACAGCAGCACGGCCACCGGCCTTCAAGTTGCGGTAGATATGCTGCAGAAACGCCAGCTGCTTGTTACTGGTGTCGTAGGTAAGATCATCACGGGTGATTGAAGCCTCACCGCCTTTAGAGGTACCGAAGGGTGGATTGGCTAAAATAACGTCTGCTTTTTCCAGGCCGGCTCCGACCTGACCGAGAGCGTTCCCTAAGTGAACGACACCTTCGTCATCACCTTCCATCCCATGTAACAAACAGTTCATCAGTGCTAAACGGCGGGTTCCCGGTACCAGTTCAACCCCGATAAAGGCTTTGTTTTTCTGGAATGCCTGTTCCTTTGCATCCAGATCAAACAGGTCATCAGTCTGTTCTTTGATAAAGGCATCAGCAGCGATCAAAAAGCCTGCTGTACCGGCTGCCGGGTCCTGAATCTTTTCACCCGGTTGAGGCTTGATACAACGCACCATGGAGTTAATCAGAGCTCGCGGTGTGAAGTACTGCCCCGCTCCGGATTTGGTTTCGTTGGCGTTCTTCTCCAACAGTCCTTCGTAGAGGTCACCCAGCCCATCTTTCTGAGCACTGAACCAATCAATCTGATCCAGTGACTTCACCAACTGCTCAAGGTGGCGGGGCTCACGCAGCCGGGTCTGCGCATCTGCATAGATTGCACTGATCAGCGGATCATCATGCACAAGGTTATCTTCAGCATCCCAGCCGGTAGATAGTGACAGCAGAATACGCTTGTAATCGTTCAGCAGATTAAGGCCCGACTTACCGTTAATGTCAGTCCAGCGGCACCCTTCCGGCAACCTGTGCTTCTGCAGGGTACCGTTCTCAGTATTCTCATGAACCATCTTGATAAACAGCAGCAGAACCAGCTCAGTCACGTAGTCGCTGTAGTTGATGCCGTCATCACGCAGTACGTCACAGAGGTTCCAGAGTTTTTGTACGATATCGTTATTTGTCATTCGGGCTATTCCATTGAATATGCTGGATACTGATTGCCGTCCTGCGTCATCAGTGTCATTAATTTTGGGTGTACGAACAGCTTCTCTTTACCGACCTGCATCTCGTGTAACACGCCTATTTCACAGAGCTGCTTAAGATAGACAGAAGCCGTCTGTCGCTTGGCAATTTCACTCTCGACCAGATTACCGATGCGGCAGTATGGCTGTTCAAAGATCAGTTGAATCAGTTCATAGCTGTAGATTTTGGGCAGTTGTTCACGCACAAATTCTGAGGTGTGTTCTAGCAACGAGCGAGTCGCCGCTATTTTCTCTGTCGTCCAGCGAGCGGTATTCTCCACCGCCTGCAACATAAAGATGATCCAGGGTTCCCAGTTCTGTTCACGGGTAACGTCCAGCAGAAGCCTGTAGTAATCCTGTTTAAACCGGACGATATGGCGGCTCAGATAAAGAATTGGCAATGTCAGCAGCTGCTGGTCGATCAGATACAGGATGTTCAACACGCGCCCTGTACGACCATTACCGTCAATAAAGGGGTGTATCGCTTCAAACTGGTAGTGCGCTACGGCCATCTTTACTAGCGGATCGATGTCATCCTCAGCATTGAGAAATCGCTCCCAGTTACTCAACAGCTCTCGAATAACATGCTCGCCTTCGGGTGGTGTGTAGATCACCTCACCAGTCGCCTGATTGCTTAGGTTAGTCCCGGGCACTTTGCGCACATCCATATCCATCGATTTGATGGTGCTACATACTTCCAAAGCGGTGGTGACACACAGCGGTTTGCGCTCCAGGTGAGTAAACCCTTGATAAAGCGCTGTTCGGTAGCGCAGCGCTTCCTTGGTCATAGCATCGGCCTGACTGTCTTCTTGCGCAAACTGGAACAGTTTATCGGTAGTAGTGACGATGTTCTCAATCTCAGAGCTGTCCTTCGCTTCCAACAAAGGCAACAGATTGATCAGCATGCCTTGGTTAGGCAGCAGTTGACCGGCCTGTTTTAGTTCAGCTAACGCAGCCCGTGCTGATATACATGCTTTAAGCACTGACTTAGTTTCAAAATCTTGGCTTGGAGGCAGTTGGGGCAAATCGTTGAAGGCTCTATCTGGCTGCCAGCTCATGTTTACTAAATCCACTTTTTTCGACACACCGGGAGCTTATGTCGATCGTATCGACATGTAAACAAGATATGTCGATTTTCTCAGGATTTTTCGACACATAAACCAGATATGTATACTTTCTTTTATTTTTTATACATATCATGAAGCCGACTGCCAAAGGCTGTCGTTAAGACCATCCAGCACATCATCCAGCTTCTGCCCTAACGCTTTATCCAGCTGCTTGGCTCCGCCTGGAAAAGCCGGGATAGCGCTAATCGTCTCTCGATCGATAATCACTTCATGAGTCAGCTGCTTGGACAGGCGATCAAGCCACTTCCTTTGCGCGGGTGTCCATTGATGCTGGCCATAAATGCTCTGCATTGCGTTCTGCACACGCTGTTCAAAAGGCAGCAGCGCTTCACCCAATGCGGCCTGCCGGATATGGCCGATGATACTGGCTGCGATATCCTGATTAGTTTTGTTACGCCATGCTGATTGCAACGAAGCCTCACTGTAACCCGCCCCATCCAGCATGATGCGAATCTCTTTCAGCTGTTCCCGGGTCAAATCTCTCGGTTTGCTAACAACAACGGAGAGTGCAGCGGACTGGTTGATCTGTTCTCGGATGAACTGAGCGAAGCTATCCAGATAGTCAGCAGGCTTTTCATAGATGCCGTAGCTCTGCTCCCGGACCTCAAGCACGTCATGATGATCAGAAATCACCGGGTAGTTCTCGCTGCCTAAGAACTGACGTACTTCATCTAACTGATTCAGTATTCCCTGATGTTGCTGCATAAACGCTGAAGCCTGCTTCGGCCCCAATGAATGAAGGTGCTGATGAAGTTTCTTAGGCTCGACACCCCAGAGCCGCTCCAGTTCATCCAGTTTCTGTTTCAGCTGCGGCTTACGTTCTGCCTTTTTCTCGGCTTTGCGTAACACTCGCATCACCTTCTGACTGAGCTGACTCAGAACAGCATCCGCATGTGATTCGTTCTCTGACTCACCCGGTGCCTCTAAAGCTTGCTGTAGCTGCTCTGGATCGGTCAGTTCTTCAACCAACTGCTCCAGGGTGATATTCGGGTCTTTCACAAGCGGCTTCATTGTAGAAACCGGCTCAAGAGCAGCATAGATATCGACTGGGTCGTAGATACGGAATACTGTTTTACCGATCTCGTCGCAGCGGCGAGTGGCACGCCCTACCATCTGTTCGTAGAGAATTCGTGACTTCACCCGGCGAAGGAATACAAGGTTGCAGATCTCTGGTACGTCAATACCGGTCGTCAGCAGGTCGACAGTTATTGCGATATTAGGATAGCGCTCGTTTTTGTACTGGCGGATCAGTTGATCCACTTTATCGCTCTGGCCAGTGATCTTAACAACCGCTGCCTGATTGTAGTCGCCGTTATACAGCTCTTTGAAAGCGGCATCTAAGAGACGCTTCACCATGTCCGCATGCAGGTCAGTCGCACAGAAGATCATGGCTTTCTCATCACCAAAGGGATCAATCTCCTGAGCCAGCTGTTCGCAGATAACACGGTTAAAGTTCTCGTTGATCACTCGCCGGTTAAACGCTTCGATTTCGAAATTCAGCTCATCATCCAGCTCAGCAGATTCAACCTCACCCGTCTGGACATTGATGGCTGATACCTCACTACCTTTCTCAAACCTGATGCCATGCCTGGACAGCAATGTCTGATAGCGGATCGGAGGTTCATGATCGATCAGCCAGTCATCCGCCACCGCTTCACGATAGGTATAGGTGTACACCGGTTTACCGAAGATATCGCTTGTGTGCTTGGCAGGCGTAGCGGTTAAACCAATTTTGATCGCATCAAAATAATCCAGCACGCGACGATAACTTGAGAGATACTGGCTCGCATCCCGGGTTGCCAACTCACCTTCTGTCATCTCCTGATCAAGCGTATAACCACGGTGGGCTTCATCCACAATGATGCAATCGAACTGATCCACAAGCGGTGGCGAATCCGACATAAAGATGCGTTTCACCATCGCTTGTACAGTGGCTACCTGTATCCGGGTTTCAGCCTCCGCTGCCATATCCCCCAGTTCGGCAACATTGTAGATTTTCGAGAGGGTCTGGCTTTGCTCAAGCGGAGCTTCATTAATCGCATCAAGGGCCTGCTGGCCAAGTGCACTTCGGTCCACAAGGAAGAGTATGCGTTTAAAGCGTTCTGCTTTGAGGAAGCGGTACATCAGCCCGATGATGGTCCGGGTTTTGCCTGTACCGGTAGCCATCGCCAGCAAACAATGTTGCTGATTATTCTCCAGTGCGGTCTCAACTGACTGAATAGCCTTCTGCTGGTAGTCACGCAGCTTTAGGTAAGAGAAGCCCTCCTGCTGTAACGTTTTCTGCGCTTCTGCTTTGCTGCGCTTAAGCAAGTCCAGCAGACCCTCAGGACTGTGGAACTGCTGTAACGCTCTCGCGGTATTACTGTTATCGCGCACATCCCGGAACCAGGTCCCGGATTGTTCTGCCAACTGTTTAATGAATGGACGACCATTACAGGAATACACGAAAGGTACATGGTAGTGAGCATCCTGATCATCCGGCCAGGCAACCGTCTGACCAGCTAATGTCCAAGCCCCCGTCTGACTGACTTCAACCCTGAACCCTTTTGAGTAACGCTCAGCCTGGAGGATTTTTCCCGCAACGTTGCTGTTCTCTTTCTTGGCTTCAATCACTGCCACCGGAACCAAGCCGCAAAACAGTACATAGTCTGCCCGGCCCTTCTTTCCCCGGAACTGAGTTGGCCATTCAGCAATCGCCTTGTTGACACCTTTCTCCGGGCGACAGCCTTTCTGATAGGTCAGCTCTTGGGTATCTACTTGCCAACCCACTTCCTGGAGCTGCTGGTCGATAAGGATACGTGTCAGCTCTTCATTGAGTGTGATGTGTTGCGTCGCTTTACGCGTGCTTTGACCGATACTTTTCTTCTGTTCTGAAACCTGACGAGTATCCTTCCTGGCCAACTCGTCCTGCAACTCTTTGACACGCGCTTCAAACTCACTTAGCTGCTGCGTGAAGGCAGACTCGCTTGTTTCTGACTGTTCTGACAGCTGCCTGGCTTCAGCATCCATCTGCTCAGCCAGTACAGCGTACTCTTCCTTCTCACGCTCCAACAACTCAGTTAATTGCTGACTCGAGTCCAGTTGTTGATTGGTTTCTGACAGTTCAACCTTTAGCTTTTCAATCTCCGTTTGCAGATCACGCAGGTGATGACTCGGGTCCTGAGGGGGGATAAAGGCCCCGGCTTTGAAACCGGAAGCCTTGCTGCCGAATGAGCGATGAAACCAGACAGCCAGCTCACGCGCCAGTTTAAGGCCATCCAACGCTTCTTTATGGCGTGTTCGAAACTGGTGGGTCGCCTTGTTGCCCTCGATCCGCAAGGTCTGAAAAAGATTGAGAACGACACGCTCCAGACCCACTTCTCGATTGAGCCGATAAAGCAGGTCTGACTGACTGGTACGGTCATCAAACTCCAAGCCGCAACGTGCTGCAATATCCTGAGCAAATGCTTCGCCCAGCTGACGCAGTTTGATCAGTGTAGTGTTAGGGTCACTAGAGAACGACCTTTCTGCCAACGTTGCCAGCTGTTGAAAGATCGGATCATATTCTGCCAAAAAGGCAAAATTACTTTGTGTTGTTGCGGCAGTTGTCTGAGCCATCGTTCCCTCGCAGCACGTAAAGCGGCTAATTTCAGTCCATTAATGCATGATACTGATTAGCAAGGAAAAGACTAGGCCAGTTGCACCTTGGGGTAAGCCGGTATGCTGTTTCGTTCAGGCTATAGCTTCCCGAAAAACATCCCGGCTTATTTACAGTGTTTTATGACTGTTATTGGTTTGAAGATGTAATGATCACTAATAGCGGAAACGCGACATGGTTTCGCCCAGCTGTTCGACTGAGTCCTGCAACGAATCACAGGCGCTGGCGGACTGCCGTGCCGCCGCCAGGGCGCTGTCGCCGGCATCACTGATCAGGACCGTGCTTTGTGCCACTTCCTCTACCACCAGCGACTGCTGACCGAGATTCTCGGCAACACGTTCGTTCTGGTCGCTGATGCT
Organism: Marinobacterium jannaschii DSM 6295; assembly: GCF_000620085.1. Classification (GTDB taxonomy): domain Bacteria; phylum Pseudomonadota; class Gammaproteobacteria; order Pseudomonadales; family Balneatricaceae; genus Pontibacterium; species Pontibacterium jannaschii. Next base: position 83,971 of record NZ_KK211069.1, on the reverse strand, counting down.
ATGGATTGCGCGTTCGATTTCGGAAAAGGCTTCACCGGCACGGTCGGCCTGTTCAACCGATCGCATACTGCTTTCCAGCGCCTGATCCATCACCGACATGGCGCTGCCTGCGCCATTTTGCAGCTTGGTAATAATGCTCTGAATCCGGCTGGTCAGCTGGTGGCTCTTGGTCGCCAGTCCGCGTACTTCATCGGCAACGACGGCAAAACCGCGTCCCTGTTCTCCGGCCCGGGCCGCTTCGATTGAGGCATTCAGCGCCAGCAGGTTGGTATTGTCAGACACTTCCCGGATCACCACCAGCAGGCTGCCGATCTCCTGTATATCCTTGTCCAGCTGCTGAATGACGCTGTTGGCATCGCGGATCGCCTCGGAGAGCTGATTATTCGCTGTCCGCGCCTGCGTCAGCAGGCCGGCACCGCCAATCGCCTGTTCACGCACCGCACCGCTGGCCCCGGAGGCGTAGCCGGCAATCCGGGTGATCTCCTGAATGGTCGCGCGCATCTGCTCCATCGACGATGCCACCTGCACCACCCGCTGCTGCTGGTCGTTGACGTTGTCGATGGTGGTACCGGCACTCTCAATCACATCCTGCAGTGTTTCCGACACCTGCGCCCGCACCCTGTCCACCTGGCTGATTGAGGCCTGAATACGGGATACAAAGCCATTGAAGCCGTTAGCCAGCTGGCCGATCTCATTGGTTTCACGCATATCGAGCCGACTGGTCAGATCGCCGGCGCCTTCGCCAATATCGGTCAGCAGCAGGGCGACCTTTTTCACCGGCGCCGATACGCTGCGGCTGATCCAGAATACCGGCACCAGCAATATCAGGGATAACAGCGCCACCAGCTGCATAACACCGGTGAATGCCGCTTCCAGCTCGGCAAACACGGCATCCTGGGGAACGGTCGCCACCAGATACCAGCCCAGGCTGGGGATATAGCTGGACGCCAGGAACTGATCCTCTCCATCCAGCTGGGATTCAGACACGTGAAAGCTCTGGTGGCCGGTCAAGGGGTCCGCCAACGCACCTATACCCGGCAATGTCGCCAGGCGGGCGTTATTCACCAGCGCAGTATCGGTATGAACCTTCACCAGCCCATCGGCATCGACCAGAAACACCCGTCCCTGGCCAGCTATACGGTGGCTGTTTACCTGTGCCGCAATCTCGCTCAGATTGACGCCGACACCGGTTACCGCCAGATCATCACCGGCACGCGCCATCCGGTAGTTGACGAAGGCCATCATCACGCCGATCTGCTCATCCAGATCCAGTGCCAGCTCGTAGGTCTGCCCCCCGTTGAGGAAGGCGTAAAACCACTGATCCTGCTGCAGATCCGGGCTGAGTGTTTTCCGCAGGCCCTGATCGGTGTAGTAGCGCCCGTCAGGGGTAACCACAAAGGCCATTTCAGTGTTATAGCTACTCACAATCTGTTTCAGCTGCTGACGCAACTGCGGTTCAGTGACAGTACCCTGTTCGATAGCGTCGGCCAGCAGGCTGTTATTGGCGATACTGCGTCCGGCATCCAGCGTCTGACTGATGCGGTAGTCTACCGATGCCGTGATACGGCCGAGGATATTGGGAAGTTCTTCTGTAAGCAGACGTTTTTCGGCAATCTTTGCAGCCTGATAAACGGATATCGCACCCACGGTACTAAGCGACATTACCAGGGCAAGGCCGAACAGCAACGTCAGTTTAGTTTGAATGGACGCGGATACAGCCCCTGAAATGCGCATAGTTATCTCCGGTACTGGGCCCCTCGGGATCGGACCCTCGAGATCGCTTCCGGCCCATCCCTGCCCTGAGCTTTGCACCACCGGCCGCCTTGCTTTACGCGCGTGCTGAGCAAGGGTCGACGCCACCTGACAACCGGAAAACGATCGGTATTTTTATTGTTGTAGCAATCCTTCTTTCCCACGACCCGGAGAAATACCGGGCCGTGGGGCCTGACTATCAGGCGTTGCAGCGCAGTCCGGCAGCACGGATACCTTCAATGGCGCACAGCTCATCGATATCAGAGGTATCCCCGCTGATGCCTACCGCGCCCAGCACTTCGCCACCGGCTTCGGACATCACCAGCACCCCGCCTGGGACCGGTACCAGATTTCCCTGCGCCAGCGTATTCAGTGCAGAGATGAATGCCGGTCGGTTTTCAGCATCCAGTCCGATCTCCCGTGACGACTTGCCCAGAGCCAGTGCGCCCCATGCCTTACCGATCGCGACATCCGGACGCAGCATGCTGGAACCATCCTGGCGTTGCAGCGCGATCAGTTTGCCTCCCTGATCCAGCACCGCCACGGTTAACGGTGCTGCCCCTACCTCAGTGGCATGCTGAAAGGCGTTTTTTGCAATTTCATTCGAAGTGTTCAGATTCAGAACGGTCATCGGTCAATCTCCATTTTTAAACATAAGGAAACCTTTATCGCAGGCGGACTAAGGCCCGCTTGCGCTGGATAAACGATCTGGCGAATCCGGTTAACACCCACCAGCCGATACAGATCTGCGCCTGCATCAGCCGGCCACCCAGGTGACAAACCTCTATGCTGAACAATCAGGTGCCGGGGCGGCATCCCTTGGCTCGCACACCCCGGACTTTTTCCGAACCACGCCCAGCCGAGGAACGCCGTCCGACGAACCGGCCTGCTCCGCCAGATTCTTTTATTGATCGATCTGGTCTGAAGCCCGCACAGCCCGTTCCTGTACATACATCCTGCGCACAGAGTGCGGGTCACGCTTTTACTTCGGGATAGAAGCGGTTCAGGATTGCACGCACTTCCACATCACTTATGTATCCATATATTGGGAAACATGTTCTGCAGACAGTCCTAGTTGTAATCGATAGGATGACAAAAATACATACTAAAGTTGTACATTTTTTTTATTTTTTGGGCACAATATAAATAACGCAGCCCAACAATACGACCTAAGTCTATGTTTGCAGGCGATTTTCTCTCGAAATACACCCGCATTTAAAGATACACCTCATTTCTTGACCCAAAAGTCAGCATGTGTTTAGAATTATTGGACACATTCGTGTATACAATTATTTTAAAACGAGGTGGAAGAGTAATGGCCAGAATGAAAGCGATAGAGGCAGCAGTGCTGGTAATGGCACGCGAAGGTATCGATACCGCATTCGGTATACCGGGCGCTGCTATCAACCCTATGTATGCTGCATTAAAGAAACATGGTGGGATTGATCACGTACTCGCGCGCCATGTGGAGGGGGCTTCTCATATGGCCGAGGGCTATACCCGGACCAATCCAGGCAACATCGGTGTCTGTATCGGTACATCCGGCCCTGCGGGTACTGATATGGTTACAGGCCTCTACTCCGCATCTGCGGACTCAATTCCGATTCTTTGCATTACCGGCCAGGCCCCGACAGCCCGCCTGCACAAAGAAGACTTCCAGGCGGTAGAGATCTCCAAAATCGCCGAGCCGGTCACCAAGTGGTGCACCACTGTACTGGAGCCTGCGCAGATTCCGTACGCATTCCAGAAAGCATTCCACATCATGCGTTCCGGCCGCCCGGGACCGGTACTGCTGGATCTGCCATTTGACGTGCAGATGGCCGAAATCGAGTTTGATATCGACGCCTACGAGCCGATGGAAGTGCACAAGCCTGCTGCAACCCGCAGCCAGGTTGAGAAAGCACTGAGCATGCTGAATGAAGCAGAGAACCCGCTGCTGGTTGCCGGTGGCGGTATTATCAACGCCGATGCCAGCGACAAACTGGTGGAATTTGCCGAGATCACCGGCCTGCCGGTTATCCCGACCCTGATGGGCTGGGGCACGATTCCGGACGATCACCCACAGATGGTCGGCATGGTAGGTCTGCAGACCTCTCACCGCTACGGTAACGCCACCCTGCTGGCCTCCGACTTTGTACTGGGCGTGGGTAACCGCTGGGCCAACCGTCACACTGGTGGTGTCGATGTCTACACCGAAGGCCGCAAGTTCGTTCACGTTGATATCGAGCCAACCCAGATCGGCCGCGTATTTATGCCGGACTACGGCATCGTATCGGACGCCGGAGCGGCGCTTGAAGTGTTTATCGAAGTGGCACGTGAATGGCGCGAAGCCGGCAAGCTGAAAGACCGCAGCAAGTGGCTGTCCGAATGTCAGGAGCGTAAGCGCACCCTGCAGCGTAAGACCCACTTCACCGAAACGCCGATCAAGCCACAGCGCGTTTATGAAGAGATGAACGAAGCCTTTGGCAAAGACACCTGCTATGTCAGCACTATCGGCCTGTCCCAGATCGCGGCTGCGCAGTTCCTGCACGTCTACAAGCCACGCCACTGGATCAACTGTGGCCAGGCGGGTCCCCTGGGTTGGACTGTGCCGGCGGCGCTGGGTGTCGCCAAGGCCGATCCTGAACGCAACGTTGTTGCCCTCTCCGGTGACTACGACTTCCAGTTCATGATCGAGGAGCTGGCGGTCGGGGCGCAGTTCAAGCTGCCGTATATCCACGTGGTAGTAAACAACTCTTACCTGGGTCTGATCCGTCAGGCGCAGCGTGGATTCGACATGGATTACTGCGTACAGCTGTCATTCGAGAACGTCAATGCACCGGAACTCGGCAGCTACGGTGTCGACCACGTTGCGGTAGCGGAAGGCCTGGGCTGTAAGGCGATCCGTGTACGCGATCCGGAAGAGATCAGTGCCGCACTGGCTCAGGCCAAGGCACTGATGGCCGAGCATCAGGTACCGGTCATCGTAGAGATCCTGCTGGAGCGTGTAACCAACATCTCCATGGGTGTTGAGATCAACAACATCAATGAATTTGAAGATCTGGCAGAAAACGCGGCCGATGCACCGACCGCGATCTCTCTGCTCGACTGATCTGAAATAGACATATCCCAGCTGGCTGCCCGGTTTTAACCGGCGGCCAGCCCTAACCAAGGAGCATTTATGCCACGTTTAGCAGCCAATCTGTCGATGCTGTTTACCGAAGTCGATTTTATCGATCGCTTCGAAGCAGCTGCAAACGCAGGGTTTAAAGGAGTTGAGTACCTGTTTCCCTACGACTTTGATGCCTCGCTGATCAAAGAAAAACTGGACGACAACGCGCTGGAACAGGTGCTGTTCAACCTGCCGGCAGGCGACTGGGCCGGCGGAGAACGCGGCATCGCCTGTCACCCGGACCGGGTTGACGAGTTTCGTCAGGGTGTCGATAAAGCGCTGGAATATGCGGCGATCCTCGGCAATCAGCAGATCAACTGTCTCGCCGGTATCGTACCTGCCGAGGTGACACCTGAAGCGGCAGAAGCCACCTTTATCAGCAATATCCGCTACGCCGCTGACAAGCTGGCCGCCGCCGGTATCCGTTTGGTGATGGAAGCGATCAACACCCGCGATATTCCGGGCTTCTTCCTCAATAACACCGCCCAGGCCGTGGCCATTCGTGAAGCGGCAGGCAGCGACAATCTCTACCTGCAGTACGACATCTACCATATGCAGATTATGGAAGGTGACCTTGCCCCAACGATCGAAGCCAACCTGGGTGTCATCAACCATATCCAGCTGGCGGATAACCCGGGACGCCATGAACCCGGCACCGGCGAGATCAACTACCACTTCCTGTTCGATTTTATCGACCAGCAGGGTTACGACGGCTGGATCGGTTGCGAATACAAACCGACCACCACCACCGAAGCGGGCCTCGGCTGGCTGAAGACCCACAATCAGATTTAAACCAGTAAGCGATTAAAAGCTAACAATCCGGAGAATAACAATGGCTAAGATTGGATTTATCGGCACCGGCATCATGGGTAAGCCCATGGCAAAAAACCTGCAGGATGCAGGCCACACACTGTTTTTCAGCGAACACTTCGACAAGGCTCCGGCCGACCTGGTCGGTGACAAGGGGATCGCGCTGGCGAACCCTAAAGAGGTTACCCAGGAAGCAGAGTTCATCATCATCATGGTGCCGGACACCCCTCAGGTTGAAGATGTTCTGTTCCGCGAAAACGGCGTTGCAGAAGCGGCCGGCGCGGGCAAGGTGATCATCGATATGAGCTCCATCGCCCCGCTGGCAACAAAATCTTTCGCCGAGCGTATCAACGCCACTGGCGCTGAGTATCTGGATGCCCCGGTATCCGGCGGTGAAGTCGGTGCGATTGCCGCCAGCCTGACCATCATGGTCGGCGGTAGCGATGCAGCCTTCGAGCGCGCCAAGCCACTGTTCGAAGCGATGGGTAAAAACATCACTCTGGTGGGTGGTAACGGCGATGGTCAGACCACCAAGGTTGCCAACCAGATTATCGTAGCGCTGAACATTCAGGCAGTGGCTGAAGCCCTGCTGTTCGCATCCAAGGCGGGTGCTGATCCGGCCAAGGTACGTGAAGCACTGATGGGCGGCTTTGCCTCCTCCAAGATTCTGGAAGTACACGGCGAGCGCATGGTTAAGGGTACTTTTGATCCGGGCTTCCGTATCTCGCTGCACCAGAAAGACCTTAACCTGGCCCTCAGCGGTGCCCGCGAAATGCAGATCGGCCTGCCAAACACCTCCACCGCTCAGGAGCTGTTTAACAGCTGCGCCGCGCTGGGTGGCTCCAACTGGGACCACTCCGCCCTGATTAAGGCGCTGGAACACATGGCGAACCACTCAATTCGCGACTAATCGTTAAGAAAACGCCACACCCAGGGAGGCCGCAAGGCTTCCCGCTTCACGCCCGTTATTCCGCTCGATTCAGGAGAAACCCGATGATGACTGACCCCCAAACCTTTCTGACCGACCTGTTCGATACGGCGGTGAATGTCGCCCATCCCCGGCAGGCATTGGCGCCCCATCTCCCCGCGGACAAATCCGGCAGAGCGGTGGTCATCGGCGCTGGCAAGGCAGCTGCATCCATGGCACAGGCACTGGAACAGACCTGGCAGGGTGAAATCAGCGGACTGGTCGTCACCCGCTACGGCCACAATGCAGATTGTGAAAAAATCGAAGTCGTCGAAGCAGCCCATCCGGTGCCGGACGACGCCGGTCTCGCCGTAGCAAACAGGGTGATGGCGATGGTCGAAAATCTCACGGCGGATGATACGGTAATCTTCCTGCTCTCAGGCGGTGGTTCCGCCCTGCTGTCATTGCCGGCACCGGGTATCAGCCTGCAGGATAAGCAGCAGCTGAATAAGGCGCTGCTGAGATCAGGCGCATCCATCAGCGAAATGAACTGCGTCCGCAAGCACCTCTCCGCCATCAAGGGCGGACGCCTGGCAAAAGCCTGCTATCCGGCCACGCTGTACACCTACGCGATATCCGATGTACCGGGTGATGAAGCCACCGTAATCGCCTCCGGCCCGAGCGTCGCCGATCCCACCACCTCGGCTGAGGCGCTGGCGATTCTGCAGCGCTACGAAATCGATACCCCGGCGCATATCCAGGCATGGCTGAATGATCCGGCGTCCGAGACCGTGAAGGCGGGAGATCCCTGCCTGCAGAACAGTCACTTTGCCCTGATCGCCACCCCGCAGCACGCGCTGCAGGCCACACTGGATAAGTGTGAAGCAGACGGCATCCCTGCGCTGGTGCTGGGCGATCTGGAGGGCGAATCCCGCGAAGTCGCCAAGGTACATGCGGGCATCACACAACAGATCATTAAACACGGTCAGCCGATTCAGCCGCCCTGCGTCATCATCTCCGGCGGTGAAACCACGGTGACCGTGAAAGGCAACGGCCGCGGCGGCCGCAATGCAGAATTTCTGCTCAGCCTGACAGAAAGCCTGAAAGGTCAGGCCGGTGTCTGGGCAATCGCCGCCGATACCGATGGTATCGATGGTTCCGAGGACAACGCCGGCGCCATCATGACACCCGACAGCTACAACGATGCACTGGCACAGGGAATCAGCGCCACCGATATGCTTGATAACAACGATGGCTACGGCTACTTCGAAGCCCTGGAGCAGTTACTGTTCACCGGCCCGACCCGCACCAACGTTAATGACTTCCGCGCCATCCTCATTCTGGGAGACCCAGCAAATGATTCAGAATAAGAAAGTAAAAATAGTTGCCACACTGGGCCCTGCTATTAAAGACAAAGCCGATATCCGCCGCCTGGTAGAGAACGGTGCCAATGTATTCCGCCTCAATTTCAGTCACGGTGAGCACGCTGATCACGCCGAGCGCCTGCAGTGGATTCGTGCGGTGGAACAGGAGATGGGCACACCGATCGGCATCCTGATGGATCTTCAGGGTCCGAAGCTGCGTGTCGGTAAATTCGCCGATGGTGCGGTTATCCTGCAGAAAGGCCAGGCATTCCGGCTCGACCTGGACAACGCCCCCGGCGATACGACACGCGCCAGCCTGCCCCACCCCGAGATTATCGAAGCACTGAAACCGGGCATGAACCTGTTGCTGGACGACGGTAAGCTGCGGCTGAACGTAACCGCAGCTGATGCTGAAGGTGTCGACACCGAAGTTCTGGTGGGCGGCGAGCTGTCCGATCGCAAAGGCGTCAACGTACCCGAAGCGGTGCTGGAGCTGAGCCCCCTGACGGAAAAGGATCATCGCGACCTGCAGTTCGGCCTTGAAATCGGCGTCGACTGGGTCGCCCTCTCCTTCGTACAAAAACCGGAGGATATTGCCGAGGCCAAGGCGATCATTCAGGGTCGCGCTTTCCTGATGGCCAAGGTCGAGAAACCCAGCGCCGTGGAATACCTCGATGAGATCGTTTCCCAGGCTGATGCCATCATGGTTGCCCGTGGCGACCTCGGCGTAGAACTGCCTGCCGAGACCATCCCGGCAATCCAGAAACGCATTGTTGAAAGCTGCCGCCAGCAGGGTAAGCCGGTTGTGGTCGCCACCCAGATGCTGGAGTCGATGCGTAACTCACCGGCACCGACCCGTGCCGAGGTAACCGATGTTGCCAATGCGGTGTATGAAGGCGCTGACGCCGTGATGTTATCGGCTGAAACCGCTTCCGGGGACTACCCGATCGAAGCGGTCAGCATGATGCGTAAGATCATCCATGAGGTCGAGTCTGACCCCAACTACCTGGCGCGACTGGATATAAACCGCCCCTTCCCGGACGCGACCGTATCCGATGCGATCAGCTGTGCAATCCGCCGTATCAGCCGGATTCTGCCGGTTGCGGCACTGGTGAACTATACCCAGTCCGGTACCACCAGCCTGCGAGCTGCACGCGAGCGGCCTAAGGCACCGATCCTCAGCCTGACGCCGAGCCTGACCACAGCACGACGCCTCACCGTGGTCTGGGGTATCCAGTCACTGGTCGATGAAAGCTTCTCGGACTGCGAACACATCGTAGAAGCTGCCTTTGAAGCGGTGGAACAACGCGAGATGGCCGACGATGGCGACATGCTGGTGATCACTGCCGGCGCACCGTTCGGCCGTCCCGGCTCGACCAATATGCTGCGTGTAGAAACCTACGAAAGCGGCAAGACCGCCTGAGCATTGCTTTGACAGCCGGCCCTGACCGCCAGGGCCGCATTTTCCTCTTACTGGCAAGCCGGTGCGTGCAGCACCCATGTACAACCCGGCACTTTTAGGCGCGATCCTATGCCGCGCCCGGGGGAAGTTCTGCTTCCCCCTTTTTTATTTCGATTTTACTCCAATGGCGACACGGGACTATTCCTATGCGTTACCTGTTATTCGACCTCGACGGAACCCTGCTTAATACTCAGGAGGGCATCCTCTGTGGCGTCCGCCATGTCCTGCAACAACAGGGATTATCACAGCTGGCCCGGGAGGTCACGGCGCAGCAGCTGATCGGCCCCTCCCTGCGGGACAGTTTTTCCAGGCTGTTACAAACCGAGCAACCGGCCCGGATTAACAGCGCCATTAACCGCTTTCGTCACTACTACCTGAGCAAGGGGATCTACCAGTATCAGCACTACCCCCATATCAAGGCAGCACTGCAACAGCTGAATCAGCGTGGCTACGGCCTGTTGGTTGCCACCAGCAAACCACAGATGCAGGCTGAGATACTGCTGCGCCACAGCCATCTGGCGCCCTACTTTCAGGCGATATATGGCAGCGACGACCAGACACCGGGTCACAGTAAGGCCCTCACCCTGAAAAAGATCCTCGACCAACACCAGATTGCGGCCCATCACTGCAGCATGATCGGCGATCACCGTCTCGATATAGATGCCGGAAAGCAACAGGGCATGAATACGGTCGCGGTTAGCTGGGGTTACGACCCGCTGGACCAGCTGCAACGCACCGACAGTGATGAACTGATCCACACCCCGCAGGCGCTGCTAAGACTGTTTCCGGTCACCGAAACCAGCTGGCAGGCCAACCTTGCCATCTGACACTGCGCAGAAACACCAGCGCCGAGATGCAAAAGCGCCGGACAGTACCCACACTGCCCGGCTTTTCAGATGCTGACTGAAAGCCTACGCCTGTCAGGCAACCACTTCCTTCTGCTTCGGATAGATAAAGAACTGGGCGATGATCGCCAGTTTCAGTAATGCGCTGACACTGCCAAGCATGATCAGCGGCCAGCCATCGGTCAGCCCCAGCACAAAACCGAATGCCACATTGGAAAGATCCTTACACATGAAGACGGCATTCATCGGCAGCGACAGGGCTCCGGTAGTTTTCTCCAGCCAGATTTTACGGATCTGCTGGATACCGCCCTGCACCATCACCACCGTAGCGCCCAATGCCAGCACAACCGAGGTGGTGCGACCGACCACCAGCACCTGCTCGCGAAAGAAAAAAGCCACCACGGCGATCACCATACAGCCCACTCCGACCAGAAACGGCAGGCGCTGGGATAGCTGGTGGCGATCAACATACAATTCAAACAGGATCAGCAAAGTCATCAGCGCCGCAAACAGGCGGGTAATGAAGATATAGGGTTCGATCTCGTCCAGCATGATCGAATAGAGAAAGAAGGCATAAAACGCTATAAAGCTGGAAAAGAAGGCATTTGCAGACAATGACTGGGTTGCATAACCGCTGCTGAGCGCCAGCTCAGAACCCTTACGTTTCCTGATACGGCGCAGCTGGTCGACCAGTCCGAACAGACAGCCAACAAAGAACACCGAACTTAAAATGCCGAAAAAGTTGTATAACATCAGTTTTCTCTTACCCCTTACCCGGACCGCCAACAGAGCGATCAGCTAAAACGGGGCGCAATCTAACACAATCCGGCAACACCAGTCGGTGCCAGAGCGTCATTGAGATAGGCACCAGCTCCGGCAGAAACCAGAGAGCTATTCTGCTCGCTCATCTCTTGTACAAAGGTATATCTTCAAATTATCAAATTTACTGTTGACGTTTACGTCAACGTAGATGTAGATTTACCCAGTCGCTCTACCCGGGCGATAAAGGAAGTACCTGAATCAGCGGCCTATCGGCCGGTTGAAAAACAATAAGACAGGAGCGACCCGCCGTGATCCGGCACAGGGTACGCGAGGCCAGATTATGAATCTGAAACAGATCCTTTTCTCATTCTGTAATACGGACAGCGTCTCTGCTTTCCGCTCAGCTCAGTGTTCAATCCACTCTTCCTGCCTGCAAGACACCTTTTCGCATCGCATTCACTGCCGAATACCCGTTGCGAAAATATCACCGCCCCACAGCTGATTCAAAACCGACCGCCGGATAATTCCGAAGCACTGTGGTTTTGTGCAGCCAGCACATCACGGCAGTGGTCTGTCTTCAGCTATCCGGTAATCGTTATACAACCTCAAAGACCAGGTCAGCGCTTAAATGCTGACTGATTCCAGACAAAAAAAATAAAGATCTTGGAGCAAAACGTGAGCAAGTTAACGCAAAATCTCTCAACAGACGCAACAGAACCCCAGGGCCGTCAGGCCAATACCATGTGGTCTTCCCGGATGGCCTTTATCCTCGCCGCCAGTGGTTCCGCTGTCGGGCTGGGTAACATCTGGAAATTCCCGTATATCACCGGTGAAAACGGTGGCGGTGCTTTCGTACTGGTTTACCTGCTATGTATCTCTATTGTCGGCATCCCGATTATGATTGCCGAGGTGATGATGGGACGCGCCGGCGGTAAGAGCCCGATTAACAGTCTGCGCGACCTGGCACAGCGAAACGGACTCAGTACCCGCTGGGTCGGAGTCGCCTGGCTTGGCGTTATCGCCTCTTTTCTGATTCTCTCCTTCTACTCCGTTATCGGCGGCTGGGCGATCAGCTACGTGGGCCATGCCGCCAGCGGCAGCTTCGCCGGGGCCGACGCCGACGCTATCGGCGCTATGTTCGGCGGCCTGCTCGGCGATGCCGGTACCCTGATGATCTGGCACAGCATCTTTATGGTGACGGTGATCATGATCGTTGCCCGCGGCCTGAAGTCCGGTATGGAGAAAGCGATTAACCTGCTGATGCCACTGTTGTTCTTCTTGCTGCTGGTGATGGTTGGCTATGCTGCCAGCACTTCAGCATTTGATCAGGGCTTCAGCTTCCTGTTCTCTGTCGACTTCAGCAAACTGACAACGGCCGGTGTACTGACCGCGCTGGGCCACGCCTTCTTCACCCTGAGTCTGGGTATGGCGGTCATGATCGCCTACGGTTCTTACCTGCCGAAAAACGTATCTATCGCCAAAACAGCCGTCACGGTTTCCATCGTAGACACGCTGGTGGCGCTGCTGGCCGGTCTGGCGATCTTCCCGCTGGTCTTTGCAAACGGCCTTGAGCCGGGTGCGGGTCCGGGCCTTATCTTCCAGACTCTGCCACTGGCGTTCGGCAAGATGTCCGGTGGTGTGCTGTTCGGTACACTGTTCTTCGCCCTGCTGGTTGTCGCAGCCTTCACTTCCGCTATCTCCCTGCTGGAGCCGGTAGTGGAATGGCTGGAAGAGAAGAAAGGTATCAACCGCTTCGTCGCCACCCTGATCGCAGGCGGAACTGTCTGGCTGCTGGGTATCGCTACCGTACTCTCACTCAACGAGTGGGCTAACTTCCACCCGCTGGCCTTTATCCCGGCCTTCGAAGGTAAGACAGTATTCGATATCCTCGACTACGTTACGTCTAACCTGATGATGCCACTGGCGGGCCTGCTGACTGCGGTACTGGTTGGCTGGTTCATGAAACGTGAGATGGTTCGCCAGGAACTGGCGATGGACAGCGAAGGCGCTTTCAATGGTCTGATGTTCGTCCTGAAGTTCCTGACCCCTGCTGCGGTCATGGTTGTATTTATCTATAACCTGATCTGATAGTCCGCTGATAAAGGAGCCTGATCATTCAGGCTCCTTTCTAATCACATAGTAATACCCCCTCAGGGCACAGCCCAACATTAGATCCGCTATCCGTTATGCCTGCCCGAAACGCTCGCGCCAATTAGCGCTTCGCATCTCATCACGTTCCTCGTAAAGCCTGATCGCCGACGAAAGATCCACCTCAAAACGACTCTCGTTACCATTGGCCAATGCGGTGAGCAACATCGTATACCACGCCGTGATTCCACCCGGTGGCACTGTCTCAAACCGGGGAAAAGCCGGGGCAGCCGCTTGGCCGGACAGCCAGTCATTTGCAAGTGCCGGGTTCAACACCATCGTCCGGGCCAGCCCGACCGCATCCACCGCACGGCTCGCCAGGGCAGCGCCAACCTGATCACCCGTTTTGAAGCCGCCGGTTGCCTGTAAAGGTATGCAAGTAACCTGCTTAGCCCTGGCGGAAAAATCGACAAAGTAAGGCCCGCTGGCAACATTATCCGTACAGGCCTTAGCGCCCGGAAAATAGGTACCGCCGCTGACCTCTATCAGATCAACTGAGGTCCGGTCGAGCATAGCCACCAGCTCTAAGGCATCGGCCTCTGTTAACCCTCCTTCCAACTGATCCGACGAATTGATCTTTATCCCCACGGGAAACCGCGGGCCAACAGCACGCCGTACCCTGTCTATTACCTCGACAACTATCCGGGCACGGGCTTCGATCGAGCCGCCATATTGGTCATTGCGCCGGTTGAAAAGCGGTGACAGGAACTGACTGAGCAAAAAACCATGACCGGCATGGATCTGCACACCGGTAAAACCTACCTCTTTGGCGAGCATTGCGGCTCTGGCATACAGTTGAGGCAACTGCTCCACGTCGGAAACGGACATACCAGCACAGGCGAAATCGCCGATCTGCAAGGCTGATGGCCCGGTCGGCCGGCTGATCGCCGAGTGCGAAAGCGCGCCGGCATGACCTAGCTGCGGCCAGATATGCGCCCCCTCTACCGATGCCCGGCGGGCCAGAGCCTGTAAGGTCAGAAGATCGGAATCCGCACTAAACACCAGGTTGCCTGGCTTTTCGGGAAAACGGGGATCCCCCTGCACTTCGCCAATAATCGACAGGGCAACGCCACCTTTTGCCCATCTTTCGTAGAGCCTGATCTGAGCCTCTGTCGGATTACCCTCACCATCGGCAAGCGAATCAGACATCGCGGATTTAACCAACCGGTTCTTTAACTCTGCGCCACAAGGAAGCTCCAGTGAGCGCCCCATAAGATGGCGAATATCTGTACCTTCGATCATATCTGCCTCATAAAAATGCCAACCTTGGTTTCTCCACAGCGGCCTCCAGAACTAACTCAGAAACGATCACTGAGTCTGAATACTGCCGCGCTCCGAAGCGCCCTGATAGCGCGTTACCGATGGGATTCGAGACATTATCGTTTTAGTTTTATAAACTAAAAACACAGCAAAAATATAAACACTATTAAAATATATTTAATAATGAACACATCAGACCTGAGTCTGTTTATCCGTATAGCGGAAACCGGCAGCATCACCGAATCGGCCAAACAGCAGGGCATATCGACTGCCGCGGCCAGCACTGCACTCAGACGGCTGGAGAAGCAACTCGATATCCCGTTGTTTGTCCGGACAACCCGGCAGCTACGGATTACCTCTCAAGGCGAACAGTTCCTGTTTCACTGCCGCCAGGCATTGGCCAGCCTAGACCAGGGTCGCATCTCGGCGCAGCAGTCTCAGGGAGAGATCGCCGGAGAACTGAGACTTTCAGTATCCTCAGACCTGGGACGCAATATCGTTTTACCCTGGATGGACGCGCTGATGGACCAGCACCCTTCCCTGACGATTAACCTGATGGCGGGCGACTCTCTGTCAAATTTCTTTGTCGACGACGTTGACCTGGCCCTGCGCTATGGCAAACCAGAAGACTCAAACCTGGTTGCCTTTCACATTGCAACAATACCGAGAATCACCTGCGCCTCTCCCGCCTACCTGGCCAGGTTTGGCGAACCCACGCACCCTGAGGATTTAAGGAAGCACAACTGCTTGCTGTACCGACTGGATGGCCGCCTTTTCAATACCTGGGAATTCACCCACAACACAGACTGTTTCAAGATTAAGGTCGGCAGCAACAGGATCAGCAATGACACCGACATTGTCAGACGCTGGGCTGTCGCCGGCAAAGGTATCGCCCACCGCTCAGCGCTTGATATCGCTGCAGATCTGCAATGCGGGAATTTGGTGCAGGTTTTACCGCAATTTCAGTCTCCGCCCGTTCAGCTCTATCTGCTTTGCCCCAGCAGAAAACAGGTCACTCCCACCGTGATTGCCGTCAGGGAGAGGCTGCGGCAAAAGTGCGCTGGGGTGGTCGCCAGCGGCAAGGTTCCCCAATTTTCAGAAGACGCTTAAAGCCGCGCTTTCCTGACGACGGAAAGCGCCCGGTGACGTTGCATCGGTCACGCTGCATCAGAGCCACGACCGCCTATTACGTATTCCAAGCCCCGGCCTCATTACCTATTGCTTAGAGTTCCTGGCTTTCCCAGGGCGCATGGGGAGAGGTCGCCTCAAGCACGTAATCAATAAAGGTCCGGACAACCTGCGCCAGATGTCTGTGCGAGGGATAAATGATATAGATACTCTGTTCAGGGACAGAATGCCCGGCTAATACCTGAACTAATTCCCCTTCCCTTAGTGATTTGATTACCAACGGCTGAGGTACCTGAGCGATTCCCATACCGCTGCGGGCGGCTGCTACAACCAACTGCATGTTATCGACTGCATAGCGCCCTTTAACAGGCACCGAAATTTCCGCGTTGCCAGCCGAGAGCGTCCAGTACTGGTCTTTTATACTCCTGCCCATGATGACGCATTCATGCTGACTCAAGTCTCCAGCAGAGGTCGGCCAGCCCGCCTTTTCCAGATACCGTGGACTGGCACAGAAGACGCTTTTCTTCGGGCCGATACGGCGGGCTATCAGGCTGGAATCCTTTAGCTGGCCACTGCGGAAGGCTATATCAATGCGTTCTTCGATAAGATCGACATAACGGTCTGTTACTTCCAGCTCTATCTGCACCTCAGGGTAGAGGAGCAAAAAGTCACTGATCCAGGGCTGCAAATAATTGACGGCAAACTCGGTTGGCGAGGTCATTCTCAGCAATCCCGTTGGCATTGCCCGGGACTGCGATGCCAGTGCAGAGGCTTCTTCAATTTGTGCCAGATTCTGCTGACTGCTGGCGAAAAACTGCTGACCGATATCGGTTAGCCGCAGTTTTCGCGTCGACCGTTGCAGCAGCCGGACCCCCAGTGCATCTTCAAGCTTCTGCACCTTCCGGCTCACGGTCGTTGAAGGCATCTTCAGCTGCTTGCTGGCTCCGACGAAACTTCCTGCCTCCACTACTTTGACAAAGACATAAACTTCGTTGAAATCGATCATTCAGCCATTACTCACCTTAATGGGATAGTAAAACCCAACTATACCATCTAATCGATCAACGAAAGATGGCATAGCATGGATCCATCGCTAATGTTCCGGAGGATCAACAGATGAGCCGCTCGATAACAGAGATCAGAAACGGTCGCCAGCATGGTCCCGTCACCAGCTTTGTCAGCCAGCATAACGTTGCACAGCTCAATCCCTTTGTACTTTGGGATCACTTTCAGGCAGAAGGACTAGAGGGCACCACGGGGTTTGGCTTTCACGGCCACTCAGGCGTCGCAACGATCTCTTATCCGGTGGTCGGCGATATCATTCACGAAGACACCGACGGCAATCAGGGTAAGCTTGAGGCCGGAGGCGTGCAGCTGATGGCATCTGGTGCCGGTGTCTTGCATAAAGAAACGGTTTATCCGCATCAGGGCGATACCGATGCATTCCAGCTATGGACGCTGTTACCTCAAGACGGGTTCGAGATGGGGCCTGTAACTTACTCGCTGGCTCAGAAAGAGGCAGTGCCGGTCGTTGCTACCTCGGACAGTGAAACAAAAGTCCTGGTAGGCAAACATGCTGACGCAGTCAGTCCCGCCAGACACTGTGTCGATATCACCTATCTTGAGATCAGACTTAATCCTGAGGCGACATGGGCACATGCTGTGGCGAAGGGCCAGAGTTCCGGCTTTATCTACGTGCGCTCGGGTGAGGTATCACTTAATAACCGATCCCTGAGAGCCAGGCAGCTTGGTGTGCTGAATCAGTCAGATGCCGATTTCAGTCTAACGGCGGGCAATGCCGGGGCGGTCATTATGGTGGCTTTAGGCCAGCCGCTGCAGCAACCCATTATCAGCTCAGGTCCGTCCATCCATTCAAGTCGGGAACGTCTGGCTAAGGGTACCGGCAACATCCAGCGCTTGACCACATCACTCCGGGAAACGTCGCGCAAAGCTGTCTGAGTTATCACCACCCAACAGATCCGGCACTTCAATGCCTACGGGAGACCATCATGAAATCACCACTATTCACACCAGAAAATTCCGCTATGTTACTGATCGACCATCAGGTCGGCACCATGGGCTGGGTCGGTTCCGCCAGTCTGGAAGAGATCAAAATGAATACGATCGCACTGGCTAAAGCCGCGGATGCAGTAGGAATGCCTCTGATCCTGACGTCCAGTATGGAAGATCAGGCCCAGGGGCCACTGTTTGAAGAGCTGCAACAGGCAGTACCCGCGGCTTACGCCAATCGCGTACTACGCGGCGGGGTGGTCGACTCGATGAAGGATGAAGGCTTTGCCAAGGCGGTCAAAGACACCCAGCGCAAGAACCTGATCATCGCGGGCATTACAACGGATGTTTGCGTGGTTTATCCCGCGATTACCGCGGTATCCGAGGGCTACAACGTGCAGGTTGTCGTTGATGGTTCAGGCTCACCGACGCAGACCGCAGACGAGACCGCGTTACGCCGTATGGAAAGCAATGGCGTGACATTGACTACCACCAACCAGCTGATTGCTGAACTGGCACAGGACTGGAGCACCGACAACGGTCAGAAACTGATGCAGGTATTGTTTCAGGAGATTCTGTCAAAACAACACTGAAGCGCTGACTGAGCAGTGATCTACCTCAAGCACCTTTTCACCAAACGCTGATTGAAGGGGTGCTTGAACAGATGCCAGGCTAATCGTCAGACCAGCGACTGGACCTTATCGTCAATCTCCAGCTTCGGCCGCCTGATCCTATACTCAACACTCCTGTTAGCGCAATGGCGCAAAGGCATCATCGAGCAGTTGCATCACCGCGTCCCGGTCACCGGTGCTTTTCAGATAGCTTCTCAGGCCAATAAACTGTACCTGCAGGCCACGCGCTACCCGACGTGGGTCAAGCTGGTCAGAGAGCTCTCCCAGGCGCTGGGCCTGTTCAACAATTTCACTGAACAACAGCTCCGTCTGCCGCAGTGCCTTCTCCGCGGTTTCACGCAGCAGGGCCTGGTCTTCATTCAGCTCCGACAGGGTTTTCACCAGCATGCAGATGCTGTCGCCACCAACAATCTCAGGATCGAATAGCACCCGCTCGAAATAGGCCCGCAGTCCATCAAGCTTGCGTGGCTGTTTTGCGAGGCACTGCTGCAACAAGTGGCGCATCTGCTGCCGGTAATGTTGCAATGTCTCGGCATACAGCGCCTCTTTACTACCAAACGCGGCATAGATACTGCCCGGGCGCATATTGACCGCCTGCTGCAGGTCACGGGTAGAAGTCGCACGGTAACCCTGACGCCAGAACAGCAGCATCGCTTTGTGAATCACCTCTTCCCGGTCGTATTTAGCAATATTTGGCATCGCAGGTTCCGCAACAGTTAGTTGTGTGAATTTTAACTTGATCAGTTGCTCAAGTCCAAGTACGGTTCAACTTGAGCGACTGATCAACATGAATGCACAAGGAATCCCTATGAACGACCTGAGAGTACACGACTACGAGTCCGCCCCCGAGGCAGCCAAACCGCTGCTGGATAACTCCATCAAGGGTTTTGGCTCTATTCCCAGCCTGCACGGCGTCATGGCAGAATCACCTCAGCTGCTGGAGGGCTATCAGATGCTGCATAAGCTGTTCCAGCAGACCTCCTTCAACAAGGAAGAGCTGACCGTGGTATGGCAGACCATCAACGTCGAGCATGAGTGTCACTACTGCGTGCCGGCACACGCCGCTATCGCGCATATGATGAAGGTGGACCCGGCCCTGACCCAGGCGCTGCGTGACCGTACTGCTCTGGGCGATGACAAGCTGGAAGCCCTGCGTAATATGACCTTATCTGTAGTTCGCAGCCGTGGCCGTGTTGACGAGGCTGAAGTAGCGAAATTCTATGCGGCCGGATATGGCCCTAAGCAGGTACTGGAGATTATTCTGGGACTGTCCCAGAAGGTAATGAGCAATTACGTCAATCACCTGGCCGATACGCCACTGGACGCGCGTTTCGCCCAGTTTGTCTGACCGGGCCTTTAATAAAAGCCGCGCCGATATCCCGATGCGGCATCTCTGTTTGAAGGGTAAGCCGGCTCAGTGAGCCGCGCTACCTTCATGTATCGCGGCCCGCACCATAACCTGCACATCCCGCGGCGATTCGCCGAAGAAGCGCTTAAATTCGCGGCTGAACTGCGATGGACTGCCATAGCCTACCTTCCAGCACGCCTCCGCAGCCTGGCTGCCATTCAGCAACAGCGTGCGCGCCTTATGCAGACGCAGGCTCTTCATAAACTGCAACGGTGACATGCTGGTAGCCTGCTTAAAATGCTCATGTAACGAAGAGGGGCTCATACCCGCAACTGAGGCCAGCTCCTCCACCACCAGCGGCCGGTGATAGTTCTCCTCGATAAAGTGAATCACCGGTGCCACCCTGTTGGCGCCGCTATGCTGGGCAATACTGTTACGCAGCATCTCACCGCGCGGCCCCTTCAGTACCTCGTAGAAGATCTCTCGCTTGACCGCCGCCGCTAACACATCTGAATCCATCGGGTCCTGGCAGGTCCGGATAAGGCGGGTAAAGGCATCGGTCAGGCGCTCGGTCAGCGGGCAGGCGCTGATCAGGTCAGGTATCTGATCACGCTGCAATAACGAGTGTCGATCCATCTCGACAATAAGTTCGCTCACTATATAGCTGTCGATGCGCAGGCTGAGTCCCAGATAAGGTTCATCCGCAGTTGCTTCAGGCACTTCTCCCTCAACCGGCATCGCAACCGCATTGATCAGATAGTTATTGGGATCGTAATCGTAGTAGCGATCGCCGGTATAGACCCGCTTACGGGACTGTGCGACCACACAGATTGTCGGTTCGTAACAGAAGCGGTTACGCCCCACCACCTGGTCAGAGCGGTAGAGAAAAAAGCCATCCAGCAAGGTGGCAGTAATACCCTCATGCGGCGCATGGTCGGCTATTACCCGGGCAAGTTGTTCGCTCACTATCGTCTCTCCAGTAGCAACATTCAGACTGCTGTTCTGGTGGATTATGGCACCAGTTTCGCTATTTGCTCCATAAAGCCGGCGGATGTTTGGAGAAATGAGCAAGAACTCTGGAGAATCCTGCTAACCCAAAACCACTTCTGCAGACCAGAATTAATCTCATTACTCGTTTTTGAACGGCGACTACCAAGGTGAGGTGATTCATGTCTGTTACGTTGCAAATTAACGGTGTCCAGCATCAGCTGGAGGTCAGCGAAGATACACCGCTGTTGTGGGTGTTACGCGACCATATCGAATTGACCGGGACCAAGTTCGGCTGCGGCATCGCCATGTGCGGCGCCTGTACTATCCATCTTGACGGCCAGCCCGTACGCAGCTGCAGTATGCCGGTTGCGGCGGCGGTTGGCCGCCAGATCACCACCATTGAGGGGCTGGCCAGCAATGCCGCTGCCAGGGCGGTACAGGACGCCTGGGATGAGCTGCAGGTTCCCCAGTGCGGTTACTGCCAGTCGGGCCAGATTATGTCCGCCACCGCCCTGCTAAGCGAGAACAGCAGCCCAGATGACGCCGCGATCGATGCAGCCATGTCAGGCAATATCTGTCGCTGCGCCACCTACCCTCGCATCCGCAGTGCTATCAAATCCGCATCTGAGAAGCTGAGCTAAGGAGCGCCCCATGCTACATCGTATTCAGTCCTCCCCCGCCGCCACGATGCGTACCAGCCGTCGCGGCTTCCTTAAGCTGGTAGCCGGAACCGGTGCCGGCCTGACGCTGGCGGTCAATATGCCCGCGGTCGCTGCAGATAGCTCTGCGACAGGCGCCAACAGCGCAGGCAATGTTGACGTACATGCCTTTGTCCGTATTACCCCGGATGACACAGTCGTGGTGATGATCAAGCACCTTGAAATGGGTCAGGGCACCTTTACTGGCCTGACCACGCTGATAGCCGAAGAGCTGGATGCCCGCTGGGATCAGTTACAACCGGAACACGCGCCGGTGGACACGGCCCGCTATAAGAACCTGCACTGGGGTGCCCAGGGCACCGGCGGCAGCTCCGCTATCGCCAATGCCTTTACTCAGATGCGTATTGCCGGAGCCACAGCGCGGGCCATGCTGATCGGTGCCGCTGCAGAGCTATGGCAGGTCGCCAGACGTGACATCAGCGTCTCTCAGGGTGTTGTATCCCACACTGCCAGTGGCCGCAGTGCTACGTTTGGCGAGCTGGCCACGGCCGCCGCGAATCAACCGATCCCGGCCCAGGACAGTCTGCGCCTGAAAGACCCCGCCGACTTTATCTATATCGGCAAGGAAAACCTGCGCCGTAAGGACACGGGAAAAACCAACGGTACGGCTGTCTTCACCCAGGATATTCAGCTACCGGGGATGCTGGTGGCCGTCGTTGCCCACCCGCCACGTTTTGGCTCTGAAGTCACCGGCTTCGATGCCAGTGACGCACTGAAAGTCAAGGGCGTGGTCAACGCAGTTCAGATACCCTCCGGTGTCGCAGTCCTGGCCAAAGATACCTGGGCCGCCATGCAGGGGCGCGATGCGCTGAAGGTCGAATGGGATCATAGCCAGGCATATCGGGGTAACTCGACCGACATGATGGCTGACTTCCGCAAGCGATCAGAGAAAAGTGGCCCGGTGGCCAGCTCCCGGGGCAACACCAGCAGCGTACTGGGCCAAGCCGAGAAGGTAATCAGTTCCTCGTTTCAGTTTCCCTATCTCGCTCATGCCACGATGGAACCGATGAACTGCGTGGCACTTATCAATGACACCGGCTGTGAGCTCTGGAATGGTGAGCAATTGCAAACCATCGACCAGGCGGTTGTCGCAGCAAATCTTGGCCTCCCGGCCGATAAAGTTAAGATCAACACCCTGTTTGCAGGCGGTAGCTTTGGGCGCCGCGCCAACCCAAACAGTGACTATGTGCTCGAAGCAGTGCAGATCGCCCGCCAGGTAAAAGGGACGCCGGTAAAACTGGTCTGGACCCGGGAAGACGACACCCGGGGAGGCTACTACCGCCCGGCCTACGTTCATCGTGTTGAAGCGGCCCTTGATGCCGACGGTCTGCCCCTCGCATGGCAGCAGCGCATCGTAGGTCAATCGATCGCTCAGGGCACAGCATTTGAAGCCTTTATGATTAAAGACGGCATCGACAGTACCTCTGTTGAGGGGGCGGCAAACCTCGCCTATAGCGTCCCCAACCTGCGGGTTGAATTGCACACCGTCAAACTCCCGGTCACGGTGCAGTGGTGGCGTTCGGTAGGACACACCCACACGGCCTTCTCCACCGAGGTGGTCATCGACCAGCTGGCTAAAGCCGCCGGAAAGGACGCCGTCGCATATCGCCTGGCCCTGCTGAAGGAGCACCCCCGTCATGCCGGTGCACTGAAGCTGGTGGCCGAGAAGTCCGGTTGGGGTAAGCCTCTCGCCAAGGGGCACTATCATGGCGTCGCCGTGCATGAGTCCTTTAACAGCTATGTGGCACAAGTTGCTGAGATCGCAGTACATGAGGATGGCACTTTTACCGTCGAGAAAGTGACCTGTGCGGTGGACTGTGGTGTGGCAGTGAACCCGAATATCATCCGCGCCCAGATGGAAGGCGGCATCGGCTATGGCCTCTCTGCTGCCCTGATGAGCGAAATCACCCTGGAGGATGGACAGGTACAACAGTCCAACTTCCACGACTATCAGGTCGCCCGGATGAGGCATTCACCGCAGATCGAGGTGCATATAGTGCCCTCTGCCGAAGCCCCCACCGGCGTGGGCGAACCCGGCACACCACCGATCGCGCCTGCCATTGCCAATGCTTTGGCGGCGGCTACCGGAGAGTGGCAGACAGTGCTGCCTCTGAAAGGCGCCCGTCTCTGAGCCCAACGGAACCGGCCTCTGGGCCGGTTCCTCATTGTGGAAACATAATCACTATGTCTAACCACCTGATAGCCCTTCTCAGCCAGTGGTATCCCGAGCGGGACCGTACGGACTGGGTGCTGGGCACAGTCTACAAGACGGAAGGCCCCTGCTATCGAAAGGCCGGCGCAATGATGTTGTTCAGCGGCCTTGGACAGCAGCTTGGCATGTTGAGCGGCGGCTGTCTGGAATCGGATATCCAGACCCATGCCCGGCGCATCATGCAACAGGGTCACAACCAGCTACTTTGCTACGATGGCAGCGACGAAGATGATCTTTCCTTCCAGCTGGGTATCGGCTGCGGCGGCACCGTTTATATCCAGCTACAGCCCGTGAATGCGGCAAACCATTACCTGCAACTCGACCGGTTGCTGCAACTGTTGCAGCAACGTCGTCACGCCCTCTACTATCAGCCGATCGGTGAGGAGCATGCCCCGGTTCATCTGGAGATCCTTGACCAGCCCGCAGAGTCAGCCGCACGGCTTCAGCAGCTGGAGCAGCAACCCACGCTGATCACACCGATCACACCGCCCCCCCATATCACCATTATCGGCGGCGGCCTGGATGCCCGCCCAGTCGCAACTATCGCCAAACAACTGGGTTGGCAGATCAGCCTGTGGGATCCACGGCCCGCAAACGGTCGCCGGGAGTTCTTTATGCAGGTCGACCATCTGTTCGGTGCCGATATATCTGAGCTGATCGATCACCTGCACCGGCAACCGGCGCAGGCGGCGATATTAATGAGTCATAATATTCAGCTGGACGCAGGCGCCCTGCAGGCGCTACATCAACTGCCACTTCGCTATATAGCTCTGTTGGGGCCAAACAATCGTAAGCAAAGGGTGTTGCAGGAAGCAGGACTGGCATGCAGCGATTTCTACTTCCCGCTGGCCGGCCCGGCCGGGCTGAGTATTGGCGGCGAGCTGCCGGAAAGTATCGCCCTGTCGATTATCTCCGAGTGCCATGCGGCTCTGTTTGGACGCCATGGTGGCTCGTTCAGTGACGCTCTGCAGGCCGGAGCTGATCGATGAGGCTGGCGGCGCTGATCCTTGCCGCTGGACAGTCCAGCCGCTTTGGTGGCTGCAAGCAGCTGGCAATACTTGGCGACAGTCCGCTGTTACAACACAGCATCGATGCTGCCGGGGCGCTCGGTGGCCCGGTCTATGTGATTGGAGGCCGCTGGCAGCGCGAACTTGAACTGGCTTTTGCACGCGGTAGCCTCAAAGGTGCCCGGCTGATCCACAGTCCTGACTGGCAACAGGGAATGGGACACTCCATCGCCAGCGGTGTCAGTCAGCTGGAAGATCACTATGACGGCATTCTGATTATGCTGTCCGATCAGGTGGCATTGAAAGCCGCCGCTATCAGCTCCATCGCACAGCAGTTCAGCGGTGAGAACATCGTTTGCAGCTACTATCAGGCACGCCGTGGTGCCCCGGCGCTGTTCGGACGCAACGCCTATGCCGAGCTTTGCCGGCTGCAGGGCGATAAAGGCGCGCGCTCACTACTCAATGATCCCACACGCCATATTCAGGTTATCGATATGCCGGATGCCGCGATCGATATCGATACGCCGCAAGAGCTGGCGGCGTTCGCAGCAACAGGCCTAATGTAGCTGGTCCCGGTAGTGCCCCGGTGAAATTCCCTTCCAGGCGCTATAGGCCCGGATAAAGGAGTTGGCTTCCTGAAAGCCGAGCATAAAGGCGATCTCGCCCAACGACATCCGGGTCTGTTCCAGGTAATGATCTGCAAGCTCTGCACGGACCTCCCCTAATACAGCCTGAAAACTGGAGTCTTCTGCGGTCAGTTTCCGCTGCAGAGTGCGTTTGCTTATTGCTAACGCGGATGCAACCGTTTCGATACCGGCCTCGCCGCCAGGCAGCGCCTCCATCAATACTGCCCGCACGCGCGCTACCGTCGAGGCGTTACTGTCCAGATCCGCCAGCTGACGATTGAGCTTATCCTCAAAGAACGACCACATCGAGCGGTTGGCGGTAAGAAAGGGCCGGCTTGCATCCGCTGCACTGAAGGCAATACTGACCTGGGCTCCGAGCGTCGGCTGACAGCCAAAATAACCGGTATAGGCGGTCAGGTTATCCGGCAGCACCGGCAGACAAACCGATACCGGTTGCAATGGCTGACGGGTGCCCAGGCGGGCCAGCTGGGTAAAGAAAACCGCTTCGCTCATACCCAGCGAAGCTGGAATCGGCGCTGCATTGCCGTAACAGTCAAGCGTCAGCGTGGTGTTCGCATCATCCTGCTCTATAGTCAGGGTCATAGGGCCAATCAGGGGTTTGTAACGGCTCAGCCGGCTGACCGCTGTATTCAGATCATCGCTGCATAAGGCCGCAAAGATCGGCGCATCAAAGGCTTCAGCCGAGAGACTTTCCGCCAGTAACAAAGGTAATTCACGTTCACCGGCCGCAAGCTCGATGCCCTGCCAGAGACGAAAATACTCAGCCGGTGAAAGGCTGGCATTGTCACGGTTAAACAGGTCAGCGGGCAAACGGGCGAGCGCCAGCACGGATGACGGTTCGATCTGCATATCGATTAACATCAGTTTCCAGCTGGCGCTTACGGTAAACCGGGATACATGCTTCATGGCCATACCGTTGCCTATTTCTTTTCCATAAACTGGCGCGACATTTTCAACACCCGCTTACGGGACAACAATGGGATAATCCAGTTAAGCATGAATTTAAGCCCGCCCTCATTGAAACTCACCAGTTCGCCCCGCTCCATCGCCTTATAACCACATTGCGCAACAGACGCCGGGCTTTTAGCATTCTTCCAAATATCAACGCCATCCAGGTCAGCCGCTGCAACAAATCCGGTCGCGACCGCGCCCGGGCACAGTGCCGTGACGCTGATGTTATGTTCTGCCACCTCCTCTGCCAGCGCCTGGGAGAACGAGGTTACATACGCCTTGGTGGCATAATAGACCGCCTGCAGCGGCCCTGGCATAAATGCCGCTGTCGATGCGACATTCAGAATACGCCCCTCACGTCGTTCAACCATCCCCCGCAGATAGTGATGGGTCAGGCTGGTTAATGCCGCCATATTCACCTGCATCATGGTCTGCTCGGCCTGCAGCGAACGTTCATGAAACAGGCCGTGGCCGCCGAAGCCCGCATTGTTGATCAGAGTCGAGACCTGAATCTCAGCCGCTGCCGTCTGATCAAATATCCGCTCCGCCGCGAGTGGATCAGAAAGGTCCTCAGCGATCACCATAACATCAATATGATGTTTCGCTTCCAGCTCGTCTTTAAGCGCCTGCAGTTTCCCCAGGCTGCGCGCCACCAGCACCAGGTCTCCGCCCCTGGCGGCATGGATGCGCGCAAGTTCCATCCCGATACCACCGGAAGCACCTGTAATCAAAGCGGTATTATTCGCTGCCATCTGCTGATCTCCTGCTGTTCTCAATATGATGGCGCTATTTTAGGCCGGGAGATCACGCCAGACACTGGCAGCCAGCGCCAGGTTACTCGCAAAAGATGCCAATGTGATATCTTCTGACGCCACCTGAGCCTGCGGCATAAAAAAACCACCGACTATGCGGTGGTTTCTTCTTCAGGCTGGACGAGCAGCAGGCTTAATGATCCGCTTTGGAGCCGCCCATACACTCTGGCGAGGACGGGATAGCACCGTTACGCGCCTGCCACTCCGCCTGAGTATACAGGTGCATGGACAGCGCATGGATCGGGTTCTGCATCTCGTCGCTAAGCAAGCCGAAGATCAGCTGGTGGCGCTGTACCAGTCGCTTGCCTTCGAAGTCGTCAGAAACCAGCGTCAGCTTGAAATGACTGTCGGTAGCCGGGCCTGAGTGCATATGGCTTTCGTTCTCAATCTCCATATGCAGCACGTTTAGGCCTGCCTGAAGTTTAGTTTCAATCGTATTCTGGACGCTCATCACTGTTCCTTCACGTTTTTGTCCTGCTTTGACTCTTTCGCCATCGCATGGAACTGCTTGTGTATGCGTCGGGTCGCCAGCCAGACAGTGGAGATCACCACCGGAACGGCGATACCGAGGGCGATATTTTTATCAAACTCGACGCCGGATTCATAGACTGCACCCATCAGGTGTTTGATCAGGCCGATGGTGTAATAGCTGATTGCCGCCACCGACAGACCCTCGACGGTGTGCTGCATCATCAGCTGCACATGGGAGCGGCGATCCATCGACGCCAGCAACTCCTGGTTTTGCGCCTGTATCGACAACTCTACCCGGGTACGCATCATATCGGCCACCCGGTCGATTCGGCGGGAGAGGTTTTCCAGCCGCTCACTGACCGCTTCACAGGTACGCACCGCCGGAGTCAGGCGGCGGGTCATAAACTCATTCAGTGTCAGGTGTCCGGACACCTCATCCTCGCGCAACTCGGTCAGGCGCTGCTGCAACATATCATGGTAGGCACGGGTTGCACTGAAACGGAAGGTAGAGCGGGCGCGACAGGCCTCAACCCAGGCAGCCATGTCCGTCAGCTTTGACAACAGGGCCTGCTCATCGACATTATCCTGTGCCGACAGGTCCTGGGTGATATTGGCCAGTTTTCGGTCCATCTCCCCGAGCTGGGGCGAAAATTCCCGCGCCATCGGCAGTGCCAGCAAAGACATCAGCCGATAGGTTTCGATCTCCATCAAGCGCTGACAGAGACGGCCCATCTGACTGTCACTCATCGCCTTGTTGTAGATCAGAAAGCGGCCGAAGTTGTCGCTGTGCAGCTGGAAGCTGGTCCAGACCCGGGCATCACCTGATTGCGGGCTGCTACCCACCAGACGCATGCCTTCAAAGTAGCGTTTCACCTTGGGCAGCATCAGCTGGTCGCGTTGCTCGCTCTGTTGGCGCACGTCTTCGACGGCGATATGAAAGGCCCCCACTACCTGTCCGGGCACGGATTCCAACCAGCCATCGGGTAGTGGTGTCAAGCCGCTGCAGTCGAAGGGGTTACGGCAATGGGTCACGTCCAGATTGATCAGCGTATAGCTGGTGAACTCCATATGTTTCTCACGGCGCACCCGGAAAGTGCCGAAGTCAGCCTGATAGCAGACACCGTCTTGCTGCGGCTCTTCCATACCGAAGTGGCGATAAAGCTGCTTCAGGTGCTCGAACTGCTGCTCTCGTACAGTTTCATCGGCCAGCACGGCAAGATACGTAATACGCGCAGGGCTGGGGATGACCTGGAATGGCCGTGAGTGCAGTTCGGCATAGAGCGCGTCCCGCATCGGATGCATATCCAGTGAGCTGGGCAATACGGCCTGATTCATCGTCTACTCCCGCAAAATAATCCATTCATATCGCTTAATGAGCGCCAGATCAACAATCTGGCAATTTCTCAGACGTCCAGCGCAGCCATCAGTAACGGCTCCGGTGACAGGTCGATCACCATCACCTGAGGCTGTAACTCGAACCACTGCTGGAACAGCTCAAAGCTCAGCTCATGGGGCCAGTGGTCGCCAATCTCATCCCAGGCAGCCAGTTCGTTGTCGAACATCTGACGCCAGTGCTGCTGCAGTGCCTGGTTGAGGTCTTCTTCGCTGGACACCTCGTCGATCAGGTAGGTGGTGCCTTCGCGCCGGTGCTCTTCAAGGCTCAGTGCCTGGTTCAGGCCATCAGCATCGACCTCCAGCTGACCAACCCAGTCAACAAAGGGTTGCTTTGGCAGGAGTGAGTAGGCTGAACGGTTTAGCAGTTTCATCGTATATCCTGTTGTTTCCAGCTTCCCGCAAGGTCGGGGGGCCGATATAATTCAAGGTTTCCACGTTGTCCTAATCCGGCGTTCAGTGCCGGGTTCATTGCCCTTCGAGACAGAATGATCATCAAAGTGCTGCCAGAGCTGCAAAATCGTCAACAATGGATTGAGTTCTGCCAGCGTAAGCATCCCTATTGCTATATTCAACAACCGGAGTGTCTGGTCGATATGCAGAGTACTTATCTGCAGATCAGCCTGTTACAGGGCGTCCGACATGGCAAGGAAGCGGTCAAATACAGCTTGGGCTCCCGCCTCTCGCCTGAGCCTGCCTGGAAACTGATTACCGCCTGCAACTGGCAACTGACGACCATTATCGCCGGACTGGCCGAGCTGGATTTTAACAGCAACGTCCGCGACAACTCCCTGTTGGGTATTCATACCGACCTTACGGTACGAAAATTTTACGCGAAAGAACGACGGATCATACCGCCCGGTAGCATCGGTTTACTAGCACCTTTGAACGAGCCCCCCCAAACATGGTATGCCAGGGCCCTGCTTCGGTTAATCAGTCACCGCCAGTTTACCGACCTGCGTAATGAACAACTGGTTTTACCCGCCGGAGATGACAGCTTTGCAACGATTCCCGCGCCTCAGCCCGAGCAGCTGCAGATGGCGCTGGTGAACGAGCCCAGGCGCTGGCGTGGTGAACGCGATGGACAGAGGCTGTACCTGCTGCGGGATGAACAGGCCTTCGCCAGCCTGATTCCTGATCTTAAAAAGCCAGAGCCGCGCTTGAAGCTGCGACGCTTGCAGCCCGTGATTTAGCCGCTTCATTATCTGCCAGATGCCTGACGGCCAGCAGCTGTGCGGTGCAATCAGCCCTCCGTAAAAGCTCTGTCGCCCACAAAAAAGGCGCTTCCGGTTGGAAACGCCTTTCTTATCGATCATTGCCTGATGATCAGGCCGGATCGACCGCCAGTTCTGCTTCAATCTCAGCGTCGATCTCAGCCATTAGCTTGCGTGGGTTGTCGGAGTTGAGCAATTCCTTACCCTTCTCGGTGGGGAACTCGACATCGATATCCACTACCCGGCCGTCACGGCAGACGTTGATGATGGTATCCATACAGGAGCTGAGCAGGCTGTACTTCTCATCCGGTGCCGCAATGATGGTCTGCAGTCCCAGGTCGCTCATAAAGCCAAGCGAGGTCATGGTGTTCTCAGAGTCGAGTTTGTTGAACGCCTCATCGAATACCGACAGACTCATACCGCCCAGCACCTTGCCATCGGCGTCCTCTCGCAGTCGATAGGTGGCGCCCATTGCGGCCGCGATCGCAACATAGAACGGTACCTGATGCTCACCACCGGAACCGGTCTTGATACGCTGCGTCAGGGTAGTCTTGCGGTTGCCGTTGAGGTCTTTCACCACCAGCTCGAAGTTGTAGAAGTTACGGTAATCCTGCAGCAGGCTACTTTCACCCTCATCTTTCAGTACGTCGTGGATACGCGCCAGAGCATCGTAATGAGGCTTCTTGTCGTCGAACTTCATATCGAACAGCGAGCCGACATTAGCCTGGTCCATACGGGTGTAGGCTTCCACCAGTTCCAGAATATCTTTCAGTTCCGGGTTCGGTGTCATCTCGAAGCTATACATCTCGCGGTTAAACGGACGATGCTTGAGGTGCTGGTTCAGCTCGCGGATCAGATCCTTGATCTTGTTAATCTGGTCGTTAAGGTGAGCCACAAAGTCAGAGCGGAAAGTGGTTTCGGCTTCGACACGGGCACGCTCGGCTTTCTGGGTGTACTCGGCCAGCTCTGAATCACGTAACGCCTGAGTGGTTTCATCCACAAAGCGCACCAGATCTTCATGGCTGGACTGGGCATCGATATTGTCCAGCCCCTGATGGGACAATCCACCACCATGGAATTTGCCTTTGTACTGAGCCACCGCTTCACGCACGGCGTTTTTCTTCCGCTCATGCAGGCTCATTTCCGACTGGGCTTTTTTCGCCGCTTCAAAGATGATGCGATCCAGATCACCGGTACAGGTCTCGTCCAGGTAATCCCGTTTTTCCTGGGCGGACTGAGCATCGAAGGCTGCGCGGTCGGCACATTGCATGCGGGCACGGGCGTGATCTTCCATCTCCTGATCCAGCACTTCCAGCGCCGCATTGTCCTTAATGATGGAGGTACGGGCGCGCTGCAGCTTATCCATCAGCACACGCTGCTGCTGTTCGGTCTGTTTCTGGTTTTCCGCCAGTTCAGCAATGCGCTGCTGGATACCGGAATCATCATGGTTGCGCAGGTCAGTGATCGCCTGACGCTGGCCATCAATTTCGGTATTCAGCTGATCGCGCTGTGTCACCAGATCAAACACACGTTCGGTGACGCCCGTCAGGCTGGTCGCCAGGTTGATCAGGTTATCGCGCAATTTCTCCAGCTGTTCGTGCTGTTTGCCCACCTGGGCAAATTCAGCCACCAGCTGATCCATCTGCTTACCCTGTTGCTCCAGATGGCTGGTACGGCGGCGGATGCCCATAACCGGCTGCAGTTCATTGATGGCCGTGGTTGAGCCTTCACTCTGCAACATGCAGTCATAGGTCAGGGCACGCTCATGCTTCAACAGCTGGTTTTCGGTTTCGACCGCCATCACGCCACCCAGGGCGCGGTTCATATAGGCGCGGGCATGCTCGTTATCGGTCTCGATAAAGTGCGCCAGAGAGCCCGCCTTATAGCGATCAAGCCACTCGTGGGATCTGGTGGTGTTGATAATTCGGCAGCCTTTGAGGTGGCGGCCTTTGCGGCGATACAGGGTAATTGCTTCCTTTACCCGATCAGGATCGACCACCAGCGCTTCACGGCGGGCTCCGAGGAAGGACTCGACCGCGACACGCCATTTGTCGTCGTTGATATCCACCAGCTCACAGATCGGCGTCGACTCGATACCATAGTCGTTCAGCAATTCCATCAGCTCAGAGGTGTTACGGCGCACCGGAGCGCGACCCTGCTTGAGCTGCTCGACGGCCGATTTCTGATCCTGAATCACGCTGCGCAGCTCGTTGATACGGATCACCGAAGATTCGTAACGACGGGCAATTTCACGGCGCACCGAGTCGATATGCTTTTTCAGCGCCTTCAGGTTGTTGTCGACGGCGACCGGCTCCATCGGCCAGAGGTCGGACATCAGCTCCTGACCACCACGCCACAGCTCTACCGATTCTTTGACCACCGGCAGGAAACTTTCCGGCAGGAACTGTTCGGCATTGGCAAAACCAACGGTGCTGCGCAGCAGGTTATAGACGCGCTGAATCTTGTCTTTCACCACGTTGACTTCGTGGGTACGGGCTTCAACCGCCGCCTCCAGTGCCTTGATCTTATGGGCACTGTCTGAGTTGTTAAGCTCGGCGCGGGTATCCGCCAGCTGCTGCATGACCTGATTGAGCTTTTCGCTGTTCTGCTCAAGCTGTTGCTGCAGGCTCTCTTCCTTCTCCTGACTGGTTTCCAGGCGCTCCTGCACCTCTTCCTTCTTCAGGTCGGCATTTTCAAAGCGGGTTTCATGCACTACCCACTCGTATTCAGCCGCGTTGCGAACGTTACGAGAGATGCCCTTACAGAGGTCCTGTACGTTTTCCAGCTCGGCGATACGATCGGCAACTTCGCGGGTTTTTTCCTCCATCGAGCGATATTCATCGAGCGATTTTCGGAAAGCTCCCACATGAACGATATTCTCATCCAGTACCGATTCACGGATAAAGCGGGTCGGGCTGTCGATCGGCACGAACTTCAGGGCATTCTTGAAGTTCTTGACGAACTTATCATCGTCGTTCGGCATATCCTTGTCGAAACTCAGATGGGTCACCATATCGCGGATAAAGCGGCTGGCGCGCTTCTCCAGCACCATATCCGGGCACTGTTTCAGCAGGTTTTCCTTCACATCGTTCCAGGCACGCGGCATACGCCCGTCGCCCTGCACAGTGGTGAAGTCATCCAGGTGAACAGAGAAATCCGGCAGGATAAAGCGACCGAGTACATCTTCTTCCGCCGTTGCGGTCGACGCGCTGATGGCAATGCCGATGCAGGTCTCTTTCGTGGTTTCGGTATCAAAAAAGCTCAGCGCCATGTAGCTGATGGAGTCTTCACGCGCCGTTGCTTTCTGGCCGGAAGAGTCCAGGAAACCCAGGCAGTAGGTGCGCAGGCTACGCTCGCTCTTATCACCGGCAGAGGCGTTAAAGCTCAGGTGACGCTTATGGCCACCCATCAGTACGGTCTGGATAGCATCCAGCAGGGAAGATTTGCCGGAACCGTTCGGGCCTACAATCGCGACATTACCCTTGATCGGAATTTCAACCGCACCCAGTACATACCAGTTTACCAGTACGATTCTATTGAGCTGCTTCATTCAGCGCTCTCCTCTGCTACCTGTTCGTCCTGCTTATCGGTCTGTTCGGCTGGTTCGCCCGGCGCTTTCGCAGTCTCCTGCGTTGCCTGAGCATCTGCACCCGGCGCCTCTTGCGACGCAGCATCACCGCTGTCCGCCTCGTCAGCGGCCTGGTCAGCTTCATCGCTGTCTGACTTCCCGGTGCTGCTGTCCGCTGTATCCTGCGCAGACTCAGCTTTCTTGTCTTCGCCATCAGCCGTCGTGTCAGTTGTAGCCTGATTGTCAGCGGGCGCTTCGTCTTCATCGGCTTCAGGCGCATCGGTGTCGCACAATGCTTCCAGCTGACGGATATAGTCCTCAACCACTACATAGCGAATAGACGGATTAATCTTCAACGGGATGTTCTTCGGGTCGCTCACCTCTGGTTTGCCACGCTCGATAATGCCGTGGCGGGCAAACAGGGAAAGAATCTCTTTCAACCGCGTCTCATTCGGCAGGTCTTTACCGGTGAGGTTTTCGTACAGGCTGAGCAGATCATAGGTCGAGGTAAAGGCCTTGCCGGCTTCGACCTCAAAGCCTTCCAGCTTCTGCTCATATTGCTGCCGCAGGCAAAGCAGCAGCAGGGATTCATCCAGGCGCAGGCGCATAAAGCGCTCTTCACCTTTCGGCAGTATGCCGAGATAGGCTTCGTCAGGCTGATAGATAAAGGACCAGCCGATCGCGGCGAACAGATTCTTGAAGTAGTCAATGTTGGCCGCTACCAGAAAGTAGCTATCGCGATGTCCGGGACGGTCGGCATACAAAAACTGATGGGTCAGCAGCTGGTTGGCGGCACGAACGAAGTCGTCCTCCTTGTATTTATCGCTGCGACTGATGGATTTCTGCAAATCACCTAACATTTAACCTTTCCTTTCAATCACGAAATCCCGACATTCAA
Organism: Marinobacterium jannaschii DSM 6295; assembly: GCF_000620085.1. Classification (GTDB taxonomy): domain Bacteria; phylum Pseudomonadota; class Gammaproteobacteria; order Pseudomonadales; family Balneatricaceae; genus Pontibacterium; species Pontibacterium jannaschii. The sequence continues at coordinate 49,511 of NZ_KK211069.1, read as the reverse complement.
CCATATCGGCTACGCGTACGTACTGGTCGGAGATACTGATATCAAATTTCGCCACCGTCTTACTGGCCTTTTTGCCGAGAGACTTGAGGTGACGGACATAACTGAAACAGATGTAGTCTTCGACGGACTCGATAGTAAACTCCGTCGCGGCCAGACTGTCGCGTCCGGCCAGATGGCGCTCAAGGTACAGCTCGATCTTATCGGCCGATACCTCCCGGCGCTCTTTGTGCTCTTTAAACAAGCGGCGCAATTCGAGCACTTTCGGATCGATCGTCGCCTGGGTAATCACCCGGGGCTGGGTTTCAACCCGGCGTCTCACCGGTGCCCTGACACTGCCCGGTGACAGGAAGCCCACTTCATCCAGCGTATCGATCTTCGGATAGAGTTCTTCCTGCTTACGACTGATCTGGGTGATCACGCGTGACAGGCGTGCCGCCATTCCCGGCGTCGTCTTATCCATATAGCGAACGGTGTCCGCCACCCGTTTTTCAAGCCGATAGCGGAAGTCATCAATGGTATTCAGACGCTGATCAACCGACTCAAAGATGCGGATAATGCGGTTAATATGCTGGTGCACCATCGCTTCGGCATCGTGGTATTCGCTGTCGAACTGCTGCTGGTAATGCTTGGTCAGCAGATCGACTTTCACCGTGTCGAACTGCAGGTCACGCAACAGAGCCAGGATCTGACGCCGGAAACGGAACGGGTTGTTGTTGGTCTTCAGGGTCTTGTAGTCAGAGACCAGAATATGCTCAACAAAGCGTTCGAAGAAGTTACGTACGATCTCCTGCGGATTATTGGTCTGGGAGAGATTGATCTTCAGCTCCCTCAGCCCCAGCATCATATCCGTCAGGTGGGCGCTGAAATCTGATGCCGTCTGGGACGCCTCTGCCAGCGTGATACCACGTCCGGCCGGGTCGTTGATTGCCGCTTCCAGCGAGGAAAGAACGTTCAGTACGGCACCACCGTAGCTGCGTTTTTCCAGTCGGGCAATCGATACCAGCGAGCGCAACAGAAAGCTGATCGAGGGCGAAAGCAGCACATAAGTGCGGTAGATCTTCTGTTCCTCTTCCAGCCAGCCGGTGGCAACCAGCCGACGATAGATCCGGCTGGCATACTCCGCACTGGAGCGAGGCGGCTCTCTTCCCTCTTCTCCGTCGCCCTCCTCCGGTTCCCAACGGCGAATACCATGACGCACCACGGCATCTTCTATGGTGGAACGCACCAGGTCTTTGGGAACGAAGGGGTCGATCAGATCTTCATCGAAAAATACGTCAGCTACAGCCTGCAAAACCGCCTGGTATACCTGGCGGTTTTTACCTGCAAGCGGTAGAAACAAGTCATCCGGGAGCTTGTTAAAAAGCATCTGAACCCTGCATACAAAACACCCTGCAAAGGGCAAAATTCCTGGATACCGGGCGCAACAACGACGCAACCGTCAGCGCTGATTGATGCGATGACAGGGCTGGTCTGATACCCAATACCCGATTAAATAGACTAAAGGTGGGGATTCTAGCCCAGTGACCGCCAACAAAAAAGGCTGCTCAGGCAGCCTTTTTCATGTTATCGCCTCCGGGCCAGGCCCGTCTCAGGCTGCTTTTCGCTTGGCCTTCTGCACCTTTTCATACACCGACAGCAGTTTCCGGTGTGTGGCGAAATGGTTCAGCGAACCATCATCGACCGGCAGATCGGCAAATACCTCATCTCCTTCCAACATCCGCTGGCAGCGACTAAAGCGTTCTTCGCCGTGAATCTGTTGCAACAAGGCCTGGTAGTCCGCCAACTGGCGTTCTTCATCAAGCGCAAAGGAGAGTAGTTCACCAAGGCAGCGATGCAATGCCATGCGTGCCGACGGTAACTGCCCGAATCCCTGCACCCAGTGGTTCCAGTCCAGCGCCTGCTGCAGGTCACCGGTTCTTAATGCCAGGAGGCTTTTCAGTTCACCAACCCTCAGGTTGGCCCAGGCAGTATTGGCATCCGGGGCAATGCCGACCAGTTCGGTAACTTTTTCCTGCTCGGCTATAGCGGCATCTTCCAGCTCATCGAGCAACTGACCACAGGCGTCGCTGCTGAGGGCATTCAGCCGCAGACAAGCCTCGCGGAAAGGCAGGCCACGATTGTTGTTGCTCCAGAGAAGTTCATCCACCGGATAGACTTCTGACATGCCCGGCACGACGATACGGCAACAGTAGATGCCCAGGTGCTCGTAGTCTGTGATGTAGATGTCCATGTCGACGCGATGGATCAGATAACAAAGATGTTCGAACTCCGTTCTGGAATCACCTTCTGTATTCCAGGGGGTATACTCGTAATCTGCATCTTCTGACAACAGATCCCAGGCGACGATACCGCTGGAATCGATAAAGTGGGTTTCAAGGTTATGTGGATCAGCCACATCCTGCAGGTCAAAGGTCGGTGGCTGGAAACCGGCCAGCTGGTTGAGCGCCCGTCCCTGTAGCAACTCCGCCACCGCCCGTTCCAGCGCAACTTCAAATTTTGGATGGGCGCCGAAGGCAGCAAAGCACCCACCATTTTCCGGATTGATCAGCGTCGCATTCACCAGCGGGAATTTACCCGCCAGAGAGGCATCGTTGATCACAATCACAAAACCGTGATCTCGCAGGGCGTCGATTGATGCCTGAACGGCCGGGTACCCTGCCACCACTTCATCAGGAATACGCGGCAGGCTGATACCCGACGACAAGATTGTATTCTTAATATGCCGTTCGAAGATTTCAGACAGTGCCTGTACCCGGGCCTCGTACTTATTGTTACCCGCAGCCATGCCGTTACTGACATAGAGGTTACCCAGTACATTGACCGGGAACCAAACCGTTGCACCGGTGCGCTGACGGGTGAATGGCAATGCACAAATGCCGCGGGCAGTATTGCCAGAGTTCAGATCAACCAGCATTGAGGCCTTCAGCTCGCCCTTCATGTCGTACTGGAAAAGCGAGGGTTCATCCAGCAACTCCGCAGGAAGCTGGTCGGCGGTTGCAGGAAACCACTTCTCATTGGGGTAATGTACGAAGGGAGCCCGGGCGTAGTCATCTCCCAGGTAGTAGTCGGCGAAAAAGTAATTTGTCCCCAGCCGTTCGACAAATTCACCCAGCGCGCTGGCCAGTGCGGCCTCTTTGCTGGAGCCGCGTCCATTGGTAAACAGTATCGGGCATTTTCGATCACGAATATGTACCGACCACACATTGGGCACTGGATTCAGCCAGTGAACTTCTTCCAGATCAAACCCCAGTTGTTCCAGGGTGGTAGTCATGCGGCTGATAGAGTGTTCCAGCGACGCATCTTTACCGGGAATCATCGTCATCTAGTGCATCCTCTTTTGGAGGTATCAGGCATTCAATTCGTCTGCGGGGAACCACGACCCGCTAGCAGATCCGTTCAGGTCGTTATCCCGGGCACTCCCACTGAGACCGGCTGGCACCGTTTCAGTCAGACAGTTACCAGCGCTATTTGCCAGTGAAGCCTGTTCTATATGTTTTTTATTGCGCAACAGTACAACTTTTTAGACAGAAAAGGCAGCGCCTTCACTCCTTCAGCCGACCTGTTTGTTTAACTTTCTCAGCGGTGACCTCAGAAGTCATCACAGTCGATCCCCATCGCTCGCCAGGCAAAGCCGGATGGCCCCAACCCATTTCGGATCGATAACTCTATTATCCGTAATTGAAAATACATAAACCACAGCTTCTGAAGAACTGATCAATTAGCAGCCAACCCTTGCTGATCATTAAGCAAACAACCTGTTCCAGCGTCCTGCTGTACTACTTTTAATCAATCTCTTTCGCCAGATTATAGCTGAATCAAATACACAGCAATGAACGCTAATTTTTTGATAAATTTACGAAAATTGCCTTGACGGTCTCATGGGCGGTCATTAATATACGCCGCCACAGATGAGGTGTTCCCTGATAGCTCAGTTGGTAGAGCAGTAGACTGTTAATCTATTGGTCGCTGGTTCGAGTCCAGCTCG
>NZ_KK211069.1:0-44746 GCF_000620085.1 Marinobacterium jannaschii DSM 6295 | reverse complement strand
GGAGTGTAGCGCAGCTTGGTAGCGCATCTGCTTTGGGAGCAGAGGGTCGGGGGTTCGAATCCCTCCACTCCGACCATTCATCTCAGTGACAGTCGCCACCACCCTACCTGCTGATCAGATTCAGTCCATCATCAGGCATGTAGCGCAACAGCCAAGGCAATATACAGCCGGAACTGACCTTTACGGCAGCCATTTCAGCCGGAAAGCCACCTTCAGTCATAGCTATTTGACTATGGCTACGCCTTGTCGCACTCCTCTTCCGGTAATTCAACCCGAAAGCTTTTGGCTGCCAGAGATTCGCGTAGTTCGAGTAATCGGTTGATAGTCGCTTGTTTTAACTCGAAGCCAGCAGCCAGCAATAAGGTGCCATTTTTGTGCCTGACTTCATGCAGTAAACGCATATTGGGCCGCAGTTCATAAACTTTGAGGCTCAGCCCACCTTCCTCTTCGGCCTCTTCCGGCTCAGCAGCTTCAGCCTCTTTTGGACGTAACAGGACGTCGAGATCCGTCTCTACCCCGAAGTACCTTTCACTCAGGGCGGACTTCCCATCCGGGGCAGTCACCTCGGCCAGGGCCAACACCACTTTTTTAATCACCGTAATCGGTTTAAACGGCTTCGAGATAAAACCATTAATATCCAGCGCCAATGCCGAACTGAGCGTGTCATCGCCAGAAAAGGAGGTGATCACAATGATTGGAAGGTTTCTTGCAGCGCCCGCCAGCCCACAACGCACCCGTTTGGTAAACTCCAGCCCATTTACTTCAGGCATCTGAATGTCGGTAAGCACCAGATCTATCTCAGATCCTTGCAACTTGACCAGTGCTTCCTGCCCATTTTCAGCCTGCTCCAGATGTTCAAAGCCAAGGTTAGACAGTACCTTGGTGATGGCCGCTCGCATGAAAGCGTTATCGTCAACGACCAGAATCCGTTGTAACTCCAGATTTTCAATCTTTTGATTCAACATGCTTTACGACTTCCTGATTTGTCCCTTTATTGTCACCTCTATGCCATCTCACTCAGCTGCAACTGCAGATCTATCGATGGCCGGATCAGGTCTCAAGCTCTAACAACTGATGACACTTTTCAGCCCAGTTATTTACCCATAAGGGCAGCTCCTCAGCAGGCATCGGGCGGGCCGCAAAATAGCCCTGAACCTGATCACAACCCAAACGCTCGACACAACGCCACTCCTGCAGCGTTTCAACCCCCTCAGCAACGACCGTCATACCCAGCTTTTTGGCCAGCTCAACACTGGATTCCAGAATCGCCGCGGCCTTGCCGCCACGCAGCGCTTCCTGAACGTAGCTTCGATCCAGCTTAAGCTCATCAAAGGGCAGGTCTCGCAGCTGGGTCAGATTTGAGTGCCCAGTTCCAAAGTCATCGATCGAAAGCCTGACTTTTTTCAGGCGCAAGCGTAGTAGCACTTCAAGAGGCCGGGCCAGGTCTTCAGCCAGCTGGCTTTCGGTAACTTCCAAGTGCAATCCGCCAATCTCGCCACCCAGCTGTGAAACAAGCGTTCCCAGACTGTCAGGAAACTCCAGGTTTTGCAGGCTATCCATCGAAATATTGATGGCTGTACTGAGGTTCAGCCCGCAGCTTTGCCAATGCATCTGAGCCTTCAACGCCTTCTCCACCACCAGAAAAGTCATCCTGTCGATCAGGCCACTCCTCTCGGCCACAGGTATAAACTCATCCGGGTAGATCATGCCGCGGCCGGAAGTAGGCCATCGCACCAGGGCCTCAACACCAACGGGCTCCAGGCTTTTCAGATCGATTTTGGGCTGAAACCAGGGTTCCAACTCCCCTGCATCAATCGCTCTTTCAAGCATATCGATGGTTACTTCAGGCCTTTCGGCAGAAGAGGCGCTCCGTCTTGCGGGCTCATCGAAAGCAATAAGGTTTTTCAGCACAGCTTGCAAACAATGAGCACTGACCGGCTTATTAAGCGCCCCGAGAACCGACAGTCCGCGTCGACGACCAAGATTTTCGGCCATACTCAGCGTCTGCCGGTCCTCGCCGCTGATCAGAATAATAAAGCCCTGATAGTTGATCTCCTCGAAATGCCTGAGAAACTCAACACCATCGACATCCGGCATATTCAGGTCGACCAGAGCAAGAGCAACCGGCGGCATTGCATCAGCAATACACTGCCGGGCCTGGGCGACACTTTCCGCCGTTGAGATATGACCAAAGCCCATTTTTTTCAGCATATGTGATGTGGTTCGCAACACGAATGGTTCATCATCGACAACCAGTACGGTGCGATTTAGCAACTGGGTACTACACAGGTTGTTTGTCTTCATAGGTATTTTGGTAATTCTCGATCCATGTATCCACTTCAGCAAACAGCAAACTAATCTGCTCCATCTGCTCACTGACCTCTTCCATATCGCAGGCCTTACCTGCATTTTCCAGCGCCAGGCAACAATCAGCGAGTCGATCAGCCCCAACAGAGCGCGCTGTCGACTTCAGATTATGAGCAACCCGACCAACCTGGGTTGCATCACCGGCAGCAAAGGCAACCTTCATTTCGGCGAGATTGACGTTGGCAGAGCGCTGGTAGTCCAGATAGAACTCCAGTAATTCAGCGACATCATCAATCCCGAGCATTGCACCAAGCGCTGTCGGGTCGACGGGGGAGTCAACCACCTCATCAGCCTCATCTGTCGGGACCGGCTCTATGACAGCTTCCCTAACCGGGGCTGCGGAAGAATCGGGTAACCATGTATCTAACGCATCCCTTATCTGGTGCAACTGCATCGGTTTGGTCAGATAAGCATCCATTCCGGCTTCGAAGCAAAGGCTCGCCGTCCCTCTCATTGCATCAGCCGTAATCGCAATAATCGGGATTCGCTCTCCGGCCGCTTCTTCCTGCCGGATACAGCGGGTTAACTGGTAACCATCCATCTCGGGCATATGACAGTCGGTCATAACCAAGCGATAAACATCACTGCGCCACATTTGCAGCGCTTCCACGCCGTCACCAGCCACCTCAACGTTGTAACCCAGCATATTCAGCTGCTGCCTGATTACCTTTTGATTGGTTTCATTGTCGTCGACAACCAGAATAAGCTGCTTAGCGGCTCTCGCCTCTTCCGACGTAAGCATTGGTGCATCCAGCAAACACGGCTCTTCTTGCTGCTGGACTACCTCCGGCGATTTGCGCCCCGCCGCTGCCGCCACAGCATTTACAAGCACGGTGCGACTTAATGCATTCGGATCAAGCCGGATACCCTCTCCAAACTGCTGCTGGATGTAACCACCATTGCCACTACCAAGCAGGACAAAGCGCAGATCTTCGTTATAGCCGAGCCGGGACAGGCTATCTTCTACCAGCTCAAACAACCCGGTGTCTTCACGACAGTCAATAACCACACCGAAATCGATATCGGACTCCATCAATTGACCAAGATAAGTCTCCGCTTCACTTATCTCAGCGGCATACACTCTCGCCCCGGCCGTCCCCAGATAGCTTTCTACAATGTTTTTAATATCAGGGTCCGTGCTGATCAGAAGCAGGTTGAGTTGTTGCAATATCGCAAATTCCGGTATCCCCGGGATACAAGCCTTTTGCAGGGAAAGCGTCAATGAAAACTCAGAACCCTCCCCTTCTTCACTCGCGACTCTGATACGCCCCTCCATGAAATCAACCAGTCGCTGAGTAATTACCAACCCCAAACCGGTACCGCCGAAGCGCCTGGTAATTGTCTTTTCCCCCTGCATAAACGGCTTGAACAGTCGGCTTTTCACCTGGGGACTCATTCCAATCCCGTTATCCTTCACACGAAACTGGATATGGAGTTCATCAGCATCCTGCGCGATCATCTCAACACAGAGCAACACCCGACCATTTCTGTCCGGCATGTCACTGCTGAACTTGATCGCATTACCGACCAGATTGAACAGGATCTGCTTAAGCCGTACAGGGTCTCCTTTCACCATTGGTAAGCCCGGCTCACAATTGATCAGCAACTCTACCTGCCGCCCAGCAGCCACCGTGCGCAACCCATCACCAACATTCTCGATTAACTGTTCTAAAGAGAGCTCGTTATACTCAAGTACAAGCTTACCTGCCTCAATCTTCGAGAAATCCAGAATATCGTCAATCACGCCCTGCAGCATGGCAGCCGATTCATGGGCAGTGCCCAGCATCACTTGCTGCCTCCGGGCAAGATTGGTATGTCGCAGCATATCAATGGTGCCGACAATGCCATTCAGCGGCGTGCGAATCTCGTGGCTCATTGTCGCCAGGAACGTGGACTTGGCCTGATTGGCGGCCTCAGCCTCTTCACGAGCCTGAATCAAGGCGAGCTCATCCTTTTTGCGCTCGGTTATATTTTGTACCGAGGACAGAATAAAGCTTTCGCTGCCCCGTTCGATCACCAATCCATCCAGTAGTACGGGGACTCGATGCCCTTCTTTATGCAGATACTCTTTTTCATAAGGGCCGTATCGCCCGGTCTGGGCCATAGAGTCGATCTGCTTCATCTCCTGAGGTTCATACTCCCTCGGGGTGATATCCCAGTAGCTCAGGGCTTTCGCTTCTGCCTCTTCATAACCAATGATCCCGAGGAAAGCCGGATTAACATCGAGCAGCTTCCCTTCCATATCACACAACACCAGGCCGATCGGTGAAGCGAAGAACAAAGCCCGGTTATAGTCCGTGACATCTTTTAGCTCGACCAGTGTACTTTCAGCCAGTTCTTTCTGCTGACGGGACTCGTTTAAGGTTTCGAGCAGGACAGAGACATTCTGCTTCTGTAAGCGATAGATAATTACGATAGCGATCAGTGCCAGCAAGAGTGCCAAGAGAAACTCAAGCACCATCGAATTGCTAATCAGGCGTGTCGAATCAATGACTTCACTCTCGTCGACCTCAGTTGCGATACCCAGGCCCAGCTCAGCATCCCATAACCAGGCACCGAGCACCGGGACTCCCCGGTAATCCGGATAGGCTTCCAGGCTACTGCCATCCTGCCCGGTGGTTGCACGCTGCGCCATTCTGGTTAACGGCCCAATGGTATCGCCGGAACCAGGCTCCCTGATATCGATGTTGAGAATACTGCTCTTGCCCCGCTCCAGCAGGCCGAGGTCATATAACTGAGATTCAAAGCGGCTTCGCGATAACATTCGCCCCTGGCGGTCAAATGCGTATGTTTCACCGGTACTCCAGATAAGCCTGCTGGCCAGAATCTGCGAGAAGTCACCCAGAGGATCAAGCCGGATCAACAAAATGGCCATAACCTTGCCGCGGTTATCGAAGACCGGTGAAGCCGCAAACATAATTGGTCCGTCATCAACCAACTGCCCCTTGGCGTTACGCAACGGAGTATCGGATCGAAACGGCGGAATGAAGGAAGACTTACCTGCCAGTGCTTTTTTCAGCGGGCCGGGGCGGTGTTGTATCGCCAGATTGACATGCCCCAGATTGCTATCCTGCATTGAAGCAACATTGCGGTAGTCCGGAGAAACAATAATGAATCCTCTACCACTCCTCAGATTAAGACGGGGCTCAAAAAACTCTCGCAGGGCGGCTTGCGCCGGGTGGTTACTCAGGGCAGTGAGATTAGCCGGTGCCTGCAATAGTCCCTCTACGCCAGAAACAACCAGGGGATCAGACGCCCAGCGCTCTACATCCGAAAAAACCGCATCCAGCCAAATCTCTCGTAAAGTTCCGTGGACACTGGATACGCTGGCTCCCAAGGTGCTAATAGCCTCCTCCGTGAGCTTATGCCGGACATTGCTGATGGAGTAGTTGATTACCAAACCCATGCTCACCAACAGAATCAGAGCCACACCCACCAGATGCGCCAAGGTAAAACGCCAGCTTTTTTGCTGCTCATCTGCAGATCGATGGTGTTTTGGCCGGGCGATGAGTAAAACAACACTGCCGATCAATGCCAGAGCAGCAACCAGACCGGCGAAATAATACGCCTCCAGTCCCTGTTCGACGCGCTTCTTGAGTTGAGCCAGCTTCGCCAACTCTGCTGCTGTTATGAACCCCTGCACCTTGCGATATTCGTCAATTAGCGCAGTTTGCGTGTCCCACCATGTCTTGCCATCCGCTTTAAACAGCCCCGTAGATGCACTGGCCAGTGCATTTCGACGCATCTCATCTGCCCTGAGCATCAGTGATGAATTAACAGATTGCTTGTAAAAGCTGACAGCCTCATCATCAGCCAGCGAGAGGAAGAGCTCTTTGTAAGCATTCTCCTGCGCCGAGGTTTCGATAATTCTTCGGAAAAGGCCAGATTCAAAGCTTCCCTGAACAAAGACACGCGCAAGAATTGCTCTTTCCTGCCCTAACAACTCTTTGTAGTAGAGCAAGTTACTATAGCTCGCCAGAGAACCGATCAACCGGCTTCTTTCGGTATAGAAGCTTATCTGCTTAACCGATTCCAACAGCTTGGTATTGATGTCGGTATAGGCGTCAAACACGCCACCACTTTGAAATGGATCTGATTTGAGATTATCAGCCAGACGCAGATCAACACGTCCGTAGCGTAGAGATGGAAGGCGCTTGATATCAGTACGAATGCCATCGAGAATCGCGCGCAATCCGGGAAACCGGACAGACTCTTTCATCTGCCCGGAGCGCTTTAGCAGTTTCTCAGCAAACTGATCCGTGGTTTCCCGCAGAAGCTTTACTTCCTTTTGATATTTCCTGGCATCACCGTTTAAGAAGCCAGATGTCAGGCCGCGTTCCTTTTGAACTTGATGTAACAGATCGCCAATCTCTGCAGCCAGCTCGACCAGTGCGATATCAGAATCAATATCCGATAACACCGCCCGTTTATCGACAACACGGTTTAAACAAAAAAGTCCTGCCAGAAGAATCAGAGAGATGAGAAGCGAAAGCGCGAGAGTTCGGGGAAGTACCCGATTAAACACCTTTCCTGCCGCTACCATCTGCCCTCCTTAACTATCCATTCGTCAATTGAATAAGACTTCAATTTCAATATCCTTATTTAGGGCTCAAACAGAGCAACAGAATTCAACTTACATCGTTACATAGTAGAGCAGGACCAGAAAATTGATAAATGATTGGGGAAATATAGTCTCGGATCTCTGGAAGCAGATGTGACCTGTTACCGCCCTCCAGGACAGAATGACGGCAGATCCTGGACGGCCTGATAATCACGAAGGACGGGCTCGATCAGGGGCAAAGCTGTCTTAGCTAATTTAGAAGGGCTGGGGGCTTAACATATGATGTGGGCCAAAAGGCCGACCTGTAGCACTTCAGTGGTCAGCAGGTCGGTCAATCAGGCCTTGGGGGGGGCGTTACCCCCCCAATCCGGTCTCAGACTTCCGGTTCTTTATAGAATCGGCTTAATACGCGACTCAGGTTATAAGCGTCGGCGGTACCGGCCAGCTCCCGGATTGAATGCATCGCAAACTGAGGAACACCGATATCCAGCGTTTTGACACCGATCTCTGACGCCGTAATCGGACCGATCGTACTGCCGCATGCCATATCACTGCGCACGACAAAGGCCTGTACAGGCACTTCCTCTTCTGCAGCCAGCTTGCGGTAAAGTGCGCTGGTTTCACTGTTACTGGCATAGCGCTGATTAGCGTTCAGTTTTATAACCGCACCCTGGTTGATTAGCGGCCCATGATTAGCATCATGTTTATCAGCGAAATTAGGGTGTACCGCATGGGCATTGTCCGCTGAAATCATCATGGAACGGGACAAAGCACGGTGCCGCTCTTCCGCCTGCGGCATAATGCGCTCCAGCATCTGGCTCAGCATCGGTCCCTGAGCACCCGCAGCAGACATACTGCCGACCTCTTCATGATCATTACAGACCAGCAGCGTGCCCTCTCGCGAATCTGCTTCCAGCATTGCCTGAAGCCCGATAAAGCAGCTCAGCAGATTATCCAGACGCGCCGAAGCGATAAATTCTTCATTCAGACCAACCATTGCCGGAGACTGGACATCATAGAAGCAAAGCTCGTAATCCAATACCTGATCAACATTTGCTACACCGTCATCGATCAGCTTCTGCTTCAGAATCTCCCGAAAGTCCGGCTTTGAACCGGTGCGCCCCAACACAGGAGGCAGATAAGTCTGGGCATTGATGGCGCGACTGCTATTGGCTTCCCGGTCCAGATGTATCGCCAGACTCGGAATAATGGCGATGGCTTTGCGGAAATCGATCAGATGGTGCTCAACAACACCCGCTTCAGACAGGTAACTGATACGACCGGCCAGCGAGAGGTCACGGTCAAACCAGGGGTTCAGCAATACTCCACCATAAACTTCCACACCCAGCTGAAAATAACCGTTTCGGTGTAACTCAGGAGAAGGCTTAACTTTAAGGCACGGCGAGTCCGTATGGGCGCCCACCATACGAAAACCATTTTCAGCCGGAGACCCTTCTACCGGCATGGTCCAGGCGATAATAGATGAATCATTGCGGGTGATGTAGTACCGACCGCCAGCCTCCGTTTGCCATGCGTCAGCTTCGCGCAACGGCTCAAATCCAGCCTCCCGCAATCGCGAAGCCATCGCCTTTACTGCATGAAATGGCGTCGGAGATTCAGATAGAAAGCGGATCAGGGACTGATTGTACTCATTCTGTGTCATTTTAGTTTTCCTCTTTCTTCACTTCCAGCAGCTCAACCTTAAACACCAGCGCAGAATTCGCGGGAATCAACTCTGAAGGACTGGTTGCGCCGTACGCCAGGTCTGCCGGGATATAAAACATTCTGACACCTCCCTCCTTCATCAGACTCAGGCCTTCAGTCCAACCCCTGATCACCCGGTTCAATGGAAATTCAGCGGGTTTTCCTCGCTGCCAGGAGCTGTCAAATACGACCCCATCGACACGAGTACCTTCATAATGAACAACGACATTATCCGTTACTTTGGGAGACTCTCCCTGCCCTTCCCGAAGCACCTCATACTGCAATCCAGAGGGCAGCACGACCACCGACTCCCGCTTGGCATTTTCGGCAAGATAAGCATCACCAGCCTTGCGGGTGTCATCATTGAGTGCTTTCTCAATCAGCTCTTTACGAAAGCGCTCCTCTTCTTCACTTTTGCCGCATCCAGCCAGTACCAGAGTGGTCGCCAGAACCACGATAAGCGGTCGTAACATCACATCACCTTAAACAATTAAATAGCGCTAAACAGTTGATTTTACATCAGCACGCCCCATGTCTAAACTCTGCTATGAAACCTTTGCCTGACTTGGTTAGACACCAACGGATTCCTGCTGCATCGGAACTCTCTGCAATATCAAGTGGTCTCATCAAGAGAACACACGACTGGTAACTCAAATTTATGTATAAATCGCTGTTACACCTTATTGGCACCACCACTCTTGCAATCTGCCTTGCATCACCTGTGGCGGCAAAGATTCCCGAGCCATTAAAGGCTGAAGCGATTCATAGTCAGACGCTTCTGGAAATTGTCGACTCTCTGAAGCTGGGCCATTACAAAAAGCTCGAGATTAACGATACCCTATCCAGCCAGCTGCTCGATAAGTTCCTGGAAAATCTCGACCCGTCCAAGCTTAACTTCTATGCCAGTGACATCCGTGAATTTGAGAAATACCGATTCCAGCTTGATGAAGAGATCAAAGCAGGCAAGCTGGATGTCGCCTATATCATATTCAACCGTTTGCAGCAGCGCAGCAACGAGCGCAATGCCTATGCGATTAAGCTGCTGACCAGCAGCAACAGGCGGTTTGACTTTGACGTTGACGAGAACCTCGACACTGATCGTACCGATGATCAATGGGTTTCCACCAGAGAGGAGATGGACAACCTGTGGAGGAAGCGGGTTAAAAGCGCCCTGTTAAACCTGACTCTGGCGGAAAAGTCGCTGGAAGAAGCCAAAGAAACACTGATTAAACGCTACGCTAATCAACAGAAGCGTTCTGATCAGATCAATAACGACGACGTTTTTCAGACCTACGCCAATACATTTACCGGCCAGTTTGACCCCCATACCCAGTATTTCTCTCCACGCCGCTCTGAAAACTTTAAAATTAATATGAGCCTGTCGCTGGAAGGTATCGGTGCTGTACTCCAGGCAGAAAACGAATACACCAAAATAGTACGCCTGGTGCCGGCAGGGCCTGCCGACAAAACCGGCCAACTGAAACCAGCCGACCTGATTCTGGGTGTCGGCCAGGGCGAAGATGGCAGCATTGAAGATGTTGTCGGCTGGCGCCTGGATGACGTAGTAAGCAAAATCCGCGGACCTAAAGACACAGTGGTCCGTCTACTGGTTCGCTCCAGTGATTCCGATAGCAGCCAGACCCGCATTGTTAAAATCAAAAGAAACAAGGTTAAGCTTGAGGAGCAGGCCGCTAAAAAACGTATTCTCGATATTGATTATCAGGGACGCCAGTTCAAAGTCGGTGTTATTGAGATACCGGCATTCTATATTGACTTTGGTGCCCTTCAGCGTGGCGAGAAGGATTATAAAAGCACCACGCGTGATGTCGAAAAGCTGATCGCCGAACTGCAAGCCGAAAAAATCCACGGCCTGATTATCGATCTTCGTAACAACGGCGGCGGATCTTTGCGTGAGGCCAATGAACTGGTGGGACTGTTTATCAGCCGCGGCCCGACCGTGCAGATCCAGGACCCTAATGGCCGTATTAATGTGATGAGCGACCGTAATCCTAAGTTTGTCTATACCGGCCCGGTTGCGGTGGTAGTAAACCGAATGTCAGCCTCGGCTTCTGAGATATTTGCCGGCGCTATTCAGGATTACCAGCGCGGTATCGTACTGGGAGGACAAACGTTCGGTAAAGGCACGGTCCAGACCCTGCTTCCGCTTGAGCATGGCCAGCTTAAACTTACCCATGCCAAGTTCTACCGTATTTCGGGTGAAAGCACCCAGCATAAAGGGATTATTCCCGATATCAGCTTCCCTACCCTGTACAACACCTCTGAGATCGGTGAAAGCGCTCTGGATGGTGCTCTTGAGTGGGATACAATCCATCCGGTACGTCACGGACACTTTGTGGGTGTATCACCATTTATTGAAAAGCTGACAAAACGCCATAAGCAGCGTGTTAAAGATAATCCTGACTTCATGTTTATGCAGGAGCAGGTCAACCATCTGGAAGAGCAGCGCAACGATACCTTAATTTCATTAAGAAAAGATAAGCTGGAAACAGAGCGCAGCCAGGTTGAATCCTGGCAGCTCGAGGCCGAAAACAGACGTCGGGAGCGCAAGAACCTCGCGCCCATCAGCAAACTGTCTGAGCTGGACAACGAGTTGGAGAAAGACAGCAGCGGCCGCCAGATCAGCCCTGAATCAGAAGCTATTCTGGCAGAAAGCGGACGGATTCTGCTGGATATGATTGACCTGACACTGAAATATACTTCAGCAAAAAACTAACAGGCCCGAAGGAATATCTCTGGAATGAAATCCGGTATCAAAACAGCCGTTGTAGCAACGGTTGCTTTACTTGCAATCAGTGGCACCGGCCTGGTCGGCTACACCTTCCTGGCCGATAGCGAAAGCAGCAAAAAGCTGGAAAAATTTGGTTACGCGGTATTACCTGCCAGCTTCTATGACGATACTGTCGGTGCTCTGGGTCATAAACAGGTACCTGCAACCTTTGCGGAAGAGAAACTGACGCCTACGCAAAAAGTCGTTCAGGGACTGCGCAAGGATAAGGAAAACCTGATTAAGGAGCAGGAAGTCCTGCGGGAACAGATCGCCGAGCTGGAAAAGCAGGTCATGGAGCTGTCTCAATACAAGCGCCTGAACGAGCACTTCGCACCCGACAATATTGCCGATGAAACTGCCGCGGTTGAAACAGAGCTTAAACGCTTCCTGGTGACTAATCCGGCGGCGGCCCGCTTCAGTAACATCCAGATCGAAATCATGTCTGCCGCTTCTGCAATCGAGTATCGCCGCTACATATCCCATAACCGCCTGATACTGAATGATAAGCAGCGCAGCAGCATCACCAACAACTTCCTGCCTGAGTTTGCTTTTTGTGTGGGAGACGGCGCCGAACTTGCCGCTAACAACAGCAGTGAACTGATAAGGATCGCAGAGTATTTTCGACAGGAAGATCAGAACAAGCTCAACTCAGCCCTCAAGCAGGATCTGAACTCTGTTGTCGAACCCTGCCAATCCACCCTGTATGAACAATTCGCAACCATTAGTAACGTAAATTCTGCAAACTAAGCACCGATACAACCACCGGCGGCTATAATTAGTAGCCTCCGGTGCGTTTTTTACCTGTTTTTCCCCGCGTCCTCTCGGTATAATACGCCCGCCTTTATCTGTGCAAGGCCACATACACCATCGGCAACGGTGTCCTTCCACAGAGAATTTAACTGACCCTGCGCAGCCGATGGCCCAGGTTGAACTAAGAGCTGCATTATGCAGCCCATAGGAATATTTCATGAGCGAAAGCTTTGCTGAATTGTTTGAAGAATCCCTCCAGAATGTAGACATGACCCCTGGCACCCTGGTAATGGGTGAAGTTATCGATATCGATAGCGACTGGGTTACTGTTAACGCTGGCCTGAAATCCGAAGCTGTTATCCCTCGCGCACAGTTCCTGAACGATGCGAACGAGCTGGAAATCCAGATCGGTGACCAGGTAAAAGTTTCCCTGGAAGCTGTTGAAGATGGCTTCGGTGAAACGCGTCTGTCTCGCGAAAAAGCTAAGCGCGCAGAAGCATGGGAAGTTCTCAAGCAGAAATTCGATGCTGAAGAAGTTGTTAAAGGCTACATCTCTGGCAAGGTCAAAGGTGGCTTTACTGTCAGCATCAACAACATCCAGGGCTTCCTGCCAGGCTCTCTGGTAGACGTACGTCCGGTTCGTGACGTTGACCACCTGGAAGGCAAAGAGCTGGAATTCAAACTGATCAAGCTTGATCCTAAGCGTAACAACATCGTTGTTTCTCGCCGTGCCGTTCTGCAGGAAGCTAACAGCGCTCAGCGCGATGAGCTGCTGGCATCCCTGGAAGAAGGCCAGTCTGTTAAAGGTTTCGTTAAGAACCTGACAAACTACGGTGCATTCATCGATCTGGGTGGTGTTGACGGCCTGCTGCACATCACTGACATGGCTTGGAAGCGTATCTCTCACCCAAGCGAAATGCTGAACCCTGGCGATGAGATCAACGTTAAGATCATCAAGTTCGACAAAGAAACTGGCCGTATCTCTCTGGGTCTGAAACAGCTGTCCGAAGATCCTTGGGAAGCTATCAAGAACCGTTACCCAGCTGGTTCTAAAGTACAGGCTCGCATCACCAACCTGACTGACTACGGCTGCTTCGCTTCTATCGAAGACGGCGTTGAAGGTCTGGTTCACGTATCCGAGATGTCCTGGACGAACAAAAACATCCACCCATCCAAAGTGGTTCAGATCGGTGACTCTGTAGAAGTCATGATCCTGGATGTTGATGAAGAGCGTCGTCGTATCTCCCTGGGTATCAAGCAGTGTGTTGGCAACCCATGGGTATCTTTCGCTGAGCAGTACGCTGCTGGTGATAAAGTTGCCGGTACTATCAAGACCATCACTGACTTCGGTATCTTCGTTGGTCTGGAGAACGATCTGGACGGTCTGGTACACATGTCCGACATCACTTGGGAAGCTGATGCTGAAGCAGCTCTGCGCCAGTACAAGAAAGGCGAAGAAGTTGAAGCAGTTATCCTGTCCATCGATGCTGAGAAAGAGCGTATCTCCCTGGGTATCAAACAGCTGGAGAGCGATCCTTTCGCAGAATTCGTTGCTGCTAACGACAAAGGCACTATCGTAAACGGTACTGTTAAGTCCGTAGACGCTAAAGCCGCTGTAGTAGAGCTGGCCGAAGGCATCGAAGGTACTCTGAAAGCTTCTGAAATCTCCGCTGACCGCGTAGAAGATGCTGCATCTGTCCTGAAAGAAGGCGAAGCAGTTGAAGCTAAGATCACTAACATCGATCGTCGTAACCGCGTTATCACCCTGTCTATCCGTGCTAAAGACCAGGCGGAAGAGAAAGCAGCTCTGAAAGCAGTTCAGAATGCAGAGGTTGAAGTATCCGGTCCTACTACTATCGGTGAGCTGATCAAAGCTCAGATGGCTGCCAAGAAAAACTAATCATTGATTAGTTTGAATGCTAAAAAGGAGTGCCTCGGCACTCCTTTTTTGTTGTCTGCTTTCCCGGAGGGCGTAATAGAAACGATCCCCTACTCCTCCTGTAGCGCTGCCAGACCCGCTCAATCCCGATAGATAGTCTGAATCAGATGCCAGCCGAAACGAGTCTTAACCGGCCCATGCACCTGTAGCACTGGCTTTTTAAACACCACATCATCGAACGGCTTAACCATCTCACCACGACGAAACTCTCCAAGGTCACCACCTTTCTTCTTAGATGGGCAGGTAGAGTGGCGTTTTGCCAACTGAGCAAAATCAGCGCCTTTATCAATCTTCTGTTTTAGCTTCTCTGCCTCTTCACGGCTTTTCACCAAAATGTGCCGTGCACACGCCTTATTTGCCATTAAACTCTCTCAACCTTAATCAACCCAACAAACAGCGATAATACCAGATCCTATCCGGCACCTCAGACTGTTTCAGTCGCACTATTGCCTGACTGACAGTACTTAGACGAAGACTTTTTCATTCTATACATAGCATGATCAGCGTTGCGCAACAGATCATCCACGCTTGTTCCACTATAGGGATAGTAGCTAACGCCGACGCTACAGCTCACTTCACGCAAAGCGCCATTAAGCTCTACCGGCTGACCCAGCTCATCACTCAGCTTACCTACCATGGCCGCGGTAGTTGTCGCATTCCGTTCACAGGCGGGGGCAATAATCGCAAACTCATCACCACCAAATCGCGCAATGAGCGCAGCACTATCAAAGCATGATTTTAATCTTTCAGACTGAACTTTCAGCAATCGATCTCCGGCATCATGGCCAAAGCGATCATTCACCAGCTTGAAGCTATCAAGATCGACAAAGAACACCGCCAATACGGCGGGTTTCTCGTTCAACATAGACTCCAACCGCTCGGTGAAAAGCCTTCGATTAGGCAAACCGGTCAAAGCATCATGATAAGCAAGATAGCGAATCTCGTCTGAGCTCTGTTGCAGGATTCGGTCTGCCCTACGTACAACAAGGAAGAGGAAGAGATAAAGGCTAAGCAGACAGCCTGTAACCCCTCCTACTATCTTCGCTAACGTGTAATCCAGAGCATCGACCAACTCCGTCACATCCGAATAGACCTCAATCACGCCGATCGAGCCGCTACCATCTTCAGCCACTACCGGCACATAGGAAGAAACCAGGTTTCGATCTGCTTTCACACCGTGAAATGTATCAACCTGATGCTTGAAAACGAGAGCAGAGACGACATCGCCACCGATAGCAGCAATAAAACCTTTGTCACCAGCCCGGAGCTCACCAATTTGCGAGATCTGCGTAGAAAAAAGCGTCATACCCTGGTGATCGAATACCTTAACCTTAACGATATTCAGCCCCTTCATCAGGCCCACCACACTCTGCCTCATTGAATCAGCGGCATCCAATGGGCCGGGACTCTCTGACAAGCGCCCCTCCGATGATTCGATGAATAAGTACAAACGCTGACCTAGCGAATTGGCCAATGCCTGGGTGAGCGAAACGTTAGAACGCTCCTCATGGGCTATCAAGTCAGCAAACGCCAGATGCCTGTAGAAAAGTGACAACGCCAGCACCACCACAAAAATTCCAACAGAACTAATAACAGAAAAATGATGAAGTAGGCGAAACATCCAATACGCTCATTCATGATACGAGTAGGCCGGGATATCAATAGCCTGCAGCCATAGATATATAGCCCTCCATCTAAGCACATCTCAAGACCGACAGGTAGGTCTTGCAGGATTGCATCTTAAAAATCGGGCATGCTTCTCGCCTAATCTGGTCTATAACTAACCATGCACATCCATGATGTACGACTATGGAATAAGTACCGACACCGTACAGGGAGGCACAGAGACAACTAGCGGAGACTCTCATGTCCTTACGTATTGGAGATGATGCGCCCGACTTTACAGCTGAAACCACCGAAGGAAGCCTCAATTTCCATCAATGGATCGGCGATAGCTGGGCTGTACTTTTCTCACACCCCAAAGACTTCACTCCTGTATGCACAACCGAACTGGGCTACCTTGCCAAACTAAAACCGGAATTCGACAAACGGAACTGCAAGATCATAGGACTCAGCATCGATTCAGTTGAAGATCATCAGCGCTGGAAAGGCGATATCGAAGAAACCCAGGGCCATGCCCTGAACTACCCCCTTATCGGAGATACTGATCTGAAAGTAGCAAAACTGTTCGATATGATTCACCCCAATGCCAGCGGCGCAGCGAAAGACCGTACGGCTATCGATAATGCTACGATAAGATCTGTCTTCCTGATTGGCCCGGATAAGAAGATAAAAGTTAACTTCACCTATCCAATGAGCAGCGGTCGTAACTTCGACGAAGTGCTCAGAGTACTTGACTCCTGTCAGCTTACCGCCCGCCATAAGGTAGCCACTCCGGTTAACTGGAAACAGGGTGAAGATGTAATTATTGTTCCTGCCGTTTCTGACGATGAAGCCCGCCAGAAATTCCCGCAAGGATGGAAGGCACCGAAGCCCTATCTTCGTATCGTCCCTCAACCGAAGTAAGCCTGATATAGCAACGGGTTAAGTCCATCAGGGCTTAACCCTCTCGGCCACAGCAGCCAACCTCACATATCAGGCCTAAGAAATTCTATAGCGCCCGATTCTCAGACCTGACACTTCTTGCTGGAATTTAACACCTATAAATCGAAACCTATTTTTCATGAAAAAATAGTGGACAGACTTACAACTGTGACCTAATTTTTGTAAATAGCCTGAACAAGAAGCGAAGTCTTGTTTCAGCATTAAGGCGAAACAGCAGACTTTTGTTTAGTCATTGAGCTACACCATTACATTGTAAGACTACAATTTTCTGTTGCAGCGCCCACTAAAGAAGATACCCGATATTCGGGATGATTAACGCAGGGAAAGGTATATTGCCTGGTTGATCATCGATTTATGACTGATACGGGTAGCCAGCCCGGAGACCTCAGGTTTTATAATGCAGA
Organism: Marinobacterium jannaschii DSM 6295; assembly: GCF_000620085.1. Lineage (GTDB taxonomy): Bacteria > Pseudomonadota > Gammaproteobacteria > Pseudomonadales > Balneatricaceae > Pontibacterium > Pontibacterium jannaschii. The sequence goes on along the minus strand of NZ_KK211069.1, from coordinate 27,668 downwards.
GAAAGGACATCTCTGTAGCTAAAGGGAGGTGTTCAAGATGGCGTTTGTTACACGCAGCCTTTTTCTGCTGCTATGCATAGTCCTGTTGTCAGTTGCAACAGAAAAGGAGACGAGAATGGCCGAACCGCTGGTTGACCGCTCCGATTCCTACTGGCATACCTCTAAACAGGAAGAACGATATTAAATCGGGGGTATTCCCCTTCAGCCCCCTTCGCATGTGTAAGTCTGGAGATTATCTGTACTCCAGCATCATGCGCTTCTTTTTTCTTCCTCCGCCTGATTAAATAACCCTAAGTTGTCAATCGGCTTGAACGGATACCATATGCCTCTAGCGCTTCCCAAGTTCTTACTTTTGCTTTCAGCTGCAGGCGCTGTACACGCCTCTCAGGCGGCGACACCCCACTTATCCCCGGAGATAGCCTGGCAATCCCCAATCCTGCAGCAACACCCTCTGACCGGCTCTATCTATGACACAAAACAGAGAGAGGCAGTCTCTGTACAGGAATTGCTATCCAGTCTGAGAACGGCGGAATTCGTCCTGATTGGCGAAAAACATGACAACCCGGACCATCACGCGATAGAGGAGAGGCTACTGTCCGCACTGCTATCGGATAGAAAGCGCAGCCTGGTATTGGAAATGCTCAGTTCAGGTGATCTGCAATCATCAACCGCCGCAATATTGCCCGAAGACGCAGATGACCAGGAAATCAGGAAGAGCCTGCAGTGGCCTGAAAAAGGCTGGAGCTGGTCAAACTACGCCCCATTAGCACGCATAGCGGTTAAGGGTAACAATCCGGTTAGAGCTGGCAACATCAATAAAGAAACAATGATGAAAGTCTATCAGCAGGGCCTCGCTAGTCTGGATTCAGCACGCATCAGCTCCGCCCGCCAGATTCCTGATGCGGTGTACCAGAAGATTCGGAAACAAGTCCATCAGGAACACTGCGAGATGATGCCGATCTCTCAAATGAATCCTATGGCTGAGATTCAGGTCGCACGGGATGCAAGCATGGCATTTTCAATGACGGCCAAGCCCCCATCGGTGCTTATCGCAGGCGCATACCACACGTTGCAGGATCAGGGCGTTCCACTCCACCTGAAGATTCTGAAGCCGGATAGCACCATTAAGACGGTCATCATTACCGAAGTTATCAAGGACAGCACCCTGCCAACGGAATACCCTTTTACGGGAAAGGCTGACTACATCTGGTTTACCCCTCGCTTTAGCAACCGAAACTATTGCGAAGACCTACAGCAGCAATAGCCTGCCAAACATAAGCGCTCACCCTACAACCGGCCTATAAGAAAAAGGAGTAAGCCGATTAGCTATAACAATATACGAAATATGTCGTATTGTTTAAAACAGTCGGTAACCTAAGAATAGGTTTACTACCTCTGAATTCTCCAGCAAATTATCCGGCGGTAGTTCGCAAATCCCTAAGTAAGTCGAGTCAATCTCGAGGGAACGATGAGCATGGAGGCTCTTGATTCCCGGCCCCAAAGCCAGTGAAGTACAGACAGGATGTCGCGAAACGATCGCGGTCTGGGCGCCTGAATTCCAGGCGCTACTGGCCCTTTCCTCTACCTGTAAGTATTCATCTACATTCTGTACAGCTTCACCCTTCCTTCGGTAGATTTACCAAATCTGTTCTACTATTAAATAAGTGCTTGTGAGCGCAGCTTAAACAGACTGTTAAAGCGCGTGAACAAAATGGCTAATTACTCGTATTCACCCAATGTGACAAGAGGAGCCTTGCCACCGCGAAAAGCACTCTATTTGGACTATAGCTACGATCGAAGCCTGCCAGGCATTGATATTCGCCTCGATAACTGGGCAATTGAGCGCGTAACATCGACCCCCAGGGCTCGTAGCCGGTTACATCATAATAATTTTCTGGTTGGACTTGTCCACCTTGAACATCTGGATGATGAACAGATAGAAGATATAGAAGGCTTCTTTCGCGAAGAAGACTCCACCGCCTGGATCGCCTTAACATGTCAGGAAGACCTGAAAAATCCGGTGTTCCGTCGCCTGATCTATCAGTATTTTTACGACTACTTCACCCTTCCACTGGAGAATAATCTTGATTACCTGAAAGCAACGCTCGGCCATGCCTATGGCAAATGCATGCTCAAGGACAGCCCCCCTCCCCCGGATGAGCGGCAGCCCGACGACGATATCGAAATCGTCGGCACCAGCCCCTCTATGCTGAAGGTATTTGAACAGATCCGGCATATAGCTGGCGTTGATGCCCCTGTTCTTCTTCATGGCGAATCAGGCTCTGGTAAAGAACTGGTTGCTTCAGCCATCCACCAACGTTCGCACAGGAGTTCAGGCCCGTTTCAGGTCATGAATTGCGCGGCACTTCCGGAAAGCCTTATAGATTCGGAATTATTTGGCACTCAAGAACCCGCCCCTGAGAACGCCTCAAGTCGCACCGGACGCCTGGAATCAGCTGCGGGAGGCACACTATTTATTAAGGAAATCACTCGCCTGCCCATACAGGCACAGCAGAAACTTCTTCACGCCATGGAACAGAACAGCTACCAGCGAGAAGGCTCCGGAATCAGTCGGCAGCTCAATGTACGCATATTGGCGGGCACGGCTGAAGATGCGACACAAGCCGTCAGCGAAGGGCGCTTGATAAATGAGCTGTACCAAAGGTTAAGTATTCTGAGCATTGCACTTCCCTCTCTGAGCGAACGGGAACAGGATATCGAACTGCTGGCCAGATACTTCTTTAATCGATTCAAGGAAGAATACGACACCCCCGCGACCGGATTTTCTGCCGACACGGTTGATGCCATGTTGAAACACCGATGGAGTGGCAATGTCAGAGAACTGATTAACAAGATACGTCGGGCACTGGTAATGTCCCAGACTGAACTCATTCAGCCACAGGATATGGCGCTCTCTCCCTCTGATATAGAGATGGAAGTGGTTTCTCTCGATGAAGCCCGAAATCAGGCAGAAGTTATGGCCGTGAAATGCAGCCTGCAACACACCCACCATAACATCTCAAAGGCAGCTAGCCTGCTGGGCGTTTCCCGCGTAACACTCTATCGCTTAATGGATAAATACGCGATTCGCTAACTAACCATTCAGCAAAACGAGGTGCATCCGGATAAGATGCACCTGATCACACCGCTCCTGATTCTGCTTAAGCACTGGAATCTGATAGCATGCCTGACCGGAACAAAGTCTCTCAGGACAGATTCAATGCAAAAAGCAGTGCTAATTACAGGATGCTCCACCGGAATCGGACTCAGGGTCGCTTCTGATCTAAAACAGCGTGGCTACCGGGTATTTGCAACGGCCCGAAAACCTTCTGATGTTGATATGCTGGCTAACCAGGGCTTTGAGGCAACTCAGCTGGACCTGGATTCCAGCGAATCGATCAGTACTGCTCTGGAATGGGTTCTGGCTCGCAGTGGCGGCGAGCTTTATGCTCTGTTCAATAACGGCGCCTACGGACAGCCTGGCGCAGTAGAGGACCTCAGCAGGGATGTTCTCAGGCAACAGTTCGAGACCAATGTTTTCGGCTGGCATGAACTAACCTGCAAAGTCCTGCCGGTGATGAGAAAACAGGGTTACGGCCGTATCATTCATAACAGCTCAGTGCTGGGTCTGATTACGCTGAAATACCGCGGTGCCTACAATGCTTCAAAGTTTGCGCTTGAGGGACTGAGTGACACGCTGCGCCAGGAGCTGGCGGGAACGGCAATTCAGGTTTCACTGATTGAGCCGGGACCGATAGAAAGCCAATTCCGCAAGAACGCCTACCAGAAATTTCAGGAAAATATTGATAGCAACAACAGCGCCCATAAGGAAGTCTATGCTGCCGTCAATGCCCGCCTGAGCAAGACTGATATCGAGCGCCAACGTGATCCGTTTACATTAGGCCCTGAAGCTGTCACCAAGTGCGTCATCCACGCACTGGAAAGTAAGCGCCCGAAACCACGCTACTATGTCACAGTACCAACATACCTGTTCGGATTTCTGCGCCGGGTTCTGTCCACGCGCCTGCTGGACAAAGTCTTACTAAAAATTTCGGACGACGAAAATAAATAGCCCGTGCATCTTACCGCATTCAGATCCATACCGGATGGGCTGGCTGCAGGGCTGAAACCAGGCAAAAAAAGAGGCAACCAAAGGTTGCCTCAACTGAGCTAAGGGTACTGGGAGTTAGCTAATCAATTACCACCGTCCGACGCAGACAGACTGCGCTAACCAATCCTCCCGAATGACGTATTGGATGATCCCCCGAAGGATTATCCGTTACGCTGACACCAGTCCATGGTGACCCATGATCTCTTGGATCTCGGGCAGACTTGCCGGATCATCGATAGTGGAAGGTACAGAGTACTCCTTACCATCGGCAATCTGGCGAAGTAGTTTACGCAGAATCTTACCGGAACGTGTTTTCGGCAGACGCTGTACGACAATCGCTTTCTTAAAGCAGGCAACCGCACCGATCTCTTTACGCACCAGTGCAACCAGTTCGGCTTCGAGTGCATCTTCTTCGACATCAACACCGTCTTTCAGCAGTACCAGGCCAACAGGCTGCTGACCTTTAAGCGGATCGTTGACGCCGATAACCGCACATTCAGCGACGGCAGAGTGGCCCGCGACGATCTCTTCCATTTCACCGGTGGACAGTCGATGGCCGGCGACATTAATCACATCATCGGTACGGCCCATGATAAAGACGTAGCCATCTTCATCTTTATAACCACCATCACCTGAAGTGTAATAGCCCGGGAAGTCAGACAGATAACCAGTACGGAAGCGTTCAAAATCGCCCCAGACGGTTGGCAGACAGCTTGGTGGCAGCGGTAATTTCAGGGCAATAGCTCCCTGCTCGCCTGCAGGCAGCTCGTTACCTTCAGGGTCAAGAATCTGCACATTGAAGCCCGGCACCGGCACCGTCGATGAACCTGGTTTAGGCGCCTTCAGCTCAACACCTGTCAGGTTGCCGCAGATCGCCCAACCGGTTTCAGTCTGCCACCAGTGATCTACAACCGGCTTGCCGGTTACATCTACGGTCCAGTGATAGGTTGGTGGATCCAGACGCTCGCCCGCCATAAAGATCGTCTCAAGCTTGGACAGATCATAATTTTTCAGCAGCGCAGCCTCAGGGTCTTCTTTCTTGATCGCGCGGAACGCGGTTGGCGCGGCAAACAGAGCTTTACAGCCATACTCCTCGCAGACCCGCCAGAATGCACCGGCGTCCGGTGTGCGTACCGGCTTACCTTCATATACGACTGTGGTGCAACCCGCCAGCAGAGGACCATAGACGATGTAGGAGTGACCGACCACCCAGCCTACGTCCGAGGCAGCCCAGAATACATCGCCCGGCTCCATGTTGTAGATCGCTTTCATGGAATAGTTCAGGGCAACAGCATGACCGCCGTTATCACGAACCACACCCTTTGGCTTACCGGTAGTACCGGAGGTGTAGAGGATGTACAGAGGATCTGTGCCCTTAACCGGTACACATTCAGCGGGTTCTGCCGTTTCCATCGCCTGATGCCAGTCAAGATCACGACCTTCGACCAGAGAAGCCTCGGCCTGTGGACGCTGCAGTACGACACACTTCTCAGGTTTATGGGCAGACTTCTCGATCGCCTGATCAAGTAGCGGCTTGTACTCGATAACCTTCTGAACTTCGATACCACAAGAAGCCGTTACAATTACCTTAGGCTCAGCATCATCAATACGTACAGCCAGCTCGTGCGGGGCAAATCCACCAAACACGACGGAATGAATCGCACCCAGACGCGCGACAGCCAGCATAGCCATCACGGCTTCAGGCACCATCGGCATATAAATGACAACACGGTCACCTTTGCCAACACCCTGCGCTTTAAGAATACCCGCGAACTTTGCAACTTCATCACGCAGCTCATTGTAGGTCAGCTGGCGTTTGGTGTTGGTTACCGGTGAGTCGAAAATCATCGCCAGCTGGTCGCCACGGCCATTTTCTACATGGTAATCAAGCGCCAGATAGGCGGTGTTCATTTCACCGTCGGCGAACCAGCGATGGATACCATTCTCATCCTTGGACAGGATAGTTTCCGGCTTCTTAAACCATTCAATGGCGTCCGCTTTCTCACTCCAGAACAGCTCAGGAGTTTCAATGGATTTGGAATACTCTGCTTGATAGGACATAGCACCGGTCCTTTCTTCTTGTGGTTGACGATCGTGTTTGAGACAGGTCTTTGTAATTTATTGTAGACACTTGACCAGTCCGACTTGGCTTCACTGTAACCGAGTTAAAGAGGAATTAATCTACTACAAAAGGCGAATGAACGGTCACTTTGTAGTACAGAAGCCTAATACAATAGGTGAAAGCATCGTTATAAAACCCGTATAACCGCAACATTGTCGACAATATGAAGCTTGACTGCTTTCCAGTAGAAACCTCCCCCGGAGAATCTGCAGGCGCGAACTCCAGACACAAAAAAACCACCCGAAGGTGGTTTTTGTAGACATCATCCTGAGAAACTCAGGCAATTATTTCTCTTTCGGCTGCACCGGAATGGCTTTCTTCATGCCGGTCAGTACATTGCGCTGAAACAACTCTTCATCGCTGGCACCGACACCGCCGTCAGCTTTGGCATTTTCGAAGTAGCACAGTGTTGGCTGGAAGTTCTCCACTTCCTCTTCATTCAGCTGCACGTAGGAGCCGATGATCAGCAGATCACCCTTGCTCGCCTTGTGAGCCGCCGCTCCGTTCACAGAAATAATGCCGCTGTTATCTTCAGCGCGGATGGCGTAGGTAGAGAAACGCTCACCGTTATTGATGTTGTAGATATCAATCTTTTCGTATTCACGAATACCGGATTTATCCAGCAGTACGCCATCAATAGCGCACGAACCTTCATAGTGAAGTTCGGCGTGTGTCACTGTCACTCGGTGCAGCTTCGCCTTCAGAAATGTCTGCAGCATAATCTAGACCTGCTTCTTGCTCTCCGTTCCTGGGTGTTCACCCAGCCCCCGATAACGCGCTTATCCCTGATTCGCATCATCACTTATAAGTATTCTGTTACCGACAGCCCCGCTAACTGCTTCATTGAACTGTTTCGGGCTGATCCTGGCTCCCACTTCCAGTGTGGAATGCATGCACAATGGTATTAAATGCATGATCAGAATGAGCTAGTGAAATAGTCAAGGCAGGCTGGATTGCTGCGGTGGGGCGAAATTCTAGCACCATTTCCCCTCTTCCAGACAGACAGTCAATAGCTATTTTCGGACAAATTAGCGCGATTACGACAAATATTAGCCCTATTCATTCTAAGTTGAATGAAGGTCACGGCATTTGCTAAATAATTGATTTAGAATGATTCGCTTATCACTCCGTTGGTTGGTGGAAATATAATCGTGACACAGAAGAACAAGACACCGCAGCTACAGGCAGCCCTGCAAGAACGTATTCTTATTCTGGATGGTGGTATGGGTACCATGATTCAGGACTACAAACTTGTTGAAGAGGACTATCGTGGCGAGCGCTTTGCTGACTGGCATATCGAAGTTAAGGGAAACAACGATCTTCTGGTGCTCACACAACCAAAAATCATCAAGGATATCCATCGCGCCTATCTAGATGCCGGTGCAGATATCATTGAGACCAACACCTTCAATGCGACCCAGATCGCAATGGCTGACTACGAGATGGAAGCGTACAGCCGTGAGATCAATGTTGTCGCCGCCAGACTGGCACGGGAAGCAGCCGATGAATTGGAAGCACTGACACCGGATCGCCCGCGTTACGTTGCCGGGGTGCTGGGCCCGACTAACCGTACCTGTTCTATTTCGCCGGATGTAAACGATGCCGGCTATCGCAACGTTACCTTTAATCAGCTGGTCGAGGCCTACACCGAATCCATTGACGGCTTGCTGGAAGGCGGTGCCGACATCATTCTGATCGAGACTATCTTCGATACTCTCAACGCAAAAGCCGCCATTTATGCGGTTGAAACCTACTTTGAAGAGAACGATCTGCGTCTTCCGGTAATGATCTCCGGAACCATCACCGACGCCTCCGGCCGCACGCTTTCCGGTCAGACCACAGAAGCGTTCTGGAACTCGGTACGCCATGCCCGCCCATTATCCGTCGGTCTCAACTGCGCTCTGGGTCCGCAGGAACTGCGTCAGTATGTAGAAGAACTATCCCGTATTGCTGACACCCATGTATCGGCTCATCCGAATGCGGGTCTGCCAAACGCCTTCGGCGGCTATGATGAAACACCTGAGCAGATGGCGACCGAGATCGGCGAATGGGCTGCTTCCGGATTCCTGAACATCATCGGCGGTTGCTGTGGCACAACCCCGGATCATATCCGGGCGATGCGCGAAGCGGCTGAGCAGAATAAACCTCGTCCGATTCCGCAACTGCCGGTTGAATGCCGTCTCTCCGGCCTTGAGCCGATGAGCATCGGCGAAGACACCCTGTTTGTAAACGTTGGTGAACGTACCAACGTGACCGGGTCTGCCAAGTTCAAGCGTCTGATTAAAGAAGGCGACTACGAAACAGCGCTGGAAGTAGCCCTGCAACAGGTTGAAAACGGTGCCCAGATCATCGATATCAATATGGATGAGGGGATGCTCGATGCCCATGCGGCAATGGTGCGCTTCCTCAACCTGATCGCCGGCGAGCCGGATATCGCTAAAGTACCGATCATGATCGACTCTTCCAAGTGGGATGTCATCGAAGCCGGCCTGCAGTGTATCCAGGGTAAGGGCATCGTAAACTCCATCTCCCTGAAAGAGGGAGAGGCTAACTTTATCGAGCAGGCCCGTAAGCTGCGTCGTTATGGTGCAGCCGTTGTGGTGATGGCGTTCGACGAAGAGGGCCAAGCCGATACCTATGAGCGCAAGATCGAGATCTGTGAGCGCTCTTACAAGGTACTGACCGACGTAGTGGGCTTCCCGGCGGAAGATATTATCTTCGACCCCAATATTTTTGCAGTCGCTACCGGTATTGAAGAGCATGATAACTATGCGGTGGACTTCATCAATGCCACCGGCTGGATCAAACAGAACCTGCCTTATGCCAAAGTTTCCGGCGGAGTCTCCAACGTATCCTTCTCGTTCCGCGGCAATAACCCGGTGCGTGAAGCGATTCACTGTGTATTCCTATACCACGCCATAAGCAAGGGCATGGATATGGGGATCGTGAACGCCGGCCAGCTGGCGATCTACGATGATCTTCCGGCGGAACTGCGTGAGCATGTCGAAGATGTGATCCTGAATACCCGATCCGACGGAACCGAACGTCTGCTGGCTATCGCAGAGAAATACCGGGGTGATGGGGCCGCGGTAGAAGACCCTCAGACAGCCGAATGGCGTAGCTGGGACGTTAACAAGCGTTTGTCCCATGCACTGGTTAAGGGCATCACCGAATTCATCGATGACGATGTCGAAGAGTGCCGACACAACTACGAGCGCCCTTTGCAGGTCATTGAAGGTCCGTTGATGGACGGTATGGGCATCGTTGGCGACCTGTTTGGTGCCGGTAAGATGTTCCTGCCTCAGGTGGTGAAATCCGCCCGGGTGATGAAAAAAGCCGTCGCCTATCTGATGCCATTTATCGAAGAAGAGAAAGCCGGCAACGAGAGCAGCTCTGCAGGCAAAGTGGTCATGGCTACTGTTAAAGGCGATGTGCACGATATCGGTAAAAACATCGTGGGTGTGGTACTCCAGTGTAATAACTTTGAGATTATCGATCTCGGCGTTATGGTCGCGGCGGAGACGATTCTCAAGACTGCCCGTGAAGAGAATGCTGATATTATCGGCCTGTCCGGATTAATCACACCATCACTGGATGAGATGGTCCATGTGGCTAAAGAGATGGAGCGCCAGGGCTTCGATATCCCGCTGATGATCGGCGGTGCCACTACCTCCAAAGCTCATACAGCCGTTAAGATCGATCCGGCCTTCAAACGCGATCAGGTGGTCCATGTTACCAACGCATCCCGTGCAGTTAATGTCGCGTCAACGCTGTTGTCCAAAGCACGTAAAGCAGACTACGTAACGGAGATTCAGGAAGAGTATCAGGCAGTGCGCGACCGCCATGCTGCGCGTGCTAATGATAAGCGCCGCGTAACGCTGGAGGCTGCACGCGAGAATAAATTCAAGATCGACTGGCAGGACTACCAGCCGACGGCCCCGCTCAAACCTGGCATCCATATCTTTGACGACTTCTCACTGGAAGAGATCGAGCCTTACTTTGACTGGACTCCGTTCTTCCAGACCTGGGAACTGGCCGGTCGCTATCCGCGTATCCTGCAGGATGAAGTCGTTGGCGAAGAAGCTACCCGGCTGTTCAAGGACGCCAAGGCAATGCTGCACAAGCTGATTGATGAGAAGCTGCTGACCGCCAAAGCTGTCGTGGGCATCTTCCCGGCCAACACGGTTAATCATGACGATGTGGTGCTCTACACCGACGACAGTCGCAGTGAAGTGCTGGTTCGCCTGCCACAGCTGCGACAGCAGACAGAGAAAGTCGCCGGTAAAGCCAATATGTGTCTGGCCGACTTTGTCGCCCCGGCTGACTCCGGCGTCAATGACTACTTTGGAGCCTTCGCTGTGACCGCTGGCCACGGCTGTGATGAACTGGTTGCCAGGTATGAGGCCGACCATGATGACTACAATTCCATCATGGTAAAGGCGCTGGCGGACCGCTTTGCAGAAGCCTTTGCCGAACTGATGCACGCAAAAGTGCGTAGAGAGTTGTGGGGTTACGCGGCAGACGAAACTCTGGATAACGAGGCTCTGATCAAAGAGAAGTATCAGGGAATTCGTCCAGCACCGGGCTATCCGGCCTGCCCTGAGCACACCGAGAAAGGCAAGCTCTGGCAGCTTCTGGATGTTGAAGCCAACGCCGGCATCACCCTGACAGAGTCCTACGCGATGCTGCCAACGGCCTCGGTGAGTGGCTGGTACTTTGGTCATCCGCAGTCTCAGTACTTCGGTGTGGCGAAGATCAGCGAAGACCAGGTCGAGAGCTACGCTCACCGCAAGGGTATGGAAAAAGCCGAGGCTGAACGCTGGCTGGCCCCTAACCTGGGTTACGAACCAGAGGAAGGTGGCGTATAAGCCACCCTCTTAAACGCCTGAAAACTAAAAAGCCCGGATTGCTATCCGGGCTTTTTGTTATCCGTTTTAATGGTCGCTTACAGGCACTGTTGCAGCACTTTGAGGCCTTTATCGATCTCCTGCTCTGAATAGCCGGCAAATCCGATAACCAGACCCGGCCTGGGAGCTGTCCGGTCAAAATAGGGAGAAAGCGGCCTGACGCCAACGCCATCGCAAGCCAGTCGTTGGCACAATGCAACGTCGTCGCAATCGGATGCTAGCAGGTATACCGAGTGCATGCCGCCATCGGATGGCACAGAGACCAGTTGATCGCCGAACAATTCGGCCATCCTGCCATTCAGATAGGCCCTTCTCCCGGCATACAGTTTACGCATTTTGCGGCAGTGGCTGGCAAAACAGCCACGCTCCATAAAGTCCGCCATCGCCAGTTGGGGCAGCGAAGGCAGGCCTCCGTCATAGTAGCGCCGTGCTTGCTCAAAGCTCCTCACCAGGGCTTGGGGCAACACAGCATACCCCAGCCGGATGGACGGATGCAGGATTCGGCTGAAGGTCCCCAGATAGATCACCTGATTCTCCCCTCCCATCCCCTGCAGCGCCGTTAATGGCGGGCCATCAAAGCGAAACTCACTGTCATAATCATCTTCAATAATCCAGGCGCCGTTTTGCTCCGACCACTGCAGCAGCTCAATCCGACGCTTCAGGCTCAGCGTGTAACCCATAGGGTAGTTTCTCGATGGTGTCAGCATCGCCACTCGCGCATCCGGTGCCTGTTTCAGACCCGAGTTCAGCACAAAACCCGATTCATCGGTCGGAACCGAAACCTTAATAGCACCGGTTGCGGCTATAGCGCCGTCAATTCCAGGAAAGCCGGGATCTTCCACCATGATTGACTCGCCCTGATTCAGCAACAGACTCAGGGTCATAAAGATAGCCTGTTGAGATCCGGAAAACACCATGACCTGATCCGCATTGCAATTCAGGCCACGAACAACATTCAGGTGTTCAGCAATCTGCTGCCGCAATCTTGGCTCGCCGCCAGCCGGCGTCCCCAGCGAGAACTTCATCGCCTTCCCTGCGGCCGCTACGGAACGTTGCCATTGCATCCAGGGGAAACAATCCAGAGAGGGCCTTGCGGGCAGTAGCAGATCACCGGAGCGGTGCGAATTGATTGGACGGGCATCTGCGATCCTCCGCGCCTGATCAGAAAGCGGTTTATTTACCGGGACCGAAGTCCGCCGATCGGCCCCTACTGCTATAGCATCGGGAACAGATACCGAGACAAAACTGCCTGCGCCTACCCGGGTTTCGATATACCCCTCTGCCTGAAGTAGCTCATAGGCAGACTTCACACTGTTCCGGGAAACTGATAACAGCTGACATAGCTCCCGGCTTGCCGGGAGTTTTGCGCCCGGCAGGATTTTCCCCTCGATAATCGCCTGCTGAATGGCACGAAACACCCTTTGATAGACAGGTAACTCAGCTCCCTGCTCCAGAAAGGGAATAAATAGATCAGCAGATAGTACAGCCATCTCCATTGGGCCTCATAAATTACCGCAAACAGACGCTATTACAGCCCGCTTTATGTGACAGGTTCAATACCTAATCATGATCATGTATATCTTTATTCAGGGCTGAAATAACCATACACCTGCTGGCAGATGATCCAGCCTTACGTAACCCAGACCACTCAGAAACACCGTTGCGTATTACGCCATATTCAATAGGCTCATTCGCTACTGACCTGCTGCGGCCCCGAATCAGTTTCGGGTACAATGGGCGCCCCCATTTACTGCACGCTATACGAGCCGATGTTAGAAACCGCTGTTATCGTCATCTTAGCCCTGCTGCTGGACCGGATTTTTGGTGAGCCGGCTCGTTTTCATCCACTGATCGGCTTTGGCCGCTGGGCAAACTGGATTGAAAAAAGCTGCAATACGCCTTCCAGCCCATACCGCTGGAAGGGTGCGCTGGCTCTGTTGCTGGCACTACTCCCGGTTCTGTTGACGGCTCTGCTGTTGCTGCAGTTACCCTATGCGCAGCAATGGCTTTCATTACTACTGCTCTATCTGGCCATTGGTGCCCGCAGTCTGGATGAACATGTCGCAGCAGTCTCAACGGCCCTGCACAATGACGAAATCGACCGGGCCCGCCTCCGGGTCAGCTATATAGTCAGCCGGGATACCCAGCAGCTGAATCACACTCAGATCGCTTCAGCCGCAACAGAATCGGCGCTCGAAAACGGCAGCGATGCTATCTTTGCAGCTATTTTCTGGTTTTGGCTGGCCGGACCGCTCGGTGTATTGCTCTACCGTATGGCCAATACGCTGGATGCTATGTGGGGTTATAAGAACCACCGCTTCCTCCATTTTGGCTGGGCCGCCGCGCGATTTGATGATCTGCTCAACTGGATACCAGCGCGGCTTTGTGCCCTGACCTACTGCCTCTGCGGGCATTTCGACAACGGCTTCAAGAGCTGGCGCGCCCAGGCACCAAGCTGGAAAAGCCCCAATGCCGGACCGGTGATGGCGGCGGGCGCTGGCGCGATCAACACACGCCTTGGCGGCGCGGCGCCCTACCATGGTCAGATGCAATCACGCCCTGCTCTGGGAATTGGTGCGGCTGCCAGTGCCGACTCGATCGATGCGGCCAGGGCCCTGCTTCAGCGTGGCATCATCCTGTGGGCGCTACTACCACTGCTACTGATCTATATGAGCCAGTTCCTGTGAGCGCACCTTCAGAGAGTACTTCTCAGCTTCGACCGGCCCACGGAGGCAGGCTGTATCAGGCTGCCCGCCAGTACGGCATCCCCCAGCCTGCCTGGACTGACCTTTCCACCGGCGTATCGCCTCTGGGCTGGCCCATACCCGAAATACCCGGGGATATCTGGCAACGCCTGCCGGAGGATGACGATGGTCTCGTCAGTGCGGCACAAAGCTACTATGGCTGCAGCAATCTGTTGCCACTGGCCGGCTCGCAGCAGGCAATCGAGCTGTTACCACGCATATTGCCGCGCGGAACAGTGGCAATACCCGACCCGGGCTATCAGGAACACCGCTACCACTGGCAGCAGGCCGGACATCAGCTTCACCTCTATGACAGTCGCACTGCCGACCCTCAACTAGTAGATGCTGATTACCTTCTGGTGATTAATCCAAATAACCCGTCCGGGCAGGCTTACAGTCGTGATTGGCTGACAGGCCTGTTGCAGAAACAGCAAATGCGGGGGGGCTATCTGATCATTGACGAAGCCTTTATAGACCCAACGCCGGAACAGAGCCTGTGCAACTTAAGCAATCAGCCGGGGCTGATCATTCTGCGCTCGCTAGGCAAGTTCTTTGGTCTGGCCGGCATCCGTGTCGGTTTTCTGATTGCCGACGACCTGATTCGCGAACATATTTCCAGGCAGATTTCGCCCTGGCATATCAGCACTCCGTCACGATATATCGCGACGCTGGCGCTTCAAGACACCGGCTGGCAGCAACGGGCACAACAGTGGCAAAAGGCACAAAGCGAACGCCTGCGCTCACTGCTGGAATCACATAAACTAGCGACCCGCGGCACTGCATTGTTTCAGAGTTGCTATTCACCGCAAGCCGTACAGATCCACCAGCAACTGGCAAGGCAGGCAATCCTCACCCGCCTGCTGGACGACCACAGCGCCCTGCGTTTCGGCCTTCCAGCCAACAGCCATCAGTTGCAACAGCTGGCCGATGCACTGGAAGGGCTTAGACTGTAACTATTCATGATTAATTCAGCCGCCTGAGGCTTAAATGCGGCAAAGACTATTGCGATAAGGAGATGGCATGAAGATCAACACAACACTGACCGGCCTGGCGACATTGTCTCTGACGGTAGCGATCAGCTCCAACCTCTACGCGGGCTGGGATGATCTGCTGAAAAAGGCGGAGGAAACCGGTAAAGAGCTGATCGAGCAACAGACCGGTAGTGACAGTGCCGCAACCGGCACGACACTGGATACCGATACCCTGATTAAGGGCCTGAAAGAAGCGCTGGAGGTAGGCAGCCGACGTGCTATTGAGGGAATCAGCCAGTCCGGTGGCTACCTGAATAACCCGGATATCCGCATCCCGTTGCCGAAAGGCGTCGATCAGGCCGCCGGCCTCATGCGTCAGTATGGTCTGGGTTCTCAGGTTGACCAGTTTGAGCAGAGCATGAACCAGGCTGCCGAAAAAGCAGCGCCTCAGGCTACCGAGATCATCATCACGGCGCTGCGCGGCATGACGATTGAAGATGCAAAGCGCATATTCAATGGACCGGACGACGCCGCAACCCAGTACTTCCGCGATAAAACCTACAGCAACCTGACGGCGCTGTTCAGACCAAGCATCAAGGAATCGATGGGACAGGTCGGCGTTACCCGCTATTACAATGATCTGGCAGGCGAAGCCAAGCAACTGCCGATGGTGAATCAGATGGTCGACCTGGATCTGGAGAATCATGTCACCACCAAAGCCCTGGACGGTCTGTTCGCCGTATTGGCGGACGAGGAAGCACGCATCCGTAAAGATCCTGCCGCCCGAACCACGGACATCCTGAAATCGGTATTTGGCGGCTCCTGATCGCCGTTTTATAGCCAGGATATGACCAGATACGCCACCCGAGGCCTATCTGGTCAGCACCATGACTCAGGAGGAGGCCAGGACCTTTTCAGCCTTTGGCTTCATGGCCAGTAATCCGGCGACAATCACCAGCATAATGCCCAGCAGGCTGCTCAGTGCCAGCACCTCATCCCACAGAAGCCAGCCAAACAGCGCGGCGAACGCCACAGAAGCATAAGTGTAAGGCCCCAGCTGACCAGCAGGTGCCATCCCGTAAGCCTTGCTCAATAGCAGCTGTGCAATGGTTGAGGTCATCGCCATCAGCAGTAGCCACATCGCCTGCACCAGTGTCGGTGTCGTCCAGCTGAAACAGGCTGGCAGTGCCGAGATCAGTGAGCTGAATAATGCAAAGTAAAACACAATTCGCTGCGGAGATTCCGTATCCCGCATCCGACGTATCACAACTTTTGCCAGCCCTCCCAACATAGCACCACCTAAAGCGATCAGTACCGCTATATTCAGCGCTCCCTCTCCAGGGTTGAGTATCAGGTATACGCCGGCAAAGCCAATAAGAATCGCCAGCCGGGCTGGCGCCGGTATCCGCTCTCCCAACCAGAAGAAGGCGATCAGGGGGATAAAAAACGGCGCGGTCTGTTTCAGCAACGCCGCCTGCGCCAGCGGCAGGTGTCCCCATGAGTAATAGAGACAGGTCATCGCAACCACACCGACACCCGCCCTCATCAGATGAAAACGCAGTTTATCGGTACGGATAGCGCCTGGCCCCTGCCTGATTAGCCAGGGCAGCAGCAACATCAGGCCAAAGATATTGCGGGCAAAGACAATCATTTCGGTCGGCAGGTCAGAGGATACCTGTTTCACCACCATGCCGGATGCAACCAGGAACAGCTCAGACACCAGTATCAGCGCCGCAGCCATAAATATCGGAGGATTTGACATAAAAAACAGAACCCCTCGCAAGCGAGGGGTTCTCCAGTGAGTCAAGTTAAAGGGTCAGACTTCGATGATCTGGTAGTCCCCACCCAGCGCAGCAGCCGTTGCACTGTTGGTTACGACCGCCACGCTGGCATCGGTATCTTTAAGATAACGGGCCGCTACCGCTTTCAGGTCATCCAGTGTGACTTTCAGGATACTGGCGCGGAATGCTTTACGCTGCTCTGCCGTGCGGCCGAAAAGCTCGCTATGGAAGGCCTGCTTCGCTTCACCCGCCGGTGATCCCGGCTTATCGATAGAACTGACAACACCAAGAATCGCCTCTTCCAGCTTCTGAGCATCATGGTCTGACTCCAGCATCCAGTCCACGGCCTGATCGAAGTCCTGCAGGGTGTCCTCCAGGCGCGGGTCACGGTAGGAGAAGAAGCGGAATACCGCATCTCCTGAGTCCTGTCCGGCACCCGATCCATAGGCTCCACCCTGTTCGCGGATGGCCCGGTGCAGGAATCCATTGCGCAGAAACTCACCCAGTACGGTCAGCGGCGCAGCGTCCTTGTGCTCGACCGGCACGGTCGGGAAAGCCTTGGCACAGAAGTTCACCTGAGTGCTGGTCGTCCAGAGCTGCTTCACATTTTCCCGTACCGGCGCCAGGGAGAACGCAGCAACACTGCAGTCTTCCTGTGCAGACCACTCTGCTTCCAGTGCCTGTACCATAGTGGCTTCATGTTCCTTCTCGGACACTATAAGGAACTGGCGCGGCGCCTGACGGATCTTGTTATGCAGCGCACTGAGGCGCTCAGACAATGCGGCCTGCTCTGCACTGTCACTCAGTCGATCATCCAGAGACTTGGTAAAGTGAATTCCCGCCAATCCGCGCGAGTTGTGTGCATAGAGCGCACAGGGACTCATATGAGAACTGGCCGCCAGCATCGCCAGGCTATGGCCATTGCCGGTGATGCTTTGCTCTTTCCGCGCACGCTGCTGGGAGACAACTTCGCAAATACGGCCACTTTCATCGAAGCGCGCTTTATCCAGTGTCTCATGCAGCAGAGCGGTCAGCTCAGTCTGCTTAGAGGCCAGGGCTTTACCTGACAGGGTGAAATATCCCCTGACAGACTGCTCATCAGCTGTACTGCCTCGCAGCGATGCGAAGCCGTTGATACCGCCGGATACCTGGGACTGGTACTGCTGATTTTCACGATAATCACGTTCGCCAACACCCAGTTGCGTGACCAGAGATCCATATAGCGATAGCAGACTCTGTTCTTCGCTACTCAGTTCCGGCAATTCAATAACGATCTGCTGGTAGACCAGGCCATTGGTACCCTGATGGTAAACCGTGACCGGCAGCGCCGATGACAGAACGGCAGGTTCCGGAATCAACAACTCTTCGGGGACATCATCAATCGTAACTTTCGGCAGGATTGTTTCATCATCTACCTGCATCTGGCGGGCTTCCAGCTGAGCGGCCTGTTCAATTACAGCCTGAGCATCCTCATCACTCAGGGACGCCTTAATCTCAGCCAGTAAGCGGGACTCTGCAGCTTCACGACGGCTTGCGAGCTGGTTGTCCGGTCTCAGTGTCAGACGTACCCGGTGAGGGTTATCCAGCAACAGTTCTTTCACCAGATTCTGCAAAAACTCCGGCTGTTTGATCTGCTGGTGCAGTGATTCCAGTACCGGATCGAGGTTCAGCTGTGCGACCGGATCACCACGGTGCACGGCAGCCCCCAATGCAGAAAGGATCAGGTTAAGGCCATATGGATGTCCATCGCCGGCAATCTCTCGCTGAGCCAGTTCCAGCTGGTGCAACTGTGCTTCCAGCATATCCTGAGATACACCCTCATCGGCCACCTTCTGCAGGGTTTCCAGTACCAGCGCTTCAAATTCTTCAGCCGAGGCCGGTTCACTGCCCTCAAGACCGCACATAAAGCTCATCTCGCGGTTAGAATCTTCCAGGCCACATAGCGGAGATGGCGCGGCGCCCAGATCACTGCTCTCCAGTGCCTGACGCAATGGGCAGGCACTGTTATCCAGCAAAACCTGAGACAGCAGGTGTGCTTTCAGCTGCTGCTCAAGGTCAATCGATTTGCCCAGCAACCAACCCATTACATGATGGGTCTTGCCGGAGAGATCGTCCTGATCCAGCGCATAGGCTTCCTCAACCCGCACCGGCGCGTGATAACGCTTTTCATCAGCCACTTCGATCGTCTCTTCCAGCTTATCAAAGCGGGACAGTGATTCAGATTCAAAGCGCTGCTGCAGTTCTTCCACCGGGATGTTACCGAAGGTCATAAATACCGCATTACTCGGATGGTAATGTGTCTTGTAGAACTCAATCAGCTGCTCATAGCTGAGATCGGTAATACACTCCGGGTCGCCACCACTGTTGTAATGGTAGGTACTCGTAGGGAACAGGTATTTACCCAATGTCTGCCACAAGGTCGAGACCGGAGCGCTCATCGCCCCCTTCATCTCATTGAGAACCACCCCTTTAAATACCAGGTCAGAATCCTTGTTACCGGCCTCTTCAAACTCAACCCGGTGACCTTCCTGAGCAAAATCCAGTGGATCCAGTCGGGAGAAAAATACCGCATCCAGATAGACATCCAGCAGGTTGAAGAAATCCTTCCGGTTCTGGCTGGCGAACGGATAGGCGGTCCAGTCGCTGCTGGTAAACGCATTCATAAACGTATTGAGGGATCGGCGCGTCATCATAAAGAACGGATCACGTACCGGGAATTTCTCACTTCCACACAGTGCTGTATGCTCGAGAATATGTGCAACGCCACGGGAGTCCATTGGCACAGTGCGAAATGCCACCAGGAAAACATTCTCCTCATGTTCCGCACAGATATGAAAATGGCTGGCTCCTGTCTTGATGTGCTGATACTCAGCAACTTCCACACCCAGCGAATCGATCGTCTGAGTGCGCAGGAAACGGAAACTTGAGTGACAACCTTGTGATTGCATAAACACTTTGCCTTTGTCAGATAATCCTTGAACCGTTACAGCAGAATACATGCATTGGCGCAAAATAACGGCGTATTAATGAGAGTGTAATGGTTCAGCAGCAGGTTTCAAAAAACTGTTGCATTGAATTGCTAGGCTGAAAGCCGGATTTTTTGCACCTACAGCAGGAAAATTCTGCAGGTAGCGGAAAAATCCTCCAGAGCCGCTTGACTCAAGGATAGCCTATTTAGTGCTATCTTGTTGTATTTAAAAGCGATATCCCAAGAAAAACAGCAGAGACCACTCTTTGCTGCAACGCACAAATTTGTTATTGACAGGTCAAAATATAACCACTATATTGACCTCAAATGCTGCACCGCACAAACCCAGAATCAAAACTGCACAATTTAAGGTGACGAGAATGTACGAAGATATGATCAAAGACGTTAAGGACAAAATGCAGCCAGTAATGGAAGTGGCTGAGATCAATAAGAAAGCAGCCGAAAAGCTGTTCGCTCTGCAATCCGCGTATGTTTCTGATTTCCTGAACGGCTGCTTCTCCCAGATGCAGGCGATGGCTACTGTTAAAGAGCCAAAGCAGCTGGTTGAAATGCAGATGGATTACTATAAGCAGCTGGAAGCCAAGCTGACTGACGTTGCAGAAAAAGAGATTGCTGCAATGACTGAAGCGAAAGAACAGCTGACTGAAGTTGTTGAAAAAAGCATCGCAGATATGAATGTCATCACTGAAGTCCCTTACTTCAATGATTTCTCCAAATACATGGACAACATGACTGGGAATGTTGTCGCAGAGCAGCCTGCCAGCACCGAAGCGGCGCCAGCGAAGAAAGCACCTGCCCGCCCGGCACGCAAATCTGCTAACGCAGACGCTGCATAAGTGAAGAGCTCTTCCCGGGGGTAGCAGTACGCCCCCGAATTTCTCTCTACTCTGGCTTTTTTGAAAAAGCCGTTATCCCTTTTGTCCGGCCCTTGGCCGGACTTTTTTGTTAGCACCTGCCAACCCACTTTTAGTGTAAAAGCGGCTGACCGGTCAGATCTCTTCCAGACGCGCCAGGGCCGGTAGCTTGCCTTCCAGCCCCATAGCAAAGCGCATGACCTTATTTTTAGCGGGCAACGCACGTTCGGCAATGCCCAGCCCGATATTCCGAATCAGCTTCAGCGGCAAGATTTCATTACTAAAAATACGGTAGAAAGTGTCCATCGTCTGCATCATCAGCAGGTTGCTGTTTCGTCGCTCAGATTCATACTGTTTAAGCACCGCCAACGAACTGTAATCCTGCCCTGCCCGTTCTGCTTTGAGTATCACTTCGGCCAACGCAGCAGCATCGAGCAAACCGATATTCACACCCTGTCCCGCCAGTGGATGGATCATATGCGCCGAATCACCTGCCAAAGCCACGCCCTCTGCAACATACTGCTGTGCGTGCTGCCTGCGCAAAGGGAAATAACCGCGCTCAAAAAGCTGATCAATATTGCCAAGCGCTGCCGGAAAGGTCTGATGAAGCTCTTTCATAAGCGGCTCTTCGGGTAAAGCCATGAGTCGCTTCACTTCAGACGGCGTGTTGTACCAAACCAGTGAGGCGTTATCACCTGAGAGCGGCAGGAAAGCCAAAGGCCCGGTCGCGGTAAATTGCTGCCAGGTAATATCCTGCTGCGGATAGGATGTCTTCACCGAGGCCACAAGCGCCTGCTGTTCGTAGTCCCATTTATGAACCCCGATACCAGCGGCCTGGCGCACTCTGGATTCACCACCATCAGCGGCCACCAGCAGCTTACCAACCAGTTCGGTGCCATCATCCAGACGAACCAGACTGCAGCCGGGTGAGTAATCGATTTCGACCGTGGTAGCAGGGCAGATCAGATCTATGTTACCGAATGCCTTGAGACGCTCCAGCAATGCCAGCTGGATCACGCGGTTTTCAACAATGTGGCCAAGATAAGGTTGCTGAATATCATCGGCATTAAATTCTGTGGCGGCCCTCGCTTCGTCGGCTTCCCACACTTTCATCCGCATATAAGGGCAGGAGCGGCGGGAAATAATACCCTCCCAGGCACCAACCATATCGATGATATTCTGCGACGCCACACTCAACGCCGAGACGCGCAGGTCATGGGCCTGGTCGTGATCGAAAGCCGGCGGATAACGGTACTCAACCACACCAACCTTAAGGTCACTGCCACCCAGAGCACAGGCGATGGTAGACCCTACCATTCCGCCCCCTACTATCAGTACATCGTAGCGTTTATCCATAATACTCAGCCAATTCAGATCGAAACCGCGCAAGTATAACCAATCGATACCCTTTGTGCTTGAGTAGGATCAAGCTTAAGCGGGTCACTGCCCGCTTTCATAACAGAGGTTTGTGAGAATTGTCAGAAGCCGGACTCCCTGATCAGGAGAGAATATATCCGGCGCAGATTGAACCAGACCAGGCTGCGTGAGCGCGCCTCAATCACAACAGTCCCAGGTAAGCGCTGGGAGGCACCGGAGTTTTGCGGTGCCTGTAACCCTAACTGCACCGGGTAGTAGCTTTGTTCCGGTACCAGTCTATCGCTGCTGTTCTTTCTCACAGCAATACTGCCACCATAAGGGGAAGCGACTTCCTCATAGCGAATCCGGCTGAGCGCTCCCATATCGATGCCGTTCAGCGTGACTGGCAACGCTTTGCTTTCACCACGGTCGCTGATAAAAACGCCCTGCTGCCCCGTTTCAACCAGTTCAAGATCCTTCTCCGAGAGATAGGCTTCCAGCTCGTACTTTGTAGGATCGACTACGGAGACTAAAAGGTCATGCGTGCCCACCCAGCTTCCTGTTGCTGCAGAGGTTATCTCGCTGACTACGCCGGAATGACCAGCCCGTATCTCCAGCTGCGCCCGGCGCGCTGCGATGCCGGCCAGCTGTTTTTCTAATTGTGCAGCCTGCTGGTTTAGTACAGCCCGGCTGGATTTTTCACGTAACGAACTGGCATTTCGCTGCAGCCTCAGCGTCACCAGCCGCAGCTCCTCTTCAAGCCGCTGTTGACGATACTCAATTTCGTCCGAGCTGAGGCGTAGCAGTAACTGACCTGCGATCACCCGATCACCGGGTGCGACCCGAACCTCCTCAATGCGGGCCGGAAGCGGGGGAAATATCTCGCTGTACTGGGTGGCTTTCAATACTGCTGGCAGGTGGACCTTTTGTGGCAATGGCAGCAATGCTACGAGGAACAACCCGGCAAGGGCCAACCAGCTAAGTATCCGGGCTGGTGATGCCCGGAAATCCTGACGCCGCTGAAACCAGACTTTCAATTCTTTAGTCATGGGGAACACGATAAACCAGAGGATCTCGACCAGGAAAAGCACTATGCCCAGCAGCTTAAAAAACAACTGATAGACGATCAGTGCAATGCCCAGAAACAGAAAAAAACGATACAGCCAAGTACACCAGGCATAGATGATCATGATGCGACAACGCCGACGCGGCAATGGCTCGGGTAATGGATCATCAAGGCCGAACAATATCCGTCGCAGCGACCAGCGGCCAAGCGCAAACGCCCTGCTCTGCAGGTTTTCGATTCCCAACCAGTCAGAAAAAGCGTAATAGCCATCAAATCGCAGAAAGGGGCTGATATTCACCAGCAGCGAGGTCACCCAGCTAGTCGTCGCAACAAAGAACGCGGCGCTGCGCAGCGGCCCGTCCGGCAGGAAATTCCAAAGAAAAGTTGCCAGTAGCGCCAGGCATAGTTCGACTCTGACCCCTGCCGTGACGATGCGCAGGCGCTTAGTTCTGGACTGCAATCGCCAGGCATCGGTGGTATCGGTATAGAGCACCGGAAACAGCACCAGAAAGGCCACTCCCATTGAGGCCACTCGGCAACCCTGCCACTTTGCCACAAGCGCGTGCCCCAGTTCATGCGCACTCTTCACCAGAGCCAGCGTCACGGCATAGAACAGAACGCCCTCAAGGCTGAAAAAGTGCAGAAAAGTACTCTGAAATGCATCCCACTGCCGCAGTACCAGCACCGCTCCCAGCATTCCCAGGATGAGTATCGACCACTGCAACAACGGCGACGTCAACCAGTGCAACCTGGGGGCCCACTCATTCAGCCAGCCATCCGGGCGTAGCAGAGGAATCCGAATAAACAGGTAATTGTGAATCAGCCAACGCCAGAAGCCCTTCTTGCGACTGCTTTGCTGTTGAGCAATCCGGCTGGAAAGTACCGTATCCCTCGCCATCACAAGATGGTTGTTAATAAGAAACTCGGTAAAGGCGTCTACTTCCTCACGGCTATACTCAAATCCCCGTTCAGCCAGAACACCGGTAAAGCAATCAGTTTCTAATCCCGGCTGCCAATGCCTGACCAGATCGAATGCCTCCCGGGAGATCGCAAAGTATTGATTTCGCATCCCATCAAACAACAGCCATCGTGGGGCTCCATCTTCGTCCGCAGCCCCTTTCATCAACTGAAGATCCTGCCTTAATGCAGGCAGGATTGTGGTTTCTTCCTGCGCAGCTACCATCCCAGCCATTGCCTCAGGCTGGTAACCGGACGTCGGAACAGATAAAAGAACAGCGTGACATCACCGCCATAAACCTTAGCCGTCCCCCGGCTTCCAATCCGCGGCAGTACCTGATCTCCGGCATCGAGACGAGCGACAAGGCGGAATGCCAGTACTTCTTCAGGCGTTCGCGTGGGTTTGTACTCGGCGTGGCTGATACGGGCCGGATATGCATTCAGCGGATCACTGTCAAAGAAAATCTTTGCTTTCGCTCCCCGTTCCAGTGCAATGGAATCCTTAACCGGTAACATGATTTCAAGCTCGACCCTGTCCGGGTCGGCCAGCAGCATGATACGTTCGCCAATCGATACCGGTCGTCCCTGCCACTGATCAGGATCAGCCAGCACCGCAATACCGGCTTCAGGGGCATTCATCCTGGATTTGTTGAAACGGGTCCGGGCATATTCGAGCTCAGCCTGACGCAGGCGCACCCGGGTCTCCAGCTCGGCTACCCGTGCCTTTTGCTTGGGATCGAGAAAGCCGCTTTGACGCACGGTTTTCAGTTCAGCTTCTGCCACCAATAATGCCTGAGCCGCTACGTCCAGTTCACTGGCCAGTTCGGTATCGTCAAATTGCACCAACGGCTGGCCGGAAGAGATCTGCTGATTGGGTTCTACCAGTACTTTTTTAACAGCACCGTTAATCGGCGCGGCAATAGTGACCGGATCTTTCGGAATCACTTCTACCGGTGCCAGAGCACTCAGACTGACAGGCAACCACATGGCAGCCCCTAGGGCAGCAAGGGTCGTTGCCATAATCTTGCGCTGTAACAGGGTTTTCCGCAGACGCTTAAAAGTACCGTGTCGGCGCCAGGCGAAGAGTGCGTGACCAATGGTGCCTCCCAAATGGTCCATCAGCGCCTGCTCAGCCGCAGACCAGCCCTCCTGCCGGAAAAGCAGCAGGCTACCTACCTGTTCCCCTTCACTGGCAGCCACTTTCAGTGGCACCCAAAGAAGTTTGTCCGGCGAAAACTGACGCCATTCTGTAATCAGCGAATCGTCCAGGCCCTGTATATCGATTTCACGGCTGGTTTCGGGTTGCCCCCCCTTAACAACATGCTTAAACAGACGTTCCAGCCAGACCACAAAGGGTGAGGTGTAATCAACAGTCGGCAGATCTGATGCCGCAACCAATTCCATTGAGCGGGCATCATTGCCTGTAAACAGCACAGCCTGCGTATAGGGGACGCACTGATGGGTCTCATTAACGATGGTATAAAACAACTGCGCAGGCCCGGAGGCACTGCGCAGTTGCTGTTCCAACTTGATTAAAGCTGCAACATTTTCACTCACTCAATTTATCCTCATACGGCTGTCAAAATAGCCACTAACTGATCACCATATGCATCCGTTGCGTCAGCTTCTGCTGCGAGTTGCTGTGAAAGCGGGACAAACCCGATTGCAGCGGTTTCATTGCCGCCACTGGACTCACCGCCTTCACCTTCATCCTCTCCCAGCGTTTCCAGATCAACCTTAATCTCCAGAATTCGTACCTGACCATCAGCATCGATAGCCCTGACACGTATCGCCAGTTCAGTCACCCCTTCAGGCGGTGTCGCGGTGATGCTGCCAGTAGCAGCGTCAATGCTGACCCAGGCCGGCAGAGAAGAGCCATCGGCCATACTGCCACTGTAGCTCTGAGCGCCATCTCCCCGGGTATCTGCAACCTCGATATTCACCGAACCTTCGCTGGCCGTGATACGGGATACACTGAGCGCAACCACATCAAAGGCCTGCTGCTGGGCGTCGCTGAAAACCACCTCACCACTGTCGGAGACATTTACATCAACTGAAGCTGTTACCGTGACCTGTCCATCGCTGCTGACTGTCTGAACAACAATCGCGTTGGCTTCGGCCAGTAGCACGGTTTCAGTACCACTGTCATCAGACTGATCTTCTCCGGATTCAGTGGCCTCAACTTCGGTACTTTCGGTCGTTTCAGTACCGCCGTCACCCGAACCGGTTCCGGTGTCATTAGTCGTTGCTGCAGCAGGGGAAGCGCTGTTACTGCTATCACTGCTTTCGGTGCTGGTTTCCACCGGAGGCGCAATAATCTCCAGCGTGAATTCACGGGATATAGATACCCCTGACTGGTCTACAGCCGTTAGTTTTACGCTAAAGACACCGATATCGGCCGGTTGCCCGCTGATCACACCAGTAGCAGCATCATAACTAAGACCCGCTGGCAGTCCCTCTATGATATAGCTGAGCTGCTCACCATTCCCGGCGGCGTCAACATCACTGAACAGTAAAGAGATATCACGCTGATAATCAGCAGCGAAGCTCCATTCCTCATCGATATTGGTATCCAGCACTTCAGGGCTGTCATTGCGGCCATCAATGGTGACGGTAAGCGTCGCTTGCGCCGTCAGGCCATCGGTATCGGTCACCGTGTAGCTGAAGGTTTCCGTCAGTGTCTGGCCGCTGATTCGCAGCGCCTGGACAGCGGCGTTGGATTCATCGATCACATAGCTGTAGGAGCCATCGCTGTTCAGGGTCAGGGCACCGTAGCTGGCGGTCAGGGACTGTCCGATCGCTCCGGCAGTGCTATCGAAGGAAACGGCGGTGACTGTCTTGCTCTCGCCCGTACCGTCGACGTCGGTATCGTTATCCAGCACATTGCCGCTGGCGTTAGATCCAGCCGTGCCGTTAGCCACGCCACCCGCTTCGACTGCCGTGGCCGTATCCGCCACCGCGACCGGATTATCGTTGCACCCTTCCAGGGTGATGGTCAGGGTAGTCTCGGCGGTGAGGCCATCGGTATCCGTCACCGTGTAGCTGAAGGTTTCCGTCAGGCTCTGTGTCGAGTTGCGCAATGCCTGGACAGCGGCATTGCTCTCATCAATCACGTAGCTGTAGGAGCCATCGCTGTTGAGGGTCAGGGCACCGTAGCTGGCAGTCAGGGACTGACCCACGGTGCCATTGCTAGTCCCGAAGGACACGGCAGAAACCGTCTTAGTCTCGCCCGTACCGTCGACGTCGGTATCGTTATCCAGCACATTGCCGCTGGCGTTAGCACCGGTTGTGCCGTTAGCCACGCCACCGGCTTCGATCGCCGTCGCGGTATCCGCTACCGCGACCGGATTATCATTACGCCCTTCCAGGGTAATGGTCAGGGTAGTCTCAGCCGTCAGGCCATCGGTATCCGTCACCGTGTAGCTGAAGGTTTCCGTCAGGCTTTGTGTGCTGTTGCGCAGCGCCTGGACAGCGGCGTTGGATTCATCGATCACATAGCTGTAGGAGCCATCGCTGTTGAGGGTCAGGGCACCGTAGCTGGCAGTCAGCGACTGTCCGATCGCTCCGGCAGTGCTATCGAAGGAAACGGCGGTGACTGTCTTGCTCTCGCCAGTACCGTCGACGTCGCTATCGTTATCCAGCACATTGCCGCTGGCATTGCTGCCGGTTGTGCCGTTAGAGACGCCGCCCGCCTCGACTGCCGTGGCCGTATCCGCGACCGCGACCGGATTATCATTACGCCCTTCCAGGGTAATGGTCAGGGTAGTCTCGGCGGTGAGGCCATCGGTATCGGTCACCGTGTAGCTGAAG
>NZ_JHVJ01000019.1 GCF_000620085.1 Marinobacterium jannaschii DSM 6295 | reverse complement strand
ATTTACGGTGCTAAATCTCTAATCCGACAGCCTCGTTAGGGGCACTCTAGACATGGAAAGTTACTCCGAAATTATACTACTCCTCGTAATTGCCATTGCTTCGTGGGGGCTATGGATAGCCTTCGAAATTTTGCGAAGGAGGCGACTACAAAAAGTTGCTCATACACTAGGTTTCAACTTTGAAAAATGTTCGTCACTTGAAGTGCTAGATCCACCTCAATCTAGTCTTTTCGATGTTAACGCAACCAAGCAATATCTGAATATTTTGTCAGGAGAGTACAGGAAAACAAAATGTTCCGTGTTTTGCTTTTCATACTGGGTAGATGCCCAAAACAATACGCACAGAGAAAATCAGACAGTTTTTGTTTTTGAATCTAACAAAACCTTTCCTTTCATAGACTGCACCTATAGAAAAAAAGCGCCACTAATCCTCGTAGAAAATATTCCAGAAGCATTAGATATAGAAATAAGAGATCAGGTTTTTGATCCAAAGTATCGAGTTCAGGCAGGCGAGACGAGTAAAGCAAAAAGGCTACTGAAAAATGGAGGTTCAGAAGCTCTGCTTGAAGTAGACGGGCTGTCCATGACATGCCAAGGAAACAAGTTGATGCTATACGTGAGCAAAAAAAGAAGCTCAGTAGTAAAGTTTGAAGAGGAGCTAGAGTGCTATTACGGTATATTCAAAAAACTCGAAGCGGCTGCGCCCTAACAAGCGCATAAACCATCGTTCACTTCGCAGGCCGGTTATGCGCGTGTTATAAGGTAGAAATCGCCCGACCTAAATCATAGCTTTTGATTTTTCGGCTAAAAGATCCAAAAAAAACTTATCCAGGCCATTTTTAGAAAGATAGCTAGTACCTTGATTATGGATGACTATAAAGCCTTTCTCGGTGCTCTTGATTTCAGAAATATCGTTCCAGAGGATGCTTTTCTGGTGATAAGTATTGTCGGTAAAGATACCTTGATCATCAATCCGAATACTAACCTGACTGCCCGCAGCGCGGCTGAGCATTTGGCGAGCAACCCACCAGCTTCGTTTATATCGAATTGAGAGCAGTTCGACGCCGCCGAGGGCGAGTAGAAACCAAGCGACATAGACTTCGATATCCATGGCAAAAAAAATGCTGGCCCCAGTGATCAAGATTATGGCCTTACGGTATGCTTTGAGGCCGATAGCGGTGTTGGCAGATTGGTCGAAACACTCGGTGAAGTACTCACGGTTAAGAATATAGTAGCTGCTGTGATTAGTGCTGGTGTCTGTGTCTGTCATGCTGAGGCCTGCTGATGGTTGGTGGCCAATTAGATCAATGGAACATACCCGTTTCAAGTAGCTGGCTGTCTGTGGCAGATAGAAGAGCTACTCTAGTCTTCAAAATTACGTATGTTGCCCTATAACAATTTGAGCGCGCGGGACTGCCTAATCGGCAGCCCCTTCTTAAAGCATTGAGGCTGTAGGAAAAGTCCTGAAGCCCTTGGTGCCGGGGGCTTTTCCTCGCTACAATCGCAGCAAAGAACTTTACCGTTGAGGGTGCAAGGGATGGCACGCTACAAACACTACGATTACGACCAGATCAAGATGATCCCGCTGCGGTTTGCGGATCAGATTCAGCCTGGCACCTTCGAATATACCCTCAGCCACGTGGCCGATCATGACCTCGACCTGCCCCTGTTTGAATCCCGCTATCGCAACGACCAAAACGGTGCCCCGGCCTACGATCCGGCACTGCTGTTGAAGATCGTCTTATTCGCTTATTCCCGCGGTATAGCTACAGCCAGCGGCGGGGAGCCGGTGTTCGGTAATCGGAAACCAATCAAAGGGCTAAAACGCTTCACGCTCAGAGGCAAATCCAAGGTCAATGTCCAATGGCTGACGTACTGCCTGGTACACAATATCGAGGAGACCGGAACGACCGGGCAAATCAGGTACTGAAAGGAAAAACGGGCCGCATAGCGGCCGCTGGTCAGTGCAAAATATAAACAATACGAGTTTGCATCGAATATCCGCTGATAGCAGATAGATCGCTTCAATTACAAAACAGAGCAAAGAGGGCTGTCCGTGATGGGTATTTATACGGCTAAATCTCTAATCCGACTGCCTTGTTAGCAATCTGGGAAATCATATGAAAAATATTAGCCTCGCTGTGCTTTTCTTAATTTCGACAAAGATATTGGCGAGCGTAGAAACTCCAGAAATGAGTGATGACAATGGATATGTTGAGCCTTTTAAGATGTTTGATAACGTGTACTATATTGGAGATAAGTGGGTTTCCTCATATGCTGTGGAAACATCATCCGGTTTGGTCATCATAGACACTCTTGATTTTCCCTATGGCAAGTGGATACCTACCAATCTTAAAAAGCTGGGTTTAGAGGAAAAACCAGTAACCCACATCATCGTAACTCACGGCCATTCTGACCACGTAGGAGGCGCAGAGTATCTCCAGTCCCTGTACGGTTCCAGGGTGATCATGACTGAGAAAGGGCTTGAGTTGGCCAAAGATCAGGCTAATAAAAGTAGTGGCATGAATAAATTCCTGCCCCCGGACGTAAAATCTTTCGCCCAGGATAGCTCCGGAATCGTTGTGGGTGGCACTGAGTTCAAATTTTATATTACGCCAGGCCATACAGAAGGCGACTTGTCTATAGACTTCATGGCTAAGGATAATGGCCAGCTATATCGCGCATTCGTAGTCGGTGGTCATGGGGTGAATTTTCAAAAGCCGGGTCTTGCAAAGAAGTTTATGGCAAGCATGGCCCGAATCAGGAGATTAGCAATCGAGAGCCCAGCAGTAACAGTTAACCTATCAAATCATCCGCACAAGAATAATCTGTTTGCTAATAGAGATAAAAGCATCAGAGGCGAAAATAAAAACATATTCATCAGTCGGGAAAACTTTTCCCGTTTTATAGAGCAGCAAGAAATTCTGGCTGCCGAAAAAATTAGAGAACAGCTTGAGTCAAAATGATCAGCTAATACTAACCCATATGAGCCGCTCCCGAATCAATCAGCGAAATAATCCCTGATGCTTTTCTCATGGGGATCTTTAATAATTTGATCGAAATGCTTCACCATCCTGTTGATTGCCTGCTGTGCGATAAAACACATATAGAGGGTCTCTTACGCACCAATAGCACTGCCATATCGAAGGTTCTGCTCCGTATGGGCCACTAGAAATTACTTGTTGGTCCCTGATAATTGTCTTGAGCATCGTAGAGAAAACCTGCTGAAATCCAGGCGATGGATGCAATCGTTTATTGAGAGCTTAGGGGGCCGACATACAAGGCGATCAAAACGTATTTGCATCGAGTATCCACTGATAGCAGACAGATCGGGTTAAGCCCAAAACAGAACAAGGAGGGCTGTCCGGGGTGGCTGTTTATGCAGCTGATTCTCTAATCCGGCAGCCTTGTTATTCTTTTAAAGTCGAATAGATATTATGAATATAAGTTGCCAGAATTTGTTGAAAGAAACTCTTTCTGAGTTAGTGCCGTTTAGCCAAACGGATTTTGATATGGCTATTAAGTATTTTACCTTTCACACACATATGCCCAAAGACTACATATTTCATCGTGGTGATCTTGTACGTGATGTCTATTTTGTTATTGATGGTATTGGAAGGTATTTTTACATAGATGAAGAAGGTAATGAGCGGAATAAATCATTGGTTAGAACCGGAGGTGCATTTGCTAGTCTCAGCACATTGGTTGAAGATTGTCCTAGCCCGTTTTTTGCTCAGGCAATTACGCAGTGTTCCACCGCATCAATAAAATACGACTGTTTAATAGAGCTCTCCAGAGAAAATTACAACTGGGGAGAGTTTCTGCGAAAAATTTATGAACGTCTCGTGCTGAAGAAAGAAAAAAGGGAGGCGGGATTTTTGCTGTTGACAGCAAAAGAACGGTACGAGCAGTTT
Organism: Marinobacterium jannaschii DSM 6295; assembly: GCF_000620085.1. Classification (GTDB taxonomy): domain Bacteria; phylum Pseudomonadota; class Gammaproteobacteria; order Pseudomonadales; family Balneatricaceae; genus Pontibacterium; species Pontibacterium jannaschii. Next base: position 148,669 of record NZ_JHVJ01000019.1, on the reverse strand, counting down.
TTAAACGAGTTTGGTGATGAAGGTAGAAAAATACCACTTCGCCAGGTAGCTATGTACATTGGAGTTACCGATGTCACTGTGTCACGAATACGCAGAGAGATGGGCTTAACATAGGTTAAGGTGGCGATGATGATCGATTTGTATAATGGCCTATCATTTCTGAGGGAGAAAGAAGGTGAAAAAAATATTGCCACCCATGCTGTTTTTTATATTTTTGCTTGTAATGGCCTTGATATGCTGGAGTATGGGGTCACCTCATAATATTAGTTACCCATACAACCTGGTTGGATTGCCTTTTGCTCTAGGTGGACTTTTGCTGGCGGTAACTGGAAAGAGGACTTTTAATCGAATAGGCACCAATGTTATGACATTTGATGAGCCTGACGTACTTGTAACAGAAGGGATTTTTAAATATACAAGGAACCCCATGTACCTCGGTTTTGTAATATCGATGGTTGGATTTAGCATGCTTATGGGAGCTGCTGTTTCATCCTTATTGCTTGCTGGTGTGTTTTTTCTTGTTACTGATAGATGGTACATTGCATTCGAAGAGGAGGTAATGCGCCGTAAGTTTGGTCAAGACTATGAGGTATATTGTCAAAAAGTAAGGCGGTGGTTTTAATACACATAACACATATGGGCCGCCCCCGCGTCAATAGGCGAAGTAACCCCTGAGGCCTTCCTCATGGGGAATCTTTAATCATTCGATCGACATACTTCGCCTTTCCGTTGATTCCCTTTTGGGGCCCGGTGATTATTTTGATCATCTTATTGAAAATCAATAATCCCCGATCGCAGGTGCTCCAGAAATACCTTCACTTTCTCCAGTGGGTATTTTCTGCCTGAATAAAACGCGTATAAGACGAGGTCTTCCGGTTCGTAGTTAAGGTTGACTTGTATAAGAGCGCCACTGTCTATGTCTGCCTGGCATGCATGCAGGGGTAAAATAGCAAAGCCAAGTCCTTTCAGTGCGGCGGCTTTGGCCATATTGCCGCTATTGACCTTGTAGCTGGAGTGCACCTGAATGGTTTGGTTCTGTTTAAATCGCCAGGGCATACCTTGTAGTACAGACAGACTGGTAATGCAGGGGGCTTTGCGCAGTGCATCCAGTGTGCGTGGCAATGGATGATGTTTTAGAAGCTGTGGTGCGGCAACTACGCAACTTGGCCAGCGCAGGATTTCCCTGGCGACCCAGCCAGAATCTTCCAGCGGTCCGCGGCCAAAACGTAACACTAAATCGAATCCCTCTAACAAGCCTTCCGCTGGATTTAGTTGGGTATCGCAACTTAGTTGTATTTGAGGATGCCTGAGGCAGAAGTCTGCGATGATCTCAGCCAGGAAGGGGAGGTCAGGCATGATGATCTTAAGGTGGCCAGACAGGGAATCACCATACAGAGAGACCTCTTCCAGCGCATCATTCATGGCTTGTGTGAGCGGTACGACGGACTGATAGAGTTGTGTGCCGGCAGTGCTTGGAATCATCTTCCGTGTGGTGCGGTCCAGTAATCGCAAATTGAGTTGCTGCTCCAGTAAGGCGACGTGTCGGCTGACATTGGATGTTGGCAATTGGAGTTGCTCTGCTGCTTGCTTAAAGCTCAGTTGCTCATATACGGCCTGGAAACTCAGTAACCATTGAAGTTCGATTTTCTCAATCATTGATTATCTCAAAAAATGGGATTTATAACGCAGTATTTATATATTTATCCTGAATAATGGCTCTGTGACAATCGCTACCGAAGTTTATTATCGAGGTAGGGTTGGATGAACAACCGCAGACGTATTGCCATTATCGGTGCAGGGGTTGCCGGGATGGCGCTGGCGATTCTCGCCACAAAACAAGGTTTTCAGGTGAGCTTGTATGAGCGGGATAGCGGGGTCTCGTCTTTTGGTGGCGGTGTGACTTTATGGCCAAATGCCGTTTTTGTTCTGCAGCAGATGGAGGTGGAGAAAGAGATAAAGCGCATTGGCGGTGAGCCTCGTTTTATACGCCAGTTTGATCAGAATGGTATCCGGCAGGGTGTGCTGGATATTGAAGCAGTAAACATGCTGAGTGGTTTCCCCAGCGTAACGATATTGCGTCGTGATCTTATGTGTACTCTGGCCAGGGCTTTAGACGATCTGGGCGTAGAAATGCACTTTGATTGCTCAATGACGGCGCAGGATATTGACGGACTGAAGCAACGGTTTGATCTGGTGGTAGGCGCCGATGGGCGAATGAACTCAGTGGTGCGTCAGACGCTGTACGCAGAAAAGGTGAGTCCCTGTTATCAGGGCTTCATTAACATCATTGGTATTAGTCAGCTGGAGGCGGCTGTTTTAGATAACGCCATTCATGACTTCCGTGGCGCAGGCGAGCGCTTTGGAATAGTTCCTGTCAGAGCAGGCTTGTGTTTTTGGGCCGGGGCATGGACTGCGCCCCTTGATCGTGAACGCTCTTTATCCGCCTGGTATGCCGAGATGCATCGGCGTTTCCTGGACTGGCCTGATCCGGTGCAAAGTGTGCTGAACTCCTACGATAAAGCATCGCTCAGCCGCATTTTTGTGCATGATCTTGATCCTCTGCCCCGTTGGCATCAGGACAATGTTTTGGTGATTGGAGATGCGGCCCATGCATCTTTGCCGACGTCCGGGCAGGGGGCGTGTCAGGCACTGGAAGATGCATGGCATCTTGCCCGGATTTTGGCAGGACAAAGCGAGCTGGATAAGGTTCTGACAGAGTTCTATCGACAGCGCATCGCCAAGGTATCTGCCGCCCAATCCGTTGGCAGGCAGCTGGCACAGAGCATTTTTGGAGATCATTCAGAAACTCAGCCGTCTGTTTCAGGCATTTCTGTAGAGCAGCTGAGCCAGTTCTGGATGCAGGGATTAGCTATAGAATAAGCGCACACCCAGTGTCTGGCTTCTGTGTACCGTATCTGCTGAGCTGAGCTGAGCTGAACTCGGCTTTCTACCGCCTGCTGTTCATGTGTATCCCGATATTTGCGCGGGACTGGGATTGCCAAGGCGCAGGGCTCAGATATATCGATCGATACCCCGGTAACAACGGGGTTATTGGTGTAGAATCGCACTAGTCTTCGCCGGGTTGGTTAGGCTGATCTGTCAGCCCTGGCAAACGCCGGTCTGAGCGGTGCAGGCTCAGTCGGTACTCAGGTGATGATGTCCGCCGCTACGCTCCGGTTCCCTCTATCGGACATTACCTGTATCAATCGAGGGAAATATTAGATGTCTGATACCTGTCCGCCGGCTCACTCCGTTATTGATGATTTCGTGGCACCGGCGTGTGAGGGGTTTCTGGAAATTTTATATCAGGATGACGATATCCTGTTGATCAACAAACCCAGTGGCCTGCTCAGTTTATCGGGTAAGAACCCGCAAAACTGGGATTCGGTGCATTACCGTTTGGTAAATGGCCAGGAGGGCGTGAGCCCGGCATACCCGGAGGCGAAGTTACCGCACCGGTTAGATTTTGGTACATCGGGCATTATGGTTGTGGGGCTGCATGCCGCCTCTTCGCAACATCTCAGCAGGCAGTTTCAGGCTCGCACAGTCCGGAAGCGTTATGTTGCCCTGCTGGAAGGCTGGCTTGCCGACGATCAGGGGCAGATAACCGCTGCTATCGCGAAGGATAAAAACTGTTTTCCCCGGGTAAAGATCTGCCCGACCACAGGCAAAACGGCGATCAGTGAATACCGAGTCTTGCAACGGTTAGGGCAGCCGCGCCGGAGCCTGGTGCAGTACATTCCGCATACCGGACGCACGCATCAGTTACGCATTCACAGTGAGTCGATCGGCCACCCCATTCTTGGATGTGATCTGTATAAAAGCGATTGTAGTGAGCAGATGGCAGATCGTTTGCTCTTACACGCCAGTGACCTGTATTTCGAACACCCGGGTAGTGACGAGCAACTGCATGGGCATTGCCCCTGTCCGTTTTAGTCTGTTCGTCGGTTTTGCTTCAAAGTCACCCAGGGTTTGACGTTTAAAAGGTGTCGTCAGACTTTTGTGAATCCGCCAGAAAACACTTAATTTTCCAGAGCTGCAATTCGAGATTATGACGAGAAAAAAGTTAAGCCTGAAGGTGAAGAGAAATCCGGAATTCAAACCGGTGGATGAGGTCGTCAAGGAAGTCATTGATGACGATCCGTATAAGCGTTTTCAAAATGGCGTAGCCATTCATCCCTCACCCTGTATTCGCCTGGAGTCAGGTTCACCGGAACTCTCTGCGCGAGCGATCGATCTGATCACCCCTATCGGAATGGGGCAGCGAGGCTTGATAGTCGCACCTCCCGGCTCCGGAAAATCGACCCTTTTAAAACATATTTGCCAGGCGGTCGGGAAGGCTTATCCCGAGATAAAGCTTTATGCGCTACTCATTGATGAGCGACCGGAAGAGGTGACTGACTTTAAGCGTGGTGTACCGGCACAGGTGCATGCGTCGTCCTCGGATGGAAGCTATCAGCAACACGTCCGGGTGGCCGATGAGTTACTTGATATCGCGCGCCGGGAAGCGGGAGAGGGTCACAATGTCATGATTGTCATAGACTCTCTTACAAGGCTCTCCCGGGTACATAATGCTGAACGAAAAAGCAGTGGTCGTACGATGTCGGGTGGTATTGATGCCCGTGCTTTGGAGATACCGCGTAAGTTGTTTGGCGCAGCCCGAAACATTGAGAACGGTGGTTCGCTGACCATTCTGGCGACCGTACTCATTGATACCGGAAGTCAGATGGATCAGGTGATATTTGAGGAGTTCAAGGGCACCGGGAATATGGAAGTTGTGCTATCACGGGAAGCGGCCAGTCGGCGGGTTTTTCCAGCACTGGACATCGCTAAGAGTAGTACGCGCCGTGATGAGCTGCTTTTAGACTCCAAAGACATTGCAAGCGTGAGGGATTTGCGACGCGCGCTGACCTCGCTCAGGCCTTTAGAGGGCACCCGAAAACTGGTTGAGTTACTGGAGAAATACCCCACGAATGCAGAGTTACTCAACTCTTTACAGCCAACATAAATAGTTGCTTCTTAATAAACCTGGAAGCCCTTTCAGGTGCGACACAGAGCACCCCAGCGCTCAGGCTCAATGTTCTGAGCTTGAGCGCTGGGTCGATTAGGCCGCTGAGGATTATTTACTTACCTGCGCGGCTTCCTTCATTGCATCCTGGCCTTTCTTCCACAGATTACCCTGCCACAGTTCTTCCAGCCCGGTTTCGCCGGATACGCCCTGGGTGGTGAGGTAATCAAAGTAGGACGTTGGTTTATGGCCGGTCAGGTTGTAGAAGTCCGGGCTGCAGCGGCAGTAGAAGCCGTTTACCAGATACTCGAAAAACTCGGCCCGGGTAGCACCGAAATCGTTCTCGAAATCGGTCATCGACTGGGCACGGTATTCGATCTCCTTGCCCATCGCTCTGCCCAGATCGGCGGCGATCTCTGTCATCGATTGCGGCGCGGGGCCGGTAATATCGTAGAACTTGTTGTCGTGACGTTCTGGGCCTTCGTGCAGGATAACCGCGGCGGCTTCGGCGATATCGCGGGTGGCGACAAAGGAATTGCGCGCATCGCCCAGCGGATTGCTGAACCAGCCCTCGGCGGCGATGGTTTCGCAATCGGTCTTCAGCAGGTGGTTCATAAAGAAGTTGTTACGCAGCACGGTAACATTCAGGCCAGCGTCGATCAGGGCCTTTTCTCCCCACCAGTAGTGCTGCAGCATCAGCGGGATGGCTGCGCCTGCACGGGAGGCGTGTGTTTCGGCATCATAGGAGGCGGTGTTGGTGTCGGCCCCCATGCAGCTGACACGGACTACGTGCTTGATGCTGTCACTGCGCCTGGCTAACTCCTCACAGAAGTTCAGGTGGCCCTGCAGCATCGGGTCCAGCGAGGCGGAGTAGATGGCACTGACCGATTCCAATGCGGCGGGCCAGCTGCTGGCATCGTTAAGGTCAAAGAAAACGGTCTCATCCGCACCGAGGGCTTTCAGCTCAGCGGCTTTGGCTTCCGAGTGATAACAGGCACGGACGGTAAATTCGCCGGATCGGGCCAGACGGGCAACCAGTTCTTTGCCGATACGGCCGGTTGCAGAGGTAATCAGGACAACAGGTTTGGACATTGAATACAGTTCCGGATAATAGTGTTGAATAGCTGAGCCGGGGCGGGGTCAGGCACGGTGTCGTGATGGCATCCAGATATAAAGCGCTGGTGCGAGTGCCTGTAAATGTTTATGCCCAAGGCGTATCTGATCATGATCAGATAGCGCTTACGGGCGACCTAGGGCCAGATTGATGCCAGACGTGGAGCCTGTCGCAACCAGATAACCGATTGCCGATGTGACGGCAGAAGCCTGCCTGGTGAGGCGATATGCCGATGTGCTAACGGTGCGGAGAGTGATAGGGTGGCCAGAGGCCGAAGGGGCGACTTTAACAAGTCTGATGGGAGGATGATTATGGTATTGCCGGAACCTGAATTTCTGGAGGCGCCGGAGCGGCGTCTGGTGGCGCTGTCCAAGCAGTTTACCTTTGATACACGTTATGAGATTCCAGCGCTTTGGAATGATTTCTGGTCTCGTCAGTGGCAGCTGCCCGGTCAGGAGGAGCAAGCCTGCTATGGCGTTTCCTACTCGGTGCATCCGGATGGACGCTTTAGCTATGCCGTTGGCCTGAATATTGAACCGATGCCAGAAGATAAGCCTGAGGGCAGTTGCACGGTTACCCTGTCTGCCGGACGTTACGCCGTATTCCGCAAACGGGGCAGCGCTCAGGAGATTCCGGCGATGTTCGATGAGATCTTCACTCGCTGGTTGCCAGCCTCCGGGGAGAAGCAGCGTGAAGGCGCGGTTTTTGAGCGTTATCCCTATGAAGAGGGGTGTTCGCCGGAGGATATGAACATTGAAATCTGGCTGCCCCTGGAGGCCGGTCACTAAGTTGTGATCACTGCTAGCCGTCGAAGAGGCGGCCTTATTTTCAACTCGCCGGGGACATTGTCGCATTCTCTCAGATGACGCGGCATGGGGGCAGGAGTTGGTAGTACTATTGTTGCCTTAGTTGCAGCTGGAATGAGCGCTGAAACAGCCGCTGGAATGAATAATCGGGGAATCCTGTATGCCTACTTATGACTATCGCTGTGAAGCGAATCAGGCAATCTATGAAGTTAAGCACGCTATATCGGAGAGTCTCAGCAACTGGGGCGAGCTGTGCGAGCGCGCCGGTATAGATCCGGGTGATATTGCACCGGATAGCGAGGTGACCCGCCTGATCAGTGGCGGAGGCGTGGTCAGAAGTGGCTCGCTGAAGAATCCGGAGGCACCGCCTTGTATGACCGGCGGCGGCTGTTCGGGCGGAGGTTGCGGGATCTGACTGCGCGCTGACTCATCGAAACCCTGAAACAGGAGTTTAATGTGCCTAAGGTGATTCTGCGGGGATATATTGTGGTGCCCGAGGCCGATCTGGCGGCCGTGCGCCAGGCTCTGGATCGACATATTGCGCTGACCCGGCAGGAAACGGGATGCCTGGTCTTCGAGGTGTCAGCGGATGCCTGCGAGCCAAACCGCTTTAATGTCTATGAAGAGTTCTGTGACCGTAAGGCATTTACTGACCATCAGCAGCGTGTGCAGAATTCCGTCTGGGGAGCGATAACGGCGCGGGTATCGCGGCATTACAACATCGAAGAGGTTAACTAATACAGCGGTAGGATCATCTCGCAAAACAGATCAGCCAGCCTGAAAAGGCCGGCTGCTCTTGGCTAAGCCGTTTTTCTGCTTTATTCGCCCTCGACCTGAGCAATCACCTCAGCGTACTGCTGATCAAATTCATGGAACTGGTTATCGTTGTGGTCGCAGCAGCGGATAGCACCGTTTTTAATGTTGTAGATCCAGCCGTGAATACTCACCTTGCCGGTGGCCAGCTTGGCTGCGACTGCCGGATGGGTGCGGATATGCTGAACCTGCTGCAGCACGTTCTCTTCTATCGCTTCGTTCAGGTGCTCATGACCGACGCACTGTCCTGAATCGATGCCATGTCTTTCCCGCACAATCTCCATCGCCGATCGGCAGTGGCCGAGCCACTCTTTAACGTGAGGCAGGCCGTTGAGGGCTTCCAGGTTCAGGGCACCCTTGACCGCGCCGCAATCGGTATGGCCGCAGATGATGATGTGGCGTACGCCCAGTACCGCGACGGCATACTCGATGGAGGCAGTCATACCGCCGGTTTCGGTGCTGTGGGGCGGGATAATGTTGCCGGCATTACGGCAGATAAACAGATCACCGGGATCGGTGCCGGTCAGCAGGTTTGGGTCAATACGGGAGTCGGAGCAGGTGATAAAGAGGATATCCGGGTTCTGTCCGCTGGCCAGGGTGCCGAACAGGTCCTTATGCTCCGGGTATACGTTCTGGCGGAAGTTCAGTACGCCTTTGACTATTTTTTCCACGATGGTCGTTCTCGTTTAAGGTCTGGAAATCTGTAGATGGAACCAGCATAACCTGCAATCTGCCGGATGGATACCGGCGTACAGGTGACGCCGCTATCCAGGGCTGATGAACGGGTGTTAGCTGATCTCCATAAGCACTTCGCCCGGGGTGACGCGATCGCCTTTTTTCACATGAATCGCGCTGACGGTACCGGCGATATTGGCATGTATCTCGGTTTCCATCTTCATCGCCTCAGCCACCAGCAGGGCCTGACCGGCCTCCACCACATCGCCTTGCTTAACCAGGATCTCGAAGATGTTGCCCGGCATAGCGGTCGTTACGTGCCCCGGCTCGCTGGCGTGCTTGCGGCCGCTGCTGCCCTGGGAGACAAACTCATTGGTGGGCTCGAAGACCACCTCTTCCGGTACGCCGTCCAGCGAGAGGTAGATCTTGCGTTTGCCTGCGCCATAGTCGCCGACACCGGTGATGGCGATATCGTAGATCTCGCCGTGCACGTCGATTTTAAACTCGGATGCACCTGCCTGGGCCAGGTTAGCGCCATTCTCGACATCTGCCGGCAGCAGCTCTTCCGGCTTCAGGTTGCCGTCCGCGCGCTGCTGCAGGAACTCACGGCCAAGATCAGGGAACATGGCGTAGGTAAGTACATCCTCTTCGGACTCGGCCAGTGAGCCGATCTCACTGCGCAGGGCGTTCAGTTCGGGCTGCAGCAAGTCTGCCGGGCGGCCGACATCGACACTTTCGTTACCGATGGCCTTTTTCAGCAGTTGCTCGTCGACCGGGGCCGGGGCGGCACCGTAGCCACCGCGCAGATAACGCTTCACCTCATTGGTGATGGTCTTATAGCGCTCGCCGGAGAGTATGTTATAGACCGCCTGGGTGCCGACGATCTGCGAAGTCGGTGTCACCAGTGGTGGGTAGCCCAGATCTTTACGCACCCGGGGGATCTCAGCGAAGACGTCGCGGATCTTATCCAGTGCGTTCTGCTCTTTCAACTGGTTAGCCAGGTTTGACATCATGCCGCCCGGCACCTGGTTGATCTGGACGGAGATATCCTCGCGGGTGAATTCGCTCTCAAACTGGTGGTACTTCTTACGGATCTCGCGGAAGTAATCTGCAATCTCGGTCAGCAGCTCCAGATCCAGGCCGGTGTCGTACCCGGTACCCTTCAGGGCCGCGACCTGAGCTTCGGTGGCCGGATGGCTGGTACCGCCGGCAAAGGATGAGATCGCCGTATCGATATGATCGGCTCCGGCCTCGATCGCCTTCAGCTGGCACAGCTGGGCCAGGCCCGCGGTGGCATGGCTGTGCAATACGATTGGCAGGTCCAGCTCGGCTTTCAGCGCTGTCACCAGATCGTAGGTGGCGTAAGGGGTCAGCAGGCCAGCCATATCCTTAATCGCGATAGAATCGGCACCCATATCCCGCAGTGCCTTGGCGAGTTTTACAAAGGTTTCCGGGGTGTGCACCGGGCTGGTGGTGTAACACAGCGTCCCCTGGGCATGTTTGCCGGCCTTTTTCACCGCTTTCATGGCGGTTTCCAGGTTGCGGACATCGTTCAGGGCATCGAAGACACGGAACACATCAATGCCGTTTTTGGCGGCTTTGTCGACGAAGGCTTCAACGACATCATCGGCGTAATGGCGGTAGCCCAGCAGGTTCTGACCCCGCAACAGCATCTGCAGGCGGGTGTTTGGCAGGGCGGCCCGTAGCTGGCGCAGACGTTCCCAGGGGTCCTCTTTAAGGAAGCGCACGCAGGTATCGAAGGTAGCGCCGCCCCAGACTTCCAGCGACCAGTAGCCGACCTGATCCAGCTTATCGCAGATTGGCAGCATATCCTCGGTACGCATACGGGTGGCGATCAGAGACTGGTGCGCATCGCGCAGAATCACATCGGTGATCTTAACTTGTCTGGTATTGCTCATTGTTGTTCTCCTGCAACCAGCCTGATGGCTGACTGGAATCTATTGGGTACTGATTAGCTGCCCATATGGGCGGCAATGGCTGCTGCAACGGCCAGGGCCATTTCGCTCGGCTGGCGTTTGTCGGAATAGTTCAGAAGCTCCGGGTGGTTCGGTACAAAGCTGGTGTTAAACGTTGCTTGCCTGAAGTCCGGGTGTTGCAGAATCTGCCCGTAATAGTTGGCCGTGGTTTTAATCCCCTGCAGGCGCATATCCGCCAGCGCCCGCTGGCCCCGGGCGACCACTTCATCCCAGGTCAGTGCCCAGACCACCAGCTTGAGGCACATGGAGTCGTAGAACGGCGGGATCTCGTAGCCGGTATAGATAGCCGTATCGACACGCACGCCCGGGCCGCCCGGCGCGTAGTAGTGGGAGATGCGGCCAAAGCTGGGCAGGAAGTCGTTTTTCGGGTCTTCGGCATTGATACGGAACTGCAGGGCATAGCCGCGGTAGCTGATATCTTCCTGGCGATAGCTGAGCTCCAGTCCCGAGGCGATGCGCAGCTGCTCGCGGACAATATCCACCCCGGTGATCTGTTCGGTGATGGTGTGTTCGACCTGTACCCGGGTGTTCATCTCCATAAAGTAGACTTCGTTACCGGACAGCAGAAACTCCACCGTACCGGCATTTTCATAGCCTACGGCCTCTGCGGCTTTGACCGCCAGGCCGCCGATATACTGGCGCTGTTCCGGCGTCAGCTGTGGGCTGGGCGCGATCTCGATCAGCTTCTGGTTGCGGCGCTGGATCGAGCAGTCACGTTCGTAGAGGTGAATAACGTTGCCGTGACTGTCCGCCAGTACCTGAACCTCAATATGACGCGGATCGACGATGCACTTCTCCATAAAGACTTCAGCCGAGCCAAACGCCTTGGTGGCTTCAGAGATAACCCTTGGATACTGCAGCTTCAGCTCCTGCGGGGTGTCACAGCGGCGGATGCCGCGGCCGCCACCACCGGAGGTGGCCTTTACCATCACTGGATAACCGATCTCATCGGCCAGCTTCAGGGCCTCATCGATATCTGCCAGATTGCCCTCTGAGCCGGGAGTGATCGGCACGCCGGCGGCACGCATCGAATCGCGGGCCTGGGTTTTGTCCCCCATCTTATGGATTACGCCGGCGCTGGGGCCGATAAAGGTGATGCCCTGCAGTTCGCACTGGCGGGCGAATTCGGTGTTTTCAGACAGGAAGCCGTAACCCGGATGGATGGCATCGCAACCGGTTTCTACCGCCAGGTTGACGATACGCAGCGGGTCCAGGTAGCCGGACAGGGGGTCGTCACCCAGAGAATAAGCTTCATCGGCACGCTTAACGTGCAAGGCATAGCGGTCGGGTTCGGTATAAATCGCCACCGAGCGGATGCCCATCTCGGCGCAGGCGCGCACGATGCGGACGGCAATTTCACCGCGGTTGGCAATCAGCACTTTTTTTATCATTAGATTCTCCTCAGCCCTCAGGCGATCTGCCGTCAGAGTTGAAATTATCCTAGCGGCAGCGATGGATAAGCCAAAATTGATATTTTTTGGTTTAGCTATAAGGTATTGCTTATAGATAAGCCTGCATTGAGGAAACCTGATGCCACTGTCGATCCAGAAACTGAGTAGTCGCCTGACTTTTCGCCAGCTTCAGGTGTTTAAGGCGGTTTATGAGTTGCAGAGTTACAGCAAGGCCGGCGAGTTGCTGGGACTGACCCAGCCCGCGGTGAGCAGCCAGATCCGCCAGCTGGAGCAGGTACTGGATCAGCCATTGTTTGAATATGTGGGACGGCGCTTGTTCTGTACCGCCGCGGGCGAGCGCCTGGCACTGAGTATTGGCAATATCTTTACCGAGTTGCGCAATCTGCAGACCGACCTCGCCGCCTTGCAGGGAAATGTCGCCGGAGAGCTGAGGCTGGTGGCAGTGAATACTGCGCAATATGTGGTGCCCTATCTGCTGCGCGCTTTCCTCGACCTGCACCCGCAGATCAGCGTCAGTGTGGCGGTTGTTAACCGGGCGACGGCACTGGAGCGGTTGCATAATAACAGCGATGATCTGGTGATTATGGGGATGGTGCCGACGGATAAGCCTTTCACCTCGCTGCCATTTCTGGATAACGAACTGGTACCCGTGGTGCCGGTCGGGCATCCGCTGCTGCAGCAAACGCAGATCGAGCCGCAGGCATTCCTGGACAGTCACCTGCTGTTGCGTGAACCGGGTTCCGGCAGCAGGCTGGCACTGGAACAGCATTGCCAGGCACAGCGATTGCGTATCCAGCCCAGCATGGAGCTGGGCTCCAATGATGCGGTGAAACACTCGGTTATCGCCGGCCTGGGAGTGGCCGTATTACCGCGCCTCAGTATCCTGCCGGAGCTGGAGTTAGGAAAACTGCAACTCGTGGATATTACCGGCTTTCCATTACGCCGCAGCTGGTGTGTGGTGTACCCGCTGGCGAAGCACCCCACGCCCGCGATGCAGGCATTTCTTGACTATATTCAGCAGAATATCCGCCAGTTCAGCAGGAGTTTTCTGACGCTCTGAGGATGCTCCGGAGAATATCGGAGTTTTATTTGGGCGTCGGCGACTTGGCTGGGCCGGCACTTATCGCGAGACTTATCGCGACACTTTTACCGGCACTAAATTAAGGGGAGCAGGGCTATCAGAACGCTTTGGATTGTGATTTTTCTAGCGGTGCTGGTCTGGTCGGGTATTAATCCGAAAGATCAGTTTACCTGGTTACTGGAGGCTTCTCCGGCGATGATCGGAGGCCTGTTGCTGGCATTTACCTATCGCAGCTTCCACCTGACCCCGCTGCTGTACCTTTGCATACTGGCACACGCCATCGTGCTGATGGTCGGCGGGCACTATACCTATGCCGAAGTACCGCTGTTTGACGGCCTCTTTGGTGCCGAACGGAACAACTACGATAAGGTGGGGCACTTCTTTCAGGGCTTTGTACCCGCATTGCTGGCGCGGGAAATACTGATCCGCAAAGCGGTGGTGAATGGTGCGGGCTGGCGAACGCTGTTTATCGTCTCGGTATGCCTCGCGTTCAGTGCTTTCTATGAGTTGATTGAATGGTGGGTCGCACTCGCGGTCGGCCAAAACGCCGAAGCCTTCCTGGGGACTCAGGGCTATGAGTGGGATACGCAGTCCGATATGGGGCTGGCCCTGCTGGGTGCGCTCTGCGCGCTGGTTTTGCTGTCCGGCATGCACGATCGCCAGCTGAGTCGCCTGCAGGTAAAGCCGCCGGGGCAGCAATATGATTGACCGCGCGGCTTGCTCTTGCTGAGTCCCGATCGTCGGCGTAGCCGCTGGCTGCGCCGATGTTATCCCTGAATCCCGCCCTCGGTCAGTTTTGCCGGGTCCAGCAGTTTTTCCAACTCTTTCCGGCTCAGGTCAGTCTCCTCTTCAGCGACATCGATCACTGGGCGGGACTCGGCGTAGGCTTTCTTGGCGATCATCGCGGCTTTCTCGTAGCCGATCACCGGATTGAGCGCGGTGACCAGAATCGGGTTGCGATCCAGTGCCCGTTTCAGGTTTTTCTCGTTGACCCGGAAGGTGGCGATGGCGCGATCGGCCAGCAGCAGCGAGACATTGCTGAGCAGCTTTTCACTTTGTAGCAGGTTGCTGGCGATCATCGGCAGCATCACGTTGAGTTCAAAGTTGCCATGCTGGCCGCCTACGGTAATTGCGGTGTCATTGCCGATCACCTGGGCGGCCGCCATCATGGTCGCTTCCGGAATCACCGGATTGACCTTGCCCGGCATAATCGAAGACCCCGGTTGCAGCGCTTCCAGCTCAATCTCACCCAGCCCGGCCAGCGGACCACTGTTCATCCAGCGCAGGTCGTTGGCGATCTTGATCAGCGCGGTGGCCAGGGTTTTCAGCTGGCCGGAGAGCTCTACCGCCGTATCCTGGGTTGCCATGGCGGTGAAGGTGCAGGGCGCCGGGACAAAGGCCAGCCCGCTCAGTTCAGAGAGTCGCGCGGCAAAGGCCTCGGCAAAGTCGGGATGGGCGTTGACGCCGGTGCCGACGGCGGTGCCGCCCTGGGCGATCTGATGCAGACGGGGCTGGCAATCCTGCAGGCGAGCGATGGCCAGCTCCACCTGGCCGGCCCAGCTTTGCAGCGTCTGTTCCATCCGCACCGGCATCGCATCCATCAGGTGGGTGCGGCCGGTTTTGATATGCTGGCCGATGGCGATGGATTTACTGCGTATCCGGTTCAGCAGGTGATCCAGCGCGGGCAGCAGGTTGTTTTCCAGTTCGATCGCGGCACTGACATGGATCGCCGTGGGAATCACATCGTTGGAGCTTTGCCCCATATTCACATGGTCATTGGCATTGACCGTCTGTCCGCAGCGGTGTGAGGCCAGTGTGGCGATCACTTCGTTGATGTTCATATTGGAGCTGGTGCCGGAGCCGGTCTGGAATACATCCACCGGAAACTGATCGAGATGCTCTTCGGCGGCTATCTCGCGTGCGACGTCGATAATCGCCCGGGCGATCGCTGTATCCAGCAGGCCCAGCTTGAGATTGGTTTCCGCCGCCGTCTGCTTTATCAGAGCCAGCGCATGGATAAAGGGTTCCGGCAGGGTCTGGCCACTCACCGGGAAGTTGTTGACGGCCCGCTGGGTCTGGGCACCGTATAGTGCTTTCCGTGGTACTTCCAGTGCCCCCATGCTGTCTTTTTCTACCCGGAAATCACTCATTAGCTGGCTCCTGTCAGTGGAAGGGTTCAGTGCCTGCAGGCCTGACTACTGCTTTCAATGTAGTTGCCAACTGCAGCACTGGACAAGGTTTGCTGCGCTGGCGCAACCTGCTGCTGTAACTGTGGTATAAAGCAGCACAGTTATAGAGACAGGACAACGCCATGCACCAGCAACAGATACAGACCGCCGCCGAAGCACTGCGGGCACGACGCCTGAACGATCAATTGACTGCCCGTCTGGCGGAGCCTTTGCGGCCCGACAGCTGTGATGACGCGCTGGCGATCCAGCAGGCGCTGACCGGCCTGATGGCAGCAACAGACCCGGTTGCAGGCTGGAAGTGTGCATTGCCGATTAGTGAGGGGCCGATCGTGGCACCGATCTTTGCCAGTACGGTCTGTTCCGGGGCGGAATGCCCGATCCTGCCGGATCAGGGCCGCTGCAAGGTCGAGCCGGAGATCGCATTCTGCTTCGGGCAGGACCTGCCGGTGCGTGACGCGCCCTACAGTGAGGCCGAGGTTGAGGCGGCGCTATCCGGTGCCAATCTGGCGCTGGAGCTGATCCGCAACCGCTACCTGCCGGAGGAGGAGGCAAGCTTTGCCGAACACCTGGCCGACTGCCTGTTTAATCAGGGGCTCTATAACGGGCCTGAAGTGGCGCTGGATAAAGCTTTTGCCGCGGCTGAGATCGAGCTGACGCTGACCGTCGATGGCGACAGCGATACGGCCCGCACGCTGGCAGGCCGCCATCCCAACGGCCTGCCGCAGACACCGCTATTGTGGCTGGTGAACTTCCTTAACGATCAGGGGATAGGAATCAAGGCCGGGCAGCAGGCGATCACCAGCTCCTATGCCGGGGTGATCGAAGTGGAGGCCGGCAAGCCGTTTACCCTGCAGTTTGGCGAGCTGGGCAGTATTGAAACCCGGTTAGCGCTGATCGATGTGGCGCAATAGCGAACCCTCGAACCAGCCATAGCAGATCGCGGGTTTCGCTGCGCGCTACACCCGGCTGCAAAAGGGCCAGGAGCCCGTCTTGCTCAGCTATCGGCGGAGCGTGGCAGAGCTACGAAACCCGCGAAGCCGTTTACCGCCTGCGCCGGTTACGGCCACCCGAACGGCCGCCGGGTTTACCGCTTTTACCCAGGGCGCGGTCGCGGGCGCGTTTTTTTTGTGCGCCGGGACTGCTTTTACGGGGCGTATTGACCGGTTTGCTCGGGTCCGGCTCAAAGCCCGGCAGCCACTGCTGCGGCAGCTTGCGATCGATCATGGTTTCGATCTCTTCCAGCAGGTACTCCTCAGCCGGGCTGACCAGCGAGATCGCAAGGCCCGAGCCACCGGCACGGCCGGTGCGGCCAATACGGTGGATATAGTCCTCATTGTTGTAGGGCAGTTCGTAGTTCACCACGTACTGCAACTGGTCGATATCCAGTCCGCGCGCTGCTACATCCGTAGCGACCAGCGCCCGGATCTCTCCGGAGCGAAACGCCTCCAGGCCACGTTCCCGTGCGCCCTGCGACTTGTCACCGTGAATCGCCTGGGTTTTCAGGCCATCCTTACACATCTCGCTCGCCAGCTCATCGGCACCCTGGCGGGTACGGGTGAAGATCAGTACCTGATGCCAGTTTTTAGAGCCGATCAGGTAGGAGATCAGTTCCCGCTTACGGTCAGCATCGACCGCATACACCATCTGCTCCACCAGCGCGGCGGTGGTGTTGCGGGCATCCACTTCGATCAGCTTCGGCTCTTTCAGCAGGGTCTTGCTGAGGTCAAAGATCGCCGGGTCGAAGGTGGCCGAGAACAACAGCGTCTGGCGCTGCTCCGGCACCTGTTTGAGGATGCGGCGGATCTCATCGATAAAGCCCATATCCAGCATCCGGTCGGCTTCATCGAACACCAGGTGGCGGATCTGGCTCAGCTCGACGGCACCGCGCCCGATCAGGTCCAGTAGCCGTCCCGGTGTCGCCACCAGGATATCCACGCCGTCGGCCAGCGCACTGAGCTGAGAGTTGATACTGGCACCGCCATACACCAGAGCGGCGCGCAGGTCGCATTGCTTGCCGTAGGCGACAAAGCTGCGGTACACCTGTTGCGCCAGTTCGCGGGTGGGTGCCAGCACCAGCGCGCGGGGCTGGCCGCTAGCGGCATCACTGCTGAGCAGCTGCAGAATCGGCAGGGCAAAGGCTGCGGTCTTGCCGGTGCCGGTCTGGGCTCCGGCCATCAGGTCTTCACCGGAGAGAATAACGGGAATAGCGGCGCTCTGGATCGGGGTTGGCTCGCTGTAGCCCTGTGCGGCAACCGCCTGCAGCAGCGATGGCATAAGGCCTGTGTTTGAAAAGCCCATAGGTAGGTTTACTCCGGTGAATACATCAGGGTGAATCATTATTCGGACTAGCGCTGGCAGGCCTGCCAAAAGGTTTTACAAACCTTTTACACTTTACGCATATCCGGCTGACAGCTCTGGCTTGCGGGCAACGTACGCTGATGTTATCTAAACATCAACGAGGAATTTAAAAATGAAACCACAAAGGCTATGGCGACTGTTCGCGGTCGTGATCTCCCTGCTGACGCTCAGTGGCGCGGTCAGTGCCAGTGACCTGAAACTGGGGGTTAACCTGGCGACCCCGGTGATGGAGACGGGCAAGCAACAAAGCGCCTTCGTCAAGATCTCGCTGGAGGGGATCGAAAAGGGCGGCGTGACTAAACGGCTGCCGGCCAATGTGGCGATCGTGCTGGATAAGTCCGGTTCCATGAACGGCAAGAAGATCCGCCAGGCCCGGCAGGCGGCGATTATGGCGATCTCGCGCCTCGATCCTGAGGATATTGTCTCGGTAGTGAGCTACGACACTTATGTCGAGGTGGTCGTGCCGGCGACCAGGGTGAGTGATCGTCAGGCGATCAACCGGGCGATCCGGAATATCAGGGCCGACGGCAACACCGCCCTGTTTGCCGGGGTCAGCAAGGGTGCGGCCGAAGTGCGTAAGTTCCTGCAGCGCCAGAATGTAAACCGGGTGATCCTGCTCTCGGACGGGCTGGCCAATGTCGGCCCCAGTGCCCCCCACGAGCTGGGCGAACTGGGCGCTTCACTGGGACGCGAGGGGATCAGTGTCACCACCCTCGGTCTGGGGCTGGGCTATAACGAAGACCTGATGACTCAGCTGGCCGGGTTCAGCGACGGTAACCACGCCTTTATCGAAAACGCCGATGATCTGGCGCGGATCTTCCAGTATGAATTTGGTGATGTACTGTCGGTGGTGGCGCAGGGGGTGGAGATCGAGATTCGCTGCCTCAACGGCGTCAAACCGCTGCGCATTCTCGGTCGTAACGGCGAGATTCAGGGCCCGCGCATCCGCACCCGGATGAACCAGCTGTACAGCGCGCAGCAGAAATATATCCTGCTGGAGGTGACGGTACCGCCACAGGTACAGGCCGCCGAGATGCAACTGGTCGACGTGGCGGTGAACTACCAGAATCCGTTTGCCGGTACCCGTGAATCCCTGCAGGGACTGGCGGTGGCGCGTTTCAGCCAGTCAGAAGATCAGGTAAAGGCAGCGGTGGATAAGGAGACCTACCAGAGCGCCGTAGAGCAGGTGGTTAACGAGATGAGCCGCGAAGCGGTGCAGAAGCGCGACCAGGGTGATATCTCGGCGGCGAAGAAGATCCTCGAAGCCGGTGCCAGCTACCTGCGCAGCAATGCCGATAGCCTGGCGGCACCGGAACTGCTGGAACAGGAAGCGGAAGTGTTGCAGGATGCTGAAGAGCTGGACGACGATGCCCAGTGGAACCGTAAACGCAAGGAACTGAAGGCACGGCAGTATAAGCGTGCTACCCAGCAGACCTATTGATGAACTATCGTACCGCCGTCATCCTCGCCACCCTGATCCTGCTGCCGGTAATGATACTGGGCTGGATGGGGGTGCGCCTGGAATATAACCAGCAGCAGCTCGGCCGTCTGCAACTGCAGGCCCTGATCGACCAGCGCCTGCAGTCGATCGACGGCCAGTTACAGCAGCATTTCGCGACAGCCCAGCAGCGCCTGCTCCAGCAGGCAACACGGCTCTACCGGCAGAAAGACCGGCCGGGACAGGGCTATAGCCCGGAGCAACTGCGTCACTGGCTGCAGCGGGAGGCGCTGGTGGGGGATCTGTTTGTGCTCTCGCCACAACAGCAAAGGGCCTATCCCGTCGGTGAGCTGACCCGGCGCGAGCAGCAGTTTATCGCCCGTACCGAACGCCTGCTGGCGCGGCCGCAGCTGTTTCAGGTCAGCAGCGATGATCCCCAGGTGGTGCAGGCCCCGGTGGCGCAGCAGAGCTACCTGTTAAGTGCGCCGCTGGAAGAGCGGGCACAAAGTCAGGCCCGGGTGACGCTGCGGGCCCCGGCGGCTGAATATACCCGTGACAGTGCGCAGGATGATCCGATCTCAGGTGAACAGTCCCGCGAACCACTGCGTGATCAGCCGGGTGAATCGCCCGCAGAGCAGTCCGGCTGGCTGGCCTGGTATGCGGACATGGGCCTGCAGCATATTTTCTGGTGGCAGGATCCTGACGGTTACACCCTCGGCTTTGCGCTGGATGCCAGCCGCCTTAAGTCTGATCTGATCAATCGGCTGCCCGCCAGCCAGCCGGATGAGGCCAGCCGCTATGAGATCCGCCTGATCAACAGTAACGCCGAAACCCTGTATGCCTTTGGCAGCTATCGCGAAAGTGGCGATCAGGCCCTGCGCTCACTGCCGCTGAGTCATCCGCTGGGCAGCTGGCGGCTGGAGTACCATGCACCTGACAGCACCGGTGGTGCCATCAACTGGTTCACCCTGACAGCCACCCTGCTGTTGCTGACCGCCGGACTGTCGGCACTGGGCTGGTGGCTCTACCGTGAACAGCGGCGTGAACTGGAGCTGGCGCAGCAGCGGGTTAATTTCGTCAATCAGGTCAGCCACGAGCTGAAAACCCCGCTGACCAATGTACGGATGTACGCCGAGATGCTGGAACAGCGGCTGGATAACGGAGACAGCCGTACCCGGCGCTATCTGGCAGTGATCAATAATGAGAGCCGGCGCCTGTCGCGGCTGATAGAGAACGTCCTCAGCTTCTCGCGCAAGCGGCATAACGGTCATCAGCTGAGCTATCGTACCGGCGTGATCGATGACTGCGTGCAGCAGGTGATCGATACCTTCAGCCCGGTACTGGCCCAGCGCGGCCTGCGGGTTGAGTTCAGTGCTGCAGCCGGTGCACCGGTGCAGTTTGATCCCGAAGCGCTGGAGCAGATCCTCAATAACCTGCTCAGCAACTGTGAGAAATACGCCGCCGACAGCGAACTGATCGAGATCAGCAGCGGGCAACAGGGTAGCCACACCTCTATCCGGGTGGCCGACCGGGGGCCGGGCATCGCAGAGAGTGAAACCCGGGCGGTGTTTGAACCTTTTTATCGTGTCAGCAACGCCCTGACCGACGGCGTTACCGGTACCGGCATCGGCCTGGGTCTGGCGCGGGATATCGCCCGTGCCCACGGTGGCGATCTGACACTGGAACGCTGGAAGCAGGGCTGCTGCTTCTTGCTGACTCTGGAGACACCACAATGAAAGTACTGGTTGCCGAAGACGATCTGAATATCCGCGAAGGCCTGTGTGACCTGCTGGAACAGGAGGGCTACCACTGCATCGAAGCGGAGGACGGCGTCCAGGCGCTGCGCCTGTGGCAGTCCGAACGGCCCGAGCTGGTGTTGCTGGATATCATGATGCCGGGGCAGGATGGCTACAGTGTCTGCCGTCAGATCCGCCAGCAGGATCAGCAGCTGCCGGTAATCTTTATCACCGCCAAGTCGGAGGAGATCGATCAGGTGGTCGGGTTGGAACTGGGGGCCGATGATTATATCAAGAAACCCTTCGGTACCCGTGAAGTGATTGCCCGCATCCGGGCGGTGACACGGCGCACCCTGCAGCAGGCTGGCGGGTCTTCGGCTGGCGGGGTGCTGGAGCTGGGCGAGCTGCAGCTGTTTCCGGATCAGCTGCGTGCCCGCCGGGGTGACCAGCTGATCGACCTGAGTCTGCGAGATGTACGGATTCTGCAGCTGATGCATCGTCACCGGGGCCGGGTGGTCAGCCGTGACCAGCTGTTTGACGAGGGCTGGGGGCGGGATTATATGCCCAGCTCGCGCACCCTGGACCAGACCATTTCCCAGCTGAGGAAACGTATCGAAACCGATCCGCGCCAGCCGCAGATTATCAAGACGGTGCATGGTATCGGCTACCGTTTCGACGGCTGATCGGTGCGGGCTGTTCGCTGGTTTTTACCGCACGCTTACCGGACCTTTGCCGCACGCTTACCGGGCTGAGGCCGCGGCGCACAGGGGCCGCAAACCCGGTTACGTCCGCGCGCCTTGGCCTGATACAGCTGCGTATCGGCCTCGCTGATCAGCTCATCCAGCGCCCGTGTCGGCGCCATCCCGGCAGCCACGCCCAGGCTGGCACTGACCTTTATTTCCGGCAGTCCCCAGCTATGGGAAAGATCCGATATCCGCTGCCGTATCCGTTCGGCAACCCGTATCCCCTCGCGGACAGAGGTGTCCGGCAGCAACAGGATAAACTCCTCGCCGCCCCAGCGGGCCAGCAAATCGAATGACCGCAGTTCCTGCTTCATCGCCAGGGCGATATGGGCCAGAACCCGGTCACCGTAGCCATGGCCGTACTGATCGTTGATCTTCTTGAAGTGATCGATATCGAGCATCAGGATGCACAGGGTGCGCTGGTTTCGGGCTGAGCTGTTCCAGAGCGGCTCGGCCCGCTCATAGAAGGCCCGGCGGTTAAAGATACCGGTTAACGGATCGATACTGGCCAGCCTTTCCGCCTTGCTGCGGCGGCCGTCGATCTCCCTGAAACGGAACGCCAGCGCAGCCGCCAGCAGGGTCGCATCCAGCAACATGCCCAGCTCGATGGCCCGGTGATTAAAGACGGTATAGGGAATTAGCCCTTCGGAGGTGGCTGCGCTGATCGTGGTCCCGGTGGCAATGAATACCGAGCCGAGCAGAAAATACATCGCATTACGGCGGTCCTCACGCAGGCAGGCCAGTCCCAGTCCCACCATTAAGAACGGAAACAGGGTCAGGCCGGCAAAGACCAGATAAACCGCTGCCAGGTACTGCTCGGCCAGCAGCGCGGTCATTATGATCGCGCCGCTACCGGCAAGGGCAAAGTGGAGTCGACGCGTAAAGCCCGGATACAGCGCGGAAAGGTTCAGGAAACGGATGCTGAACAGCAGCCCCGTGACAATATAGGCACTCAGCAGTGTGATGTTGGCATAGTGTTGTCCGCTGGCGGACGCCGGCCAGAGCCATTGATGACCGTGGCCGGTATAGCTGATGTTGGCGAGAAGGAAGGCCAGCATATACAGCGAATAGAGCAGGTAACGGGTGTCCCGCAAGCCGGCGTATAGCATCAGGTTATAGAGCAACAAAGCGCCCAGGGCACCGTAGAGCAGGGCATAGCTGTAGGCTTGTTCCAGCGTGCGCTGCTCGGCCTGGGACAGCTGCAGCAGGTAGACCGGCAGCAGCATCGGCCCGGCCTGTTGAGTGCGGATCAGTAGCAGGGATTCCCCGGGTGGAAAGTTGTAATCGATGGCGAAGAAGCGTTGCTTGACGGAATGCTCGCTGAAGTGGGTCAGGTCAGGGCTATGGCGTTGCCACTCAATCGCCCCCTCCCGGGCGATATAGATATCAACTCGCTCCAGCCAGGCATTTTCAATCTGGATACGCCTCAGCACAGACAGGCCGGTATCGTTCTCCAGTCGGGCCAGCAGCCAGACCGGCCTGGCGTTGAGGCCGAGGTTGATCGCTTTGCTTGTCGAGCGGTGGAATTCGCTGCGGAGGAAGGCATTCAGTGCCTGAGAGGCCGTCAGCGGAGCCGATGCCTCCTGAAGCAGCCAGAAACGGTCGCCAATGCTGTCGGCATAGGACTGTGAAAGCCGCAACGGGGCGGCCTGAAGCGACAGGCCGCATCCCAGCAGTATGCACATAAGCGACAGCCTGAACTGATATCCGGATATCATTCCCTGTCCTGATTCAGGAGCGGACTGCCGGCCATCTGGCACCGGCGCTGTCACTCCGATTTATTGGTCATCACACAGTATGGCGGCTGAGCGCTACGGCATCTGTTTCCGTCCGGTGCTGCGATCCTGCTTCAGCCCTGATCGTGCTCAGAGGCTGATTTTACCTAGACCATAGTATTGGTCAGTTTTGCCGGTATCGGTAGTTTATCTGTGCGGTGTGCGCCGGAATAAACCGGAGCTCCCGGCGGCACGCTGCCGTTGCCTCGTGCGGTAGCAACGCCGGAACATTGCGGCTGGCGGATCTCCCTTCTTCACAGTTTCTCCTCAATTTCTGCGCATTTCCTGCAAATTTCCCCGCCAGAATACGACTAAACATCAGCAGAGGATTGTGATGATGAACCTGACCAGACTGGCTCGCCTGGCGATCAGCGAAGAGGGATTTGCCTTCGACCCGACCACCGGTGAAAGCTTTGCGCTGAACCAAACCGGGTTGACGGTATTGCGGGGTCTGCTCTGCGGCCAGCCGCAGGCGGAGATTATCGAGACACTGGCGAATGAGTTTGACCGCGCGCCACGTGAAGTCGAGCGCGACTGCATGGACTTTATCAATCACCTGACCACACAGGGGCTGGCATGATGGCTATCGATAAGGAGATCGCCATCGCGATCACAGGCATCAACGCAACCGACAATCCCGGTCCCGGCACCGGGGTGGCCCGCAGCCTGCGGGAAGCTGAATCTCTTAACTGCCGTATCGCAGGGCTGGCCTACGATGCACTGGAACCCGGCGTCTATATGGAGCAGCTGTTCGACAAGTCTTTTCTGCTCTCCTATCCCAGCGCCGGTGAGACCGCATTCCTCGAAAGGCTGTTCTATATCCGTGAGGCGTTCGGCCTGGACGTGGTGATCCCGACGCTGGATACCGAGTTGCCGCTGTATATCAAACACCGTGACACCCTGGCGCTGTCCGGCATTCATAGCCTGCTGCCGACCGAGGCGCAGTTCAACCTGCGGGGCAAAGACCGGCTGGCCGAGGTGGCGGAGCAGACCGGCATCAGCGCCCCGGCACAGAAAACCGTGATGACCCTGGATGAAATGCACCGTGCGATCGAAGAGATCGGATTGCCGGTGATGATCAAGGGTGCTTTCTACAAAGCCTATAAGGCCTACTCGATGGACGAGGCGGTGGGCTACTTCTCCCAGGTGATTGCCGAATGGGGTTACCCGGTGATCGTACAGCAGCTGGTACAGGGCGAAGAGCTGAATGTGATCGGCATCGGCGATGGCGCAGGCAACTGTCCCGGACTGGTGGCGGTACGCAAGATGACCACCACCCCGTTGGGCAAGATCTGGACCGGTATCACTATCCGCAACCCGGCGCTGGAGCGGGCAACCCGCCAGTTTGTCGATGGCACCCGCTGGCAGGGTGCCTTTGAGATCGAGTGCATCGTCGATGGCGACAAGATCTGGCTGATTGAGATCAATCCGCGCTTCCCGGCCTGGGTTTACCTCTCCACCGGTGTCGGTATCAACCTGCCGGAGATGCTGGTGCGGCTGGCCCTGAAGCAACCGCTGGAGGAGGTCAGCGACTATCCCACCGGCAAGTTATTTGTCCGCCACACCCAGGAATCGATCTATGACATGACCGCCTTTCAGAACATGGTTACCCAGGGAGAGACCTGATGAGTGATACCTGCCTCGGCTGGCATCTGGTGATCGCTCACTTCGCCCCGCATGATCTCGACGAGGTCACCCTGGATGGCAGCCGACTGAAACGGACAGAGGTGAATGGATGAAACAGATACTCACGGTCGGATTTATACTGTTTGTCCTTATAGCTGCGGCACTGCCGCTGGGCGTCAGGGCACAGCAGGTCGACATGCGACAGAACGATCACCGCTCATTCAGTTATGAGCGCCCGGAAAACTATATTGATGCCATCAAGGCAATGGCGGTCCACTCTATCTGGCTAACCTCGGTCAAGTACTCTATCTGCAGGGACAGCGGGTATCAGCCCGGCGAGCCTTCAATATGGCGCTGAGCCGCGAACCGGGCCAGCAGTAAGCCAGGGCAAAAAACTGAATATCTGAACACCGGCGTGAACCTGCTCTGCGTTTGCTGTGACCCACAGGTACAGCAAACACAACGGAGACAAGGTCATGAACGCTCACAACGCTCTGCTCGCACTGCTTCTGGTGCTGATGGCGCTGAACAGTTGTGAATCCCCCGTCACTGTAGCGATGGGCGGTCAGGGTCAGGCGGTGGCTACCATCTACCTCGATCGCCAGCTGCAGTTACCCCTGAGCCTGCTGATCTAAGCGGGCTGACTGCGTTCTGAACTGTCTCCTGATCCCCAAACCGGGCAGGAGGATGTATATGTTTACTCACCGAATCACTGCAGTACCGCTGGCGCTCTGTCTGTCTGTGGCGGCCCTGGTGCCGGCAAGTGCAGTCGCCGAAAGCCGATCGCCGGCCCCTGCGGCAACTGCTGCACAGCATCAGGAACGCCAGCGCGCGGCCCTGTTGCGCCAGTACATCACCGAACAGCGCTATCGCCATGCCGACCAGCACCTCAGTCAGCAACGCGACTATCAGTCTGCCGTCGGGCAGGGTGCCAGTAACCGCGGCGGTGCCCGGGGGCACGGTCTGGAGCAGCAACAGGGTGATCTGGCCGTAGGCGGGCTGGTTCAGGGCGGCGGTGTCGGTTCTGAACTGCCGGATGGCTCATCCAGCTTCCAGTTCGCCCCGCAGAGCAACACCCTGACGGTGGGGCAGGATAACTATGCCCCGGTGCAACTCTCCAATATTGCCGCCAGCAACGGTGCCGTCCATATCGGTGATATCTACCAGGGCAACATGTACGGCAGCCAGATCGGCAACAATCAGGAGGGCCGCCAGCTGGGCGACAGCAGCAACCAGCAGATCAACGATCAGGACCAGCGCGCCGCCAGTGACAGCGGCAGTCAGGACCGGGTCAGCAACTAAGGAGGTTTCAGCGATGAATGTCTTACTGATACTCAGCCTGACGCTGCTCGCCAGCGGCCTGTTGCAGGCCGGCGAGTCGCCGGCTGAAGAGGCCCCTGACCCGCTGATGGCGCGGCTGCAGTCCGTACAGCAGATGCGGATGCGGCTGGAGCAGGATATGAGCGACTATCTGGCCCAGGCACGGGCGAAAAGCGTGCTGCAACCGCAGCAACCCCAGGCCCAGCCCGACCTGCGCACTATGCGTCAGGATGTCCAGGCCAACCTGCAGCGGCTGGAAGAGCGCTTCCGTTGCCTCGACGTCGATATCTCCGGAAACAACGGCAACGTGGTGCTGGTCTGTGGCGACAACCACGGTCCGGTCTCGACCAACAACCAGCAGGCCTTTGGGGCCGACCTGAATGTCATCAACGGAGGTGGCTTATGAAAGCGCTGACTTTTACCGCCCTGCTTATGGCCGGCAGCGGTTATGCCGATACCGAAATACAACTGATCGACCAGACCAGCGACAGCGTCATCATGGTGATCACCTCAGAAGAACGCTTCGATCCGCTGGTGCAGCAGTTGCTGGTTAAGCAGCAGCTGACCCGGCACCGCTATATCAGCGAACCGCAGTTTCTGGTGATCCACAACGGCGAAGAGCAATCCCTTAGCGAAGGCCAGATCCGCTATCTGGAGCAACTACTGGCCCGCGAAGAGGAGTAAGCCGCTTCTGATATGGAAGCGCGGATAGATCGCGCGCCACAGCCTTTGGCCACGGATTGGCCTCCCGCAACTGCAACTTCAGGCGTGCCAGCCTGTAATCGGCCACCGCCGGCTAGGCAAAATAAGGCCGGAACAATGCCAAAAAATATGAACCCGTTCTGAACCTGGCGTTACCTACCGGGTAAGCGAAGACGCATTCCACATTCAAACCCCGGAGTCGATCATGAACATCAAATCCCTCGTTGCTATTCCGATGCTTGCCCTGACGATCTCAGGCTGTCAGCAGCAGGTGGTTAAGCCCCAGTCGGTCACCGAAGTCAGTAAGCCGGTGGCCAGCTGCAGCGGTCCGAAACTGCGGGTGGCGGTTCTGCCCTTCGGTGCCACCGGCAAACTGGGGTCCTATGAAGGGTTCGATGTTGGCGAATCCCTGGCGGCACAGCTGACCACGGCGCTGAGCCACACCGGCTGCTTTGTGGTCGCCGACCGGATGGCGCTGTCCCATGTACTGCGAGAACAGGAGATGGGACTGGTGGGCGTAACCAACCCGGAAACCGCGCCGCGTACCGGCGGGGTCATCGGTGCCCAGGTATTGATCAAGACCGATATCACCGAATATGAACCGAATAAGGAGAGCGGCGGCCTTAACTTCGGCTTTGCCTCCTCCAAGCTGCCGTTTGGCCTGCGCCTGGGCGGCAGCGGCAGCACCAGCCATGTGGCACTGGATCTGCGCCTGCTGGATGCCACCACCGGCGAGGTGCTGTTCAGCCGCCGGGTGGAGGCCAGTTCCAAGTCCAGCGGACTGGCGCTGGGACTGGACTTCAAGCAGATGACGGTGGGCGGCGATAAGTTCTACAAGACCCCGCTGGGTCAGGCGACCCGGGTGGCGCTGGCCGATGCGGTCAATCTGGTGATCCGCGACAGCCGCCAGATCCCGTGGCAGGGACAGGTGATCAGCACCCGTGGCGACAGCATCTTTATCAATGCGGGTCAGGATGTGGGACTGAATGTGGGTGACGTGCTGCAGGTCTCCGGTGTGGCTGAAGAGCTGATCGATCCTGAAAGCGGCCGCATGCTGGGCCGGGTGGAAAGCCCCCTGGGCCGGGTCCAGGTGAAGATGGTACAGGACAAGTACGCCGTAGTGGCACCGCTGAGCCGCTTTGAAGCGCGTCGCGGCGACATTATCCGCTTCTGAGTCAGGTGTCTTAGTCCGCCGGCACTACTCACCTGAGCCATCCGGTGGACTGGCCCTGTAATCCCGCTGGATTCTGAACCTATGCGCAATACAGTTGCTACCCTTAACCATAAGCCTTTCGCACGTAGTACCGCGCCGCAGGGAGCACCGCCGGAGCCGGGCCTGAAGCCGTTCAGGCAAGCAGGTCAGCCGCAGCGACCGGTGTTCTATCCCGACACCTATGCACCGGTCAGTGGTTGGCCTGTGTCTCCTGAACCCGAGCAACCTGATCAGCAGTGCCCTGCACCCGCCGGTGACGGGGCTGAGCCGGTCACCAGAGATACCCCTGCCGGAGGTGCCCGAATGGACACAGCCAGTGAGCGGGCCGCCGAAGAGCAACAATGGATCGGACAGATCGCCAACAGGGACCGGGCGGCACTGAAACGGCTCTACGACCGCTATGCACCGCGAATCTTCCGCTTTGTGGTGCGCATGATCAAAGATGAGGCCAAGGCGCAGGAGCTGGTCAACGATGTGATGCTGGAGATCTGGAAGGGCGCAGCGGGATTTGAGGGACGCTCGGCCGTCTCCACCTGGATTCTGGGTATCGCCCGCTTTCGTACCCTGAACGCCTTGCGGGGCTATAAACCGGTGACGGTCGATCTGGACGACAGCCCGGAGCAGGAAGATCCCCATACCGACCTCAGCCAGCAGAATGACCGCGAACAGCTGAAGCCTCTGCTGAGGCGGGCGCTGGATGCGTTGTCACCGGAGCACCGCGAAGTGGTCGAGCTGACCTTCTTTCAGGGCTGCAGCTATAAAGAGATCGCACGCATTGTGCAGTGCCCGGAAAACACAGTGAAAACGCGGATGTTTCATGCCCGCAGTAAGCTGAAGCCCGTGCTGGAAAGGCTCGGGCTATCGGCAACGGACGCAGGAGAGATGCCATGACTGACCCCGATATCGAACAGCTTCTGGCCTGGTACGCCAACGGCACGCTGGATAGCGAGGAGAAGCGACAGGTCGAACAGTATCTGCAGCAGCATCCGCAAGCCCGGCTGCAGCTGGCGGAGTATGAGTTTATGGCCGACACCGTCAGCGATGTGAGCCTGCAGGAGCCGCAGCTGCCGGAGGATAACTTCGACAGCCTGATGGCGCAGCTGGATCAGCAGGAAGCCGACGAGAGCAGTGCCGCCGACAGGCAGCAGAGGGCAGCCAGCCCGGAGCAGGGCTCACCACGGCCGATTGTGCGGCCATCTCTGCTGGAACAGCTGCAGCAATGGTGTCGCGAAACCCTGCAGTGGGGGATGACGCCGGCCTTTGCCCGTGTCGCCGTAGTGGCACAGTTTGCGCTGGTGGCGGTGCTGGGCAGCGCCCTGTTTATGCAGGATGACAGCGCGACCGGGCCGGAGGGCTACGAGGTGCTGTCCGGTGGTAATGGCGTGCCGGCCTTGGGCGGTGTCCAGCTGGATATCGCCATGAAACCGCAGGCCACCCTTAACGAATTCAGTCAGCTATTGCAGAGCGTGCAGGCCAGCGTGATCAGTGGGCCAAACACCCTCGGCATCTACCGTATCCGGTTGCAGCCGCAGGACCAGCCCGACAGCCGCATTGAGCAACTGCGACAGCACGAGGGTGTCAGTTACCTGCAACCCTTGTCGTCCGCCACACCGGAGGCTGAGTGATGAAAACTCCAATAAGCGCTCTTCTCAGAATCAGTCTCAGGAGCAGTTTCAGAGGCTGCCTCAGGGGCTTTATCAGAGCGGCCCTCAGTGGGCTCAAAGGCCTGCTATTGGTCAGTCTGCCGTTGCAACCGGCGCAGGCCGATAACCACCTGCTGCCTGCAAAGCCGGTATTGCCTGAGGCATCCGGCAGTGCCGACCCACTGGCCCGCAGCCGTGGAAGCTGGGGGCAGGCCTATGCCGACCAGTGGGGGCTGTACAGCATCGGTTACCTGCATGCCGGGGGCGCGCGCCTGACACTGCCGGCATCGCTGGAAACCGTAACCGTGGCGCTGATCGATACAGGCGTCGACTACCGCCATCCGGATCTGCCGCCTGAGCACCTCTGGCGTAATCCCGACGAACAGGCGGATGGCCGCGATAATGATAATAACGGCCTGATCGATGACCTGATCGGCTGGAACTTCGTCGGGCAAAACAACCGCCCCTGGGATGACCACGGCCACGGTACCCATCTGGCCGGCATCATCGCCGCGCAATCCGGCAATGCCATCGCCGCGCAATCCGGCAATGCCATCGGCATCGCCGGAATCGCCCCAAACGCCCGGCTGATGGTGCTGAAGGCACTGGATGGCGCAGGCCATGGCAATGGCAGCGATATTGCAGCGGCGCTCCATTATGCGCTGGATAAGGGCGCACAGATAATCCAGCTCAGCCTCGGCGGGGCTCAGCCCAATGCGCTTGAACGGGATGCGATCGCCCGTGCGGTGTCCCGTAACGTGCTGCTGGTGGTGGCGGCTGGCAACAGTGCCGCGCGGATTGCCGCGCAGGGCTATGAACAATTGCCCGGCGTGATGCTGGTCGGGTCGGCAACGCCACAACGGGCGCGGGCGACATTCTCTGACTGGGGCACTGAACTGGCTTTGCTGGCCCCCGGGGTCGATATTCTTTCGCTGCGGGCTAAGGGTTCAGACCTGCTCTGGCGGGACAGCGCGCCGGGATACCAATCCGGCAGCGCCGTGGTCGCTGATAAGTACTATCGCGCCAGCGGCAACTCCTTCGCCGCACCCTTTGTTACGGCCGCCGCCGCATTGATACTGGGGCAGCGACCGCAACTGTCGGCGGCAGAGCTGCGCCGCACTCTGCTGCAGTCCGCCGACGACCTGGGCCCGGCGGGGCCGGATATGAACCACGGTTACGGCCTGCTTAATCTGGCCGCCAGCCTCAGTGCCGATCCCGGACACTTTATAGAGGCCCGGCTCAGCCATACCGAGTGGCAGCCGGGACGCGGGTTACTGATCTACGGTCAGGCCGATGCCGACCTGTTTGCCAGCGCCGCTATCAGCTGGTCGGCCGCCAGTCCGGGGGCCAATCCGACCGATGCCACGGCCGTTAACTGGCAGCCGCTGACCACCCTTAACCAGCCGGTACCCCGGGGACTGCTGTACCGGGTAGACCCGACCATCTGGCCCTCCGGCCAGCTGATTACCCTGCGCCTGAGCACCGAACACCGGGACGGCCAGCGCCGGGAAAGCTACCTGCAGCTACAGATGCCCGCCAGCGTTGGTGCCGTCGCGCCGGTCAGCGCAAACGGAGAGAACTGATCATGAATATATTGGTTACAGCGTCCGTAAAAGTGTTCAGTCTGGCCTGCATCGCATTTAGCAGCCTGCTGTTGGCAAACCCGGCCTGGAGCTGGAGTGACAGCACTCAACTGAACGCGACCGCAGAACCGATGCGGTTGCTGCGGCTGCCTGTCGGGGCTGATCCCGATCGCTGGGCCCGCCAGCAGGGGCTGGATAACTGGCAGCTGCGCCAAAACAGTCGCGGCGAACAATGGATCAGCAGCCGCATCGGCGATCAGCAATGGCGCCAACGACAGGCTGCCTGTCTGGGGTCGGATTGCCAGAGCGACAGCTGCCAGTCTATTCGCAATATCACGCTGCCCACGCAGCGACGTGGCTGGCTGGTGCCCCGGGCGCCGGATTTAACGCGGGCGCTGAACGGCGAAGCCGCGCTCTGTCCCGCCGCCCAGCAAACCCAGCCCTGGCGTGGTGAATGGCCGAAGGGCAGTGAGGCCGCCTGCTGGCAGTTGCAGCTGAGCCATCCCTGCCAGAGCGAACAGACCCCGGCGGAGTACCTGAAGGAGCAGTGGCAGCCGGATCAGATCCTGATGCTGTTAAGGCAGGGCGCAGAGCCGAATGACAAACTGGCGGGGCGGTTGGGACTGCAGCTGCTCGAAGCCTATACCCTCGACTCTACCGGTGATCGCCTGCTGCGGTTGCAGCGTCCGCCACAGGCCGTGCCATTGCAAAATCTGATCGATCAGCTTAGCAACGATCCGATGATCGCGTTGGTGCAGAAGGACCTGGCCTATTTTACCCTTGGTAGCCACAGTGCGTCGGATGACCCGCTGGCGGGCTTTAACTACGGCCCGCAACTCAGCACCGCCGAGCGGTTGGTATCGCAGTTCAGTGGCCGAGAGGTGAAAGTCGCGGTGATCGATACCGGCATTGACGCGCAACATCCCGAGCTGGCCGGGCGGGTTGGTAAGCAGCGGGACTTTACCGACCGGGGTTACAGCGCCGATCCTCACGGTACGGCCGTGGCCGCGATTATCGCGGGGGCGCGCAACAATGGCGTGGGGGCCGCCGGGGTCGCGCCGCAGGCTACGATTATGGCCTATAAGGCCTGTCATCCCCGCCTGCCGGGGATGCAGCAGTCGCGCTGCTGGAGCCGCAGCCTGATCCGGGCGCTGGACAGTGCCATCAGTGACAATATCAGCCTGATCAACCTCAGCCTGGGCGGGCCGCCTTCGCCGATTCTGCAGCGGCTGGTGGCTGAAGCCGAACGGCGCGGACTGCTGCTGGTTGCTGCCGCCGGGAATGGCGGAGGCAATGCCCGCCCGGTGTATCCGGCCGCCTGGCCGCAAACCCTTGCCGTTACGGCGCTGGGGGCCGACCGGCAACTCTACCGAATGGCGAACCGGGGGGATTATGTGCAGCTGGCGGCACCCGGCGTCGACATCATCACCGCCGGGCCGGGCGGGACGCAGCCGGTTCTCTCCGGAACCTCCATGGCCAGCGCCCATATCAGCGGCATCGCCGCCCAGCTGAAGCAGATGGCACCGCAGTTACCACTGGCGGAACTTAAGACGCGGCTGCTGCAAAGTGCCGAAGACCTCGGCGCTACCGGTACCGACTCGATGTTCGGCCGTGGACTGGTTAACGCCTGCCGTAGTGCCGCCGGGCTGGGGCAGTTGCCTGCAGGTTGTGCCGATCAACTCAGTGCCCGCGGAGGTCAGTCGCAATGAACCACAAACAAGCGCCTGCGGCTGTGATACTGGCCGCGCTACTCGCTCTGGGGCTGACTGCTGGTCTAAGCGGCTGTGCGCAGCAGCAGAGCACCCGGCCGCAACCCATACCTAAAAAAGAGACACCGGAGTCGATCGACCCGGCGCAACCGGATGGCGAGCAGATCGCCGCAAAACAGCTGGCTGATCAGTCTGACCGCAGGGAGCCAACGCAGGCCCCGCGCAGCAACAGGCCCTATCCGGTGCTGAAATCGGGCTTCAACTTTGGCCCCGGTCGCGACTGGCCGCGGCAGCAGTTTGATCCGAATACCCCGGGGCCGCTGCTGGCGGTGACCGAGGCGCAAACGGCAATCGAAGCCGAGATTGCGCAAGCGGGCATCTGTGCCACTGCACAGGCTGCTGCGCCGCTGGATGCCGGGCCGCGCCAGAGCTGGGCTGGCAAGAAAGCCCAACAGCTTGTGGGCGGCGTGCTCGGTTCACTGTTTGGCCGGGGCGGCGATGACAGCGAACCCGATGCCCCGGATACCGAGGACAACCCGTTACCGGCCAATGCCGGACAACTGTTCAGCGACGCCGCCGGTGAACTGGAGCTGGAGCTGGCCGGTCAGCTGACCGATCAGGGGATGCTGATCAATACCGCCATTAAGGACGCCCCGGGTAAGCCCACCTTCCATACCATCTACCTGGAGCGACGCGACTGCAGCCGCGCCTGGCCAGACCGCTATCTGGTCTACAAAATCTGGCTGGAATGGTCGCTCTCCGTCAGCTGGAGCCGCACCGAAAGCAGCTACCGCAATGGTGACCTGGTGTCAGAGCGCAAGAGCAGCGGCGGCTTCAACCGCGCCGGGACGGTCGACCTGGATCAGGGCCGCATCAACCTCAACCGGCCCGAAAACCTCAGCGATTACCAGAAAGGCATACTGGCCGACGCACCGCCACCGATCTGGAAGGCGCTGGGCTTCAACGGCCCCGAAGCCGGTGTACGCTCACTCGGCAGCCAGTTCACTAATGTCAGCCGCAATGCACTGGATCAGGAGATGGTCGCCATCGTCCACGTCGCCCGCCCACAAGGTGAGCGCTACACCACAGAAGCGATGGCCTTCAGGATGGAGCAGGGTGCCGATGGGTTGCTGAAATTTACCCGGCTGTAGTCATTGCGACGTAGGCTGGTGATGAGCCTGCGAATCTCAGAAAACTGAAGGTGGAAAGCGCGCCTAATATCCGGTGTAGTTTGGCGATGAACTCGCGAATCTCAACAAACAGGGGTGAGAAAGGCTACCTGTGTCTGTCGTAGGTTAGTGGTAAATCTGCGAACGCTAACATAAAGGCCTTGGTTGAAAAGAGACGGTAAGGGTTAATACCGTGAACTGAATTCTTGCCGCCCCGGAGTGATATCAACGTGGCTAGAACGCGTTTTTCCATTGTTCAGTATCGATAAACCACCTTTCCTCAAAGACTTTGTTGCCCTCAAAGCTGAATAACACCGTTAGCATAGAAGCCGCTATTTTTTCTGACTTCCAGCTAATGACCGACACAACTTCGTTTTCGCCCTCAATCTGGCGCAGATCGGTAATCTCAAAGCCCGGAGGCAGAATCTCACCGAGACTCTCCAGTGCGGAACGGAAGGCCGTGCGGCCCTCCAGCCGGTTGCTCTGTCCGGGCATAATAAACACCATATCTTCGGTGTAATCAGCCACCAGAGTGTCGAAATCCCCGGTCCCAACCGCTTCCCAGCCACGCTGTACTATATCCGCCAATCTCATTGCTCCAGCCCTCTTGAATACCCCATCCCGATTGCGATGGTTACAAGCATTATTGACTGCGCTGCGTACAGCCAGTTCCGGGTTAGTCGCAAACACTGCTGCGACAGCGCTTTGGCTCAAGCTTCACAGATTCCAGTACTTTGTTCATTATGAGTCAGCTCCCCGGAAGCTGCCTGCGCAAAAATGCAGGAATAGGCGTGGAGATTGCCTCGTATTCAATCTGATAGTTATTAACCCTGTAGGTGGTAAGTGGTTATGGCTCTATCTAGCATTTAGACTTAGTCTCTGAGGTCTTCGGCCCTTAAGACGAATGTGAATTTCCTGAAGTACTTGTTGAAATCCTGTAATGAAAGCCCTTGCAGCTGACTAAATGGTCCAGCGCTTTCAATAGCTTTTCTCGCAAACAGGTCATACTCTGGACTGCTGCTTTTCTCGGTAATCCGGATGCTAATCAGCTCACCTTTGGGGTTTAGCTCAATAATGATACCCGTCGACATACCATTTTTAGCGTCTTTAGAGCGCCGCCAGTTTTTAGAGACTGTATTCCCAATAGATACAACGCATGCCTCTACTGAGGTACAGTAAGTGTACGGCTCCTTATTGGCCCTCTGACTGTTTTGATGTGTTGAACAGCCGCAGAGTAGCGTAATTAGTAATATGAATAAGGTACGCATATTCGCCAGTGGTTTCCCTGAAGCAGGTTTTCAGTCGGAGTCTTAGCCTGGGTGATTAACTCGCGTTTACTGATACGTTAGATTTAAGATCCGATAGAAATTGGTATGCCTGCCTGGGAGAAGTAATCCTGATCCTTCTGATATGCTTATATTCAGGCGATTCCATCAGGTGAGAGTAACGTTCTCGGTTTCGCTTGTAGAATTTAAAGAACCAAAAAATAATCGATTTTCGAGATAGAAATGACCGCCTGAGTGTTTCGTAATTCTCGGTACCCGGCCACAACTCCTTGCCTTCAATCGTGCGTAAGATGGTTCTTTTAAGTAGCTGGAATAAGGTTCTGCTGTAGCTGTAGTCGAGCCAGATGATGGTATCCACTTTCTGCCACTTAAGCTCATTAGTGCGGTTATAGTTACCGTCTAAGACCCAGCGAACACCTGTAATAGCAGCTTCGAGTTTCTGTATAAACTCCTCTGTTTCCGGTTCTTGCCAGTGGCGCTTCCAGTAGAGCTGATCCATCTGAATATAGGGATAGCCCAGGCACTCAGCCAGCGTCTTCGAAAAGGTCGATTTACCACTTCCGGTTGTGCCTATTACGTTTATTCTTTGCATTGCTGACTGGCTCATTCCGTTTTAATACTCCCTGTATTTGTCGGAAGAGTAACAGACTTCATGGCAGCGGTTGTACTATATCCCTTTTATTCTTCACCTGTCTTCCGGGGTAAAAACGCATGGCGTTGCCAGATCTTATAATCGGTCCTGAAAGTTGCTAGATCCTGCCAGACTTTCCTGAAAAAAGGGTCCTTTGACTCTTCGCTGACCACCTGCTGCCAGGTATCTTCAAATAGCGCCAGCATCTGCGGGCTCCAGTAGAGGTTGGTGACGCCACGCTCGTTGACGTTCTTCTGCATCGCCTGATATTGGATCGCCTCGCCCTGGGCCAGGGTGTTGGTCATCGCAGCCCTGCACAGCGCTTCCAGCGTGGCTTGCTGACTGGGGTGCATGCTCTGCCAGCTATCCTGATTGACCAGCAGCTCGATGACGCTGGCCTGTTGGTGCCAGCCGGGGAAGTAGTTGTATTTGGCGATCTTATGGAAACCCAGCATCTGGTCGATGGCGGGTTGGGAAAATTCGGTGGCATCGATAGCACCGCGTTCCAGTGCCGGGAACACCTCTGGCCCGGGAATCAGTGATACCGAGGCACCGAGTTTGCTGAACACCTTACCGCCAAGGCCATAGAAACGCAGTTTCATACCTTTCAGATCCTCGGCGCTGTTAATCGGTCGCTTAAACCAGCCGCCACTTTCCGGCGCTAGCATCGCGCAGGGAATTACTTTTACTGCATAACCCGCTTGCTGGTACATCTCCTGATACAGCGCCCGACCGTTGCCATAGTAGAGCCAGGCCATAAACTCGCCGCTCTCCGGCCCGAAGGGAACTGAGGAGAAGATATTCGCCGCCGGAATCTTCCCGGCCCAGTAACCGGCGATGGAAAAACCGGCATTCACCTTGCCGGTCGATACGGCATCCAGTATCTCAAACGGCGGCACCAGCTTTCCCGGCTCATAGGTCTTTACCTTCAGCGAACCGTTACTGATCAGCGCCGCCTGATCCGCCACCCACAGCATCGAGCTTTTAACCGCGGGCAATGCAGAGGGGAAGGCGAGGGGGACTTTTAACAGCAGCGGCTTTATCTTTTCCGCTGCCTGCAGCGACGAGATGTTCAACGAGGTCATTAAGCTGATCCCAAAGACCAGCGTCTGGCGTAGTAGACTACTTCTCCGGCTCATCCTCTACTCCTTGATCGATCGGCTGCACTTCAAGGTAGATTAGGTGTGATTGAATGAGTTCGCCAAATCAAGCACGGAAAAGGGAGGTCAAGTACTGCTATAGCAGAGAGGGCTTTAAGCAGTGTTGGTCGCCTCCTTACAGGCGCCATAACGTATACCGAATAAACCGAGTACGAAAAAAGCAGCCAATTCGGCTGCCTAAATCAATACTGGAGCGGGAGGCGCTGTCAGGTAAATACCATCACTGTACAAATGGTTGACTCACTTTCAACTAATACCTAAGAACTCTGGAATGACTTTTATAGCGACTCCAATGGCAACCTTTTCCGCTGCATTTGCAGATTTTGGAAATATTGACTTAATGGCTTTTATGTATGAACTATCATCTGTTTTAATGCTGCTATTTTTAAATTCTCTATTTAAGTGTGAGAAAGATTTAGATGTTAGTCGATACTTTCCAGGGCTAACAACTTTGATTAGTCCTTCATCAGAAAGGAACTCAATTGTTCCGTTTAGAATGGATTGCTGTTTATCATTATCGGATTTTTTATTTTCTTCCAGTTTAGTAACTTTGTCTTTTATTGGGTGGAGTTCTTTGCTTATTTCGTCTTTTGTATCTGAAACGTCCTCTTCAAAACATTCTTGAAAGGCTTCGAATGCATCTAAATGAATTTTTAGACTTTTCTCTTCGTTTTTTAATTTTTTTAGACTTTCATGTTTGTCAAAGCGAAGGTATTCTTTAGTTATTTCACTTCGATCTAAGTTGCAAGGTACGGGAAAAGACTCGAATAATATGTCAAGTATTTGGGCTGTGTACAGACTGAATTGTTCTATGTTGTTCATGATTTATTATGTGTAATGTTTTAGTGTTCTAATTGGCTGGTTTGCTCATTTAAGACTGTTTCTTTGTGGAATTAAGTTTTATTCTCAATAATAAGTCAGTGTTTTTCCCTCCATGGGGAAATGAGTAATCATATTTCGATTTTGTGAAATACTATTATCTAGCGCAGTAATTCCTGTAAGCATGTCATCATGAAACGGTTTTAACCCAAACGCAATGTGTAAGATTAGATATTTATCAAAAAAATTATCAACTGCTTAGTTAAACAAGTGTTCGTTCTATTTAAATCAGTAATAGATGAATCTGCGATTTCCTGTTTTGTCCTGAGGATTAGGCGACGAGCCGCCTTCACTGCTAAAAGGCCGCACTTCTTGCTTGTAGCTAAAAGCTATCAGCTTTCCGCTTTCTATAAATCTCTTTTTTGAACCGCTTTCGGCCCTCCCTGTGACCTACGTGATGTCCATGCAACGCAAGTTAATAACATCGCAACCGTGCCCGGCACGAGGAGATCACCATGAACACCATCAAGTCCCTGACCCTGTCTGCCCTGTTTACCGCGATTACTTTTGGTTCTGTTGCTGCCCAGGCGCAGCCGGTGGATTACCGTCTGTATAGCCCGAATATTGAGGTGAGCCAGAAGTACAAGCTGAATAAGCACACCCATATCAACAAGAATAAATACAACTGGGTGAATAAGAATTACCGCTCTGACTACCGCCAGGACAACCTGAATGCCAACCTGCATATGTTGCAGAAACGCAACTACAGCAGTGGTGTCAGCCAGGGGGCGGCCAATGTCAGCGGCAATGTAGGCAACAATATGAACCAGAAGCAGGGCGCGACAACGGTGAGTACCCGCTCCACGGATGCGCTGCGCTACCGTCATGGTGGCCTGAATATCGGCTCGCCAAGTGGGGTTGGCAGCGGCGGCCCTAAGGGTAACTTCTTTATGGATCGCAGCCAGATCGGTGGCAACCAGTCCGGCCTGCAGGCGGGGGATAACACCAGTATCCAGGCCAATAACCAGCGTCAGCATGGTCAGGCCTATACCGGCAGCCTGGATTATCTGAGCAACAGTATTAAAAAGTAATGGCTCGCTAACCTGAAAAGTCCGGTAATAAGCCTCCGCTCGCGGAGGCTTTTCTCTGTCTGCTGCGGCTAATCGCTATTTATGCTTCGGCGCATTAAAATCGGTCTCTCCTACAGTGCAATCGAGTTCTGCCTTATGCGTCACCCGGACCCGCTGGCGTTAGATAACCAGCTTTGTTTCTCCCTCTATTCCACCTCGCTGGCGATGGTGCAGCTCTATAAACCATTGCTTGAGCCGCTCGGGCTGACCTATCCCCAGTATCTGGTGATGATGATTCTCTGGGAGCGGGATGGCCTGGGATTGAAGGATATCGGGGCGCGACTGGGACAGAAGTCCGGGGCGCTGACGCCGGTGATCAAGCGTCTGGAGCAGGATGGACGGGTGACCCGGGTACGCGACAGTGTCGACGAACGCGCTTTGCTGATCCGCCTGACCGAAGAGGGCAGGGCATTGCGTGAGCAGGCGCTGGGTGTAAATAATTGCCTGACAGACCAGATGCAGATTGATATGGAGGCGATGTTTGAGTTGAAGGACGAACTGGACCGGTTGCGAGAACGCCTACTTAAATTCCAAAGATAGATTGCGCAATAATAGTTATTGCTATAACTTGTTTGTGCGAGGCCCTGTGGGCCTTTTCTTTTAATTATATAGTTATTGCGATAACTAAATCTGGAGTGTGCCATGGATATCATCTATGCAGCTGAAGTAACCTCAACCGGCGGTCGTGACGGTCGTTCTGTTTCCTCTGACGACAAGCTGAATGTAGAGCTCAGTACGCCAAAAGAGCTGGGTGGTGCGGGCGGAGCGGGTACTAACCCGGAGCAGCTGTTTGCCGCGGGTTATTCTGCCTGCTTTATCGGTGCGATCCAGTTTGTCGCAGCGGCTGAGAAGGTCCGTCTTCCGGCGACACCGGTAGTGGATGCAGTGGTAGGCATTGGTGAAAATACAGGGGGCACGGGATTCAATATCGCGGTGGTGCTGAATATCGATCTTCCGCAGATAGAGCGGGCACAGGCTGAGGCACTAGTGGAAAAAGCGCACCGGGTTTGCCCCTATTCCAACGCCACCCGCGGCAATGTTGAGGTAACCCTGAAGCTGAAGTAAGCCGCTTCGCTATGCTCCGGCGCTATGAGGTAGGCTGCGGCGCTATGAGTCAAGATCCCGCAAAATTCGATGCTCTTGGTGTCAGGCTGCTCACCGGACACGCCGAAGCCAGATGTGCTGATCATGATGCGCTCTGCGCCGGGTATGAGCACGTGAGGGCCTCACTGAAGCGCTGCCAGCCTATGCTCTTTGTCTGGCCGCCGTACCTGAAATGCTTGCGGCACTTGCACGGGTGCTGTTTACGCCCATATACTGTATGAAAATACAGTATATGGGCAATGGGGATACTATGGCCATCAGGACAGTGCATCAGGTCATCAACAGAAAAGGCCTGGTTATCGGAGAGTATATGGATCTCAAGCTAGCCAAAGAGATGGATAACCGCACCGACGTGCTTTATTACGTCGCCGAGCTGATCGAAGCGCAGGGTGTGAAGGAGACTGAGGCTGAGAAGATCGCCGAGGCGCTGCTGGATGACGCTGTACGCGCTGAACTGGTGAACAGACTGAAATCGGTGAAAGACCTGCCGCCGGCGGATGCCTCTGATAAGGCGGTGACGGCGGATTAACATTGCCCGTCGCGGGACCGGGTGGTCGCGGGGCGTTGAAGGCGGATGCCGGCAGGCGTGGCTTTGCGGCAACAATAGATTGCGTTTTTTGCCCTGTCAGCCGACCGTAGGGCCGGTTAAGCTGGCCGATATCAGCAAATTCACTCCGGAGTCCGTTATGCCAATACGCCAACGTTTAATCCAGTCCGCACTGATGTCTCTGGTGCTTTGCGTGCTGATGACCTGCTGGATCACCTTTCTGAACCTGGGGATGAGCGCTGACTTCCTGGCCCGGTGGGGCAAGGCGTTCCTGCTGGCCTGGCCGGCGGCATTTGTCATCGCGTTCTCGATGGGGCCGGGGGTAATGAAACTGACCCAGCGGATTGAAAAGACGCTGGGCTGAAGCTGGGTTTACTAACGCTTTAAAGGCCGGCCAGCAGTAAAGGGGCGCCTGCGTTAGAAAAAATGCTGTCTGTCGATAAGAAAAAAGAACCAGATTTGAAACATTGGTTTAAAATAATGGGGTTGTTATTCCAATCTACAGACTTTGCACGGACAGCAAAATGACAAAAATAATACCCCTCGCTGCTGCGGTCACGGCTGCTTCGGCTCTCCTCGCCGGTTGCAGTGCTTTCAATTCTGACAATGAAAATCACAGCCATATTACCGATATAGCCCGAATCCAACCTGCCGGAGCGATCCCGCAGCGGGTCGGGCTGGATCAGGGCTGGAACGATGAAACCCGCTGGAACTTCTGGTTTACCAGTCAGGGCGCCCGGATTATCCCTTACAACTGGTTTACCTGGCTGGAACAGGCGGACAGCACCGAGTTGTTCCGTAGTACTGATCATATGGAATCCCTGCGTTACCTGCCGGTGGCGTCGGCGGCATCAAACCCTGCCGGCCTGCCGATCGGTTTTGCGCTGGATGAGGATGATAAGACCGGTGAGGCCTGGGTGGGCCTGACCTGTGCAGCCTGTCATACTAATCAGATTGATTACAACGGCACTAAGATGCTGATCGAAGGTGCGCCGACCCTGGGCAACTTCGTGCTGTTCTTCAGCCAGCTGGTTGATGCGCTGAATGCTACCAACATGGATGACGCCAAGTTCGAGCGATTTGCCCGCAATGTGCTGGGTAACGAGTACGATCCGGAGCGCGCC
Organism: Marinobacterium jannaschii DSM 6295; assembly: GCF_000620085.1. Lineage (GTDB taxonomy): Bacteria > Pseudomonadota > Gammaproteobacteria > Pseudomonadales > Balneatricaceae > Pontibacterium > Pontibacterium jannaschii. The sequence goes on along the minus strand of NZ_JHVJ01000019.1, from coordinate 106,758 downwards.
AGCGACCTGCGCCAGAACCTGGGCGAGATCGCCCTGGCATCCGCCGAGCGGCGCATGGTCAACGACCTGCCTGCGGGCTATGACTCTGATTTCACCAGCTACGCCCGCCTGGATGCCTTTGGCAATATCCAGAACGCCGGCAGCGCCTTTGCCCTGCATGACCTGAACAATCGCAATACACCGAATGCACCGGTGTCCTACCCGTTCCTGTGGGGGACTCACCAGTCTGATGTGGTGCAGTGGAACGCTTCGGCCCCGAATACACCGGTGGTCGGCCCGCTGGTGCGCAATATCGGTGAGGTGGTGGGGGTCTTTGGCGGCCTGAGTATCGAGGAAGCGCCGTTCTGGCAGCGTCTTTGGGGCAAGCAGACCCGCTATTCATCCAGTGTCGATATGATCGGCCTGGGCCATCTGGAGTCCTGGGTGAAAACCCTGCGCTCGCCAGCCTGGCCGCAGCAGTACCTGCCGGTGGTAGATGCGGTTAAAGCAGCCGAAGGTGCGGCACTTTACCAGCAGCAGTGCGCCTCCTGTCATCAGGTGATCCCGCGTGCCAAAGAGGGCGAGAAGTATATTGCGGTGAAGACGCCGGTGGCTGAGGTCGGTACCGATCCGGCAACGGCCTGGAATGCCGTTTACCATCAGGCTAAATCGCTGGTGCTGGAAGGGGAGAAGAGCAAGATCATCGCTGGCAGCAAGTTCGAGTCGACTACCGATGCCATCAGCATTCCGGTAAACGGGGTGATCGGCATGGTGCTTAAAGAGCCGGGTAAGGCGCTGAAAGCCGGTCTGATGCCGATGCGTGCGGGTGAGAAGGGCAACAAAACCCTGAAAAACCCGGCAGAGGATAAGAGCCTTGAACAGCACCTGAAGGATCATATCGAGGCACGGCAGCAACTGATTGCCGGAGAGGTTGCCAGCAGTGGTGCGGCGGGCAACAAGATCAATGGTCTCGACCTGACCGGACTGGTCTACAAGGCGCGTCCGCTTAACGGCATCTGGGCCACGGCACCTTTCCTGCACAACGGTTCTGTGCCGAGCCTGTGGCAGCTGCTGCAGAAACCGGAACAGCGCGTTACGGAGTTCTGGGTCGGCAGTCGTGAGCTGGACCCGGTGAATGTGGGCTTTGTGACGGCAGAGGGATTGTCTGAATTCCGTGTCACCGATGACACGGGCCGTATCCAGCCGGGTAACTCCAACCGTGGACATCGCTATGGCACCGATCTCAGCGATGCCCAGAAATGGGCGCTGGTGGAGTATATGAAGACGCTCTGATCGTGCTCGATCCGCTGTAACCGGTTAGCAGAAGCTAGTGCAAAAGAAGAACCCGGCCATCTGGCCGGGTTCTTCTTTATCGGTTGCAGGGGTCAGCCCTTCTTGTAGGGGTTCGGCAGCTTGATATTGAAGATGATCGCCAGCGCCCTTAACACAAAGGCCACCAGAAAGCCGCCGATCAGGTCATAGCTGTAGGGCAGGCCGGTGGTGCTGAGGGCGAAGTAGACCACAGATCCGGCCAGTGCCGTGGTGATATACAGCTCCTCATTCATCAATGTCAGGTTACTGCCACAGAGCACGTCACGGGCAATACCGCCGAAGGTGGCGGTCATGACTCCCATGCAGATCGCAATCAGCGGCGTTGTACCGAATTTCAGTGCGATCTCGGTACCGACCACGGCAAACAGGGCCAGGCCCACGGCATCCATCCAGATCAGTGCCCGCGTCCGTGATGCCAGTTTTGGCGCTATAAAGTAGGTGATCGCCGAGGCGCTCAGGCAGATAACGATCCATACCGGTTCGCGTATCCAGAATACCGGTACATTTCCCAGCAACACATCGCGCAGGGTGCCGCCGCCAAGCCCGGTTGCGGTGCCGATCAGCATAAAACCGAGGATATCCATTTTCTGGCGTGCCGCATCCAGTGCCCCCGAAATGGCGAATACCGCGACGGCAGACAATCCCATAATGTTCACCACAGCGGTGATATCGAATGGCATATATTTCTTTCCTAACACTCTTTTCAGAACATGATTCAGTTGCGGGGATTGTAGTAGAAACTGTTATGAAAAGGTCGGTTTTAGTGCAACAAATGGCTGGGAAAAGCCGTACGGAAGTGACAGGTCTGCTGCTATGCCTACCCGGCTACAGGCCCGGCCTGTCGTCGGGGCTTGCGGTTATCTTTTTACCCCGGATTCTGAGGACGATGCAGACCGCTCCGACAGCTTAATAGCCAATCCGCTGTGGCAGCCCGGTTGGGCTGCACTTAAGTCCGTCGACCCGGATATCAGGTGTCTGCACGTTTTGAGATAAGGTTTTCGATAACCGCGTGAAATGTTCGGGAATACTGCTTGCCGTACCTGTCCCGCAGTTCATCGATAAGCCGGTCCCTGGCTGCAATGCACTCCTTGGCGTCGGTTTCGGTGGCGAAGCAGCTGTTAACCTGGTCATAGAGAGCGCTTAGCCGGGTGCTGGTGGCGATGATCTGTTCCGCCTCGGTCGCCAGCATATCCACGTAAACCCAGGTTTGTCGGGCGCCACCGGTCACCAGATCGGAGCTCAGCAGGGTGTCGCTGAGCCAGCGAAAGCCGATGCGGGAGCGGGGGCGGCGGATCAGGGTTCCCTCCAACCCGGGATGCTGCGGCCCCGGCTTATAACTGATCGAAAGCATATCGTTTGCCTTGACCGGTCCCTCGCCAACCTCTTCTACCGACATGCCGTTTCGGTGCTTGCGGGCACTTTGCAACATCGCCTGATAGACCGCCTCGGTCTTTTTCCAGGATCGCCACTCCTCCTCGCTGAACTGGTCCCGCATGGCGTTTAACCACAGTGAGGCCGCCGCCGCTGCCTGAGGCGTGGTACTGGACGTTCCGGCGCCATTCTGACGGAAATAGGGTTGATCCGGACGGGTCGAAAGCGAATGCGTCACGTTCGGGCCGTAACCGCTGACGACATGGTTCTGCATGGCGTAGGCTGGGCCATAGCTGCCGCGCATGGACCAGTTGGCCACGTGCTCCGGGATCTGCAACAGATTCCAGTCCAGCATGCGTGTCCAGTCCGGTGAGCGGCCATAGCTGTTGCCGTCATGGGTAATACCGGCAACGCCCATCACCTGTGAGTAGCGCGCCGGGAAAACGATGGTGTTGCCGAGGATCTTCCAGCCGGTGATCGGTATCTGGAAGAAATCGCCGGTGGCGGCAAAAACAGCGACACCGCTGTTATAGGCTTTGTGAATGGCATTGCGCTGGGCGATGGAGGGCAGGCCGCCAGCGCTGATGGAGACCACATCGACTTGCTGCTGAACTGCGCAGTCGATAGCGGCAGTCATACGTTTTGGCAGCAGATGAATCACAGAGCGCTTGGCGATGCGATACGCCACCACCTTCGAAAGCGGGTCGCCACCGATGGGTTCTTTCACTATCTGGCCGGTTTCGGGGTCTCTGTAGCTCAGGTTGTCTCCGGCTAATACAGACAGCATTCGCTGGCCATGTCCGGCTTTGTCGGGTCGAGCCTTCATATAGGTGCCGAACTGGCCACAGCGCCCGCCATTACTGAAATCAATAGAATGGTATTCATCCAGGTTGCGGGGGCTGTATGCATCGCTACTGCTGTATCCGGTATCAAGATGGGCAATGGTGACGCTGGGTGTCTGGCCTTTTAACTGCTGGGCTACTTGCTTGCGGGCACGGGTGAGCTGGGTGAAGTTATCGCCTTTGTGCCACAACGGCGGGCCGCTGCTCCACACCTTGGAGGGCTGTTTGACTGAATGTCCTGTCACCGCCGGTTCTTCCTGCTCTGCCGCCTCCGATCCGCTTTGCTGTCGCTTTAGCTTAGCCAGATCGGTGTAGATGAAATCAGGTTCTACCAGTACCGGCCAGTCATCCTCCGGGCTGAGTTGTTGGGATATCGTTTCACGATAGGCATGGGCTTTATCCCAGGGATGAATGCTGAGGGCAGTCATCCTGTCTCCAGACTTTTCAACACCCTGTTCAGCGTGGCCGCTGAACAGCGCCTTGCTGGCATTCAGGTCATCGATGGTAAACCACTGGATTCTGGTCGCTACGGTGTTATCGGTAGATTTCTCAACGCGATTATCCGGCGCGGCGGCAAAGTCGTAGCCGGTTTCGATAAAGGGCGTGAAGATTTCATCCGGGCTGAACAGTTTATTGCCCGCGGAGGAGGCTTTAAGCTTTTGGCTGGCTTCTGCCGGTAATCCCAGGCTAAAGGTGGGGCGGAGCTTACCCTCGTTCTGCTCAGTTAACCTGACGGCATTATCTTCTGTGTCACCGGGGAAGCTGATCGGTTTCTCATCCGGCGTAGAAAAGAGGCTGCAGCCACTGAGGCTGATGCTGGCGCAGATCAGGCTGCTGCGAAAGACAGGGTGACTAAATAGGCGGCTGTTCATGGTTGGCAATCACTCCCTGATTGGGCTGTACGCTGCTGCATATGGCAAGGCGCGTTATAAAGGCCAAGGTTGGCGATATTCGTCCCGGTTATTAGTTGTTTTTATGACAGCTGTTTTTGTGATAACCGGGTTAAAATCTGTACAAATCTTGCCAGACTGGCTGAGTGAACGCACGGGGAAATCGACCGTGTTTTTACAACAGAGTAAATCTAAAGCCGGAATTGTGGCTGTATCCGTTCAGCCGATCCTTGCGGGCAATGCCCGGTCCGGTATCAGAAAAGGGGAGCAGCCAAGGGGAGACAGTTTGAGTGAGGAGCGGTTGGAGCCTGCGGGGACAGGCTCCGGGGTGAGGGCTTAAAGCTTAGCGTTCTACAAAAGCCCGCTCGATAACATAGTGACCAAAGTCACCCTGCCGGGCTTCGATAAAGCCCATATCATCGAGGATCTGGCAGGTATCTTTCAGCATGCTGGGGCTGCCGCAGATCATAAAACGATCCTCTTCCGGGTTCAGGGCGGGCAGGCCGAGGTCGTCGGTGAGTTTGCCGCTCTGCATCAGTTCGGTGATGCGTCCCTGGGTGTGGAACGGCTCTCTGGTGACGGTTGGATAATAGACCAGCTTGTCACTGACCAGGTCGCCGAAGTACTCGTTGTTAGGCAGGTGCTCACGGATGATCTCGGCGTAGGCCAGCTCGGACGTATAACGCACGCCGTGGGTCAGGATCACCTGATCGTACTGTTCGTAGATCTCGGGGTCTTTGATGATACTGAGAAACGGTGCCAGTCCGGTGCCGGTGCTGATCAGGTAGAGGCGCTTGCCCGGCAGCAGATGGTCATTAATCAGGGTGCCAGTGGGTTTGCGGCTGATCAGGATCTGGTCGCCCGGTTTGATCTGCTGCAGCTTTGAGGTCAGCGGGCCATCCGGCACCTTGATGCTGAAAAACTCCAGCTGATCTTCATAGTTGGCACTGGCGATACTGTAGGCACGCATCAGCTTTTTACCCTCATGCTCCAGCCCGATCATGGTGAAGTGTCCGTTCTTAAAACGAAAGCCCGGGTCGCGGCTGGTGGTAAAGCTGAACAGGGTATCATTCCAGTGGTGGACGCTGAGTACCTCTTCACTGCCGATATTTGCCATGGTGATCTCTCTGACTAAAAAATATACCTTATATTCTAAAAGGTAATAAAAAACTGAATATTTATTCCTTGGAAATGAGGTTAGTCCCGGTTAGCTTAGTGGTAAAGCTACTTATACAGATAAGCTTAATCGGAAATAGCGATTATGAAATATACCCTGAGGCAGTTGGAAGTCTTTCTGGCGGTTGCACATCACAGCAATATCACCCGGGCGGCCGAAAGCCTGGCAATGTCTCAGTCGGCTGCCAGCGGTGCCTTGCGTGATCTTGAGGCACAGTTTGATATCCGGCTGTTTGATCGGGTCGGTAAGCGTTTGCAGATTAATGAACTGGGACGATTGCTGCGCCCCAAGGCAATGGCACTGGTCGAGCAGGCGCGGCAGTTGCAGCAGGATATGACGCGGCATGATGGCGTGGGCGAGCTGCATATCGGTGCGACCCTGACCATCGGCAACTATCTGGCAGTTAACCTGATGGCCCGCTATATGGAGCGGTACCCGCAGGCAAAGCTGGATCTTCAGGTGGCTAACACTTCGGCAATTGTCTCGCGGGTGGCTAACTTTGAGCTGGATGTGGGGCTGATCGAAGGGGAGGTGCAGCATCCGGACCTTGAGATCATCCCCTGGCTGCAGGATGAACTGATGCTGTTTGCTGCGCCGGGTGATCCGCTGGCGGGGCGATGGCCGCTGAGTGACAGCGATCTGAAATCGGCCCGTTGGATCGTCCGGGAGCAGGGTTCTGGCACCCGGCAGGCATTTGACCGGGCGCTGCATGGCTTGCTGCCGGATCTGAATATCGTGCTGGAGCTGGAGCAGTCTGAGGCGATCAAGCGTGCGGTGGCGGCCGGGCTGGGAATTGGCTGTCTGTCTCATATTGCTCTGCGCGATGAGTTCCGGCGTGAGGCGCTGGTACCCCTGCGGGCCGGCGGGCGGGACTTCAGTCGCCAGCTGTATCTGATAGTAAATAAGCATAAATACCGCAGCGCCGGGATAAGCCGATGGCTTGAGCTGTGCCAGCAACTGGAGCAGGAAGACTGACGGTTAACGGTAAACCAGGCTACCAGCTCTCAGTTGCCATGTAGGGCTTCGGGACGTAAAAGCGGTGATTAGAGGTGGGTATCAGGCGGTCTGGCGGACTTCGTCCGGCTTAACGCTCTGGATACGGTTTCGCCCACTGTTCTTTGCTATATACAGGGCATGATCTGCAACGCGCACTATATCCTGCACGCGTCCTAAATCAGACTGACTACTGTGATAGAGTCCGACACTGACCGTGATGTTTATCGGGCTGCCTTCGAAATTAAAGTTGTGCTGTGCGATGGTTTTACGCAGCTTCTCGAGTATAAATAGCGCCTCACTATGTTTTACCCTGTTTAAGACCAGTACAAACTCTTCACCCCCGGCCCGGTAAAGGTGGTCGTACTCGCGTATGATCGCTGTCATGAGAGTGGCCAGCTCTTTCAATACATAATCGCCTGCCGGGTGACCAAAGGTATCATTGACCTCTTTGAACCAGTCAACATCAATGATGCTTAGCGCAAAAGGTACATGGTTTTTTTCGCTCGCTTCAATCAGACCCTCTACATCAGTTTCAAGAGTCAGTCTGTTCTTGAGCTTGGTTAATGGGTCGATCGTGGCGATTTCTTTCAGTTTTTTGTTGGCGATTTCCAGTTTGATCGTACGCAGCTCAACCATCTCTTCCAGGTTTTCCAGCGTACGTGCCTGAGCCTTCTGGGCGGATACGACAATTGCCACCATCGGCCTGAAAATAAGCAGGACTTCCAGTAACAGCGCGACCAAGGTGGCGATCCAAACAATCAGTTCCAGATCTTCGATTTTCTCTAGACGTTGTTCGCCCTCAACCTGATACTGCTTAACGACTGTATTCAGGTCCTGCAGCAGTTGTTCTGAAACGCTATCGATCCGTTTAAGGTAAGTACGCCTGGCGTCGTTATCGGTGATGCTCTGAATCTTTTGGGCAATATCCAGGTAACGGTTAACACGACCATAAAGATTCATCTCACCAAAATACATCTCACGCATTGGAATTGATAAATCGACAGTCATGCTGTCTGAGAGTATTCCCGAAGACAGCTGCCTGTTGGCTGTGCGCATATCGATGATATTTTGTTTCATCAGCGATATAGCTTCAGGCGGGAGGGGGCTTTCGGCCAGCTTTGCCTGGTGAAAGCGATGCGCATCCAATGCGACATGCTGGCTCAGCATACGTTGCCTCCCTGAAAGGTTAACAATGTAAGCCGTGGCTTCTGAATCTGATAGTGCAGACTGCAGTGTGTAATATGCGGACGTGGACAGAAGAGCGATAATCAGGATTGCAAGCAGGTAACGCCAGGTAGTGGAGTGATAAATACCTTGATCACTACTGTGTTTCAACTTCATGCCGCTTATATCCTGCAATATCTTAATTGGCGGGCATGTTAGCAGCCGCCTTTTTGAATGATATTGTTTTAAATCAGCTAAACAGGTTATTGAAAGTCTCCGCCGGTTCTGTTTTTAAAAGATCGGATGCCGTTATCCAGGTTTTTAACCTGCCTTTCTGCCTGATCTTCAGGCTATAGAGCTATGCCTGTTTATATCGTACAAACACAAAGAACCCAGCCGTTTGGCTGGGTTCTTTGTGTCTCGCCATGCCTATGAAAGGTATATGGCGTGCTATCCGGCGCTTATTCTGGCGCGGGTAACCTTTTACAGTTCGGCGTTATGATAAACGTTCTGGACATCGTCCAGGTCGTTCAGCATATCCATGAACTTCTCGAACATCGCCACGTCGTCGCCGGTCACCGGAGTCATGGTCTGTGGCAGGAACTGGATTTCGTCGACTTCGAAATCGATATCTGCGAACGCTTCCTGCAAGGCATTGCGGGTTTTGGCGTACTCGGTGTGCGGCGCAAAAACCGTCACATTGCCATCTTCGCATTCGATATCGGTGACATCGACATCGGCCATCATCAGTGCTTCCAGTACCGCTTCCTCGTCATCGCCTTTGAATACGAAGATAGCGCTGTGGTCGAACATATGCGCCACGCTGCCGGAGTTACCGATCTTGCTCTTGGTTTTGGTGAAGCAGTTGCGGACGTCACCAAAGGTACGGTTTGGGTTGTCGGTCAGGCAGTCAATGATCGCCATGCAGTTGCCCGGGCCGAAACCTTCGTAACGGGCGCGGGAAAAATCTTCACCGCCGCCGCCTTTGGCTTTGTCGATGGCTTTGTCGATGACATGGCCGGGAACCTGGTCTTTCTTGGCGCGATCGATCAGGCCGCGCAGGGCCAGGTTTCCGTCCGGTTCAACACCACCAGATTTTGCGCAGACGTAGATTTCACGGCTGTATTTACTGTACAGCTTGGCGTTAGCGTCTGACGTTTTCGCCATAGATTCTTTGCGGTTCTGGTAGGCTCTGCCCATTACGTTATCCCATCCTCAGTGAATAAGGCGGAAATTTTACAGCTAAGTAATTCCTCTGGGAACCGTGAATTAAGCCGCGATCTCGGGTCAGACGGTAAAGCGGCCGATCAGCTGCTGTTGCTGATGCGATATCTGCAGCAGCGTCCGGCTGTGTGCCGAAGCCTGCTCGGCCCCTTCCGACGTGGCACTGGACTCGGCATTGACCTGTTCCAGGGTGCGTGCCATCTCCTCCACCGCCTGGCTTTGCTGGCTGGTGGCCTCGGTGATCTGGGTGCTCATCTCCCGGATATTGCTGATCGCCTGTTTCATCTCGCCCAGGGCCTGACGTGAACTCTGGGCGGTGCTGACGCAGGTGGCGCTGTTGCCGACACTCTGCTGCATCACCGTCACCACTTCGGAGATACTCTTTTGCATATTCTCGACCATGCTCTGGATCTCAAAGGTGGAGTTCTGGGTGCGGCTGGCCAGTTCGCGGACTTCGTCGGCGACCACGGCAAAGCCGCGTCCCTGTTCTCCGGCGCGGGCGGCTTCAATCGCCGCGTTCAGGGCCAGCAGGTTGGTTTGTTCGGCAATACCGCCAATGGTCTCCAGAATGCTGCCAATCTGCTGGCTGTAATTGTTCAGCTGATCGCTCAGACTAACGGCCTGGCCGATCTCCCGCGCCTGTTGCTCGATGCTGCTCAGTGTCTGCGCAACGTGCGCGTCGGCATCGACACCGAGTTGTTCGCAATGGCGCACGGCATCCAGCGTTGTATGGGCAAACTGACTGACTTCGCGCACCATCGACTCCATCTGTTCAGAGGCGGTGGCGGTAATCGCCAGTTGTTCGCTCTGCTTGTTCATGGCGCTATGGGTCTGTTCGCTCTGTGAGGCATTGCTTTTTGCCACCTGGTCCAGCTGCTCAGAACCCTGATTGATCTCTTCCAGGATGTCGTGCAGGTTGGCGACCACATTGTTCAGGGCGCGGCCCAGTTCGCCGAATTCATCCTTACGGCTCTCATCAAAGCTGGTGCGCATATCTCCCTGGGCTACCCGTCCGAGCTTCTGCACCATAGCCGACAGGGGTTTATGGATGCTGCGTACGGTATAGATGGCGATCAGCAGTGCCAGAATAACGTTGGCGACCAGCAGCGCCAGAATCAGGTTCTGGGTGAGCTGGGAGCTGCCATCGCTGTCGACCTGAACCTGGCGCGCCTGGCTCAGGGTGGCGTCTATAAAGGATTCGGCCAGTTGACGGGCTTCGGTCTGGTACTGCAGGGTTTTAGTCAGCAGCTGGCTCTGTTGCTGGCCGCTGAGATAGGACTGCTTGATCAGGCTGACCATGCCGTTGTCGCTGTAGAGTTCGCTGACCAGGTCATCCACCAGTCGACTGATCCGGCGCGCGGCAGGGTCGACGGCGATCAGTGCTTTCAGGCTTTGCTGCAGTTGCCCCCGGCTTTCCAGCAGTGAGGCCTCCAGCTGTGGGAAGTCGAGATTCTGGCGGTAGTTGATCAGCTGGCTGCGGTGGCTGTTGGCGACCCGCATAAATGACCGGACCCGGGTGAGTCGTTCTGCATTCTGTTGCCTGCTGAGGTATTTCTGTCCCCAGGTGTTCAGGGTGTCGGTCTTGCGGCGGTAGCCGCTCTCCTTTTGACGCAGGCGTTCATCCAGCATCAGGCGGGACTGATGTAACTTCATCACCTGCTGGGCCGTTTCGGCAAAGGCGGTTTTGGTGCTCATGCTGTCGCTGAGTAGCTGCTGCTGCCGGGGTGTAAGCTGATACTGCTCTGCCAGCTGGTTAAGGCGTTCTCCAAACTGGTCGACCTGCAGGCTGAACTGCTGCTGCAGCCGCTGACGGGCCTTGGCATCATTGTCCTCAGCCATAAACCCCAGTAATGCAAGGTTGGCCTGTTGCAGGGTGATCATCTGCTTAAGGCTGCCGACGACGGTGGGCAGGGATTGTGTCGTGACCTGATCCAGCCCGGCCTTGATATGGCGGGCGCCCCAGATACCCCCGGAGCCGACCAGCAGTATGGAAAGCACCAGAAAAGCAAAACCCGCGGCGATTTTATGGGAGACCTTAAGCTGCATCTGCATACCCCTGTCTGTAAACTTCTTGTGACACTAAGCAATCCGTTTGACTGAAACAATACGAAACGCCGGGTTTTTCCCTGCTGGTACTATGGCTATTGGGGTTCTGGTGCCATCTGGGTGGGTGATGTTTTTATTGACCGTTTGTTTTGCCAGGGATGGGACAGGTCAGTGGCTATCGGTGGGAAGCCTGTTCAGGGCGTGATTGGCTAAGCAGTCCCCTTTGACTGCTTTAAACTGTTAAGGTTGCGCCCCTTATACCCGATTGCGGTGTTTCCTGCGGGATCGCCGTACCACTGTTGAGCAATAGATGAGAACCGCTATGGAAGCAGAGCAGATTGAGATTCTGGGATTTCTCAGCCAGTTTGAGCCCTTTAGCAATATGCCTGAGGAAACGCTGGAGAGTGTTGCCAGACAAATTGAAGTGTCCTACTACCGGGCGGGTTCCCAGATCTATGACTATGGCGACGAGATCCATGACCTGTGCATGATCCGCAGTGGTGCGGTCGAGGTATACCGCCGGAGCGGAAAGCTGCATGACCGGCTCAGTGAAGGTGATCTGTTCGGACAGATGGGCCTCTTGATGAAAAACCGCGTACCGCTGCCATCACGGGCGCTGGAAGATACTCTGATCTATTTTATCCCTGAAGCGGTGTTTACCGAGCTGTTTGAGGAATTTCCCTCCTTTGCCGACTTTGTCGAAGTGCAGGACCGCACCCGGCTGAGTAAGGTGGTTTCTGACAAGGAGGATATGAACGATCTCACCACGGCCAAAGTCACGACGCTGATTAACCGTGAGCCGGTGATGCTGGAAGCCACGGCGACCATCCAGCGCGCTGCCGAGATGATGACTACAGAGGGAGTCTCCTCGCTGCTGATCACCGATGCGGACAAGCCGCAGGACCGGGAAGAGGATCTGGTGATCGGTATCATTACCGACCGCGACCTGCGAACCCGGGTGCTGGCGATCGCCTTGCCGCTGGATACGCCGGTATCCGAAATTATGTCGTCGAACCTGGTCACACTGGATGACAACGCCTACGTTTTTGAGGCGATGTTAGCGATGCTGCGCTACAACCTGCATCACCTGCCGATACTGCGACATAACCGCCCGATCGGTGTTATCGCCCTGTCCGACATCGTGCGATACGAGTCCCAGAGCAGCCTGTACATGGTGAGCGGGATCTTCCGCGCACAGAATGTCGAAGAGCTCTCCGCCATGTCCGAGGAGGTGAAGTCCTGTTTCCAGCGCATGGTGCAGGAGGATGCCAACTCCCATATGATCGGCAGCGCGATGGCGGTGATCGGCCGCAGCTTTAAGCAGCGCCTGTGTGAACTGGCAGAGGAGCAGTTCGGTGAGCCGCCGGTGCCCTATTGCTTCCTGGCGCTGGGATCGATGGCACGGGACGAGCAGCTGATCGTGACCGATCAGGACAATGCGCTGATTCTGGACGATCAGTTCCGCCCAGAGCTGCACGACGAGTACTTCGTCAAACTTTCCGCTTTTGTCTCCGACGGCCTGGCGCAGTGTGGCTACAGCTACTGTAAGGGCGAGATTATGGCTACCAACCCGACCTGGCGTAAGACCCGCAGTGAATGGGAGCGCTGTTTCGCCGACTGGATCGACAATCCGGATGCCGAAGCGCTGCTGAATTGCTCGATCTTCTTCGATCTTGATGGCGTCTGGGGCGAAACCAGCTGGGCCGAGCAGCTCTATCGCTTTATCGTGTTGCGTGCCCGGGGCAATAAGCGCTTCCTGGCATGTCTCGCCCGTAACGCCCTCAACCGCACGCCGCCTCTGGGCTTCTTCAAGAATTTCGTGATGGAGCAGGATGGCCGCCACAACAACTCCATCAACCTGAAACGGCGGGGCACCGCTCCGCTGGCGGATGTGATCCGTGTCCATGCGCTGGCTGCCGGGTCGACCGCGCAAAACTCCTTTGAGCGCCTGAATGATGTGATTGAGGCGGATATCCTGCCTCATGGCCGGGGACCGGACCTGCGCGATGCGCTGGAGTTTATCTCGCTGGTACGCATCCGCCACCAGGCGCTGGATCTGGAGGAGGGGCGGGAGCCGGACAACAATATTGAGCCGGAGAATATGTCCGAGTTTGAACGCCGGAACCTGAAAGACGCTTTCCAGATCCTCAGTAACGCCCAGAAACTGCTGAAATTCCGCTACTAAGCACAGGGAGTCAAAAGATGTTCAGAGCCTTACTGAACCGTCGTAAAGACCGTCTGGCACTGGCAGGCGACCGGGATGACTGGCCCCGGGAATTTGCCCGGCTGGAGCAGGATGCGGTGGATTTCAGGCTGCGAAACTTCTACGAAGCGGGGGTGGTCGATGCCGATACGCCGCTGAAGGATGTGCCGTTTGTCGCCATGGATTTTGAAACCACCGGACTGAACCCGGCCCGGGACGATATTGTCAGCGTGGGGCTGGTGCCGTTCAGTCTCGACCGGATTCGTTGCCGGGAGTCGCGCCACTGGATCGTTAATCCACGTCAGCCGCTGGCTGAGCAGTCGGTAGTAATACACGGCATTACGCACTCAGATGTCAGCAATGCGCCGGACCTGATGCGTATTCTGGAACTGCTGCTGGAGTCGCTGGCCGGTAAGGTGGTGGTGGTGCATTACCGCCGTATCGAGCGGGAATTTCTCAATACTGCCATGCAGGCCCGGCTGGCAGAGGGGATCAGCTTTCCGGTGGTGGATACCATGGATCTGGAAGCCCGGCTGCATCGCACCGGCCGCTCTGGCTTTGTCGCCCGCTTAAAAGGCGATAAGCCGGTTTCGATCCGCCTGGCGGACAGCCGCACCCGCTATGGGCTGCCGTACTATCAGCCCCATCACGCCCTCACCGACGCGCTGGCAACTGCAGAGTTACTGCAGGCACAGATTGCCAACCGCTTCACTCCCGAAACCCCGATCAGCGAGATCTGGCGCTGACCGGGGCGGCCTGAAACCGGCTCGAAATCAATTCAACCCGGGCCATTGGTGGCGAGAGCAATGGCCTGAAGTTTGATACGGCTCAAAGTTCATCGTTACAGATTGTTAACACAGTTTTACAGGTTGTTTATACCCGTTGACAGTAAAGGGTACTAAAGTATAGTGGACGTGTGATTACCTTAAATTGGTAATACCAATTTACCAATAAAAGAGGCATCACAGGGACTCTGTAGCAGAGGCTGAATTTCAGCCTGACGGCTTCAGGTTTTATCCCCATACAAGAAAAAGAACAGTCAAATGCCGCAGTTAACTTTCAAGCAACGCCTGATACTGGTGGTGGTCATCACACTGGTGGGTATTCTCTCCTTAGGCGCCGTGGCGATCTCCAGCCTGGTGCAGCTTAATCACTCCGCCGAGCGGGTAGACCAGCTCAACGTCACCGTCGAAACCCTGTCTTCACTGCAACTGGCAATACTGAAGCAGGAAAGTAAGCTCAGCCGGCTTAAGCCTTCAGAACAGCAGGTGTTCCATCAGGCGCTTGATGAACTGGCGCGCAGTTACAGCGACAAGCTGGACAGGGTGATCGCCTATTCAGACGAAGAGCGCAGCTACCTCGAAGATATCAAACGTCAGTTCCATAGCCTGCAGGCAGCGCTGGGAGAGCAGCTGAAGCAGCGCGAAGCTCTGGGCCTGAATGAAGAGATGGGGCTGTTGAAAGTGCTGAACGCCAGAGCCGGCGAACTGAATGAGAAAATAGCTGGCTTCAGTAGCTTCCTGCGACCGTTGATTGAAGCGCGGCAGCAGGAAAAGGCCTTTCTGCTTACCCCGACGGCAAGCCAGCGTGAAGCGCTGATGGCCAAGTCCGATCGGGTCGCAGCAGTGGTTAAAGAGGCTGACTTTTACGATGCCTTCGGCGATGCCATAGAAGCCTGGCAGGCGGTGTTACGTCAGGTTGCTGAGACAGCGACCCGGGTCCAGGCCGGCGAGTTGGATCTGCTGGAGCAGGAGTATCAGTTTGAGGAACTGTCGACGCAGGCGACTGATTTTATCCGCCAGCAACTGGCAACCGCACGGGCGGAATCTGAATCCGATACGCTGCTGGCAAAGTGGACGCTGGTCGCGGTCTCGGTGGGGATGGCGCTGGGTGTTTCATTGATCCTGGCGCTGACCGGTATTGGTGCAGTCCGCAGCCTTGAGCGCATATCCCGCCAGATGTCTCAGGTGGCCTCCGGCAATCTGAGTGACCGGATCGCTGTCGGTAACAGTAAGGATGAATTCAGTGAGCTGGCTTCAACCACCAACGATATGACCGGCGAACTGCACCAGCTGATCGGCCAGGTGGTCGAAAGCCAGCAGGTGCTGCAGACTCAGTCCGGTGAGCTGGTGGCCTCGGTACAGACGATTGCCGATAACAATGCCCGGGTGTCCGATCAGTCAAATACTCTGGCGAGCGCTACGGAGCAGATCAGCGCCACGGCCGCCGATATCGCCGGCAACGTGGAAAGTATGCAACGTGATGCAGAAAGCGCTTACAGTGCAGCCCTGAGCGGCCGGGAGACGATATTGTCGGCGATGTCCAGCCTGACCAGCACCGCAGCGGTGGTAGAGCAGGCGACCGATCAGTTGGGTATGCTGCAGCAACACTCGCAGGAGATCGATAAGGTGATCGAGATGATCAATGACCTGGCCGATCAGACTAATCTGCTGGCGCTCAACGCTGCGATCGAAGCGGCCCGTGCCGGTGAGGCCGGACGCGGCTTCTCAGTGGTGGCGGATGAGGTTCGCACCCTGGCTGAGCGCACCGTCTCGGCGACGGCGGATATCACCCAGACCGTCCGGGCGATGCAGAAACAGACCCTGTCGGTGATCGACGTTATGGATGCCAGCAAGCAGAGCATCGATCAGGTGAAACAGCAGGGCGGTGAAGCCCAGCAGGCGGTACAGCAGATCGAAGACCAGACCAGCCGGGCTTCCGATACCAGCACCATGATCGTTACCGCCGTGGCTGAGGTGGCAGATACCACCCGTCAGATGGCGATCAGCATGGACGAGATTGCCAGTGGCGTCGAGCGTAACAGTGATGCCAGCCAGCTGATTGTCGAAGCCAGTGACAGCCTGCGCCTGCGTGCCGAGGCACTGGGTGAGATGAGTGCCCGCTTCCGACTGTCCTGATAATTCGGTTATCAGCTCAGCGCTATTACCAGCCCCGCCCGGAGATATCCGGGCGGGGTTTTTCGTTTTAGCTGGGGTATTATAGGCCGCGCCGGCAGCGCTTCTGTCTGCCGGCGGCCTGATCGAACTGCTGCCGGAACCTCCTATGGCTATTGCCCCTAAACCCTCCTATGTTGTTATTCCCGCCGACACGGCTGTCACCCTGACCGTGGTTGATTTCCTGATTGCACGCTTTGGCGCTATACCCGAAGCCGTGTGGCGCCAGCGGGTCAGTGATGGCAAGGTGCACTGGCGGGACGGCTCCAGGGTAACGGCGGCGTGCTGCTGCCGGCCGCAGCAGCGGGTTTGTTATTACCGTGAAGTAGAAACGGAACCGGACATCCCGTTTCAGGAGCAGATCCTGTTCGAGGATGAACATATTCTGGTGGCCGACAAACCCCACTTCCTGCCGGTGACACCCGGCGGCAACTATGTGCGCCAGTGTCTGCTGTACCGGCTGAAGGAGCGCACCGGTATTGATGCACTGCAGCCGATCCACCGGATTGACCGCGATACCGCCGGCGTGGTGGTATTCAGTAAGGTAGAAGCCGAGCGTGGGCAGTACCAGCGCATGTTTATCGATGGTGATGTGATGAAGAGGTACTTCGCTATTGCTGAAGTCCCGTCGGATGTCACTGAAGGGCGGCAGTGGCGGGTGGAAAACCGTATGGTGAAAGCGCAACAGAACTTTCGCATGCGTGTCACCGAAGGGGAGGTAAACGCCCGTTCGACCGTCGCCTGTGTTGCCACTGAAGCAGGCCTTGGCCTGTTTGACCTGAGTCCGTTGAGTGGCAAAACCCATCAGTTGCGGGTGCATATGAGTTGTTTGAATCTGGCGCTGCTTCATGACCGTTACTACCCGGACCTGCTGCCTAAGGCAGAACTGGATTTCGAGCACCCGATGCAGCTTCTCTCGCGCCATATCAGTTTTACCGATCCGGTTACCGGCGAATCCCGCCACTTCGATACGACCCGGGTACTGGCCGCAGGCTTTGCACAGCGACAGCGTGAGATTATCGCCTCAGAGACCGCCTGACAGATGGGAGCCGGGCGGCTGAAACTGCGACGGGAGCTGGCAAATTATCCGGTAAACACCTATTTTTAAACGAAAACAGGGAGATCAGACGATGAGCAGCATAGATCATACTGATATGAAGGAAACCCGTTTCGAGCAGGTCGACCTTAAGGCCAGTCAGTTCAATGCAGTCAGCCTCCGGCAAGCGGTCATCAGCCATTCCGACCTGAGCGGTCTGAGTATTACGGAGTGTGACCTGAGCGGCATGACCATCGACGGAATTGAGGTCGAGGAGCTGCTGAAGTTTTATACCCGTTACGCCGCAAAGTAGTACTTTTTTCGTAGCATGGATATCAAAT
This sequence comes from Marinobacterium jannaschii DSM 6295, assembly GCF_000620085.1. Lineage (GTDB taxonomy): Bacteria > Pseudomonadota > Gammaproteobacteria > Pseudomonadales > Balneatricaceae > Pontibacterium > Pontibacterium jannaschii. The sequence continues at coordinate 89,203 of NZ_JHVJ01000019.1, read as the reverse complement.
GTCCGTTTGAAACAAGACTGATTTGTCTGCGTTGCTTGATGTAAATCAAAGGTTTGTATCGATGTTAAAGCCGGCCATTTTTTAATCAGTGTTTGATGCTATGGTCTTGGCTTAAGTGGTAGTCGAGACATGAAAACATGAAACGGAATTTGCCTGTTACACAACAAGAACAAGTCTATGCAGACAACAGCAACATCCTCTCCCGTACCGACCTGAAAGGTCGTATCACCTACGTCAACGAAGACTTTGAAAAAATCAGCGGTTTTGATAGCGAAGAACTGATTGGTCAGAGTCACAATATCGTCCGCCACCCGGATATGCCACCGGCAGCCTTTGCCGACCTCTGGCAGACCGTTCAATCAGGTGAATCCTGGATGGGAGTGGTTAAAAACCGTTGCAAGAATGGCGATCACTACTGGGTTGACGCATTTGTCACGCCGGTATCCCGCGGTGGTGAAGTGAAGGAGTTTCAGTCGGTGCGCAGCAAGCCGACGCCGGAAGTGGTGGCACGGGCTGAGGCGCTCTACGACCGCCTGGCGGATGGTAAGACTCCCCGCAGCCTGAACAAGCGCAGCTGGCCATTGCTGTGGAAAATCTCCGCTTTGTCGACACTGCTACCGTTGCTGGCCGCCGCGATCTTTCTGCTGACCGAGAGCCCACTTATCCAGGGATGTTTGTTGCTGTTACTGACCGTTCTGGCGGCTGCCGTCGGCTGGAAACTGCTGGAGCCGCTGGATAAGGTGGTCAAGCAATCCAGAAAGATATCGGACTCCCGCCTGGCGCGTTACGTCTATACCGGTCGCCACGATGAGGCGGGGCAGCTGCAGCTGGCGCTAAAGATGGCAAGTTCGGAGACTGCGGCACTGATCGGCAGTGTCGCAGATACATCGAAGGTGCTGGATGGCAATGTCGCCAGTATGAGTTCCTCGGTAGAACATTCACGCAACGGGGCCGAGCAGCAGTTTGCCGAGACCGACACTGTGGCTTCTGCGGTCAACGAGATGAGCAGCAGCATCCAGGATGTGGCCGCCAATGCACTGCAGGCTTCGGATGCGGCAGGTGACGGCCGCGAGCAGGTAGAGCAGGGTAAGCGCGAGGTTGATCTCAGTGTCGATGAGATCGGCTATCTGAAAACCGAACTGGACGCCGCCGGTAAGGTGATCGCAGCAGTCGAAGAAAACAGTAACAGCATCGCGACTATCGTCGATGTTATTCAGGATATCGCAGAGCAGACCAATCTGCTGGCGCTGAACGCGGCGATCGAGGCCGCCCGTGCCGGTGACAGTGGGCGGGGGTTTGCGGTAGTGGCGGATGAAGTGCGCACACTGGCGACCCGGACCCGCAACTCCACCGAAGAGATCAACGAGATGATCAGTCGCCTGCAGAAAGCCTCGGCCAAAGCTGTCGCCGCGATGGAAGCGGGGACAGAGCGGGCCGACAAGTGCCTGGCCCAGGGCACCCAGGCGGTGGATTCGCTTAACCGAATCAATCAGGCGATCCAGATTATCAGTGATATGAATACCCAGATTGCGGCCGCCGTAGAGCAGCAGAGCACCGTGGCCGAGGAGATCAACCGCAGTGTGGTCTCGATACGTACCATGTCCGAAGACTCACTGGAAGATGTTGAAAGCAGTGCCCGTGCCAGCATGGAAATGGGGGTTATGTCTTCCAGCCTGCGCGAACTCTCCGGGCACTTCTGGGAAGCTAATATCAACCGGCACTGAACCTCTTCAGCAAACTCCGTCAGGAGTCCCTTCAAAGCCGGCCTTGTGCCGGCTTTCTTTATTCTTAGCGGCTTTGCTTTCATTGCTGGCGGAGGTGCTCGACAGGCCCCCGGTCAGTGAGCGTAGAATAGCGCTTTACGGAGCTTTATTAGCTATCTCTTATTTTTGCTTTCTGCCGAGGAAAAGGAATGAATCGAAGTGTACTGCTGCTGGCGTTGTGTCAGGCGCTGCTGGTGACCGGCAATATCCTGCTGGTGGCAGTGAACGGACTGATTGGTAAGCAACTGGCGCCGTCCGAGGCACTGATCACCCTACCGGTAGCGTTTCAGTTTATCGGCCTGATGATGGCGACCATCCCGGCGTCGCTGATCATGAAAAAGACCGGCCGGCGCAAGGGCTTTTATCTGGGCAACAGTATCGGTATCGGTGGCGCGCTGTTAAGTGTCTTTGCCCTGACACTGGAGCATTTCTGGCTGTTCAGTATCGGTACCCTGTTGCTGGGTGTCGGGATCGGTTTTGGCACCCTGTATCGTTTTGCCGCGGTAGAGGCCTGTGAGCCGGGTCAGCAGGGTAAGGCGATCTCGCTGGTGATGGCCGGAGGGGTACTGGCGGCTTTCCTCGGGCCTCAGATGGCGATTCATAGCCGGGAATGGTTTCCTGATCAGTCGTTTGTCGGCGCTTTCTCGGCCCTGGTGGTGCTGTATTGCATCGCACTGGCACTGATTACGCTGGTGCGCTTTGAAGAAGCCGATCCTCAGGAGGCGGCGGGCCCGCAGCGACCGATGAAGGAGATCCTGCTACAGCCGACGTTTATCAGCGCGGTTGTGGCTGGCATGGTTGGTTATACCGTGATGGTGCTGCTGATGACCGCCACACCGCTGGCGATGGTCAATTGCGGTTTCAGTTTTGAAAGTGCAGCCATGGTGATCGAATGGCATGTGCTGGGGATGTTTGTGCCCTCTTTCTTTACCGGGCACCTGATCGCCCGCGTGGGTGTGCGGCCGGTGATTCAGGCCGGTGGAGTACTGATGCTGGCCTGTATTCTGATCAACCTCAATGGCATCAGTGAATGGCACTTCCGTTCGGCGTTGTTGCTGTTGGGCGTGGGCTGGAACTTTATGTTTATCGGCGCGACCCAGCTGGTGGTGGGGACTTACACACCGGCAGAGAAGGCCAAGACCCAGGCCGCAAATGAGTTCCTGGTTTTCAGTATGTCGACCCTGGCGGCGATGAGTGCCGGCTGGCTGGAAGCCGGGGGCGGCTGGGCCGCGACCAATGCACTGATGATTCCGGTGGTGCTGTGGGCGATGGCGACGGTGTGGTTTTTCCGCCAGCGTAAGCCGGTCGAAGTGACCGCCTGAGCCGCAATAACCGTTACTGCCTATCACCTGAAGCTGCAGTTTCAGGTGATAGGCTGAAGCGGGGGCATTGATGGATGGCTCTGCTGCGCCTCTCTGCCATATTCCCCAAGCCCGGCAATCGGTCACTTCGAAGCCCGGGCGTCAGTCAGACTATCCCGGTCACTCTGATCCAAAGTATGAGTTTAGATCATACGACTTGGCCTATTTTCTCAGTTTCATTCATCTCAGAAACGCCTATACTGGTGCCGTCTGCGACTATAGTCGCAGCCTTAATCAGAAAGACCTCAGGTGCTATGGGATTGCTCTTCGGTTGCAGGAGATCAATCCCATAACACTATTGAGGATTTAACCGTGCAGAAAATCGTGATTGTAGGAGGCGGGGCAGGTGGCCTTGAGCTGGCGAGTCAGCTGGGGCGCAAGCTGGGTAAAAAGAAGAAAGCCGAGATTATTCTGGTCGACCAGAATCCATCCCATATCTGGAAACCCCTGTTGCACGAAGTGGCAACCGGGTCGCTCGATACCAGTACTGACGGCGTGGTTTATCACGCCCATGCAGCGCGTCATGGCTACCGCTTTATTCTTGGCCGCTTCGAGCAGCTGGATGCGCAGCGCAAGGTGATCCGGCTGGCGCCGACGTTTGATGACCGTAACCAGCCGCTGCTGCCGGAACGGGAGCTCAACTACGATATGTTGGTATTGGGTATCGGCAGTGTCAGCAATGATTTTGGTACTCCAGGAGTGCAGGATCACTGTTACTTTCTGGATTCTCATGCCCAGGCGGAGCGTTTTCACCAGTCGCTGCTGAGCCAGTTTGTACGTATTGATCAGCATAGCGGCGGGGTGCTGAAGATCGCTATCGTAGGCGCTGGCGCTACCGGCGTAGAGCTGTCCGCCGAACTGCATCATGTGACGGACCTGCTGAAACGCTATGGTATGCCCAATATGACGCCGCAGCAGCTGAAGGTCACCCTGATTGAAGCCGGGCCGCGTATCCTTCCGGCATTACCGGTACGTATCTCTGACTCCGCCTGGCGGGAGCTGTCGCGGATGGGCGTCGAGGTGCGGGAAAATACCCGTATCAGCCGTGCCACCGACACGGGCTTTGTGACTGCAGAGGATCAGCTGATTGAGGCGGACCTGATGATCTGGGCCGCCGGTGTTAAAGCGCCCGATTATGTGAAGGAGCTGGGTGTTTTTGAGCTGAACCGTGCCAACCAGATTCTGGCGAAGCCAACACTGCAGAGCAGTGTCGATGAGGATATCTATGTACTGGGCGACTGCTGTGGCTTCCAGCAGGAAGACGGCAGCTGGGTACCGCCCCGGGCACAGTCTGCGCACCAGATGGCTTCACAGATTCAGGCCAATATCATCCGCCGCCTGAAGGGGCAGGCGCAGCAGCCTTTCAGTTACAAGGATCATGGTTCACTGGTCAGCCTCAGCCGGTTCAGTACCGTCGGCAGCCTGATGGGTAACCTGACCAGCAAGAGCATGTTTGTTGAGGGGCATCTGGCCCGCCTGATGTATATCTCACTCTATCGCATGCACCAGATTGCCATCCATGGCTGGGGCAAGGCGGCACTGATCTATGTCGCGGAGACCATCAACAAGGTGGTGCGCCCGAAGATGAAGCTGCACTGATCCGAGTGTCGGACCAGTATGGCGAAAGGCATGGCTCAGCCATGCCTTTTTCAGTTTAAGCCGGGTCAAACTGAACCCTTACGCAGGGCAGGTATTTGCCTGCAGAGACCGGTGCTACACTTAGCGGCACTAACAGATAGGGAGACACAAGATGATCAAGGTTGGCGATAAGATTCCGGCAGTAAAGCTTACTGTTGCAGCGGCATCGGGCCATGAGGCCCGGGCGGCGGACGAACTGTTTGCCGGTAAGAAAGTAGTTCTGTTTGCCCTGCCAGGTGCTTTCACCCCGACATGTTCAGCGGCTCACCTGCCGGGCTATGTGGTGGAAGCGGACAACTTCAAAGCCAAAGGCGTCGATATGATCGCCTGCCTGTCTGTCAACGATGCTTTCGTGATGCAGGCCTGGGGCGAGCAGCAGAACGCCGAGCATATCACTATGCTGGCTGACGGCGGCGCGGCCTTTACTAAGGCACTGGGACTGGAGATGGAGACCGGAGACTTCGGTGGCACCCGTTCCAAGCGCTATGCGATGGTGATCGAAAACGGTGAAGTGACGCTGCTGAATGTCGAAGAGCCAAAAACCTTCGAGGTTTCCAAGGCCGAAGTGATCCTGCAGGCGCTCTGAGCCGCCGCGATTGCACGACCCCTGAACCCTGCCTGTCGGCAGGGTTTTTTATGGCGCTGTAGCGTGCTGCTAAACTTAACCTCGCCCCTGAACTTATCGTCCAGAGCGCTATCGTCGTGCGCTTACGGGGCACCTGTGTCTGTAGCCGGAAAGAGTCTATGGCCTTTACCTTCACCTTTATTCAGTTGTTTGCCTGGGGCGTCTATCTGATTGCACCCTTGCTGGGCTTTTTCCTGCTGATTGTGCTTTCGCTTGGCCTGATTGTCGGAAGAATTGAAGGCTGGAGCCGTTTTGATGCACTTTACTGGGCTTTCATTACCGCGTTCACCGTAGGTTATGGTGATATGCGGCCATTGAAACGCTGGTCGCGGGTGTTGTCAGTGGTGATAGCCCTGCATGGCATCCTGCTGACGGGCCTGCTGGTGGCGGTGACGGTGCAAACCTCAACCAAGGCGTTTGAAATGCATATCGATCCGGCAGAACTGAAACGTATCGAGCAGCAGCTGCGCTGAGCACTGGCGGTCTGTGCCGGCCAGCGCGACCTGAAGCCGCCGCTGGCAGGCTGCCTGATCAGCGAATTGTCATGCTCAGTTCGACCGGCAGAGAGCGTGACACCATCTCGTATACCGGTGAGAAGCTGACGCATTCGCGCAGATCGGATTCGCTGGCGCCGGATTCTATCTCCATGTTGACTCTGATCTGGCTGTAGCCCTTGGGCACGTCGTCGCTCAGTCCGAGGAAGCCCCGCAGATCGAGATCGCCTTCAAGGCGGGTCGCTACGGATTTTACCTCCAGGCCCCGCGCGGCTGCGTGATAAACCATGCTGGTGGTCATACAGCCGACCAGGGCATGTAGCAGATACTCGACCGGATTCGCCCCCTTATCGGTGCCCAGCAGCATCGGCGGCTCATCGGCATCCAATACAAATGGCACACTACGGGAGCGGTCTGTGTCGCCGCAGCCATAGAACTCCTTGATGGCGGTGCGGTTGTGTCCACAGGTCAGCCACTGGTTATCGGCGCTGAAGCGGAACTTAGCCAGATCCGGCTGCTGTTTCACGGCTTCGACGGTGTTGATCAGGTCATCCACGTTCACGCCATTGAGGATGGTTGGGGTGGTTGCATGTTCTAACATTGTTCTGACCTCCGTACGGTGAATCGGTTGGCTTTGTTATTAAGCTGATCCTATTGTCCGGCGTGTTCTAAGCTGTTGTAAGAAGCATTCCTGCCACTATCGGGCCATTTGTGCCAGCGGAGGAGAGCGGATGAAGCAGAAGGCTATCAGGGTGTTATTTCTAGCAGTGCCTGAGACGGCAGGGTCCTCCCTATACGGCATGCTGGATGTGCTGGCTGCTGCCGGTAACGTCTGGCAGACCCTGGTCAGGAGCGAGCCGCTGCCAGCCCTGTTTACACCGCAGATTGTCTCGCTCGAACGTCAGGCGTTTAAATGCGGGAACAATATTCCGGTGTTGCCGGACCATTCCATCGCGGACTGTCCCGGCAGCGATATCCTGATTATTCCCGAACTCTGGCTGGGGCCTGACGAAAACCTGCATGGCCGCTATCCGCAGCTGATGCAGTTTATCCGCGATCAGTATGAGCAGGGCTGCTATCTCTACTCGGCCTGTTCCGGCTCGTTGCTGCTGGCTGAGAGTGGCTTGTTGAATGGCCGTCGCGCGACCTCTCACTGGGGGTATGAGCAGCTGTTTCGCGCCCAGTATCCGGATGTCGATTTTCAGCCGGAGCCGATCCTCTGTTTTGCCGATGACAGTGGCCGGGTGGTGACGGCCGGAGGCACCAGTTCATGGCATGATCTGGTGATCCATATTATCTCCCGACATGGCAGTCCGGCTGAGGCGATGCGGATCAGCAAGGTCTACCTGCTGAAGTGGCATGATGAGGGGCAGTTGCCTTATAAACCGCTGGTGAACCAGACCCTGCACAGCGATGCCCAGATCAGCGAAGCAGAGCGCTGGCTGGAAGAGCATTACCTGCGCCATGATGCTATCGACAGCTTGATCGGTTACCTCGATATTCCGGAGCGAACCCTGAAACGGCGTTTTAAGGCCATTACCGGAGAATCATTGCTCGAACGGATTCAGAACCTGCGGGTCGAAAATGCCAAGCGTGCGCTGGAAGGCTCCCACTGCTCCATTGATGAGATCTCGGCCGACAACGGCTATGAAGATGCCGGTTTCTTTCGTCGGCTGTTTAAACGTCTGACCGGATTATCGCCCAGCCAGTATCGCAAGATGTTTGGACGTGGCGATCGTTAGCCGGCGCAGCCCCGGCTGCCAAAAAGCCGCAACCCAGTCAATTGTTTGACTTGCTCCCGGAATCGCTATAGTCTGACTCGCAGCCCGAGAGAAAGGCTTTTACCCGCACGCTCCATTTCGTTGCATCACACCGATCCCCGTCCTGAAGTCTCTGAGTTCGAGTCTGTCTTTTTGCTTTTCCAGCTCCCCGGCATCTGGCTATTGTCATATTGAGGATGCATCCTATCAAGACTGCGCATCCTGACGATGGCACTGGTATTTCCGGGTTTGATATTTGTCGGAGAAAGCAGGGATTTATTCCGGGTGTTTAGTTTGAATTGAACACCCATTTGTTTTTTATTCATCCGGCTATCGCCGGGTGATGCCAGCCAGCAGCTGTTGCCGTGTTTTTCCGGGTCTGTCGCGACAGGCCAGTTTTCGGGTTATCGGATGTCATGTTCTTGGCGGCTTGTATAAGAAGATATCATGCGCAAAGCAGCAGTACCGTCATCTGACGCTTCAGATAAACCAACCTACAGTCATCCGATTCCGGACCGCGAATTCATTATGGGCCTGCTGGGCGACAGCGCCGAGCCGCTGAACCGCGAACAGCTTGCCCGAATGATGAAGCTTAACCTGGATGAGGAAAAAGAAGGCCTGCGCCGCCGCCTGCGGGCGATGGAGAGGGATGGCCAGATCGCCTATCAGCATCGTCAGGGTTTCACGCTGATCCGTGAGGATGAGCTGATCTCCGGCCGGGTGATCGGTCATCCGGATGGCTTCGGCTTCCTGGCAACTGACGAAGCGGGCGATGACCTTTTCCTGTCTGATAACCAGATGCTGACGCTGTTCGACGGCGACCGGGTTCAGGTGCGTGTCAGCGGTGTCGATCGCCGCGGGCGTCGCGAGGCCGCGCTGGTAAAAGTGCTGGAGCGAAACACCGCTCAGCTGGTTGGCCTGCTACAGGAAGAGGACAACGCCTTCTTCCTGCAGCCGGAGAACCGCAGGATCGCCCATGAGATCGATATCGATCGTGACGAACTGAATGGCGCTAAGCCGGGGCAGTACGTTGCTGTCGAGATTACTGAATACCCGAGCGCGCGCTACAACGCCGCAGGTCGTGTCGTTGAGTTGCTGGGCGATGCGATGGCTCCGGGGATGGAGATTGATGTCGCGATCCGCAGCCATGATATCCCGCATCGCTGGCCTGATGGCGTAGTCCGGTCGGCTGAAGAGATGGGGCATGAGGTGGCCGAAGCGGACAAGCAGCACCGTGCCGATCTGCGACACCTGCCGTTTGTCACCATCGACGGTGAAGATGCACGGGACTTCGATGACGCAGTGTACTGCGAAAGCGCGAAGGGCGGCGGCTGGAAACTGTTTGTTGCCATCGCCGATGTCTCTCATTATGTCCTGCCGGATAGCCTGCTCGATCAGGAGGCGCAGAAACGCGGTACCTCGGTGTACTTCCCGGGACGCGTAGTGCCGATGCTGCCAGAAGCGCTGTCCAACGGCCTGTGCTCACTGAATCCGAAGGTCGACCGCCTGGTGATGGTGTGTGAGATGGCGATCAGTGCCAGTGGCAAGATGACCGACTACAAGTTTTCCGAAGGGGTGATCCACTCCCATGCGCGCCTGACCTATAACCAGGTGAACGCGATGCTGAACGCACCGAAATCCACCACGGGTAAGAAGATGGCCCAGCGCCATCAGGCGATCATGGCGGATATCGAAACCCTGCATAAACTCTACGGCGCACTGAGCATTGCCCGAGGTAAGCGCGGATCGATCGATTTCGAGACCAAAGAGGTGACGTTCAAGTTCACCGAATGCCGCAAGATCGATCAGATTATGCCGGTAGTGCGTAACGATGCGCACAAGATGATCGAAGAGTTTATGCTCTGTGCCAACGTGGCGACGGCCCGCTTCCTGGAGAAACTGAAGCTGCCTGCACTGTTCCGTGTCCATGACGGCCCGCGTGATAAGAAACTCTCTAATCTGCGCGCCTTCCTCGGCGAGCGGGGGCTGACCCTGGGGGGCGGAGAGAAACCGGCCACCGCTGACTACGATCGCCTGATGAGCAGTATCGAAGGCCGTGACGATGCCGATATTATCCGTACCATGATGCTGCGCTCACTGAGCCAGGCAGAGTACAGTCCGGATAACCAGGGCCATTTTGGTCTGGCTTACTCCGCCTATGCTCACTTTACCTCACCGATCCGTCGCTATCCTGACCTGCTGGTACACCGTGCGATTCGTTCGGTGATCCGTAAGCGTGAAAGTGGCAATCCGCTACGCCGGGTACTGAAGCGTCTGACCGGTATCGGTGGTGATCCGGTTCAGCGCGTGAAAAGCGCCGCCCGACTCGATCCGGGTACCAGCTATCCGTACGATCTGGCGACGATGGCGAACTTTGCACAACACTGTTCTCAGGTGTCACGCCGTGCCGATAAGGCCAGCTGGGATGTGGAAGCCTGGCTCAAATGTGAGTTTATGCAGGGCTATGTCGGTGAAACCTTCAGCGGTACCGTCGCCAGCGTAGCTTCGTTTGGTCTCTTCATTGAGCTGGATGAGTCGCAGATCGAAGGTCTGGTGCATATCTCCACCCTGAAGGACGATTACTACAACTTTGATGCAGGCAAACAGCGCCTGATCGGAGAGCGCAGTAATGCAGGATTTGGCCTCGGCGACCGGGTAAAGGTACGCGTGGTACGGGTCGATATGGAACAGCGCAAGATCGAATTTGAGATGCTCGGATCTGGCGGCGGTCATAAGAAAAAGCGTAAGTCCCGCTCACGCTAGACCGCTGACAATGCCGCTTCACTGATGCCGGTAAGCGGTGCAGAGATAAAAAGGGCCTGCTGAAAAGCAGGCCCTTTTGCGTTTACAGGGCCGGATTGTCAGGCCGCGTGTTGCAGGGGCAGAGGCGCAGTATGACCCGGCAGCGCTTTGATCTCCTCTGCCTGGCCACTGAGTTCGAACGGGCGTCTGGCGCTCATCAGACGGAATGCGGCCGGTACAAAGTAGAAGGACAGCAGTGTTGTCATCAGAGTACCGCCGGCAATCGCTACTGCGAATGGCGGCCAGAATCCGCCCCCGGCCAGTATCAGCGGCAGAAAGCCGCCAACCGTGGTGATGGTGGTCGAACTGATATGGCGTGAGCAGCTGACAACCGCCGCTACGATGGCATCGCGATCGCCATAGATCGCCGCCGGATCAGCCTTAAGCTCGGCCAGAATCACAATCGCAGCATTGATGGCCAGCCCCATCAGGCCGAGCAGGCCGATAATCACGGTAAAGCCGAACGGATAGCTGAACAGGTAGACACTGAGCAGGCCCAGACCGACCGACTGGAAAGCCGCCAGGAAAATCAGCAGGCTCATGCGGAAAGAGTTGAACGACAGCACCACGGTGGTGACCAGCAGGGTCGCGATTACCCCAATACTGGCCAGCAGGTTACCCACCGCATTGTTACGTTTGGCAGACTCGCCGCCGAACTCCATGCTGTAGCCATTTGGCAGGCTAAAGCCAGCCGCTTCCAGCCGCTGCCTGAACCGGCTCAGTACGGCGGCCGGAAGTACCCCTGCCTCCAGGTATCCCTCCACGGTATTGATTCTTTCGCCGTCACGGCGGGGAATAGCACCGCGGCTGGGCTTCAGCTCCGGAGTGGCCAGCGCCATCAGCGGCAGGTTACGCTCTGCACCGGGCACGCTGATGCTGAGGTTAGCCAGGTCTTCCAGGTTCCGGCGCTGTTCATCGCCCACCCGCACCCGGATCGGAATGGATTCGGTCGACTCCAGTACCGATCCCTGTAATACCCCTTCCAGGCTGTGATTGAGCTGACTGGCGATACCCGTCAGGCTGAGGTCGCTGAGGCGGGCCTGAGCTTCGTCCACATTCAGCCATACCTTGGGCGTAGCCGGTTGCAGGGTGGCCCGGGTGTGAATGACCTGGGCGGTACCTGCCAGTACCCGGCGGGCCTCGGCACCCAGCTGTTTCAGCTGATCCAGGTTAGGACCATACAGGCGCAGTTCGATCGGGGCATTAAACGGCGGTCCCTGTTCCAGCTTGCGCACCAGAATCTGTGCTTCCGGCAGGGCATCGTCCAGCTGGGCCTGCAGTTGTGGAATCATCCGGTTGGCGGCCTGGAAGTCGCTGGCGGTGATCATGCCCTGGGCATAGCCCGGCGTATTGCGCTGGGTAGGGACCAGGTTGTAGTAGAACGAGGGGGCCGGGTTGCCGATAAACCAGCGAACATTATGAATCTCCTGCTGCTCGCGGAGGATCTCGCTGACCCTCTCGGTAGCCGCCCGGGTGTTTTCGATACCACTCTGGGGCGACATATAAAGCTCGATCTGGAACATATCCCGGTCTGAGGCGGGGAAGAACTGCTCAGTCAGTTTTCCTGCGGCCATAAAGCCGCTCAGGGGCAGGGCAAATACCAGCAGGATGCTGAGCAGCGGGTAGCGCAGGCTCAGTTTCAGTGAGTTGCTGAACAGCCGTGCCAGTTTCGGAAACTCGATGCCGCTGCGATACCAGTGTGTGTCAGCTTGGTTGCCGGGGTGCAGGAAACGGCCGGACAGGGCCGAGACGATCAGGTGCGAGACAAGGTAGGAGCCGAGCAGCGAAAAGATCACACTCAACGCGATACCGCCGACAAATTCGCCGGCAGGGCCAGGCATCAGCACGATCGGCATAAACGCCAGCACGGTGGTGATGGTCGATCCCAGCAGCGGCAGCCAGAGGTGGCGCAGGGAGTGCAGGATCGCTGTCGCGCTCGATTCTCCCTGGCGTTTACGCTGCTGGATTCCATCCGCCATGACGATGGCGTTATCCACCATAATACCCAGCGCCACCACCAGACCGGTGACAGACATCTGGTGGATCGGCAGGCCGAAGTAGTTCATGCAGCTGAGGGTGAACAGCATGGTCAGGGGCAGTGAGAGTGCGACGATCAGGGCGGCGCGCCAGCCCAGGGTAAACAGCAGTACCGCCGAGATCAGGGCGAAGCCCAGCAACAGGTTTTGCATCAGGTCCTGCAGGCGGGTTTCGGTGTAACGGTTCTGGTCGAACAGCACTTCCAGTGTTACGTTGGCGGGTAGCTCTGCCTCAAAGCGGCGCACCGCGTCAGTGACGTTCCGGCTCCACTGATCAATACGCAGGTCATTCAGCATCCGCGCGGCCACCACCACTGAGGTCGCGCCATCGACCACCGCGATCTCGCGTGCAGGCCAGCGCAGCTGATAGCTGATATCGGCGATATCTTCCAGCCGCAGCAGGGCCTGACTGTCGTTGTGCTGCAGCGGGATGCGACGGATACGGTCGAGCGAGTCCAGCTCCCCGGCGACTTCGATCTGCATCCGGCTTCCGGGGCTGTTCAGCTCCCCGGCACTGACCTTGGCATCAGCCTGGCCGATCAGGCCGGCGACAGTGGCGGCGCTGATCTGAAGCTGGCCGGCCAGGTCTGGCTCAAGCTGTACCCGGATCTCCTCCTCGGGTTCTCCATGCAGCTCGACAAAGTCCGTACCGGAAACCTGCTGCAGCCGCACTTTCAACTCTTCGGCATAGCGTCGCAACACCGCCATATCGGCCTCGCTTTCATGCTGCCATTTCACCGCGATCAGGGTAGTGAACGCATAGCCGTGGTCGTCATCCAGTGAAGGGGGGCGGGCACCGGCGGGCAGCTCGGGTTGCAGGTCATTCAGCAGGTCGCGAACGCGGGACCAGACCGGCGCGGTATCATAGATCTCGTCTTTCAGCTCGACTTTGACACTGCTGACGCCGGGCTTCGAAGTTGATGTGAGGTGCTTGATAGCCGCCAGTTTGCGTAACCTGGCTTCAATTTTCTCACTGACCAGCGCTTCAACACGCTCGGCACTGGCCCCGGGGAAGTGGGTGATAATACTGGCGTTGCGGTTGGTGATACGTGGATCTTCTGTTCGCGGCAAGGTGCTGAATGCACCCAGTCCGGCAACAATCAGTACTGCGATCATCAGGCTCAGCAGGCGGCCGTTGGTTACCAGGGCGCGGATCAGGCGGTTACTTTTCATGGCGCGACTCCCGGCAGGGTATTCAGTGCCAGCGGCGTTTCAGACGGAATTCTGACCTGCTGTCCCGGCACCAGGCGGTGCAGGCCGCTGGCAAGAATCATTTCACCGGCATCCAGTGCGCCGCTGACGTACACCTGGCTTTCGGTGGCGTGTAACACCCGTACATTGCGCTGCTCCAGCCGGTAGAGGGTTTCGTGACTGTTGAAAACCGCCGGGGTAAGGCGGTACACCGTCCACATACCACGGATGCCATCGGTAATCGCCGACAGGGGGATCCAGTATCCGGGCTGCTGAAAGGACTCGGTAAGATGCAGCTGAACCAGTTGGCCGTTAACGGCTGCGGCTTCCGGCGGCAGGGCGAAACGCACCTGCACGGTGCGGGTGACCGGATCGATCTCCGGACTCTGTCCGAGAATATTCAGTGGCAGCGGCTGACCAGCCAGCTTCAGGTAACTGTCCTCCCGGTTCAGGGCGTCCAGCATGCGGATAGGAACACCGACTTCCACCTCAGCGCTGCCCTGTTGTAACAGCTGGAAAACGGAGGCTCCGGCATTGACGACGACCCCCTGATCAATGAAGCGCTGGCTGATACGGCCGTCAAACGGTGCCAGCAGGCGGGTTTTATCGAGACGACTCTGGTTGGCGTCCAGCGCGGCCAGAGTGCGCAGACGGCTGGCGAGCTGTACCTTGCGCTCGGCCTGCAGTTCGTCCAGCTGCTGGTCTGAGCTGAAACCGCGCTTTTTCAGCGAGCGGATACGCTTCAGGTTGTTATCGGTCAGTTCCAGTCGCGCATTGACCTCGCGTAGCTGTGCCCTGAGTTCCTTGCGCTCGATCTGCAGCAGGCTGTCATCCTGTGTGGCAAGCAGGCTGCCCTGGCTGACCCGGTCGCCCTCGTCGACAAGCAGCTTGTTCAGTTTTCCCGCCTGCTCAAACCCCAGGGCTGCGTTTTGTTTTACCTGCACCCGGCCGGTGAGGCGGCGCTTCACCTGATAGTGCTGCTGTTGTTCCAGCCGCAACGGTTCTGCCATATGGTGGTACACTGACGCGGCTGCATCAGCTTGCTGGGCGCCATTTACCTGGTCGCAGCCACTGATGGTAAGCGTTGAAATTAACAGCAGAGCAAAAGGCAGGGCGTATGAGGTCGCTGCCGGACGGATGGAAGAGGGCCGTACGTTCATGCTGAGATTCCTGTTGAATTTGTACTAAAATGGACGAGTGAGTCTAGTTTAGGTTTGTAAAACTGGACTGTCCAGTTTGATTTTGTTTTGAGGTTAGAATGACAAAGCCAAGATCCCGAAGTGAGGAGAAGCGTTTACTGATTCAGAACGCTGCCACTGAGTTGTTTTGTGAGCAGGGCTTCGCTTCAACCAGCATGGATCAGGTGGCGAAGGCCGCCGGTGTATCCAAGCAGACGGTGTACAGCCATTTTGGGAATAAAGATGACCTGTTTACAGCGGCAATCCGTGCCAAATGTGTCTCTTTCGAGGTGGACAGCATAGAGCTCTCTGCCGGCCGCAGCGTGGCCGAGGTATTACTCGATATGGCCAACCGGTTTGTCGAAATGATCCTGTCTGAGGCCGCTATGCAGGTGCACCGGACCTGTGTGACAGAGGCGCCGAGCAACCCCCAGGTGAGCCGGCTTTTCTACGATGCCGGGCCAGAGCGGGTCATTGAAGAGGTCGGCCGGGTTTTACAGCAGCTGTCAGAACGCGGTGATTTGCAGATTGAGAATCATCACTTCGCTGCGGTACAGTTTCTGAAAATGGTGCAGGGCGAGGCCCGCATGCGTGAGGAGTACAACATCGAGCCTCGCACCAGTCAGGCAGAGATCGATGCCTATCTGAAAAGCTGCGTGGCGATGTTTATCCGGGGCTACAGTCCGCGCCAGGATTCATAACTGATTAGCTGGCGGGCGGCTGAAGCTGTCGTGACAGGGCGGGGTCCGCTATCAGGGAGTGATCGATGAAACGCAGAGATCTAATAACCGCGCTGGCGGCAATGATGGCTTCCGGGGCGGCACTGGGAGGGCGCAGTTCAATCGATAAACTGGTGGATATTGCCCGCCAGCTGCCGTCGTCCGCCCCGGCACCGGCCCTGTTTATCGGTCATGGCTCACCCATCTATGCCATCACCCCGAATCCCTTTGCCGACAGCTGGTATAAGCTGGGCCTGCATCTACCAAGGCCGAGTGCGATTGTCGTGATATCGGCGCACTGGCTGACGCCGGGGCAGACCATGCTGACGGCGATGTCCCGGCCGGAAACTATCCATGACTTTTACGGCTTTCCCAAGGCGTTGCATAACAAGCAGTATCCGGCCCCCGGCTCACCGGCCCTGGCCGAGGGTATTGCCGACGCGATCCGCCAGCCGGATATCTGGCTGGATGAATCGGAGTGGGGGCTGGATCACGGCACCTGGTCGGTGCTGAGCCAGATGTATCCGGTGCCCAATATTCCGGTGATCCAGCTCAGCCTGGATACCACTCAAAGTCATCAGTTTCACTTTAACCTCGGACGCAAGCTGCGCTTCCTGCGCCAGCGCGGCGTGATGATCATTGGCAGCGGTAACCTGGTACATAACCTCCGGGAAACCCGGCGGGATAATAAGATCTACGGCTGGGCTGAGGAGTTTGATCGCAGGATTGCGGGTTTCCTGCGAGATGGCAACTGGCAGGCGGCGGTCGATTTCCGCGAGCTGGGCAAGCTCTCCTACCTGGCCCATCCCACTGAAGAGCATTACCTGCCGCTGCTTTACACCCTGGGCGCGGCCAGAGAACAGGACCAGCTGCACTTCTTTAACGAAGCGCTGGTGGAGGGGGCGATCTCCATGCGCTCGCTGCTGCTTAGCTGACCGGATGAGCCTGAATGGCTCAGGCGACCGATACCCGACAAGGAGTGCTGATGATATTGCTGCAGGCGACTGACCTCTGCCACAGCTACAGTACCGGCGACCAGCAGGTGCCGGTATTGAGCGGACTGAATCTCACCCTGCATCGCGGAGAGGTGGTGATGCTGCTTGGCCCCAGCGGGTCGGGTAAGTCCAGTTTACTGAACCTGCTGGCCGGTATCGAACGGCCGCAGCAGGGATCGGTAAAGATTCAGGGCGAGGAGCTGCTGAGCCTGAGTGAGTCCGCCCGAACCCGTTTCCGACGCCGCCATATCGGTGTGATCTATCAGTTTTTCAACCTGATTCCGACCCTGACCGTTGCCGAAAACCTGCTGCTGCCGTTGTCGCTGAATGGTCGCCGGGCTGAAAAAGGCCGCGCTGAAGCGTTCCTGCACCGGCTGGGAATGAAGGACAAGGCGACGCGTTTCCCCGACCAGCTCTCTGGTGGCGAACAACAGCGGGTCGCTATCTGCCGCGCGATGATCCATCAGCCTATGCTACTGCTGGCCGATGAACCGACCGGCAGCCTTGATGCTGATACTGCGGCGGGGGTGATGGAGCTGCTGTTGCAACAGGTTCGGGCAGAGGGCAGTACCCTGCTGATGGTGACCCACAGTGAAGCGCTGACCCGGCATGCCGACCGGGTGTTAACCATGCGGCGCGGTCGGCTGGAGGAGACAGGCTGATGCTGGCCCGGGCCAGCCTGCGTCATTTCAGCCAGCATCCCTGGCAGCTGGTGCTGTTGTTGCTGGGGATTATGCTGGGGGTGGCCGTGGTTGCGGCGATCGCCATTACCAGTGACAGCGCCCGTCACAGCTTCCTGCTGGCCGAGAAGCAGATTTATGGTGAAGCAACTCACCGGGTGGTCGCTGACCGGCCGATCGATCAGGCGCTCTATACCCGGCTGCAACGCCACCCGGCGGACTGGCCGATGGCGCCGCAGATTCACAGCCGGGTTCGTGCAATGCCTGCGGATCACAGTCGTGGGGGCATGCTGCTGCGCCTGCTAGGCGTCGACCCGTTGCGTGAGTCGACTTTCCGCCCCAATGGCGCTCAGCTGGTACAGGCCGATCTGGGTTTCAGCCGTTTACAGCAGGATAGGGTTGCCCTGTTGTCTGCATCTGTCGCCACCGAGCTGGGACTGAAAACCAATGACCGGCTGTCGCTGAGTACCACGCATGGTCCGGCTGAGGTCAGGATCGCCGGCTTGCTGGATGACCAAGACAAGCCGCAGCTGCGTAACCTGTTGCTGATGGATATTGGTCAGGCTCAGCAGCTGCTGCGGCTGGATTCACAGATCAGCTCGATCGATTTAAAACTGCGTGATAACGAACGGGAGGCGGTCAGGGCTCTGTTGCCGCCAGCGGTGCGACTGGAAGCCACCGCCTTGAGTGATGCCCGTGACGCCCGGCTGACCCAGTCCTTCTTTTTCAATCTGCGGGCGCTGAGCCTGCTGGCGCTGGTGATCGGCCTGTTTCTGGTATTTAACAGCGTCTGGTTTTCATTGCAGCAGCGCCAGCCGGTGTATGCCCAGTTTCGTGCGCTGGGGCTGGAGGGCGCTGTGCTGCAGCGCTATCTGCTGCTGGAAGTGACCCTGATCGCCACCATCGCCTCATGTGCCGGGGTGATACTGGGGGCGGTGTTGGCCAGCAGCCTGCTGGAACGGGTGCTGGGGTCAGTTGCTGAGCTGTATGGCACCCGCGCCGTGCCGGATCTGCTGCTGGAGGGGAAACAGCTGTTGCTGATGGTGATCACCGGCGTCGGCGGCAGCCTGCTGGCCGCCGCCTGGCCCTGCTACCGTATTGGCCGTACGCCACCCCGGGGGCTGATGCAGCTGAGCCAGCAGGAATATCAATTGCAAGGTTTGTCCGCCCGCAGCGGCTGGATCGCCGGGCTGCTGCTGTTAGTGGCGCTGATGATCCTGCTGCTATCAGAACAGAGTCTGATGCTGATCTATCTCGCCGTGACGGCACTGTTGCTGGCCGGTGCCCTGATCCTGCCACTTTTACTCCGCTGTCTGGCTCAGCTGCTGGCGAGGGCGCTGCAATCGCTGGGGCATCCCCTGTGGCAGATGATTCCACGGGATATCAGCCGCAGCCTGAGCCGTACCGGTATCGCCGCTATGGCGCTGATGATCGCGGTGGCGGCCACGGTAGGCATGAGCAGTATGGTCGGCAGCTTCCGCCAATCGGTGCAGTTGTGGCTGGAGGCACGGCTCAATGCCGATCTCTATGTTACTCAGCAGCAGGATATCCCCGGTCAGCGCGGCGGTCTGTCAGCGCAACTGATTGGTCAGCTGGAAGCGCTGCCGGGGATTGCCACGCGTGCAAGCCTGAGCCGGGTGAAGTTGCAATTGCAGGGGCAGGCCGCCTGGCTCTACGCCAGTGAGTTTCCATCGCCGATGCACAGTGCCTATCGTTTCCGTCGCGGAGAGGATGCTCAGATCTGGCAGCAGCTGGCGCAGGGGGCGGTGGTGATCAGCGAGCCGCTGGCCAGCCGCCTGCAGCTGAAGGAGGGGCAGGCGCTGCTGCTGAACACGCCGCAAGGCGCGCAATCGTTCCTGATTGCCGGGGTTTACTATGATTTCGGCAGTATTGGCGGGCGCTTGATGATGACGCGTGCCAGCCTCCAGCGTTTCTGGGGTGAAGTTAAACCCTATAGCCTGGCACTCTATCTGCAGCCTGAGGACGGCCGGGTGTCAAGCCGGCAACTGGAAGCGTTCCGTGGCCTGATACAGCAGCGCCTGATCGATGAAGACCTGCAGCTGATCGAAGCACAGCAGATATTGCAGCGATCGATCGAGGTGTTCGAGCGAACCTTTCTGGTCACCGATCTGCTGCGGTTGATGACCGTGCTGGTGGCCTTCATCGGTATTCTCAGTAGCCTGATGGCGTTACAGCTGTCACGACAACATGAAGTCAGTCTGCTGAAAGCGCTGGGGTTCAGCCGTCGCGAGCTGATCGCGCTGCTGTTAGGCCAGTCACTGTTGCTGGGGCTGATTGCAGGACTCTTTGCCATCCCGCTGGGTGAGCTGCTGGGCTGGATTCTGACAGAAGAGGTACAGTTGCGAGCCTTCGGCTGGAGCATTCCCTACCTGATCGACTGGCAAAACTGGCCCGGCGCCCTGGGGCTGGCACTACTGGCTGCGCTGCTGGCGTCGATCTGGCCGGCCTGGCGCTTTGCCCGCCTCAGGGGGATTCGCCGATGGGAATGATCTACCGTTTTCTGGCCGGGCTGCTGGCAGTGGCGATCCTGGTGTCGATGCTGTCTCTGTTCATCACTGATGAGGCAGGGCAGACCGCGGATACGGCCTTTGATCTGGGCGACTTCCTGGGTGATGCCGGCAGCGACGATGCTTTCCGCAAAGCCCGGCCCGACTACCGTATAGCCTTGCCACGGGATCACCTTGCCCATCCCGGGTTTCGCAGCGAGTGGTGGTATCTCAATGGCAACCTGCAGCGCCAGGATGACCCCCGGCAGCGCTACGGATTTAACTTCACTATCTTTCGCCAGGCGCTGGCGCCTGAGTCAGCGGAGGAAAATCCCTGGCTGAGGCCGCAGTTCTATATGGGACATCTGGCGATCGCGGATTTTGCAACTGGAGAGCACCGCAGCAGCGAGCGCTTTGCCCGTGCCGGGCCGGGAATAGCCGGTACCGCCGGCCAGCCACTGCGAGTCTGGCTGGATAACTGGCAGCTGACGGCCGACCGTGATGAAAGCCTGTTTCCGGCCCTGCTGGAGGCGCGGGACCGCAGTTGTGACTGCGGCTACCGGCTGCAGATTGAGGCGCTGAAGGTTCCGGCCTTTCAGGGTAAGGATGGCTATAGTCCGAAGCGTCAGGAGCCAGGGTTTGCGTCGCATTATTACTCCTTTACCCGCTTGCGGGTTCATGGTGAGCTGTGGCTGGGACCGGAAACCATTCCGGTGTCAGGCAGTGCCTGGTATGACCATGAATGGGCCAGCAATACCCTGGCGGATTACCAGCAGGGCTGGGACTGGTTCAGCCTGCAGCTGGAGGATGGGCGTGATCTGATGTTTATCCGTCTGCGCAGTCGGCTGCCGGGCCGGCGTGATTTCGATCAGCTGAGCGTGGTTGATCAGACAGGACAGCGGATTGACCGGCCGGGTGATAGCGCCGAGCTGGTGGCGACCGATTACTGGGTTACGGATGACGGGGTTCGTTATCCGGTGAGCTGGCAGCTCCGGGTGCCTTCACAGGGGCTGGATCTGGTTATCCGTGCCCGCCAGCCAGAGCAGGAGATGCGCCACAGTATGCGTTACTGGGAAGGCGCAGTCTCCATCGCAGGCAGCCATCCTGGCCAGGGCTATGTTGAACTGACCGGTTATGCCGGTAACAGCGCTGAAAATGCCAGCCGCTAGTCACGCCAGAACGGCTTTTCTGCTTCCCGCAGGGCATCGGCGCGGCTGATGCCAATATCCTTCAGCATATGTGAATCCAGCCGTGTCAGCTGGCGACGTGATTGGTAGTTCCGCAGCCAGTGTTTAACCCTTTCTCCGATACGGCAGCCGTAGTGGCTGACCAGTAAACTTAAACTAACTTCATTTTTCTGGGCTTTGCAGCATGTAGTTGAAGACAGCATCTCAATACCTCCCGGTGCCATTGATTTGATGGGAGCGCTCACCAGGTTGAGTACAAGTCTGGACTCGCTGAGGCATTTCGACAAACGATATAAATTTCTTTATGGTTAAGAAAAACTTAATTGGTGTCGTGATGGATAGCAAAGAGGCAAGGCTACCGCCATTAAAGTCCTTGCGGGTGTTTCAGATCGCAGCAGAGCAGGGCAGCTTTAAGCTGGCGGCGGAGAAACTGAACGTGACGCAGGCCGCCGTCAGCCAGCAGATCCGCCAGCTGGAGGCTTTTATTGAGGTTGAGCTGTTTCGGCGCCTCAGTCGGGAGGTCCGGCTTACGGCGGAAGGGGAGCAGTTACTGCCCTATGTCCAGCGAGGCTTCGGGGCTTTCCTTGAAGGGATGCAGGTGCTTTCGCGTGATCCGAATCCCAACCGGCTGACGATCACCACCGTGCCGAGTTTTGCCGGTAGCTGGCTGGTACCCAAGCTGGGCCTGTTTCAGCAACGACATCCGGAAATCAGCTGCCATCTCTCGCTGTCGCATGCGATCGAAAACTTCAGTGACGGCGTTAATGATATCGGGGTACGCTTCGGACGCGGCAACTATCCCGGGCTGGAGGCTAAGCAGTTCTCGCGCGATTTCAATGTGCCGCTGTGCCATCCGTTGCTACTACAGCAGCTCGGTGGCGAGCCGGGTGCCATTGGTCGGCTGCCATTGCTGATCGATGATTCGCCTGAGCTGGACCGGATGCTGCGGCAGTTTCACGCGATTTTCGACAACAAATGCTGTGGTCCGACCACCAACCTGACCATCTCCGATTCCAATATGCTGGTCGATGCGGCCCTCAGTGGGCAGGGACTGGCATTGGTGCGCTTCAGCCTGGCCTATGAACTGATAGAGCGCGGCCAGCTGGTTTGCCCGCTGCCGGTCTACTGGCATTCACCCTATTCCTACTATCTGGTTGCACCAAAAGGGCACTTCAGTCGCCCCAAAGTGGAGCAGTTTGAAGCCTGGATAATGGAAGAAACGGCGGGGATCGAACGCGCCTGGGAACGTTTCAGGCAGCAACGGGGACTAAAGTGTATTGACTGATCAGGGGCTACACTAAAGCAGACATTCAAGGCCGGAATTCCGGCGGGAGGCGCTATGCAGCTGCAACAGATGCGTGAGATGGTGGCCTGTCACCAGATCAGGGAGGGGATACTGAAGCCTGCAACTGAAGGGAATGGCTGGCTGGTGGGTATCGAGGACCGTGACGGTGTCCAGCATGCGCTGACTGATCATGGCGGCCATGAAAAGCTCTACCACTCGATCGACATTGCCACAGAAACCCTGCGGGATATGGGAGTCGATGCAATCAAAGTGGTGGAGTAGGGCTGTAAGATCTGCCCGCAGCCTTCAGGATACGGGCAGATCAGGACGGCAGTTTAGTGCTGGGAGCTGGCCTTGGAGGCTTTAGTATCTGCCTTTTTCGGCAGGTACTTGTTCAGAATCAGGTAGCCCAGTACGCCTGACACGAGCGAGCCGAGGATAATACCGAGACGCTCGTCAAACTGACGGTCAATGGTGGTTTCCTCGAATGCCAGCGAGCCGATAAACAGACTCATGGTAAAACCGATACCGCAGAGCGCTGCCGTACCGTAAAGCGTACGCCAGTCCATGCCGTTTGGCAGCTTGCTCATGCCGAGCTTAATCGCCAGCCAGCAGAAACCAAATACCCCCACCTGTTTACCCACAAACAGGCCCAAAGCGATACCCAGCGGCACGCCGTGGGCGAGCTGATCCATGCCGATTCCCGACAGGTTCAGGCCCGCATTGGCAAAGGCAAATACCGGCAGTACCAGGAAGGCGACCATGGAGTGCAGGTCATGCTCCAGGCTTTTCAGTGGAGAGTAGCCCAGCGTTACGCGGGACTTCATCGGGATAAACATTGCCAGGATGATACCGGCGAGGGTGGCGTGGACGCCGGATTTCAGCAGGGCAATCCACATCACCACGCCGACAGTGATATACAGGCTGCGTGATTCCTGATGGGTCCGGTGCAGGATAAACAGTGTAGCGATACAGGCTGCCGCGATAATCAGTGCGGTGGCAGAGATTTTGGCCGTGTAGAAGAAAGCGATAATCAGGATCGCGCCAATATCGTCAAAGATCGCCAGCGAGGTGAGGAAGATCTTGATGCTGACCGGCACGCGGGAGCCGAGTAACGCCAATACACCCAATGCAAATGCGATATCGGTCGCGGCAGGTATGGCCCAGCCCTGAATCGCCAGAGGATCGTCCAGGTTAAATGCCACGTAAATCATGGCAGGTACGGCCATACCGCCGATTGCGCCGACGCCAGGCAAGACTACATCGCGCAGATTGGACAGTTCACCTTCAATCACTTCCCGCTTCAGCTCAAGGCCAACCAGGAAGAAGAAGACTGCCATCAGGCCATCGTTGATCCAAAGCAGCAGAGGCTTGGCGATTTG
Organism: Marinobacterium jannaschii DSM 6295; assembly: GCF_000620085.1. Lineage (GTDB taxonomy): Bacteria > Pseudomonadota > Gammaproteobacteria > Pseudomonadales > Balneatricaceae > Pontibacterium > Pontibacterium jannaschii. Next base: position 65,600 of record NZ_JHVJ01000019.1, on the reverse strand, counting down.
CAGGGCACCAAACCTGATTTCTACCGGAGTGCTCAGCAGCCGGTCGTAATAGACGCTTAGCGCCGAATTGGCGCAGATGACCGCGAGAATGGCCGCCAGAATCAGGATGATTCCGCCAGCTGCTTCCGTCTTAAAGAAACGGGATATATAGCTGTCAAGTAAATCAGACGAGTTGCTCATTAGGTTCCTTCGTAAGCTTTTAGTTGCTAGCTTTAGCCGTCGAAAACAGAAACTAGCAGTTTTCGCGCCAATAAACGACCATGAAATTTACCGGTGTTACGGTCGGCGATTTTATGATCTCTATAACTGATTTGCTTTTCGATAGTGTCCTTCATAGTCAAATAGTTTCTCTCGTACCCGCCAGTGATGACCCGCCTTGCGGGCAATCACAAAATCTGGAGCCTTAAACTGCAGCTGTAACTCCAGTACCTCATCCAGCTTACTGAAAGTCCGGGGCTGTTCGCCGTTGCCAAAGCGACGGCCGTATTGCTCGTTAAAGGCTTTAACAGCCCCCGCCTTGCTGAAATCAAAGCTCTCTGCCAGTTCATCGCCCTGTTCATCATAATAGGTGATGCGCAGGCGACCCTCTCTTTCTGCAAAAGTCATACCGGCACAGCGGATTACCAGTGCATCCCTGAGTTTAAGCGCAGCTTTCAGTTGATCGTCCGGATCGATAATGGGCTTTCCACATTGGTGGCAGCGGCGGGCGGCGATATCGTTCTCTGCATTGCAGTGCGGGCACTCCTTAAAGCGGAAGCGGTACTCACACTGCTGCTTGCGGCCCTGATCGTTTTCCTCAAAGCCCTGGCAGCGGCGACCGAAGTGTTCGATCACCTGGCCCTCTTCATCTTTCTTGCCCCAGAAGATATTGGCAAATTCGCACAGGGGACAGAATACCTGGACCGGCTCGCTGTCGGAGGAGGGCTTGCTGGTGCCGATCTCAGGATAAAACAGATCGAAACCATTGCCGGCGTAATCGATCACCAGGCAATCCTTCTTGCCTTCAGCGAGGCGAAGGCCGCGGCCAACGATCTGCTGGTAGAGGCTGACTGACTGGGTCGGGCGCAGAATAGCGATCAGGTCGACATGGGGGGCATCGAAGCCGGTGGTCAGCACCGCTACATTCACCAGGTAGTGCAGTTGGCGCTGTTTAAAGCGATTGATCAGGCTGTCGCGTTCCGGCCCCGGCGTATCGCCGGTGACCAGCGCGGTGCGTTCAGCGGGCAGGTAACTGGTGATTTCACGGGCATGGTCCACGGTGGCGGCGAAGATCATCACGCCCTGGCGTTGTTCGCCCAGCTCTGCGATCTGTTCGGTAATGGCCTTAGTGACACGGGGGTGTTTTACCAGCAGCTCGTTAACGGCGGTTTCGCTGTACTCGCCGTGGCGGTTGGTCGCCAGGCCGGAGAAGTCATACTGGGCAATCGGCGCATCGACCATCTCGGGGGGTGTCAGATGCTTTTTGCGAATCATATAGCGCAGCGGCAGTTCATAGATACAGCTGACGAAAGGCGGTTCGATGCCGTCTCTGACGAAGCCGTGGTGGTGATACTTATAGATCCAGCCCATTCCCATCCGGTAGGGTGTGGCGGTCAGCCCCAGGACTTTCAGTCCCGGGTTATGCTTCTTCAGCTGGCCGATAATCTTGCCGTACTGCGAGTCCTGGTCGCCGCTGACGCGGTGGCATTCATCGATGATCAGCAACGAATACTGGTCGGCGAAGGCCGCCAGGTTGCGTGATACCGACTGGACACTGGCAAAGGTGACCTGGTGTTGTGTTTCCTTCTGTTTCAGCCCGGCAGAGAAAATCCCGGCATTCAGCCCATATGCCTGATACTTGCTGTGATTCTGCTCGACCAGCTCTTTTACATGCGCCAGTACCAGTATTTTGCGCCGTGCCAGTCGTGCCAGTTCGGCGATCACCAGGCTCTTTCCCGCACCGGTGGGCAATACAATTACGGCGGCATCGTCAGTTTTACGGAAGTGGCGCAGGGTGGCGTCAACAGCGTCTTGCTGGTAGTCACGCAGGGTGAAGGCGGTCATCAGTTTGTTTCTGGCTAGCTGGGATGCCGATTGCAGCAAAAGCCAGACGGGAGTTCAAGCGCTGATAGTGTGTAGCGGACATAAAACAGCCCCGGCTCGTAGGAGACCGGGGCTTTAAGGTACAACAAGGAAGAATTTCTTACTCAGCGTCGGCAAATAGCTCGGACAGCATAGATGACAAGTTGGAGCTGTTCTGATCGTATTTATCTTGCTGCTCTTTGTCGGCTTCCCTGTACCGCAGGTCTTGCTGCACCAGATTATCGAGCAGTTGCTGACCTACGTCGAAAGCGTCCTGCATAAAGCTTAGTCCAGGACGACTGACTGCATCCTGAACGCCATTCATCATATGTCCCAGACGGCGGCCTGCGCCAGCCGCCGGGTCGCTCTGTTCCTGAACCTGCTGATAGGCTGCCACGGCGCTGTAGCTTTCCGAGCGGGTCATGTTCAGGTTCATGGAAGAGAGTTCGTCGCGGTTAATCTCCAGTTCGCTGGCCTGATCGAAGGCAGCCTGGAGGTCGCCGTCAAAGAAGTCGCTGGCGATCTCGCCGATCTCTTTCACCAGGCTATCGATCGCCTTCAGTTCATCTTCGTCCAGCTCACCTTCGACACTGAAACGGTAGTCACTGCTTTCACTGCGATCGATGCTGAAGGAGATTGCACTGCCATCGGCGCCTGCAGTGGCACCAAAGCTGGCTTCATAGGCACTGTCATGGGCAAAGTTGATGGTCACGCTGTCGCCGTCTTTGGTCTTCAACTCCAGCGAGAAGCTCTCGGCCAGCGAGTAGCGCTCTGCGGCCAGCATATCGGTGCGGCGACCCTGCGCCGGTGCGTTCTTTTCAGCTTCCTGGAGCTTCTCCAGCATTGCCTGCTGCGGATCGACTTTCGGCTCCTCCGGCTGTTTAGCCTGGGCCTGAAGGTTGCCGCTGATCTGGCTGCTATAGCTTTCGCTGCTGTGCAAATTGATCATGGGAGTCCCTGCCGTTAAAAGGTGTTTCCCCTGTTAACGGCGCGGGGGGCGAGAGCTTTAAGGTTTTTTTCCGGGTTTTTACCCGGCCTCGGTGCTGATTTCCAACGCCTGTTCGATCTGCGGCAGGTTGGCGCTGATCCATTCAGGGCGGATCGGTCCCCAGCTTTCCAGCACATAGAAGCCTGCGTTGTGGCGGCCGCCTTCAATTTGCTGAAAGTGCAGTGAAATGCCGATATCAGACATATCTTTCAGGGTGTCCTGAATTGTACGGCGCGGCATGCCGGTCAGTTTCTGCAAAGAGGTGGCACTGTGCTCTTCCTGAGTGACCAGCCAGCCCAGATAGAGTTTGCGGTAGAACGCCCGTTGTTGTTTGGTTACTTCCATGGTCACTTCCTATAAGGGTGATAGCAAAAAGCCCCGAGCGTGAGCAACGGGGCTTTCTAAATGGGACGGCTGATTACCACATCAGGTCGTCAGGAATCTGGTAATCCGCGTACGGATCGTCCTCTTCCGGCGCTTCTTCCGGCGTTATACGGATAACCGCCTTGGGATCGACCATCTCGATACGCTCTGCGATCACATCCGGGATCAGGTCAAAGCTTTCTCCCACCGGGGCGATGGCGATATGGCCGCGGGCCAGCTGGTTTAGCTGATCGTCGGTAACGTAGATCTTCTTGATCTTCCGATCGACGACGAAGTTGTAGGCGGTTTCTGCCTTGGCAGGGATCTCAATACGGTTCTGCTGAATCCACTGCTTAATCTGAGCAAGACGTGATTTCTGCTCTTTTTCCGCTTCGCGCTGACGGTTCAGCTCACGATCCTTCTCCAGCTTTTCGAGCCGGGCTTTTTCCAGCGCCTGTTTACGCTCATCTTCCATCTGCTGACCCGCTTTACGGGCAGTCTTGGCTTTTTTGGCGCTTTGACGCTGTTGTTCGGCGGCCTTGTTGGCGCGCTTTTTATCCGTCAGGCCTGCTTTTAAAAGTTGGTCTTTCAGTGAACCTGCCATTGTCCTTCACTCAGGGTAGATCGAAAAACGGCACTATAACATAACTGGATCACAACTAGGGCAGGGGCAGTATAAGCAAGGGGAACTGAAGTGCTACGCAAGTTCAGGCGTAGCCGTGCAGTCGCAGCGCCTCGGCAGTAAACATCGCCAGTAAGCCGCTGAGGAATACTGCATCCAGCAAGCCTCCGCCGCCGATCAGGATGGTTTCGTGATTACGTGCCTTGAGTTGGTTCAGCTGTGGCAGGTGCATCAGGTCGCCCCCGATCAGAGTGCCCAGTACCGCCGCGATATAGGCCTGAACCAGGTAGTCGGGACTGTCGATCAGCAGTACGCCCAGGGCCGAGCAGAATACCGCTCCGAAGATATAAACAACGAAGCCGCGCCGTCGCTCAACCCGGGTCAGGGGGTAAACCACCAGGGTGACGCACAGTGTCAGCAGCAGCGTCGGGAGTATGGCTACCGGATAGCTGTGAATCAGATAGATTACGAAGCCCAGCGGAACCAGCGCACCACCCAGGTTGATCCCCAGCCGCAGTTGCCCTTCATCATGGAAATCGAGAGAAAACAACTGGATACTCAACAGGCTGCCGAGTGTGGCAAAGAGCATGGCGATGGCAATATCCTGTTGGCTGAGCTGAAGTTTGGCGAGGACACTCTGGATCGCCCCGAGGTGGAAGAAAATCAGAAACAGTAATAGGGTAAGGGCGTGATTCAGGTATCGGCTCATAAGGCTTCCTTTGCAGTGACCTGAATGCAGTATAGTTGAGCCGGTCGGGAGTCGGTTGCGGTCCCGCCTGAATCTGCCGCCGCGGTCTGATGCCGCAGAATTGAATTTAAGCCATGCCAGGGCCGCGCCGTGGCATGGACAGACAGAGACACCAGGGAACAGGTATGAGAGTCAGCAGAGGTTTTGTCGCGGTATTTTGTGGCCTGATGGCGCTTAACAGCCATGCCGCCGATGACTGCCTGAAAGCCTATAACGCGGCGAAATATGAGGACGCCGCGACCCACTGTAAGGTTGCCGCCGCGGCGGGTGATGCTGAAGCGATGTTTCGTATGGCCAGTCTCTATGCTGTAGGCAATGGTGTGCCGCAGAAGCCTGAGATGGCCGTTGCCTGGCTGAAAGAGGCCTACAGGCGTTCGCATGAAGAGGCCGGCTATAACCTCGCGGTGGCGATGCTTCAGGGGATCGGTACCGAGCAGGACAAACTGGAAGCCCGTCTCCTGCTGACCCGTCTGGCTTCCGACGGCTATGCCAGGGCGCAACGGGAACTGGGATTGCTGTTTCTGGACGGGGTTGCCGGTGATAAGGATGAGGAAACTGCCCGCTCGCTGTTTCAGGCGGCGTCGGAGCAGGGGGACATAGCGGCCAAATGGCATCTGGCAGACTATCTGTTACAGCGTGACGGCGCCACGCCGGAGGCGATGGACTGGCTGCGTTCGGCGGCCGGGGCGGGGGATCTGAATGCCCAGCTACAGCTTGGCTCGCTGTCTGAAGCTGATCAGCCGGAAAAGGCCGAACACTGGTATCGACAGGCGGTACGTCAGGGGTCCGGTGTAGGCATGTACCGGCTGGCTTTCTTGCTGACTCACGGTCCGGACTCCCAGCGTAATCTTAAGCTGGCAGACAGTCTGGCTCGTGAGGCTGTGCGCCGGCATGTTGAGTCGTCAGAAACGCTGTTTAGCCAGATTCAGCAGAAAAAACAGCAACAGCTGCAGGCGGCGAAACGGGCCGTGGAAAAAGCCGAACAGGCTGCTGACCTTAATACCGCTAGCCCCGCAAAGCCGCTGCCGGCTGAGCGTTTACAGGCGAAAACAGCGTTGCCGTCAGCCCCGTCGTCACAGGCCCGGACTGCTACAGTAGAGGCTGCCCGTAGCAGCGCAGATCGTGGCGTCGATCAGACATCCTGCGGCGAGCGGCAGTATGGGCGGGAGAAGGATGCCTGCTGGTGGCAGCAGCGCAGCCGTAAGCACTATACCCTGCAGCTGGGGGCATATCGATCCGGCACCGGCCTGGGCAAGTTTATCCGCGCCAGCGGACTGGTGGATGGACTGTCGGTGACGGTTCACTGTGCCGGTGGTCGCAACCTGAAGATCCTCACCTATGGCCTCTATGCCAGTGAAGAGTCCGCAATGATGGCGCGACAGGCTCTGCCTGCATCGGTCCAGCGGGCCAGGCCCTGGCTGCGTACCATTGCAGGTCTGCAAAAGGCAGTTCCCTGTGAGGACAAGCTCGCAGCCCGCTAAATCAGGGCGTTTGACTGTAATTGCTTTGTCCCGGCCTCTGGCAGCGGTATCCTTGTGTCATTACTCAGATGCCACAGAGATACCGGATGAGCGAAAACACCCACCCGTTTGAGACCCTGACACCCGATTTTGTGATGGATGCCGTTGAAGCCCATGGCTTCTGGTGTGACGGTCGTACGTTCCCGCTGAACAGCTACGAGAACCGGGTTTACCAGATCGGCATCGAAGAGCAGCAACCGGTCATTGCCAAGTTTTATCGTCCGGCGCGCTGGAGCAATGAACAGATCCTTGAAGAGCATCAGTTCTGTTTTGAGCTGCAGGAACAGGAACTGCCGGTCGTTGCGCCGCTGATTCACAATGGCGAAAGCCTGTTCGAGCATCAGGGGTTCCGGTTTGCACTGTTTCCGCGTAAGGGCGGTCATGCTCCGGAGTTGGATAACCCCGATAATCTCTTCCTGCTGGGACGCCTGATGGGGCGGATTCACCTCGCCGGTGCCGCCAGTGAGTTTAAACATCGCCCGCGTATCGACGTACAGAGTTTCGGCTATAACAGTGTGCAGCTGATCAGCGAGCACTTCATCCCGATGGGACTAAAGACCGCCTACGATACCCTGACCCGCGACCTGCTGGCGGCGATTGAAGCGCGTATAGCGGAAGCGGGCGATATTCGTTATATCCGTGTTCATGGCGACTGCCATATTGGCAATATGCTCTGGCGCGATGAGATGGCTCACTTTGTCGACTTTGACGATACCCGTATGGCTCCGGCAATTCAGGATCTGTGGATGCTGCTCTCCGGTGACCGGGCGGAACAGACCTCCCAGCTGTCTGAGATTGTCGATGGCTACAACGAGTTCGGGGACTTCAGGTTGCGTGAGTTGCAGCTGATCGAGCCACTGCGCACCCTGCGCATGCTGAACTACGCCGCCTGGATCGCCCGCCGCTGGGAAGACCCGGCATTTCCGATGGCATTCCCCTGGTTTAATACCGAACGCTACTGGAGCGAGCATATCCTCGAATTGCGCGAGCAGCTGTCGGCCCTGCAGGAGCCGCCCCTGGCCCTGATGTAGTCAGGGCAGCGTCAGGGCAGGGGTGCCCCTGTCTGGCGCAGCCTGTAAACCATTACGCAGCCGGCCAGTAGCAGTATCACCAGCACCGCTTTCAACAGCAGTCCCGGTAGCAGCATCAGGGACACCGTCGCTGAGACCAGCATCGACAGGATAGCGATCCTGACCGCCGGGGCCGGAATGCGGCGATGCTGCTCCCAGCTGCCGATTATGCCGCCAAGCAGTACTGAGCCTCGCATCCTGCGGTAGAAAGCAGGAGAGGAGCGGGCGAAGCACCAGGCTGCCAGCAGAACGAAGCAGGTGGTAGGCAGCAAGGGAACAAAAGCACCGATCAGGCCGAATACCAGCGAGAGCGCCCCCGTCAGTTGATAGATGATCTTCATAACGACCTCCTGCACAGGCGGCGCAGTCTTTGCTGCGCCGAATGCTTGTCAGTTACAGCGCTGAAAGGGCCTGCCTGATACCCGCACCATAGGCCGGATCAGCCTGTTCGCAATGTCGGATATGGCGCTGCTGAATCTCCTCGCTGGCCGCACTGAGCGATCGCGCCGTGTTATCAAACAGTGCCTGCTGTTGTGCTGCGGTCATCAACCGGAACAGATCACCGGCCTGTGAAAAGTAGTCATTGTCCTCGCGGTGATCCCAGTGTCCGGCGGCACCCGTAACCGCTAGAGCGGGTTCTGCAAATTCCGCCTGCTGTTGCCACTCTCCCTGGCTGTTGGGTTCATAGCCGATGCTGCTGCCAAAGTTACCATCGGTTCGCATTGCGCCATCGCGGTGGTAACTATGCACCGGGCAACGGGGGGCGTTCACCGGGATCTGGTGGTGATTGACGCCCAGCCGGTAGCGCTGGGCATCGCCATAGGCAAACAGCCGGCCCTGCAGCATCTTATCGGGTGAGAAGCCGATGCCGGGCACCACGTTGGCCGGATTAAAGGCCGATTGCTCAACTTCGGCAAAGAAGTTTTCCGGGTTACGGTTCAGTTCCATTATGCCCACTTCAATCAGCGGGTAATCGGCCTGCGGCCATACCTTAGTCAGGTCGAACGGATTGAAGGCACTGCTGTTAGCCTGCTCCTCGGTCATTACCTGGATACAGAGCCGCCAGGCGGGGTATTCCTGCCGCTCGATTGCCTCATACAGGTCGCGCTGGTGGCTTTCGCGATCCTGACCGATCAGTGTTTCGGCCTCTGCATCGCTGAGGTTTTTGATGCCCTGCATCGATTTGAAGTGAAACTTCACCCAGCTGCGTTCGCCAGCCGTGTTGATCAGGCTGAAGGTGTGGCTGCCGAAACCATGCATATGACGGTAGCTGGCGGGGATGCCCCGGTCACTCATCACAATCGTGATCTGGTGCAGCGCTTCCGGCAGCGAGGTCCAGAAATCCCAGTTATTCTGTGCGCTGCGCATATTGGTGCGCGGGTCGCGCTTGACCGCATGATTGAGGTCGGGAAATTTAAGCGGGTCCCTGAGGAAAAACACCGGGGTATTGTTGCCGACCAGATCCCAGTTGCCTTCATCGGTGTAGAATTTTACTGCAAAGCCCCGGATATCCCGCTCTGCATCAGCCGCGCCCCGTTCGCCCGCTACTGTGGTGAAACGGGCGAACAGTTCGGTTTGCTTGCCGACTTCCGCGAAAATGGCCGCCCGGGTGTAACGGCTGATATCCCGGGTGACGGTAAAGCGGCCGTAGGCACCCGAACCTTTGGCGTGCATCCTTCGTTCGGGAATGACCTCGCGGTCGAAGTGGGCCAGTTTTTCCAGAAACCAGACATCCTGCAGCAGTTGCGGCCCGCGTGGGCCGGCTGTCATCACATTCTGGTTGTCAGCGACGGGGCAGCCAGCCGCGGTGGTGAGTTTCTTAGTCATGATGCTCTCCGGTACTTGAGGTGACCGTCTCAGCCTAGGAAAAACTTTCTGATTGTTGAAATTAATTAAAAGTATAGAGTCGATAGCTATAGTGTTTGAGGTTCGGCGGGACAGGATATTTCTCCCTGCAATACTGGTGTTGATCGCCTGAATGGGATAACTTTACTGGCTGTTTATACAGTAAAATTATCCGGTTCCTGATTCAGCATGATTCTTTATATCGCCGAAAAACCCAGCCTGGGCCGCGCTATCGCGGACGTCCTGCCTAAGCCTCACAAAAAGGAGGAGGGAGCGATCCGTGCCGCCAACGGCGATGTGGTGACCTGGTGTATCGGACACCTGTTGGAACAGGCCGAGCCGGATGCTTACGACCCGGCTTTTAAGCAATGGAAGCTGGAGCATCTGCCGATTGAGCCGGAGCAATGGCAGTTGGCGCCGAAGCCCAAGACCCGCTCCCAGCTGAGTGTGATCCGCAAGCTGGTAAAGGAAGCCGATCAGCTGGTGCATGCCGGAGACCCGGATCGGGAAGGGCAGCTGCTGGTAGACGAAGTGATCGATTACCTCAAAGTCTCCCAGACCAAGAAACGCAGCATGAAGCGCTGCCTGATCAGCGACCTGAACCCCAGTGCGGTCAAACGGGCGATCAGCCGCCTGAGGGAGAACAGCGAATTTATCCCCTTGGCCGTATCCGCCCTGGCCCGCAGCCGGGCCGATTGGCTCTATGGCATCAATATGACCCGCGCCTATACCATTCAGGGGCGAAAGGTTGGCTACAACGGTGTGCTCTCGGTTGGCCGGGTTCAGACCCCGGTGCTGGGGCTGGTGGTACGGCGCGATCTGGAGATCGAACGTTTTGTGCCCAAGCCCTACTACGAAGTCTTTGCCCATCTGAAAACCGCTGAGGGTGGCTATTTCAAGGCCAAATGGCAGCCCAGTGAAGCCTGCGCCAAATGGCAGGATGAGGAGGGGCGGGTGCTTTCCCGACCGCTGGCCGAAAATGTCGTGGCCCGCATCAGTGGTCAGCAGGGTCTGGTGAAAAAGCTGGAGAAAAAGCGCAAGCGACAGGCCCCGCCGCTGCCTTACAACCTCTCCTCATTGCAGATTGATGCGGCGAAGCGTTTTGGTATGAGTGCCAAACAGGTGCTGGACAGCTGTCAGGCACTGTATGAGAAGCATAAGCTGATCACCTATCCGCGCTCTGACAGTCGCTATCTGCCGCAGGAGCACTTCGCCCAGGGGCCAAAAGTCTGTGCGGCGATCGGCAAAAGCTGTGGCAAGCTTCAGGAGGCGGTGGCCGGGGCGGATACCTCATTGCGCTCCAAGGCCTGGAATGACAAGAAAGTCGATGCCCACCACGCCATTATCCCCACCGAGAAAGCCTCTGATACCGGCCGCCTTGGCCGGGCCGAGCAGCAGCTCTATGAGCTGATCGCCCGTCAGTACCTGTGCCAGTTTTATCTCCACTTTGAGTTCGATGAAACCCGGGTGCAGGTGGAGATCGAAGGTGGCTTGTTTGCCGCCTCAGCGCGCCAGATCGTAATCGCGGGCTGGAAGACGCTGTTTGGCAAGGATGAGGGCGATGATGATGTGATGCTGCTGCCGCCGATGCAGGAGGGCGAGGCAGTGCTCTGCGAGCGGGGCGAGCTGCTCGATAAGATGACCCAGCCGCCGAAGCCCTTTACCGATGCCACCCTGCTGTCGGCCATGACCGGTATTGCCCGTTTTGTCGAGGATAAGGAGATCCGCAAGATCCTTAAGGAGACGGACGGGCTGGGGACTGAGGCCACCCGTGCCGGTATTATCGAGCTGCTGTTTAAGCGCACCTTCCTGCGCCGGGAAGGCAAGGCGATTCGGGCAACCGAGGCGGGCAGGGGGCTGATCGCTGCCCTGCCTGAGATGGCTTCGCGGCCGGATATGACGGCACGCTGGGAATCGATGCTGGATGATATCTGCCAGCGCAGTGGGAGCTATGGTGGTTTTATGACGCCCCTGAGTGCCCAGCTGCACAGCCTGATCGAGCAGGCCGCCGCTTCATTGCCGACCTCGCTGCAGGGGGTGAAGTCGGCCGCGCCGGCGTATAAAAAACGCCGTGGCGGCTCGGCTAAGGGGGCTAAAGGCGGGGCTAATAGTGGCACCGGCAGGCGTAAAACCGGGTCGACAACCTCAGGCAGAGGTTCAAGAAAGAAAACCGCTTAGGTTTCTCTTTCAGGTGAATGGGGTGTTCGTCTGTGCCCTGTGTCTGTCCCGAGGCCGGGATGAGCGTGCGCATCACCACATAATGAGGAATCTGGCACCGCTATTAGTAACAGCCAGATCAGTCTTCAGATTCCAGCGCTTCCATCAGCTGCTCGACGACCTTGGTCGGTAGGCGGCGCAGTACCAGGGTCTTTGACTCCGGATCAAACTCGATATCCTTGCCCGATTCCTTGGTACCCAGCGACTTTTTGGTGAAATCCAGCTGCCAGCTGTCAGACTTGGCCTTTACCTTGGAGAAGCGGTTGATGGTGCTGGTGTGGGGCTTGAACTCGTGGCTGACGTTATAAGGGCCCTGATTGGCAAAGCTGCCAAAGGTGCCGCCTTTGGTTTCCGCCTGCTCCGGTGGGATATAGACGTCGAACAGGCGCTCTATATCGCCCAGGTTGGCGGTTTGCTTTTCAGTGCGCTGGCGCTCCATGTAGTTCACGACATCCTCCACCACCTGCTCTTTCTTCTCCGCCAGATCGTTGTAGTTACAGAAGTCACGCGCAGCGCGGATCAGTTCGCCGGTGGATTTCTTCGACGGCGTGACATCGGTGCAGCCAAAAGCATTGGTGAAGTAATGGGTAACATCTCCTTTCTCCTTGCTGCCGACGAAACTCAGATAACTGTCCTTGCCAGCCTTGTAGGTGGAGATATTGATCCGTGCCGCCTGATGTAACTGCTCCAGGTTAACCTCCATCACCTCAGTCGGCAGCAAGTCCTCATTGAGGGCAATACTGCTACGGTCCCTTACCAGCGCGACCAGCAGGAAGTCATAGCGATCGCTGCTGTAGTTGGCGAAGATCATATAGCCGCCGGTTGCCGTGCGGGCGGATGGCGATCCCATGGCGGCGGCCAGCTGGCTGAGGCCGGTATCCACCAGAGCCTGAAAATCATCCTTACTGTTGGCGCTGTTCACAAAGCCCTCAAACGCCGAGATGAAGGGGTAGCCGTCGGTGTTCTCGTTGTTGAACGAGCCATGGGTCAGTGCGGAGCGGCGATCAAATGCAGAGAGCAGGGCATCGAACAGCTGGTTCGCCATCGCCGAATGGATATCAACAGCGCCACCCTTATCGCTGATATGGACTTCACTGTCTTCGGATTCTTTGGTGAGTTCGCGAATAACCAGATGATTTAGCTGCATTTCTGTTCCTGAATGGCCTGACACACGGAGGAGGAATTTTAGCCTATTTCTGTCCCGGGTGGCAGGCGTTCGTCGCTGAACAGAGACAATTGCGTTGTGGCGAATTGGTAACTGCAGCGGCAGTGTCTATGCTGAAAATATTGCTTAACCAGGGAGGAGGCTGATGATGGACGCCTCGATTGAATTCTATTTGGTATTGTTGCTTTCCGGTCTGCTGGTATCGATGTTGTTGTGGCGTCTGGAAGCGGTTAGCCGATCCTGCCGGCGCTATTTATTGGAGCTATTGCTGTTCCGTGGCCTGTGCCGGGATCACTTTCATATATTTGAGCAGGTACCGGTGGCGACCGAACGGGGCGTGACGGTGCTTAGCTATGTGCTGGTCAGCCGGTTCGGCGTGATTGTCATCGAAATTGACGATAGCCACGCAGCCGAGGGCAAGCGGATCGATGGGTTTGCCTGCCATCGTCGACATTTCCAGCAACAGCGTATCAAGGGGGCTCTGGCACGGGAGCTGGAGGCCGAACTTCCTCTGATTAAAGGGCTGCTGCTGTGCTCTGAGTCTAAGCCCGGGTCGGATTCGCTCTGCTTTAGCAGTGTGATTGGTCTTTATCGCTGGCTGTTGCAGAACCACCCTCAGACCCTGCGGATCAAAGAGCGGCTGCAAATCGTGTCCAGATTGCAGCGGATGAAACGTTACCTGCCCGCACTGGTGGCGATGTCTGATTCGGTTAGAAATAAAGTAGTGCCGGTAAAGGTCGTGGATATCGAACTGGCCCGGGTGCAGAGGCGGCGTGGTTTACGTTCAGGCTGGCAGAAGCGCCAGCTGCGGGGCTCGGGGCACAAGATTTAGCCCAATCAAAGAAGGTTGGTACACCGCCGGATATCGATAAGGGGAATGACAGTGATCGCTGAGTACTGTCTACCCGGCGGGTACCGGAATACGCAATAAGCTATGTTAGCAAAACTTCGCTTGCGAAGGTCACAATTGTACAGATAGTAGTCGGTCTGGCGAAGCAGAAATCTGCCTTATATTGTGATTTCTTTCTGTATAATGCCGCTTTTTAACGGAGGCGGCATGGCACTTAAACCCACTATCTACAAAGTCGAACTGGATCTGGTTGATACCGACCGTCATATCTACGAAAACCTGAAACTGACCGTAGCACTGCATCCCTCTGAAAATTTCGAGCGTATGATGGTGCGGTTACTTGCCTATGCGATGAACTACCATCGGGATCTGGAATTCACCCGTGGCCTGTCGGCGACAGAGGAAGCGGATATCTGGCAACAATCGCCGGATGGCTCAATCGAGCATTGGATTGAAGTGGGGCAGGCCAGCCCGGACCGGATACGTAAAGCAGTCAGTCGAGCACCGAAAATCAGCCTCTACGCCTATGGCAGCGAAGCGGATATCTGGTGGCAGAAACATCAGAACGCCTTTGCCGGGCTGCCAAAGGTGGCTGTGTGGAAGCTGGATTGGCAGCAGGTGCAGCAGTTACCTGAGTTCGAGTCACGAACCATGGTTATGACACTGACCATCACAGATGGTGAACTTTATCTTTCCAGTGATAAGGCGCAGCTGAGCCTCACTGCAGAAGCTCTGCAGTCAGCCTAAAAATCTTTTACCCGGCCACGCATCGACTTGGTTTTACCGTGCTTGGTTTTACTGTCCATCCGCTTGCGCTGTGAGCTTTTGGTTGGCTTGGTCGGGCGGCGCTTTTTCTGCGTCACGGTAACGCTTTGTAGTAATTCCCTCAGGCGCTGCAGGGCGTCTTCGCGGTTTTTCTCCTGTGTGCGGTAGCTCTGGGCTTTAATGACGATAACACCCTCGCTGCTGATGCGTTGATCAGACAGCTTCAGCAGCCGCTCCTTATAGATATCCGGCAATGATGAAGCCAGGATATCGAAGCGGAGATGGATCGCCGTGGAGACCTTATTGACGTTCTGGCCGCCACTGCCCTGGGCACGAATGGCGTTGAGTTCTATTTCACTGTCATCAAGCGTGACATTAGCGGAGATTCTTAACATCCCGCTATTGTAATGATTCCCGCGCCAGATCGGAAATCAGTCGAAGTTCAGCTCATCATCAATCAGGTCGCGCAGGCGACGTTCCTCCTGCATCATCTCGATACGCCGGCGCATGGCGGGGTCGCTTTGCTTGCGGCTGTAGATCACCGACTCCTCCTTCATCTCCTCTTCATATCGGCCATCCCAGCTCCAGTCTTCAGGGTCATTCAGCGACGATGATTGTTTTTGCTTTTCGCTCATCACAAAACCTCCTGCGTTTCTCTGTGGTGCCTGAAGGAGGGACTGGCAGCGCCGTGCGTCCAAACATCCATGCATACACCTGAAATGAGGTTGGCAGGCTATTGCCAACCGATATGAACTGACTATCCAAGTCTCTAAATTAAAGTTCTGTCGAGCTGGCGTTCAAGTGAGAAAAATTCAATCGGAAGGCGAAAAAAAGAGCGGGCGCCAGGAGCCCGCATAAAAGGAATGGGTGATAAATAAAGCACCGTATGATCATCGCCAAATGCGATCGATCGTTTGTTGCTGAGCACAAAAAGACAAGCCTCCCAGTCTCTGAGACCGGCTGCAGCCTGAACCGATATCTCCTGTATGGGCTTCTAATGCAGCCTTCGGGATCTGAAAAAGCTGATCGCACGCCGGAACACATTTTTTGCCGTGAACAAAAAATACCGGATGCAAGAGCCAAAACAGCCTTGTCTCCTTTTAAGCAACTCGCTAGCCGCTGTTCAGGAAACCTGTGATAGCGTCTTTGCTATTGAATGGCATTCATTCATCTTGTTAAAGGCAATAGCCGTGCCAGTATACTAAGGGCGCTGCAGCTACGCGGGATGGCTGTTTCAGGCGCGGTCTTCGCACTATTTTCGGGACAAAAACCGGCAAGATAACTATCAATGGTTGTAAAGAAAGTTACCGCCTGAATGGGGAGAGGCAGGTTAGCGCGCTTTGATCTGGTTACTATTGCGGTTTCCAGATCGTCGGGGGGGCATTATGATATCGCCTTCGCTTCGTGGCCCATAACAAATATAACTATGAATACAGACCGATGCTCTGGCCCTGTTTGGCTAACACGCCTGATGACCATCATGATGCTGGCGTTGATCGCTGTGCCGGCGCAGGCGGGCAAACAACTCATATCTCTGGGCACCGGGGGGGTGACCGGCGTTTACTATCCGGCGGGCGGTGCCATCTGTCGTCTCGTCAACCTGACAAGAAAGTCGCATGGAATCCGCTGTGCTGTAGAAAGTACCGGTGGTTCATACAGCAATATTCAGCGGGTTGAAGCTGGCGAACTGGATCTGGGTATTGCCGAAGCAGGATTCCTTTATCGCAGAGTGCAGGCCGGTGGTTCCCGCCAGGACAGTCGTTTGCGCAGCCTGTTCTCGCTCTACACCGAATATTTCACCATTCTTGCCCGTGCCGACAGTTCGATTCAGAACTTCGAGGATATAGAAGGCAAGAAAGTCAGTATCGGTGCACCCGGATCGGCCCAGCGCCTGATGTTCGATCTGTTGCTCGCGGTCAATGATAAGCGTGCTGAGGGGCTGGTGACGCCGGTAGAACTGGAAGCCGCCCGGCAGGCTAAGGCATTATGCAGCGGTCAGATTGACGTGATGTTGTATACCGTCGGGCACCCTTCAGGAGCCGCACGGGAAGCCACGCGGGATTGTTCCAGTCATCTGATATCACTGCGGGGGGCAGCGGCGCAGAAGCTGGTGCAGGACAACCCCTGGCTCTACTGGGCGGAGATCCCGGGTGGAACCTATCCCGGCAATCCGCACTCCACACGGACTCTGGGCCTGCGCGCAACCCTCTTTGCTTCAGATCAGTTATCTGAACAACAGGCCTATACACTGGTGAAAGCGGTATTCCAACAGATAGAACAACTGCGGCAGATGCACCCGGCCTTTAGCGGACTGCAGCCATCAACGATGGCGCAGGGGCCTTTTCCGGCCCCCCTGCATCCGGGTGCAAAGCGTTACTTTACTGAAGCCGGTCTGTTGCCCGGTCCTGAGAATCAGATCTACAGCGGTGAATGATTATCGCTGGTTGTTATAGGGTTAAGTGAGATGAACCTGACCGAATTTCCCCGCCCGGTACTGGGCATCGCCGCACACAGCGGCACCGGTAAAACCACACTGCTGGAAAAGGTAATCCCATTGCTGCGTGAACGCGGCCTGCGCCTGGCTGTGGTGAAACATGCCCATCACGGCTTCGACGTCGACAAACCGGGTAAAGACAGTCACCGCCTGCGCACGGCAGGTGCCAACCAGATGCTGATCGCCTCCAGCCGGCGCTGGGCCTTGATGCACGAGAACGAAGTCGAAGCTGAGCCGAAACTGGAAGATATGCTCAGCCAGCTCGACCTCGACAACCTCGACCTGGTGCTGGTGGAGGGGTTCAAAAAATACCCGGTACCGAAACTGGCCCTGCGTCGCGAAGGCTACGACGGAGACCTGATCGAACTGGACCGCAGCGACCTGGTGGCCGTTGCGACCGACAGTGACAGCCTGCAACTGCCGGAAGGACTGGTACGACTGGATATCAACAGCCCGGAAGCCGTTGCCGACTGGATTATCGGCTACGCCGGTAGAGGTTGAGCGTAGTTCAGGCTTAATTTTTGAATAATTTCGAATTCGCTGTTGCGCTTACCAAACAATATGTTAGGATACGCGCCTCTTCTGAAGGGCAACATGAAAAGCCCAGTTGAAGACGAGTGGTGAGGTGTCCGAGTGGCCGAAGGAGCACGCCTGGAAAGTGTGTATACCGCAAGGTATCGAGGGTTCGAATCCCTCCCTCACCGCCATCCAAATTCAGAAACCCCGCATAGTAATATGCGGGGTTTCGTCGTTTCAGAACCCTACGAAATTTTTGTGAGGGAGGGTGAGAACCCTCGCGGTTCGAGCCGAGCGAAGCGAGACAACAGCGGAGCCTGCGACGCTGGCCCCGAAGGGGCGAAGTAATCCCTCCCTCACCGCCATCCAAATTCAGAAACCCCGCATAGCGATATGCGGGGTTTCGTCGTTTCAGCACCGCTTACCTAAGCGGTTTAACCAGATCTCAAAAGGCTTCAGCGCGATACCAGATAAGCCCCTGCCGCAGCCATCAGCGAGCCGGCACTGCGGTTTAACCGCTTCATGGCGAGTTCCGATTTGAAAAAGCCGCGCGCCTTGCCAACAAAACTGGCGATCAGCATCAGGCCCAGTATCAGGCCGCTCATATTCAGCATAACGGCCAACAGGATATCGCCGTCGCCAAGGCGGGTGATATCCAGAAAAGTCGGCAGGAAAGCGATATAGAACAGGATCACCTTAGGATTAGAGGCAGAGATCAGGAAGCCCTGCAGGAAGCTTGTGGTGATACTGCGCTTGCTGGCCCTGGGGTTCTCCGCATCCAGGTTGACAGGGGCACGCCACATCTTCCAGCCGAGATAGACCAGATAGATAGCGCCGATGATACGGATCGCGGTAAACAACTCGTTCCAGTTAGCGGCGATCGCAGCCAGGCCAAAACAGGCTGCCGTCAGGTAGAGGCAGTCGCTGACAACCATGCCAAAGGCCAGCGGAAAGCAACTCCGCGCACCCTGCGCCAGCGCCCGGGCCAGGATGGCAAAAGTACCGGGACCGGGGGTAATGCCAAAGATAAAGATGGCGATAAAGAAGGATAGGGCGCTTTCAACGGTCATGGAACGTTCTCGATATGGCACTGGCTATTAAAAGTGGCATCCTAGCACAGTCCCACCCATTCTATCGCCGCGATTGAATCGGCCGGAGCCCGCTGGCGTGCTTCGGAAAAACGGTGTAACCCGGTTGTAAGCTCCAGCTGCAGATACTCCGCTTTACCTTCCCAGATAGCACTGACTTCAAAAATAACCGCGATCATCGTTAGCTCCCCTGGCTCACGAATCTGTACGACTATAAATGCACAGGAAGCTGATAACGATTCGCCAAGACGCGGGTAACGCCATGCTCGTACCGGCAGATGGCTTCAGTTACGATAGGATTCACTCTGGGGCTCGGTCTCGCTTGGTTTGGCGGCTGTTGGCAGCCTTATGCCGGTGATGACATCTCCCAGTACCCATCTGGAAATATGAGGTGATGATCGTTGTTGAATTCGGACTGGACTTACTTGACTGATCGGTTGCTGGTAAAAGAGTGGCACTCTTTTGCATCTGATGAGTGGCGTGATCAAGATCTTGCTGTCATCGTCAAGGGTATCCTTACGCCAAGGGTTACCCACTCTCTTCCGCCAAGCTGGCAAGGCAGCTACACCTTGGAGCGTGCAGAAGCCTGGATTGCTGAACGGGATGATGAAGGGGTCGCTTTACTGGCAATAGAAAAATCTTCAGGAAATGCCATTGGCATCATTCTTTTATTTGAGGCGGCTAAAGATAAAGACGGCTCGGATCTGCGTTTGGGCTACATGCTGGGTGAGTCATCGTGGCGGAAAGGCTTTGCCAGCGAGCTTGTAAATGGCTTCGTCGCCTGGTGTCAGGACAATAAAATCAAATCAGTTACGGGAGGTGTTGAAAGGGACAGCATCGCATCAAGGCGAGTACTGGAAAAGTGCGGCTTTATGCACACGGCATCTGATGAGAGAAGCGGGGATCAGCTGTTTGTGCTGAAAATCCCGTTTCGCAGTAATAACTTATAATACGCTTTATCGGCTCGCCCCCTAAGGACCTGTGACTAAGTCGGAAATTACAGCTTGATACGCTTTTTCTGCTGAACTCGCTGTCAGAAAACAGAAAAATGACAGCCACTACAACTCACGGTCGGAACTAACTGTTTTTAAATAGTGAAACATCTCTGATATTCCCATCGCCTTTCCACCCCTGAAAAAATCACTGCACCCTCATCGCATCGATATGCCAGCAGATGCGCCCGAATACGGTCAGGTCTCCGGTGCTGATTAATCCCAGCGGTGATTTGCCTTCGTAGTAGGGATCGTCATGGGGGGCTGACATATAGCCGTAGACTTCATCGGGATCATCGAAGATGGTGCTGAGGTCGGAATGGATATTGAGGACGAAGGTGACGCGTTCGCACTGCTCTTCGCTGAGCACTTCGGGAAATGGTTGTTCAGGATCGAGATTCAGGATAGTGAGGGCCTGATTCGGTGTGCATTGCCATTGAACCAGGATATTCAAGGCGTCGGAAAGGCCAGTGCTCATGTGTTTATCCCCCGATTACAATCTTAAATATTGTCCACCGACAGCCAATGCCTGTCGGGCAGAAACGTAGTCTAAGGACAGTATAGATAGTGGCTGAGTCATAATCTGAAGCTTCCCTGTATTAATCCGGAAAGCTTCAGTCGGAGCTGACTCTGGGGAGGTTAGGCGGTTACCACTTCATTTCGCCGGTATTGACCTTAGCACCGATCTGCAGGGCGATGCCCAGGCCCGCATCCGGGTAGAGCTGCTGCATACGGTTGATCAGGGCGCCGGAGTCAGCGGCTTTATGCAGTTCAGATTCGTAACGCTGCAGGTATTTCTTGCTGTAGCTTACCGCTGCCAGGCCGGTGTCGGCGTTGGCGGCCGAGTGACCGGGAATCACGGTTTCTGGTTGTAGCTTTTCAATACCTTCCAGGATCTTCACCCAGGCTTCGCGGCTGGCTTTGCTCTGGGTATCGGCGGTCCAGAGGTGCAGACCGCTGAAGACGTTGACGCCACCCACGACCGCTTTGATCGATGGAATCCAGACGTAGCTACGGCCCGGTGTCTGGCCGTTAAGGCCTTTGACTTCGATCTTGCTGCCCTCAAGGTTCAGGCCTTCTGCGGGCAGCAGATTAGGGATGATCGGCTGGCGCGGGGCGTTGGCTCCCATTTTCGGTCCCCAGAAGGCGACCTTCTTTTCTACGGTCTGGTTGATCCAGTCGATGGTTGGCTGGCTGGCGTAGACCTTCACATCAGGGAATTCCGCTTTAATCACTTCCAGGCCGAAGTAGTAGTCCGGATCGCCGTGGCTGACATAGACGCTTTTCAGGGTCTTGCCGCTGGCGAGGATTTCCGCCACCAGGCGGTGGGCATCGGCGCGGGTAAATTGCGCGTCGATCAGCATGGCATCGCTTTCGCCGGTGACCAGTACTGAGTTGACGTGGAAGCTGTTGCCGTCGGCGTTGTATACCTCCAGGGTCAGAGGCTGCTCTGATCCGGCCAGGGCGCTGCCAGTGGCGGCGATGGAGATAGCGGCGGAGAGTAGCAGGCTGTGTAGCTGTTTCATGGTTTTAGGCCTCAAGTAGGTTGTGATGGAGCTACTTTAGTGGCTTGATAGGTTCGGATATATATACAAAAATGGGCTTTTTTGTTTCATAGAGTGAGCATATGGATCGTCTGCAATCGATGCGGGTCTTTGTTGAGGTGGTGAAGCGGGGCAGTTTTACGGCCGCGGCTGACCATCTGGATATGACCCGGGTAAAAGTGACGCGCTACGTCACGGCGTTGGAGCAGTGGTTGGGCAGCCGGTTGTTACAGCGCTCGACCCGCAGTATCTCCCTGACGGAGGCCGGACAGGCGTTTCTGTTGCAGTGTGAAAAGATGCTGGCGCTGGAAGAGGATATGCAGCTGTCGCTGGGGGCGCGGGACAGTGCCCCTAAGGGACAGTTGCGGATTACCTGCAGTACATCGTTTGGGCAGGCTCATCTGGCGGATGGCGTG
This sequence comes from Marinobacterium jannaschii DSM 6295, assembly GCF_000620085.1. Lineage (GTDB taxonomy): Bacteria > Pseudomonadota > Gammaproteobacteria > Pseudomonadales > Balneatricaceae > Pontibacterium > Pontibacterium jannaschii. Next base: position 44,336 of record NZ_JHVJ01000019.1, on the reverse strand, counting down.
GTGGAGTATCTGAAGCGCTACCCGGAGGTGTCGGTTGACCTGATGATGGTCGACCATACGGTGAACCTGATCGAGGAGCGGGTCGATCTGGCGATCCGGATCTCCGGTGAGCTGGACCCGGGGCTGGTGGCGCGGCGTCTGGCCAACTGTGAGTCGGTAGTGGTCGCCTCTCCGGATTACCTGGCCCGCCACGGCACACCAGTAGCGCCGCAGGATCTGGTCGGTCACAACTGCCTCTGCTACGCCAACTTCGGTAAAGGGGTCTGGCGTTTTCAGGGTACGTCAGCGGAGGAGGTTTTGGTGCCGGTCAGTGGTAATCTCAGTGCCAATGAGGTGGGTACCCTGACCCGCGCGACCCTGGCCGGAGGCGGTATCGCCCTGCAGCCCACTTACCTTGCCGGGCCGCTGATCCGCTCGGGCCAGCTGGTCTCTTTACTGGACGACTGGAGTGCGCCGCCGATGTATCTCTGGGGTGTTTACCTCTCCCGCCAGCATGTTCCCGCCTCGGTGCGAACGATGCTGGACTTCCTCGCTGAGCGCTACCGTGGCGTACCCGATTGGGATCTTGGCATCTGAACCAGGGCAGGGTAAACGGCAGATCGGCAGCGATATTTTACTTTTGTATATCTAAGGATTAAGTCACTCAAATATTTATATAAGCCGTTAGGATTATTGACTATAACTTAGCTTAGCCACTTTCTTTATCTGCGTTGCCGGCTGTCTTACCCGGCGCTGCGCAATACTGGAAGGGGAATAATCTATAAAGAATCTATGACGGTGTTTAAGAGGTGACGAAATGTCTGAGAAAAAGTTTTACCAGCCGATGAGTGGCAATGAGATGCCACGTTTTGGTGGCCCGGCGACCTTTATGCGGCTGCCGGCGGTGGAGCTGTCAGAAGAGCTGGATGCGGCCTTTATCGGTGTGCCGCTGGATATCGGCGCCTCTAACCGTCCCGGTGCCCGCCTGGCACCCCGCGAGATCCGCGATGAATCCCGCATGCTGCGTCCGTTTAATGTCTCCACCGGTGCAGACCCTTTCAACAGCCTGATGGTGGCGGATATCGGTGATGTACCGATCAACACCTTCAATCTGGAGAAGAGCATCAAGATCATCGAGGATTACTACGATGAGGTGGTGGAGAAGGGGGTGACTCCGCTAACCATTGGTGGCGATCACACCATTGCATTGCCGATTCTGCGCGCGCTGGCGAAAAAGCATGGCCCGGTGGGGCTGGTGCATGTGGATGCCCATGCCGATATCAACGATGAGATGTTCGGTGAGAAGATCGCTCACGGCACCCCGTTCCGCCGTGCCGTCGAGGAAGGCCTGCTGGATTGTGATCGCGTGGTACAGATCGGCCTGCGTGGCACGGGTTATTCTATCGATGAGTATGACTGGTCGCGTGACCAGGGCTTCCGCGTGGTACAGGCGGAAGAGTGCTGGCATAAGTCGCTGGCACCGTTGATGGCCGAAGTGCGCGAGAAGGTCGGTGGTGGTCCGGTGCATATCAGCTTCGATATTGACGGCCTGGACCCGGCTTTCGCACCCGGCACCGGTACCGCTGAAGTCGGTGGCCTGACGGTGATGCAGGGAATCGAGATCGTACGTGGTTGTAAGGGACTGGACGTGGTTGGTTGTGACCTGGTGGAGGTGTCGCCGCCGTTCGATACCAGCCGCAGTACCTCAGTGGTCGCGGCAAACCTGCTGTATGAGATGCTCTGTGTGCTGCCGGGTGTGAATTACGTCACCCGTTAAAGATTACGGTTGAATAGGAAAGGCGCTGTTGGAGGCTGTTACAGGCAGACTCCGGCAGCGCCTTTTTTGTCTAAATAGTGTCGGGATTTGCGTCGATCTTCTAGGCAGCGGAGGCGTGTTGGGTTTTTGTGGGAGGCGCGCTCTGCTGGCGAATGAGCAGGGTATGAAGTTTGATGGTATTCGGAGGAAGTCCCTGCCAAGTTATATAAGAGTAGGGCTGTCTTGCTGGGCTTTGTCGTGGTGTTCCGTAATCCAGGCTGCGGGGCGTTTAACCAGCATTGCGGCAAGTATGAGCGCCTCAGTGTGAAGCGCTATCTACGATCAGTTTGCCGGGATGCCGACGTAGAACTTGCGGCAGTTTTGGTAGATGGTCCACTGCAGCTTGCTACCTTTACGACAGATAAATGCCTGGCCGGCGGTAAAAATCTCTTCCTCACCTGATGCCAGATCGGTGATGCCAACCTTGCCTTCGGTAATAAAGCAGACTTCATCAAACGGATAGTCTTCGACCGTAATCTGACCCTGGCTGCAGTACCAACTGCCCGCGAAACCTGAATGCTGCTCGCTATCAAACAGTTCGGATACGCGCTCCATCGGGTTGCCTGCGCTGGTGCCATCTGCGGGAATCAATTCACTGGCTGGTGCTTCAGTCATTCTTAGAATACTGCTCATGGAATACTCTCTTGATCGGTTTTTGTGGTGGGATACCTACGCCTTCGTGCGATGAAAAAGCACGAAATCGTAGATGAGTATCGAGAAACCGATGTTTTGGAGAAATAACCTGATCAGGTAGGTAAAGCCGGGCTTCAGCCCAGCAGTGCCAGTATATCGCTGCGGCCCGCGTTGGCCTGTGCCTGCAGGGTGATGTTGACGTCACGTTGCAGCAGTTCGCGGCTCTGTTCCGAGATCGCCTTGGCGAGGTCGGCGTCGCTGATCCGGGAGCGGGCGGCTTCTTCGCTGACTGAGGCGTCGCTGAGGCTGCGGACATTGCTGTCGAGCTGGCTCTGGCTGGCGGCGAAACTACCGGCAGACTGGTTAAGCAGGTCGAGGCTGCCATCGAGGCTTTCCAGGGCCTCAGGTGAGGAGATATCCAGTGAGAACAGCCCCTGATCACCCAGCGAGCTGAGCAGGTCCGGGGTGTCGATCTCTGTCCTGCTTTCTCCGGCCTGAATGCCGATGCTGCCTTCCTCATTCAACAGCGAGCGGCCGTTAAAGCGGGTCTGATCGATACTGTCCCTGATCTGCGCCAGCAGCTGGTCCGCCTGGTCCTTGAGTGCCTGGCGGTCGGAGTCATTCAGGGTGCCATTCTGTGCCTGCAGTGAAAGTTCTCGCAGTTGTAATATCGATTCGCTGATTTGCGAGATTCCGCTGATAGCCGATTCGGTCAGGGATGTGCCGTCCAGCAGGTTACGTAGTCCGACGGTATTTTCGTTGATATCGCGGGTTATTCCGATAGAGATCTGAATACCGGATGGGTCGTCAGCGGCGCTGTTGATACGTGAGCCAGTGGCAATCTGTTCGCTGGCATCAGCCAGACGATTGCTGGAGAGGGCAGAGCTGGCGAGATTGGCGACTGAGGCAGGCTGAAGTTCCATCTTTCGGCACCCGGTTATCTAAGGAGAGAGATTAAGTATATGACGGAAAATGGCTGTGTAAAATTTAATCAGATACTTTGTTGCCCGCTTGCCGGAATATTCAGTTGATTACCGATGCGGCGCAGATCAGGGCAGGGGCTTTCGCCGGGCCAGCTCGATTGATTGTTAGTTTTTCTGGCAGGAACAGCCGCGCGGGCGCATATTTTAAACGGCGGGGTCTATACCCTTAGTCAGGGTATTTCCCCTCCCGCATGATATCCGGATACTTGGAAGGTTCACCTAATCGGCACCGCTTCTCCTGAAGCCGGGCCTTAGCCTCTGGAGTGACTCCGTATGGAAAACAGCCTCTCTTTGTTTGGAAAGTGGAATCAGTCAGTCGCAGAGCTGATTAATCATCTGGAGGATGAAGACCTGCCGCGTCTGCTGGTGGAAGCCATTAGCCAGTTGGTCAAGGTAGAGGCGGTGATGCTGGTGCTGGAGCGGCGTGACAAGATGCCGGTGCTGCTGTACGACCTGGGGATTCCGCAAGAGGAGCGGGCACTGCATATCGATGCCTATTTCTCTGGTGCTTACCTGCTTGACCCGCTCTGTCTGGCGGTGGATGAGGGGCTGGAGACCGGGGTCTTCCATCTGTCAGAGATCGCCCCCGACGATTTCTACCAAAGTGATTACTACCGGGCCTACTATCAGGAAACGTCGCTGGTGGATGATGTCTACTTCCTCGTCGGGCCAAGGGACGGCGTCAAACTGTCCTTTGCCGTTGGTCGACAGCATGACCATCCCACCTTCTCTGGCGATGAGCTGGCGCTGTTTCGCCTGATGAACCCGGTGGTGCAATCCGTGCTGGATCGCTACTGGCACAGCGTCTGGGAGGCCAAGGAGATTCCGGATGGATCGGAAGGACGCATGCGTACCCAGATCGAGTCGGCTTTTAACCGTTTCGGCGCCTCCATGCTGACCGACCGTGAGCGAGAGGTGGCGCACCTGTTGCTGAAGGGACACTCTTCCAAATCGGCGGCACAGAAGCTGGGGATCTCACCGGATACGGTGCAGATGCACCGCAAGAATATGTACGCCAAGCTGGATATTTCATCCCAGTCAGAGCTGTTCTCACTGTTTATCGCTGCGTTGTCCAACGCCAGTGGGGATCTGGAGCAGGACCCGCTGGCGAGTTATATGCAGCAGGGCGACAGTCAGAAGTAAGCGGCTTACGAGGGTCCTGAAGGGGGCCTGTTGCAGTATTGGGCGAGCAGAAACAGAAAGCCCCCGGCTGAGACAGGCCGGGGGCTTTTTTGGGTGTAGGCGTGAGGTGCGAAGTCTAGAACAGCTCTGTTACAGCGCGCCTTCAGTTTGTTTAAAGCTGTGCTATCAGGCCGAGCCTTCAGTCGTGCGCAGTTTCTGCTGTGCCTGTCGTTTCAGTCTTTCGCCCCGGCGTACCAGAATCTCGCCGACGACCAGGGTGCCCAGCACGCCGCCGCCAACCTGCGCCAGCAGCACCAGATCCAGTGGTTCGCCCGGTACCCAGAAGAACAGCAGGATCGCCAGTGCCAGTACCGCGATGCAGAGCAATGACAGCAGCAGGCCGGTCAGGGCGCCGCCTGGCACCCGGAACGGGCGTGGTGTCTGACTGTCGGTGGCGCGCAGCTTGATAAAGGCGAAGTGCATACCGATGTAAGGCATCAGGAAGATGATGGCGCTGAAGGAGAACAAGGTCCAGAACAGCTCTTCGGCGTTGTTGGCCATAAAACCATACAGCACCATGATGGCGGCACTGATCAGGCTGGTCAGCATCGCGGCACCGATTGGCGCTTTATGCTTTGGATGACTCAGGCCAAATACGGCCGGCATCTCTTTCTCGTCGGCTGCTTCGGCCACGGCGCGGTTGCCGCCCAGGGTCCAGGTCACCATGGTGGAGAACAGGGTAAACAGGGTCAGGCCACCGATCACCAGTGCGAAGCTGTTACCCAGCTCGCTACCGCCAAACAGCTCTTTCAGGGTTACGGCCAGGATATCGATCATATCGATATCTTCAGCCGGCACTGCCGCCAGCACGCCAGCGGTACCAAAGATATAGAGCGCCGCGGTCATCAGGCCGGCAATCATCATGGCACGCGGGATCGCTTTCTTCGGATTACGGATCTCGTCACTCTCGGCGCAGATCAGCTCGACACCCAGGCAGCCGTAAACGATCACCGGAATAAAGGCCAGGCCCTCATCCAGGTTGTCCAGTGCCTGACTGAAACCGAAATCGTTGGCAAAGCCGTTTTTCAGGCCGTACATCAGGCCGGCAATACCCAGCGTCATGATGATCAGGAACTTGACCGGGGTGCCCAGGTTGGGAATCCACTTGCTCTTATCCAGTGAAATGCAGTTGGCCCAGCCGGTCAGGAAGCAAAGCGCCACGCCCAGGCCGATCTGGCTCCAGAGACTCATCTCGGGGGCAAACAGGGCGCTGTAGATACCGGCGAACATGATATAGACCGCCGGCATCCAGAGGGCGATATTAATCCAGTAGAGCCAGGTAATACGGGCGCCCCAGCGGGTGCCGAAGGCATCGCGAATCCAGGCGTAGATGCCGCCCTGCTGTGGGTAGGCAGTACCCAGCTCGGCGGTAATCAGGGTATTGGGGATAAAGAAGATTGCCAGTACCACAATCCACCAGAAGATAGCGGATGGGCCCACCGCAGCGGACATGGCGATCTGGTCGACCAGCAGGATCGCGGAGACCGTATAGAGGGTGACGTCAGTCGTTGTTAGAGTTTTATTATGGCTGTTGGGAGTGCTCATATTCTATCTCTGATTATTGTTGTTATTGATGCGCAGCAGCGTTGCCTACCCTCCCTGTTAGACAGTATGGCTGCGGAATGCGCGTTTTATCAGTGTGCTACCCGCTCGTCATGGGCGGTATACCCTGTTCAGGGGTACTGGCTCCGGCACAGGAAAAAAGGCGGGAGGGTACTCCCGCGAAAACCACCGGAACTGCTAATAAATCGGATAGCGGTGCGGACCTGATTCTGAGAAACAGGCTTAGCGGAGCCGTGTTAGCGAATCAGGGCTTTGGTCTCGAAAAATTCTTCGACGCCGAAATTGCCCAGTTCACGGCCATTGCCGGACTGCTTGTAGCCGCCGAAGGGGGCTTCGTTGTTCCAGAAACCGTCATTGATATAGACCTGTCCGGCGCGGATCTGGCGTGCCAGGTTTTCGGCGTGGGTCTTGTCTTCTGACCAGACCCGGGCCGCCAGGCCGTAGGGGGTATCGTTGGCGATCTGCAGCGCCTCGGCTTCATTCTGGTAGGGGATGATGCAGAGTACCGGGCCGAAGATCTCTTCGCGGGCGATGGTCATGCTGTTATCGACATCGGCAAAGATCGTGGGGCGCTGGTAGTAGCCTTTCTCCAGCCCTTCAGGGCGATCCAGGCCGCCGGTCACAAGACGTGCGCCTTCCTTGAGGCCGATGCCGATATAGCGCTGGACATTCTTCAGTTGCACTGCGGAGGCCAGCGGGCCGAGGAAGCTGTCGGCGTCGCGCGGATCGCCCACTTTGAGTGACTCGGTGTATTCGCGGGCGATCTCTACCGCTTCTTCATAGCGGGAGGCAGGCACCAGCATCCGGGTCAGGGCGGTGCAGGTCTGGCCGCTGTTAAGCATCACATCATCGACACCCAGCGGTACTGCCTTGCTCAAGTCGGCATCCTCACAGATCAGGAACGGCGACTTACCGCCCAGCTCCAGACAGACCCGTTTGATGGTCGGAGCCGCCGCCTGGGAGATCAGTACCCCGGCGCGGGTGGAGCCGGTAAAGGAGACCATATCCACTTGCGGGTGGCTGCACAGCGGCTCGCCTACCTCAGGCCCATTGCCGTTGACCAGGTTAAAGACCCCGGCTGGCAGACCGATCTCATCGATCGCCTCGGCCAGCAGGAAGGCGTGCAGCGGTGTCATCTCGCTGGGTTTTACCACCATCGTGCAGCCTGCCGCCAGGGCCGGTGCGACTTTGCCGATCATCTGGTGCAGTGGATAGTTCCAGGGATTAATAAAGGCGCAGACGCCGACCGGCTCGCGGATAGCGGTAGCATTGCCGATCTCGATCTGCTCATCCAGCAGGGCGCAGCGCTCAGCATGCTTGGCCAGGGCATCGATCGGGTCTTCCACCTGAACCTCGCGGGAGAAGGCCAGGGTGGTGCCCATTTCGGTGGTGATGGTGTCGACCATCTCATCGGCGCGCTGGCTCAGGGCCTCGGCCAGGCGACTGATATAGCCGGCGCGTTCGGTCGCGCTGGTGCGGGACCAGCTGTCGAAGGCGCGGCGTGCAGCCAGCACCGCCATATCCACGTCCGTTGCATCGGCCAGCGCAGTGCGACCGGCGATCTCCTCGGTTGCCGGGTTGATCACATCGATCATCGCGGCGCTATTCGGTGTCACCCACTGTCCGTCTATATAGAGCTTGTCGTATATCTTCATGCTTGTTGTCCCGCACAGGGTAGGTGTCAGGGCCGCAAAGGCCTGAGACTGCCCGGCATTGCTGTTGTTATGGTGCTCACGAGTCTAGGCCGGGTGTGCGGGAGGGCGGTATACCCTGATCAGGTAGGCCCTGACCCCTGGTACCCCAAAACAGGGTATACCGCAGCGGGGTTGTGCGCGGGATAGTAATAACCATAAAGCACTCCTGAGGGCAGGTTATTGATCCGCAGGTCGGTGCGCTAAATAAGAATAGCGACAGGTAACTCCCATGAGCTCGATCGAACAGGCCCGCAAGGCACTTCTGAAAACCAAATTCTTTCCCTACTGGTTGGATCACAAGGACGCGCCTGAACCGGAACCCGCATTGCAGGAGGATATTCAGTGTGACCTGCTGATCGTTGGCGCAGGCTTCACCGGCCTCTGGGCGGCGATCCATGCTAAGGAACAGAACCCGCAGCGTGATGTGGTGATTATCGAATCCCAGTGTGTGGCCATTGGTGCTTCAGGCCGTCCGGCGGCGATTCTGTCGGCGTCAGTGGTGCACGGCCTCGAGAACGCTCAGCGCTTCTTCCCGGAAGATATCGACGCGCTGGAAACACTGGGCAAAGAGAATATGGATGGCTTTCGGGCCACCATTGAGAAGTACAACATCGATTGTGATATCGAATGGGGCGGCGAGCTGACCGTAGCTGTCGGTAAAGAGGGGATTCCTGACCTTGAACGCGAGCACAAGCTTTACAGCGCACATGGCCATGATGCCCATATGCTGGATGCCGATGAAGTTAAGGCTGAGATTAACTCGCCGCTGTTTGACGGTGGTCTCTGGTCGAAGCAGCGCAGCGGCACCGTGCACCCGGCCAAGCTGGCCTGGGGCCTGAAACGGATCGCCACCGATCTCGGCGTCCGTATCTTCGAGTATACGCCGCTGCAAGATTCTACCCACCTCAAGCCGGGCGTGCTGGTAAAAACGCCGGAAGGTTCCGTCAGGGCCAATAAGGTACTGCTGGCAACCAATGCCTTCGCTGCGGGTAGTAAGAAGATCAAAAACCGGGTGGCTGCGATCCGCGATCGCATCGTTGTCACCGAGCCTCTGAGCGACGAACAGCTGGCGACCATCGGCTGGAAGAACCGTCAGGGTGTCTACGATACCCGTACCCAGCTCAACTATATGCGCCTGACCGCCGACAACCGAATCCTGTTTGGTGGCCGTCTGGGCTATTTCTTCAACAACAATACCGATCCCAAGGCGGACAAGTCGGCAGATAACTTCCTCAATCTGGTGAAGAATTTCTATGCCACTTTCCCGACCCTGAAAGATATCAGATTCTCCCATGCCTGGAGCGGCCCGATCGGCCTGACCACCCGTATGGCCGTGCACTACCAGAGCTACCATGATGGCGATATGGTCTACGCCGGTGGCTACTCCGGATTTGGGGTGACGGCGACCCGGTTTGGCTCCCGTATCGGCCTGGCGATCCTCGATGGCGATGATATCCCGGAAACCCGCCTGAAGTTCGCCACTACCAAGCCGAACTACATTCCGCCGGAGCCGTTTCGCTGGATTGGCGCCAAGATCACCATGTATGCGCTGGATACCATGGATGAGAAGGGCGGCTGGCGTATCCCCTGGATCCGTATGGTGGAGAAGATGGGCTTCCCGATCACCCAGAACGAACTGGGCTAAGGGAACGGTCTCGCAGACCTGAATCACCGGGCCTCTATTCAGGCCCGGTTTTTTATCGCGGTTGTTCCGTAGCGCCGGTCCCAGTCCTAGCTCCGGCTCCGGCGCAGATAGCATTGCTGGCGCCTCTTCTCTACAATGCGCCGCTGCGGCGCTGTCCTGGGGGGCAACTTTTCTCTATGGCGTGACCGGTGATAGCTAGCCGCTCTGGTTGTACCGGCATGCATTGTTCTCGGGGTATCCCATGTCGAAGAAAGTCTATTGTGTAGCGCAGTTTCTGCCAAAGCCGGGTAAGGAAGCGGAGTTGTTTGCGGTACTGCAGGCGCTGGAGCCGAATACTCAGCGTGAAGACGGATGTTTGCAGTATCTGGTTACCCGCCAGATTGCCAGTCCCTTTGCTGAAGGTGAAAGCTATCCGATCGTCTTCAATGAGATCTGGCAGGATATGGCGGCGTTTGAAGCGCACTGCCAGCGTCGGGAGATCCAGCAATTCTTCGAAACCCAGTGTGTGGCGGAAGACGGCCTGGCGGCGAAGTGGAATGTCTGTGTTTACTCCGATGAACCGGAAAACTATGATGCCGCAGAAATCCGTGATGCGGCGGAGATCGCGGCGTAAGTTGATGACAAAAAGGCGCCATCAGCGCCTTTTTTACTGCGCTCAGCGGTCAGGGAAACAGCTTCTCTTTGACGCTGTCGCAGGCTTCATCCCAGGCGCTGAAGGCGTCCTGTTGCTTCAGCTGCTCCAGTCCCAGTTTGGTATAGGTCCCTTCAGTGGCGATACCCTCCAGAATCTCGCCCAGCGGCTGATCTTGCTGTCTCAGGCCGTACACAGCGGCACTCTTGGCGGCATTCAGCATCAGACAGCGCGCCGCCCTGGCGTCGATATCCTCGTTTACCATCCATTGCTCAAGCTGTTCGAAAAGCTGGTAAAACCAGCCATTGGCACAGGCGGCGGTCAGGGCGATCTCGAAACCGCGCTCATTCTCCAGTTCGACCGGCGTGCTGATCTGACCAAACAGAGTACGGCTGAATTCATGCGCCGGGTACAACGGCGTAGCGCCTTCACCAAACTCGACGCTGGATACCGGCATGGCACGGACGATCCGGGTGTTCGGCGCCAGTGCGCTCAGTGTATCGGAAGAGATACCCGCTACGCAGGAGATCAACAGCTGTCCGGGTTTGAAGGTGCAGTCGGTCAGGACATTGCCGACCTGATCAGGACGTAACGAGAGGATAATGACATCGCTGCTGTCGATCAGTTGCTGGTTGCTTTCGGCAATATTGCAGTTGGCGCTGAGCTTAAGGGTTTCGGCGGTCTGTGCGTTTCGCGGTGATACGTTGATGGTGCGGTTGTCACCGGCATTGCGTAAACCCCTGATCACGTAGCTGGCCAGGTGACCGGTACCGATAAAACCGACTGATTGATCTTTCATGCGTCTGTCCTTGTAAGCAGTTTACTGACTTTGGTTGTACCATGATTAGCAGAATGATCAATCTTTCGCCTGGTTATTTTTTCTGTCTATACAATTGGTAAGGCTGGTCGATCAGCAGCTGCCCAGGGTGTCATCCGGTTGGGAGCGGATCATCGCAACCGGTGTGGTATCAAATATCAGTCGGAGTCGTTCACCACTTTCAGCAACAGTGCTTTCAGACAGATCGACCGTCAGAGCCCAGATACATAAGTTGATGAGTATTCAGTTTTCCCGCATGTTTTATTTTCGCGAATGCGCGGGCTTCTCAATATGACGACAGCATAGATTTACATCGTGAACCTTAATGAGGTGGCCGGTCCCGGAGCTGCTTTCAGGACAATACCGGTTGAGCCAGGTCACAAAACAGAAAAGTGTTATGGACGGCGGCGAAAAAAACGTAAGGGAGCCGACGCAGCAACGCTATAATTTGAGCGGTACTATAACGACTATTTGGTTTGTCAGCCTGAAGTATATGGCGTTTTAGCAGGGTGTATTGACGTTGGTGGCAGTTATGGAAACTAATCCGTCAGAACGACATGAAGTTCATATATCGCTGGAGGCCATCAGCAAGCATATTGATCAGTTGCCGCTTTTACCCGGCGTCGTGATGGAGCTGATTAAGTGTGATATTGAGGATGAGACCTTTTACGATACCCTGTATTCGCTGGCGATGTCCGACCCGCCGCTGGCAACCTTTATCCTCGGCTACGCTAATTCCGCCTCCTCCTCACCGAATCAGAGTATTAACAGCCTGCGGGCCGCCCTGACCCGGGTAGGTTCCCATACTATTGTCGAGCTGATCACCGCCCTGTCCGTTGCGAAGGTGTTTGTGCCGACCAAGGCTGAACATAAGGCTCTGTGGCAGCATTCAATCGAGACGGCCTGCATCGCATCCTTTGTTTGCCGCAGCTCGGAGCTGATAGCAGTAGAGCCGGAGATGGCGCATCTCTGCGGCCTGCTGCACGATATTGGCCGCTTTGTACTGTTTCAGCTGGCGCCGGATGCCCTCAACGAGACCGATGCACGGGGCTGGGGCACACCGATTGAGCTGGTCGACGTAGAAAAAGCGGTGGTGGGATTCTCCCATGCCGATGTCGGTTTTCTGGCCTGTAAAAGGCTTAACCTGCCGCCGTTGATCTGTAACCTGGTGCGTTATCACCATAACTACAAAGTATTTAATCACCCTAAAGCGCCGCTGGTATTCCGTCAGCTGGCATTGGTGATCCAGTTTTCAGACTTCGTCAGCGTGTTGGTGGAGCGTAACACCGACTGGAAAGAGTGGAAGCCCGACCTGCTACGCGAAAAGATTCTGCAACACTGTATCAGTGCCGAGTGGCAAAACCACTCGTTGCCCGTGCAGGCGCTGGTAGAAAACCTGCCTCAGCTGATTAAAACCAGTGACGAGTTGCGCGATAGTCTGGGTTTATAAACCCCGGTATGTGGCAAAAAACGGCAAGCCTGACTTGCCGTTTTTTGTGAACGCCATTCAGGCCTGATCCGTGCCTGCGCAAAGGGGCTGCACATATCGGATGGAGGATAAGTTAAATCACATCTGTCATATTTCCTGCAGCCTGGCTGACGATCATAGTCTGCCTCAGGGGCCAGAAAGGTTGGGGATTTATCCCTGCGCTGGCATTATGCCGCTCAGGTCATGCCGGTGTCAGAGTCGAAGGCCGGTCTTGGCGGTATAAAAGAGACAGCGGTCTGGCCCGGTAGAATGAAAAACGCGGCTGCACAGCTTCAGCGGCGCTGGATAATGTCGAGGTGGGAGATGGATCAGGTGACAGGCAACGGACTGGCAGAGTTTATCGCACAGCAACCGGATGGTAGCTTTCTTATCCGCTGGCAGGGTTTTGATCTCTGGCTGGTTAAGCAGCCCTGGGGCGAGCTGGCCGTCGCGCAGCAGGGTGCTCAGTTGCTGCACTTTCGCCCGGCAGGTCAGGCTCCGGTGTTGTGGTGCTCCAGCCAGCCGCTACCGGCACCGAAGGCGATCCGCGGCGGAGTGCCTCTGTGCTGGCCCTGGTTTGGTGATCATCCGCAGGATAGCAGCAAACCCGCCCATGGCTATGCCCGTACCGCCGGATGGCAGCTGGACTCGGCCGAACCGAGTGTCGAGGGTGGCAGCTGGACATTCTCACCGCAACAGGCGCTCTGTGAGGGCCTGGCATTATCGCTGCAGATTGAGGTGAGAGCCGCGCTGCTGACCTTGCGGATGCGGTCGGAAAATAACACCCGCGAAATGCAGGAACTGAGCATGGCGTTGCACAGTTACTTTGCAATTTCCGGACGTGATCAGGTTTCTCTCGACGGCATCGAAGGCTGTACCTATGCCGATAAGCTGCGCGATATGGCCCACTTCAGGCTGGAGCAGCCGCAATCGATCCGCCAGCGCACCGATCGGGTATTCCGGCACCAGGGTGATGTCCATCTGATCGATCGCGGATTACAGCGGATGATCAGCATCGGCAAAGGTAACAGCAATTCAACGGTAGTCTGGAATCCCGGTGATCTGGCCGCTGAGATGGCCGATATTGGCATGGATCAGGTGGATGGCTTTGTCTGTATCGAAACGGCTCGCACGGCTGATTTTGATCAGCTGGCGCTCGCGCCCGGAGAGCAGTTATTGATGGAAACCCGTATAGCGGTCAGCCCCTTGAAGGGTTAAAACCTGATCAGGTTGAACTTTATCGCCGGAACAGTGACAGAGTTAATGGTGAGGCTGAATATTTGTCGGGCAGACAAAAAAACAGGGGCAGGAAGGTCAAACCTGCGTCTGGATATGGTTAAAGATTGTGTTGGTTACTGATTGCCGCTCTGCATCGCAGAGCGGTTTTTTTATCTGTCTGTGCATCAACTCCCTGTCACAGCCCCTGTGCCTGTTCTTTCTCCCGTGCGGCCCCGCACATGCCCTGCTCCCAGCCGTGAATCATCCGTTTATAGATCTCTCCCCCGATAATCGTGACCAATCCCGTCGCTGCCCCCCACCCGTTGTGCCCGCGGTGATCTTGCCACCTTCGTATTGGAGATGGCTTAACTAAAAACCATCAACGTTTTATAGGATGGGGCAAACAGAACAGGCTGTGAATAGGATAGCGTTACGCTGCCTTATTGTATTTCAGACTGGCTGTCCTGAAGCCGGTCACTTTAGCTGTACCCAGTACCACCAGTATGGCACCGGCCAGGGTGTGCCAGCCGAGCTGTTCCTGCAGGAATATCACGCCCCAGAGGACGCCAAACACCGGAACCAGGAAGGTGACGGTAAGGGCTGAGGCGGCCCCGATATCGGCGATCAGGCGGAAATAAAGCAGATAGGCGATGCCGGTGCAGATCACGCCCAGAGCCACAACCGATGCCATGATATCGGCTGGCGGCGCCGATTGCAGGGGGGAGAACGCCAGCAGCGGCAGGATCAGCAGGGTCGAACTCCACATACTGCCGTGGGCATTGGAGAACGGTGCGACAGAGGGGGCGGACTGAGCGTAGACACTGGCAATACCATAGGAGAGTGCCGCACCGAGGGCTGCGATCACGGCCAGCAGCGAACCCGACTGCAAGGCGCTCTGGTCAAGCCCGACTAACAGCGCCACGCCGCAGATACCCAGCAGCAAACCGATCAGCTGTGACTGGCTGAGTGGCTTACGAAACCAGACCGCACCCAGCACCGCACCGAAAATCGGCGCGGCTGCATTGAGGATGGATAACAGGGAGGCAGTCAGGCTCTGGGCCGCATAGGCCAGTAGCAGAAAGGGCAGTGCCGAATTAAACAGACCGAGCAGGCCGTAATGTTGCCAGTAGCGTCGGGCCTGCAGCGGACGACGCAACAGCATCGCTACCAGCAACAGGAACAGGGCGGCAAACAGCACCCGGAATTCGATTAGCCAGGCGGGGCCCAGAACCGGTGCGCCGATCCGCATAAACATAAAAGAAGCGCCCCAGATAGCGGCGAGCAGCAGTAGTTGAGAGAGGCTGATCAGGTTCATAGCAGGTCCTTATCGGGTTTAGACTCAGTGTCTGCAATCCGCGCGGGGCTTGCTATCCGATTCTTGCGCATCGGCCGGAATTTTATCCCTGCAGTGCAACGACTGAGCTAAGCTGCTGTCTCACCCCCGGGAATGATTAAAAGGTGTGCGCACTGATCTAAGTGGAGGATCTGGTTATGTCAGCAGGGCGGAAGAAAGTTGAGTTCAGTGGCAGTGACGGGCTGAAAATTGCGGGTCTGCTGGAGACGCCGGCGGAAAGCCCGCTGGGATTTGCCCTTTTTGCTCATTGTTTTACCTGCGGTAAGGACCTGGCGTCGGCATCCCGCATCGCCCGGGCGCTGGTGGCGCGGGGCTATGCGGTGCTGCGTTTTGACTTTACCGGCCTTGGCAGCAGTGATGGCGATTTCGCCAACAGCAACTTCTCATCCAATGTGGCCGACCTGATCAATGCCGCTGATTTCCTGCGTGCGAACTATCGCGCGCCATCACTGCTGATCGGCCACAGCCTTGGCGGTGCTGCGGTACTGGCGGCCGCCGGTGAGATCGCAGAGGTGCAGGGCGTTGTCGCGATCGCCGCCCCCTCTGACCCGGCCCATGTGGCTGAACACTTTGCCTGCGACCTGTCCCGTATCGAGCAGGAAGGGCAGGCTGAAGTGCTGCTGGGCGGCCGGCCCTTCACCATCAAAAAACAGTTTCTGGATGATCTGGCCGCTCATGATCAGCAACAGAAGATCGCTCATCTGCGCAAGGCACTGTTGCTGTTTCACTCGCCGCTGGATGAAACGGTGGCGATCAGTGAGGCGGAGAAGATCTATCGGACGGCGAAACACCCGAAAAGCTTTGTCAGCCTGGACCAGGCTGATCATCTGCTAAGCCGGGCCGAGGATGCCGAATATGTCGGTGCCACCATCGCTGCCTGGGCTAGCCGCTATATCAGCGATCCGGTTGTGCTGCAAAAGCAGCAGTCCTCGCTGGCGAAGGGGCATATCCGGGTTGATGAGAAAAACAAGCAGTTCACCCGCACCATTATCTCGGACAGCCATATCTGGCTGTCCGACGAGCCCTCGGCCGTGGGGGGGGATGATCTCGGCCCGGACCCCTATGAGCACCTGCTGGCCGCCCTGGGCAGCTGTACCTCGATGACGGTGCGGATGTATGCCAACCTGAAGCAGATTCCGCTGGAAGATATCAGTGTCGAGCTGCGCCACGATCGGGTACACAAGCAGGATTGTGAAGGCTGTGACGAGGAACCGAGAAAAATCGAAGTGTTGTACCGCTATGTGACCCTGAAGGGCGAGTTGAGCGATCAGCAGCGCCAGCGCCTGCTGGAGATTGCCGACCGCTGCCCGGTGCACCGCACCCTGCATGCTGAGCTAGAGGTGCAGACCGAACTGGTCGACAACTAAGGCCCTGATTCGCCTACTGGCTTAGCGGTAGTGCCGTACCGATTATCGCAAAGATGCCGCCACAGGCACGGTTAAAGCGCTTACCGCTGCGTTCCAGCCAGGGACGCAGCTGGTGGGCAACCCGTGCCAGAGCGCACTCCACCACGAATTCCACCACCGCAAAGGTCAGCGCCATCACCAGAAACTGCGTCCAAAGTGGCGCGGTCGGATCGATAAACTGCGGCAGGAAAGCACCGAAAAACAGCAGCACCTTAGGATTGGAGATCGCAGAGATAAATCCCTGCCGGAACAACGTGCCATTGCTGCGCTGCTGCGCCTGCTCGTTGCTGGCCAGGTTCATCGGCGGTGAACGCCACAACTGAATCCCCAGCCATACCAGATAAGCCCCGCCTGCCCATTTGAGGATCGTCAGCGCCTGGGTACTGGCCTGAATCAACGCACCGATGCCAAACATCGACAGGCTGATCAGCAGCATAAAGCCCAGAGTGCCGCCGCTGACAGTAAACAGGGTGCGCTTATGGCCATAGAGTGCGCCGTGGGTCAGGGCCAGCAGGCCGTTGGGGCCGGGAGAGGCGGACAGGCCCATCACCGCCAGCAGGTAAAGAATCCAGGTATCCGGTGTCATCGCAAAATCTCAAACAGGAATCGTTAGTGAGTCGAGGCAGTCTAATCGCATCGGGGTTAACTTATATGGTAAAAAATGGACATTATACGGTTATATATGGACATTTTATCGAATGTCCCTGAAAACCAAATGGCTACTGAAACGAATAAGCTGGTGGAAGATTCCGGGAGGATGTCAGATGAGGCCTGAAAACAGTTACTCAGACTGCAGTTCAACGGTGGAGCTGCGCTTCCTGCTGCTGCCGCTGCCGGGTTTTACCATGCTGCCGCTGGGTGCTTTTATCGATAAGCTGCGTTTCTCTGCAGATGATGCCGACCTCAGTCGCCAGCGCTACTGTGAATGGAAGGTATTAGGGCTGTCGCCGGGCATGCTCAGCTCCAGCAGTGGTATTACGATCGGGGTAGAGCAGACACCAGAGGATATCGACTTCGGTCACTATGATTATCTGGTGGTCTTTGGGTGTCGCAGCGCGCGTGATGCCCGGCTGGCGGTCACTGATTACGGGGGCGTGCTGCAACAGGCGGCCGCTGCCGGTATTACCCTGGTGTCGATCGACAACGCCAGCTTTCTGCTGGCGGAAGCCGGGCTGCTTAACCGCACCCCGGTCGCCGTACACTGGCGTCATCAGCAGGAGTTCAGTGAGGCTTTTCCGGCACTGGATATGCGATCCGATCAGATTTTCTGTATCGCTGAAAAGCGGATCAGCTGTGCCGGTGGCGGTGCGGCAGTTGATCTGGCCGTGGAGCTTCTGGCGCGCCATCTGGGGCGAGACCGGGCACTCAAGGGGCTGGCTGATATGCTGGTGGATGAAGTGCGACAGCCACTGCACCAGCTGCGTTCGCGGGACAATCAGTCGACCGGTAGCCGTCATCTGGATCGTGCTCTCAGCCTGATGCGGGACCGGCTCGCCGGGCCTTATCAGATCTCAGCGCTGGCGCAGCAGATTGGTATTGGCCGCCGCCAGCTCGACCGCCTGTTTCAGAGCCACTTTGACAGTAGCACTGCGGGCTACTGGCTGGAGATGCGCCTGCAGCACCTGCGCTGGCGTCTGCTCAACAGTGATCACAGCCTCGTCAGGCTGGGAGAGGAGGTCGGTTTTGCGGATACCAGTTATCTCTGCAAAGTATTCAGAAAGCGCTTCGGAAAAACGCCGGCCAGATTCAAAGCTGATCCGGCACGGCCGACGTAAACAGTGACTGTTGCCGGCTCCTGTTCCTGATCTCCTCAATCAATGCCTTAAGCGCCGGACTGAGCAGGCGGTTTCCCGGGTAGACCAGCGAAACCGGTATCGGTGCCGGCTCATAGTCTTTTAACAAGATCTGCAATTTTCCCTCTGCCAGCAGCGGACTGACCAGAAAGTCGGGCAGCTGGGCGATGCCTACGCCGTCTGCGGCGAAGCGTGCAACCGCCTCACCGTTATTGACCTCGGCGGCACCGCTGACACTGATGTGCTGAACCCGGCCCGCTTCCTGATAGCTAAAACGCCCCGGCTGGCGATTGCCGCTATCCAGAATGCAGCGATGATCGCGCAGCTCACGCGGGTGCTGCGGCTCGCCATATGCCGCCAGGTAGGCCGGGCTGGCAACAAAGTGCAGCGCCATTTTGCCCAGGGTGTGGGCGATCAGGCTGGAGTCGGGCAGGTGACCCACGCGAACTGCCAGATCAATCCCTTCCTCGACCAGATTGACGTAGCGGTTGAGTAACAGCCAGCTGACCTTTACCGCCGGATGGCGGCACAGGAAGTCGCTGAGCAGGCTCTGCAGGCCGAAGTGACCGATATGCAATGGTGCACTTATCCGTATCTGGCCGGAGATGGCGTGCAGGCGCTGTTGCGACTCCTGCTCCAGCGCATCCACATCGCGCAGCAGGGCATCGAAGGCGGTCAGGTAGTGCCGACCTTCCTCGGTCAGGCGCATGCTGCGGGTGGTGCGTGCCAGCAGGCGGCAGTTGTAGTGCTGTTCCAGCTCGGTGACATGACGGCTGACGGCCGAGGTGACCATATTCAGCTCCCGCGCTGCGGCGCTGAAGCTCTGGTGTTCGACCACCTTGGTAAAGATACGCAGGGATTTAATCAGGTCCATTGTTCTCAAAATATGAAATATGGTTTCTTTATCAGGTTATTTTTCTTTATATCGTATGTAAATACACTGACCTCAACTTAAACGAACAGCTTGAGGTAACAGCGATGAAAATTCTGGTGATTGGCGCAACCGGCACGATCGGAAAAGCAGTAGTGGAAAACCTGTCCGCAGACCATCAGGTGATCAGCGCAGGCTACAGCGACGGAGATGTGAAGATCGATCTGGGCAGCGCCGAGTCTATCCGCGCCGCATTGCAGCAGCTGGCACCGCTGGATGCGATTATCTCTACCGCCGGTCTGGCTAACTTCGGGCCTTTCGCTGCGCTGAAAGATGAGGACTTCCAGCTGGCACTGGATAACAAGCTGATGGGACAGGTAAATCTGGTGCGTATCGGCCGCGAGTTTCTGGCGGATAACGGCAGTGTAATCCTGACCTCCGGTATTCTGTCTCGACAGCCGTTACCGGGTAGCAGCAGTATCAGTATGGTTAACGGCGCCCTGGAAAGCTTTGCCCGGGCGGTCGCCCTTGAAGAGCAGCGCATCCGTGTCAATGTAGTGGCGCCGGCCTTTGTTAAAGAGACCATGGAGATGATGGGCATGGACAGCAGCCAGGGTGTCAGCGCGGTCGAAACTGCTAGCCATTACCGCCGGGCGCTGGAATCGGGTCTGAACGGCCAGACCTTTGATGTGCAGGCGGTCGCGTAGGTCATTCCGTTATTCTGGTGCCGTTTCCCGCAGTGCCCCGGCACTGCGGGAAACGGCTGCATAGCCTTAGTCGAAAACGCGTGCGCAGCCACTGTAGCGGTTGAAGCGGTCATCCCAGCGCCGCACATCATTGGCCCGCCGCCAGCGGCTGTGAAAAAACTCCATCAGGCAGCTGCCGCTCTCCAGTTTTATCAGCAGGGTATCGAACTCCTGTACCTGAGCGTAAGGCGGATAGTCATTGCGTTCGCCCCAGGTCAGGCCGCCTTTGCGGTCGGCATAGTTACGCCAGAACTGCTGTGGTGACAGCCACATTTCCTGCTCCGCGTCCCAGGCCTGTAGGCTGTCCGGCAGGTTGCCCCTGAGCTGACCGTCCTGTACCTCTTCATTGCCTGCATAGGCGGTTGCGGATACTGATACCAGTAACGCCGCGATCAGTGATTTTCTCATCCCTTCTCCCTGAAAATAACCCGTGTGGCCCGGACATTTCAGAGCCGCCCGGATAGTCCGCACCTATCGGTGTGATGGTTTTTAACGGGTTGTTATGGGACAGTAGCGCCCCTGTTTGACCAACCCGGACTTATTATGGCTGAAGAAAGTTCCGCGTCCACTGCCGGGCGCGGCATACCCGCAGGGCAGGCGAGGCGACTGAAAGGAGTGCTGGTGGCGGCTTTTCTGCTATTTATCGCGGGGATCAGCTTGCCGATGATCACTATCAGCAAGTTCTATATCGTGGAAAACTCGTTCTCGGTGCTGTCGGGTATCCTCGAGCTGCTGCTGGAAGGGCAGCTAGTGCTGTTTATCCTGATTGGCAGCTTCAGTGTGGTACTGCCGGTGCTGAAACTGGCCGTTCTCTATCGACTGCTGTCGGCGACAACGCCCGCCGGAAAACTTAAGCGCTACCTGCACCTGATGCACGAGTACGGGCGCTGGTCGATGCTGGATGTGATGGTCGTGGCGGTACTGACTGTCACTGTTAAGCTTGGCGCTATCGCCAGCGTGGAAGTGCACTACGGCCTCTACCTTTTTGGTGCGTCGGTGTTGCTGATGATGCTGATTACCCAGCGTATTACCGCGTTGGTGGCAGGCAAAAAGCCTTGAGGCTCTGATCTCAGGTATCAGGTATCAGGTATCAGGTATCAGGCGATGGGGATTTGGGATTAGTCCCTTTGCCTGTTCTGACGCAGTCTGCACTGCGCTCCCGGTCTATATCAATTTGTAGCTTCATTATTGATCTATGCTCCTTTAGTATTAATGGCAGTGTCATCTCTGTAGCGGACACTTTCGGTGTTAAACGGATTTTTCGATAGGGTGAATTTATGGATATCGCTCATAGCCTGCAAAACAGAAAAGAAACCCGCCTGCCTGTAGACCGTTCCAAACTCAATCTCGGTAATAGCTACGATCCCGGTCCCGAGTACTACTACGACCAGACCTTTACCTGTAAAGGGTGCGGTAAGGCAGAACTCTGGACTGCAGCCCAGCAGAAGTGGTGGTATGAAGATGTCGGTGGCTACTTCTTCGCAACCGCGATCCGTTGTCGTTCCTGCCGGGCCAAAGAGCGGGAGCGGCGGGAAAATGCCCGTCGCATGGCCGGGCATCAGATCTGATAAAGCGCCGGCTGACAGCTGCCACTTTTTTACCCTTCTGAAACACTGATCGCCCTGCCTCTTTCGCTGGTATCTATAATTAACTTTTGGTTAACTCAAAAGATACTTTCAGAGTCGGTTATCAGCGATGGAAAACCTCAGCAGGGCGTTACCCCCCCTAAATGCATTGCGCACCTTTGAAGCGGCTGGTCGCCTTGGCAGCTTCAAGGCCGCCGCAGATGAACTGTGCGTAACCCAGGCGGCCGTCAGCCGCCAGATTCAGGTGCTGGAAGACTATTACGGTCAGGCGCTGTTTCTGCGTGGTAACCGCAAGGTGGATCTGACCGTTGAGGGCCGCTTTCTCTATCTGGCCGCCAACAGCGCATTGCGTCAGATCGCGGCCAGTTCAGTCGAGCTGAAACGACGGAAGGGTAAAGAGCATCTGACCCTGGCCACCACCACCTCTTTTTCCCGCCTCTGGTTGCTGCCGCGGCTGAAACTGTTCCACAAGCTGCATCCGGAACTGCAGTTGCACCTTGTCAGCAGTGAAGGCAGCCCCGAATCGCATGAAAGCTTCGACGCGGCGGTCACCCTGGGGTATGAAGAGCACCCGGACTTCGTTGCCGAATTCCTGTTTTCCGAAGATATCTTTCCGGTCTGTACCCCCGGATTCCTGGCTAAACACCCCGCGATCGACGACCTCGATGGCCTGTTGCAGGTGCCGTTGCTTAACCTGAGTGCCGATCACTGGAAGGCCCGGCTCTGGCCCGCAATGGACTGGAACCGCTGGCTGGAGCATTTTGGCTATTCCCTGGACCAGTGCCAGCCGGTCATGAGCTTCAGTCACTTTCCGCTGCTGGTGGATGCGGTGATGGAGGAGATGGGCGTCGGCCTGGCCTGGCACCATCTGGTGCAGAATAAACTCGAAAGCGGGGCGTTGATCCGGCCGCTGCAGCAGCGCTGGCGGGCGGATGATCGCTGCCACTACTTTGTCTGTCGTCGCGAACGGGCGGGGAGTCCGGAGATTGCCACGCTGCGGGAGTGGTTTCTTGAGCAGACCCGCCCTCTGAGAGAGCGGGATCTGGCGGACTAAAACCGGGTCGCAAGACACTGTGCTACTGTTGCCCGCTGTCAGCGCTCAGCTTATGCCGGAGCGACCGGCCGGGGAGATCTCCTGATCAGAACGGCAGCGGCAGTTTGGCGGTGCGGCCGCCATCAATCACCATCACCTGACCGGTAAGAAACGCCGACTCATCCGATGCCAGGAACACCACGGCACCACCGATATCGGCTGGCTCGCCGGTGCGGCCGATCGGGTGCATCGCATGGAGATCCTGTCGTGCCTGCTGTGGGTCCTGCTGGGCATTGATGTAATCGTTACTCAGGTCGGAGTTGATCCAGCCCGGCGCGATGGCATTGCAGCGAACCCCATCCGTGCCCAGGTCTACCGCCAGTGCGCGGGTAAAACCATGCACCCCGGCTTTGGAGCCGCAATAGGCCGCATGGTAGGGATTGGCACCAATCCCCTCGATAGAGCCGATATTGATAATGCTGCCGCCGCCTCGCTGGCGCATCTGTGGCAACAGCGCTCTGGCGAGGAAAACCGGCGCACGCATATTTACGATCATCATGCGGTCCCAGTCATCTTCGCTCATATCCTCGATATGCTGCTCAAACATAAAGCCGGCATTGTTCACCAGAATATCGGTGCCGCCAAACTGGCTTTCAGCGGCGTGGGCGATGGCGTAGGGAGCTTCCCGCTGGGTCAGGTCGGCCTGGATATAGCTGATGCTTTCGTTGCGGCTCAGGTCATTGTCCAGTGGCTGGCGCTGGGCGATCAGGACCCGGGCACCGGCTGCCAGCAGCTTTTCCGTGATGCCGCGGCCGATACCGCGACCGCCGCCGGTGACAACGGCGACCTTGTTTGTCAGATTCATTGCTATCCCCTTAACCTGAGACCGGCTTGGCACCGGTGACTTCGATGGTTTCACCCGCGATGTAGCGCGACTGGTCCGAGGCGAGGAAAGCGATTACATCGGCGATATCCTCGGGCTCGGCGATACGGCCCAGCGGCACCGTCTTGTTCAACTCTTCGACCGCCTTGTCCGGATCGAGGCCGCGTCGTTCGAAGCCGCTGCGGATCATCGGTGTATTGATCTCATGGGGGCAGACGGCATTCACCCGGATACCCAGTGGCGCGCAGTCTCGGCCGAGGTTTTTAGTCAGTGCCGCGACAGCGCCCTTGCTGGTGCAGTAAGCGACATGGGCCGGGCCGGGATGGGTACCCCAGACTGAAGAGGTATTCACGATGGCACCGCCGCCACGTTTTTTCATATGGGGGATTGCCGCACGGGAAAGGAAAAAGACCGCATTCAGGTTAACGTCCATCGCGGTAAACCACATCTCATCGCTGGTCTCCTCGATGGTGCCGCGGGGGATGATACCGGCATTGTTCAGCAGGATATCGATCCCGCCGAAGCGTTCTGCGGCTTGTGAGATGACTGCCTCGCAATACTCTTTCTGGCGCAGGTTTCCGGCCAGATAGTCGGCCTCAGCGCCCAGGGCGCGGGCTTCTTCTGCCATCAGGCGGCAGCCTTCTTCATTGATATCGGAGATCATGATACGGGCGCCTTCACGGGCGAACAGGCGCACCAGTGTCTGGCCGACACCGCCGGCTCCGCCGGTTACCACTACAACCTGATTTTCGAATCTCATTATTGTTATATCCTCTGTCATCAGCGGGTTGGAATCTGTGGACTCCATATTCGTTAATCATGACAGCGGCGACAAACGAGTTTTTGTGAGCGTTCGATTAACAAATAGTTAATCGAATCTGGTTTAGGGCGGGGCGTCACTCACGGAGTGAACGCCTGCAAAAGCGGGCAGGGGAGAAACAAAAAAGGGTGCCATAAGGCACCCCAAAATGTCGGATGAGAAGCAAGGGAGGGAGCTTCAGCCCCTCCGGTCGAACATGTGCAACAACTTACTTCGCAGCGGCGCGGGCAGCGTCCAGCCAGCTGTTGTAGGTCGCACGGTTAGCGGCGATCCACTCCTGGGCGTGGCGCTTGATGTCTTTGACAGACTTCTCGCCGTTCTGCATTTTCAGGTTCTGGGCACTTTCGTCGTCTGCGGTGATCTGCACTTTAGACAGGAATGCTTTCGCGGCCGGGTTTTCCTCGGCGAATTCACGTCCCATAACAGCCATTACCTTATCGACTGCGAAGCCGAGGTTTTTGCCATTGAAGGTGGTGTTCACGTCGTTGTTGCCGTCTGGCAGGTTGGTCTCGGATACTTCCAGCCACTCAACGTCTTTACCCGGAACCAGTACGCCGGAGATCCACTGCGGAGCCCAGGTGTAGTACAGGATCGGCTTGCCTTCCTTGTAACGGGTGATGGTGTCAGCCATCAGCGCGAAGTAGGAACCGCGGTTATGGGTGACGGTTTTGTTGAGTCCGTAGGCCGCGATATGGTGATCGATCACCAGCTCGCAACCCCAGCCCGGGTTACAACCGGTCAGGTCTGCTTTGTTATCGCCATCGGCGTCGAACAGTTTAGCGATCTCTGGCTTTTTCAGGTCATCCATCGAGCGGATGTTGTACTGGTCAGCTGTTTTCTTATCGATCAGGTAACCCTGCAGTACGCCCGGAATCGTTGTACCGGCTTTAACCAGGTTAGTGTCAGCACCGGCCTTCTGATAGAAGGTATCGTGCAGGATATCCCACAGGTGAACACTGAAGTCGGCATCGCCATAGGCCAGGGCCAGCATCATAGTGGCGTATTCGGTTTCCTTCGGCTCTTCTACGTCATAACCCAGTTCTTCCAGGCCGGCGATGGCGATTTCACCACGGAAACGCTCTTCGGCGATGGTCGGGAAGATCGGCGTAATAGATTCACCATTGCCCGGTGCGGAAGCCGCGTAGGCACCGCTGGTCAGTGCGACTGCAGACAGTGAGGCGGCTGCAGTCAGTTTCATGATCGATTTGGACAGTTGCTTAATACGAGAGTGCATGGATGCGGACTCCTGATTGTGTTTATTGTTATTCAGCGTGTCGTTTAAAGTGCCTGCCAGGCCTCGCTGAGCCGGGCAGGCAAGGGTTAATTAAGGGTCAGTCTTGGCGACTGGCTGCTGGCCTTTGGCGCTGCGCGAAAGGCGGACAAAGAAGCCAACCGGGCCGGTTTCATACCAGTGCAGGGTGTTATCGGCATTGGAACGCTCACCCATCGCCTGAGTCAGGCGGTCGAGGAAGATAGCCAGCAATACCAGACCGGCACCGCCCACGGTCGCCAGACCCATATCGAGACGGCCGATGCCGCGCAATACCATCTGACCGAGGCCGCCGACAGAGATCATGGAAGCGATCACTACCATCGACAGCGACAGCATCAGTGTTTGGTTGACGCCCGCCATAATGGTCGGGGTTGCCAGCGGCAGCTGTACCTTGAACAGCATCTGACGCGGGGTGCAGCCGAAGGCGCGACCGGCTTCCACCTTGTCAGCAGGTACCTGGCGGATACCCAGGTTGGTCAGGCGCACCAGCGGTGGCAGGGCAAAGATAATCGTTACCAGTACGCCCGGTACGTTACCGATACCGAACAGCATCACCACCGGCACCAGGTATACGAAGGCAGGCAGTGTCTGCATCGCATCAAGAATCGGGCGGATAACACGCTCGACCCGGTCGCTGCGGGCGCAGATGATGCCCATCGGAATACCGAACAGGGTGCAGAAGAACAGTGAAGTCAGTACCAGAGACAGGGTAGTCATCGACTCGGACCAGACCCCGATCAGGCCCAGGCTGAACAGGGTGATGGCACAGAAGATCCCCATTTTCTTACCGGCCAGCTGCCAGCCAAGCAGCGACGAGAGGATGATGCCGATCAGTGGCGGTATTGATTGCAGTACGTATTCAATACCGTCCAGTACCTGATCTATCGGCCAGCGGATAGCGCGGAAGAAACCGCGGAAGTTCTGTACCAGGTAGTTAAGGATGGCTTCGACCCACTCACCCAGCGGGACGTTGAGGAACTGGAACGGGTCCAGCAAGCTAAATTCTGACATGATCTTACCCTTATCTTCTTATTGTTCTCAGCCGTGGCTCAGTGTTTCCAGCAACAGATTCTTTGAGATGGTGCCGCGGAACGCGCCGCATCGGTCAACCACCGGAATCGGGTACGGCACCTCGGCCACCTTGCGCAGCACTTCATGCAGTGGCGTATCGCTGTAGATGCTCTCGTGCCGGTCGATCTGCAGGCCCTGCAGGGTGCTGAGATCCGGAGACTGACCGGCGATATCACCGGTTGGCACGATGCCCTGCAGCTGGTTCTGTTCATTCACCAGGTAGCCGTAAGGGCAGATCTCAGACGCTTCAAACGGGTGTACGCTGCCGTTGACCTTGATCAGGCTGGCCGGGTTATGCTCGGCGATATCACCGGCTTTAAGAATCTTGGAGACATCCACGCCCTTGAAGAAGGTTTCGACATAGTCGTCGGCCGGATTGCGCAGGATCTCTTCCGGGGTACCGATCTGTACCACGCGGCCGCCTTCCATAATGGCGATACGGTCGCCGATACGGATCGCCTCATCCAGGTCGTGGGAGATAAAGATAATGGTGCGTTCCTGCTCCTGCTGCAGGCGGATAAGCTCACCCTGCATCTCGTAGCGGATCAGCGGGTCCAGGGCCGAGAAGGCCTCATCCATCAGCAGGATGGTCGGATCGTTTGCCAGCGCGCGGGCCAGGCCGACTCGCTGCTGCATACCGCCGGAAAGCTGGTGCGGGTAGCTGGAGCCGTGCTCGCCCAGGCCAACCTGGCTCAGTGCCTCGGCGGCACGGGAGTGGCGCTCCTGCTCGGCGACGCCGGAAATCTCAAGGCCGAAGGCGGCGTTTTCCAGTACGGTCATATGCGGCATCAGCGCGAATGACTGGAAAACCATGCTCATCTCCTGGCGACGCACATCCAGCAGTTCGGCGTCGGACAGGCCGGTCAGCTCCAGACCGTTGAGTTTGATGCTGCCGGAAGTGGGTTCGATCAGCCGGTTGAGCAGACGCACCATGGTGGATTTACCGGAACCGGATAATCCCATGATGACGAAGATTTCACCCTTCTGAACTGAAAAGCTGGCATCGAAAACTCCCACGGTCTGACCGGTTTTATCGAAAACCTCATCTTTTTCAGCGCCGTTATTCAACATCTCCATCGCAGTATCCGGATCTTCTCCGAATACTTTATAGATGTTTTTGATTGAGAGGATTTCGTTCGAGTCTGTCATGTTACCCTCGTTTATTATCATTATTTTATTCAGGATTTGTTTACCGGTTTAAATCGGTAAAGGCCAAATGCCTGATTGGTAATCTCATGCATTCCGAATCTTTTTATGACACATAGGCGATCGAAATACTTCAGTTACTTGCGCAGATGTCGGTGTCAGTGTCGCTGTTGTCGCCTGCGCTTTGTTAATAAATTATTGATTCGGGCCCAAAGCGTCCAACTATATTTGGTGGGTGCTAACCATAACCAAAGGTTATTATTTTCGGGGTGCCGGGCCTGTTCCTTACGCAGGCCGCTTAAGTGCGGTCTGAAAGCGACTTAATTAGTCGGAAGCAGGCATAAAAAATCCCGTACCACGGCGTGATACGGGATCGCTTTACACTATGTTTCGGACACAAAACAGTGGCCGGAAATTCAATGCAGGGCTGCTCAGGCGGATTTTCTGGCGCTGTTCGAGAGTAAAACAGCGGCGACAATCACCATGGAGCCTCCCCATAGCATCGGTGGGCTGAGGTTTTCCCCGATCAGCATCACCGCAATTACCACCGCAACCACCGGCTCCAGCAGCGACAGGGTCGAGGCATCCGATGCGCCGATGCGGGGCGAGCCACTGATAAAGGTGGCGATGGGCACAATAGTGGCGAACAGGGCCAGCCCCAGTATGGCAATCCAGCCTTCCAGAGTGGCGGGCCAGCTGGCCCCCTGCACCAGCGCGGCGATGGCAAAGGTGATGGCACCCCCGACGAGGATGACACCCGCCGAGGTCATGGGGTTTTGTGGTGAGACCCTGTGGCTGCCATAGAGAATGGCGGAACCGTAACTGAAGGCCGCAAACAGTGCCCATAGAATACCGCTGAGGTCACCGTGAAAGTCCATCCCGGTCGCCAGCAATACGCCGCCACTGGCCAGCAACAGGCTCAGCAGCTTGATAAAACTGGCGCTCTCCTTCAGAAACAGGATCGAAAACAGGGTGACAAACGCGGGGAAGGAGAACATCAGTATCACCGCCAGACTGGCGGAGGCGCTGTAGCTGGCACTGTAGTAGCCCAGCGCCGCCGCGGCATAGCCAAAGCCGATCAGTATGGTCGATCCCAGCTGACTGCGGCCGGGCAGCGGTGTACGGCGCTTTTTCAGCCATAGCAGCATAATCAGAGAGGCCAGTGAAAAGCGGGCCAGCAGCAATCCGATCGGATCGGCCCCGGCCTGATAGGCAAACCAGGCAAAGAACGGCTGCAGGCCGTAACAGAATGCAGACACCAGCACGAGCAAAAAGCCTTTGCGGTATTCCGGCCGCAGTGGCTGAGCGAATGACTCCATCTCAAATTCTCATACGCAGCGGAAAAAGCCCCGTTTGCTGCGAAACGGGGCTTTTTCGGGGGGGAGTGGGATTAGTCCGTCAGCTTGGCCTTCATGGTATCGCAGTACCAGTCCACAAACTGGCAGACACCGTTTTCAGCGATATCCGAGAACGGGCCCGGAATGTAGGACGGCGAGCTGACGCCACGGAAGGTTTCCTCAACCAGCTGGCGATCCTGATCGTTAGTGGCCAGCCAGACCTTGGTCAGGTTATCCAGGTCATAGTCGACCCCTTCCTCCGCATCCTTCGGTACGATCCACTTAGTGGTGACCAGGGTTTCGCCCGGCCCCAGTGGCAGCACACGGAAACTCAGGGCGTGATCGCCGAGGAAGTGGTTCCAGGTGGAAGGGTAGTTGAAGTAGAGCAGGGCACCGATATCCTCGACGTCGGTATCATCCAGGCGGCCATTTATCGCCGGCTTGCCATCCATGGTGTAGCTGACCGAATCACGGAACAACGGGATACGGGTCATGCGGTACTGGCCGTTCGGGTCCATCACCAGACGGCTTGGCAGGCCCGCTGCCTCACACTTGTCCCAGTGGGCGACCAGTTCCGGATCGTCATCACCGCCGACACCGGCGACGGCCAGGTTTTCAACGAAGGAGTTCAGCAATTCCGGGTGGTTGCTGTCGCAGTGATAGCATTCACGGTTGTTCTCGAATACCAGCTTCCAGTTGCCTTTCTCGACCAGATTGGATTCGAAGGCGACCTTGCAGTTGTCGAGGTTGTGCGGCGTGATAAAGGGTGCCAGATCCTGACGGAAGGCCGCGAAATCCGGAGCATCTTCTGCCACGCAGATATAGATGTAGCTGTTCACGATCTCGCAATGCACCGGCATCAGGCCGTGGTCATCGTTATTGAACCTGTCGCCCATATTGGCGGCAAACAGCAGCTTGCCATCCAGATCGAAGGTCCAGCTGTGGTACGGACAGACCAGCTTGGCTACCTTGCCTTTGGACTCGGAACAGATCCGTGAGCCGCGGTGGCGGCAGGCATTATGGAATGCCCGTACGTTACCTTCGGCATCACGCACAATCACCACCGGATAGTCGCCCACCTGTATCGTCAGGTATTCGCCCTGTTTCTCAATCTCGAACGTATGCCCGGCAAAGATCCACTCTTTATGCCAGATCTGCTCAAGATCCTGCTGGTAGACGTCTGGGTCGCGGTAGATCTCGCGTGTCAGGGCGTGGCGTGGTTTACGCTGATTGATCAGGTCGAGCGTCTTGGATTTGCTTGTCATTACTGAAACTCCGATGACAGCAGCCGTGGCTGCAACATTTTTTATTCTTGGAAACCTACTGACCTGTCGCTAAGTGCTTTATGCCACAGGCTTTTTCGTTGGGTCTACCGGGTAGCCTTATTGTTGTTATCCGTGTCGCGAAGAAGCCTGTCCCTCGTCGGGCGCTTATGGCAGTCTAAGTAGGGTGATCCCTTCTGCGACGATCTGTACTCAGTCTATTTATCGGCTATGTTTGGGTAAAACGACTTTTTATCTGGGAAATTGAATACATAACGTTATGGTTAAACACGTCGAGCCGGACAAGATTCTGGTGAAAATGCCCTCGCTGCGGGCGGTAAAGTCCTTTGTTGCTGCGGCCAAGTATCAGAACTTCACCCGTGCGGCGGAGGCGCTGTGCGTGACTCAGGCGGCGATCAGCCGGCAGATTCGCGAGCTGGAAGCGCACCTGGGTGTAGAACTGTTTAAGCGTGCCGGGCGCGCCGTAGAGCTGACCGAAGCCGGTACCATCTTCTATGACGCGGCCTACCTGTCTTTTGTTAATATCGCCCAGGCGGCACAGCGCATTCAGAGCACCGACAGCAATAAGCGCGTACTCACTATCTGCTGCTCACCGGCATTCTCGGCCCTGTGGCTGTCGCGACGCTTACCGGATTTCTTCGCCGATAACCCGGATATCGATATCAATGTCGTCACCACCAATAACTTTTTGCAGATGGAGCCGGGCATCTATCCGGATGTCTTCATTAATAAGGTGACCGATCCGCGCGAGGGCTACAGCTCGCTGCCTCTCTTCTATGACCTCATTTATCCGGTTTGTACGCCGCACTATCTGCAGGAAAATCCTGAAATCAGCGAGATGGAAGGGTTGCGTGATGCCGTGTTGCTGAACCTCAGCCCCTATGGCCGGGCGCAGATCGCCGAGCATGTGGACTGGAGTGTCTGGCTGGCGCTGCATGATATCCAGATCGATGACCGTCCCAAGAACGGCAACCATATGCTGAATGCCAATGATTACAATATGCTAATCCAGATGGTGCAGAACCATCAGGGTGTTTCACTGGGCTGGCATCACCTGGTCGCTCCGCTGGTGGAGCAGGGCGTACTGATCAAGCCGGTGGAAGAGCACGCCATCTTCAAGGAGAAGATGCATTACCTCACCTATGCCGACGAGAAGGAGAACAATGAAGAGTTCTGCCGCTTCCGCGCCTGGCTGCTGGATATGATGGATGACCCGCTGATCAGCGTGGCTTGATTTACCCTAGCAAAGGTAAGCGGACGCGACCGGAGGTCGCTGCTACAAGGGGCGCGGCTTTTTCTGTGAGCGAAGCTTTTATCGGCAAGAGCTTCGCGAATGGCAAGCGCTCCCGCATGGTAGTCAAGTTGCGATTGATAACTAAAAGTCATCAATAGATCCTATAAAACATTGGGCTACATTTTGATCAGATTGGTTTAACCTCGGTTATGACCTGAAACAGTTTAAGTGACTGCTTCGAGAATTGAGATGTTTCCCTATGCCTGAAAAGGTTGGGTGTTAATTAATATGCCCAGTTAGTAAATGCCTTTTGTTTTAGCCTGCTTTTGCAGGCTTTTTTGTGCCCGCCTGATTTTTTCATAACCCAGCGTTATGTTTATTGCGAAATAAATGTTGATTGTGGCCCTGTGCCTCCCCTCGTTAATCTTTTAGCCATCAGATGAAATGCAAAGTTATGAGCCTTCTGCGCTCAGTTCTATGTTGTTTCGAAAATAAAAACAGAATATATGCAGGTGAGTTAAATGCGCTTCGAAGGGATTTACACACCGGTAATCACGCCGTTTGGCGAAGATTACACAATCGACTATGACGCTTACGCGACCCATGTGCAGTACCTGATTGATTCCGGCGTACACGGCCTGATGATCGGCGGTACTACAGGTGAGTATTATGTAGAAAGCCATGAAGAGCGGGTTAAGCTGCTGCAGATCGCCAGAGAGATCGTCACCGGCGACCAGCTGATCATCTTCGGCACCGGTTCGGTTAATCCGGATGCCTCACTGAAGCTGGCAGAAGATGCCGCCAAATACGGTGCTGACTGCATCCTGGTCGCCACACCTCCTTACTCGCTGCCGACCCAGCGCGAACTGGCGCTGCATGCGCTGGCGGTGGACCGTGCCGCTAACCTGCCGGTGATGCTCTATAACTACCCCGATCGTATGGGCGTCAATATGGAAGAGGAGTTCCTCGACCGTGTGGGCCGCTCCTCCAATTTCTGCGGTATCAAGGAAAGCTCCGGCGATATCAACCGTCTGCATATGCTGGCGCGCGACTATCCGCATATCCAGGTGGCCTGCGGTATGGACGACCAGGCGCTGGAGTTCTTCGCCTGGGGTGCCCGCAGCTGGGTCTGCGCCGGTTCCAACTTCCTGCCGAAAGAGCACATTGCCCTCTATCAGGCCTGTGCCGTTGAGAATGACTTCAACAAGGGCCGTCGCATCATGTCTGCCATGATGCCGCTGATGCGGGTGCTGGAGCAGGGCGGCAAGTTTATCCAGAGCGTGAAGTACGGTGTCACCCTGGATGGCCGGGTCGCCGGTGAGGTGCGCAAACCTCTGCGTGGCCTCAACAAAGATGAGAAACGCGCCATGGAGCGGGTGGTGAAGGTTCTGAAATCCACCATCGCCGGTATCGAGGCGGAAGGCTCCACGCAGTTTGTAGAAACCATCAAATCCAGCATTAGCGGTCTTGAAGTCGCCAGCACCGAGAAGGGAGAGTAAGCCATGTCTGACCTGTTAACCCGTGAAGAGTATCAGGCGATTGCCGCTGATCTGAATCCCGCTTCCATGAGCTTCATCGATGGTGCCTTCCGTCCGGCCAGCAACGGCGCAACGCTTGAAGTCACTAACCCGGCGACCGGTGAAAAGATCACCGATATCGCCGCCTGTACCGCCGAAGATGTCGACTTCGCGGCGCAGAAAGCCCGCGATGCCTTTGAAGATGGCCGCTGGAGCAAGCTGCATCCTTCGGAGCGCAAGGCGGTGCTGATCAAGCTCTGCAAGCTGATCCAGCGCAACGCCCGTGAACTGGCCGTACTGGAGAGTATCGATTCCGGTAAGCCGATCCGCGATTGTGAAACTATCGATATCCCGGAAGTGATCCACACCCTGAGCTGGCATGCCGAGCTGATCGACAAGATCTACGACCAGACGGCACCGGTGGGCAACGATGCCGTGGCGATGGTGGTGCGCGAGCCAGTCGGCGTTGTCGGCGCGGTACTGCCGTGGAACTTCCCGATCCTGATGCTGGCGTGGAAGATCGCCCCGGCACTGGCGGCCGGTTGCTCGATGCTGGTGAAGCCGGCCGAGCAGACCTCCCTCAGCGCGCTGCGTGTGGCGGAGCTGGCGATGGAAGCGGGTGTGCCGCGTGGCGTGCTGAATATCGTGACCGGTACCGGCCCTGAAGTGGGCGAGGCGATCGGGACTCACCGCGATATCGATATGGTGACCTTTACCGGCTCCACGGTTACCGGTCGTCGCTTCCTGCATTACTCCGCCGACTCCAACCTGAAGGAAGTGGTGCTGGAGCTGGGTGGCAAGAACCCTTGTGTGGTACTGGACGATGCGGAAGATCTGGATAAGGTCGCCGAGCAGGTGGTTTCGGCCGCATTCTGGAATATGGGCGAGAACTGCTCTGCCGGTTCCCGACTGATCGTTCAGGCCGGAATCAAAGACAAGCTGATGGAACGGATTCAGGCCCACGCCCGTGACTGGAAGACCGGCGACCCGCTGGACCCGCAGAATCACCTCGGCGCACTGGTCGACCAGGGCCATTTCGGCAAGGTCGCCGGCTACCTCGACGTGGCAAAGGAAGCCGGTCATCAGCTGGTACTGGGCGGTGAAACCGTCGAAGACCGCTATGTGCTGCCGACGATCTTCGATGGCGTCAGCAACAGCGATCGCCTGGCGCAGGAGGAGATCTTCGGCCCGATCCTGTCGGTGATCACTGTCGCCAGCTACGACGAAGCGATTCAGGTTGCCAACGATACCGAGTATGGCCTGGCGGCGTCCGTATTTACCGCCAATGCCAAGAAGTCCCTGCGCGCGGCCCAGGCCCTGCGTGCCGGAACAGTGACCGTAAACTGCTTCGGCGAAGGGGATATCACCACACCGTTCGGCGGCTATAAGCAGTCCGGCTTCGGCGGTCGTGACAACTCTATCCACGCCCATGACCAGTTCACCCAGCTGAAGACCATCTGGGTAGACCTGAGTGATGACGCGGTAGACGGCAGCGTCGACTGACCCTTTGCGGCTCAGTCACAGATCAGGTCAGGCCGCGGGGCGCTATCACAGCGGGCCGCGCCGTACAGGTACTGCAGGCCAGACAGGCATGTAGCGGGCCTGCACATGCCCGGCCTGATCTGCGCCTGACCTGATCGTTCTCCTCAACAGGAGCCTAGTTATGACCAGAA
Organism: Marinobacterium jannaschii DSM 6295; assembly: GCF_000620085.1. Taxonomy (GTDB): domain Bacteria; phylum Pseudomonadota; class Gammaproteobacteria; order Pseudomonadales; family Balneatricaceae; genus Pontibacterium; species Pontibacterium jannaschii. The sequence goes on along the minus strand of NZ_JHVJ01000019.1, from coordinate 9,681 downwards.
CTATAAAAGTCAGCAAAACACCGAAGGACACGGGACCTGCTGGCTGGAACCAGATTCTGACCGCTGCCAGAGCCTACCCCCAGCTGCAAGGCGATATCCAGGCTGACTGGGTGGTCGTGGGCGGCGGCTTTGCCGGTATCGCTGCGGCGCGCCGCCTCAGTCAGCTGACGCAGAATGAAAGCATCGTACTGGTGGATGCCAACCGGCTGGCGGAAGGTCCGGCCGGACGCAACAGCGGCTTTATGATCGACCTGCCCCACGACCTCAATTCCGAGACCTATGCCGGGGCGCAGGATGAAGACCGTAAGCAGATCCATCTCAATCGCACGGCAATCGACTTTGCCCGTGAGATGGCGCAGGAATTCGGCATGCCGAAGCAGGTCTTTGATCCCTGCGGCAAGGTGACCGGTGCCGGATCTTCCCGTGGCGAGAAGCATATCGATAGCTATATCAAGCATCTGGAGATTCTCGGTGAATCTCACCGGCTGATGGATGCGGCAGAGATGAAACGCTGGACCGGGACAGACTTCTACAGTAAAGGCCTGTTTACCCCGGGTGCCGTGGTGATTCAGCCCGCCGCCTTTATCCGCATGGCGGCCGAGGGGCTAAGCAAGCGGGTTGATATCTACGAAAACACTCCGGTGACGGCAATGGAGCTGGGCAGCGAACACCTGCTGACCACGCCGGCGGGACGTATCCGGGCGCGTAATGTGATACTGGCCGTGAACGGCCATATCCAGTCATTTGGTTTTTTCCCGCGCCAGCTGCTGCATGTCTTTACCTACGCCTCCATGACCCGGAAGCTGAGCCGGGACGAGCAGCAACGCCTCGGCGGTGCGGCCGACTGGGGCGTGCTGCCGGCCGATCCGATGGGCACCACGGTGCGTCGTTGCTCTGACTTTATGGGTTCGGGCGACCGTGTCACGGTGCGCAACCGCTTTACCCTGAACCAGTCGATGGAGATCTCCGAGCGGGAAGTGGCAGGCGTGATCCGTGCCCACGACAAGGCCTTCTCCGCCCGCTTCCCGATGCTGGAAGGGGTTGAGATGGAACACCGCTGGGGTGGCCGCCTGTGCCTGTCCTGGAACTCGGTACCGGCGTTCGGCGAACTGGAAGAGCGGGTTTACTCTGCCGCCTGCCAGAACGGTCTCGGCACCGTGAAAGGGACCATGTCCGGCATGATGGCCGCCGAGCTGGCCGTAAAGGGTTCGTCACAATTGCTGGACGAATTCCGTAGTTATGATAAACCGCGTCAACTCCCCCCGGAGCCGTTTCTCTCCGTTGGCGCCAATATAAACCTGCGCTGGAAGGAATGGCTGGCTGGCGTAGAGCTGTGATCGGAGTGAGTGATGAGTGAATTCAACACCGCAGAGTTTCTGAACCCGGTACGTACCCAGACCTGGAGTAACGGCCGTCACCTGGTGCGCTGCGTCAAGGTGATACAGGAGACCCACGACGTCTGCACTTTCACCTTTGGTGTCAGTCAGCCGATGTTGTTCTTCTTTAAGCCCGGACAGTTTGTCACCCTGGAGCTGGAGATCGACGGCGAGCGCGTGATGCGCTCCTACACCATCTCCAGCTCGCCATCGATTCCCTACAGTTTCTCCATCACGGTGAAGCGGGTTAAGGGCGGGGTGGTGTCTAACTGGCTGCATGACAACCTGAAGTCCGGTGACCAGATTGCGGTGCATGGTCCGGTGGGGCCGTTTAACTGCATGGATTTTCCGGCGGACAAAGTACTGCTGCTCTCCGGCGGTGTCGGTATTACCCCGGTGATGTCGATGGCGCGCTGGTGGTTTGATACCGACTCCGAAGTGGATATGGTGTTTGCCCACAGTGCCCGTACCCCGGGGGATATTATCTATGCCCGCGAGCTGGAATACATGTCGTCACGGATCGACAACTTCAAGCTGCATATGATCTGCGAGCGCAATGAGATCGGTCAGGCCTGGGGCGGCTATCGCGGCTACCTCAATGAGACCATGCTGCAACTGATCGCCCCCGATTTTATGCAGCGTGAAGTGTTCTGTTGTGGCCCGGCAGTCTACATGGATGCCGTGCGCAAGATGCTGGAAGGTCTCGGTTTCGATATGAGCCGTTACCACGAAGAGTCTTTCGGCGAGACCCCGGCCAAGGATGTACGCAATGCCGAAACCCATGCCGATCAGGCCGAGGAAGCCGCCGAAGCGGCGGATTCAGCCGATACCGTCAAGGTCACTTTCAGCAATGGCAATAGCATCAGCGTCATCCCCGGCACTAACCTCAACGAAGCCGCGCTGGATGTCGGCGTCAAGATTTCCAAGGCCTGCGGCATGGGTATCTGCGGGGCCTGCAAGGTAAAAGTCAGCAGCGGTGATTTTGAGATGGAGCACAACGGCGGCATCACCGAAGAGGAGATCGCCGAAGGTTACGTCCTCTCTTGCTGTACCAGCGTCAAAAGCGACCTGCAGATCGATTACTAGATAAGCCGTGGGTTTCGCTGCGCTCAACACCACGCTACTTCCCTGCTGCCTGCTGTAGTGGGCGGGGTTTTCAGGGGCAAGCGTTTTCAGCCGTGGGTTTCGCGGCGCTACTTCCCTAGTGCCTGCTGTTGTGGCGGCGTTTTTCAGGGGCAAACGTTTTCATCTGGGTAGCGGAGCGCAGCGACAAAACCCACGAATCACAAGCGCCAATGCCTATTGTCCGGTGTTGCAGCGCTTTCCAGCGGCGAAGCTTTGTCCGACAAAGCGCTTCGCTCACGGAGTGAACTCCTCCTACAAAAGCCGCGGACCCACTTCATCCACACCCGGTTTTTCAGATACCATTATCCTCTCGCCGTATGAATTACAAGGACATAGCCAGGATATGCGCAACAAGGGTAAGGTCGCCTCATGGAACGACGATAAGGGCTTCGGTTTTATCGAACCCTGCCTGGGCGGCAAAAACGTCTTCCTGCATATCAAAGCGTTTGATCAACGCGGTCGGCGACCTGAGGTGGGCAATTTCGTCAACTACAGCCTGGCTGCCGACAAACAAGGCAGGCCCTGCGCGGCGAAAGTCAGTTATGACGGCGAGCGTAAAATGAAAGCTAAATCCGGAAGGTCATCAGCGTTGCCGATGGTCGCCATAGTGTTTCTCGGTATCATTGGCCTGTCTGCGTGGATGCAAAAGATCCCGATGCTGCTGGCAGCCCTCTACGTCGTGGCCAGCCTGATCACATTCCTGACCTACGCCAGCGATAAGTCGGCGGCCCGACAAGGCCGGTGGCGCACCCCGGAAAGTACCCTGCATCTGCTGGCCCTGATCGGTGGCTGGCCCGGTGCGGTCTTCGCGCAACAGATACTGCGCCACAAATCCAGTAAACGATCGTTCAAAGTCGTATTCTGGCTAACCCTTCTGCTTAACTGCACCGTTTTCCTGTGGCTGCTGTCCGAGTCTGGCGCTCCGGTTAAAGCCTTGCTGGTCAGATTGACAGAGACGGGACTGGCGTTGCTTTAAGTTTTCAGTATTTGCCTATATACGTGGGTTTCGCTTCGCTCTACGCCACACTACGTTCGTGCCGTTTCCACTTGTAGAAGCGATTTCCAAGCGCGAAGCTTCATCAAGGCCAGATGCTAAAGCAAGTATCACTTCAAAGGCCGGATATATGGTGGCCACCTAAATCAGGCATCGCGCACAAAGTCATTGTGAATAGGGAGGAGACCATATATGGGTAGCGGAGCACAGCGACAAAACCCACGGATACCTCATGTCTACCATCCGGTGTAGGAGCGATTTCCAAGCGCGAAGCTTTTCAGGCAATGCGCATCGCTCACGGAGCGAGCTCCTATAAAAATCTGAATTACCGGTAGTAGCGACCTCTGGTCGCGTCCGGGATATGTGTGAAGCCTTTCAGGCCGGGCGAAAGGAGGGCTGATTCAAAAAGCGTGTTCCAGGTAAACCTGTTTCTCTTTCTCGGTGTGATCCTTACTGAAGTAGCTGATCAGATCCTCCAGCTCTTCGACAACATCATCTCGGTCCTTCTCTCCGGCTTCAGTCAGTGAAGCCTGTTCTGCCAGCGTCACTATGATCTGCTCCCGCAGTGCGGGGCCGTTGTCATCAAGTATTGCTATCAGGTCATCGACTTTCTCACCTGAAAGTTCGGTCGCCTGCCAGAATGATTCGCGCAATTCCGGCGGAGTTTCTTCCTCAGCCTCAGCCAGAGCGTTCAGGTCATCGACATTGGCGATTGAGGTGGTACGGTCAAAGAAGGCGCCATAGGTCTCTTGCAGTGCCGGGGCGGATAGCTGGGCCATAGGATGTTGTTCCTGGCCCTGGCGGTTAAGATCCTGCACCAGTTCATCGCGTTGCTCGGCCCCCATCCCGGATAGCTTGCCGATGAGGCGCTGGGTTTGCGCCTGATGGGCGGAGCTATCCTCTATCTTGTTGTTCAGCCAGGCATCGGTGACGAGGAAGCGGGTTATCTCTTCCATATCGCGGTTTGCTTCGCCAAGGTTTTTCAGTTCATAGCGACGCTCGCCCTCAACAATGCTCTCCTCGCCCATGCGCGACTCGAACACCAGCTCTCGCACCAGAAGGTTATTACGCAGGCTGTCGACTGTCTCGACCGCCTCTTCATGCTGGCTCATATCGATCGGCTCAGCCAGCCCTTCAGGCTTCCCTAGCAGGGTTTCAAAACCGGTTTTACTGATCGCCAGGTAAGCGCGCTGGTCGCTGCGGTCCAGCTGTTGCAGCTGCTCTGCCATCTGTGTGAGCTGGGCATCATCGAAGCTATAATCTTCAAGCAACGAAACCGTATCCTCGACCATCCCCGCTAAGACCCCTTTGCCATTGTTATCAAAGTCGAGCGATTGAGGAGTTTCGTACAGGGGATCGTAATCGACCTTTGAACCGCGGATGTTGTTTAATTCAACAACGTAATCGAGCATCGCATTGTGCGCCTCTGAATTATTGTCCTTAAGCACTTCCATCATCCGGTCGCCCAGCTCAACATCCGTTCTTAACAGGCCGAGCAGCTTTTTCTGCTGAGGCTCTTCGAACTGTTCCAGCTTGTCGAGCATGGCGTTAACGTCATCGCTGTTGTTGATGGCAGTATTCAGGTCGAAGACGCTGGTCGCCGCTATCTTGGCGTTGATCCTGTCGAGCCCGTCCAGAGGGCTGTAGGTTAACGGGTGAACCGGTGTTTTAGGGACTTTAGCGGCATAGTCGGCTGCTTTTTCCAGCACCCGGGAACGGGTATCGCTATCCATGTCTGAGAGGTTATTGATCAGCTTGGCTGCTTCGTTTTTACCGCGATAGTCACGAGGCTCGCCATCAAATCCGTGAAACGGCACGGTCAGGAGCGCTGTGCCAACCGAGACGAGTTCTCGAAGCTCTTCATCACTCAGCTCCTCGGTCAGCTGGAAAAACGCTGCCTCGGAATCCTCTCTTGAGCGAACAAAGATGTCATACAAGGCACTCTTCTCCTCCTCAGAGGAGAGGCGATTCAGGATACTGTCTAACCGGGCATCTCTTTCAGGATCTTCTGAAGGACGATAGCGAAACTTACCGTCGAAATTCTCAGCAACCCGCCGGCTGGCTTCAGCATCTGATTCCTTTGCTTTAAGGGTATCTTCAAGTAACGACATCTTGCCGTCAGCTGATAGCTTATGGTTGATCGGGGTTTTAGATTCAGCCTGATTAGGCGTCCCGGACTCTGCTGGGCGGGTGGTTGATGATCCCTGAGATAGCGTCAGATAGTTAGCAGAGGTGATTTGCATAGCGTGATCCTTCATCCATAAGTGCAACTCCATTGCTAACCTTTTCGGCCTATTGTGAAGAAACTTGATCACTTTATCCCCAATGATTTTATGTTATTCCGTTTCAGAGCCGGATAGGGTCTCCATGGGAATACATCTTGTGAGCGGTACAACATCGCCATGGGTGTGGAAACCAGAATATGGATTGGGCTCTTGTAGGAGTGAGCTCCTACAAACCCACAAACCTCCGTTGGTGTCGGCCTTGGTGGAATACGATCTTCATATTTGCCACAACGCCGCAAACCACCTATAACAAGCGCTTAGCATCGGGAAAATCAGGGAGCTTTGAGATGGCAGATCTGACGCTTAGTTGCAGCTGCGGGACAGTGCAGGGCATGGCAACGGCTATAACTCCGGACAGCGGCACCCATGCAGTCTGTTACTGCCGCAGTTGTCAGGCATTTGCCCGCCACCTGCAGCGGGAAGGGGAGATCCTTGATCCCTGGGGCGGTACCGAGGTATTTCAGATCACACCGTCGCAGATCAAGATCACCGCCGGAGCCGATCAGATCCGCTGTATCCGCCTCGGCCCTAAGGGGATCTACCGCTGGTACAGCGGCTGTTGCAATACAGCGATCGGCAATACCCTGGGTGCATCGGTGCCCTTTATCGGCCTGATCCACAGTTTTATCACCCCTGGCGAGCAGCGCAGTCAGGCACTGGGGCCGGTGTTGTTTAAGGTATTCGGCCAGTATGCCCGGCAACTGCCGCAATCCGATTCCCTGCACCCGGGGCTGCCGCTGAAGATGCTGGCACGCAATCTGCCCAAGATGCTGATGGCTAAACTGCGTGGCCGCCACAAACCCTCGCCTTTCTTCAGCGATACAGGCGCACCGGTGTCAGAGCCACAGATCATCGCCAAGCCAGGCCCGGGCGACTGATCATCAAGTCTTCTTAATCGTTCAGGTGGCCCAGCGGCAGGGTGGTTCTTGAGATCACCCGGCGCAGGGCGAAGCTGGTACGGATGCTGGCCACCCCCTCGATCTGGTTCAGCTGCTTCAGCAGGAAATGCTCGTAGTAGGCCATATCCGGCATCACCACCTTGAGGATGTAATCGGCATCGCTGCCGGTGATCAGTGAACATTCCTGTACTGCTTCGAAGTTCTGCAGCGTCAGCTCAAAGTTCTCCAGCCGCGCGGTCTCCTGGGTCTGCATACTGACATGGACATAGATTGTCAGCGGCAGCCCCAGTGCTTCCTGATCCAGCAGGGTCACCTGGCGTTTGATGATTCCGGCGTCCTCCAACTGCTTGACCCGCCGTGAGCAGGGCGAGGGCGACAGGCCGACCTTATCGGCCAGCTCCAGGTTACTGATCGCCGCGTCTTGCTGGATCTCGCGCAGAATCTTGCGGTCGATCAGGTCTGGTTTGTGTTTTAGCACCACTGCTCCCTTTTATGTTTATTTTTGGTGAAGGCTGCTAATCGGCTGACTCAATTGGGGTGAATAAGCGCAGTTCTGCCGTATCAGCCGGGTTAGCCTTTTATAAAGGAATTCCACTATGAAGGGAAACGGGTGCTGCCGCTGCTGCTTGCCAGCCGAACGCCAGCACGCCGGGCCGTCGAGTGGGATTCCGCATCAACAGGCATAATCAACCGGACGACGAGACCTAAGATGAACAATAACAACAAGCAGGCTTTTGCTACCCGCGCGATCCACTCCGGCTATGACGCCCGCGACCACCAGGGCGCACTGGTACAGCCGGTCTATATGACCTCCACCTTTGAATTCGAAGCCGTTGCCCAGGGCGCGGCGCGCTTTGCCGGTGAGGAGGCGGGCCATGTCTACAGCCGTATCTCCAACCCTACTCAGGAGTTGCTGGAAACCCGTCTGGCCGACCTGGAAGAGGGCGAAGCTGCACTGGCCACCGCCTCAGGCATGGGCGCCATCACCGCCACCCTCTGGACACTGGTCTCGGCGGGGGAGCATATCATCGCCGACAAAACCCTCTACGGCTGCACCTTTGCCTACCTGCAGCACGGCATCAGTCGCTTCGGTGTCGAGGTCAGCTTTGTCGACTGCACTGACCTCAATGCCATTAAGGCCGTGCTGCAGCCCAATACCCGCGCTATCTACTTTGAAACCCCGGTGAATCCCACCATGCGGCTGATGGATATCGCCGCCATCAGCGCCCTGGTACATGACTATAGCCGCGAGATCAGCGTGATTGTCGATAACACCTACTGCACCCCGGCACTGCAACAGCCGCTGACCCTGGGGGCCGATCTGGTAGTGCACTCCGCCACTAAATACCTCGGTGGCCATGGTGACCTGGTGGCAGGCGCAGTGGTGGGCCGACAGGAGATGATCGATCAGATCCGCCTGATCGGCCTTAAGGATATGACCGGTGCCGCCATCGCCCCGATGACCGCCTTCCTGATTATGCGCGGCCTGAAAACCCTGCAACTGCGGATGGAGCGCCACTGCCAGAGCGCCGCCACACTGGCCGAATGGCTGCAGCAACAGCCGATGATCGAATCCGTCTACTACCCGGGCCTTAACTCCCACCCGCAGCATCAGCTGGCCGCCACCCAGATGGCCAAACCCGGCGGCATGATCGCCTTCGAACTAAAGCAGGGCCTGGATGCCGGTATCCGCTTTATGGACAGCCTGCAGATGATCAAACGCGCCGTCAGCCTCGGTGACGCCGAAACCCTCTGCCAGCACCCCGCCAGCATGACTCACTCCACCTACACCCCCGAAGAGCGTGCCGAGCATGGCATCTCCGAAGGCCTGATCCGCCTCTCCGTCGGCCTGGAAGATATTGCCGATATCCAGGCCGATATCCAGCAAGCGCTCGAAGCTGATTAGTTCGACTCCATTCCTATCAGCTCGATATAAAACAGGCGCTCCAAGGCGAGCGCCTGCTAGGCCCTTCCGCCCGTAGCAGCGACCTCCGGTCGCGTCCGCTTCCAGCTCAAAGCCCCATCATCCAGGAATCTGTAGCAACCCCAGCCGTAGGTACGGGCCCCGTGTGCGAATGCTCTTTCTGTACCCCCAGATCCTTACCTATTGATAGAGCAACTCCGGCTTTTATCGCTCTCGATCAATAAAACAGCTCCGCTGGAAAGCAAACCCTATAAACAGCTTTCAGTTTTATCTAAGGTATTCACTCTCTAAATATTTGGTCAGGTTATAGATCGAACGGTTGTTTAAACTGAGGTGTGCTTTGTTGAGGTCTATATAAGGATTTATTCATAATTATTGAGTAATTGATCTGAATTTGTAAGCCCATACAGTGTATTTGAAGATAACAGAAGTTCTAACTGGTATAGCGCGCAAAGGTACAAAAAGTAATGGTTCTATATAAGTAAGATAAATGTTATATATCAACCGGTTAGAGGTGGTGCTGCCGTTGCCGCGGTATGCGCGTTATATCGAATATATGTGCATGCGCGTTTTTGCATGGTTGAAATTGTTAGTTGATCGGTAAGTTATTGATTGGGTTAGATAAAGCTAGTTTTATAAGGCTTGCTCATGAACGGCAAAATGAGCATGCGCAGTATTAAAAATGTTGAATATGATGCCTACCCTAAAAATATAAAAGTATCATATAGTTAAGTGGTTTTTAGGGTTAACAGGGAAGGAGCCTCCGAAACGTGCAAGATTCAGAAAATGTCCTATATCTCCGATTTCCTTTCTCCTATACGGTAAACCGCAGGGCGCGCGTATGAACTGGTTCAGAACGACGCGCCCTGCGGTTTACCGTAAGGCCAAGCGGGATATGGGCTTTGTTTTTTCTGGGTATTTGACTGGATTGGAGACAACGCACACCTATTATATTCCAGTGGAACCGCCTTTAAGTACATGAATAACTGCTACTTGGTCACGGCGGCCCAATCCAACAATCCGTTACACGAGGCGTGCTTGCAAACAGCGCAAGCTCGCGTCGTGAACTAAGTGTTAG